>NZ_LR215979.1:1279806-2559612 GCF_900683735.1 Fusobacterium ulcerans ATCC 49185
TATTTTTTGATTATAATGGAAAAGTAGATACTGAAAAAACAAGAGAAGCAATGGAAAAAGCAGTAGAAAGAAGTCCTAAGGGAGTTATTCCGGGATTTTATGGTACATTACCAAATGGAGAAATAAAACTTTTTTCCAGAGGAGGTTCAGATATAACAGGAGCTATAGTTTCCGATTGCATAAAAGCTGCTATTTATGAGAACTGGACTGATGTGTCTGGAATACTAATGGCAGACCCAAATGTAGTTAAAGATCCTAAAAGAATAGAAATAATAACATATAGTGAATTGAGAGAGCTTTCATATATGGGAGCTAATGTGCTTCATACTGATGCAGTAGCACCAGTAAAAAAAGCTAATATTCCTATTAATATCAGAAATACAAATGCTCCAGAAAATCCTGGAACTATAATAGTTGATGAAAATAATGAGTTATTGAAAAATGCCAAAAATTATTTTATAACTGGAATAGCAGGAAAAAAAGATTTTTCTGTTATATCAATATATAAAGACCATATGTCAGGAGAAGTAGGAGCTATAAGAAAAGCTTTAGAGATATTTGAAAAGTATAAAGTAAGTATAGAACATATTCCTACTGGGATAGATACATTTTCTATAGTGGCAGCCACTGAGAATATAAAAAAATATCTTTATGAAATAGTGGCAGATCTCAAAAGAGAATGTGAACCTTCTGAAGTAAAAGTAATAGATAATATAAGTCTTATAGCTACTGTAGGAAGAAATATGGCTGATAGACCTGGAATGTCTGGAAAACTTTTTGCTGCCATAGGAAACAGCGGAGTAAATATCAGAATGATATCTCAAGGGTCAGATGAGATAAATATTATAGTTGGAGTTGAAAATGAAGATTTTGAAAAAGCAATAAATGTTATATATAATAATTTTGTTATTTAAGGAGATATAAAAATGAGAAAATATAATATAGGAATACTAGGAGCTACAGGAGCAGTAGGTAAAGAAATGTTGAAAGTATTGGAAGAAAGGAATTTTCCAGTAGAAAATATAAGACTTTTTGCCAGTAGCAGAAGTGCTGGGAAAAAAGTATTTTTTAAAGGAAAAGAATATGAAATAGAAGAGGCTAAAAAAGGAATTTATGAAGGAATAGATATATTATTAGGAGCAGTGGAAAATGAACAGGCTAAGGAGTTTATTCCATCTGCAATAGAAAATGGTGCAATAGTGATAGACAACAGCAGTGCCTATAGAATGGCAGATGATGTACCTCTTATAGTACCAGAAGTAAATCCAGAGGCTATAGAGGCCCATAAGGGACTTATTGCAAATCCAAATTGTGCAACTATAATAGGATTGGTAGTAGTAAATGAACTTAATAAATATTCTGAAATAGAAAGAATGATAGTATCTACTTATCAAGCTGTATCAGGTGCTGGAAGCAGTGGGATAACTGAACTGGATGCAGAAATAAAAGCTATAGCAGAGGGAAAGGATTTTACTATGGAAACATTTCCTTATCAAATAGCTTATAATTTAATACCGCAGATAGGTGGATTTGATGAAAAAGGGTACAGTTCAGAAGAAATGAAATTTCAGAATGAAGGAAGAAAAATATTAAATAATCCCAAGTTAAAAGTTAACTGTACATGTATTAGGGTTCCAGTGTATAGAAGTCATTCTGAATCTATAACTATTGAATTTAAAAACAAAATAGATGTAGAAAAAGCAAGAGAAATATTATGCAAAGCAGATGGAGTAAAATTAGTAGATGATCCTCAAAATAAAAAATATCCTATGCCTTTAGATACAAGTGATCAAGATTTGGTATATGTTGGAAGAATAAGAGAGGATATAAGTAATGATGAAGGAAAAGGATTAACTCTTTGGTGTTGTGGGGATCAGGTACGTAAAGGAGCGGCAACTAATGCTGTTCAAATTGCAGAACTGCTTATAAAAAAAGAAATGATATAAAATTAGAATATCTGTATAGCTGTAAAAAAACAGAGTACAGATATTTTATTTTTATCATTGCATAAAAGTCCGATAATAAAATAGATAAAAAATAATTTTATAATAAAAAACTAACATTTTCTTTCTTTGATTTCAAGAAAATTCTATTGTTTTTATAATTTATCTATAATATAATTTAATTGTTAGATAAGGAGGCTGAATAAAAATGGCATTAGAAAAAATAGTTATGCTTGGTGACAGTATTATAGATTGGAATTACAGCAGTAAGTATATAAATTATGGACGTGCAGGATTTAAAACAAGAGATGTATTATGGCTTCTGGAAGAAAAACCTGAAATAAAAGGAGATATTGGAATACTTTTAGTGGGAGTAAACGATATTTTATGTGGTTTTCAAGAAGAATATACATTAGATTATTATAATAAAACTATGGAAATACTCAGGCAAAGATTTAAAAAACTTATATTATTAAGTATGCTTCCAAGTGATACTCCAAGAATAAATGCAAAATCTAAAATGTTAAATACTAAATTAAAAAATTTATACACTGAAGAATTCTTTGATATTTATAACTTGTTTTTAGATGTTCGTGAACTGCTGGCAGATAAATATACTATAGATGGAATACATTTAAATAATGATGGGTATGACGTTTTTAATAAAGCTTTAACTGAAATTGTAGAAAAAGTAAAATATAAGGAAATGGGATATCCAGACAGAGAAACTGCTGAAAGGGAATTAGAAGAAGCAGGAGAACTTAATCCAGGACAGTGGATAAGCCATTCTAAATATACAGCTCTTGCCTGTGAGAAAATTGCAGAATATTGTCCTCATATGAACAGTGAAAAAGCCTATATAATTGGATTGCTTCATGATATAGGCAGAAGAGTTGGAATAGTGCAGGAAAGACATATGCTGGAAGGATATAAATATTGTATGTCTAAGGGATGGAAAGAAGTTGCTCAGATATGCATAACACATTCTTTTATGTTGAAAGATATAACTACATCTATTGGAAAATGGGATATAACCAAAGAAGACTATGAATTTATGAAAAATTTTATAACTGAAGCTGTCTATGATGATTATGATAAATTAGTTCAAATGTGTGATAGTCTAGCTCTTCCAAATGGTTTTTGCTTTCTTGAAAAAAGGTTTGTAGATGTAGCAATGAGGTATGGAGTAAATGAATATACTACTAAAAGATGGGGAGCTATTTATGATATCAAAAAATATTTTGAAGATATAACTGGCAAGTCTATTGAGGATATATTAGAAATTTCATAAAAATATAAAAAAGATCAAAGGAAAGAAATCTTTCTTCTCCTCTGATCTTTTCATTTTATTGCTTCTTTTCAATTTTATATAATAAAGAATATAAAAGTGGAACAACAAACAGTGTCAGCATAGTTGAAGCTGTAAGTCCAAAAACTATTGTTATAGCCATATCTCCATATAGTGGATCAAATACAAGAGGCAGCATTCCAAAAATTGTTGTAACTGATGCCATGGAAACTGGCCTTATTCTGCTTACTGCTGAATCAATAACGGCAGTATAAGGATCTTTCTTATCCACATTTATCTCATATTTTATTTCGTCTATAAGAACAATAGAATTTTTTATCATCATACCACTGAGGCTTATAGCTCCTATTATAGACATGAATCCAAAAGACCTACCTGTGAGAAATAATCCAGGTGCTATTCCTATAAATGAAAGAGGAAGTATAGCAAAAATTATAAATGGATCTTTCAAAGTTGCAAATAGAAGTACACATATTGAAAACATAATAGTTCCTTGTAATGGAAGACTAGAGAATACAGCAGCCACATTTTTATTCTGCTCATAATATTCTCCGCCCCATTCAATTTTATAATTTTCTGGAAGAGATAATTTATTTACTTCTGTTTCAACTGCCTTTCTAATACTTTCAGCGGTGACACCTCCAGAAATATCACATTGAACTTTTATAGCTCTTACTCTGTTTCTTCTCCAGATTTCAGGGTCTTCCCATTTTAAACTTTCTTTTTCAATAATTCTATTTAAAGGAAGACTTTTTATTCCTAATCCCCATACTGGTGTCTGACCAATATTATTAATTTCAAGCTGCTGTCCACCAGATTTTTCTCTTAGAACTATTGGCATTATTTCAGTTCCCTCTTTATATTTTCCAAGAGTCATTCCTTCTGTTGCCCTATTTAATGAATTGGCAACATCTAATGGTGAAATCAGATTTTTTCTTTCAATATTTTGAGATAATACAGGAGACCATGTCAAAACTTTATTTTTCCAATCTGTCTGTATATTTTCTGCGTTTGGTACAGTTCTCATAATATTCATAACTTTTTTAGACAACTCTCTCAGTACATATGGATCAGGTCCAAGTATTCTCACTTCTACAGGATATTTAGTAGGAATACCATTTACATATTTTCTTACCTCTATTTTAGTATCAGGAATATTTTCTTTAACAAATTTTTTTATATTTTCTCCAATTCTATTTACACTCTCTAATTTATTTACTGAAATAATAAGCTGAGAAAAACTGCTGTTTTGTAACTCTGGAATAGTTGCAACATAGTATCTGGAAGGAGAAGATCCAACTGCTGCTGTTACATTTATTATATCTTTATCTTTAAGCAATTCTTTTTCTACTATTTGACTCACTTTATCTGTTTTATCAAGTGAAGTTCCTTCAGGAAGCCATAAATTTACAACAAATCCTTTTTTATCAGAATCAGGGAAAAAAGTAATAGGCAGTCTTGTAAAAAGCAACATAGAAAATAAAAATGCTCCAATTACTATTCCCAGAGAAAGAAATTTATGTGCTAAAACTTTTTCTAAAAATTTGTGACATAAATCATAAAATTTTTCTTTTCTCCCATTTTTATCTTTTTCTTTATCTATTTTTAAAAAGATATCACAGAATACAGGTATTTGAGTTAAGGCTAATCCCCAACTTAAACCTAAGGAAACAGCCATTATCCAGAAAAGAGTGGAAATATATTCTCCAGCATCAGTTGGCATTAAATACATAGGAAGAAATGCTATTACAGCAATGGCAGTTGCCCCAAGGAGAGGAACAGCAGTTTTTTTAGCTGGTTTAGTTAATGCTTCATATCGATTTTCCTCTTTTTCCAGACTGGTAAGTGTACCATCAACTACAACTATAGCATTATCAACAAGCATTCCCATAGCAATTATAAATGAACCGAGAGAAACTCTCTGCATATCCATTTTAACAGCAAGCATATATATCAACGTTCCTAATATAGAAAGAATAAGTCCACTTCCTATTATGAGTCCGCTTCTCATACCCATTGTAAATAAAAGAACTCCAACCACTACTACTACTGAGGCAACAAGATTATTAACGAATTGACCGATAGCATTAGTAACAAGCTCTGGCTGGTAATACACTTTCTCAATTTCTATTCCCATAGGAAGATTTTTCTTTATTTCATCAAGTTTTTTATCAATAGCTTTACCTGTATTTATAACATTTGTTCCCACCTCTGGTGAGAGCATAAGCCCCATAGCTTCTTTCATATTATATCTCATTTTACTTTTTATAGGAGTTGAAAAAGATTTTTTTACAACTGCAATATCTTTCAGGAAAACAGTTTCTTCTCCACCTCTTAAATTTTCTTTAGAAAAAATCACCAGATTTTCTATATCTTCCAAACTATTAAAAGCTTCATTGATATCTACTCTTATTTTCATATCTCCATGTTCTATAGAATTACTGTAGGCAGGAAGATTTTGAGAAATAAAAGAAGTAAGTATAAGTTTTTCATTTATTCCAAGAGCATCTATCTTTTCTCTGTCAATGACTACTTCTACAGCAGAATCAACTTTTCCATAGACAGCAGTTTTTGATACCCCAGGAATAGAATGGAGTTCTCTTTTTATATAATTTACATACCTATTTAATTCTTCCTTAGAATATCCTTCACTTGTCACAGCAAAAAACATTCCATATACATCCCCATAGTCATCTAAAACTACTGAGGAAATAGCTCCTGTAGGAAGATTTTTTTGAACATCATTTATTTTTTTTCTTACATTATCCCAATACTGATCTATTACTTCTGCTTTTAACGATTCATTTAATTTTATTTTAACTTCTGAATAACCAGCTTTAGAAACACTTTCAATATATTCAACATTTGCAATTTGTTGAAGGGCGCTTTCTATTTCATCTGTTACCTGCAGCTCAACTTGATGAGGATCAGCTCCAGGATACAAGGTCACAACAATAGCTTCTTTTACTCTAAATTCAGGATCCTCTAATTTTCCAAGGTTAACATAAGAAAAAATTCCTCCTGCTATAATGACAAATGTCAGAAAAAGTGTAACTGTTCTATTTTTTATCGAGTAATCGATTATATTCATATGCTCCACCTCTTATAAGACATTTCCAACATTAGTATGACTTTCTTCTGGAATAAGTTTTACCTTTTCTCCATCAATGATAGTATTAACACCAGCAGTGATAACTTTGTCATTTTTATTTAGTCCTTCTAGAATTACTATATTTCCATCAGGATAGAGATTGCCTATTTTAACTTTTCTTGCTTTTGCTACACCATTATCATAAATATATACTTTACTTCCGTTATCTTCAAAAAGGGCAGATGCAGGAATAATAATAGGTGAGGATTCATCTCTTTTTATAGAAGCTATAACTTTTCCACTCATTCCCATTCTGATATCTTTTCCATCTAATAATTCAAAAGTAGCAGGATAAGTCAATTTTGAAAATTCAGGATTTTTTCCAATTTCTTTAAGTTTTAATTCATATTTTTTTTCACTGTCATTTGGAACAAAAATAAATGATACAGCATTTTTTAAAATATCAGTATCTTTAATAGCAACACTGATTGTTACTTCTGGATTTTCATCAGCTGAAAGAGAAACTACAGGTGTTCCAGCATTTACAACGCTTCCTGCATCAGCAAATTTTTTAGAAATATATCCAGAAAATGGAGCTCTAAGCTCAGTATCCTTTAATTTATTTTGAGCATTTTCTACTCCCTGCTGTGCTTCTTTTAAAAGAGAAACAGCAGCTTTTTTCTGAGCAGTTGCTGCATCAAAATTCTTTTTTGTCATAGCATCTGCTTTATAGAGTTTTTCAGCTCTGTCATATTGAAGAACTGCGTTATCAGCTGAAGCTTTTGTAGCTTCATATTTTTTCTTGTATACTTCCAGATTTATTTTATAATCTCTGCTGTCCATTTTAGCCAGTATCTCATCTTTTTTTATTATTTGCCCCTGAGTGAGATTCATACTTTCCAATGGCCCTGCAATTTTAAAAGATAGAATTGTTTCTTTACTTGGAGTAGTTATTCCAGAAAAAGAAAAATATTCAATGCTATCAGAATTTTTTATTTCTATGATTTTTACAGGACGAATTATTATTTCTTCTTCTTGCTGTTTTCCACATGAAGAAATTAACAAGATAGAAGCAGCAATCAAAATCATTGATTTTATTCTTCTATTTTTCATATATCTTTTCTCCTTTTGTAAATATAGATTTTCCCATAAGCATATTAAGAGAAGAAAGAGAAATTTGATACTTATATTCAGTTTTTTCTTTTATACTTAAAGCTTGTTCGTAATCAGCTAAAGCTTTTATATATTCCCAGTTATCAATAGCTCCCACTTCTTTTTCAGCTTTTTTCTGTTCAAATCTTCCTTTGTTTACAATATAATTTTTTGAAGCTATATCTCTTTCTTCTTTAGAACTTTCCAACACATTATATGCATTGACAGTTTCAAAAATAACCTTCATTATCTCCTGTTCTTTTCTAATAAAAGAAATTTCCTGATTTTTTCTAGCTTTCTTATATTCATTTACATTTTGAAAACCATTAAATATAGAAAAGAATCCTCCAAGAGTACCCATAAAGAAATCAGGGTCAGCTAGAGCTTCATTACTTGTATTTATATATCCTCCAGTTAAAACTATTTTTGGAAGAAAATTTGTAACTGCTATTTTTACAGCATCCTCATTCATATCCACAGCAGTATCTCTTATTTTTATAAAATCGCTGTTTTTTAAAGATTCATAAACAGCTTCTTCCATAGAAATATTATTTTCTGTGAAAGGAGATGGTTTTTGCAGCTGGATATCTAAAAATGGATAAAGATTAAGGGTATTCATCAAAGAAATTTTTGCACTTTGAAGATCACGTTTATTTTGCTTCAAAGCATGTTCTTTTATTTTGACCATTTGCTCTGTTCCCTCATACTCCCATTTTAGAATACTTTCAGTTTCCAGTGCAACTTTGGCATTTTTATTTAACTCCTGAGCAGAAGCCAGTTCTTTGGATAAATATTCTCTTTCAGATTCTAAAGCAAGAATATAGTAATACTCTCCAATCGTTTGGAGTTTAATCATTTTTTCTGTAAGCTCTCTAGTAAGAACAGAGATATTTTCTCCCTTTTGTCTGGCACTATATAAAAACCATGTAGATGGAACAAAAATAGGCATTTGTGCATTGACATTGAAAAGAGAAAAACTTTTATCAAGCAGCCTTCCCTCTAATGCTGCAGGAAATCCAGGCAGAGCAGGTATTCCAGTATCTAAAGCTTCACCCATAACTTTGTTGTTTAACATAGTATAACTGTATCCTAATGATATTTTTGGAAGAAAATTGCCAAATGCTATCCTTTTATCAAGTTTTGCTATTTCCTCTTCAATAATTTTTACTTTTAAGTCAAGGTTCCTATCTACACTTAATTTTAAAGCTGTTTCTAAAGTAAGGATGTTATTATATTGTTTTATATATTCCTTGCTTTCCTTTTCTTTTAATGAGAGATTATCAAGTAATTCAGCATTTTTATCAGAGGTATTAAGAGCAGAACAACCTGCTATTAAAATAGAGTAAACTGCTAAGATTAAATTTTTCAATTTTACCTCCTTTATGTTATTTAATTGTTTTTTATATTTTATTACAACAATAGGTTTTTTACCACTATTATTTTTTGTTTAAATATGCTTATAATAATATACTCCAAAGACTCTTTTATTTCCTCTTCTTTTTAGCAATAAACAAATAACCAGAAATAAAAAAAGACAAAGCAAAATACTTTGTCTTCTATAATTTTATTCATCATCATCTTTTGTTATTTCTCCTTCTTTAAAAGAAGCAGTACCTAAAAGTTTACCATTTTCATAAAACATACTCCAGTCACCATTAAGCTGTCCTTCTTTAAAATTTCCCACAGCATTAATGATTCCATTTTCATAATATCTTACATATTTACCATTTTTTACATGAAGTTTATATTCCTCTTTTATTTTTACTTCGCCATTTTCATAATAGTAGATAGCTTCTCCTTCAAGAAGTCCATTGGAAAAATTCTCACTAACTTCTATTTCGCCATTTTCAAAGTATGTTTCATATCTTCCATGAAGCAGATTATCTTTAAATGAAGCTAATTCCTTTATTGCACCATTAGGGTAATAAGTGATTTTGTTTCCATTAAGTTTACCATTTTTAAAGAATCCTCTTGTTTTAACAGAACCATCTTCATAATATTTTACCCATTCCCCATCCATTCTATCATTTTGAAATCCCATATATTCTTTCATTTGACCATTTTCATAATATTGAATAGAATCACCAGAAATATGTCCAGCTTCGAAATCTATCGACTCTTTTATCTGACCATTTTCATAAAATTTTATTTCAGTTCCTTCTTTAAGACCGTTTACATAAGGCTCAATTGTTTTAATTTCACCATCACGATATCTGTATATAAAATTTCCAGAGAAAGGATCATTTTCGCCTAAGACATAAGCTAGTCCATCCATTAATTGTTTCTGGTAAAATTCCACTTCCCTAGTTTTCATTTGAATCCTCCTGCCCAAAACTATATTTCATCAGTTTTATGTTTTTCAATTATTTCTTTTTCATCTTCCTCATCCAGCTTCTTTAAGAACCATTTTTTTACTTTTATTATTACAACTAATAAAATAAAGTAATGGATATATTTCAATTCTTCAAAAGTTTTTCCTAATACTTTATCACATATAAATATTAGAAGTATCCATAATGCCAGAACTGCTAGAAGCAATCCAACAAATTTACCCCAAATTTTCCAAAAGTTTTTTCTTTCTTCCATAAATACAATGCTCCTCAAAATATTCAATTTATATTTCATTATAACATAAAAATACTTTTAACACTACATTGTGAAAACAAAAAACTTATAAAATATCTATATTACAAGAGAAGTTCATATAATTTAAACCATTTCAGCCAAGATATATTGAGATCTAAATCTACAGTATCAATATACTCATATCCTAATTTTTCATATAAGGATATGGCAGGTGTATTTTGAATGGCAACATCTAAACGGATAGATTTCATTCCATTTTCTTTTCCAAATTTTTCTGCAAACTTCATAAGAGAAAATCCAGCATTATTTTTCATAAATTTTGGATGGACAGCAAAAGTTCGTATAACTATGATATTTTCATAATTATTTTCAGTTTTCCAGAGAGCTTTATTATAAGCTTTTTCAGGTTCATGGCTCAATATAAGAGTTCCTGCAATCTGTTCATTTATTTCTATTACATATAAATTTTCATTTTTTATTCCATCAGCAGCATTTTCTCTGACTGGATACAATCCTTTTCTCCAGCCAGGATAATTAATATTCTGTTCCAGATAGTCATTCAAAGAATCATATAGTTTTTCTAATTCATCTAAATCACCTGCAGTTCCTTTTCTAATAACATATTTATCCATCTTTTCCCCCTAAATATATATTTAATGATAATTTTACAGGAAAATGTATTTATCTGCAACTAAAAAGAAGTTTAGTGAAAAACATATACCTTAAAAAGTTTGATATAATTTATTATGTACTTAATTACTATTAGATTTATAAAAGTTTAAAACCTTAAATAAATTGTAAAATATAATAATTTTGAGCATTTGAGATAAGGGACAAAAAATTGCAAAAATAATGAAGAATAAAGTCCTTTTAAATGTAAAATTTTTAGAATAATATTATATTAAGATATACAGAAAGGAGACGATATGTTTATAGATAATAAAAAAATTGTATTATTAAATCATTTAAATGAGGATATAGAAAAAGTCTCTGAAATTCTTGGCATATCTGAAAGAACCATAAGATATCGTATAGAAGATTTGAATGAGTTTTTTATTGATGAAAAAATTGATTATAAAATAGTTATAGAAAGCAGAATAATAAAAGGGTTTGGAAATCTTGAAGAAGTGATAAAAGAACTTGAAGATAAAAATTATAATTTCTCAAAATCAGAAAGAATGGAAATAATATTTTTATTTTTATTAATTTCGAGTAATGGATGCAAAGCAGATGAAATATGCAATTTGGTTGATATAAGTAGAAGTACATTTAAAATTGATATGAGATTTGTAAGACAGGAATTTGAAAAAAAGAAATTGAAAGTAATCTCTAAGGCTAATAAAGGTCTTATAATTGTAGGACATGAAATTATTATTAGAAAGCTTTTATTAGAAAAACTAAAAAAAATTTTTGAAATAGAAAATAAAAAATTAAAATTTTTTGAAAAAATAAGCAGCTATGAAGTCAACATAATAAAAAATTATATAAGCTCAAAAAATATTCAAACAGTAACACAGTATCTGGAAAAATTAAAGATAGTTTTAAATAAAAAAATTTCAGATGAAGCCTATCAAATTCTTATGATTTATCTCCTTATAGTAATTAAAAGAGTGGAAAATAACTTAACATTAGAAAAAAATTTACAGAATCAAGAATTTATAAAATCAACTTATGATTTTGAAATTGTTAAAAGCAATATTTTTATCTTAGAAAATAATGAGAATATTAAAATGAATGAATTAGAAATTGTTAAAATAACTGAATTTCTCCTAGGAGCACATACCTATAATTTTAAATACTCATTTTATGAAAACTGGATTTATATTGAGAAAATGGCAGATGATCTTATTAAAAAGGTAAGTGAAAAAATAAATTTGAATATATTAAAAGACAATACTTTAAGAGATGGATTGATAAATCACCTTATACCTACAATATACAGATTAAAAAATGATATAGAGCTTGAAAATTCAATTCATAGAGAAATCATAGAACAATATCCAATTCTATATAATGAAGTTAAAACAGCATTAAAAAAAATAGAGGATTTTATAGGAAAAGAGTTTTCTGAAAATGAAACATCATTTTTTGTAGTTCATTTTGTACTTTCCATAAAAAGGATGGCTGAAAAATCAGAAGAAAAGAAAAAAATTTTGATAGTATGCGGATTGGGATATGGAACATCTAATCTTTTAAAACAGGAAATGGAAGAGCTTTTTGATATTGAAATAAAAGATTTGGTTCCTTTGAATAATTTAAAGAATATTGATACAAGTGAAATTGATTTTATAATCACAACAACAGATATAAAAAAATTAGAGGTAAATATACCAATAGTTAAGGTAAATTCAATTCTTACAAAAGAAAATATAACTGACTTATTAACAGTTGGAATAAAGAATCGAAAAAACAGAGTAAATATTCCAGAAATAATGGAAATAATTAAAAAATATTCTAGTATAGAGAACGAGGAAGAATTAGAAAAAATTCTGGCAGGTTATTTTGAAAATATTGAAAACAAGGAGATAGAAAAATTTATAGACCTTTCACTAAAAGATATTCTTCCTTTGAAAAATATCAAAATAACAAAAAATACTACAACATGGGAAGATGCCATATTTGAAGCAGGAAAAATACTTTATGACAATGGCTACATAAAAGAAAAATATATTTTTGAAATGATAGAAAAAATAAAAGAACTTGGTCTATATATGATGATAGGAGAAGCTATAATTCTACCTCATGCAGATATTGGAGAAAATGTTATTAAAACAGGAATTAGCTATCTGCAATTAATAGAACCAGTAAAGATTGGAGATGAAATGGAAATAAAGCATATTTTTGCTCTGGCAAGCTGTGATAAGAATGAACATATAAAAGGTCTGCTTGAACTAAAAAAGAATATTGATGAAAATAACCTGAAAGAAATTTTAGAAAAATGCAGTACATCAGAAGAAATTTTTAACATAATTGAAAATATTAGTAAATAATTTTAAGGAGGATGATTTTATGAAATTACAAACTGAGAGAGAGAAAATTGTAAAATATTTAAATCTTTTAATTGAAAAAGGGTTAACAAAAGGAACAGGAGGAAATATATCTATTTATAACGAAAAAGAAAAGTTAGTGGCAATATCTCCAAGCAGTGTTCCATATAATATTTTGAAGCCTGAAGATATTATGCTTGTAGACTTAGATGGAAAGGTAGCAGATGGAAATCCTCAATATGTACCTTCTTCTGAAACAGGAATGCATTTAAAGGTATATAAAGGAAGAGAGGATATTAAAGCTCTTATTCACACACATTCAATATATTGTACAACAATTTCATGTTTGAGAGAGCCCTTAAAAGCTGTTGACTATATGCTTGCAATAACAGGTACTCATGAAGTGAAATGTGCAGAATATGCAATGTTTGGAACTCCAGAATTAGCAGAAAATGCTTTTGAAGCTATGAGAGGAGCAAAGGCATGTTTGCTAGCAAACCATGGAGTTAATGTGGGAGCAATAGACATAGAAAATGCTTTTGCTATAACAGAATATGTAGAATTTTGTGCAGAACTTTATGTAAAAGCCAGAAGCATAGGCAATCCAGTAATACTTTCTAAAGAAGAGATAGATAGGCATATTGCTAAATTTGGTTCATACTGCAAACTATAAGTCTAATCTATAAAGGGAGAAATAATGTTTGAAAAAAAGTATATATTCAGATTAAATGAAAAACTTACAAGAGATGAGGCACTGGAAATTGTTGGAAATAAATTTTACCATGATGGAATTGTAACAGCAGGTTTTGTAAAAGCATTACAGCAGAGAGAAAAAGATTTTCCAACAGGAATGATTTTGGAAAAAGGGACTAATATAGCTATTTCACATACAGATGATAAATATGTAATAAAAGATAGAATAGCAATAATTATAGCTGATAATCCTGTTATTTTTAAAAGTATAGAAAATGGAAAAAATGATATAAAGTGTAATATATTTTTTATAATGGCATTAACTAAAGAAAATAAGAATGAAATATTATCAGCTATGGCTGATTTGTTTGAAAATTATGAAGATATTTTAAAGAGATTTTCTGTAATGACAGATGAAGACATATTGGATATTCTTCTATAAGGAGGTAAAATGGGAATATTTAGCAAGTTTTTAAAAAATGATAAAACAGAGAAAACGGAAGCAACAGAAGAAAAAACTGAAATAAAAATAAATGCAGGAAAGAAAAAATATAAAACAATAATTGCATGTGGAAGTGGAATTGCTACATCAACAATGGCTAGAAGCAAAATAGAAAAAGGATTTGAGGAGAGAGGGATTCTTTTAGATGTCACTCAATGCAAAATAGGAGAGCTTGAAGGGATGGCAAAAACTTTAAAACCTGACTTTGTAGTACATACAGTAGTTTTGCCAAAGGATCAGAAATTTGACTGCCCTGTCTTTTCAGGGGTACCATTTTTAACTGGAGTTGGAATGAAAAAAACTTTAGATGAAATTGTTGAAGCTATAAAAAAATAAATATAAAATGAGGAGGGACTTATGAATATAATACAAGCATTGCTTGATATGGGTGCAGTAGTTGTTTTGCCAATAATCATTTTTATTTTAGGATTAATATTTAGATTAAAGCCAAAAGAAGCTTTTAAATCTGGCTTGACTATTGGGATTGGGTTTATAGGAATAAACCTTGTTATAGGAATGATGGTTTCTAATCTAGGAACTGCAACACAAAAAATGTCTGAAAACTTTAATCTTAACCTAACTACAATGGATGTAGGGTGGCCTGTTGAAGCAGCTATGTCCTTTGCAACTCCTCTTGTTGTATGGATATTTATACTTGCAATAGGAATAAATTTTATCATGCTTGCTTTCAATTGGACAAATGTAATGAATGTAGACCTTTGGAATTTCTGGCATTTTATATTCACAGGTGCATTAGTATATTACAGTACAGGTTCTTTTGTCCTTGCAATGATAGCTTCTGCAATAACTATTGTAATAATTTTAAAACTAGCAGATTGGGCAGCTCCAATAATAAGTAAATACTTTGGTATGGAAGGGGTAACATTTGCCCATGTTGAAACAATCAACTGGCTCCCTGTTGGATATGCAATTAATAAATTAATAGATATGATACCAGTTATTAAAGATATCAAAATAGAATTAAAAGAAAAGGATAATACTGGGTCATTAATGTCTATATTTGGAGACCCTGCTATAATGGGATTGATATTAGGGGTTATAATCGGGTTTTTAGCAGGGTATGATTGGCAGGCAGTTCTTCTTTTAGGAATAAACCTTGCAGCTGTTTTGTTCTTAATGCCAAGAATGACTAAACTTTTAATGGAAGGATTAATTCCATTATCAGAGGCAGCTCAGGAGTTTATGAGTGGCAGATTTCCGGGAAGAAAAGTATATATAGGTCTTGATGGAGCAATAGCAATAGGAGATCCAACAATCATGTCAGTAGGTGTTATGATGGTTCCTATGTCGCTTCTTTTAGCAGTAGTGCTTCCAGGAAATACAATGCTTCCATTTGCAGATATAGGAATTATTCCAATTTTATTGACATGGGCAATAATTCCAGCAAAAGGTAATATATTCAGGGCATTTATTTCTTCTATGATTATAATGTCTTTGATACTTCTTATTGGTTCATCAATGGCTCCTCTTTTAACTAGAGTAGCAGGAGAAGTTGGCTTCAATATACCTAAAGGTGTAGGAAGTGTATCTTCAGTTGATGCAGGATCGCATATTATTTCATATATCATGTGGAAAGTATTTGGAATATTTAATTAAGATAAATATATTATAATTGAGAAAGTTGATTTGAATTTTTCAGGTCAGCTTTTTTAAATAGTAAATTTTTTAATTCTTTGATGTGTATATACAAAAATGTTTTTTATATGAAAAGAGGCTGTAGAAGTCAGTAAAATAAATTACTCATTCCAACAGCCTTTAATTTTTCTTGTTATAAATATGCAATCATAAGTCTTACAGTTTCAATAACTCCATCAATATGAGTTCTTTCATAATGATGAGAAGCATCGACACTTGGACCAATACATCCACATTTGAAATCAAATCCTTGAAGGACAGCAGCACTTGCATCAGAGCCATATCTATTATATACATCAACTGTATAGTTAATACCTGCTTCTTCAGCAGCTTTCATCAATCCTTTTCTAACTTCAATATCATAAGGAGTTTTATTATCTTTAGCTGCAATACTTACTTTTTTTCATCTCCAAGAGCATCAGCTCCAACTAATCCAATATCTAGAGCTATGAATTCATCAAGATCATCTGGAATTATAGATACACCATGACCTATTTCCTCATAGTTAGAAAAATAGATATAAAGATCAGATTTTGGTTTTAGATTATAATCATTAAGAAATTTGATATATCCTAATATTTGAGCTACACATAATTTATCATCAAGATATCTAGATTTGATATATCCATTTTCAGTGATTCGAGTACGAGTTTCATAAGAAACAAAATCTCCTACCCTAATTCCTAATTTTTCTGTATCTTCTGCTGTATGGACATCTTCATCCAGTCTAACTTCCATAGTTTCAGCAGTTCTAGGCATTTCTCTAGCTACATCTCCATAAATGTGTACAGAACATTTTGTAGGGAGTAAAGTCCCTTCATATTCTCTTCCATCTAGTGTGTGGATAGTAAGGTTTTCACCTTCTACTCCAGCCCAAGGACATCCTCCTACATTAATCAATTCCAGTCTTCCATTAGACTTTATTTTTTTTACTACTGCACCTAGAGTATCAAGGTGGGCAGAGATCATTTTTTTGTAGTTTCTGTTTTCTCCTTCAATGAAAGCAATAATAGCCCTTTTTTTAGTCATTTTGAAAGGAACATTAAGAGTATTAAGTTCTTCTCCTACTCTGTTCATAACAGCATCTGTGAATCCAACAGGACTTGGAATACCAAGAAGTTCCACTGTTGTATCTAAGATGTAATCTAAATCAATATTCATTTGAAATCACTCCTTAAATGTATTGTTAAAATTTTATTATTTTACTTCTACTACGTCTAGGTTATATAAATTATGCATTGTAGTTGGATCATATTTAAATCCTTTTATTCTTTTATTGATTCCGATATTTTCATTTTTATATAGAAGAACGATTAATGGAGATTCTTCTTGTAATATCATTTGAGCATTTTTGTAATGAGCTTTTCTTACTTCAGGGTCAGAAGTTGCACGGGCAATTTCTACTTCTTTGTCAAATTCTTTGTTAGTATAGAAAGCTCTGTTTCCAGCTCCACCATGTGAACTACTGTGAAGAAGGGGATAAAGAACGATATCAGCATCAGAAGTTCCAGATACCCATCCACCTATGAAAGCAGTATGTTCACCTTGAGCAGTTCTTTGCAGATAAGCTCCCCATTCAAGAGTTTCTATTTCCATATCTATTCCAACTTCTTTGAAGTTAGCCTGAACTATTTGAGCAAGCTGTAATCTTATAGCATTATCATTTACATATAGCTTGAAGTTTGGATTAGTAACACCAGATTTTTTTATAAGCTCTTTAGCTTTTTCAGGATTATATTCAAATCCAGGAACTTCACTTGAATACCCAAAAACATTTGGGTTAACTATAGTAGTAGCTGGTTTAGCTTTTCCCATAAATACTGAATCAGCCATACTTTGTTTATCAAGTGCATAGTTAAGAGCAACTCTAAAGTCTTTGTTATTGAAAGGAGCTTTAGTAGTATTTAAAGTCATATATTCAGTTGAAGTAGTTGGAGCAGAGATAAGCTCAAGATTTTTATTTTTTTCAATAACACCAGTGTCTACAGGAGCTACTGAATAAGCAATATCTATTTCTCCAGTTTCTAAAGCTGCAAGTCTGCTGCTATTTTCAGTGATAGCTCTTATTATAAGCTTATCTATTTTAGGTCTTCCTTCAAAATAATCATCAAAAGCTACAAATTCAATTTTTTCTCCATCTCCCCAGCTTACAAATTTGTAAGGTCCAGTTCCCATAGGTTCAGTAGCAATCATATCATTCTTAGCTTTTGTATCTTTTTCATTTAGTATAGCTGTCAATGGATGAGCCAGACTAAATAGTAAAGGTGCAGAACTATTTTTTAGTGTAAGTTTAATAGTTGAGTCATCAAGGATATCTATTTTATCAATAATTTCAATCATGATTCTACTGGCAGGTTTTTCAAGCATTCTGTTAAGGCTGAAAACAACGTCATTCACAGTCATTGTATCTCCATTATGGAATTTTACATTTTTCTTGATTTTGATAATAAGTTCAGTAGGAGAAGCATACTCATAAGATTCAGCAAGCTCAGGGACTACATTTCCGTTATCATCAATTCTTAAAAGAGTATTGAAAATTTGCTCTGTTACAGCAAGAGCTGGGATTTCATTATACATATTAGGATCTAGACTTTTAGGCTTTGAACCTTGTGAAACTACTACCACTTTTTCTTTTGGGGCATCTGTTTTCTTTTCTCCATCTTTAGATGAACATCCAAAAATAAAGAGAGCTAAACTTAAAATTGTAATTATTTTTTTCTTCATTTTTTTCCTCCTCCGTATTTATATATAGGTGTTACAACGTGAATTTGTTAGTATATATTACTCCTTTAACCAGCTTTTTAAAAATATATAGAATATATGCTTAGAAGTAAAAAATTATCTTCTTAAAATTTTAAATAATATAGTAATGGAGTATACTTAAAAACAAAACATTTTAAATTTAAACACGTGTTCAATGTTTTTATCTGAGGGAAACTATATGTAATACTTTATAAAAAATATTAATAAATAAAAAAGATGATCAGAAAGCTAAAACTTAGCTCTCCAACCATCTCTGAATTATTATTTTAAATTGTTTTTCATATTATCAAGAGATTTTTCATGATGATTTGACTTCATACTAGGAAAAGCTTTCAACATACGTTTTTGATCCCAGTCTAGTTTTTTTACCAAATCCTCTTTTTCTTTATTCAATTCCTGTATTTTTTTATCAGTAGCCAAAAAGTCAGTAGTTAATTTACTTCCAATATCATTTGAAAAGTCATGTATATCTACAGCTATTTTATCAATTCTATCCAATCTTGAATTTAATTTTAAGACTGTTCTTACAGAAGCTGCTAAATCTATAGCCATCATTATTATCATTATACCTAATAAAATTTTACCAATAAAATGTGGTATCCATTTTACAAAATCATTAACTATTGGATGGATAATATCCACAACCATGATACATGCTATTCCCCACATAAGAGAAAATTTAAGACATATATATCCACCAATATTAAAGGGGACATTTGAATAATCCCACCATCTATAATGAAATATTTTTTCCAGAGCAAATCCAGTTGTCAATTCTAATATAGAAGTAAGAATAACAGAAGCTACATAGAGTACCAACATATTTTTTCTTAAAGGGAAAACAAATAGAAGAATAATTACAACTCCCACACCATATATAGGACAGTAAGGGCCATTTAAAAATCCCCTATTAATAAACCTCCCTGTATTCAAAGCTGCATAGCATACTTCCAGACACCATCCTAAAAAAGAGTAGATAAAAAAATAGTAAAGATATTTATACATACTTATTTCCTCCTCAATAAAATCTTATATAAGAGTTCTACTGATAAAGTAATGTTTTTCTTTTTAAAAATAAAGAAAAACTCAAGAAATAAAATTTTCTTGAGTTTCTTTTAAGTTTATTTAATTTTTTTTAATATTTTTGCAAGTTGATCAGGACAAGAAGTTCCTTTACCTTTACAATCTATTCCATCTAATCTTTTGATAACCTCATCTTTAGTCATTCCTAAAATAAGATTTTGAAGTCCATGAGTATTTCCATCACATCCTCCTACAAATTCTATTTCAGTGATGATTCCATCTCCATCTACAGTAACACCTATCTGTCTTGCACAAGTTTTCTCAGTTGAATAATAATGCATTTTCCCTCCTTAAATCTTTCTACGAATTAATTTACATAACATTATACAAAATAAATGAAAAATTGTAAATAGTCCTCTTATAACTATTGTATATATAAATTATATAATTTATTTTTTCTGGAATAAAAAAATAATTTGGGATACAATGGTAAATATTTAAAGAAAGATTTAAGAAAATATAAAAAAAATAAAAGGAAATCTCTATCTTTTGTACTAATATTAATTAAAGTAATTTATTGGAGGTTAAAAAATATGTTTAAAAAATTTTTACTAGTTCTTGCAACTTTTTCAATAGTAGGATGCAGTTTGAGTGAAGTTGATATTTCTAAAAAACAGAAAAGAAGCGGAATAGTATATATAGTAAACGAAGAAAAGCCTTATTCTGGAGTTATTACAGGAAAATATGAAAATGGGCAATTAAAAATTAAAGAAACTTTCAAAGATGGAAAATATAATGGAGAACAATTTACATACTATGAAAATGGACAGATACAATCAAAGGCTACTTTCGAAAACGGTGTAGCTGTTGGAACTTTTTATGAATATTATAAAAATGGTGCAGTTGCCTATACAGGAAACTTTCTTAATGGAAAAAGAGAAGGGGACTGGAACAGATATACAAGTGAAAAGGAACTTATCCTTACTGAAATATACAAAGATGGAGAGCTTGTAGATGTTAAACAATATTTAGTAGATACAGATAAATTGAAAGATAAAATAAAAGATTTTTTTAACTAAAAATATATGATTTAAGGAGGAATTTAAATGGAAATTTTAAGAAAAATATCAGATAAAAGCGGTGAATTTTATATTGAGAAAGATGGAAAAAGAGTTGCAGAAATGACTTTTGTTTTTGCTGGAAAAGATATACTGATAGCAGATCACACTTGGGTGGACGACAGCCAAAAAGGGTTAGGTCTTGGAAAAGAAATGTTTGACCAGCTTGTAAGTTATGCCAGAGAACATTCAATCAAAATACTTGCTACTTGTCCATATGTTCTTCACGAATTAAAAAAACATAGAGAAGAATTACTAGACGTTATTAAATAGAAATAATTAATATAGAAGTGTAAGCAAACAGAAATATTTAAATAAAGATAAATAGATAAAATTATTCTGGTATAAACATTAAAAAAATTAGTTTTTTATAAAATTTTTATGTACAAATAAAAATAAAAATGATACTGTTTTTTTGGTATTTTATTTTATTAAGAAATTAAAATTCAATAAATTTTAAAAAATAAAAAATATTTTAAAAATTTTACTTGATTTTTTTTTAATTTAGGTTTATACTCGACATAACAATAAATTTTATTAAAGAGGAGGAAGAATATGTTCATACTTAGCATAATATCATTCGTCATATACATGATACTACTCATACACATAGTGAGTAAAATTTTATATGCAAATGATTTTGTTAAGGTTAACAAACAATATTCTGAATCTTTAAACTATATTTATATAAAACAATAAAGTGGTTTGATTGATTAAATTATTTCTTTGATGTATCTTTTATCAAAGGACAGAATAGATACTTTGCAGCCTAACAAGGCTGCTTTTTTTTAATCAATTAATTTGTACGTCTACAACAAACAAAATAACTATTTTATTAGTCGGTGTACACAATTTAGTTTATAATTAAAATAAAAATAAAGAAATTAAGGGGGAAACAATTATGAAAAAATTTACCACAGTTTTATTAGGACTTTCGTTGTTATTAACATCATGCGGAGGAAACAGTGAAAAACCAGCAGCCACTGCTGAAAAAAAAGAACCTGAAGTTATCAAAATAGGTGGACTAGCACCACTTACAGGTGGACTTGCCATTTATGGTATTACTGCATCAAATGCAAGTAAACTGGCTTTTGAAGAAATCAATGCCAATGGAGGAATTCTAGGAAAAAAAGTAGAATTTATTGTTTATGATGAAAAAGGAGATTCTACTGAAGCAGTTACTGCATATAATAGATTAGTTGATGATGGAGTTGTAGCTCTTATTGGAGATATTACATCTAAGCCAACTTTAGCAGTTGCAGAAATTGCTGCCCAAGATAATATGCCTATGATTACACCTACTGGAACTCAATATAATATCACTGAAGCAGGACCAAATGTATTCCGTGTATGCTTTACTGACCCATATCAAGGAGTTGTTTTAGCAAACTTTGCACAACAAAAACTTAATGCAAAAACTGCTGCTATTCTAGTAAATAACTCAAGTGATTATTCTGATGGAATTGCTAAATCATTTGCTGAAGAAGCTGAAAAACTTGGAATTACCATTGTAGGTAAAGAAGGATATGCAGATGGGGATAAAGATTTTAAAGCTCAATTAACAAAAATCGCTCCAACTAACCCTGATGTTTTAGTTGTACCAGAATATTATGAACAAGCAGCTTTGATTGCAACTCAAGCAAGAGAAGTTGGAATCAAATCTACTTTCATTGGACCAGATGGATGGGATGGAATTGCTAAAGCACTAGATAAATCAGCTTATGGTGCTATTGAAAACAGTTATTTCACAAATCACTATTCAACACAGGACACTTCTGAAAAAGTACAAAACTTTATTAAATCTTATAAAGCTAAATACAATGAGGATCCATCTGCTTTCTCTGCTTTAGGATATGACGCTGCTTATATTGTAAAAGCATCTATTGAAAAAGCTGGTTCTACAGATAAAAAAGCTGTTGTTGAAGCAATGAAAAATATAAATTATGATGGTGTAACTGGACAACTTACTTTTGATGCAAAAAATAACCCAGTAAAAGCTGTAACTATTATCAAAGTTGTAGATGGAAACTATACATTTGATTCAGTTATTCAGCCTAAATAGTTAAAGACATGAACCATCTCTCCCTGAGGGATGGTTCTCTTTAAAAAATAATACATGAAAGGAGATTATAAATGGAATTTTTACTTCAGATAATAAATGGATTACAAATAGGAAGTATATATGCCTTGGTATCCTTAGGATATACAATGGTTTACGGAATAGCACAGCTCATAAACTTTGCTCATGGAGATATCATTATGGTAGGAGCATATGTTTCATTATTTAGTATTCCAGTCTTTACAAGAATAGGGTTGCCCGTATGGCTTACTGTATTTCCAGCTATAATTATATGTGTAATTTTAGGTACTTTGACAGAGAGGATAGCGTATAGACCTCTTAGAAATTCACCAAGAATTTCTAACCTGATTACAGCCATAGGAGTAAGCTTATTATTAGAAAATACTTTTATGAAACTTTTTACTCCAAATACTAGAGCATTTCCAAAAGTATTTACAAATGCTCCAATAGTTATAGGAAGAATGCATTTAAATTTTGGAACTGTAGTAACTATTATTCTTACAATAGCTTTATCAGTAGGACTTCAGTATTTTATGAAAAAAACTAAATATGGAAAAGCAATGATGGCTACAAGTGAAGATTATGGAGCAGCTAAATTAGTAGGAATCAATGTTGATAATACAATTCAATTAACATTTGCAATTGGAAGCGGATTGGCAGCAGTAGCATCTGTTCTGTATGTTTCAGCTTATCCCCAAGTTCAGCCTCTTATGGGGTCTATGCTTGGAATAAAAGCTTTTATTGCAGCTGTTTTAGGAGGAATAGGAATTCTTCCAGGAGCAGTTATTGGAGGATTTATTTTGGGAATTGTAGAAAGTCTGACAAGAGCTTATCTTTCTTCTCAACTGGCAGATGCTTTCGTATTTGCTATCCTTATAGTAGTACTTTTAGTCAAACCTACAGGGATACTAGGTAAAAATATGAGAGAAAAGGTATAGGTGATATAGATGTCAAAAACAAAGATGATTAGTTATATTTCAACGTTTATTTTATTAGCAGTTCTTTATTTTATACTTACAGGTATGATTGGAGCTGGATTTATTTCAAGATATCAGACAAATATTCTTACACTTATCTGTATAAATATAATTCTTGCTGTAAGCCTTAATGTTACAGTGGGATGTCTGGGGCAGATAACTATTGGACATGCTGGATTTATGTCTGTTGGTGCATATGCTGCTGCTTTATTTGCTAAAAGCGGAATTGTTGAAGGAATTCCTGGATACATTCTGGCTCTTATTATCGGAGGAATAGTTGCTGGAATTATTGGTATTATCATTGGTATTCCAGCTCTTAGATTAAATGGAGATTATCTTGCCATTATTACTCTGGCATTTGGAGAAATCATAAGAGTACTTATTGAATATTTCAGTTTTACTGGAGGGGCACAAGGGCTTCGTGGAATTCCTCGTTTCAATAAATTTGGTGTTATTTATATAATTATGGCTGTATCTGTTATGATGATGTTTTCAGTTATGACCAGCAGACATGGACGAGCTGTTTTATCTATTCGTGAAGACGAAATAGCAAGTGGTGCTTCTGGTATCAATACTACATATTATAAAACATTTGCATTCACTATTTCAGCTGTATTTGCAGGAGTGGCTGGAGGAGTTTATGCACATTATCTTGGTATATTAGGTGCAAGACAGTTTGATTATAACTATTCAATCAACATATTGGTAATGGTTGTGCTTGGAGGAATGGGAAGCTTTACAGGTTCTATACTTTCAGCAATAGCCTTAACTATTCTTCCAGAGGTTCTTCGTGGATTCTCTGATTATCGTATGATAGTTTATTCTCTGCTCCTTATTATGACAATGATATTCCGTCCAACTGGATTATTAGGACGTAAAGAATTCCAGATAACTAAAGTGATTGAAAGATTTATGAAGAAAAAAGGTGATACAAATGAGTAATCCTATTTTAAATGCAAAAGATATATCTATCACTTTTGGTGCTCTTAAAGCTGTTACAGATTTTAATCTTGAAATAAAAGAAAATGAACTTGTAGGACTTATTGGACCAAACGGTGCGGGAAAAACAACAGTTTTTAATATTCTTACTGGAGTATATTCCCCAACATCTGGTGAGTATAAATTTAATGGAGAAGTCATCAATAAGATGCCAACATTTAAATTGGTAAAAAAAGGATTAGCAAGAACATTTCAGAATATCAGGCTTTTTAAGTATCTTTCTGTACTTCAAAATGTACTTGTAGCAAATAATTTTAATATGAAATATGGAATACTAGCTGGAATGTTTCGTACTCCTAAATACTGGAGAGAAGAAAAAGAAGCTGAAAAAAAGGCTATGGACCTTTTAAAAATATTTGGATTAGAAGAATATGCACATACAGCAGCAGGAAATCTGCCATATGGAAAACAGAGAAAACTAGAAATAGCACGTGCAATGGCTACAAATCCAAAAGTGCTTC
Organism: Fusobacterium ulcerans ATCC 49185; assembly: GCF_900683735.1. Lineage (NCBI taxonomy): Bacteria > Fusobacteriati > Fusobacteriota > Fusobacteriia > Fusobacteriales > Fusobacteriaceae > Fusobacterium > Fusobacterium ulcerans. Next base: position 1,305,147 of record NZ_LR215979.1, read on the forward strand.
TTTTAGATGAACCAGCAGCAGGAATGAATCCTACAGAAACTGAAGAATTAATGAATACTATCCGTTTAATTAGAGATAAATTCAACATAGCAATTCTTTTGATAGAACATGATATGAAACTGGTATTGGGAATTTGTGAAAGACTTGTTGTACTGGATCATGGAAATATAATTGCTTCTGGGGACCCTAAGAAAGTAGTAAATGACCCAGCAGTTGTTACAGCATATCTTGGACAGGATGATGAAGATGAAATTGGAGGAGAGGAGGAATAATCTCATGGAAAACATGCTTGAAATAAAAGATTTACATGTATATTATGACAATATCCATGCTTTAAAAGGAATTTCTCTAAATGTAAAACAAGGAGAAATAGTTTCTCTAATTGGAGCCAATGGTGCAGGAAAAACGACCACTTTACAGACAATTTCTGGACTTATCCAATCTAAACAAGGAAACATAATATTTGAAGGAAAAGATATTACTAAAGAAAAATCACATAAAATATGTGAAATTGGAATAGCTCAAGTTCCTGAAGGAAGAAGAATATTTTCAAGGCTATTGGTAAAAGATAATTTAAAATTAGGAGCTTTTACTATAAAAGATAGTCCAGAGAATCTTGAAAAAGACCGTGCCAGATTTTATGAAGTTTTCCCAAGAATGTCTGAAAGAAAAAATCAAATGGCTGGAACACTTTCTGGTGGGGAGCAGCAAATGCTTGCCATGGGGAGAGCTATTATGAGCAGACCTAAGCTTTTAATACTTGATGAACCTTCAATGGGGCTTTCACCATTATTTGTAAAAGAAATATTTGCAGTAATTAAAAAACTAAATGAGGCAGGAACTACTATCTTATTGGTGGAGCAAAATGCAAAAATGGCACTGTCTATATCTCATCGTGCATATGTTATTGAAACTGGCAACATAACACTTGAAGGAAATGCTAAAGAACTTATGAATAACCCAGAAATTAAAAAAGCATATTTAGGTGCTTAGAAGACAAAAGGAGCAAAGATTGAAATGGAATTGAGAGATGAATATGAAAAACAACAGAAATATCGTAAATGGATGGAAATATTGGAATTACTTCCTATAGAAAATAATCAGATTATTGCTGACTTAGGATGTGGAACTGGTGGATTTACTGAAATAGTTTCAGAAAAAGTAAAGCATGTAATAGCTGTTGATAGGAATAAAAATCTCCTCAATAACCTAAAAGAAAAGAATATAAAAAATATAAATGTAGTAGAGAATGATATTTCAAATATCGGCTATATTACAGATGAATTAGATGGAATATTTTCAAGTTTTACAATAGCTTATTTCCCTAAAGATATGAAGAAAGTTATTGAAAACTGGGTAGAAAAGTTAAAGGTTGGAGGATGGATAGCCTTAATAGAAATTGATGATCTTTTAAGAGGGCATCAGCCTTTATCAGAAGAAAATTTTGGAAAACTTGCAAGATATGAAGAACATATAAAAGAAAATGGAATATATGATTTTCAGGCAGGAAGAAAAATTAAAAATATTCTTAAAAGATTAAATATGGAAATAATTACAGAAAAAGATCTTGAAGATACTGAATTGACATCTTCAGGAGTTATGAGTAATGAAGTTTTTGAAATGTGGAAAAATCGTCTGGATAGGTTAGATATAAATAAATATTATCCTGAAAAAATTTCACAAGAAATAAAACAGGAGCTTTTGACACTTTTTAAAAATCCTGAGCATCAAAATAATACAAAAGTAAAATTTATTGCAGCAAAAAAGATTTAATTATAAAAATAAGATATCTACTTTTAGAAATTTTTCAGCATTGCATATCAGTAATTAGGGCAGTCAAAATTTTAACTGCCCTAATTATTTAAAATCTCACTATTTTAATTTGGAAATTAGTTGCTATATACTAGAAGAAATATGTCTTATATCATTAAATCAGCTCAATAAACTGAAACTGCTAAAAATATTTATATGTCTTTTTCTATAAAATGTTCATCATAAAGATTCCAACATAAATATAACTAACTTTTTTATTACTTCATTGTTATAGAAATTTATCCAATTCTTCATCACTAGTTTTAAAAAGTTTTTTCACTGTACTTTTAGCTTTAGCTTTTACTTCATCATCAATATATGGAGCTACTTTAGCAATGGCCAGTCCCAGTGCTATTAAGTCATCAGTATACCCAACTAATGGAGTAATATCTGGTAGTATATCCAGAGGTAGAATAAAATATCCTAGAGCACCTATTATTATTGATTTCTCTTTTGGAGGAATCCCTTTCTTTTTCATAGTAAAATAAAGTATCAATAAGTAGTAAACACCTTTCAGTCCTACTTTTTTTACAACACTTCCCAGTTTATTAAGAAAAGTTTTTTCATCATATTTATCCTGATATTTTTCATCTTCAAGATTAATATCTTCTTCATTGATATTTTTCTCTGACATCTTCCCTCCTGCTGTAAATTAATTTTCGTATGTTCCTTTTATAATAACCTTTTTATTTTTTACAAATTGCTTTCCAAGTGCAAAAACATCATTGATATCTAGGTTTTCATCTAGCAGTATCATATCAGCGTCACTGTCTTCAGCCAGTATTCCTTTATTAGGATAAAGTTTCAGAGCTTTGGCAGGATTTACTGTAAGAAATTGTAGAGCATCTTCAAGAGAGAATCCATGTTTTTTAACAAGCTCTACTATCTGCTCATGGTCAGTATCTATAGGAGAAGCTCCTATTCTGATAAGATTTCCTGCTGCATCATAATCTGAAAAACTTCCATATCCATCAGAACTGAATGTAATACGATCTAAAGGCACACCAGCTTTCTGAGCAGCAACTACTCCTTTAGCTGCTGTCATATAGTCTTCCTCTGTAAATGAAGAAGTAATATCAATATATCCACCTCTTTTTGCAAAATCTAAAGCTGCTTCAAATACTTCGGCCTTTCTATTGACATGTGTAGGAATAAAATGTTTGATTGGTATTTCAGAATTTCTAATTACATTCAATACTTGAGAAAGAATTCTATTTCCATCTCCCATATGAAGCACTACTATTCCAGCTTTATTGGCAAACATTCCCCCTGTTCTCACTTGTGATCCTAAATCCTCTAAAATATCTTCATTGATAAAAGAGGCTCTATGATCTGAAATAGCAAGTTTTACTCCAATTATTTCTTCGATAAAAGTAACATCTCTCTTTACTGTTCCAGTAATAGTAGGAGAAGGAAATTCATAAGCTCCAGTTGTGATATAGCAAGATATTCCCTCCTCTTTCAAGCTTTTAGCTTTAGCAAGAAGATTTTCAACATTTCTTGTAGTACTGTCAGTACCAAGTACACCAACTACTGTAGTAACTCCAGCTTCAACTATTTTAGATAATGGTGCTTCAGGAACTCTAGTTTTAAAACTTCCTTCCCCACCTCCACCAGTAATGTGAATATGCTGATCTATATACCCTGGAATAGCCTTTTTTCCACTTCCATCTATAATCTCACAATCAAATCCATCAATATTTATATCATTTCCTATTTTTACTATTTTATTGTTACAGAACAGGATATCCTTTGCTCCAAGATATTTAGGAGAATATACTTCAACATTTTTTATTAATCTAAACATAAAACACCTCTTCTTAATATGTATTTAACTTCAATATTATTATAACCTATGAACTGCAAATATCATAGCCTAAATTATTTAACTTTAATAGATATTTTTACCATATAGTTTTCATATCCTTCTATAGAAAGTTCATCTAATAAAACATCTTCATAGAAATTTCCAATAGTTTTCAGATTATTTTCTTTTATAAAGGCAAATATTTTATTATATACTTCATCTAATGAATAGTATCCCTTAGAATGATAAGCAACAATATATTTCCCCTTTTCTTTTAAAAGAAAGGGTATATTATTATTCTGTAATAATGGAAGCTGCTCAATAGTGATTTTAGTATAAAAAGATGAATACTTGTAATAGATTCCCTTAGAAATATTTTCATAGTCTTGCATACCACTTATAGGATGGGGGCTGTATATATTTTTTTCTTCACAAAATCTAATATGTTTTGCCAGATAAACAGCCATATCTTTTTCATTATTTATTTCAGCTTTTATAGGTATAAGATATTCATCAGGGTATTCTTCAATTTTTATTTTGTCTGTGTCTATATCTAAAGTTGATCTGACTATTTCAGCCTTTTTATGAAAGAATTTTTTTATCTCTTTTAAATAAATTATTTTTTCATCTATTATTTTTTCTCTTTCTTCCATAAGAGCAATAAAATTTTTAGGACTCCTATTTTTCATATATTCTTTTATATCTTTTAAGGACATACCTAATTCTTTTAAAGTTAATATGACTTCAAAGACTTCTATCTGTTCAACAGCATAAAATCTGTAATCATTTTCTTTTCTTATAATTGGAGAAAATACCCCCACCTCATCATAATAAAAAAGTGTATGTTTAGTTACATTTACAAGTTTTGCAAATTCACCTGTAGTAAAATATAAATTAGATTTATTTATCATAATTTTTCATTCTCCTCTTGACTATCGGGTTACACTATACCTTATCATATCTGATGTAAGCAATAAATTCAATAGTTTTATAGATTATGGAGGAAAAAATGAGTTACACAATAGCAAAAAAATTTAATTTATTATCACTGCTTAAATTTACAGTTCCAGCAATAATTATGATGCTGTTTATGTCATTGTACACAATAGTTGATGGAATATTTATCTCAAGACTTATTGGAACAACTGCACTTTCTGGATTAAATATAGTCTACCCTTTTATAAGTTTCATACATGCAGTAGCTATTATGTTTGCAGCTGGAGGAAGTGCTATTATAGCTAAAAAAATGGGAGAGGGAAGGGATGAAGAAGCAAGAAATACTTTTTCTCTCATAGTATATACTGGAATATTTATTGGAATCTGTATATCAGTCTTTGGTAATGTATTTATAAATGAAATTATAAGATTCTTAGGAGCTTCCCCTGCATTAGAAAAATATTCCTATGATTATTTAAAAATAATCATGTTCTTTGCTCCTTTTTTCATATTACAGATACTTTTTCAAACTTTTTTTATAACAGCTGGTAAACCAGAATTAGGACTAAGAATGACTATTGTTTCTGGTATTACTAATGCTGTATTAGATTATCTATTTATGAAAACCTTTGCAATGGGAATGGTAGGAGCAGCATTGGCAACAGTATCAGGATATTTGATAATTTCAATATTTGGAATAGTATATTTTTTAAAAAAGAGAAATAGTTTATACTTTGTTAAGGTAAAAATAGATTGGGGAACAATAATAGAAAGCTGTATAAATGGCTCTTCAGAAATGGTTACAGATATTTCCAGTGGAGTAGTTACTTTTCTTTTTAATATAGTAATGATGAAATATATGGGAGAAAAGGGAGTAGCAGCTATAACTATTATACTTTACTCACAATTTGTTTTTATAGCAGTATATTTGGGATTTTCCATGGGTACAGCTCCAATTATAAGCTATAATTATGGAAATCAAAATAAGAAGCAGTTAAAAAGAATATTCAATATATGCTCAAAACTTATTATAGGATCATCAGTGGGAGTATTTCTTCTTTCATTGATATTTGCAAAATATATTGTTGGATTTTTTGCTCCTGAAGGAACAGAAGTTTATGATATTGCAATAAAAGGCTTTTCATTATTTGCAATAACATATATTTTTGCTGGGTACAATATATTTTCTTCTTCACTGTTCACAGCATTATCTAATGGAAAGATATCAGCAGTAATTTCTTTTATGAGGACATTAGTTTTTATAGTTTTAGGAATATTCTTTCTTCCAATGATATTTCAAGTGAATGGAATATGGCTGGCAGTTCCTTTTGCAGAGATATTATCTATTCTTGTATCTTTGTTTTTTATAAGAAGAGAGAAAAATAATTACGGATATATGCAGTAAGTAAAAATTTAAAATTATAGCTATATGAAAAGGCAGAAATTATCTCAAAATAAATTTCTGCCTTTTAGTTTTACTAGAATTTATATCCTAACCCTGCACCTACTATCCATTCATCTTTGTTTCTGTTTTTTCCACTTCCATTGTGTGAATCTCTTTCTACATTGTAACTTTCCTTTACATCAAACAGAATTCCATTTTCCAGTTCAAGTGTATACTTAGCATTCAGTTCTATGCTGTGTTCATTTTTGTGAGCTACTAAAATATCAAAGTTACTTGCATTTTCTCCTTTAAATCTTCCTGTAATATTCTCTTCATCTGCCCCAGTAAGAAGTCTTGTATAGCTTATTCCTGCTGAAAGTGTGCTTTTTCCCTTTTCATGTGGTATTACTTTTTTAAGGTCTAATCCCACTTTAGCTGCTGTATAATCAAATGATTTTGAATCTGTTTCTATTGCTAATACTTTGCTTCCTTCATCTGTGCCCTCTTGGTCTACATATGTATATGACAATGTTCCGTATGGTTCTAAGAATAAGTTTTCTCCTAGATTATGAGAATATCTTCCATTCAGATAAATATCATATGTCATATCATTATAGTTATCTGAATAACTTCTTGTTTCTGTTATTCCTTTTCCTGCTGCAAATCTATCTGCATCATAATCTCCATACTGTAGCCCTAATCCTCCTGTTACTTTTAGATTTCCAATATACTTCTTAGCATATGCTCCCATATACAGCGCATCTCCATCTACTTTTGAACCATTAGACAAATCAGATTTAAGTTTGTTTCCTCCAATTACTACTCCATAAGTCAATGTATCTGATACTCCATATTCTCCAAGCATATATGCTCCTGTTATCTTAGTATCTGCGTCCATATCAGAACTTCCTATGTCATAAGTATAATATCCTTTACCATAGTATGTATCTTTTGTTCCTCCATCTACATGAGTTAGTCCACCCATTATCAACCATTTATTTAGTTCTGGTTTGAATTGACTTTCCACTGCTATATCTCTAAACATTCCCACTGACTTTCTTGAAAGTTCACTTGAATATGAGTATAGATTTCTTGCATAGATGTCATTTAAGTATCCTAAGAATGTTGAAAGTTTCTCATCACTATCTACATTAAAATTCCCTATTAAGTCATCAACACTTAAAATTCCATGATATATCTTATTTAGTTTTTCATACTTTAAAGTTTTTAAAGGAAGATTTTTTTTAACTGTTATTTCTACTTCATTTTCTGTTCCATTTACTCTTTTTACAAAATGAATCAACGATGTTGTACCAAAAGTTACATCTTCATAATACATTCCCTCACATGCTGTTACTAAACTGCTATTTAATTTAGTACTTCCAAAACTTATTATTTCTTTATTTCCTGCCCCATTGAGAGCAAGCAGAAGTTTTCCTCCATCAGTTGAAGATATTTCTCCTGTATTTCCATATAGTGCATGACCCATAATCTTATCTGCTTCATCTGCACTTCCCATTTTACTGCTATTTATTCTCAATGTAAGAGTTCCATTTTCCCCTATTGTTATCTTGTCTGCACCTGTTATTTTTAATTCTTCTACTACTCCACTAGCATTAACAGTTTTCTCAAATAGAGTAACATTTACATTTATATTCATCTTTTCAAAATTAGATATATTATGTAGGATTCTTACTCCTTCACTCTCTGCTGGATTTGACTTAGCAACTGAACTTATTCCAAAATTAAGAGTGTCATCTTCATCTCCACCATCAAGAGTTCCATTAATTATTGTTCCATCTCCTACTGTGAGAGTATCAGCTCCCCTTCCCATATTTATATTTCCATTAACTATAGTATTTTGAGTAACTTCGTTGCCATTTGTATATTTAATTTTTCCTGACTGTAGTATTAGATTATCTCCATTGCTACTTCCTGATATAGCTGTACCTTTAGTATCAGGATCACTCTCATCTATTCCACCATTCACTATTGTTCCTGATAAAGTCAGCTTTTTATCAGCTCCTTCAAATACAACTGCTGTTCCATAAGCATTGATTATTGAACCTATTACTTCAGCTTCATCATTTTTGTCACCAGTCGTCTTATATGTATCTTTCAAAGCATTTAATATATGGTTTTCTTTATCTCCAGAAAATGAATTGCTTACAGTTTCGTTTTCTATAGTCATTTCTCTTTCAGAAGTTCCAAATTTTACAGTTTGCTCCCCTCCAACTCCTGCATCTATTCCATTGTTACCATTATTTCTTATTATAAGTCCATAATTGGTACTATTAGTTAACCCATCATTTACATCTTGATTTTTTCCATTTATAAGTATCCCATAATTATTTGATGTACCTATAGTTCCACTATTATTCTTTATAGCATTAGTTTTTCCATAAATAACTCCTGTATTTGTTATATTTCCCATTGTAGTTGAACTATAATTATATATTCCATAACCTAAATAGCCATAACCACTTATTATTCCTGTATTTGTTATATTTTTTATTTCACTATCAGTACCATATTTATAATTCCATATTCCATAACCAAAACTAATACCATAACCACTTATTACTCCTATATTTGTTATATTTCCTATTTTTTCAGTATTAGCATCATTTAATATTCCATAGGCATAACCACTACTATAACCATAACCAGTACCACTTATAACTCCTGTATTTGTTATATCTCCAATTGTGCCTGATTTATTATTTATTCCATAACCATAACCAGTACTATAATTAGTACTATAACTATAACCATAACCACTTATTATTCCTGCATTTGTTATATTTCCCATTTCTTTACTATAACTATCATTTAATATTCCATAACCAGCACCACCACTAACACCATAACCAGTACCACTTATAACTCCTATATTTTCTATATTTTCCATTTTAACTGAATTAGATATTCCATAACCATAACCATGACCATGCCCAGATATTAAGCCATTATTTATTATATTTATAGTTTTATTTGATAATGCTAGTTTTATTCCATAAGCGTCATTTGAAGGATTTTCAGCAGAAATTGTCATATTGTTAGTGTAAGTATTATTTTCAAATGTATTTTCAGAAAATTTACCTTTATCGTCAATTTCTATTTCACCATTTTTCTCAATTATATTTACTCCTATTTCATCTGCTCCCATCACAGCTGTGCATGACAATAGGAATCCAATTACTGCCCCTATTGTTATTTTTCTTCCTCTTTTTTTGTTGCTACTTTTTACTGCTTTCATAATCTTTTCAATCATAAATTTCCTCTCCCAAGTTTATTTTTATTTAACTTTTTCTTAAATTTTCTATTCTAAAATTCAAATTAAAATTGAGAATTTATTTATAGAAATTTAACTGGTAACTGAGAAGTGTTCTTCTTTATCTATAAAGGCGAACTTTTAGAAGCTCTAACCTTCCTGTTTTTAATATCTCATTTTTTGAACCCTCTTTTTCTCCAAAATCTTTTATGTTGACTTTTATAAATTTAAAGATTACAATGATAGAGAAAATATTGGGAAAATGTTCGCCTTTATAGATAAAAGAGGACTTTATTCTATATAGAGCATGATTATTAGTTTTAAAAAATAATTTTAACCTAATTATTTAAATTAAAAAAGCGCCTCTTCAAAGGCGTTTTTAAATATTTAATATATAATTTTCTATTAAAAATTTTTATCAATTAATCATAATAATTTTTCATAAATAACTTCTTAAAAAATGAAATTTTATCTCTACATATATAACATTTGTACAACCATAAAAAATAAAGGTATTGTAATGATAGAAAGGATAGTACTTAAGCAAACTGTTTTTATAGCAAGTAAATAATTTCTGTCATACTGTTGTGCAAATATTGCTATATTTCCTCCTACAGAAGTACAAGCAGCAATAAGTACTGACATTACCATAGTAGTATTATCTATTGGAAGAAAATAAAATACTCCTAAAGTTATCAGTGGAATAACTAAAAGACGCATAGCCATACATGGATAAATTTTATAATCAAGAAAAATATCTTTTATATCAGCTTTTGCAAGAAATACACCTAGTACCAGCATAGCAACAGGAGTATTCATTGAAGCAAGAAACCCTATTGTTTTTACAACTGTTTCATGTACTGGAATAGATAAAAGAAATATTACAAGTCCTATGACCATACTTACCAACATTGGATTAGTAACTAAATTTTTAGGCTTTATGTTTTCAGTTTCTCCTGTCATTATAAACACTCCATAAGTCCATTGAAAAAGATTTAAAAGAGTAACATAAGCAGCTACATAAAAAACAGCTTCACTGCCAAAAACTGCTTGTGTAAGTGGAATTCCAATAAATCCAGCATTTGAATATGATGAAGCAAAATTTTCAATTGGTTTTCTTTTACCATAGACAACAGCAGAAACAGCCATTGCCAAAAGAAGCCCAAGAAGAGCCAGTCCAGTTGACATCCACATATCTCTAAATTTTTCTGGAGTAAATTCTACTATGTATGATTTTATAATAACACTTGGTATAATTATACGAAGCAGAACATTTCCAAATTCCTTTGCTCCTTGATCAGTGATATATTTTAATTTATAAAGTGCAGCACCTACCCCCATAAGCATAAACATTATTATTATTTGTTTTAATAAAATATAAGTAATCAATTTTTTCTCCCCCTTAGTTTTATCAGAATATTTTACCATATTTTTTTACAAAAGAAAATCCTCTCAATTAAATGAGAGGACATCTATTTCTATTTTGGCTTTATAAAACATAAATAATTGTGTAATTTATGAGATAAAGTCAGATTAATATAGGGAAATTAAATACTAAAAAATACAACTATTATAATGGAATAAGTTTTGTATTTTTAATAAAATAAGCCTGATTAATCAACTTTTTTGAATATAAAATAATTATTGAAATTCTTATAAAAGATGAATATTTAATTTTTTACAGATCTCATGAACTTCTTTTGGCCACATAGAAGCTTGTACTTCTCCTATATGGAGTTTATCAAGGAAGAACATACAGATACGAGATTGTCCTATTCCACCACCAATAGTGTATGGAAGCTCTTTGTTGATAAGTCTTTTATGATAATCTAATTCTTTTCTATCTTCACATCCAGCTATTTCTAATTGTTTTACTAATGAATCTTCATCTACTCTTATTCCCATAGATGAAAGCTCTAATCCTATTCCTAAAGGATCATAGTTAAGGATTATATCTCCATTTAATTCCCAGTCATCATAGTCAGGAGCTCTTCCATCATGTTTTTCTCCTGAGTTAAGTGTTCCTCCTATTTTCATGAGGAATATTGCTCCATACTCTTTGGCAGCTGCATGTTCTCTTTCCTTTGGAGTAAGAAGAGGATATTTATCTTCTAATTCCTGAGCAGTAACAAATGTTATTTTTTCAGGTATCTTTTTGTCTAGTTCAGGATATAATGAATTAACATAATCTTCAGTTTTTTTAAATACTTCATATATCCCACCAACTATTTCTTTCAATGTTTCTTCTTTTCTATCTTCTTTTGCTATTATTTTTTCCCAGTCCCACTGGTCAACATAATATGAGTGGATGAAATCTGTATCTTCATCTCTTCTTATAGCATTCATGTCAGTGTATAGTCCTTCTCCTATATTGAAGTTATAATTGTGAAGTGCCATTCTTTTCCATTTTGCTAAAGAGTGAACAATCTCAGCTTTATCCCCAGCTTTTGTGACGAAACTTACTGGTCTTTCGATTCCATTTAAATTATCATTTAATCCACTTTCTGGTTTAACGAATAATGGAGCTGAAACTCTTGTTAAATTTAATTCTTTAGCTAATTCCCTTTCAAAGAAATCTTTTACCTGTTTAATTGCGACTTCAGTCTGCCTGATGTCTAGTTTTGATTTGTAACTCATTTTAATCACTTCCTTATTAAATTATTATCACTTCAATATAATTTAGTATGATATCATTACTTGAGTCTGTTGTCAATAGCAAATAATAAAAAAATGAAAAAATTTTTTAAGAAAACGATTTATTAAAAAAATAGTATCATAAATAAAAGAATTGACTTTTTAATAGTAATGGCGTATAATAATAAAAAATATAAAGGAATTAAATTAAAGGGAGAAAGAAAATGAAGTTCAGGAATAATAGGATAAGGAATCTACTAATAGAAAATTGAATATCACCTTATCTTTAAAATTGGCTGATCAAAATTAAACTTTCTTTGAAAAGATTGGAAATCATCTTTATTCTTTAATATATTTCCATGAGTATAAAATGAGAATGGTCAATAGATATTTATCTATTGATTTTATTTTTTTAGGAGTTTAAGTACAGACCTGTTTTGAAGGCTGTACTTTTTTTTATAAAAAAAATAAAAATTTAAATAAATGAAGGGGGAACAAATGGAGTATTTAGCATTACTAAAAGATATTTTTCTTGGAGGAAACAGATACATGTATATTGTAAATGGTTTGGCTTTCTCTATAGGGACAACTATGCTGGCAGCACTAATCGGAGTATTATTGGGTATATTTATTGCTCTTATGGAATTGTCACATTTTTATCCATTAAAACATAAAAAGGGATGGGAAAAATTCAATCCAATATCATCACTTGCATTTGCATATGTAGACCTTATAAGAGGAACACCAGCAGTTGTACAGCTTATGATACTTGCAAACTTAATATTTGTAGGAGCTTTAAGAGATACACCTATACTTGTTATAGCTGGATTATCTTTTGGAATCAATTCAGGTGCTTATGTTGCTGAAATAATAAGAGCAGGTATAGAAGGACTAGACAAAGGACAAATGGAAGCAGCAAGAGCTTTGGGAATGCCTTATGGAATTGCTATGAAAGAGATAATTATACCACAGGCTGTAAAGAAAATACTTCCAGCATTAGTTAGTGAATTTATTACTTTATTAAAAGAAACATCTATTGTAGGATTCATTGGAGGAGTAGATTTATTGAGATCAGCAAATATTATCACAAGTCAGACATATAGAGGAGTAGAACCTTTATTGGCAGTAGGGTTGATATATTTAATATTAACAGCTGTATTTACTAAATTTATGAGAGGAATAGAAAAGGGGTTGAAGGTAAGTGATTAAAGTAGCTAATTTATATAAAAATTTTGGAAAACTAGAAGTATTAAAAAATATAAGTGCAGAAATACATAAAGGTGATATAGTAGCAATAATAGGCCCTTCTGGAAGTGGAAAATCTACTTTTCTAAGATGTTTAAACAGACTTGAAGAACCTACAGCAGGACATATTTATGTAAAAGGAGAAGATCTTATGGCTCCAGGAACTGATATCAATAAAGTTCGTGAAAAAGTAGGAATGGTATTTCAACATTTTAACCTTTTTCCTCATAAGACTGTTTTAGAAAATCTTACTCTTTCACCTATGAAATTAAAAGGGTATTCACAGGTAGATGCCAACAAGAAAGCAATGGCTTTATTAGATAAAGTAGGTTTAAGAGAAAAAGCTGATGCTTATCCTAACCAACTTTCTGGAGGACAAAAACAGAGAATAGCCATAGCAAGAGCTCTTGCTATGGAGCCAGAAGTTATGCTTTTTGATGAACCTACCTCTGCTCTTGACCCAGAAATGATTAAAGAAGTTCTTGATGTTATGAGAGGATTGGCAAAAGAGGGAATGACAATGCTTATTGTAACACATGAAATGGGATTTGCAAGAAATGTTGCAAATAGATTATTTTTCATGGATAGAGGAGATATACTAGAAGATACTACCCCTGCTGAACTATTTGATAATCCAAGACATGAAAGAACAAAAGAATTTTTAGAGAAAGTCTTGAATAAATAAGAAAATTGTAGTTTAATAGAAGATATAAGGAGGGGGTAAATTATGAAAAAATTATTAAAATTATTATTTATGGGAACAATAGTATTGTCTTTATCAGCAACAGCATTGGCAAAAGAAAAAATATATGTGGGAACAAATGCAGAATTTCCACCATTTGAGTATCTTGAAGATGGAAAAATAACTGGTTTTGATATGGACTTAGTTCAAGAGATTGGAAAATTGGTAGATGCAGATATAAAAATAGTTGATATGGCTTTTGATGGACTGCTTCCAGCACTTCAAATGAAAAAAGTTGACTTGGTAATAGCTGGAATGACTGCCAATGAAGAAAGAATGAAAACAGTATCTTTTACACAGCCTTATTATACTGCTAGTCAAGTAATTATAGTAAAAGAAGGAAATACTTCTATAAAATCTTTTGATGATCTTAAAGGAAGAAGAGTAGGAGTTATGCTTGGATTTACTGGAGATATGGTAGTCAGTGAAATTGATGGAGTAAAAATCGAAAGATTCAATGCTGCTTATGCAGGAATTATGGCTCTTAAAGCTGATAAAATAGAAGCTGTAGTATTAGATTCTGAACCAGCTAAAAATTATGTTGCACAAAATAAAGGTTTAGTCTTAGCTGATGCTGATGCAGAACAGGAAGAATATGCAATTGCAGTTAGAAAAAATGATAAAGCACTTTTAGAAAAAGTAGAAAAAGCTCTTAGTGAACTTAAAGAAAATGGAACTTATGACAAACTTATTCAAAAATATTTTAATTAAGAAGCATAATGATAATTTAAATAACTAATTTAAAATTTTAAACAGCTGAAGTTCTATAGTCATTGGACAGAGGCTGTTTATTTTTTATAGCTATATTTTTGAAAATACTTTTCATTCTCTTCATTTTTTTGATAAAAGTGATATAATTATTATATAAACCTACATAAGGAGAAGAGAAATGGAAATAGATGTAATTTTAACTGCAGCAGATATACAATCTGAAAAAATAAAAGATAAAATCGTAGTAATTATAGACGTACTTAGAGCCACAAGTGTAATGATAACAGCTTTGGCAAATGGAGCAAAGGCAGTATATCCCTATAAAGATATTGAAAGTGTATTGGAAAACTCAAAAAAATCTAAATCTTTTGTCCTAGGTGGAGAGAGAAAAGGACTGAAGATAGAAGGATTTGATTTTGGAAATTCTCCATTGGAATATACTAAGGAAGCAGTAGCAGGAAAAGATATGTTTATGACAACAAGCAATGGAACAAGAGCTATTGAAAATTCTGCTAATGGTTCTAAAAAACTTTTTATAGCAGCCTTTTTAAATGTAGAAAGTGTAGCTAAAAAAATATTAGAAGAGAATGTTGATACTGTAATAATCTGTTCTGGTACTGATAATAATTTTTCTTTAGATGATGCGTTATGTGCTGGGGAAATAATAAAGAGAGCAAAAGAAAAAAATAAGAATATTCATCTCACTGATATCAGTCTTGCTATGAAAAGATTAGCTGAAACATCTTTGGGAATAGAAAAGACTCTTGAAGGAAGTAAGCATTTTGAATATTTAAAAACTATAGGTTTCTATGGTGATATGAACCACTGTTTTACTATGGACATGTTTGATATAGTTCCAGAATATAAAAATGGAGTTATAACTAAATAACTCCAGCTAAAATAACACTTATAAACAATAAAACTGCTCCTATGTAACCCTTCATTGTGAGAAGTTCACCAAGAAATATAAAGGCAAAAAGTGCTGAAAATACAGGTTCAAGGGATAAAATTATTCCAGCCTGTATGGCACTTGTATCTTTTAAAGCATATATCTGCATGATATAACATACTGCAGTACAAAATATTCCCAAGATCACTATGACAATCCATATTTCTATATTATGTGGAACTTTAAAAGTTTCAGTAACTAATGAAATTGTCATGTTTAGTATTCCCACTATTCCCATCTGCAAAGCACCTATTGCTACTGAATCTGCATTTTTAGGAATTTTTTCCATAACTAATACTTGTAAGGCAAAGGCAAGGGCACAGATAATACATAATAAATCCCCTTTATTGATAGTAAGCTGATCATTCAAAGTGAGAAGAATTATTCCAATAGTTGCTAAAATAACACTGACAAGTAATTTGAATTTTATCTTCTTCTTTAAAAAAATAACTGATATCACAGGTATCATCACTACAGAAAGACTTATAAGAAATCCTGCATTAGAAGCACTTGTATATTTTACACCAATAGTCATACTTAATACTGATATAAATGCAAGCATACCTAGTATAATTGAATATTTCAAAGTTACTTTATCAGCTTTTAATATCCTTTTGTGAAAAAATAGAGCTGTTACCAAAAAAGCTGTTCCAAATCTTAATGAAGTAAGATTAAAAGGTTCCAGCAGTCCTATTCCTATTTTAGTTAAAAAATAGGTAGACCCCCAAAATAAAGCTACTAACCCTACAAAGAAATTTGCCCTTAACTGCCTGTTCATTTCTTCCTCCCATACTGCCATATATTTTTAATTTTTATATCAAGAAAGATTTATTATCAGTTGTTTCTATAATTATTTTTTAACTTGTATATTATCACTTTCTTTTCAATTTTTCTTTTAATACAATTACTCTTTTCTCTAATTTTATGTTTATTCTAAAATCTTTCTATTAATAACATTATAATATAATATTAAAGTATTTCACAATGTTTTTATTTCCTTGATAAAAAATAAAATATAATGTTTCTTTTTTTTTGAAAATTTATTACAATATAATAAAGAAGTTTCGATTTTAGAAAGGAACAATCAATGAATAATAAGAAAAGATATAATTCATTAGACAATTATTTTAAAAGCGTCTTTGGAGAAAAAATATACAAAGTTTCATTAGATGGAGGATTTACCTGTCCAAATAGAGATGGAACTTTGAGCAGCAAGGGGTGCATATTCTGCAGTGAAAGTGGCAGTGGAGATTTTGCTGGATGCAGAAAGTTATCTATTCCTGAACAGATAGAGGAACAGCTAAAGCTAATAGAAAATAAATTTCCTTCAGGAAAGGTTGTAGCATATTTTCAAAATTTCACTAATACATATGGAGATATTGAATATTTAAGAAAAATATATTATGAAGCTCTTTCTCATCCTAGAGTAATGGGTTTGGCTATTGCCACCAGACCAGATTGTCTAGAAGATAATGTAATAGAATTATTAAATGAAATAAATAATAAATATTTCTTGTGGGTAGAGTTAGGATTACAGACTATAAATGAAGAAGTTGCAAAAATCATTAATAGACAGTATCCCCTAAAGACATATGAAGCAGCAGCAGAAAAATTAAAAAAACATAATATAAAATTTGTTACACATATTATTATAGGACTTCCAGGAGAAAAGGAAAATGATTCGCTAGACACTGCTGTATTTTCTGAAAAATGTGGCACATGGGGAATAAAAATACATTTGTTGCACATTATAAAAAATACTGAATTAGAGAAATATTATAGAAGAAATGAATTAAAAATACAAAAAAAAGAAGAATATGTGAAAAAAGTAGTTAAAATATTACAAAATATATCGTATAATATAGTTATACATAGACTGACAGGTGATGGAAATAAAGAGACATTGGCTGCACCACTATGGAGTCTTAATAAAAGAGATGTTTTAAATAGTATTGAAAAAGAAATGAAAGTAGGAAATATATACCAAGGGGGAACAAAATTTTAAAGGGGGCGTTTTAAAAATGGGAGTAATTATTAAATTAAATGCTATGAAAAATCAGCTTACATCTATAGAAAAAAAGATAGCTGAATATATACTGGCTGATCCTGAAAGAATAAAAAATCTTAACACTTATGAAATTGCTAATAATTGTGACACAAGTCAGGCTTCTATTGTAAGGTTTTCTAAAAAATTGGGGTTCAAGGGATTTCCTGATTTTAAGCTTTCACTAAGTCAGGATATTGGAAATAGAAAAGCTGAATCACATGTAAATATTATGCATGAAGAAATTAAACCTACAGATACTTTTGAAATAATTGGAAAGAAAGTGGCTACTGAAAATACAATGGCTGTAAATAATACTTATGAAATAACAGATTTTAAAGAATTAGAAAAAGCTGTAAAAATAATATCTGATGCAAGAAAAATTATGCTTGCAGGAGTTGGATTCTCTGGGATAGTAGCTAAAGATTTCCATTTTAAACTTTTAGAATTAGGTAAAGAAAGCTTATTTGAAGCTGATACTCATATGCAGTTGAGTTGTCTGGCTACAATGAATGAAAATGATGTTCTTTTTGTAATATCTCACAGTGGTAAAACATTAGAAGTATTTAACCTTGTAAAAGCTGCAAAGAATAAAAAAATAAAAATAATTACATTAACTAGTGTAGTTCAAAGCCCTATACGAGAGTTAGGAGATATAAAATTAAGCACAGTAGAAATGAAAAGTGATTTTAGAGCAACAGCTCTATCTCCAAGAATTTCACAATTGACAGTAATAGATATGATATATATAAAACTTATGCTTGAAAATGAAAAATTGCAGGATTATATTTTCAACGCGATAGAACTTGTGAAAAGTTTCAAGCTTAGCTAATTAATAAGATTTTTAAAAATAAAATCATATGGAGGGTATTATGAGAGTTATCATCACAGACAAAAAAGTTGGAGATTGGGCTGCAGTATATGTAGCAAAAAAAATTAATGAATTTAAACCTACAAAAGAAAGACCTTTTGTATTAGGACTTCCTACTGGGGGAACACCATTAGAAATGTACAAAAGACTTATACAATTAAATAAAGATGGAATAGTTTCTTTTGAAAATGTAGTTACTTTTAATATGGATGAATATGTAGGGCTAACACCAGATAATGATCAAAGTTATCATTATTATATGTTCAGTAATTTTTTTAATCACATAGATATAAAGAAAGAAAATATAAATATACTTAATGGAATGGCAGAAGATTATGAAGCTGAATGTCAAAGATATGAAGATAAAATAAAATCATATGGTGGAATTCATCTGTTCTTAGGAGGAATAGGACCAGATGGACATATTGCTTTTAATGAACCTGGATCTTCACTTACTTCTAGAACTAGAGATAAAGAACTTACAATGGATACAATAGCAGCTAATGCAAGATTTTTTGGTGGGGATATAAATGCAGTTCCTAAATTAGCACTAACAGTAGGTGTTGGAACAATTCTTGATGCTAAAGAGGTACTTATTATGGTAACTGGACTTAACAAAGCAAGAGCTCTTCATTATGGAGTAGAAGAAGGAGTTAATCATATGTGGACTATCTCTGCTCTTCAATTGCACAGATGTGGAATAATAGTTTCAGATGAGGCAGCTTGTGCAGAATTAAAAGTTGGAACTTACAGATACTTTAAAGATATTGAAAAAAATAATTTAGACACAGATAAAATTCTTGCTGACTTATACAAGACTAAATAGTTTTATAGATGTTTATAATAAAAATTAACAACTTATAAAAATAATTTTTAATTGAAATAAATGGACTTGAAATCATAAAAATTTTAAGTCTATTTTTTTATTTTTTTAAAGGAATTGCCTTTAGGATGGTGAATAATATTATATAAGAGTTTATTAGTAATGTAATATATTTGGGAGGTAAGAATTATGGTAGAAGCTATGAAAGCAATGCAGGAGAGTATGAAAACATTAAGCAACAATACAAAAGACATAACAAGAGCAATTGAAAGTCTTAGAGAAGAATTGGATGCAGTAGATGTTTACAATCAAAGAGCAGAACTTGCTACTGACGAAGAATTAAGAAAACTTATGATACACAATAGAAATGAGGAAATAGAACATGCTGCTATGATAATCGAGTGGTTAAGAAGAACTATTCCTGAGTTTGATCATGAATTAAAAGATTATCTATTTACAGAAGGATCATTAGAAGATATTGAAGCTCAAGCAACTTCTGGAGATGGGGCACAATCATCTTCTTCATTAAAAATTGGAAATCTAAAATAACAGGAGGGAATATATATGGACTTTTTAAAAAGAGAATTAGCACCTATTACAGCTAATGGGTGGAAAGAAATAGAAGAGAGAGCAACTGCAGTATTATCAAAAGAATTATCAGCTAGAAAATTTATAAGAGTAACAGGACCTTTAGGGAGAGATATTACATCAGTAACTACTGGAAGAATGGATGTAAAAACTAAAGATGACATTAAATATGGTGTATATAAAATACAACCTCTTACTGAATCAAGAATCTGTTTCCCTTTAAGCAGATGGGAATTAGATAATATCGAAAGAGGAGCAAAGGATGTAGATTATAGTTCTTTAGATGATGGGGTTAGAAAAGCTGCCAAGTTTGAAGAAGAAGCTATATTTAAAGGATTGGAAGATGGGCAAATAGATGGAATCTATAAATCAAGCAGCTATGAAACTTTAGACTTTGGAAAAACTGCTGACGAGACATTAAAAGCTATATTTGATGGTATTTTAAAATTAGATGCAGCTTTTGCTAAAAAACCTTATGTATTAGTTGTAAGTAATGAAAAATGGTACTATTTAAACACTATAGTAAAAGAATACTCATTACCTGAAAAATTAGAAAAAATATTAGGACAAAAAATTGTAGTAAGTAAATCAATAGATGGAGCTATACTTCTTCCATTTGATGATGAAAATATCGAATTAGTAATTGGTGAAGATTATGCAATTGGATATCAAAATCATAACGAAAGTGTTGTAGAATTATTTGTAACTGAAAGCTTTACTTTCAGAGTTTTAGATCCAGCATTGATAGTTCTATTTAAATAAGCCATTAACTTTATGAACCAGGATAGAGATATTCTGGTTCTTTTATTTTTGCTAGTAAAATGCTATAATCTAATAAACTAAAATAAAATAGGAGGGACTATGAAGAATACCTATAAAATTTATCAGATTGATTCTTTTTCTGATAGAAAATTTTTTGGAAACCCAGCTGGAGTAGTTTATAAAGCTGATGGATTAGAAGAAGCAGATATGCAGAGAATAGCGAGAGAACTAAATAATTCTGAAACAGCTTTTATTTTTTTATCTGACTCTGATGAATATGATGTTCATGTAAGATTCTTTACTCCTTTAAAAGAAGTTCCCATCTGTGGACATGCCACTATAGCAGCTCATTATGTAATAGCTTTAGAAAATAATTTTAAGGAAAAAACTTGTATTAAACAGAAAACTGGAGCAGGAATACTTCCAGTAGAAATAGAACCAATAGAGAATAATAGTTACAATATAATTATGACACAGGGAAAAGTAGAATTTGGTGATATTATAGATGGAAAGAATTTAGACAGATTAGTTTCAGCTTTAGGGATAGATAATGATGACTTGATAACAGAAGCTCCTGTGCAGATAGTTTCCACAGGGCATTCAAAAGTGATGATAGGAATAAAGGATTATAAACAGCTTCATAATTTAAGACCAGATATGAAAGAACTTAATGAATTGAGCAGGATTATAAATTGTAATGGATATTTTGTATTTAGTTTTGATAGTGATGAAAAAGATATTCTTTTAAAAGGAAGAATGTTTGCACCAGCTATTGGTATAGATGAGGATCCAGTGACAGGAAATGCTAACGGACCAGTAGGAGCTTATATAGTCAAGTATAAACTAGCTGAATTTGGAGATGATAATTTTAAGTTTAGTGCTAAACAAGGAATATCTATTGGCAGAGAAGGAACAATAAATGTAAATGTCAATATAGAAAATGGAGAACCAGTGAAAGTTCAGGTATCTGGAACTGCAACTGTTGTTTTTAAAACTGAAATAGAATTATAAAATATTCCAGAATGTTATAAGTTTTTCCAATTAAAAATCATTGTTAATATTATAAAAATAAAAATTTAAATTTTGAATAAAATTTGAGATTAGAATAACTTTTAAAATAAACCTATAATTTTTATTAAGAAAAATAAGAAATAACTCTAAATTTAAGAAAATATTTTTAATAATCATTTGAAAAAATTATATAAAAAAGAAAAAATATTATTATTTTTTAAATAAAACTATAGGACTTTTTTAAAAAATAATTTATGGAAAAAAAAAAAAGAGATATCCTTCAAAATAAAATTTCTTATTAATTGATCAAGAAATTTTCAGGATCTCTTTTATTATAAAAAAAACACATAAATTATTTTAAATAATTTTTATTCGATAATTTCTAATAACTAAACCACATATAATGTTAATTATATGTGGTAAAATTATTCAAATAATTTTTATTTAGATAATAATAAATTATTTTGTAATTAATCACATAAAATAAGAGCTAATTTTATAAAAAATGTGTACTTAATAGAGTGATGCTTTCGCAGGTGATAAAATCGAAATTATTTAAGAAAAATTCTTTTTCTGAATAATTTTCAGCGAAATTTTATAATTTTTCTTAATTCAAATTATAAGACTATTTTTCTTTGTCAATATCTTCTAAAGAAGAAAAGACAGGAAGTTTTTCTAAAACTCTTTTTTCTAAAATTGATTTAGCATTTATATAAACTTCTGTCACTCTTGTATCAGCATGACCAAGAAAATCTCTTATTTCTAATATATCTGCTCCATTGATAGAAAGTTCTGTTGCCACAGCATGACGCACATTATGTGGACTGATATCCTTACCTATTAGCTTTCCCATATTTTGTACAAGATCATAAAGAGCTCTGTAAGAAAGTTGAGTATTTTTTTCTACTGAACTACTGAAAACATACTGTTCTTCTATTTTAACATCATCTATATCATACAAAGATTGAAGATAGTCTTTATATTCTTTTAATTTCTTAATTAGAATATCGTGAACAGATTTATATTGTTCTCTTCCACTTTTAGTTTCTTCTAATTTTATATAGTAATTACCTTCTCTTTCTAGTATATGTTTGAATTTAAGGTTAATTAATTCCTGACTTCTCATTCCAGTATAAAATAATGTATATAAAATATTTACATTTCTATAGTCCTTTTCTCCATTTATTTGATATTGTCCTATAATTTTTTTTATGTCTTCAAAAGATAATTTAAGTACATTATCAATATTTCTTGATACTTTAAAAAGTTCTACATATTTAAATGGATTTTCATAACCATTTTTTTCCATTTCCTTATATAGAGATTTTAATGAAGAAATTATCTTGTTTATAGATGTTTTCTTTAATTTTCTGTCTTCTATCAAGTAGGCGATATAGTCTTCTACATCTTGCTTTTCTATATCTTTCATCAGCTCAATTAATTCTTCTGCTCTTATTCCTTCCTCTTCTTCATATACAAAATTAAGAAAGTCTTTAAGATAGAACATATAATCTTTAAGAGTTTTTTGAGAACGATATATTTCAAATATACTTTTCCGTTCTTCTTTATTTCTTTTCTTTCTCCTGCTGACTGCTACCCCAGTTTCTTCTCTTTTAATTATATCCATTTCTACCTCTTTTAAAAAGTCCTATTAAATATATTAAGAAAATTATACGATATCTTCTATATTTACTTCTTTTACAGTTCCGAGTTCCAAGTCTTCTAATTTTAATTTTCCAAAAGAAATTCTTCTCAAAAATATTACTTTATTTCCAACTGCTTCCAACATTTTTTTTACTTGATGGAATTTTCCCTCTTTTATAGTTAGATGTATTTTACACGATTCTATTTTCTCTGCCTTTCCTGGCATTGTGATATATCCTCCTATATCCACTCCGTTTCTTAATCTCTCTAAATCTTCTTCAGAGATATCTTTTTCAAGTTCAGCATAGTAAGTTTTTTCCACATGATTTTTAGGAGATAATAATTTATGATTCAAAGCCCCATCACTAGTCAATAAAAGAAGTCCTTCTGTGTCTTTATCCAATCTCCCAACAGGTGCTAAGTCTTTCTTTATTACCCAGTCAGGGAGCAAATCCATAACTGTTTGATCTCTTGCATCTTCTACAGCAGTTATATATCCAGCCTTTTTATTTAGTATATAATATCTGAATTTCTTATATTCAAGCTTTCTTTCTTGATAAAAAACTTCATCTTCATTCTCTTTTATATTCAGTTGTGGATTATTGGCAACTATTCCATTTACTGTTATTTCTCCTGTATTAAGGATTTCCTTGACTTCTCTTCTGCTTCCTAGTCCACATTCTGTTAAAAATTTATCTAATCTCATTGTTCCTCCAATAAAATATTCTTAGTTAAATACTAACATATTATTTGATAAGTTTCAAATTTCCTTTTAAAATCTTTCTATAAATGCTATAATTTATATGAGATTATTTTGAAAAGATAGGAGATTCTGAAACAATGATAAACTTTACTAAAATTGATGAAATGATTGAAATTATAGAAAATAATCAAATTCCAGATGGTATGACATTTAATGAATATGTCTGTGAATTTTATAATGAAGTGAAAACTATCCCTTTATCTAAATATCTTAGAACTAAAAACAAAGTAAAAAGACTTCCTAAGATAATGAACAGTAAGAAAGCTGGAGAAGTTATTTTAGCTAGTGAAAAAGATGATGAAATCAAGACTTTTCTAAAAAGAAAAGGATATAAAGAAATTCCTCAACTTGATTATAAGTCTATTATGCTATTAAGAAAAACTGACTTATTATCTAACTGGAAAAAAGTGCTCCTTTTCTTTGAAGGTGAAGGAACTGTTGAAGAAATAAACAGCTCTACAAGACCTATTCTTCTACCACAGGAAACAGAAAAATTAGAAAATTATATTAAAGAAGAGCTTAATATTAATGAACAGGAACTCAATTGGCTATTGACTAAATTTGAAAAAATGCAAAAAAATAAGATGATTTTAAAATCATTGCAGAAATTATCAAGATAAAAAAGAGGATAACTCATAAATAGAAATGTAATTTTAGTAATTATTAATCTCTAAAATTAAGTCTAAATATGAGTTTATCCTCTTTTAACTTTTATAATAATCTTTTTTCTTATCAATCTTTTCTTTGATATTTATACAATCATTTAAATGCCCTATTTGATGTCTAGTTCCAGGCATAAGTATTATTCCAGCTACATTTTTTCTTCCCCAGAAATCTAGAAGCCATATTGAATCAGGATGCTCAGTTACTCCACCCTCTTTCACTATTTTTTCAATATTTTTGCTTTCTATTTTTCTTTTCATATCTTCAAATTTGAGTTTTGAAAATATTGATTGAGTTTGATTACCCACAGCTTTTCTATATTCTTTTAATGCTTCTATATCTATACTTTTGCTTAAATCTATTATTTCATCATCAGTCATTGCATTTCCAGTATCATTAACAGATACATTCATTTTCATTTTCCATTCTTTATTATAAATTTGTTCAGAATTATTTAGAAGAATATTCACAGTTAAATCTTCAATTCTTGTTATATGCCATATATTCCAAGCTATAGTTACATCTTTGACCGTAGGCATAATTGAAAAGTCTTTTATATCAAGCATTTTCCATAATTGATCCATTAGAGTATTGTCGTTATCAGAAAAATGAAGATTTCTGTGCATAGATAAATAAAGATCTTTCGCTTTATCAAAAGTCTCTTTTTTTCCTATTAACTCTTTTAATTCTTTTTGTTGTATATTCCATTCTGATGCTATACTCATAAATTTCTCCTTTTGTACTTATAGTATTTTTGTATCTGGCAGCTCACTTCTTAATACTTCAAATTGTCCTTTTTTATAATATCTTGGAAGCATATCAAGATATTTTAATTTTTTTAATGGCATACATAATGAAAGAGCTTTTGTTCCTTTAGGTATTTGGAAAGATTAAAGATTCCACTTACTAAACCATCTATCACACCTAAATGAGCCCATGGTGGACTGGGAGACTTTTTTTCCAATAAATAATGCTTCCAATTCATAATTTTCACCTGTCTTTTATATTCTTTACTATATTTATACCTTATTTTTATCCTTACTACAAGTTTATATTTAAAAAGAGGGAAACTTTTTATTTCCCTCTGAAATAGTAATAAATAAATTCATTAGTTGATTATAAAACTTATTGCTATTATTACCTTTATTGCTTTCTAAAATTATTGTATTTATAAAGATAAAATTATCATTTAACCTCAATATTAGAATTTGTTAAAATGAAGTTTAGTCATATCAACATCAGCATCTGTATAAGCAGGTTTTTCTTCAGCTGGATATCCTAAAGCTATCATATTATGAACTTTTAATTCTGATGGAGCTCCAAGTATTTTTTTGATATTTTCATCAGTTGCATTTCCTTCACTGTCTACTTTTTCTTTAGTCTGTATCCAGCACGATCCAAGTCCTAATTCATGAGCTTTTAATTGAATTATAGTACTGGCAATAGCACAGTCATCATCCCAAGTAGGATTCACATGTCCAAATATTACTATCATAAGAGGTGCTTCAGCAGCAAATACTGCTCCACTTTCTTTAGATACAGATAATTTTTTTATTGTTTCTTTATCATCAACTACTACAAATTCATATGGTTTTCCATTTCTTCCGCTTGGAGATACTAAAGCAGTCTTCATAAGTTCCATTACCACTTCTTTTTCAATTTTTTTCTCTTTAAATTTTCTTACTGTTCTTCTGCTTAAAAAATCCATATTTATTCCTCCTTAGATACTTATTTTATAAGACTATATAAAAGGTTTATTTCCTCTTTCCAGATAGAACTATCAATAGTTTCCAGTATAATAGGAATATTGTCAAATCTATCATCATTCATAAATCTTTCAAAAAATTCCATACCTAATATTCCTTTTCCAATGCTGTCATGTCTATCTTTTCTGCTTCCAGTATCAAATTTAGAGTCGTTAAGATGTACACCTCTAAGATATTTAAAACCAACATATTTTTCAAATTCATCCATAGTTTTTTTATATCCTGCTTCATCTTTCAATTCATATCCAGCAGTTATTGTATGACAAGTATCAATACAAGCTCCTATTCTTTCTTTGTTTTTTACTTTTTCAATAATTTTGCCTAAATGTTCAAATTTATATCCCATATTTGAACCTTGTCCAGATGTATTTTCCAATACTATAACTATATTTTCTGTAGCATCAATAGCTTTATTTATACATTCTGCTATATTATTTATACACTCATCTTCTGATATTTCATTTAAATGACTTCCTGGATGAGTATTAAGATACTTCAACCCTAACTGATCACATCTTTTTATTTCTTCAATAAAAGCATTGAGAGACTTTTCTCTTTTTTCTTCATCTTTTGCTCCTAAATTTATAAGGTAGCTGTCATGTGGAAGGATATATTCCTTGCTATAACCATGTACTTGTAAAGCTTTTTTAAATTTTTTTATATCTTCATCAGTTAATGGTTTAGCTTCCCATCTTCTCTGATTTTTAACAAACATTCCAAATGCTTTAGCACCTATTTCTTCAGCATTTTTAGGAGCATTGAAAACTCCTCCTACAGTGCTGACATGAGCACCAATAAATTTACTTTTGATCTTATCTTCTCTTGTTCTTTCCATATCATTCCTTTCTATGCGAATCTTTCCTACATATATTATACTATTTTATGCAATAAAATAAAAGAGGCTATTAAAATTATGATAATTAAAAAAAATAAACAATAAATAAAAGAAATTTGTTTTTTTTGGCGAATATCTATATTATAAGAAAAATATATAACTATTAGGAGGAATTTATATGAAAATGAAAAAATTAAGCTATATTATTACAGGTTCTCTTTTATCAGCTTTGGTTCTTGCTGGATGTGGAAATGACAAACCTACACAGGAAGTACAAAAGCTTATGGCAGAAACTCAAAAAGATTTTGCAGTTTTTCAAGAAAGTATTGTTAAAGATTCTACTATGACTGAAGTACAGGCAGAGGATAAAATTCAAAAATTATTAGCTGAAATTCAAACTAAAGAAGATGCTGCAAAAAAAGAAATAGCTAGCATAAAAAATAAAGCTGAACAGGATAAATTAACAAAGGAAATAGAAAAAACATTTGGAACTATGAAACAAACTCTTATTTCTCTTGAAAAGAAAATAAAAACTCCTACTCCAAATCCTTATGAAGAACAAGTAGAAGTACAAGAAATAGAAACTGTAGAAGGAACTAATGATGGACAAGCTCAATCTAACTAAAAAAATCTTTATTTCTTATAATTGAAAATTATACTAATGGGTTCAAATAAATTTAACCATGCAAAAAAAGCTCTCAAAAATATGAGAGCTTTTTATATAGTGTTTATTAAGTAAGAAACAATTTCTTTATCTTTTCCTGTAAGCATAACAAGAATTCCTCCATTTTTGTCAGAATCTTTGATTACTAATGGATTTTCTGCTTTTCCTTCTTCCAGATAATGAAAAAATTTAATCTTTTCAATTATCAGTTCTTCCATATTAGAAACATTCTTTATCTTATAATCTCTTTTTAAATCATTTAATTCTTTTTCAAAATTTTCTAGTGTAAATTCAAAATTACTCTCTGAGTGATTTTTTATTTTTGTTATTTTTACAACCACGGCACATCACCTATTCTAAAATTTTTTATATTTTATACTAGTACCAAACAGTAAAGTTTACTAAATTCTCAAATATATAAATGTTAATTGTATGATAACATTTTTTTTCATTTTTGTAAATAATAGCAAAAAAAATGATTACATTTTTTTCTTTGTTAAAGTGTAATTTCTTTTAATTTGAAGATTATTATTGTATTTTAAAAAAAACAAAAATATTTTTTATGCATTTTAAAAATAATATTTTATTAGAACAGAATAATTCAAATAAAGATAAAAAAATTGAATTAAGTTATTGACTTAATATTGTAATTCGTGTAAAAATATAGGTAGAAGTATCCAACTATTCAAAAGGAGAAAAGATGGAAATAATTTATCAAAAGAGAGAGAAGCTCAGAAATGAAAACAGAACTTTTAGATTTCTGGTAGAGGTAAGAGAATTCAGCAAACTAGAAATATCTCAATATTTGAATATCAGTATACCTACAGTTACAAAGATATTAGAGAGATTTCTTACAAGCAAGCTGATATATGAAACAGGAACCAATAATGGAAAACTTGGGAGAAAAGCAGTAAAATATCAATTTAATCCTGATGCTTATTTTTCTATTGGGATTAAAGTTGAGATGAATCATATATCTATTGTTCTGATTAATCTTGATGGTAGAATATTAAAGCAAACTGTTGTTAAAGAAGAATTTATAAACAGTGAAAATTTTGTCTTTCTGGTTATAAATGAATTGAAAAAGTTTTTGTGGGAATTTGATAAAAAAGAATTTATAAAAGGAATAGGGATAGTTCTTCCAGGGGTTGTAGATCCAGAAAATAATATGATAAAATTAGGTGGGAATTTTACTCTTCTAAATCAGGATATGAAAGAGATAGCAGAAGAATTCAATCTTCCAATATTTTTAGAAAATGAAGCAAATGCTGGGGCAATAGGAGAGTATATAGTTAACCACTCTGAACTTCAGGCAAAGAAAAATATTCTCTTTATATCAATAGATACAGGTATAGGTTCTGGAATTATAATAGAAGACCAGCTATATCGAGGAAAAGGAAATAAATCTGGGGAAATAGGGCATATTCCTATTATTCCAAATGGAGATAGGTGTGCCTGTGGCAGTGAAGGATGTCTTGAACAATATTGTTCTAATCTAGCTTTAATAAAAGAATTTGAAAAAGAATTTCAATGTGAAATAAAAGAATATGATGATATTTTTCAGGAAAGATTTATAGGAAATGAAAAAGGTAAAAAAATATTAGAGAGATATACTTGGATTTTAGCATTAGGTATAAAAACAGCTCTGATGATGTTGAATTCTGATAAAATAATAATTGGTGGAAAAATCTCTGATCATAAAGAATATTTTGAACCTTTGCTTAAAGAGATAATCTTCTCTAATAATATTTTCAGTAGTGATACTGATATACTTGAATTTTCATCTCTTTCTGATAATGCTAATCTATTAGGAGCAGCATTTATTCCATTAGGAGAATTCTATAAAACTTACAATGAAAATATGTAGAAATATATTGTAAATTATATTTTTAGGGTAGTTATTCTTTTTATTGATTTTATAGTTGATATATGATAATATGTGTAATAAAATTTTAATTAGAGGTGATATGATGTTAAATAATGAGAGTGTGTTCTTCCTATAATAGGAAGGCGGTTAAATTTCCTTTCTATTATAGGTTTTGATAAAATTTACAATCAAAAATATAATTAGTTGGAGGATAAAATTGAATTTAGAAATAAGATTAGAAGAAAAAAATGATTATAGAAAAGTTGAAGAGATGGTTAGAGAGGCTTTTTGGAATCTATATGTTCCAGGTGCTAATGAACATTTTATAGTTTATTCTTTAAGAAATTCTGAAGGGGCTGTTCCAGAACTTAACTTTATAGCACTCAAAGATGGAGAAATAGTAGGGCAAATTTTTTATACAAAAGCTGAAATAAAGGATAAAGACGGAAAAAGTCATGAAATTTTACATTTTGGACCTTTATCTGTAGCTCCCAAATATCATAATCTAGGAATAGGAAAAGCTTTAATAGAGCATAGCAAAAAAATAGCAGCTGAAATGGGATATAAAGGAATAGCTATATATGGGTATCCTGGATATTATACTAGAGTAGGATTTCAAAGTGGTGCTAAGTTTGGTATAGCACGAGCTGATGGTGCTTTTCCAAAAGCGCTTTTAGTTATGGAACTTTATCCAGATTCATTGAAGGGAATTTCTGGAAATCTTCATGAAATTTTAAGTGCTCTTCCCTTTGAAGGAGAAGAATTTTTAGCATATGAGTCATCATTTCCTGCAAAAGAGAAGAAATATGAGCCATCACAAGATATATTTGCAGAGATGGCAGATAAGATGGAAGACCCAGAAAATATAAAAACTATTTAAAATAATCATATTAAAAGGGCAGTTTTTAACTGCCCTTTTTCTTTATATCACTAATATTAGAAATTATGTATAAATCCTAAAACTATCATGTCATAATAATAGTTTTTATTTATATATCCCTGATATTTTACATTGATTAGAAAATCTGGGTCAATATAATACCCCATACCTATACTAATCATTCCAGTATCTCTTGATACTTCTAATGCCTTTATTTTCCCTGAATCTGTGATAAATCTTTTTCTATCTGCAAATTCATAAGACCATTCTGCATTTCCTGTAAATAGAAACTTATCTCCCATTTCTTTAGAATACATAAGTCCAGCATTTCCACTTCCTACTCTGTCATTAGATGTAGATATTCCATCATGACCTTTGGTAGTATATTGATTCCATCCAAGTCCTAAATAAGGATAAAGCAGTGACTTTTCTCCAAGTTCGAAAAAATAGCCTCCCTCTGCTCCTAGAGAATAATTTTTAGTTCTATAAACTATATTGGAAATATTTTTGCTTCTTAAGATATTTTTACTTTCATCATACCCAGCTCTTCCAATGAAAAGCCAGTTATCTTTATTATAAGCAAGATAAGTATTTAATCCATAAGTTCTTATTTTTTGGTCACTGCCAAAAGAATCATCAAAGTCGGCTTTTGATTTTATATATCCAAAACTCATTCCAGTCATCAGATCAGGATTTGATAAAAAAGTACTGTTAGTAGCCATCAAAAAACCTTTGATTTTAGCATCATAATCAGTATTATAATCATCTTTATCATAACTTGATTTAATTTTTCCTATTCCTTCAATATATTGAGAACTTCCACTGTAACCTCTTCTGTTCATTTTTTTGAACATTAGACTTTCTCTGAACTGACTGCTCCCTCTATCAGTTATTATTTTTCCATTTATTTCTGAAAGATTGGTTTGAAGATCATGAGTTCCTCCAAATAAGCCAGCAGAAACAGCTGCAAATACCAAAGGTAGTATTTTTTTAATTTTCATTCTATTCCTCCAGACTATCTTCTTCTTTTACCAAATATTCTTAAAAGATATAGGAATAAATTTATAAAGTCAAGATAAAGATTAAGAGCACCAATTATTCCAAGTTTATTCATAACTTCTTCATCACCGTTTGCCATTTGGAAAGCTATTTTTTTAATTCTGTTTACATCATATGCAATAAGAGCTGAGAAAATAACTATTCCTAAGACAGTTCCAAGCCAGTAAAGTATTGGAGCTTTAAGGAAGAAATTAATCACTGACATTATGATTATACTTATAAGCCCAGTCATTAAATATTTACCATAACTGCTGAGATCTTCTTTAGTAGTATATCCATAAGCAGCAATAACTATAAACATTATCAAAGCTACCCCTAAAGTATAAAATATACTTACAGGATGGAATACAAATCCTAAACTGCTGAAAAGAATTCCATTCATTAGTGAATAAAGAAAGAACATCATTCTCGCAGTTCCAGAAGACATTTTATTGATTCCTAAACTCAATCCAAATACAAGAGCTATTTCTGCAAACATTATTATTTTAAAATAAGGCATTATAGAATACAGCAGTCTTGCATTAAAACCAAATAGATATATTGGAACTATTGTTGTAATAAGCACTCCAACTACCATGTTTAAAAAAACTTTTCTAAGAAATCTATTAGTTGTCTCCACATTGACATAGACCCCTTGTTCGTTACGCATCTCATTTAAATCATATTCGTTCATTATTGTGTTACCTCCTGATTTATATTTAAAATTTTAAAAAGCTCTTTTTAAAATCTCAAGTACATCAGCTTTATGAAGCTTTTTCATTGTTCCAAGAGGCCCGAAAGCAACAGCTGCATCAGCCATTTTTTCAAGATTTTCTTCTTTTATTCCTACCTCTTGTAAAGTACTTGGGATATTTAGAGATTTAAAAAATTCTCTAGTCTTATTTATTGCTTCTTTTGCAATAGCCATAGGGTCATCTCCAGAAATGTCCCACACATATTTTCCATATTCTTCAAATCTATGAACATTTTCATCTGATAATACATATTCCATCCATACAGGAGTAAGAATAGCAAGCCCAACACCATGAGTTATATCATGATAAGCACTCAGTTCATGTTCCATTCCATGAGTAGCCCAGTCTGTTGATATTTTACCATAAGTTAGGAGTCCGTTCAAGGCTAAAGAACTTCCCCACATAAGATTTGCTCTGGCTTCATAATTTTCAGGCTCATTATATGCAATAGGTCCAAAATGTATTATAGTTTTTAAAAGTCCTTCCATCAAACGATTTTGTAAAAAACCATCATGGTCAGGTGAAAAGTACTGTTCAAATATATGACTCATTATATCAGCTGTTCCTGCAGCTGTCTGATATTTATTTACACTATAAGTATATATTGGATCAAGTATTGAAAATACAGGTCTGAGAAGATCGCTTCCTATTGATAATTTTCTATTTTCATTCATATTTGAGATTACACTGTTTCCATTCATTTCACTTCCAGTAGCTGCTAATGTAAGCACAGAAGCAACTGGAAGAGCTGAAGTTAACTGCTTTATTTTATTTTTAACATAAAGGTCTTCCCACACATCACCATTGTATCTGCTTTGTGCTGCTATTGCTTTTGCACAATCTATTGTACTTCCCCCACCAATAGCCAATACAAGTTCTATTCCTTCTCTTTTGCATATTTCAGCTCCATAATATACACACTCAATTCTAGGATTAGGATCTACATTTGGCAGCTCAAAAATAGTGATTTCTTCTCTTTTTAATACTTCTATAACTTTATCATAAAGTCCATTTTTCTTTATACTTCCTTTACCATAAACTAAAAGCACTTTACTTCCAATTTTTTTTACTTCATTTCCAAGCTCATCTACTTTTCCAGTACCAAAAAGTATTTTTGTACTTACATTATAGTTAAAATTCTTCATAGTATATTCCTCCTTTGAAATTAAACAATAATTTTACTGAAACTAAGATCTACAATCTTTAAGCCATCCACTGCTGCACTGACTATCCCACCTGCATATCCAGCTCCTTCCCCCACAGGATACAATCCATTTATATTGATAGACTGTCCTTTTATATCTCTTGTTATTTTAACAGGAGCAGAGGTTCTAGTTTCAGGAGCTATAAGATTTACATTTCTGGATATAAAATAATTATTTTTTCCCCACTGTTGAAAGGCAGCTTTCATATTATCATTTATAAATTTAGGAAATAGATTATTTAAATCAGATGAATTCATTTTCATTTCATAACTGCTCTCTATAGTATAAGAAGTTGCTTTATCATCCATAAAATCTATAACATTCTGATAAGCAGCGCCATAATTATTTGCTATTTCATAAGTTTTTCTTTCTAAATTTTCTTGAAACTTCATACCAGAAAAAAGTTCATCTCCAAATTCATTTTCTTTTATCCCAACTACAATAGCAGAATTTGAAAATTTTCCATCTCTTTTAGAATAACTCATTCCATTTACTAAAGTTTTTCCTACTTCTGATGCAGCATTAACTATAACCCCTCCAGGACACATACAAAATGAAAATACTCCTCTGTCCTCTTTTTTATTGTTATATGTAACACTATATGTAGCTGCACCTAATAAAGGATGGTCAGCATATTTTCCATACTGCATTTTATCTATGTCACTTCTTAAATGCTCTATTCTTGCTCCTACTGCAAAAGGTTTATTTTCTAAATGAACTCCTTTTTTATGAAGCATTCTATAAGTATCCCTTGATGAATGTCCTATTGCTAATATTACAGAATCTATGTTGATAATCTCTTTTATCCCATCTTTATTTAAAATTTCAATTCCTGTAATAGAATTATTTTTTATAAGAAGATTTTCCATTTTAGTATTGAAGTAAAATTTTCCACCCATACTTTTTATTTTCTCACGAATATTTTTCACTACAACTTTTAATACATCTGTTCCAATATGTGGTTTGTAATCCCACAGTATTTCTTCCTGAGCTCCACAATCAACAAGCTCTTTAAATACTTTATCTATATATTCACTCTTTATTCTTGTATTAAGTTTTCCATCAGAATATGTTCCAGCTCCCCCTTCACCAAATTGTACATTTGATTCTGGGTTAAGAATAGAATCTGATATAAATCTATTGTTGGTTATATCTCTTTTATCTACCTCTTCTCCTCTTTCAAAAACAAGAGGAATATATCCATATTCAACAAGCCTCAGTGCAGAAAATAACCCTGCTGGCCCTGCTCCTATTACAGCAACTTCTTTATTTTTAAATAAAGGCTCTCTTACTGTTTTTTCCTTTTCTTTTACTGGAAAAACATTAGATAATGATGATATGTCTACCTCTTTTTTTAATAAAACCTCTATATTGTAAATAAATTTTATGTCATTTTTTTGACGACTGTCAATGGATCTTTTATTCCACCTCAATATTTCTATATTATCTTTTTTTATTCCTCTTTTTTCAAGTTCTTTTAATATTTCTTTATCTTGATTTTTATCCAATGAAATTATTATATTGTTAATATTTATTTTCATTTTCCACCTCTAAATAAATTATACCATATATAATAATCAAATAACAATAAAAAAGCCTGTGAAATTCAACACAGGCTGGTTTTTTTATTTAATTTTGTCAGCTAAAGTTTTTCCAACTTTGAACTTAACTGCTTTTTTAGCTTCTATTCTCATTTTTTTATTTGTTTGAGGATTTCTAACTTCTCTAGCAGCTCTTTCCTTTACTTCCCATTTTCCCCATCCTACAAAAGTGATGTCATCTCCTTTTACAAGTGTATCTTCAACAGAAGCTAAGAATAGGTTTACAGCTCTTTCAGCATCTTTTTTAGTGAATCCCCCATTTTTAGCATATAATTCTACGAATTCTTTTTTAGTCATAATTTATTCCTCCTTAGGTTTTATTTACGAGCAACTCTTAAAATTGCAATTCTTACTTACTATATATATAACCTTTATTTTTCATTTTGTAAATAGAAACTTTAAAAATTTTCATATTTTAAAAAATTACTTTAAATCCTTCAGAGGCAATATTCACATCATGATCAGTTATACCTAGATATTTTTGTGTGACTGATACAGAAGAATGGTTAAGCAACCGCCTCACTAACTCTATGTTAAATTTATTATTTGTATATTGGATATGTGCATAGGTTTTTCTGAAACTGTGTGTAGAGAGTCCTTCAATTGAAGCACAGATTGAAATTTTTTTTAGTATTTTCTGTACCCATCTTACGGATATATTGAAAATATTATCATTTCTACTGAGAAAACGCTTTCTGCAGTAGGCTTCAACTATTTTTACAACTTCATAATTAATTTTTCTATTTTGTATCTTTCCCGTTTTCTGTTCCTTTATTGATAATCTTCCATCAACAAAATCACTTACTTTTAAGCTCAGTACATCTCCTATTCTAAGCCCTGTATTCAACTGAATAAGACAAATTAGATGTACTTGAGGATTAGCTCTTATCTTTATTCCATTTTTTCTTACGCCACTTTTTATAAATAAAAAAACTGTTTCTAGTTCATCGAATTTTAAGGCCCTCGTCTTCATTTTTAGTTTCATCTCCTAAGCTTGTAATATATGTGTAGTATAGATATACATAAAATATACCATATTTTTCGGAGCAGAGAAATATTTTTATTTTTAGTATAGCATTATTAGTGTTATTGTTATAAAATATATACATAATTTATTTTGGGAGGTTTTTAGAATGATTATAATAAAAAATGGTACTTTACTTGATGTTGAAAAATCTAAAAGTGAAAAAATGGATATTTCAATAGAAAATGGTAAAATTATTGCAATTAAAAAAAGTATTAAACCTAAGAAAGATGATGAAATTATTGATGCTACAGATAAAATAGTAGCTCCAGGATTTATTGATGCTCACTGCCATTTAGGACTTATGGGTGACAGTGTTGGTTTTGAAAATGATGATGTTAATGAAAAATCTGATCCAATAACTCCTCAATTAAGAGCAATAGATGCGATTGATCCTATGGATAGAGTATTTACTGAAGCATATCAGGGAGGAATCACTTCAGTAGCTACTGGACCAGGAAGTGCCAATGTAATCGGAGGACAGTTTGCTGCTATAAAAACTTTTGGAAAAAGAATAGATAAAATGATAATAAAAGCTCCTATTGCTATGAAATGTGCTTTTGGTGAAAATCCAAAAAGATTCTATGGTACAAAAGGAAAAATGCCTACTACAAGAATGGGTACTGCCAGCATGCTTAGAGAAACACTTCAAAAAGCAAAAGAATATATGTTGAAATCTGAAGCAGCTGGAGATGACATTGCTAAAAAACCTCAATATGATGCAAGATTAGAGGCTTTAATTCCTGTTTTGAAAAAAGAAATTCCTTTAAAGGCTCATGCACATAAAGCAAATGATATATTTACAGCAATAAGAATAGCAAAAGAATTTGATGTAAAAATGACTTTAGATCATTCAACTGATGCAAGATGTATAGTTGATGAATTAGCTGAAGAAAAATATCCTATGATAGTAGGACCAAGCTTAGGTCATAGAACAAAAGTTGAACTTATAAATAAATCTTTTAAAACAGCTGCTGTTCTTAATAAAGCTGGAATAAAAATATCTATAACAACTGACAGCCCTGTTATTCCTCTTCAGCATCTTCCAATCTGTGCTGCCCTTGCAGTAAAAGATGGACTTGATAAATGGGAAGCTCTTAAAGCTATCTCTATAAACCCTGCTGAAATATTAGGATTAGAAGACAGAGTGGGATCTATCAAAGTTGGTAAAGATGCAGATATAGTTATCTGGTCAGCTGATCCTCTTCAAATAGATGCAAAAGTTGAATATACTATAATAGATGGAAAAGTAGTTTTTAGTGGTGAGGAGGAAGAATAGTGAAAGAACTTCTTAAAAAATTCAGAAGAGAACTTCATCAAATACCTGAGGTAGCTTTTGAAGAACACAAAACAGCAGAGTACATAAGAGAGAAGCTCAAAGAATATGGAATACCATATGAAGAAATAGTTAATGAACATTATACTACAGGAACTATGGTACACTTCAAAGGAGAAGAGGGATGTATTGCTTTTAGAAGTGATATAGATGCTCTCCCTATAAAAGAGGACACTGGATGTGATTTTGCTTCTACAAATGGGCGTGCACATGGATGTGGGCATGATGGACATGCTGCTGCTCTTTTGACATTTGCAGTGTGGCTGAAAGAACAGCAGGATAAAGGAGTAAAATTTAATAAATCTATTGTCCTTATATTCCAGCCAGGAGAAGAGGGAAAAGGTGGAGCAAGATATCTTTCTGTCCATGAAAAATTTCTCAATAAAAATATAGAAGCTATATTCGGAATGCATTTATTCCCATTGCTTCCTGAAGGAACAGTATCTACAAAGATAGGACCTCTTATGGCACAGACTATAAATCTTGATATAGATATTTATGGTAAAGGTGGGCATGGGGCAGAGCCTCAAAACTGTATTGATACTATTCTTATAACTTCTAAGCTTATAGAAGCATATCAAAGTGTTGTATCAAGAAATATAACTCCTATTGAACCTATGGTTCTTACTATTGGTTCTATACATGGAGGAAGTGCAAGAAATATAATTCCAGAAAAAGTTTCACTTCTTGGAACTATTAGAATATTTTCTAAATCAATGATGGCGTTTATCAAAGAAAGACTGGAAAATATCAATAAGGGATTTGAGCTTTCCTATGGTGTCAAAATAGATTTTAATTTCACACCAGTATATTCTCCTGTTATCAATGATGAAAAGCTTTATCATGTATTCAGAGAGGCTGTGAAGGATAGTAATTTTATTGAAGCAAAACCAGAAATGATTGCTGAGGATTTTTCCTTCTATCTTGACAAAGTTCCAGGATTATTTTTCTTCCTTGGGGTAAGAAATGAAGAGAAAGGATTTATTTATCCACTGCATAACCCAAAATTTAATTTTGATGAAGCAGCTTTGTTAAAAGGTGTGGAAACTTTCCAAAATATAGCTTATGCTATGAAGGCATTATAAGATATTTAAAAAGAGAGAAATATAATTTTAGAATTTTTTCACCAGAAAGGTTTGTTATCAATGCAAACCTTTCTGTTTTTCTAAAATCTATTTTGCTTTATTCTATCCTTTTTTATAGAAGCTGTCTTCAATATTATTAAGTATTGGCATTCCAAGTTTATTATTTTTCTTTAAGTGTAAATATGTTTCTCTTAATCCTTCTTCCAGTGAATACTTAT
This sequence comes from Fusobacterium ulcerans ATCC 49185, assembly GCF_900683735.1. Taxonomy (NCBI): domain Bacteria; kingdom Fusobacteriati; phylum Fusobacteriota; class Fusobacteriia; order Fusobacteriales; family Fusobacteriaceae; genus Fusobacterium; species Fusobacterium ulcerans. The sequence continues at coordinate 1,344,084 of NZ_LR215979.1, forward strand.
TTTTAAATCCTGTTTTCTCTATTTTCGATATATCTCCTATTAGATTTTTATTTCTAAATGGGAACCAATCTCTTGCTTTTAAATTTTCTTTTTCTAGATTAATATATTGTATCATTGGTTTCTTATTACAAATATTGCCGCACAGTTCAACATAGTCTTTTATAGTGATTCTCTCATTACCTGAAATATTAAATATCTGATTGAAGAAATCAGAATTACCTAAGGAAAAATTCACAGCTTCACATAAGTCATCTACATATCCAAACTGAATTATCTCTTCTCCTCTATCTGGAACAAAAATAGGTATATTATTTTCAATTCTTGCAAGCATATAACTTTCCCTGTCTAAATTATTTTCTGGACCATAAATATAGAATGGCCTGAATATAGTATATTTAAAATTCAGCTTCTCTGCATTTTCAATAGTAATTTTTTCACTTAAATATTTATCTTCAGCATATTTTCCCCATACTTCATTTGCTCCAATGCTCTCTGTTTCCTTTACTGGAATATTTTTCATATTATTATATACAGAAGCACTGCTTATTAAGATATACTGACCATATTTTCCTTCCATTACTCCCTGAATAAGAGATGTCTGCTCTTTAGTATATGCTGATATATCTATAATATAATCTACAGTGATATCTTTTAAAGTTTTATATAAATCTTCTTTTATATTTCTATCACACTTTAAAAATTCAGCTCCATCAGGGTTTATTCTATTCCCTCTATTGAGGATGTATACTGTATATCCTTTATTCAGAAGAAATTCACATAATTTTTTTCCTAAAAATTGATTTCCACCCATTAATAGAATTTTTTTCATATTTCCTCCATTCAAGATTTCTTATTATATTTTAAATGATAATTCATATAGAGATAGATTGCAAAGTTTTTTATGTATATCTTTTTACCATTTTTCTTATTTATATTTTTCATTTCCTAGAGTGTACTTCATATAAAAGCTGATTTCATATATAAATTCTGCTTTTAATATATTTTTTATAAAATTAAAAGTGCTATATTTTAATCTTATTTTTATAAGCATTTGTAAAAGAGGAACAACTTTTTATAAAAATTTTTTTTAAATCTCTGATTTTTTTAGCTTTGTGGAAAGTCCTATGCGAACAGTTTAAAAATTTTTATTGTTATCTACTAATTTCTTTTAGTTATTGATATAATCTACCTATCAAAAACAAGGGGGAGTAAAATATGAAAAAAATTCTTATCAGTATCATTCTTCTTCTATCTTGCCTTACAGCATATGGAAAGGATAAAGTAGAGGAAATAATGAAAAAAGGTGTCATCAGAGTTGGAACAACAGGGGATTATAAACCTTTTACTTATCTCAATGGAGATAAATATGAGGGGTATGACATTGAGATAGCTAATCTTATAGCTAAGGAATTAGGTGTAAAAATTGAATTTGTTCCTACAACTTGGAAAACTCTTATATCAGATTTAAATGAAGATAAATATGATATAGCTATGGGAGGAATAACAAGGACAGTAAAAAGACAAGTAGAAGCCCAAATGAGCAATCCATATTTAGTATTTGGTAAATGCTATCTTGTAAGAAAAGGAGAAAAGGGAAAATACAATTCTATTGAAGCTGTTAATAAGCCAAGTGTAAAAGTAGGAGTAAATATTGGAGGAACTAATGAGATATTTGCTGATGAACATCTTTCTAATGCTACAATAATTCGTTATAAAAATAATCTAGATGTACCAGTTGCTGTAGAAAAGGGAGAAGTAGATATTATGGTAACCGAAAATCCTGAAGCTATTACTTATGAAAAGATCAATCCTAAATTAGAAGGATCGTTAACAGATGCTACTCTTACAAAAAGTCAAATGGGGTATATGGTAGCTAAAGATCAGCAGCATCTTTTAAATACTATAAATTTTATTTTAGCAGAATTAGAAATAAGAGGAACTGTAACAGAACTTAAAAACCAGTATCTAGAATAGCATTTTAAGAGAGAACTTGAATAAAAAAGTTCTCTTTTTTTTACTATAAAGTAAATATTTTCCGTCTTATTTTTTACTCTTTAATTCTAAAAATAAACGGTTTTCTTTAAATATATAGGAATAATATGGTATAATACCTAAAAGAATGCTTAAAAAAGAGGAGAGTGATTGAAAATGTTCAAAAGACTTCTTATTATAGCATTGTTGATATCTCAAACAGCTTGTGGGAAAGTAGCTAGTTGGTATGGCAGGGGATTTGAAGGGAGGAATACTGCAAGTGGTTATCTATTTGATTCCAGGCAGTATACTTGTGCATCTAATGCACATGATTTTGGAACTGTATTAAAGGTAACTAATAAGGCAAATAATAAATCTGTTGTAGTTGTAGTGACTGATAGAGGTTCTTTCAATAAAAAATATGGACGGGAAATCGACCTAAGTAAAGCAGCTTTTGCAAAAATAGCTAATACTAATGAGGGACTTATTAAAGTAAAAATAAAAGTACTGAATGAAAAAAATACCTTTAAATACAAACATGGAAGTCCTATTTTCAATGCCAGAGAGTATCAAAAATATGTTAAAAATAAGTAATATTAATTAAAACCAGAAGGTAAATGAACTGTATCCCCTAAAATGGAGTCAATTCAAAAAACTTTCTGGTTTTTATTTTAGAGAAAAAGTTGTGGTTAGTATTTAGAATGAATTGTTTTATTTAACTTATTATCGGACTAAAAATTAATATTTTAAATATCTAGCTTATATTCTACAGACACAGTTACTCTACTGTCATCATCTCTTTGACTGTCAGAGGTACTCCCTCCTTCACTTACCTGATACATTAAATCAAGAGTAAGTCCATTATTATATTCTATCCCTCCACCCATTCCATAATAAGATCCATTTTGAGAATTAACTGCATCGTTTATAGATTTATATCTTGAATTACTTTTTCCACCTATATTATTTACAGCATATCCTAGATTAAGTTTTAAATAAGGCTGCCAGTCATTTACTTGTGGAAGTTTATATCTTCCAGTCACATACAATGGAATAGAATCCATATCCATTTCTTCATCTCTTTCTTTTACAAAGAACTTTCCACTTTGTTCCTGGTCAAACATAGCAGCTCTATCTTTTTTTAAGCTGTAACTATCCTGATAAGACATTCCTACTCCTAATTCTATATCAGGTATAATCTTATTACTTCTTAATTCTTTAGCTACTTCATGCCCTACATGAATAACTTCTGTTTTATCTTCAAAATCATGCTCTTTTAATTTTTCATTAAGTGTATCTATAAATTCATAATATTTTTTAACTACATTACTACCTGACTGCTCTGCTTCTAAGTTAGTATATTCTCCTAAATCTTTTTTTATAAGAAGATTTTCTTCTCCTATTGCCATATCAACAGTAACTTCTGGGTCAGGAGATTCTTCAGCATTTTTTATTATTTCTTTTAATTTATCTTCAGTTAGCTCTCCATTCATAACAAATATCTCTTTTTTTTCCTTTTGGATAATTTTTACTTCTGTTTTTTTTTCATTATAATCATCTATATTTTTTTCTGTAATTTTTTTCGATTCTTTTAATTCTTTATTATCCTCTGTAGTCACTTTATTTTCTGCTTTCTTTGTTTTCTTTACTGTTGTTTTTGCTTCAAGCATAGGTACTTCTTTTAATCCGCTGGCTGCAGCAGACAATGAAAAAAATAATATGAAGAATATATTTTTCATTAAGCACCACCTCTTTTACTTCTTTTAATCTTATAATATAATTTTAACAGGTATAGAGATTTTTTTCAAAGATTTTTTCTCTTATCTATATTTTTTTGAAACTATTTGATTTTAAACTATTCTATTTTTCTTAGAAATATATTATAATTAATATTGAATTTAATAAATATTTGAGGAGAGATAAATGAGTATCAATAATATTATTATCTATTTAATGATATTTTTTATGTTAGTTGGTGCTGTTGACAGACTATTAGGGAACAAATTTGGTTATGGGAAAAAATTTGAAGAGGGAATAATGGCTATTGGGACACTCTCATTAGCTATGCTGGGAATAATATCCCTTTCTCCCTTGATTGCTTCTGCTTTAAAACCTATTATTACACCACTGTATAAATTGATAGGTGCTGATCCTGCAATGTTTGCTGGAACTATTTTAGCTAATGATATGGGAGGTTATTCACTAAGTACAGAACTTGCTCTATCTCAAGAGGCTGGACTTTTTGGAGGATTATTCCTTGCTGCTACTATGGGAGCTACTCTTTCTTTTACTATTCCAGTAGCTATGGGGATAATAAATAAAGATGATGAAAAATATCTCTCTAAAGGTATTATGGCTGGACTTTCTACCATTCCTATTGGATGTTTTTTTGGAGGACTGATAGCAGGGTTTAGTTTTAAAATGCTTGTACTGAATTTAATACCTACTATTATTTTTACTTTCTTTATATGTACAGCACTTCTTAAATATCCGAAAGCTGTCTCTAAATCATTTTCTCTTTTTTCTAAAGTGATGTTTATAGCTATAACTATTGGACTCGCATTACAGATAATAGAAACTCTTACTGGAAAAATATTGGTTCAGGGAATGATTCCTGCTCTTGAAGCGGTTAAGATAATATGTAAAATAGGAATGACTCTGGCAGGTGCTTTCCCAATGGTGTATTTTATAACAAAAGTTTTTAAACAGCCTTTAGTGAAATTAGGAAAGATTTTTGGAATAAACGAGAATTCTACTGCTGGAATTATTGCTTGTCTTGCTCATAATATTCCCATGTACAATATATTAAAAGATATGGATGAAAGAGGAAAAATAATAAATATAGCTTTCTCCGTCAGTGGTGCTTTTGTTTTGGGAAGCCATCTTGGATTTACTGCTGGAGTTGATACTGCTCTTGTATTTCCTGTCATAGCTGCTAAGCTAATCGGAGGAATCTCAGCTATGTTTGTAGCAAATTTCATATATAACAAAGATTTTAAAAATTCTAAAAAATTAAATTAATCAAAAAGCCAGTCAAATTGAGCTCTCTCAATAAAGACTGGCTTTTAATTATCTCATTCTACCACCATAGATAACTTTCTTAATGGCTTTCTTTTTTACTTTGTCATTCTCTGATATTGTTTCTTCCTCTGTATTATTATTCTCTTTTAATATGTAGACTTTCATTGGTTCACTTCCTAATATATCTCCTAGTTCATTGATATTATTGTATTTTCCTATTCTTATTTCTCCAATGTATTTTCCACTTTCTGCTGCATCTTTTTCATAGTAAATCTTTTCATATCCTTCATCTTTAATTAATTTTATATTTTCCTTTGCTGGAGATAAATATCTAAAATTCCATGGAGATTTTGCCAAAAATAATGAAGTAAATCTATTAAAATGTTCTTTCATATTAAATTTTTTTAGTTTTTCTTCTGTTATTTCATATTTATCTCCACTTTTGCTTAATGTGCCTTCTGTTACCATTCTATCAGCTTTTTCTTTAAACAAAGTTTTCAAAGAATTTCTTGAAAATTCCTCTCTTATCTTTCCTTTTGTTATATTCCCCTCATCATCTATAAAAATTAAAAAGTCATTTATTCCATGTGCTGAACTAAGTTTTTTTAATGGATTGCCAGGTGTATCCTGATCAACTACAACTGATTTTCCAATGATATTTTTTATTATTGGTACAGTATCCATTGACATAAAATAATTTGTAATATTATTACCAGTGATTATTTCCAAGTTCATGTTATGAGTACCATTATATAAGTTCAGTAATTTTTCTTTGGCTTCAGAATATTTTTTCTCCTCCATATTTTTTAAATATTCTTTTATGTTTAATAGATGACCTCTTACATCACTAGTAACACCTATTCTTACAAGATTTACTTCTAAATATTGACTCATTAAAGAAGTAAACAATTTATTAAATGCATTTTTCTCTACACCTAAACCATTCCAAGTTTTTGTTATATGTCTATTTCCAGAATATACAGATGTAAATTGAGATAACGCTCCTCCTAAGCTGTGTCCTGTAATATGTATATCACATCCTGTTCCATAGTTTGCTTTAATATACTCATAAAACATAAATGCTTCTATTACCATAGAGTCAAACTTTTCAATATATATATCAAAATTAGTAAGCCAGTCATTGATTTGTGTAAATTCAGTCCCTCTAAAAGCTATCATAATATCTTTTCCTTTTTTAAAGGCACAAGCAAAGAACCCAGAATCATGTTTTGCATTATCAAATTTCAAAAAATCTTTTACTATCTGCTTTCCATCTGCAGCATATAGTAATTCCCAATTTTTAAAAAGACTTTCAAAGATTGGCTTAACTCTTTCTCCTTTCTTTAATTTTTTATCAACTAAACCATATGTCAATAAAAGTCTTTTATCTTCTCCATTATATATAAGCTCCTCATCAATTATAACAGGTTCTGGAATATTATTTATTTTTAAGGTTTTCCAATTTAGAGAATCTAAAATTAAACTTATTACTTTTTTGTCAACTTTTAAAGACATTCCTTGCCAGTCCAAATAACTTACTTGGCTAAATAAAGCATATTCTATATCTTTTAACATCTTTTCCTCCATATGTTTAAATATATTTTGTTTTTATTAGTTTTCTTTTTCTTCAACAGCTACAATCTTACCATCTTCATCAAGTTCTACTATTTCTATTTTTATATTTTTTTGCTCTTCATATTCCAATAACTTTTCTTCACTTTTAAAATATATTTTTATAGTTTTTATTTTTTCTTTATAAGGAATTTCACTATAAAAATTATTTATTAATACTATTTTTTCTTCTTCAGTTATTTTTTGATTATCTTTGATTTTCATTAATATATCTTTTATCTCTTCTTTATTTTTAAAAGGTTTGAAAACACTTTCTTCCACAAATTTATAATTATTGAAAAAACTATCATTTCTCATATAAACAAATAATGCTGTTTTAATATTCAGTTCTTTATACATAAATTCTGCTAATTCATAAACTTTTCTTTTATATTCTTCATCATCTATTTTATCTACATCATCCACAAAAACATTTACTAGAGTATTCCATGCTTCAAATTTTTCTTCATCTTCTAAATTTTCCCCTTTATATTTTTTCCAGCTCTCAAAACCTCTATCTGAAAAAGATATATTATTTTGAAAAGTTGTTTTTTCTCCAAATAGCTCTTTTATCTTTTCCTTAATTGGTTCATTCATCTCTAGCCTCTTAAATATTTTCTCATAACTATATATTTCTCCATATACATTTATATTATCACTAAAAGCTACTTCCAGTCCTCCAGGATAATTTATTGCTGCCAATCGATCACTATATATTATACCTCTATATCTTATACTAGTTAAAAGATCTATTTTGTAATCCAGTCCATAGATGAAATAGAAATTCTCATCTGGATATGCTTCTTTAAAGACTTTTAATACCTTTCTATTTTGACTTCCTGTAATAGTTCTTAAACTTGTACAGTTGTATATAAATCCTATTGTAATTAATAATATTATTAATATTTTGATTATTTTTTTCATCTTTCCTCCTCATATTATTTAATTTAAATTTTATTTTGTAAAAATTATATTTTCTTTTTTTAATTCATTTCTTTTAAACTGCAATGTAAAGTATTTAACATTATCATAATTAGGCAAACTTCTATAAAAGTTATTTATTAGAATTAATTCTTCTTCCCCTGTTATTTCTTCATTATTTTTTATTTTTTCTAATATAATAGCTACTTCTTCTTTTTTTCTAAATGGTTCAAACACACTATTGTTTACTATTTCATAATTTTTAAAATAAGATTTATCTCTAAAATAAACTTGTAGTGAAGTTTTAATATTCATTTCATTATATATAAGTTTGCTTAATTCATAGACTTTTTTTCTATATTCGTCTTCATTTTCTTCTATTTTATTTATATCATCTACAAAAACATTTACTACAGTATTCCATGCCATTAGTTTCTTTTTATCCTCTAAATTTTTCCCTCTATACTTCTTCCAATACTCATAATCATGAGATGCAGAAGATACATTATTCTGAAAAGTTGTTTTTTTTCCAAATAGTTCCCTTATTTTTTCCTTAATGGGCTCATCCATCTCTAGTTTCTTAAATATACTTTCATAACCATATATTTCTCCATATACATTTATATTATTGCTAAAAGCTACTTCCAGTCCTCCAGGATAATTTATTGCTGCCAATCTATCACTATATACTATTCCTCTATATCTTATATTAGTTGAAAGATCTATTTTATAATCCAGTCCATAGATAAAATAGAAATTCTCATCTGGGTATGTTTCTTTAAAATCTTTTAATACCTTTCTATTCTGGCTTCCTGTTATAGTTCTTAAACTTGTACAATTATATATAAATCCTATTGTAATCAATAATATTATTAATATTTTAATTATTTTCTTCATCTTTCCCCTTTTTAGCTTTTTATATTATAGAAAACTTTTTCATAGCTTTCTATCAAAAAGTTTCCCATAATATTAAAATTTTCCAAGCTTATATTTTTGAATAAATTGTATGATTTGAAAGGATTTCTTTTATATATTCTCCCTCATTGTTAGGATCAGGAACAATTCTGAATTCTTTTACTGTATCTGCAAATTCCATCTTTAAATTACTAAGATTACATATTGCTAATAATTCTCTATCAGTTATTTCCATGAACTACCTCCTACCAAGTTTCCCAATCAAACTTTATATTATTTATAGTGTCATATTCCTTTTCTTCTCTATTATCTAACTTTTGTGCTTTTATATATTTGGGAGAATATACTTTAACATAGAGTAATCCTCCAAAAAATCGGTTGCGATACTCTGCTTTATTTATTGAATTTATTTTATTTAAAATTTCTTTTTTACTCATATCAGCAAATTCTTTATCTCCTGCTTTCATCATTTCTCTTTTTTTCTTTCTTCTATCATTTTCTGATAAATTTTTAGGAAAATTCTCTAACAACTTTTTAGGATTAGAAATAAGTGCCCTTTCATCTACAATCAAAATATCCAAATCCACATATTCAAAAGTTCCAGTTTCCTTCATAAATTGAATAAATTCGTAAATTTGTTTCCTATACCATTCCCTCTCTTCATCATTTTCTACCCTTCCAAATATATATATTCCTCCTGATATTGGAGAATATATTCCCTCTGGATTTCTATCATAACTTTTCTTTCTTTTTTTCATTTCTTCTTCAAAGTCTCTATAACTATATGCTCCTTTTACATCTATTACTGCTAAATAGTTCTCACCAAATAACTCTTTTAATTTCTTTCCATAGAATTCGTTAGCTGATTCATTCAATAGCACTCCTCCATATGTATCTCCACCTTTCATTCCATTGTTCAACTCTACAAATCCTTTTCCCCAATAATAACTGTCGTTTTCTTTTCTTGTTCCTATATAGCTTTTTGGATATACTACTGCTGCTTCATACCATCTTCTTACATTTCCTGCTCTTTTTCCCATGCCATATATTACAAACTCTTCCCCATATCTTTCTTTTAAATGTTTTTGTAATACTCTTTCTGCTCTATCTGATTCACTTAGACAGCCTGTTAATATTAAAATAATCATTCCTAATACGCATAATAGTTTTATCTTTCCCATCTTTTCTCCCTTCTTACTCTTAACTTTACAGAAAACTTTTTCATAATCGCTTATCAAAAAGTTTCCCATAATATTAAAATTCTTTCTGCATTTTTGAATTTCATATAAAAATACAGTTTAGATTAATTTGCTTACATTCCTCTAAACTGTATTCAAATTTATTTTTTTATTTTTTTCTCCAATCTTTCTATTATTACATTATATCTTTGTGAAGGCATATAGTCATTATATTTAAGCTTTTTATAATGATTCATAGCTTCCTTATATTTATTTTCAGCTATTTCTTTATTATTTTTATCTCTTATGAGCCTGTCGCCATCTAATTCACTCTGTACCCCTCTTAAAAGAATCCCATTCATATTTATTTTTCCTTTAATCATTTCTGTCATTTTAGGATCTTTTGATTTTTTTAAAGCTGAAGTATAAAGTTCATACGATTTATAGTATCTAAACTGCTCAAACATTTTATTTCCTTCTTTTAAAAGTGATTCTGCAGTTGTTGCTTTTACAGGTGTTTTTTTTGGCACAGGAGATTTTTCTGCCTCTACCTTTTCAATTATTTCATCATATATAGCTTTTTGAGTATTCTCCAAAAAGATTGGAGCTATTCTTTCATATATTTCCATAGCTTCTTTTTTCATCTGCTGTCTTTTCCTGTTTGTGTTTGCTTTTTGAAGATACAATTCATCAGCTTTCAATTTTTCTTCATATGCTGAATTTAAAATTTCAGCAGTGGCTAACTTGTGTTTTACTTCATCTTTTAAGTTGTTGTCTTCTCTCAATTCTAAAGCAAGAACATCAGCAGATTTTAATTCATCAACAACTTTTTGGAACTCCTGATTTTTAAGCATTATATCTGCTGTATTTACACTCTGGGCTGTTTTTTCAGAAATTTTAGCCTGATTAGAAAAATATTCTAAATCTTTTATTCTTTCTTCATATCTATTTCCTCTGTATTTGCTCAATTCCATATAATTTTCAATACCAGTTTGATAATCTTCAAAAGCAGCTCTGTATTTTCTTTCTGCCATCATAGTATCTCCAGATTTTTCTTTTTCTATGGCGAAATTATACATTTTTTCTAATTTTCTATACTGGATAAATTTCTTTCCTCCAAATAAGATTAATAGTAAAAATAGAATAACAGCCCCAACTTTATATAGTTTTTTATCTACTGTACTAAAGTTCTTTCTGGCACTGCTCAGCCATGTCTCAGGCTCTGGGAGAAGAGGAGCAGGTCTGCTTATAAATATTCCACACAATGTATGATTAGATAAGTTCATGTAGCAATTTTTATTCATAGATTTTACAAGATTTCCTATCCACTGCCCAACTCTTTGCGATTTGGCAGTATCCTTCTCAATATCATCTTCATCAAGATTTTCCCATGCTCCCTGAGTCAGAAGAAGTATCTTGTCATTTGGAAGAAGTGTCATTGTTTTAGAAACATTTACAGCTATATTTTTATCAATACCAAATTTATGTGTAAATATATTTCTATCTTTTCTAAATCTTATCTCATCATATAGTATTTTCTCTGCTTCATACATAAGAAAAGCCAATGTACTATCCTTACTTTTTTTTATTATATAATTATCTCTAAGCATCATAAATCTTGCATTTCCAACATTTGCAAATGTTACTTTTGAATAATCTGTAACTGCCATTGCAATTGAACAACTACTGTATTCATCTGTCATATCGCTATTGCTTATCTGCATCTCTCTATATCTTCTATGTACATGAAGCAGCATTCTTTCTATTTTCTTTCTATCTATAGTAGGATTTTCTATAAAAGTTTCTATAAGCATTTCTCCAATAAAAGGTGCTATCTTATGTTCAAAGACACCTCCATTATTTCCATCTACTATTATCCAACACCCATATTCCTCTAATTCAATATATGTAAGATAATCATTATTTACACTTTTATCTCCTCTATCAGAAAGAAAAGATGTTACAAATATGCTCTGATACTTTCTTCCTGAAAGATTCAGCTGCATAGCCTTTTTTTCTTCATTTTCTTCTTTTATCTTTTCCCTATTCATGTAATAACCTCATTCTTTATTTTTTATTTTAATTATTATGCAATTTACAATTTGGATTGATTATAGTTATTTTTCCACCTTCTTTACAGCTTATTGTTCCTGTACTCAATATTGCTTTTTTGTTATTTGTTTCTGTTCCACTGCTTGTATCACTCCATTTTCCAAGACTTATATAATTGATACAAGGCTTTTTCTTGTTACATGCACAACTTCCAAAAGGAGTTATATTGGTTATAGCTTTGCAGTCATCTTTAGTTGCATCTAAAAATCCATCTGTATATTCAAAATTTTGTGAACTTACTAAAAGGCTTCCTGCTGTATCCCCTGCACTGCACCATAATTTAGCCCCTTGGCATACACCATATGTTGAAATTTCTTCTAATTTAACCCCTGATCCATAGTTATAAATAAAGTCTATTGCCCTTCCATAAATATCATCTTCATTATAGATAAATCCAATTTTATCTAAAGCATATTCATCTCCATCTAAAATTCCAATTTTTAAATTTTTAGTAGGTATCCTTTTATCCAACTCTTGAAGTGTATAATAATTTTCTATTAATTTAGGATTAGATTCTAAAAGCTTCATAACACTGTTATAATGCTCTGGATATCCTAGTTCTTGCCCATATTTTTTTATTTTTTGAATAAAATGCTTATTAAGTTTTTCATTTTTATTTTCATCTTCTCCTGAAAGAGGATAAGCACCAAAAAAAATATCTTTCTGTTCTTCATCTAAAGAGTCATATTTTAATTTATTTCTAAAACTACTTCTTAAAATACTCCCTATATAATCTTCTCTTATATTTTCAGTTATTTCTCCATTTCCATCCAGCTCAACATATGGAAAATAAACATATTCACTATATGGAACTTTGTTTTCAAGCCATGAACTTTTATTATATTTAATATGTTTTATTTCATCTAATTTTTCTGTTAAGGTTGGAATTCTTTTTGCATAAATAAATTTTTTCTTTTCAAAATTATCTATTTTTATTAAAGGTTTAATTTTTTTAGGTGTAAGTTTAAAATTATTTGTTTCTTCAACATTTGTATTTTCTCTATATTCAAGATTATCATTATGATCTACAGATACAACTTCATACTGATCAATTTTTGTTAATTCTGTATAATACGGAATTTTATCATATCTTGGTACAAATTTTTCATATTGTCTTCTTTCAGCATTATACCCACCTTCTCCAGCATATATTTCTTTGTTTAAGTTTTCTATTTCTTTCTCTGTATTCAGAGAATTATCTACTGAAAGTTCATATCTATATTCATCCTTTAAAAGTGCTTCTTCTTCAAATGAATATCTGCTTTTTTCATTTTCATCATGTCCCCTTGAAATATCTAATATATCTTTTTCTTCTTCAGTAAGTTCTAATTGTTTCATATATATAAATTCTGAATTCTCAAAAGTTTTATTCTCCAAATTATATTTATCTTGTATTATTGTCATAAGGTATAGCACATAATCAAATAATCCTTCCTCTTCAAATTTTGGAGTTGTTATTATTTCATAATTTTCTTCTTCCCAATTTTCTTCACAGACCTCTTCTATAGAAAGAAAATTATTTGCTGAGTCCAATTTCAATTCATATCTTTCTCGACCTTCAACACCATCTTTATAAAGTTTTATTATTCCATCTTCAGAAATTTCACAATATCTAAAACATAGTGCAATCGCTACTTCTCTTGGAACATTTACAGTTATTTCGCTTTTTTTGTATAATATATCTATAATTCTGCTTTTTTCATCAACTACCTCTATAGTTATTGGATATAGTTTTACACCTTTTTTTAAAGGTATTATTGGTTCAGTTTCTAGTGGTTTTTTTACAGATTGATCATTATGTCTTTTAAAACTAAGTACTGAATGTTTTACTTTGATTCTTTCTTCAATTTTTTTATTTATTTCAAGGACACTTGAATAATTATTGAATTCTTTATTTACAATTCTGTATTCTCCTTTATTTTCTACTATCTTACATCCTAAAATTTTCTTTTCTACCTCTTCCATTTCATATCTATATTTTTCTGAGCGAATAAAATAACTTATAAAAATAGCAATATATACAACTGGCGCTACAGAAGTCAGAAGTGAATAAATAAGTGTTCCTGTCCCTCCCTTTAGTAAGATAACTGTAGCCAAACAAACTCCTTTAGTTCCAGCTATATTCACTAAGCACATACTAAACATATTACTTAAAGAATCTAATACATTCTTTGTATATTCTACAGATCCTGGTTGTACTGAAGTTAATTTCTTTATGTCAAAATTTATCAATTTTTCAAAATCAAATGCATCTATTGAGTCTATTACACTCTTAACATTAAAAAAATTCCCAAAATTATATTTTTTTTCTCCTACAAAAACTTTACTGAAAGTTTGTATTTTTACATTATCTGGATTTTGATTAAATAATGTATTGAACATTGAATGAGAAGAAAATGCCATTAATGCCCCATATTCATAACCTGTATATATTATTTCTGCATTTTCATTTTTTGAAATTTTTCTTATTTCATTTTCTATTACTTCATTTACTAATACCAAATCTAAATTTAAAGCACCTTTTTCAAAAGATTCTATAACCATATTATCTTTAGAGTTATAAAAAGAAACTACATATTTATTTGTTCCTTTTTTTCTTAAAATTACTATTCTAAAATCTACTACTTTAAAATTTATTGTTCCTTTTAATTCAAATGCTTTTTTTTGAAGAATTTTTCTAATTTCTTCCAATTTATCATCTTTAAAATTTTTAAAATCTTCATCTTTTATTTTTGTACCTGTTGCTGCTTCATATATTTCCTTTATAACTCCCCTATATTCAAGATTTTCAAATGCCATTTTAAAATTATTAATAGTACCTAGTTTTGGAAAAACATTATTTACTCCAGCTAAGGCAGTAGCAAAATCCCAAGTTAAATTAAGAAATTCTATTTTTTCTTCTTTACTCAGCAAATCTTTTCGACTGGGGATTTGCTTTTTCTTTATATATTCTTCTATATCTTTGCATTTTTCTGACTCTTTGCTATATTCTTGATGTATTTTAAAAGCATAATCTACTAATATTTGATAGAAATCTCCTCCATATATTGCTTCCCATTCTTCTAAGAATTTCCCCTCATGGCTTTTTTTATCCACTGCTAAATTATATCTATCAAAATATTCCATTATTATTGGTGCTGATTTTTGTAAATCAATTTTATGCCAATATTCATATGTCTTTCTTTTATCATCTTCTAGACTATAGAAGCTTCCATATTCTTCATCTTCATTATCTCCTTTTGAAAATCTATTTGCTCTTTCTTCACTAAATTTTTCCTTATATTTTTCTGCTTCATAATTTCTTTTAGATTCATCTGGACTTATTTTTAATGGATTTTCCTCTCTCCATTTTTTTTCCCAATCTTCTCTTATTTTTAGTCCATTACATTCTTTTTCTAAGAGTGAATAAATTGTATGATTTCTTTCAATTACTTTTATTAATTTTTCTTTATTATTAGGATCTGGAACCTCTTTATATTTTTCTACAATATCTGCAAACTCCATCTTTAAATTACTAAGATTACATATTGCTAATAGCTCTCTATCAGTTATTTCCATAGACTACCCCCTACCATAATTCCCAATCAAATTTTATATCCTCAACTTTTTTATATTCTTTTATTTCTTCATCATTAAAGTTCCGTGATTTTATATATTTAGGAGAGTATACTTTGGCATAAAGTAAAACTCCATATCTCCCCTCTAAATATTCTGCTTTATTAATTGAATTTATTTTTTTTAAAATATCTTTTTGAGTCATACTAAAAAATTCTTTATCCCCTGCTTTCATTAATTCTCTTCTTTTCTTTCTCCATTCATCATTGGATAAATCATTTGACAAATTTTCTAAAAGTTTTCTTGGATTTGAAATCAATTCTCTTTCATCAATAACATTAATTCCTAAATCTACATATTCAAAAGTTCCTGTCTCCTTCATAAACTGAATAAATTCGTAAATTTGTTTCCTATACCATTCCCTGTCTTCATCATTTTCTACTCTTCCAAATATGTATATTCCTCCTGATATTGGAGAATATATTCCCGCTGGATTTCTATCATAACTTTTCTTTCTTTTTTTCATTTCTTCT
The DNA here is from genome assembly GCF_900683735.1 of Fusobacterium ulcerans ATCC 49185. Taxonomy (NCBI): domain Bacteria; kingdom Fusobacteriati; phylum Fusobacteriota; class Fusobacteriia; order Fusobacteriales; family Fusobacteriaceae; genus Fusobacterium; species Fusobacterium ulcerans. The sequence goes on from NZ_LR215979.1 coordinate 1,359,901, forward strand.
TCAAAATCTCTATAACTATATGTTCCTTTTACATCTATTACTGCTAAATAATTCTCACCAAATAACTCTTTTAATTTCTTTCCATAGAATTCATTAGCTGATTCATTTAGCAGTACTCCTCCATAAGTGTCTCCACCTTTCATTCCATCATTTAGTTCTACAAATCCTTTTCCCCAGTAATAGCTATCATTTTCTTTTCTTGTTCCTATATAGCTTTTTGGATATACTACTGCTGCCTCATACCATCTTCTTACATTCCCTGCTCTTTTTCCCATACCATATATTACAAACTCTTCCCCATACCTATCTTTTAAATGTTTCTGTAATACTCTTTCTGCTCTATCTGATTCACTTAGACAGCCTGTAAATAATAAAATAATCATTCCTAATATGCTTAATAGTTTTATTTTTTTCATCTTTCCTCCCTTTTTAAACCTTAACTTTATAGAAAACTTTTTCATAGCTTTCTATCAAAAAGTTTCCCATAATATTAAAATTGTTACTATTTTTTTAATTTTTAAAATTTAAATAAATTGTATGATTTGTCACAATTTTTTTTACTTCTTTTTTTCCATCAATCTCTATAGTTTCTGTTTTTTCACTTTCTACTAAATTTGAAAATTCCATTTTTAAATTTGATAGATTACATATTGCCAATAATTCTCTATCTGTTATTTCATTCATATTTCCTCCTAATTTTTATATCCTTCCACTGAAAAATCAATATCAAAAACACTGTTATACTCTTTTTTTATTTCATTTTTTAGTTTGTGACTTTCAATATATTTAGGTGAATATATTTTAGTATAAAGCCAGTATATTCCATAAAATTCACTATCAATATTACCTTTGTTTAAACTATTGATTCTGTCTAAAATATTTTTTTTATCTGTATTTTTATAACTTTTATTTGTTTTATTTAAAATTACTTTACGTCCTTCAGGTTCTATATAATTTCCAAATTTTTTCATATCAAATTGCAATTTTGGACTACTATAAAATTCATCACTAAAAATTCTTTCATCACTAATTGTAAAATTTAAATCCACGTATTCAAAAGTTCCTGTCTCCTTCATAAACTGAATAAATTCGTAAATTTGTTTCCTATACCATTCCCTATCCTTATCATTTTCTACCCTTCCAAATATATATATTCCTCCTGATATTGGAGAATATATTCCCGCTGGATTTCTATCATAACTTTTCTTTCTTTTTTTCATTTCTTCTTCAAAATCTCTATAACTATATGTTCCTTTTACATCTATTACTGCTAAATAATTCTCACCAAATAACTCTTTTAATTTCTTTCCATAGAATTCATTAGCTGATTCATTTAGCAGTACTCCTCCATAAGTGTCTCCACCTTTCATTCCATCATTTAGTTCTACAAATCCTTTTCCCCAGTAATAGCTGTCATTTTCTTTTCTTGTTCCTATATAACTTTTTGGATATACTACTGCTGCCTCATACCATCTTCTTACATTTCCTGCTCTTTTTCCCATGCCATATATTACAAACTCTTCCCCATATCTTGCTTTTAAATGTTTATGCAATACTCTATCCGCTCTATAATCCTTAGTAAAAATTATACTTAATATTAAAATTATTATTCCAAGTATAAATAACCATTTTCTTTTTTCTTCACTTTTTATTTGTTTTAATTTAGATTTTTCTTGTTCTGTTTTTTCTTTTTTTAATTCCTCAATATGTTTTAAATAAACCTCATCATCCCTTAGAATAGGTTCTCCCTTTAAAATACGATATATAAATAAAATTAAAATCAATATACAAAAAAGTATTATCCACGTATATAAATAAACTAAACTATCTAATCCATTCAGTAAAATTTCCATTTATTTTTTGTGATAAAAGTTTAATAAACCAATTATCATATTCCCTCCTTCGTATAATTTATATCTTCTTCACTCTTCTTTCAATAACTTATCCAAATCATTTCTTATTAAAAATGTAAATTTAATATAAGGCGTTCCTTTCTCTTTAATTGAATTGCTGTATTCTTCAACTTCCTTTTCTAAAAAAGGTTCTTTTAACACTTCAATTTTTTCTGGAATATACTTTATTAGCCCTATTATTTCTTTTAAATCCATTAAATTATCTGGAATTACAAATTTTTCTACAGAAGTATCTATTTCTTTTTCTTTATCTTCATATTTAAAAAATGATTTATCCATTTCTAAAGTGTATATTTTAAAATCAAAAAAATTATAAGAAAATCTATCTATTTTTCTCATTCTATCCCTCTCAATTTTTTATCAATGAAATAATATATTCTTTTTTAAAATATTTTCCACCTTCTAATTTTAGAACTGCCTCAAAATTTTCAAGATCATCTCTGAATATATATTTTCCTGCTATAGTTGTTGATAATGTAAAAGTCTTGTCAGATGGTATTTCATATTCTTCTTTTAATATTTTTTTTGACTCAACCATATCAAATTCAGGAGCTGTATCTCCTGAAAATGTAATTTCCTTATCTCCATTTATTAATTCATTATATGTTAATTTTATTTTATAAACAATAGGGTTAGTTGGTATTATATTATATATATTCAAATTTCTTATTTTATCATTATTTAAAGATAATTCTTTAAAATTTATAAGTGTAAAAAAAGGGATTATTCCAAAATTTTTCAATAAAAATTCTAAAGATTTTTCACTCTCATAATATTTTGAAATGTTAATAATAAAGTTTACCAACATATCATCATCAGTATTAAAAACAATTTCTTTTTTTACATTTTCCCACTTCTTAATTATTTCTTTTAGATTAAAAATATTATTTGTACTTTTTTCTATTTTTATTTCTTTAAATACATTGCTGATGTCCACATATGCTTGTTCTATTAGATCATCTGAATATTCTGGTTTATCTTCCTCTAATTTTATATCAATAAAATCACTTGTTTCTTCTATAGATATTTCTGATTCTTTGGTGTTATTAAAAACTTTTTCATTACTTATTTCTTGGTGAACTACAACTAATTTATATTTCATATTTACCTCTATTTTCAATTATGACTTTTTAAATATTTTACTTGCTTGAGTAAAATTTCTTCCTTGTACAACTGTTTCCATATTTTTGGCATCTATTCTATAAGATGTTAAATATTTGCTGGCTAAAGTTTCCATAATTTCTTTCTTCTCTTCCAGTACTACTTCTTTACTAATATTTGATTTCATTGACATATTTTTACCTACAATAGACATATTTTCATCAACTGACATCAGATAGTCATTCACACTTTTCATAGTCATAAGATTTTCTGAACTTAAATTCATTGTATCTTTTGTTCTTAAATCTAGTAAAAATTCTGAATATACTTTGTATTCATTAGAATTAAGTCTAAAATCAAAATAACTTTCTGCATTACTTTCTATTGGTAAAGTATAGTTTCTTACATCTGGATTACTAAATCTTCCATTACCTGGATTATTTACAGCCCACAGCACATAGCCACACTCTTCTTCATTAATAGGGAAGTACACTGCTACTATATCATTAGTTTCAGGAGTACAGAAGTATCCAGTATTGCTTTGAGAATAAGGTGTAGTGTATGGAAAAATAAATCTTCCATTCCTATCAGGGTAATCTTTCAGATTTTCTGTTGTTCTTGATTTTAAGTTAGCATATTTATTAAGCCCACAAGAAAGATTTACTATCATTACTGCTATATTATTTCTATCAAATACTCTTTCTACACTTGCTTCTATAACGCAGCCTCTTATATTTTCATTAGGAATATAGGGATATATATATCCCGTTGTTTTTAATTCATATTCTCCCTCAAATCTTCCAGAAATATATTTCATCCTTCCCAATGTTATATGTCCTTCTCCTGTTACTTCCTCTGCATTTATTTCTACAATATCTCCTAAGCTATAGCTTTGTTCTGTGTCTATTTCATAACCAAATACCTGATTTCTTTCTTTTCTGATTCCTAATTTACCTCTATCTGCATCATATTTCTTTTTCTTGCTTGTATTTGATGAGAATCCTATTCCTATACTTCCAGAAGCTAAATTAAAACTTCCAAGTCCTAATCTTGATATTGTTCTTATTAAAAATTCCCAATCTGTTTCTTTAAATTGAATAAGAGGAGCTTTTATTGCTTCATTTAATTTATCATTATTAAAAAAATATTTTATTTCATAATCATCAAAAATTTGAGTAATAACTTCTTTAAATGTCATTTCTATATTTTGAAAAGCTCTATATTTTTTTACTCTATCCATCAATTCACTTAGTGAATATGCCTCTATTTTGAGAAAGTATCGTTCTCTCCCTATCCTAGTTAGAGATGAATTAATAATTTTCCCAGTAAAAAATATTATTTCTTCTTTTTTATCTTCTATTTGTGTTTTCATAGCCACAATAATATCTGAGTCAACACTTCTATTTATTTGAATATATTTATTTCTCTCTGAAATTAATATTTCAATTTCCATATTTAACATAGTATGCTTATTTACAGAAGAAAAAATTTCAAAATTTTTCAAATCATATTCACTTTGAGAAAGTTCATTTCCCATTATATTTATTACCAAATCTTTCAATTCATAATTTTGATATTCTAAATTTTTCATCTCTCCTCCTATTCCTCAGCAATATATGCGGCTTCTATATTTTTATCAAAATCTAATTTTTGATATAATGTTAGTTCAAATTTACCTATTCCTTCCTCAACAGATACAAAAAAATTCAATTTTTTTACAAAGACAAGTGGAATAGTCAATAGAAGTGGTGCTTCTTCTTCAGCAATAGTTTCTATTATAATTTTTTGATAACATTTACTTAGATTAGATTTACTCCATTCAATTATTTGTTTAATGTTATATCTGTTATGTTCGTATATTTTTTCTTCCATATTTTTTTCTATATTCATTATTTCAAATTCAGAAAAACTTTCTTTCAAAATCTCTTTTGTTAATTCATTCATAATTTCATTATTTTTTATTTTAGAAGCCATCATTACTGTATCAGAATCTTCTATCTCTTTCTCTGTCATTCCATTTAATATTTTTCCAGTTATTTTAAAACTTCTATGATGTTTATTTCTTCCTATATATCTTTTTTCTATTTTTATGATTTCGTCACTAGATAGTGCTATTGCAAATCCAGCTACATACAATCTTACTTTCATTTATTCCTCCTTTTTTATAGATATTCAATGTTTTCTTTTATTATAGGATTCTTTCTTAGGGTAAGCTTATATATACCATTTCCTCTTTCTATGTCTATTTCTTCTTTATATTCATAGATATACATATTTTCAAGGAAAATTATTATTGGATTGTCTTCTAATGGCAGTATTTCAATTATAATATCTCTATAATCTTTTTCATTGATATATTCTTGAGTGTACTGCCAGCTAGATATTTCAAAGACATTTTCTTTATTTAATTTTAAAAAATCACTATTAAGAAGATCTTCTTTTCTTTTTAAATCTAATTTTTTTCCAAACTTATTTTCTATATATTCCTTTGTTTTTCTATCTAAAAACTCTTCTTCTGGGTCTAGCTGTATATTTTTACTATAAAAATTTAATATTTTTCCTGTAATAATTACTTCTGGTTCGCTTTCATATTTAAATTTATTTTCTTTTTTTTCATTATAATATTCATTAAATAATTCTATTATTGGTTCTTTATTTAATAAATCATATGAAAATATATTGATATTAATATCAATTATTTCTTTACTGGATAAAAGAATATGATCACTTTTATCAGGATTTTCAGTTCTAATTATTATTTTACTTTTCATTACTGTCCCTCCTAGAATATACTTAATTAAAATACTGCTATTTCCCCTATTTGCATAGTTATATCTACTCCTAATACACCAAAGTGCTTTTCCCAAAACAAGTCTATCTCTATTCCTAAAGGAAGGAACATTTCTTTTATAAATTTAATTTTTGTTTGATTTTCTATATTTTTGGGATAGTTTAAATATACAACTATATTTGTATCAGAAGTAAGTTTGTCATATATTAAAGAATCTTTGAATATTTGTTTTACAGCTTTTTTGAAAGAGTCAATCATTCCAAGATAGTTATACATACAATGCAGTATATCTGCAATTATTGTCTTTTCATATTCTTTAAATGATTCAAAATCTTTTCTTACCTCTTCTCCTAAAACTCCATTTTTTATATTTTTTACTATCTCTTTTACTATGATGTCTTTTTTATTCTGCCCTAAATATAAATCCAATTCTCCTAAAAAATGAGTTAATATATTTAGCAAAGAATCCCTTAAATTTTTATCTAGAGCATATTCATTAGGATTTAATAAAATATAAAATATATCACTGAATCTATAGAAAGGATTAATATCAATTATATGTTCTTTTTTTTGCTCTATCCCACTTTCTATTTTATTTATTGTTTCTAAGTTTAGTTCCATATAGGGGGATATTTTTTCAGATAGTTCATATCTAAAACTATTATTTTCTAATTCTATAAAATTAGTAAGAGGATACCATATGAAATTATAATTTTTATCTTTCATTAAGTACTCCTCTACACTCATATTCAGGAAAATATAATTGCATATCTGATATAATAAAACTCAATATATCTTCAGTAAAAGAGTCTTTTATTAAAGCTTCAAACAAAAAATACATTCTTGTATTTCTTCCTTTCAGTTTAAATTCATCAATAATAAATTCATTTATTTCATATGTTTCCTCATGTTCTATACTATTCTCTGATATAATTACATCTAAAAATTTAAAGTACCTTTTTACATCTTTATAACTATTAAGTATTCTTCTTATTTCATTTTTATTTCTAAGTCTTATATCATTTTCTAGTTTTAATTGATTTATAAAATGATCATTTATCTTATTATCAAAAGGTGGATATTTTAATTTGCTATAATTCTTATCTTCTAGATATGATATAGTCCAAAATTTCCATTTTACCTGTCTAACTTCATTAGTTACTATCTTTATAGTATTTTCTTTTGTTTTGGCTACAAGATAAATATCAACTTCTTCATCAGGACAAAGATAAATTCTTCTTACATCATCAAATACTACAGTATGTTCAAAATGTATTTTATTAACTGTTGGTTTAATTAGTCCATCACTCATTGTGGCTTCTTCTTTTATATTCCAGAGAACTATATGATCTTCTACCCAATATTCTTTTAAATCATTGTTATTTATTACAAGGTATTCCTCTCCTGTTAAATTCTCAATCATTTCAGGATCATATTCTTCTGCTGTTAATTTAAATATTTTTCTTAAATATGGAATATTATATGTTTTCCATTTAATATTATTTAAAGATGAAACAGCATACAATTTTTTCATTTTCTCTAAATATTTGCTGTCCAATTCTAATCTTAATTTTATTGGATATTCTATACTGTTCCCTATTATTTTTCCATTCAATATAGTTCCATTTATATTTTCTAAACTTCTTTTATCTAAATTAATAAAAACTTTTTTTAATATTTTTTCTTCCTTTTTTGATAAAACTTCCTTTATATTAATCTCTTCTTTATCTTCAGGTAATATTGGCTCATAGTTTACTTCATATAAATACAAATCTTTTTTAGGAATCATCAAGCTTCCAATATGTATATCTTCATTATCTTGTCCAATGGTTTCTAAAATATTTTTTTCAAAATTGTTCATTCTTTTTTCTACATTACTTATTAATTTATCAAAAGTTGTTAATGATGTTATTCTAAATAAATTTCTTTCATTTACTTCAAGATCTTTCAACTCGTTTTCAATTATTTTTTTTAATCTTTCCATATGTTTATCATCCTTAGTTTAATTTTAATGTCTTCCATCAAAGAAACTTATAGTAGTTATATCCTCCTCAAAAGAAAAATATTTTCTCTTTCCTATATATGTTTGATTATTCTCTCTCTTTACTCCTGTTACATAGAATCCCCAGAAATTAGCATCTGTATAGGCAAAAAACTTAGTTTCTCCGTTTAGTATGCTGTCCAGCTCATCTTGTTCAAAATGTCCATCAAGCATTTCAAGAACTTCCTGCTCATCTATTTCTTTATAATCTTCTGGTTTATTTATATATGTGAAATATTTTTTTATCTCCTGCTCCTTATTCTTCAGATGCAGAGGAAGTATTTCAGTGGAAGATATCTTTTTGATATATCCAGAACTCGATCCTGCCTGCTCCCCTGTTCTCAGTATTTCTATCTCTTCTCCTGTATACTTTGTTCCATGAAGTGAATATGGTACTATTGGAATATCATTCTTTACAGATACTTTTATATTTCCTATCTTGCTTGAATTAAGATATCTTATAGCTCCATCTAGACAGCTTATCTTCAGCTGCTGTTCATCTTCCTCCATATTTCTTCTAAAGTCTATCATCTTACCAGGAACAAATTCTTTCAATATGTCATTGAAAAGATTTACCTTGCAAGTCTGCCCACTCAATTTAATCAATGAATAATCAAATATTATTCCAGTTTCATAATATGATGTGAGGAATCTTCTGAATATTTCATATATATCTCCTTTTATCAATTTAACTATTTCACTTTTATTAATTATGATATTAGGGAATGTGGTTATATTTCTGATATAGTCTCCATCATATACATTTAGATTCCAGCTTGGAAGATATGTAGAAGCTAAATCACTATTTTCATATCTTACACTGTCAAATTTTGTTCTTATTATAGTACTCTTTTTAAAAAGCTCTCTTTTGAGAAGTTCTGCTATTTCCCACATAAAGAAAAAGTTATTTTTTACTTTTGAATATACATCACTGGCTTTATTTTCAAACTCACCGAATTTTGTAGGTATAATTCTCTCAGCTTTCTCATATTCCTCTTCCAGTACTTCATATATTTTTTTAACACCTTTCTCATCTACATCTCTATAGATAAGTTCACTGATATTAGTGATAAGGTCATTTATTCCCACAGTGTTCTTCTTGTTAGTATAATATTGAGAAAGAAGTATTTTCAGATACTGCATTATTCTGTAAGTTATATTATTTCCACCAAAACTTTCTTCACTGTTTTCAAAAGTTGTTTTAATGTCTATATCATAGTTTATCTCTTCAGAATTTATTTTAAATACACATGAAGCAAGGTCAGTAGTTCCTCCACCACAATCTATTATGAGGGCTTTATATTCCTCGTTGTCCTCAAATCTTCCCTTTCCTATTATTCTTTCGATTGAATTATATAGTACAGCCACTCCTTCATCTAGAGCATTCTTTTCAATTATCTTATAATCAGGAAGTATCTCCTTAAACATATTCAAAAACTCACTTTTCAATTTCACTGGTGTAGTTATATGAATATTTCTAAATCTGCATTTAAAAAGAGATTCTGCTCTGTCTACAACATAGTCTATATATGCCTTGATGATTTTCTTTCTCTCTATATATCTTATATCTCCATTTTCATCAACTATTCTTTCTTTTTCATCTATAGATTTTACCCAGTTTTTTATTCCATAAAATACACTTCCTTTAAGATTATAGTTGCTGTTTTTCAGTTTCTCTTCAACTTCATATCCAAAAGCATATCTTATATTCTCCTCATCAAAGCAGTTCTTTACATATACTACTGTTGGGATGACATTTGCATATTCTTCCTCATTTTTAGGAAATTTTACATAGTTTATTTTATCCAAAAACATGTGCCCACTGAGAATTTTATGCTGTGGAAGATTCTTGATGTAGTACTTATCAAGATATACTCCAGCTGTTGTATTAGCTGTTCCAAAGTCTATACATAATGGTGTGTCTGTAACTTCTAAATCTAAAAAATGGAAACTATCCAGCGGTATCTGATAGTAATTTAAAGACATAGGCATACTGCCCTCATTTTTTTCTTTATAGTAAGCATTGAATAAAAATTTCTCATCACTTCTATTGAAAAAAATTAGAGAGTAGTTTTGATTCTTTAAGTTTTCTAATCTTAATAGTTTTTCATCACTTCTTATAAAGAAAGAGTTTCTTTCACTCTTGTTTCTTGAAAGTTGAAAAATTCCGCATAAATAACTGTTCCCATTCATCAAAAAAATATTATTATCTGAAATATGTTCTGGAATAGTGATTTTATAGTCATCCTCATCAGTAAGAGGCATATCTTTATATATCACTACTTTGTGTGGTATCTTAATACTGTTTGAATCATTGAGCTTAAATCCCAGCCTTGTATCAAAAAGCTCTTGAAGTCTTTCTATTCCATTTTCCTTATATGAATCTATCCCATAGACTTTCTCTCTGCTTCTGTATTTAAGGATTATGTTTATAAGCTCACTTCTGTTTAGATTCTCTCTGAATCCTTCTATTAATTTTTCATCTACACATATTTTATGCAGATCATAATATGTCTTTCTTTTCAATTCGTCATATATATAGTACTGTTTCATCATTCTCTCCTGATTTTTTTAATAGCACTTATCAATTCATTTGTGCTTTTGAATCTCTTTTCCCTCTTATCAGCTAGTCCGATTCTAAATATTTCATTATCTTTTATATTATTGATATATCCTTTTTCACTGAGCAGCCAATGATAGATTGCTGCTATACTATAAGTGTCATCCTCAATATCTCTTTTTATTCCCCTTATATATATTTCAGGAGCAGAGAACCCATTGCTCCCCTGTATATATATGCTCTCTTCTCCTTGAAATGTTCCTGAACCGAAATCTATGAGGGATATCTTCTCTCCATCATAGATTATATTTTCAGGCTTTATATCACAATGTATTACTCTGCAACTGTGGAGTTTTTTTACTATTTCCCCAAGACTGCATATTATATTTTCTATCTCATCTAAAGTTAATTCCTTTGTCTTTACATATTTCTTCAGATTTTCACCAGAGATATAAGACAAGTGGAGAAAATTTTCTCCACCATCTATATATTTAGGTATCCCTTCTATTTTTAGAAGATTTAATAATTGTTTTTCAAATTGAAACTGCTCTTTTACTTTCTCATATCTCTCATCATATTTTAAATATTCAGGATTTACAAGTTTTAATATGCTCTTTTCTCCCTTTTTATCTGTAATAAGATAAGTGATAAACTGTTCTCCTTCTCTTAGAAGAACGGAATCCAGTTGCTTTCTTTCCAAGCTGCCTTCTCCTTTTTTGTAACTTCTTCCATAAGTTTGTCATAGTTTTCTTTCTCAAAGTATTTATTTCCTTCAAGAGGTTTATATTTTTCTATAACTTCCTTATATACTTTTCTAGCTTCTTTATATTTTTTATTACTGAAAAGTGTATCTCCATTAGTTTCTAATTTTTTAGTTTCAAGCATATTCTTCATAGTATCTATTTTACCTTTTAAATACTCTTGCTGTACTGCATTATTTGTATCAGCTGCTATTCCATAAGCTTCTTGATATTTCTCATATGCTAATTGATATTTTTCATTTTTGAAGAAAAGATCTGCTTCTGTCTGCATAGCATCAGCCATCTTTTGATTATCTTTCAGCTGTACTGAAATATCCTGAGATTTTTTGATTATAGATAATGCTCTCTCATACTCTCCACTGTCTGCATAAGCTTTTGCCTCATTTAAGTATGCTCTGCTTTCCTGTGCCAATGTTTTCCTCATTTCATCTAATCTCAATATCTTCTCAGTAGTTTCTATTCTTCTTGCTTCATCTCTCAACTCGCTGTATATCCCTTTAGCCATCTCCAGATACACTATTGCTCCATTTATATCTGTTGCTTCCATTTCATAAGCTCTTTTCTCATACATAAGTGCTGTATCATATTTTCTATTTCTCACCTTTGCCAAACGTTCAGCTTTTTCAGTTACTTCTGCCAGAAGATCTATTTTGCTGTATTTCAAGAATATGATTTTAGCTTCCAGATAATTCCTTATTGCTCCCTCTACATCATTATCCTGTACCATCATATCTGCTTCAGTTTTCATATCATATGCCACAGCCAGAGCTTTGCTGGCCATTATAGAGTCATCAAGTTTTTTAGATATGTCATCTATCTTATTGTATTTCAAATCTTTCAGCTGAGGTATCTTTGCTTTTCCTTCTTTATATTTTTCCTCTGCTTCAAGGAAGTTATTGCTATTGTAGAGTTTATCTCCCTCATTTAAATCTTCAAGTATACCTTGAAGGAATCCTATCTGCTCGATTTTCTTATCTACCAGCAGTATTTGTTTTCCAAGATTTATATTTGTTATCTTAGGAGAGAAAATTGTTCTATAGACAATATTTGCATCTTTAGGGCTTATTTCAAGGGCATTATATTCATTTTTACTTAGTTCAAAAGAAGTCAATGCTTGTTCAAAATCTCCTTCTGCTACTGCTTTCAATCCCTCTTCCTCATAAGTATATGCTCTCTCATATGTTATATCTCTTGTTCTCTTCAAGCTGTATCCTCTGTATAATAGGAATCCTATAATAAGAATGATAAGAAGAATAATGAGATATTTCACATAATTAAATTTGAATTTTTTCTTTCCAGATGGAGAAACTTCATTAATAAATATTCCTGCCAATGTGTAGTTAGGAACATTATTACTGCTGTTTTCCTTTATTCTTTCCTCTAAAGATCCTATCCACTTTCCAACACTGTCAGTTTTTGAAAGTTCAACTTCTATTTCAGATTCATCTAAATTTTCCCATGCCCCATGTGACATAAGAAGTATTCTATCTCCATCATAAAGCTGAATCTTCTTTGATATTTCTGGACTGATTCCATCTGGTTCACCCATATTTTGAGTCAGTTTATTTCTTTGACTGTGAAATCTTATCTCTTTATAGTCCAGTTGATTTGCTTCATATACCAGATGTGCTATAGAGTCATCTCTTGATTTTTCTCTGACTATATCATCTCTTATGAGATACAGCCTTGCATTTCCCACAGCTCCATATATCATAGAGGTGTAATCAGTAAGAAAAATTACTATTGAAGCACTCATAGCTCTCTTTTCTCTGCTTCTCTCTCTTATTTCCTCTAATTTTTTATGAGCCTTTGTAATAAGCTTTTTTAAATATCTTCTTGAAAATTTTGGCTTAGAAAGGAATTGGGCTATTATATCTTCTGATATTATTCTAGCTGCTTCCTCTCCCCCTCTTTCCTCATCAAATCCATCTGCCACTATCCAGCAGCCGAAATCATTCAGTTCTGAATATGCAAAGTAGTCACAGTTTACTGGTTGTTTCCCTATTCTAGAAACAAAAGAAGTTATAAATTTACTTTCAGCTTTTCTTCCACTGATTGCAATTTCAGGACTTTTTTCCTCGCTGTCTTTTCCTTTTCCTACTGGGACAAGAGATTTAGCTCTATTTACATTGGTTTTTACCCTTTTTGCATCTCTTAGAATATTATTCATATTTTTCCCCTACTCTTTATCTATTTTCCAATCAAATTCTTCTCCACATAATGCAACAAATACAAATTTAGAAGTTCCCATTTCTATTACATCAAATGAAGAAAGTTTCATTGGTGCATATACTGCCTCTCCCTGTACATAAACGATTCCATTTCCATCTCCAGGAGTTATTACAAATTCTCTATTCTTAGGATTGTATGCTATTATTGCGTGGTTTTTTCTTGATATATTGTTATCTCCCTCTAGGCATATATCCATTTCAGGAGCTCTTCCTATAAAGTTCTTCTCTGATTTCAGTTTAAAATCTTTTCCTTTTTCATAACCATTAAAACATACCAGCCACCCTACAACTGGGTCTACAGCTAATTCATTTGCCCAATATGCAACAGTTTTATCATCTTCAATATCTACCTGATCCATTGGTATTTCTTCTCTTACTGCTATATCTTCCAGTCTGTCAGTATTATTGCAGTATGGGCATTCCTTATATCTTGCAGCATTATACACATGTCCGTTTTCACATCTTTCCAGTTTCATCATGATTTCTTTCCTCCAATTTTTATTATATTATTGTTTTTTATTCTGATTAATTTTTTTTAAATTCTTTAGGTTATTTGACTAGCAAAGCTACTGTTGATATATATATAATATCTCCACTTTGTATTTTAACTGGTGCATTTCCTATTTTTATTTTTCTGTTGTCTGCATATCTCTGTATTCCTGTACCATTTACTGATCCTAAATCTTCCACAAACCACCCATTATCTGTTTTGTTCAATATTGCATGTCTTTTACTTATCAATGAAGAATATGCTGTTTCTCCAAGATTTATATCTACCCTCATTCTTGCACTTTTACCAATTATTAAAGAGTTTGCTTTTCCCACTGGCCATGTTTTTATATCATACCCCTCTTCATTTTTAAGTATTACATGAGTTATATTATTTCTTGACTGTTCTCTTTTATCCTCTATACTCTTTACTATTCTAGAATCTCTTACAAACTGTGATTTCTCATACATAATCAAATCTCTTTTTAATTTCCAGCTGTAGTAAAAAAGATCAGCTATGACAAATCCCATTATCATCATTGATATTATTATTAGTATCTCTTTTGAGAAATGAAAATAATAAACCAGTGCAAATGAAGCTATCAATACTATTCCCCAGAAGATGTAATTTACTTTTCTTTCCTTTATCTCGCTTTTTCTCATCTCTTTTTTTTGATATTTTTTGATTTCTCTTCTCAGCTTCCAATTTTTTAAAAATCTCATTTTTTCTTCCTCCCATTAAATGAAAAAAAAGATTCAAACATATTGTTTGTCTGTTCCTTCATTTTGCTATCCCCTTTTTCTGATGATTTTTTCTCTGGATCAAAAAATTTACCAAACATACTATTCATACCTTCTTTAGTAAACTTTTCATAAATATCTCCATAATCTTCTTTTTCATTTTTTGATCTGCTTTTCTTATTTTTTCCATATCCATTTTTTGACTCTGCCATTTTGTCATATTCATTTCTTTTTTCATCATCACTGAGAATAGTATAAGCATCATTTATTTCTCTAAACTTTTTTTCAGCTTCTGCTTTTTCTTTTTCTGATGCATTTATCATTCTGTCTGGATGATACTTTTTAGCTAGATCTCTGTATTTCTTTTTTATCTCATCTTTTCCAGAATCACTATTCACCCCAAGTATTTCATACAAGCTTTTCATTTCATCACTCCACCATCATTAGATTTTTCTTTTTAACATTGCTTCCTCTTACAAATCTATTCCCTTTCATACTGTTATATATTTGTTTAAGATACTCATATACCTTTTGATTATCTGCTTGATGGCATTCTTCTCTTATTCTTCTCTTTATGTATGAGTTCAGCAAATCTCTCGATACTGAACCATTCAAGGCTGCACTGCAAAAAACTTCATCTAAGCTTTCCATTTCTTTTTCATCAAATATTCTTCCTGCATATATTTTTAAAAGTCTACTTGGAAAAGAAATTCCAGAAGCTGTACTTTTAAATTTATGTATTTCATTTATAATATTATATTCTTTATCTATTCCTATGAAAGCTGAAGGATTCCTTATTTCTGCTCCCTCTCTCCTTTTGATTCTCACCAGCTCCATTTCATTATTCTGACATTTGCCCTCAGCAGAAAAAAATATTTCCATAGAGTATTTTTCATATTTCCCTTTCTCCACCTCTACTGGGGAAAGAAATTTTACCTTTAGAATATAGTCTCCATCTTCTATTGGTATCTCTATTTTTAATTTTTCCTTTATCTTATAATAAAAATTATTATATTTTACAATTCCTGGTGTGATATAGAGAAATTCATCTTCTGCATAAGTTTCAATACCACAAATAACCCCATTAGAATACTCATTATATGATAATGAATAGTATTCATATGGAGTTTCCTTCATATTATCTAAAACTTCCTTGTCAAGTATGTTGCCTCGTCTGAATATAGGAATTCTATTGTCTATTGTTACCAAGATTCTTCCCCCTTGATTTCATGTTCTCTTTATTCTTCCAATTAATTCTCATTAATTGAAAGAATAAAGAGTTGGAGAAAAATAATTTTCCTCCAACTGCAATATGGCTGATATTATTCTTCAGCTGCGTAACCACCCTCGATAGTTACAGTTTCTATTTTTTCTTTCTTTTGTTTAAAGATAGCTTTAAATTCTCCTACTCCACCTTTGTCATTATAGTCCTCAGTATAGTCAAGGATAAATGCATTAGGAAGATCTATCTTTCTAACTACAACACTTCCAGAGATAACTTCCAATGTAAGTTCTCTGTAAGCATCTGAGCTTTCAGCAGGGATTAATGACCATTTAGCCATTTTTTTAGTATCATCTGCTTCTTCTCCATTTACAGGAGTTATTATTTTTCCATTTACTTCTAATACAACTCCTAAATCACTAGCTCTTGCATTTGAATCGTCTGGAGTATCAGAAATGTATTTCACTGTAGTGATATTATCCATTCCTAAAGTAATCTCCTCATTTTTCCCTTTGATTTTTAGATTGAATCCCATATAAAATCATCTCCTTTTTATTTTAGATTAGGTTCCCCTAATTTTTAGTTATTTCAAGTGTAAGATTTTTTACATCTCCATTAAAATTAATATGAAGGTGACAGTTATCTCCCTCTATATTTACAGATATATCATCCCCTGGCTGCAGTATAGAGTTTACACAGTCCTGATTAGAAAGCCATTTATTTTTTTGGCTTGTTGGTTTATTGCTAAAGAAATCTTTTATCTTATCCTCTTTGAAATCTGTTGTGATAAATCTCAAAACTCTTTCTATATATGTAGTTGCCACTGTTTTATACATAGGTTCAAATACCCCGTCTTCATTAGTAGCCAAAGTTCTTGCTTTATATACTGTTATGTTGTTTATAAGCTTTCCTCCATGCTGAACATTATCAGAAGAGAATATAAATCCAAAGTTGTTTCTGTTAATGCTGTCTTTAGTTGCAATAGTGTACCCAGTTATCTCTTTAGACATACTTGTTACTATTTTGAAACTATTGTCTTTTTCTTCTATGTTGATTCTTACTCCTGGCTCTTTCAAGTCTGTTTTCTTAAATCTCTTTCTCAGATATTCAGGACATTGCTGAGCCGCTGTTATTCCTGCTGCCACATAAGAACTTTCTATATATACTCCCTCTATCCAGAACTTAACTAATTCATTTTTATCAAATTCGGCTAGATTTGATTCTTCTGTCTTTAGTTTATAATCTAATATAACACTTGATTTTTCCTTTGGTATTATAGTGAAATTAGGTACACATGGGATAAGGAATTGTGAGAAATCTCTGTACTGAAGGTTTTTAGTTTTTTCCACATACTTACCTATTCCAGTAGTTGCCAGATTATTGAATGTAGTTTCATCGCTTCCTATTACACTGAAGAAACTTGCAACTTTATATTTAGCAAGGATGGACATAAGCACTTGAAGATTTTCATTTGTATTAACGCTCTTTTTCTGTACTTTAGTTGTTCCTTTAAATCTTTGTCTAATATTTTTAGCATTATCCACTTCATCAAGATTTATGCTTGGAATAATTCCATACCAGATAGTATTTTCAAAATCATTTTTCTGATTTACAGTATTTAAGTATAACTCTAATGCCTGTTTATTCTCCCCTTTTAAAAGCATTTCAAGTTTGTTGTTTACTACTAGTAAAGATGGTTTCATTCCATTAAGGTCTTTATCATACTGTTCAAAGAATACTTTTACTCCTAGAAGTTTTTCCATAAGAGGTTTTATAGTCTTTATAAAATCTTCCTGTGCTTCTTTGTAGAAAGTTAAATATTGATTGTAGTTTTTAACTTCTCTTTCCACATCTATTTCTTCTATTACTGTTGGAAGAGGAACAAAAGTTCTTACTACTAGATTTTTTACATAATCATTTGGCTCTTCATTTACTTCTTCAAAGTCATCTTCAAAGTATTGTGCCAAAAGTTGATTATGCTGATTAGAGGCTACTGTAAGAGCTGTGCTTTTTTTCGATTTTTCCTCAATGATTTTAAGCTCTCCATGCTCATCCATTGTAAGCATTCCTATTTTTATCTCTTCTGCTTTTCCACCATTTTCACTTTGTCCAATCAATACCCTTGTTTTTATGTCTTCTATTGCAAGAGGCAACATTCCAAGAATATTGTTATAGCTTTCCCCTGCTTTTGAAAAGGCAATATTTAATTTATCTGCATATTCAAGCTTTGTAGGATCTTCTTCTTCTAAAGATTCATACTTGTCATGAAGATAAGCTATCTCTTTTCTCAATTGTTTAATATCATCCATTACCTTTTTAGGAGAAAGCATATTTAAAATTTCTTTAAAATTAAAATCTACATTCTTGCTTCCATTAACTTTTTTACTGTCCAATAATGTTATTAACATTTTAAAAAATGTATTTTCCATATTTATTGGAATTTCAGTTATACAGTTATCAGGAATCCCATTAGGTTTTTCCAGACTGTATTTTACCTTTTGAGTAGCAGCATTGAAGAAGCTGTATACTTTAGGCTCAAATTTTGTTAGAAACTCATTAAAGTTTCTTATTAGAAGATGTTCATGGATTTCCCTTATTTTTTCATCATCTAAACTTGTTACATTGTTGCTGCTTCCCACAAGAGTCAATAAATCCAGTTTTTCACTGTTGATCTCCTCAAACAGAATTGTTCTGTTTGTTTGTTCAAAAATACTTTTAGACATATTCCACCTCTTTTTGTTTTATTTTAAATGTTTTATATTTTTAAATTCTATTTAGTTTTTATTATACCAATAATATATCATACCAGTCAAATATCATGTTTTATTTAAAGAAGTTATAATTTTCTAATTACGTTTTTAATCTTTTATCGGCACTTTTTAGATAGTTTGTTTGTTTTAAATTTGTCTTTTTAATCGAAAAAAATTTTTTTTAGTTATTTTATTATTAATTCATTATCTTTGTTTAAATCGAATATAAAATGAACTGTTATCAACCATACCACTTTACATATATTTTTTTATAAAAATCATATATTTTTTAAACTATACTTATTAAAAGTACAATTGTATTTATTTTTAAATCCTTTCATATAAAAACACTACTCTCTTCTTTGATTCAAATTATATAACTTTACTTTTATTAAATATTTTTAAAATTTCAGTAATAAAAAAAGAGTGACTAATTTTTTATTAAGTCACTCTCAGTTTTATTTAAATATTCATAAGTATCCCATTGTGAAATACTCTTTGATTTGATGAGCCTCTTAGTTTTAATCTCAAATCTTTTTTTTCTATTTCAAATTTTCCATCTATAAGATAATCTATAAGAGAAGTATCTATCCATTTTTCCACTTCTTCCTTCAAATATCCTGTCCATAGATAAACATTTTTATCAGTATTTTCTTTTATAAAGTGTATAAGTTTTATTACTTCATTTCTGTTTTCATAATATAGAGGATCTCCTCCTAAAAATGTAACATTTTTCCATCTTGATTTTAATATAATATCTTTTATTTCATCCATTGAATATTCTTTTCCTGCATTGTAATCCCATGTATTCCTTGAAAAACACCCAGGACATTTATGAGAACATCCAGCAAAATAAAGAGTCATTGTATATCCAGTCATGCTGTTTATAGGATCATTATTTACTATTGATATTATCCTCATATTACTTCACATGTATAGCTCTGTTTTTGATTTCTTTCATTCTTCCTTCCAGAGCATGAGTTATATTATAGTTTGATATATATCCACAGCAACGTCTTTGTATTTTCATTTTCATTCCATCTTCATTTCCACAATGAGGACATTTATAGCTGGCTGTTTTTTCATTATATGATATTTCTCCTGTATATCCACATTCATAACATACATCTGAAATAGTATTTACTGCAAAATATTCTATTCCTGCATCATGAGCATATTGAATAAGTTCTATTATAGCTTCGTTATTATATGTTTTTCCACCATTTTCTACATACATAATATTTCCACCATTGCAATATTTAATAAATGGTGCTTCTACATCTATTTTATCAAAAGAATCTATTGGCAGTTCTGATGAGAAATGGAATGAATTTGTATAATATTCTCTTTCTCTAAGCCACTCAGGCATTATATCTCCATAGTTTTCTACATCTTTGCTGAAAAATGTAGCTATAGAACTTTCTGCAGGAGTACCATATACAGATACAGGAAGTCCAGTTTCAATTTTTATATCATCAGCTTGTTTTCTAATAGCTTCCATTATAGCAATACCCATTTCATGCCCTTTTTCTGTAGATATGTTTTCCTTATCATCAGATAATATTCTTACAGCATCATCTAATCCAAGGAATCCATAAGATACAGAAGCTCTGTCAGTTTTCAATAATTCTTCTACAGTGTCATCTGGTTCTAATCTTGCTATTCCCCCATATTGGAATAAAATAGGAGCTTTTTTAGCTTGAAGATGTCTTACATTTTCAAATCTTGTTTGAATAGCTTTTTTCATAAGTTCTTTTCTTTTTTCAAGAATATTAAGGAATCTTTCTAATCTGTTCCCCTCTGCTCCTCCATAACGTTCATCCCTCAATACATCTAAAGCAATTTGAGGTACATTTAATGTTGCTACTCCATAGTTAAATCTTCCATAGTGCTGATACTCTCCAGCAACTTGATATTCATGATTTACTCTGCTACGACATCCCATTCTAGCATAATATTTTCCTGCATCATAATCATCTTTAGAATAGAATAAGATATCTGGATAATAAGTATTTGCTATACATTTAGATACTTCCTCTGTAATATAGAAATATTTATCTCCCTTTTTAAAGTTATATCCATCTACTACCATATAAGAAAGTTTTGGGAAAATAGCTGGTATATGTTTTTCTCCAAGTCCTGTTTGCCTTACTTTTAAATATGATAATATTATATGCTCAGATTCCCAAGATGTAGGAATATTAAAAGTAATTGTACTAAATGGAGTCTGACTTGCACTTCCTAATATGCTGTTAGTCTGATATTCAAATAATTGACATGCATCATAAATATCTTTTGCTGTTCTTTCCTTAGCTATTTGGAATTCAACAGATTTTTCAGAAGCAAGTTTTTTATTTCCTGAACTTATCTCTCCAAATTCTTTTTCTATATCTTCTTCTGTCATTCTTGAAATATTTGCTTCTGTAGATAATTTATCATTATAAGCTCTCATAAAATTTTTCTTAAAGTTTTTCTTTGCATATTCAGCAAATACTTCATTAAAGTTTGGCAGAGAAACTCCACCATATTGACTGGCAGAAATACTTGCCATTATCTGCATAGCAATATTCATAGCTGTACCTACAGAGTTTGGCTGGCAAACATCAGCATTAGTTATTCTAGTTCCATTTCTAAGCATATCTTCTATATTAAACAGACAACAGTTTGTAAGTTTAGTATCTACATCTGAATCATGCCAATGTATAGTTTTTTTTCTGTGAGCTGCCCATAATTCTTTATCTATATTTTTTTCAAGTATATATCTGAAATATTCTCCAGCAATCAAATCTCTTTGTACTGAAGGAAGCATAGAATTTTTATTGCTGTTTTCTCTGTCTCCTACATCTACTATATCAGTCATATGTCTAAATACACTATTAGCTTCTTTTAATCTTTGTTCAGCTCTTTGTGTCCTATATGTTTGGAAAGCTTTAGCCTGTTCAAATAATCCATTACTACATAAAGTATAAAAAACTATATCTTGTATAGCCTCCACTGACATTCTTGTATGTCCATTAATCTTTATTACTATGTCATCCATCATATGTTTAATGGTAACTTTATCTGTAAAATTTACTTCCTTATCTATTTTTTCTAAAACCTTTTCTATTTTTTCTTTATTAAAAGTCACAATAGAGCCATTTCTCTTAATTACTTCTATCTTATGCATTGTGTCTTTCCTCCCATATTTGTAATTGTTCCTCATCCATTATACTATATCTTGTGTTTTTTTCAAATATTTTCAATATATATTGTTCTTTGATAATATGTATATCATTTATCCACCTTGATTTTACTAACTTATCAGCATGTCAAAAAAAAAGAACTTGATTTTTTACTTCAAGTTCTTTCTTTATTTACCTGTTTTATATATTTTAACATATATTTTAATTATACATATTTTTTTCTAAATATCTTAAATAAATAATTATTTCCTACAAGAAAAAGTATATTTAAAAAGTCTAATTAAATTTTAGAAATTCAGAAATTAGAAAAATTTATGTAATTAATGAAATAAATAAAATATAAAAAACATTATATTTAAGTTTTAATAATTAAACATTGTTATTTACTGTAATTATTGAGATACAGCACCAATCATTCATTTTATTTTTATTTTATAAATAAAATTAATAATAAATATTTCTACTGGAAAATTCTGAAGTTATATTTTAGTTTCTATAATTATTTAAAGTTCTCTATATCTTCTTTCTATTATAGTACCTCTTTGTAAAACACTTTTTATTTCTGAAAGAAGTCTTTCCTTATCCTGAGGAAATGTACCTCCCAAGCTCAGATAGTTAGAAGCATGATTTGTTCTAAAGACAACAGGTGCTTTTACATTTATATTTTCTATTATTTTTTCTGTTTCTTTTAATATTTCTATTCCATCAGCTTTTTGAAATTCTCCTCTGAGGTATTCATTATGCAATTCTGTTCCTTCTTTTACTCTAAGAGTAAGAAGCCCTACAAAATCTGGTTCTATTTCACTTATTAATTCCCCAGTCTTAATGGCATGATCTGTCCAGTCTTTTTTTCCTAGAACTCCAACTATGAAAGTAACTGAAAGTAAGAAGCCTGCTTTTTTTGCTTTCCTGCATAGAGCAGCATGTTCAGCTGCAGTTACTCCTTTGTTAATCTTTTCCAGAACTTTATCATCTCCACTTTCCAGTCCTATATATAGTAATGAGATTCCACTTTCTCTTATTTTTTTAAGTTCCTCATCTGTTTTCAATTGTATAGACTTATGTGTAGCATAAGAAGATATTCTTTTACATTCAGGAAATATTTCTTTTATATATGCTAATATTTCTAAAAGCTTTTCTGTAGGTATTATCATTGCATCTCCATCAGCAAGGAATATCCTGTCAGCATATTTTACTTCTTTTCTGAAATATTCTATTTCTCTTTTTATCTGTTCTATAGGCTTTATAGAAAACTTTTTACTTTTATACATATCGCAAAAAGTACATTTATTGTGAGAACACCCAACTGTTACTTGAAGAATAAGGCTATAAGCTTCACTAGGAGGACGATACATATCCCCAATCCATACTTCACTTAAATTTTTTATCATAAGAATCACACCTCTTTTATTAGTTTTTTCTTTAAAATTGTTTCAGTTAATTTTTTTCAAATAATTTATATATTTCTATAATAGCATATTTTCCTAAATAGCAAACAGGTAATACTGTAAAGGCAAATAATAAATTTCCTCTAAACATATTTAAAGATATATCTAGTATAGGGATTAATCTTAGTATATAACCATAAAATAAATATCCTGGCAAAATTTTTCTAAAGTTAAATTTCATTTATCTTTCCAGCATTATATTTTTATAAAAATAAATTTTATTTTCCTTTAATAAAATTTTTTACTAAACAATAAGTCAATTTTAACTTATAATTTAAAATCAACTCAACAACAAGTTAAGAATAACTTATTCTAAAGATTATACTTTTTCTTCTTTCTTGCAATCATTGTTTGACTTGTTTTTAAAAATTCAGCTGCCTTATAAGTACTGCCATATTTTTTTAAAGCATATTTAATATATCTCTTTTCACATTCTTCTAAATATTCATTTAGAGATTGATCTTTAATTTCTGTTTCTTCATGAAAAACAATTTCACCCTCTTCATCATTTAAAGCTAAAGATGGTTTCTGCTCTATAAATAAAAGTGGAGCTATATTTGAAAGTTCAATAATTTCCCCTGTAATCATAATAAAGCTTCTTTCTACAAAATTTCTAAGTTCTCTAATATTTCCAGGCCAGTTATAGTTCAAGATGGCTTTAAGAGTTTTTTGAGAAAATATTTTAGTCTTATTATAGCTATTACAATAGTATTCTCTAAAATGTTCCACTAAAGGTAAAATATCTTCTTTTCTTTCACACAAAGGTGGGAGATAGATTGGAACAATATTTAACCTATAATATAAGTCTTCTCTGAATCTTTTTTCATGTACCATCTTCAGCAAATCTTCATTTGCAGCAGTAATCAATCTAAAATTAACTTTCCTAGTAACAGTAGAACCAATTCTGCTTATTGTTTTTGTTTCTATAGCTCTTAATATTTTTCCCTGCAATGCTAATGGCAAAGAATTTATTTCATCAAGAAAAAGTGTACTGTCATTAGCTGCTTCAAACAACCCTTTTTTCCCTTGTGAAGAAGCACCTGTAAATGCTCCTTTTTCGTAGCCAAATAATTCAGACTCCAGAAGGCTCTCAGGAAGAGAAGCACAGTTTATAATAATCATTTCTTTTGAAGCTCTTTGGCTTTTTTCATGAATATATTTGGCTAAAACCTCTTTTCCAGTTCCAGATTCCCCTAAAATTATTACAGTTGTATCAAGAGGAGCTAAAGTATCAGCCAGATTCATAATATTTTTCATAACAGGACTTTCAGCAATTATATTTTTTAATTTCTGATTCTCAATAGCAGGCAATTTTATAAAGGATCTTACTTCATTATGAATAGCTTCCTGATAAAGATAATTTATATTTTCAACAGGAATACAAAGTGCAATCACACATGCTATATTTCCATTCATATCTAAAATAGGGCTGGAAGCTACAATTTGTTTATAATGTTCATGTCCCTTTATTTCTACATCTTGAAACATCACTATTCTTTTTTTCAGTTTACAGACTTTTTCTGTAATGCAGATATTAATCTCCTTATTTTTCTTTAGACTATATACATTATATGCTAACAGCTTTTCTTTTGGTATTTTTACCATATTTACATAAACAGTATTGGCAAAAACATAGTTTCCAAGAGAATCAACAATATAGATTCCATAAGGAAGATTATCCAGAGCATTTTCTAAAAGTTCTCTTTGTATCATTGCACACCTCCCTCTCAGCTCTCTTAAAATTATAACACAAAAAGATTAAAAACTTAATTATAATATTTGGCATAGATATTGCTTATTATTAGGGCAAGGAAATAAATAAGGAGGTCAAGTATGAAAATAGCAATTTTGGGATGTGGAGCAATGGGAACTGTTATGGGGGCCTATATGACAAAGAATGGTTTAGATGTAGAAATGATTGACAACTACAAAGAACATGTGGATATGCTGAATAAAAATGGTGCTCATATTATTGGAAGTGTGGATATGCTGATACCTGTGAAAGCAATTACTCCAGAGGAAATGAAAGGAATATATGATATAGTCTTTCTTTTCACAAAGCAAACAGCAAATGATGTGGTTTTAAAAAATCTTCTTCCTCATTTAAATGAGAAAAGTACAGTGTGTACATTACAGAATGGGGTACCAGAACATTTTGTAGCAGAATATGTAGGAGAAAAAAGAACAGTAGGAGGAACAGTTCTGTGGGGAGCAACTTTTGTAGAGCCAGGAGTATCAGAGCTGACACAAGATATAACAAAAAATGATCATCTTTTTGAAATAGGGGAGATAGATGGTACTATAGGAGAAAGAATAAATAGGATAGCACAAGTATTGGGATATATGGGAAAGGCAAAAATTACTGACAGTTTAATGGCATCAAGATGGGGAAAGCTGATAAATAATGCTTGTATGAGTGGAATGTCTGCTGCATGTGGAGCAACATTTGGGGAGATTTTGAAGAATGAAAAATCAAGGGCCTGTCTGAGTTATCTAGCAAGAGAGGTAAAAAAATGCTGTGAAGCAGAAGGATATGAACTTCCAATTCTTTTAAATGAACAGGAACCTTTTTCATGCGACATAAAGGATCAAGAAATGTTTAATATTAATCAAAGAATGTTTTTAGAAATGTATAAGGATATGCACACAGCTAAAGCTAGTATGTTACAGGACCTAGAAAAAGGAAAGAAAACAGAAGTTCTCATGATAAATGGGTATGTAAGTTCAACAGGAGATAAACACAATATTCATACACCATTCAACGATACTGTTGTTGAAATAGTTAGTAAAATAGAGGATAAAATTCTTCCTCTTTCAATGGATAATTTAAAATATTTTAATGATGACCTATTCAACTATGAATATTACAAAGAAGAAAAATAGAATTAAAATTAGGAGGAAAGATGGATATATTATCTGTAATAGGTTTGATATTAGCAGTTGTAGTTTTAGTCATAGGAGCTTACAAAGGACTTGGAGCTCTTCCTTTGACACTTCTTGCTTCACTGGTTGTTATATTGTCAAGTAAAATTCCTATCTGGACTGGATTTTCTCAGTACTATATGAATGGATATACAAGTGCATATTTCAGTTATTTTTTACTATTCTGTAGTTCAGCACTATATGCAAAGCTGATGGATATTTCAGGATGTGCAACTTCTATAGGATATCAATTTATCGACTGGTTTGGAAAGAAAAGAGTGCTTTTAGTTTCAACTTTGATTATAAGTGTATTGACATATGGTGGTGTAAGCCTGTTTGTTGTTGTTTATGCAGTTGCACCTATTATGTTCTTATTATTTAAAGAGGCTAATCTTCCAAGACATTTGACAATGGCGTGTCTAATAACAGGATCAGCAACTTATACAATGACTTCCCTTCCAGGAACTACAGCTTTAACAAATGTTATCCCAACTCAATATTTGGGAACAACACTGACTGCTGCTCCTGTATTTGGGATTCTTGCTACTATAGCAATGTTTACAATGGCAATACTGTATATGGGATATGCAGAAAAACTGGCTAGAAAAAGAGGAGAAGTATGGAGTTATCCTGAAAATGCCGACCCTCTGCTTTATGAAATAAAAGACAGAAGCCAGCTTCCTTCAGTAACAATATCTTTTACACCACTTGTATCTCTTGTACTTATAATTATTATAGGAAGCAGATTTGTAGCAAACTCAACTATGCTGGCAGTACTTGGAATGCTTGTAGGAGCACTTTTAACATATGTTTTGAACATTGCAAGATTTAAAGATAAAAATATGAAAAATATTTTTACAACAGGTTTGGAAGGTGGAATAACAAGTATAGGTGGACTGGCAGGAGTTGTGGGGTTTGGAACAGTGGTTTCTAATTCAATAGCTTTTAAACATATAGTAAGCTGGGTACTAGGACTACAGCTAAATCCTTATGTTCAAGCAATTGTAGCTACAATGGTAGTATGTGCAGTTACAGGTTCTTCATCTGGTGGATTGAAAATTATGTATGATTCATTAGGAAAAACTTTCCTGTCATCAACTGCAAATCTTCCAGTTCTTCATAGGCTGTCATCAATTTCAGCTTCAGCATTGGATACACTTCCCCACTCACCAGGATTGTTTCTAATGTTTGCAGTATTGGGACTGAATCATAAAACTGCCTATAAGCATGTATTCGTATGCAGTATTGTGATTCCATCTATTGTAACAATAGTTTCTACAGTGATAATAGTAATATTCTTATAAAAATTAAGGAGGAATAATTTATGTCAGATTTAAAAAATAAAAGAGTAATAACAGCAGCAATAACAGGATCATGGCCTACAAGGGAACAGAATCCTAATTTATCTATAACACCTGAAGAGATAGCAAAAGATGTATATGAATGCTGGAAAGCTGGAGCTGCAATAGCTCATATCCACGTAAGAAATGATGATGGAACTCCATCAACTGACTTTGAAAAATATAAAGAAACAATTGAAAGAATAAGAGCCTATAAGGACTGTGATATCTGTCTTAATATAACAAGTTCAGGAAGTGTAGGATTCGGAGATGAGGAAAGAATATATCCTCTTCAAAAATTACTTCCAGAGATGGCCTCATATGATGCTGGAACTCTTAACTGGCAGCATCGTACAATTTTTGAAAATCATCCTCGTTTTTTAGAGAAATTAGGAAATGCTTTAATAGAAAGCAATATAAAACCAGAGATAGAAATTTTTGATGCAGGTATGATATATAATGCAATCTACTATATGAAAAAAGGAGTCTTAAAAGCTCCCTGTCATTT
This sequence comes from Fusobacterium ulcerans ATCC 49185, assembly GCF_900683735.1. Taxonomy (NCBI): domain Bacteria; kingdom Fusobacteriati; phylum Fusobacteriota; class Fusobacteriia; order Fusobacteriales; family Fusobacteriaceae; genus Fusobacterium; species Fusobacterium ulcerans. The sequence goes on from NZ_LR215979.1 coordinate 1,387,904, forward strand.
CCAGATAGTTTTAGGATGTCCTGGTGGAATGACAAGTACAGTTGAAAATCTTGTATTTCTTAAAAGTTTAATACCAGCAGGTTCAACATGGGCAGCTTGTGGAATAGGGTCAGGTCATATGCCTATCATGATGGCTGCAATAGCAATGGGGGCACATATCCGTATAGGTATGGAAGACAATGTAATGTGGCAGAAGGGAGTTCCTGCTGAATCAAATGCTCAGTTTGTAAAAAGAGCAAAAGAACTGTTAGAAATAAATGGATTGGAAGCAGCTACTCCTGATGAAGCTCGTCAGATATATGGGCTTACTAGAAAAGTTTTTTAAGGGGATGTTTCTATGGAATTTGAAAGTTTAAAAATTGGAATGAAGGAAAGTATCACTAAAACAATTACAGAAACAGATATCATTTTGTATTCTGGTATTAGTCTGGATTGCAACCCTGTGCATCTGAATAAAATATATGCTGAAACTTCAAGATTTAAAAAGAGAATAGCTCATGGAATGCTTACAGCAGGATTGATATCCGCTGTATTGGGAACAAAACTTCCTGGAGAGGGAACAATTTATCTGGAACAGAATCTGAAATTTAAACAGCCAGTCTATTTAGAGGATACAATTACTGCCACTTGTGAAATTATAGATATTATAGAAGAACAAAGAAAAATAATTCTTTCAACAACTTGTATTAATCAAGATGGAAAAATTATTTTAACAGGTGAAGCAAAAGTCATGAAATAAATCTTTGTATAGAAGAAAGATAGTTTTTTCAGCAAATAATTTGGATGATATAAATTTTAAACAGCCAAAGCTCTAAACTTAATGAGCTGAGGCTGTTTAATTTATTTTTTTATAAGAATGCTTTACTCTCTATTATATCCTTTTTTCCATATTAAAAATTCTTATTTTTCCTCTTCTTTATTTATCTAGTATTTCAGAAAGTGTATTTTTGAATATTATTTTTAAGACACTTGCTGGTATAGCCTGATTACAATAAATTTGCAGCATACCTTTAGGAGTGACTTTAAATTCTTGCAATTTATTTTTATTTTCTATAATAGCTGCTGCTTCAATATTTATATGATCTTTAAATGGAATAAGACGAATAAACCTCTTTCCAATATAATAACTGGGAATTCCTGCCCATAATTTCTCTTCAATATCATATGAAGCACTTTGAAGAATAAGTATCCTTAATTCATAAAAAAGTTTTTGTATCTCATTACTATATTTCATAATATAATTTTGAATATCTTTATTCATGCTTTTCCCCCTAAATTAACTATAATAAATTTTATTATATAAATTTTCCCTTTAATTAAAATTGTATTTCTAAATATTTTTTACTCTGTATCTTTTCTTACATAATTTTAACATATATTATATCATACTTTCTATTTATAAAAATTTTTGCAGAGTTTATATTATAATATTTTTTCTGATATTTTTCTCAATCATTCAAATAAAATAGCATTTATGAAAAAATATATTTTTATTTGATTTTTTTTAATAAATAAAAAATAATCATTCTTTTGATTTTTTTGGTTTTTATGATACACTATAAATAGTATATTCAATATACAGCATGTAAAGATTAAAATATTTTAATAAAAAGGGGGTGTATTATTATTGAATCAATATTCTTGTTTTGTTATGGATGACGGCTATTCTAGTATAAATATTAAGGGTTATACTAAAAAAGTTGGGTTGCAGGTTGAAAAAAACAATAAAAATGAATATAAAATTTTAAATGAAGAGTTATTATTCACTGTTGTCAATCCTCACCTTATTCCAGAACATAAAGTAGAAGATAAAATCTTTTTAATGTATGATGAAGAACTTTGTAATATAAAATATACAGTTACATATGATGTTTCATCAGATAAAACTACTTTAGAGTTCTTCTTATAATTTATTTATTATTAAAAACCAATAGTTCTATAAGTTTTTTACTTCAAAATAATAAAAAAGTAAAACTTAAAACACTGTATTTATTCAGTGCTTTTTTATTTGCTTTATATTATTTAAAATTTTCAACTTATCTTAACAAAATAATAAAAGGAGAATTCAAGTTAATGAATTTCTCCTTTTATTATATATAAAACTTTAAAATAGGCTTTAATTTGAAACTATACTTTTATTTTTCTTCCTATTTTCATTTCTTTTCTCCATTGAGGAATTTCTCCATCTTCTCCCCAATATTCATCTAGTTTCTTTATTTTTCCATTTTCAAAATCAAAAAATGAAGTTGCATGAAATGAAATTTTTTCTTTTTCTAGAGATACCTTTACAACTGATATAACCAAATTATTTATTTCTTCTATTCTCTCTATTTTTATTTTCCAGTTTCCTGGATAAAATTCATTTATTTTTACAAATTCATCTGGTGTAAATGATTCATTTGTATCATGCCAGTTTATTTCTGCTCCTATTGAAAAATATTTACTTAATTCATTCCAATTTTGTTTATCCATCTCATTCCAAAATTCAACAATTATATTTTTCATAAAAAAACAACCTCCTATTATCATATATCATTCAATAATCAAAATTTTATATTAAAGTAAAATTCTCTAAAAATTTATTTTTTAAATTTAATATAAATTTTTATTTATAGAGAGATTTATTAGATCTATTATATAATTCTATTTCTGCAAAAATATCCTTAGCATCTTTTAATATCATCAACATAAGAGTATCTTTATTTTTATACTCTTCTTTTTTTGCAATAACTTCTTCTTTTGTATTTAATGCCCTTATCATTTCAATTTTTTTATCTGCTGATTTTTCATTGAAGTATTCAACAGTTAATTCATGAAAAGTTTTTCCAGATAGAATATTATTAATTAAAATTTCTTCCTGAATCCTTTTATATTCTTCTTCTTTCTTTTTTATTTCTTCTATTTTTATTCTTCTTTCTTCTGCTTTTTCTCTAAGCCCCTCTTTCATATTGGCTATAACAGCTGTTCCAGTTCCAGAAAGAAGAAGCATTCTTACATATCCTCCTGAGATTTCTGAATAACTAATCCTAAATCCTATTATTGCATCAGCACCTAAGGATTTTGCTTTTTTTTCTAATCTTTTATTTAATAACTTTTCTGCTCTCATCAGAGTTTCACAATATACAGATGATTCTCCTCCAACATCAAAATTTGGTATTAAAAGTACATTTCTAAAACCATCTACTCCAAAAGTTACAGTTTCAGAAATATATCCTAGATATTCTTCTATGTCATAGCCTATTAAGTTTTCTGTTGTTGTTATAAGCAATTTCTCCCCCTGCAAAAATTTAATGTCACTTGTTTTATTATAGCATAAATTTATTAATAAAAAGAATTAAAATACTAAGAAAAATTATGAAAAATATGATATATTATATAGACTGATACACAATAAAAGGAGTTAAATAATGAAGATTTTAATAGATGCAGATGCCTGCCCTGTAGTAGAATTAACTATAGAAACAGGTAAAAAATTTGGTGTAAAAACCATTATATTTTGTGATGAAGCTCATAAAATAGATAAATCTGGAGCTGAAACTGTCTATGTTTCTCAAGGAAATGATTCAGTGGATTTTGTTCTTTTAAGAAATACAGAAGCAAATGACATAGTTGTCACTCAGGATTTTGGGTTAGCTTCAATGGTACTTGCTAAAAAAGCTGCTGCCCTCAATCAAAATGGATTAATCTACAATCAATTTAATATTGATCAACTGCTGTTTACCAGACACATATCAAAGAAAATAAGGAATAATGGGGGAAGGACAAAAGGTCCTAAAAAAAGAGAAAAAAGTGATGATGAGAATTTTGAAAAAAATCTTATAACTCTTTTAAAAAAATCGGAGGGGATTAGATGACACATCAGGAAAAAGAATTCAGAGATGGAAATATATTATCTCTGCTCATTCGTTTTTCTATACCTGCAACTTTTGCTATACTTATAGGAATAATATACAATGTGACAGACAGATATTATATAGGTCAAGCTGTAGGAAGAAATGGAATTTCTGCTCTTGCTGTTACTTTTCCTATATTACTCGTCCTGAGTGCCACAGGAGTTCTCTTTAGTATAGGTGGATGTGCCCTTGCTGGTATAAAAATGGGAGAAGAGAAGATTGAAGACGCAAGAAAAGTTCTTGGTACATGCTTCTTTGCATTAATTACTATTGGAGCAGTATATACTATATTTGGCATGCTTTTTCTTGAAGAAATAGTTTCTTTTATGGGAGCTACAGAAAATAGTTTTGCCTATGCTGTTGAATATAATAAATACCTGTTTCCAGTTACTATATTCCAATTGATTTATATCACTTACTGTTCATTTGTAAGATTGGAAGGAAGACCTATGGAATCTATGATTATCAATCTTGCCAGTGCCATAGTTAATATAGTTCTGGATTATATCCTTATTATGAGATATGGTATGGGAATGAAGGGAGCTGCGATAGCTACTGCCATTGCTAATGTTGTTCCTGGAATTATCCTCATATATCATTTCCTGGAAAGTGACATACTTACTTTAAAAATGAAATATATAAGATATAATCATGACCTTCTGAAAAAAGTTTTCTACATAGGAAATTCAGGATTTCTTAATCAATTCCTAAATGGAGCTTATGTATATGTATTGAATATACAGCTTGCAAAGTATGGTGGAGATATTGCACTAGCTGGAATGGGAATACTTTCATTGCTGAGAACTTGTATAAACACTGGATATATGGGATTAAATCAAGGAAGACAACCTCTTCTCTCATATAACTGGGGAGCCAAAAACTATGAAAGGGTGAAAAAGATATTCTATTCATCAATAACACTAACTGCAATAATTTCAATTTTCCTTTTATTTGCAGTAATAGTAAATGCCCATACTGTTGTCAATTTCTTTGTAAAAAATGATCTTGAGCTTACAGAGTATACTATAAGAGGAACATATATACATCTTGGCTTGATGATAAGTACTGCAATCTATCTTTCATGTACAAATTATTTTCAGGCTGTGGGAAAAGGTATGATAACTACAAGATTCATCATATTGAGATTAGCTGTTTTATCTATTCCTCTTACTTATATTCTCCCTATCTTCTGGGGAGCAGATGGAGTATTGATGAGTTTTCCAGCAGCAGATACTATCTGCTGCATAGGAGCAGCTTATGTTATGTGGAAAGAACTAAAACTTCTAACTAAAAAAGCTGAAAAGCAAAAGCGTTATAATTAGTAGAAAAGCTGTCTTTTGACAGTTTTTCTGCTGTTAAATAATAAGTGAAAATAAGACAGAAAAAGAAATTGAAAAAGGATTAGGGAAGAATAGTGATAAAATTTTATTTTATATGGTAGCCAATCATATTCAGAAACTACATTATATTCATACTAAACCAAGATAGCTACCATAGTATATAATAATTGTTAAGATTTTTTAATTAATATTTACATGCTTAGAAACTCTCAATCTTATATTTTTTTTAGGATAAATTTCTATTATTTCTTTTGTTTGAGGATTTGCTATTTTTTTAGGTTTCTTTTCTACTATTTCAAATACTCCTTTTTCCATCAGTTTAACCTGTCCATCTATTAATAAGGCTTTTTCTAATATTCTTAAAAAAACCTCAATATTTTTTGTTGCAGTTTCCAAAGTAATATCCTCTTTACAGAGTTCCTTATAAAGTTTTACAAACTTTCTTTTATCCATTATTTCCTCCTTCATTGTTTATTCTCGCTCTCAGAGCGTTTCCACATTTAAAAGCCATAACTTTTTTAGGTAATGTATAAAATATTCCCTCTTTAGCTGGAGTTTTAACCTTTCTTGATTTTACTTCTTTTACTTCAAACTTACCCCAATCTTTAAACATAACTTTTCCATCCTGTTTTAAAGCTTCTATCAGCACAGACCAAAAAAAATCTATTTCTCTTTTTGCCTCTTCATAATTTTTTAAATTTTTTTCCTTTTTATATAGTTTAATGAAATTTTTCTCTTTCATAAATTTTCCCCCTTTAAATTTAAAAACTATTTTTACTCTTCTTGAATGTTCTATTTTCAAACACATTATTACAAGTAATTAAAATACTTATTTTTTATTCTTTAAATCTATTTTTTAGATTAAGCACACTTTTTTTATCATCATATAATATCAATAATTATTTTGTCAATACTTTTTTTGATAAAATACATATATAACTATTTTACTTAAATTATAAAAGTATTTTTATTATATTATTTTGATATATTTTTTTATTTATTTTTTTTGTATATAAATTTATATAATCAAATTACTTATCAAGTAATTATTTTTTTAATTTGTATCATAATTAAAATATTATTTAAATATATATAGATTTTAAAATTATGTTTTGATGCTAAAAATTCAAAGTAATATTTTTCTTTTCTTTAAGTAAAATTTTTAAAAAGCTAACATAGCATAAAATTAAAACCTTATTAATAGAAATAAAAAAATCTTTAAAAATATTGCTAAATATAATAAAAAGTTCTCTATGGAAAATTCAAAGAATATTATAAAATTTATTCTTTACAATAAAAATAATTCTAATATTACTTTTTATCTTCTTTAAGAATAAACATTTTTTCTAATTTTTTAAATTTCCAAATTTCTTTTAAAACTTTTATGTTCATTAATCTTTTTAATATTATAGAAAATGTGAATTTTCAGAAATATTTTCAAGAATTTTCTTATTTCAAAAAGATAAATAAATTTTTTCTATGATAATTTACTCTAAAAAAATTTCTGTTTCTAAGCAATTAAAAAGAGGCTGTTTTAATTTACAGCCCCTCTAATTATATATTAATCTTCTATTATTTCTCCATTTGTAGATATTGTTACAATATTCCAAGGTATCAGTTTACCACTTTGAAGCAATGCTTTCTTTACTGCATTTACTATTCCACCACAACATGGAACCTGCATACGCACCACAGTAAGTGATTTTATATCATTATTCTCAAGAATTGCAGTTAATTTATCTGCATAGTCCCCTTCATCTAATTTAGGGCACCCTATCAAAGTTATTCTATTTTTTATAAACTTATTATGGAAATCTCCATAAGCATATGCTGTACAATCTGCAGCTATCAATAAGTTAGCATTATTAAAATATGCTGCATTTATTGGAACAAGCTTTATCTGTACTGGCCATTGATTCAATTGAGATTCAATTTCCCTTGATTCTCTAATTTCATGAGATTCATGTTTTTCAGTTTTTCTCTCAATAGTTTTAGAGTGCATTCCTGGACATCCAAAGTGAACAGAAGGAGCTGGCTCAGCTTTTTTAGCAGCCATATTAGCTTTTACTGCTGCTTCATCATATTCAGCTGCTTCTCTTTCTTCAAAGCTAATTGCATTTACTGGACACCCTGGAAGACAATCTCCCAAACCATCACAATAGTCATCTCTCATCAGTTTAGCTTTCCCATTTACCATTCCAATTGCCCCTTCGTGGCAAGCTGAAACACATATTCCACATCCATTGCATTTTTCCTCATCAATTTTTATTATTTTTCTTATCATCTATATGTCACCTCTCCATTTATTACATCTTTATACAAATATATTACTATATGAAGAAAATAAATTCGGTAACATATGATACACTTAAAATATTTTTTGGACAAGATACATATAGAATGCTGTTCCTCCTAAAATACTTATCAAACTATTTCTTCTCCATACATGAAGCAGTACCACAACTGCTACTGCCAGTATTTCAGGAACTCCATGTGGAGCTTTCAGTACATTGGTATCTTTCAGACAAAATATAATAAGTATTCCAATTACTGCTGGTGGTAAAACTTTTCCTAAATACATCATATACTTTTCCACTGCTTTATTTTTTTTATTCAATACAAGAAATGGGAAAGCTCTTAAAAAATATGAAGTCGCTCCTACTGCTACTATTATAGAAACAGAATATAAAAATCCTGCTCTCATAATTATCTCACTCCCCTTTTCTTTGCCATTTCTATCTTTTTTTCCAACCTTGATTTAAAAACTATTAAAAAAACTATTATAATTGCTATAGAAGGAATCAGCATATTTTTTGAGCCTAAAAATATCAGACATACAAATCCACTTAATACTCCCAAGACACTAGGTGTTCTAGTTGGAAAAGTAAGAAACTGATCTACAAATATAACTATAAACAAAGCAGTCATTGCAAAATCTATTCCTTTACTGTTAAACTGTACAGCAGATCCCAATATTGCTCCTAAGACTCCACCTAATACCCAATAAAAGTGGCTTAATCCTGCTATTGCCAAAAATAACTGTTTTCTATTAACTCCCAGTGGAACTTTTGCTGAACACATAATTGCATATACTTCATCTGTAAGTGTATGTATCATATATGGTCTGACTTTTTTCATTTTTTTAAATAAATCAGTAAATGATATTCCATAAAGAGCATATCTTGCATTCACTATTAAAGTGGTGATAATCGCTTCTAGTATTCCTGCCCCACCTGTTAAAAGATTCAAAAGTACAAACTGCATAGAGCCTGAATATACTCCAAGTCCAATAAATAATGCCCAGATAAAATTATATCCATTTCTCTGACACAGCAGTCCAAAGGCCATTCCTACAAAAATGTACCCGAAAAAAACCGGCATTGTTGCTTTGAATGCCGCTTTTAATGCTTTTTTCATATTTCCCCTCACTTTTTATTAATTATATTACTATTGTTTACCCTAATTAATTATTATAGAAAAACTTTCTTTAAATATTCAGCCACTCCATTTTCATCATTTCTTCCAATTACCCTATTATTAGGAAGAAGTTCCTTCAATCTTGGATTACAGTTTCCCATAAGAAGCCCTTCCCCCACTACATCAAGCATCTCATAGTCATTTAATCCATCACCAAATGATATAACTTCTTCAGTTTTTATCCCAAATTTTGGAAGAAGTATATCTGTTATTGCACTTCCTTTAGAAATTCCCTTATTCATTATCTCCAGACATATTGGAAGGGAAAGAGTAAGATTTATTCTATCTCCAAATTTTTCATTAATTTCATTTTCAAGATTTCTTATGAGTTTTTCATTTTCATTAATATAGAAAAACTTTATCACTTCACTATTCTTTAACTCAGAAAATTTTCTTACATTATATGTAAAGCCAGATTCTTTGTGATATTCATGAGCCTCATTTAATGGCTTTTCTGAATACCAGAAATCTCCTTTATATATATTTTTATGAATCTCTTCATTCACATTTAAGTCAAATATCTCATTGCTTAATTCTTTTGGAATATCCCCTTTAAATATAATGTCATTATTTTCATCATGTATCCTTGCTCCATTTGAACTGATTAGATAAGAATCAAGTCCAAGCATTTCTTTAAATTTTAAAGCATCCATATGATGTCTTCCAGTAGCAATAAAAAATTTTACCCCAAGACTGGTTACATCTTTTATCACATCTCTAGTATATTTAGATATTGTATGTTCAGAGTTCAATAGTGTTCCATCTAAATCACACACAATGGCCTTATATTTCATTCATTCCTCCTGCTATTTCCTATTTTTTTAGTATAAGCCTTTCTAATTATACCATTTTCCGAAAAAAAAACAAGTAAAAATATCAAATTTTTGTTCAATTATTTTCTAAAATTTTATGAAGAATTTTATTGACACAAAGCATATTTTATGATATTATAATCTTTGTCAACGAAAGTCGGAATATAGCGCAGTCCGGTAGCGCACCTGCCTTGGGAGCAGGGGGCCGCAAGTTCGAATCTTGCTATTCCGACCATTGATTGGGCTGTCGCCAAGCGGTAAGGCAACGGACTTTGACTCCGTCATGCGCTGGTTCGAATCCAGCCAGCCCAGCCATTTTATTAATAATTGCCTCTTATATGAAAATTTAAGAGGTTTTTTATTTTTTTGAATATTATTTCATAAAATAGAAATCAGGAAGAAAATTCTCCCTGACTTTGTTTAAAATTTGTTATGTATAACTCAAAATAAATTACAGTTTATTTCTCTAATTTTTGAAGATACCTTTTTCTGCCCATTATATCTTTTTCATTTTCAGCCTGATAATTATAAAATTTCTCTTTATCTTTGTACATATTTATTTCAGCCATCTTTATTGATTTATTTATATTATCAGTACTTGATATCCAGTTAGCACCTACTGCTGCTATATTTCCATTTCCACTTTGTAAATTTGTTTTCAGTTCAACAACTTTCTTTGCAAAAACCTCTTCAGTTTCATTTCTGCAGAATATAATAAACTCATCCCCACCAGTTCTATACTTTAAACCATTTTTAAATACTTTTTTTATTTTATTAAAAGTGTTGATAATAAGCTCATCTCCAGCCATATGTCCAAAATTATCATTTACTTCTTTCAATCCATTTACATCTACAAATACTACTCCTAGTTGTTTAGCAATTCTCTGTGGTTTTTCAATATCTCTTATGAAAGCATTTCTGTTCAAAGCACCAGTTAGTGTATCAAAATAGCTTAATTTCTGTAGTTTCTCCATTAACTTCCTACGTTGAAGTATCTCTAAAAAGAAGTATGATAGAATATTTAAAATATTAGTTATATTTTGTATTCTCTCAGCAGGAGGATTATCCACTCCAAAAAATCCATAAAAAACTCCATTTTCCATTATAGGTATAACTACTAGAGAATGTATATTTTGCGAATAAAGAGTCATATATTCTTTTTCATCAATTTCCTTGAGTTCATCTACATTCTCTATTATTATATTTGAACCTCTATTAAAAACACTTATCCATCTAGCCAAATCTTCAACAGGTACATCCTGCAGCATTTCTTTTTCTGCCTCTACTCCCTCAGCACACCATTCATATGTATTATTTAAAGTATTATTATCAGTCAGCTCAAATATATATGTACGCTCACCATTCAAATATTTTCCCATTACTTTAAGGGTATTAAAAATAGAAACATCAATATCAACTGATGAATGCATCATCTTTATACAATTTGATACTATTCTTTCATTATCTAATGTTTGTTCTAATCTATCTCTTTCACTTTGCTTCTGTGTAATATCTACAGCTATTACTAAATGAGTATTTTTGCCATTCCATTCTAATAGTTTTTCCTTAACGATGAAATATTTATTTAATAAAGGATTTTTACATTCCCATTCATAATATTCTTCCAATGTCAGACGACTTGCATTGCAAAATGAGCATGGAGAATCTGCTTTATAAAAAACTTCATAACATGTCTGTTTTTTTATCTCATTAAATTTCTCATATCCAAAAAGTCTTAAGGTAAATGTATTTAAATAGAGTAGTTCATAACTTTCCAAATCAACAACATATATAACCTCATTTAATTCATTTAATAGTTCTTCCATATACTTTCTCCCAAATTATTTATATAATTTTATCCTAATTATTCATTGTATACAGCGATTCTTAAACCTTTTATATTAGTTTATAATAGCATTTTATTTAATATAAATCAATAGGAAAAACCCCTTATAAAAAACGAAATAAAGAATATATTTGATCTTATCATCCAATTTTTATACTATTTTCATTCAAATATTTTTTATTCATACAAAAAATATTTTTTTCTTAAAATTTAATTTGTTTGGGTTTACTAAAAAATTATTTTATGCTAGTATTACTTATATGAGTTTTTTATTTTGCGGGAGGGATAACAATGAAAAAATATTTTTTATTAACTATGGTTCTTATTATATTACTATTATCTGGATGCAGTTCTTTAGAAACTGCTATCAAAAAAAGAAATTTAGCCACTGAAACAAAACTTTCTGAAACAATATGGCTAAACCCAGAAAACATAACAGACAAAACAGTCTTTATACAAGTGAAAAACACTTCAACAAGCAATTTGGATATAGAAAGCGAAATTAAAAATACCTTAATAGGAAAAGGATATAAAATAGTTTCAGCTCCTAAAAATGCTAATTACTGGTTGCAGGTTAATATATTGCAGCTTAGCAAAATGGATTTAAAAGAATCTCAAGCTGCTTTAAGTGGTGTAGCTGGTGCAGGAATAGGTGCTGCTATTGGTGGATATAATACTGGTTCAGTTAATACTGCTATTGGCTGGGGGCTTGTGGGAGGAGCTATTGGAATTCTTTCAGATGCTCTTGTGGAAGATGCTTATTATACAATGATAACTGATATTTTAATCAGTGAGAAATCTGGTACTAAAGTAAATAATCTTTCTATAAATGCAACTACTCAAGGAACACAAGGAAGAAATATATATGCTACTGAAGGTACTGGAAACATGAATAAATATCAAACTAGAGTTGTGAGTACAGCTAATAAAGTAAATCTTGAACTGCCAGATGCTGAACCACAATTAAAAAATGAACTTATAAAAACAATAAGCAATATATTTTAAAAACTTTTAAGAGGATGAAAGAAACTTCATCCTCTTTTTTATATGTTAGGAAATTGTAAAAATAAAGTGCATAAAAAAATTAAAAGAAGTGAAAAAAAATTTTATGAAGATAAGTATATAAGATTAGAAATCATAGAGATATTTGAATAAAAAATTATTAAATTTGATTTTAGAAAACTATTGATCATTTTTAAAATATATATAAAAATTATTTATCACAATATAACAATCAATAATTTTATTTTATTTAATTTTTATGATATGATAACTTGGAAATAAAAAATTATATATGGAGGTAATATGAAAAAAGTGATTCACAAATTTAGGGATCTGCCTGTAGCACTTACTGGACTTGCACTTGGGATCTCAGGTATATCTGGTGCACTTGGCACGTTTCTTGGAGATATTCCTATTTATATAGGAGATTTGATATCTTTTTTTCTTGTAATAATTATTTTTGTCAAAGACTGTCTGCATTTTGATCAACTGAAAAATGAATTAAGTCATCCTACACTGGGAAGTTTTATTCCTACTATGGATATGACTTTGATGGTATTGGCAGGATTTATTGTTAATTATTATCTGATTTTAGGGAGAGTTTTGTGGTTAATTGCAATAACAGTTCATATAGCATTCTGTTTTATATTCTTCTATCACAGAGCAAAGAATTTTGACTTGAATCATCTTATTCCTAGTTGGTTTATTCCCCCAGTTGGAATAGTTGTAGCTTGTGTTTCAGGAGCTAATATGAATTTTCCAAATCTTAACCATGTGATTTTCTATATTGGCTTTATCTTATATTTAATTATGCTCCCTATAATGATGTACAGAATAATTTTTATAGAGCCAATAGATGATGGAAGACTTCCAACTTTTGCAATTATGGCAGCTCCACCTAGTCTATGTCTAGCTGGATACCTTACAGTATTCAATAATCCTTCTGAAATTATAATATATATACTTTTACCCCTTGCAATATTTATGACTATTCTTGTATATGTATCTTTTTTCAGAATATTAAAGATTTCATTTAATCCAAGCTATGCTTCATTTACATTTCCACTGGCAATAGGAGCAACTGCTGTATTAAAATATTCAAATTATCTTTATGCTTTAAACAGTAAAAATTATACTCTGTGGCATAACATTGGATTATTTTTATCTATAGCTGCTTCTGTAATAATTGCCATTGTATTTATTAAAATGATTCACTATATTAAAAAGTTTATAATCTATGCAGCATAAAATAAATTTAAAGGATAACTTAAGAGTAAGAATAGAAGCAGTTGGCAATTTTAACTGCTGCAATTGGAAGGATACAACAATGTAACTGTTCTAACTCCAGGTATTATCCTTTTTTTATTTTTTGATATTATATATTTTTTATTATTTAAAGAGAGTCAATGTTGTATTCTTCTTGTATATATAGTATAATTTATACGAAGAATTTAAATTACTTATGAGGTGAATAATGTGGATCAAAGAATTGAAAAACTAGCAAAAAATCTTGTCAGCCATTCTTGCAGAATAGAAAAGGGTGAGAAAGTTTTGATAGAATCTTTTGGAGAATCTTCTAAAAATCTGGTAAAGGCTCTAATAAAGGAAACTTATGCAGCTGGAGGATATCCATTTGTAACAAATAAAGATCAAACTATATTGAGAGAATTATTAAAGGGATGCAGTAAAGAACAAATAGAGATGATGGCTAAGTATGAGCTTGAAAGAATGAAGGATATGGACGCTTACATTGCTATCAGAGGAACAGACAACTCTACTGAATTATCAGATGTAGCTGCTGATAAAATGAAAATATATTCAGAATATTTTACTAACCCTGTTCATTTAAAAGAAAGAGTTAATAACACTAAATGGGTAGTTCTTAGATATCCAAATAATTCTATGGCTCAGCTTGCAAGCACATCACTTGAGGCATTTGAAGATTTCTATTTTGATGTATGCTGTCTTGATTATTCTAAAATGGAAAGAGCTATGGAATCTTTATCAATACTTTTAAATAAGACTGATAAAGTAAGAATAAAAGGAAATGGTACTGATATATCCTTTTCTATCGAAAATATTCCAAATGTAAAATGTTATGGACTTAGAAACATTCCTGATGGAGAAGTATATACTGCCCCTATTAAAGATAGTGTAAATGGAATTATTTCATATAATACTCCATCTAATTATCAAGGATTTACTTTTGAAAATGTAACTTTTGAATTCAAAGATGGGAAAATCATAAAAGCTACAAGCAATGACAATGAAAAAATCAATCAGATTTTAGATACTGATGAAGGTGCAAGATATATTGGAGAATTTGCTATTGGAGTTAATCCATATGTTTTAAAACCTATGAAAGATACTCTTTTTGATGAAAAAATAGCTGGAAGTATCCACTTCACACCTGGACAGGCATATAAAGCTGCTGATAACGGTAATAAATCAAGCATTCACTGGGATCTTGTTTTAATTCAAAGAGAAGAATGGGGTGGAGGAGAAATCTGGTTTGATGATGTTCTTATAAGAAAAGATGGTATCTTCGTTATTGATGAATTAAAAGTATTAAACCCAGAAAACTTAAAATAATCTGCTAGGAGGGATAATGAATATTCTTATGGCACTTTCTCAGCTAGAGGTAACTGGAGCAGAGGTTTATGGAGTTACTCTTAGTGATGAACTTATCAAAAGAGGAAACAATGTAATTATAGTTTCAGATACTCTCACAAAAGAAAGTAAAGCTAAATATATAAAATTAGAATTTAATAAAAGAGGAATTGGAGAACGTATAAACCAAGTTAAAACTCTTTTGAAAATAATAAAAGAAAATGATATCCATGTAGTTCATGCCCACTCAAGAGCTTCTTCATGGAGTTCAGAAATAGCATGTAAAATTGCTGGAATACCTCTTATTACATCTACACATGGAAGACAGCCAGTACATTTGAGCAGAAAAATATTTAAAGCATTTGGAGATTTAACTATCCCTGTATGTGAAAACATTGAAAGGCATTTGATAAATGAACTAGGAATTTCTCCTGAAAAAGCTGTGGTACTGAGAAATCCTATTAATACTGCTGAATATCCTTTTATTCCTCAAAAGAATGTTGGAGATAAAAAAATTCTTTCTATAATTGGAAGGCTTTCTGGGCCTAAGGGAGAAGTGGCTTACAAATTACTGGAAATACTTTCTCATGTTAATAATTTAGAGATAAGATTAATTGGAGGGAAAGATATTCCTGAAAAATTTCAAAAATTCTTTGATTATGAAAATATAAAATTCATGGGATATGTAAATGATGTTCCTAAAAAAATAAAAGAATCTGATATTGTTGTAGGAGCAGGAAGAGTTGCTGTTGAAGGAATACTCTCTGGAAAACCTGTAATAGCCATTGGCGAAGCAAAATATATTGGTCTTGTCACTAAAGATAATCTCACTGAAGCTCTTGCTTCAAATTTTGGTGACATAGAATTTAATAATTCTGAAAATTTTAATTGGAATCGGGTAAAAGAAGATATTCATTCTGCCATTAATCTTAATGAAGAGGAGTTACTTGAACTGAGAAAAAATATAGCAGATGAATTTGATCTCAATATAATTACTGATAAAATCGAAAAAATATATGCCAAAGCATATGTTCTTAAAAGAAAGTACGATATTCCTGTGATAATGTATCATAAAGTCGTCAATGATGAAAGCGAGGGAGGAGTTCATGGAACTTATATCACTGCTGAAAAATTTGACAAACATATGAAATATCTTAAAGAAAATAATTATGAACCTATAACTTTTAAAGAACTTTTAAAGCTAAACTATAGAAATAGATTCAATAATGGTAAAAAATATATAATACTTACTTTTGATGATGGGTATGAAGATAATTATAAAATTGCATTTCCTATCTTGAAAAAATATCAATTTAAGTGTATTATATACTTAGTATCACACTTGAATTATAATAAATGGGATGTAGAAGTTCCTGAAAACCCTGAAAAAGAGTTCGCTCTTATGAGTTGGGATATGATAAAGGAAATGCAGGAGTATGGAATAGAATTTGGAGGGCATACTATGACCCACCAGAAACTTGCTCATATACCATTTGAGCAGGCAAAAGAGGAGATAACTAAATCTACTGAGTTCTTAGAAGAAAAATTAGGAGAAAAACTTGTATGTTTTGCTTATCCTTATGGAGATCTTAATGAAGAAGTTAAAGAATTCGTCAGAGAATGTGGATACTCCTTTGCTGTAGCAACTGATTCAGGGGATTTATCTTTTTCAGAAGATCTGTTTCAGATTAGAAGAATTGGTATATTCCCAACGAACAATATGCTTAGTTTCAAGAGAAAGGTACATGGAAATTATAATTTTATTAAACTTAGAAGAGAACAGAAATCATCTAAGTCGTAATTTTACTGGGGAGGTTTTTTAATGAAGAAAATGATTATATTACTGTCGACTTTTATTTTATGTTCATCTCTAAGCTTAGCTCAAAGTGATCTTCAAGTTAAAGCTTTAGTACATGATAAAAATAAATTTCAAATTGGTGGTGTTGTAGGTGTTACCAACCACTTTTTTAAAGGAGATTCTCTCACTTATCCCATTCCTGTTTTTGATGTCAGATATGATGATTTTTATATAGCTGGAATAACTATGGGATATGATATGTATAGTGAAGATGATTTTACTCTGTCATTATTTGTAAATCCTTTTGATGGTTTTCCTATAAAAGGAAGTAAATTGGATCATGGATATAGATCTATTGATGACAGAAAGCCACAAGTAGCACTTGGAATGTTGTTATCATATAATCTAAATTTTTATGATATGACTGCTGTAGTTGCATTTTCTGGTGGTGAAAGAGGATTAAAAGGAGGAGCTCGTCTGATAAAACCATATAGAGTTACTGATAATTTTGTTTTAATCCCATCATTTGGTGCAAGTATTTATTCATCTAATTATGTTGATTATTACTTTGGAATAGACAGCAATGAAGTAAAAGATAAGATTACTGATACTTATTCACCAGATACTGCTTATTCTCTTGGGCTTAGCTTAGCTGCTGAATATTATTTGAATGATAAGATCACTCTTTTAGCTTTCTTATCTGCTGACAGATTCTCATCAGATATTGGAGATTCTCCTATTGTTGACAGCAACAAGCTTATAATGGTTGGAGCTGGAGTAAAATATTCATTCTAATTAAAAAATTAAAGGGGCTGTTCCAAATTAGTGATTTATAACCTAATTTGTGCAACCTCTCTTATTTTACATAAAAAATAGAAATCCAATCCCTCCAATATTGAGCTAAGTTTTCTTACAGGATAATTATCAGAAATTTCATATTGCAAAAAATTAAAAGTTTGGGTTGATTTAATTGAAAAAATGTTACCATTAATTGCTTTTTGCATAGGTATATTATATTAGAAATTTGAAAAAATTTTTAGTATTTTATACCTTTTTTTATTTTAAAAGAAAAAGCTGAATATTTTATAGAATCATCTTTTATAATTTCTATTTTATTTTGAGATTTTTTTATCTTGATTTCCAATAATTAACTCCTTTTAAATTTAAATTTTTATCTATAGATTTTATAATTCCATTTTCTACCTCTATCAAATAAACTTCATCTACTCCTCCAATAACTGTACTTTCATTTATAGTTCCAGTATGAATTTCTCCTGGAAAAGGAAAACTAGGAGCTAAACCTATAGAGAATTTTATACCACTTTTTTCATTCTCATTTAGATTAGGGTTATACACATCTAATCCATAATAACTAACTCCTCCACCTATTACACTAGATTTTCCCTCTATATCTTTTGATGATACTGCTTTTGGAAAAATAACCAAACCTACAGATCCGCTAAATGTTGGAGTACCTATATTAATACTTTTATCTAATGTTGTAAAAAATTTAAATTTTCTATTTTCAGAATCATAAGTTGTATAAAGAGTTATCCCAACTCCTGCAGAAGCTCCAAAGGTATTAGTTATTGAAAATGAAAGTCCTCCACCTATTTTCTCTTTATTTTCTTCAGGAATACCATCTATTATTTTCTGTGCTTCATTTCCACTTATATCTTTTCCTTCATACATATTTTTGAAATATGCTTCATAATCTGCTGTAGATTCTTTTTTGCTTACTGCTCCTGATACTGCATTTTCTACTCTTAAAGCTGTACTTTCTGTTCCACTATCATAACCATTAAAGTGTCCCAGTTCATGAGCTAATATACTCAATATTTTGTTAGAATCTGCTGAAGTCAATATGTTTCTATCTATTGCTATTGTATTATTTTCTTGTGATGCAAAAGCTTCTACTCCTGGTGGAAGATCTCCTATAAGTATTCTTGGAGTTTCTCCTTCATATTTTAGATCAGCTGCAAATGAATCTACTAACGCTTGAACTCTATTAGCTTTTTCATTTAAATCTTTTTCTATTATTTCTCCATTCTCATCTATAGTTTTTTCTTCTAGTTTTATATAATGATGACTTTCTTGCCCTTTTTCTTTTAATAACTTTCCATAAACTTTTTCCTTTATAGTATTTCCTTTTCCTCCCACTCCAGGATCTGTTATTCCATCATAGACAGCTTCTAAATACTTTCCAGCTTTTACTATCTTGTCTCTTTCAGATTGGTTTAATAGATCTGTATGAAGTTCTGCATCTAATACTTTATCTTCATCTTTGGTTATAACTTGGGCTTTGTCTAAGTCTGTGTTAAATCCTAGCTCTTCAGCAGTTTTATTAATGCTTTAATGAGCAGACCAAAGAATTGGACTGCCTTTAAAGTGTTAATTATTTACAATCATTTTATCTCTTCTTTTTTCCACAACTTCCATACTATAATTAAAAATATTATATTTACTACTATTGCTGGTAGAGATGATTCTATTCCAAAAGTTCCTCCTGTTAGTAAAACTGAATCAGAATTAAAAGTATAATTATATCTACTGTATAGTGGTCTTACTCCTCCTATACTAACTATTTGACCCATAATTATTATATTCCATACCATATGTATAATTACACTTGACCATATACTTTCTGTTATAAATGTGACTATTGCTAAGATTGCTCCAATCAAGCCTGCTGATAATGTCATGAGAAGAAAATCTCTTATCCCCATTCTCTGCCCAATAAGATGCCCCGCTCCGAACAAAAGTGAAGAAAACAATATTGCTATTCCTTTATTCCACTTTTTTTCAAAAACTGTAAGCATCATTCCTCTAAATATCATTTCTTCAACTATAGGTGCTGATATACCAAAGAACATCAATGTAAATGATAGGGTAGTTATTGTATCTGATAGGCTAAACTCTATATTTAACCATTTCCCAGGAAAGCATAATAATATACCACTTACAAGCAAAGGCATAACAAATGCAATAACTATCCATAAAGTTTTTATTTTTATTGGTAATATTCGACAATCTCTAAAGTTAATTTTTAATAACCCTTCACAAATAACTAATAATCCACATATAGCAAAACTTATATACAATATACCCATAAATATATTTCTTACTTCCATTGGATATATCACAAGAGGTTTGCTATCTCTTATTACAACAGATAAAATAAGTGCACCAAATAACAACCCCTCCCCCAATAATGCAATCAATATATCTTTTATTCCCCATTCTTTTCCCATTTTACTTTCTCCATTCTTATTTTTTTATTTTTATCTGGTTTTTTAAATAACATAAAACTTTTTCATACATAAATTATACTTTGGTTTTTATAAAATCATTTAAAGTATTTATAATTTTTTCTATATCACTATTGTCTTCTATTCCCATTCCCCAAGAGACTATTCTGTCTCTTGTTTCTATTTTTATAGGCATAAATTCTTCATCAGAAACGCCTCTTTTTAATCTAACAAAAAGCTCATTTCTCACTTTTTTATAAATTTTTTTTATATCTTTTATGTCTATCTCAATTTTATCTTTTATAGATTCTTTATTTTTAAATAAAAGAATCATTTTTTCTTTATTTACATAGATATATTCATTAAAAAATCTTGAAATATAATAGAAATAACTCCCCAAAACTGGGAAAATTAACATTATTTGATAAAATGAAATTATAGCTATATTTTCAAATATCAAGAGTTCTGGAATTTTTATATCTTTCCAAAAAGAATATTCTATAATTATGCTTAGAAAAATATATAAATATATATGTATTCTTTGACATTTTCTATACCCTTTTGGATTAGTCTTTTTTATTTCTAATATATTATTTTTTATTTCTATTGAAACTACCATTTATTTCTCCCACCCCTTGGCTTTACTTTTTTATAATATTCAGAAATTGTATACTCTTGTCTTTTTATTATTTTAGCCCCACTTGTAAATCCTCCATGAGCATCATGTGATAGTACAGAAGGACCTATAGAAAATTTAGCTCCTATCCATTTTCCTTCTACAGTATAAATTAAGTCAACCCCTACTCCTAACTCTTCAAATCTAGGAATTGGGAATCCTACACCGATATTTTGTGCTCGTCCTTCTAATACATTTGGGTCTGTCACATTTGGATAAATAGAAAATCCCATACTTATTCCTGAATTAGGAGTAGTGAACTCTAATGACCCATCAGCAGTAGAAAAAACAGTTACTTTATTATTCTTATAATCAATTGTTGTATAATAAGATCCTCCTAACCCAATTTTTGCTAAAAGTCCAGCTCCAACTCCTACATTAAAACCATATGTTGAGTTTTCCTTATTTTTCTCAGGAATACCATCTATTACCTTTTGAGCTTCACTTCCACTTATATCTCTTCCTGCATATTTTTCTTGGAATTCTTTTTCTAGTTTTTCTGTGTATTTACCTTTGTTTTTTGTTCCTTGAATTGCATCTTCCACTCTTTTAGCTGTGCTTTCTGTTTTTGCATCATAACTATTAAAATGTCCAAGTTCATGCCCTACCAAAGTCAGAACTTTATTTGCATCTGCTAACGCCAGCACTTTTCTATCTATTGCTATTGTATTATTCTCAGGTGATGCAAAAGCTTCTACTCCTGGTGGAAGATCTCCTATAAGTATTCTTGGAGTTTCTCCTTCATATTTTAGATCAGCTGCAAATGAGTCTACTAATGCTTGAACTCTATTAGCTTTTTCATTTAAATCTTTTTCTATTATATTTCCATTTTCATCTACAGTTTTTTCTTCTAGTTTTATATTATGTATTTCAATAATTCTTCTTAAACCTTTTCATTTTTTTGTCTACTTTATTGATAGTGAGCCAATTTTATTAATACCTTAATCAGTAGCCTAAAAAAATTTTAGGCTACCTATAAAGTATTAAATTTCCTTATTTTTCTCTCTTTGTTCTAATATTAAATTTTTTATTTCTTCAAACTCTTTAAATGTTAGTGCAAAACCATAACTATACTCTTTATTTTCATAACTAAACTTCATTCTTCTAAGTTTTTTTGACCATCCAGTTGTTCTTGGAGTAAATATTGTATATATTGATGTTTTTAGAGAGTCATCATACACAATTTTGATATTATTGTTATTTTGATATTATTGTTATTAGGTAACTCATATTTTTTAAAAACTATACCAAATACTCCAAGTTTTAAAATAATTTTATCTTTAGCTATTTCTAAATTTTCATCTGCTGTAAAAGTTAGTTTGTTAATTACTAAAGCTAAAATCCCCAATTTAATGAAAAATGGGAAATAAAACAATGCTCTTTCAAATCCTACAAAAATAAAAGAAAATATAAGTAAGATTATTATCTGAAAAATCCAAAGAAGTGCTTCTTTCAGCAGAATTTTGTTATTTGTTTTTTTAACGAGTATTATATTTTCCTTTTTTTCGATTTTCAACTTTTTCTTTCCCTCCGTTTTCTAGATAAATTTCATACCTCAATTTTAGAGTTTTCCCTGTGATTTTTATTAGATTCTTTTTAGTTGCTTCTGGAGTTTGGCTTAGTTGCTCAAGTTCTTTTGTAGTTTCAATTATTCTCTTATTTATGTTTATTGTTTTTTCTTGAATAAAGACTGTATTATCAATACTTGTATGTACTTCCCACTCTTTAGGAGTACCTACAGAAATACCAAAGATATATTTTATTCCTGAAAAATTTCCTTTCATATCTGTCAAATTTTCCATACCATAGTATTTATATCCCACCCCTTGAAGTGCTAATCCTGTTCCGATAAGATCTTCTTTTGAGTTAACTTTTGGTAATATTGTTGTACTAATACTGGCACCTAAATTTAAAAGACCAGCCCCTATTCCAAAATCAAATGTTTCTATAAGATAGCCCTCTTCCTTTTCTGTATTTATAATATAATAAGAGCTTTTTCCAAAATTTGGTCTTACCATAAATGCCCCTGCAATATTAAATGATTCTGTGGAAAAACCATATTTTTCTCTGTTTTCCTCAGAAATACCATCTATTACCTTTTGTGCTTCACTTCCACTTATATCTCTTCCTGCATATTTTTCTTGGAATTCTTTTTCTAGTTTTTCTGTGTATTTACCTTTGTTTTTTGTTCCTTGAATTGCATCTTCCACTCTTTTAGCTGTGCTTTCTGTTTTTGCATCATAACTATTAAAATGTCCAAGTTCATGCCCTACCAAAGTCAGAACTTTATTTGCATCTGCTAATGCCAGTACTTTTCTATCTATTGCTATTGTATTATTCTCAGGTGATGCAAAAGCTTCTACTCCTGTTGGAAGATCTCCTATAAGTATTTTTGGAGTTTCTCCTTTATATTTTAGATCAGCTGCAAATGAGTCTACTAATGCTTGAACTCTATTAGCTTTTTCATTTAAATCTTTTTCTATTATATTTCCATTTTCATCTACAGTTTTTTCTTCTAGTTTTATATAATGATGACTTGCCTGCCCTTTTTCTTTAAATAGCTTTCCATAAACTTTTTCCTCCAACTCCAAGAATAGTACTAATTTCTATTTTTTACTCATTTTCTTAAGTTCTTTTTAATATTTTAATGAGCAGTCCAAATTAATTGGACTGCCCTTAAAATATTAATTATCATTCTTTCAGAGATTCTAAACCTTTTAAATCAATGCTAGAAAGTATATCCTGCATAAAAAAAGAAGAAGATTTGTACAAATTTGTTATTTCAAATATATCACTTTTCCATTTTGGATAATTTTCCTTATACTTTTTCATAAATTCATTTGTAGATGCTAAAATTCCATAAAAATCTTGTGTTAATAATAAAACCCAATTTTTTTTTGATGAAAATAGAATATTTTCTAAAAATATAAAATTATCTTCTATATAATCTTTATAATCTTCATAGTTTGTCTTTATATCTATTAGAAAATATTCATCTTTTTTATTGCATTCATTATTTTTTTTTCCTTCTGTTATCAAGCCATAAAAATAATCTTCTTCAAAAAAGAACATAGTTTTAATCAAAGCAATATAACTATCATAGAGTAAAATTCCAGATGGAGTATCTGAAGCAACTTGTGATAAAAGAATTTGCTTTTTGAATTTTGAAAAAAAAATATGCTTTTCTGATAAACAAGGACTTATAATTAAATCTTCATATACCATTTTCATTTCATTAAAATCAAAGTCATTTTTTATCATTTTCAAACTCCTTCATTAACAAATTTAATTTTTCTCTTCTAGTTTTATATAATGGTGACTTTCCTGCCCTTTTTCTTTAAATAGCTTTCCATAAACTTTTTCCTTTATAGTATTTCCTTTTCCTCCCACTCCTGGATCTGTTATTCCATCATAAACTGCTTCTAAATACTCTCCTGCTTTTACAATCTTATCTCTTTCAGATTGATTCAATAAATCTGTATGAAGTTCTGCATCTAATACTTTATCTTCATCTTTTGTTATAACTTGGGCTTTGTCTAAGTCTGTATTAAATCCTAGCTCTTCAGCAGTTTTATTATCTCCTTTTACTATAAAATCTGTATTTACTGCTGTTGCATTTGTATCCTGTCTCTTATCCTGTCCTCCTGTTACTTCTATTACTGGTAAAAAAATATTTTTAATCTCTTAACGAGTAGCCTAAAATTAATTAGGCTACCTATAAAACATTAAAGTTTTTTACCTTGTTTCTCTTTGTTCCAATATTAAGTTTTTTATTGTATTGTAATTATTCTCTGATAAATCATATCCAAAGCTGTAAGTTTTATTTTCATAAGTTAACTTCATTAATCTATATTTATTAGGATTTAAAATTGAAAATAGAAACTTTGTAGGCATTTTTAAAGTTATATACATTCCTAAGCTTGTTTCAAATAAAGTACTGTATGACACATCGAGAAAGTCATCATTGACTATTTTTATCTTTTTTAATGGAATTTTTCCAAAATAAAAATTTATAAATATTTGATCTTTTTTATAATCATTTCTTCATCAGCAAGATATGAAAGTCTATATGGAATAATACTTAACAAATGTAATCCTACTCCAAATAATAAAAAAATATATCATTATTTTATAGCTAAAAAAAGGTAAACTCAGTAATGATACAAATAAAAGTATTATAAATTGTATAATCAAAGGAATCTTTAAATATTTTCCATTATATTTTTTTATAATTACTTCATTTTCTAATTTTAAGATTTTTATTTTTGCCTCCACTTAGATTTATTTTTTTAAGATTAATATAAAAAGGAGATTATAAGAATTAGTTAATAAATAATTAATTTAGAACACTCTTCTTCAAAATATTAATTCTTATATATTTTTAAGTTTTCTGAAAACCCTATCCATTATTTTTATATGTTATTTATATACTCTAATGTATATTTATTCGTTCCATATTTTATTAAGTGACTCAAATTAATTGAGCCACCTGTAAAATATTAATTTTTATTTTCTTTGACTTAAGATTAGACTTTTTATTTCATCATACTCTTTAGGAGTCAGTGCAAAACCATAGGCATATATTTTATTTTCATAAATGAATTTCATTCTTCGTAACTTTCCTGGGCGCCAAAGTGTACTTGGAACAAATATTGTGTTTATAACAGTTTTCAAAGAATCATCATATTCAATTCTTACATTACTGTCATTTGGCAACTCATATTTTTTTAAAATTAAACCAAATGCTCCAAACTTCAAAACAATTTTATCTTCAGCTATTTCTAAATTTTCATCTGCTGTAAAAGTTAGTTTACTAGTTAACAATGAGAAGAGTACTAACTTTAATGAAAAGTTTAAAATAAATAAAGCATTTTCATTCCCCATAAAAGAATAAGAAAATAAAAATAGAATCAATATTGCTATAAAATAAATTATACTATTCTTTATTATTCTTTTATTATTTGTCCTTTTAACGAGTATTATATTTTCCTTTTTTACGATTTTCAACTTTCTCTTTTCCTCCATTTTCTAGGTATATTTCATATCTTAATTTTAAGGTCAGTCCAGTTATTTTTAATAAATTTTTTTTAGTTTCTTCTGAAGTCTGACTTAATTGCTCAAGTTCTTTTGCAGTTTCAACTATTCTTTTATTTATATTTACTTTTTCTTCCTTAATAAAAACTGTATTATCAATACTTCCATGTACTTCTAGCTTTTCAGGAAACATGTTTTCGGAAAATCCTAAAATTAATTTAACTCCTGAAAATTTTCCATTCATATCAGTTAAATATTCAGTTCCATAATTTTTATATGACCCTCCTACAGTTAAAGAAGTTCCTGTAAGTTCTTCTTTTGAATTAACTTTTGGTAAAATTGTCATACTAATAGCTCCACCTATACTAGGAGTTCCAGCCCCTATTCCAAAATCAAATGTATTAACTAAATATCCTTCCTCCTTTTCTGTATTAATAATATAATAAGAGCTTTTTCCAAAATTTGCTTTTACCATAATAGTCACTCTACATATTCTAATTAATATCTTAATAGATAGCTCAAATAAATTGAGCTACCTATAAAACATTAACTTTTATTTATAATATTATTTAATATACTTACCACTTTTTTAGCTTCTTCTATCTGAAGGTCATAGCCCCAACAATAAACTTTTTCCTTTGTTTCTATTTTTACTATTTTATAATCTTCTTCTTTATAGCTACGATCGTATTTAAAAATTTCTTCTCTTTTTTTTATATAGATTTTTGTTATATCTTTAATCAGAAATTCTGATTTACTTTTTAAATACTCTCCATCTTTTGATTGTAGAGTAATCTTTAAACCATCAATAATAATAAACTCATCCCAATACTTTATGAGTTCTACATTATAACCTAAAAAAATTGGAAAACTCAATAATACTTGTATAAATAATTGTAATGGTGTACTCTCAAATGTAAAAAGTGGTATTTTTTTAACTTTTAAAGTTTTTAATATACTATATTGTACAAAAATAGTTATAAGGAAGTATATACATATCCATATTTTTACATGCTTCTTTTTTTCTTTCTTAGCTGTTTTTAAAATAATAGTTTCAATATTATTTTTTTTTATATTAATATCCATTTTTACCTCCTCTTGGATGGTATTTTTTGTTATACTCATAAAATGTAAGTTCCTCTTTCTTTATTATAGTTGCACCATCTGCTATACTTGCACGAACTCCAAAAGGATAGAAACTTTTTCCAATAGAAAACTTTACTCCTAACCATTCATTATTTGTATTATAAATAATATCAAATCCTCCTCCTACAACTTCTAAGTAAGGAATTTTAAAACTTACTCCTATACTATGTGCTCTTCCTTCTAGAATTGTTGGATCATTTACAAAAGGAAAGAATGAAAATTCCAAAGAAGTATCCAAATCTGGATTTGTTATTTGAAGAGCACCATCTAATGTATGAAATACTGTGACTTTATCATTTTTGTAATCTCTAGTTACATATCTTGAAATTCCTGCTCCTACTCTTCCACCAAAACTTGCCCCTACATTTACATTATATCCTGTAGTTGAATTTTCTTTATTTTCTTCTGGTATACCATCTATTATTTTCTGTGCTTCTTTTCCACTTATATCTTTTCCTTCATACATATTTTTGAAATATGCTTCATAATCTCCTGTAACTTCTTTTTTGCTTACTGCTCCTAATACTGTATTTTCTATTCTTGAAGCTGTACTTTCTGTTCCACTATCATAACCATTAAAGTGTCCCAGTTCATGAGCTAATATACTCAATATTTTGTTAGAATCTGCTGAAGCCAATATATTTCTATCTATTGCTATTGTATTATCCAAAGTTGAGGCAAATGCTTCTTCTCCAACAGGAAGATCTCCTATCAAAATTCTTGGTATTTCACCTTCATAACCAACACTTGATGCAAAATATTTCAATAGATCTTGTACTCTATTTCCCTTTTCATTTAACTTATCAGTTAATATTTCTCCATTTTCATCTATTACTTTTTCATCAAATTTTACAAATCCAGGATAATTTTCTGCTGCTTTTTTCAACATATCTCCATATATTTGTTCCTTGATTGTATTAATCTTTCCTCCCACTCCAGGATCTGTTATTCCATCATAGACAGCTTCTAAATACTCTCCAGCTTTTACTATCTTGTCTCTTTCAGATTTATTTAATAGATCTGTATGAAGTTCGGCATCTAATACTTTATCTTCATCTTTTGTTATAACTTGGGCTTTGTCTAAGTCTGTATTAAATCCTAGTTCTTCAGCAGTTTTATTATCTCCTTTTACTATAAAGTCTGTATTCACTGCTGTTGCATTTGTTTCCTGCCTCTTATCTTGACCTCCTGTTATTACTGATAAGTTTGGAGCTCCTACTCCACTTATCTCTATTCCTCCACCACTTACTTTATTTGTATCTTTATCTTTTAAATGTTCTACTGTTATATTTTCAGCCTTTACTATCAGTTTAAAAGCTATATTTTATTAATATCTTAATGAGTAGTCCAAGTTAATTGGACTACTTTTAAAATATTAATTTTTATTTTTTTAACATTTGTCTTAAATCTTCAGGAAAATCTTCTGCCCATCCTCTATACAGAGTTTCTCTATCAGTCATTTTTATATTATTATATTTAATAGTTACATAAATTTTTTTTAACAAAATTGTAGGTATCTTTGTTTTAGATTTTACTGTTTTTCCATCTTTATCTAATATTTCTATTTCTCCTATATCTATTATTAATTCATTATTTTTTGTATGTTGTATATCTACTGGTGGTTCAAAATAATATTTAGGGCCATTCTTTGAATCAAGTATCTTTGAATCTAATATATTCTCTCTTATCTGATTTTTTGGAATAATATATTCCTTTCCATTTATTATTAATTTCATATCATTATAAAATTTAATATGATGATTTTTGAATCTATCTTCATCAATAGGACTTTCAAATCCATAATGTTGATTAAATCTAATTCCATATAATACATAAATTCTTTCCTCCATTTGAGAAATATTATCTCTGGGAATTCCCATTCTATTTACTTTCCCATTTTCTATTGTTCCATATATGCAATAATAAGTATAAGTTCTAATTGTTGATTTTGCCTCTAATTTTATACAGCTGTAAAATAATAAAAGCAGTAATATTAAAATTAAATTTTTATTTTTCATTTTTACCCTCTCTTTTAAAATAGTTATTCACATTCATTTTTTGCATTATTTTATCTAATACATTCTTTCCTTTTTGAAATGATGTTTTTTCAGGAGGAGTTATAGTTTCTTGTCCCTTTGTATATCCACTATGATAATCCATAAAATTTTTATTTTCCAATTCTAAAATAGCCTCATCTGTTTTTACATTTCCAGGATTTCCTCCAACCAATGTTCCTACTAAGTCATTTATATCAACTCTTTGATCTATATCAGCCATATTTCCATTTTCTTTCATATAGTTTTTAAAATCTTCAACTGGTAATGCTGATCCACTCAATATAATAGTATTAGTTTTTATTTCTGAAAGACTATTTTCTCCATATGTTTCTTTAATATAATGCATTGCTGCTCCATATATCAATGTTCCTTGACTAAATGCAGTTACTTCATCGACTCTATCTTTGTTTAACCACAGTATTTCTCCAAGCTGTTTTGCAGCTTCAGTATATGTATTTTTTCCTCCTTTAGTTCCATATCTATCTATTGCAGACTCATACAAATCTGCCCAAAATCCATTTGTTTCATTATGAATTAGTATGAATTCTAATTTTGTTCCAGTTTTAATATTTTTTAATTCCTCATCAGTTTCTAAACCATTTTTTAATTTTTGCCTGACTAATTCATCTACTGCTTGATCAAAATCAGTATTCATCCCATTAACATGAAGACTTGTATTCTCTTCAAATTTTTCATTTGGATCAATTGAGATTGGCTTATGTTCTATTAAATTTCCATTTTCATCTTTTTCTATTATTACTTTATATGGTGTTATTTTAGAATTGATTATATCAAATGTTTCATTCAATGCAATCACAGGATCAATAAAACCATTTTTTATATGATTACTCATTATTGATTCTAATTCACCTACTGCCCATTCACGAGCTTGTGAATTATATTTTGCATTTACAGTATCTACATTAATATCTTTTACGATTTCCTGTGCTTTACTCTCATCCCTGTTAAGTCCTTCAGGATTCTCTTCCTTGCCATTAATAATTATTGTTCCATTTCCTATAGTTGCATGTGTAATTTGTTCTTTATCTACAGCACTATAGCTTCCTTCAATTACTTTCTTATCACTTAAACTTTCCTGTTTTGAACTTTGATATATATCTCCACCTATTCCAATTGTTGTCCCTTTTTCACTATCTTTTATATCATTAAATGTTAAACTTCCTGTTTCAAGTATTGTATTTTTTCCTCCTAAAAGCCCACCCTCTAAATGAGTATTTCCGCTAACTTTTATTTCTGATTCTTCTTTACCTATTATACTGCTCTGATTTGTTACCCATTCTTTATTATAATCACTTAAATCAAGTCCTGCTCCAGTTGAAGTTCCATTACTGTTGTCTGAGCTTCCATGGATATTTATTCCAGTATTTTTAGAGTTACTTTTATCCTGTAAACTTTCAACTACTAAATTGTCCACTTCAACCTTTACTTTATCTCCTACTATATTTCCACCTTTTATAACAAGATCTTTTCCTGATACATTTATTTCATTTTTGGCTATGAATTCAGCATTAGAATTTATTTTTTCATTATTTGATCCTTTAGAAACTTCTACTCCACCTGAAATTTGACCTGTAGCTAAATTTATCTTTCCATCAATTTTTTCAGATGAAGATTCTCCCTTTCCTGTACTTTGGGCACTGTTCATATTTATATTTTTTCCTGAATCAATTTTTATATCATTTCCAGCTATAACCTTTGTACCTTCAAAATTCATATCTCCTTTATCAGTTTTTAAATCAATATCATTTTTTGATGTAATAGTAGTCACAACTTTATTAGTATTTGTTTGTGTATTTTTATCTTTAGATAATTCTATTCCAGCATATATCCCTGCACTTACTCCTCCATCAGATGGTCCATTAAGCAAATTATTTAATGCATTTATCGAATCTTCTTTTCCTGCAAGAGATTCATTTATCCCTTTTCCACTTATTAAATCACTACCAACTCCTATTACCCCTGGAAGATCTTTTATTCCTACTACAGTATCCTTTACTGAATCAATAGTATCTTTTATTCCACTTAGATTTATTCCAGCAGTTAATTTTATTTCCCCTTTTTCATTTTTTATAGTATTACTATGAATTTCATCTCTTGCTGTTATATTAAGTTCATTTCCAGCATATATAGATGTATTATTTCCTGATATATTACTAGCTTCTATATTTGTATTATTTTTACTTACAATTTTTATATCTCCATCACTTTCTATACTACTTCCAATAACTTTTGTGTCGTAAGTTACTTTTTTATTTTTTTCAATACTTGTACTTAATCCTATTTCAAAATTTAAATTATCTGCACTTCCAAAGAACTTAGTTTTACTCTTTGATTTTTGACTTTCTTTCTTAGTTATATCATCAGCTGCCAAGATATTTACATTATTCCCTGCTTCTATTGTTATATTTTTTCCACTTTCTAAATTTGAAGCTAAAATATTTGTATTTCCTTTTTCTGATTTTATATCTATATTTCCTACTGCTCCAATATTTGAAGAAACATTTGTATAGTTTACTTCTACTTCTTTTTTAAAGCTTCCACTTAAACCTAAAAAGCCTGTTTTTTTACTTTGATGGTGATCTACATTTCCTTTTAATGCTGATACAATATTTGTATTTTCTCCTGCTCCAATTGATAAATCATTACCACTTAATATATCACTTCCTACAATATTAACATTCTTTCCAGAAGTGATCTTGGTATTATTCCCTGATAGAATATTGCTTTCATTGATACTTTCATTATACTTTATATCTAAACTTGATTTTCCTCTTCCAAAACTCTTCTTTTTTGTTTTTTGTTGCTCAAAATATTCAGAATCAACAGAAGCAATTATATTTATGTTTTCTTTAGCTTCTATATCTATATTTTTATCAGCAACTACATCTGACCCTTTTATATTGATATTTTTATCTGCTGAAATAGAAATATTTTCTCCAGTTATTGTACTTCCTGCATTTGTATAACTTTCTGTTATTGTATAATTCTTATTTCCACCTTGTTTTTCATAATCATGCATTTCTATTGTGTCTACTACTACTTCTTTTGCTGTTATTCCAATATTTCCTTTACCTTCAACTAATGCGGCTGTATTAATATAGTTTTCTCCAGCTTTTATACTTATATCAGCACCTGATATTTTAGCTGTATTTTCTATATCTGAATCTATTTTATATGTAAGATCATTTACTCTAGCAGTACTTTTATTCCATATGCTTCCTTTTATAGATTCCAAAGATATATTATTATCTGCTGATATTTCAGCTCCTATATTCTTTATATCATTTACAGAAACTATTTCTATATCATTTCCTGCAATTAGTGCTTTGAAGTCACCTAATACAGATTTATTCAAAAATTCCTCTGCGTTTATATTAATGCTTCCACCAGATTTTATGCTTCCTGTATTATTAACTTCAACAGCTGATATATTTATTCCATTCCCTGCCATCATTCCAGTCTGGTTATTACCAAGTGATGCAAGAGTTTCCTTAGATAGATATACTTTAGGTACAAGAACATTTACTCCATTAACCTCTTCTTCAACATACCATATGATATCACTTTTAAGATTATTTATCTGTTCTTTTGTAAGCGCTGTTCCAATAGACAGATTAAAATCTTCCATAGCAGTTATGGAATTATCTAATAATATCTGCATCTGTTCCTTTTCATTTGCTGCTCCATTTAGATATCTCTTTCCTGTACTTTCAAGAATAGCTCTGTTTACCACTCTTGATTCATAAAAAGCATCTCCAAGAAGTCTTATATTTTTCTCAGGATTAAAACCTATTTTTCCAAAGAAGTAGTCAGAACCCATATAGTATCCCATATCTGTAAATTTAACATTTGATTCTATCAAATATGAAAAACCTGGAGTTTTATTATTTGAAACTAAATTGTTATTAAATATCAGCTCTCCATTCCCTATAGTTATTTTATCTTTTTCTGTTACAGATACTCCAGCTGAATTCACTAAATCTTTGTTTACAACAAACAATCCTTTATCCCCTTCAGGAATTGTAATAAAGCTTTCTGTATTAATAGTTCCAGTTTTTCCAACATTACTGCTGTTTAATATCACCTGTCCTACATTAATATTTTTAGAGTTCACTGCATTTGGATCACTTGATAATGCTCCATTTCCTACTTTAACAGCTGATATATTTATATTATTTCCTGCTGATATTTTTGTAGCTTTATCAGTTCCCACTTTTTGAATTATTTTATCATTTACTACTACATAACCTTTATCTCTGTTATGATTGTACACTTTTCCATCCATCAAGTATGCATCATAAGGAAGAGTATACATAGCACTTCCATGAAGTTCATAATCTCTTCTCCATTCACTGTTAACTTCTACATCTATTGTATAATTTTCATTTTTTAAATTAACAGCTGATATATTTATATCTTTATCTGCTAAAATATTCCCTTCTCTGTTTATTACATCTCCAATAGCTTTCAAAGTAATATTTTTTCCAGAGGAAATATATGCCATGACACTTGTATAATTGCTTTCAACTTTATCAATTTCATGAAGATATACACCTAAATCACTTGAATGTTCATGAAACCATGTCCAGCTTCCTACTCCTCCAATATAATCTGTGAATAACTCCTGCATTATCAGATTGCTTTTATTATTTAGAATAGTTTTATCAATTGAGTCCATATCTACATTACTTGATATTCCAGGAATTTTTCCAGTAATGGAATGGCTTCCTGTTACTTCACCAAGATTTTCTATCTGTGCTGCTTCTATATAGATATCTCCTATAGCTTCTATTGTTGCTGCATTATTTTGTGCTTTTCCTAAAGCTTTTATTTCTGCATTATTTCCAGAATATATGTCTCCTTTGTTATTTACAAGATCTTTTTTTGCTGTTATAAACATATCATTTTTAGAATACAAAAGAGCAAAATTATTATTTGTTATATTATTTGAATTTAGTGTAAGGATGTTTCCAGAAGCTATCTGTCCATTATTTATTAAATCTTTTGAATTTACAGTCAAACTATTCTGTGAAGTTAAAAAGCCGCTGTTATTTATATCTCCAGCAGTTGCTATTAGATTATTTCCACTTCCAAGAATTATACTGTCTAGATTATCCAATTTTCCTGAAAGATTAATAGCAAAATTTCCTAAACTTCCTAATGTCTTATTATTTACTAAATCTTTTGCACTTATAGTTATATTCTTTCCACTGGCAAATTTATTATTGTTTAGAAAATCTCCAGACAGATTAAGTACTATATCTCCACCATTTTCTAGATTAATATTTGAAGTCAAAGAATTGGCGGTTATTTTTAAAAGATTATTTCCTATATAGCTTCCTGTAAGAATTAAATTCCCAGCTATATTTAAATCAGCAGTTCCCTGAGCGTGAACTTCACCAGAATTATTATTGATATCAAGTGCTTTTATATATAGTATTGAATCATTATCAAAAACTTTTAACTTTCCTGACTGGTTATTAAAAATTCCTGTATTTACTATACTAATATTTTTCCCCTCAATAGTCCCACTGCTATTGTCTAATTCTTTTAATACTATATTTTTATCTGAAACTACACTTCCAGCATTAGAAATATTTTTAGCTGTTATATCTCCCTTTACTGAAATGATTCCTTTATTTAAAAGCTCTTCTTCTAAAGTAAGATTTTCTCCCAAAATAGTTTTTCCAAGAAGAAAATTTGAAAGTTTACTGCTCTTAAGATTTTTTAAAGCTGAAACTATTCCATTATTTTTAATTTCTACAGCTTCAATCCCCTCTTTAGCAACAATTTTTCCACTATTATCCACTCCAGATATTTTTATATTATTTCCTTGGATAAGATTAGAGTTAGTAAAAGAATTAACAGTACTAAATGTTAAATTTCCATCTCCAATTATTCTTCCAGTATTGTCTAAAGATACAGTTGTCAGAGAAATGTTATTTCCTGCAAATAAATCATCTTTATTTTCTATATTTTGTGAATTTATATATAGATCCTTAGACCCTTGAATAAGTTTATTATTGATAAGATTATTTCCTGTAATAGAAAGAGTATTCTTTCCATAAAGAGTTCCATAATTTTCTATATCATCAATATTAAATATTCCTTTTTCTCCAGTTATCATTCCATTATTTACAAGCTTAACTCCTGTTATAGAAAGATCTAAGGCTGATATTCTATCATTATTAACAATATTGCTGCTTAATAGAATAAGTTTATCTCCACTGTTTAAATTCTTATTATTAATTATATCTCCAGATATTTTCATGTTTAAAAGCGCTAAAATATTTCCACTATTAGTTATATCCCCAATGATATCAGTGCTCTCACCATAGGTATATCCAGTATTTATTACATTTCCAGATATATTTAATACTTTTTCACTCTTTATATTTTGCCTATTGTCTATGTTTCCAATAATACTTACTAGATTTTTTCCTTGAACAGTTCCACTATTATTTAAATCAGAAGTAATCTGAAGAGTATTCTCTCCTGTTATGTTTCCTGTATTTTTAACTTTTGAACCTGTAAATACTACTTTTTCCCCTAAAATATTTCCATCATTTTCAACATTACCACTTAAAGAAAGAATTTCGCCAGCAGTTATTCCAGAGTTTTTATTTATATATTTATCTGCTGTTATTGTTAAGTAGCTTTCTCCATATATACTAGATGTATTTACTACTTTATTAGCCTCTAAAGAAAAAGTTTTCCCTAATAAAGTTCCATTATTATTAAGAGAATCTAGAATTTTTAAATTTAAGATTTCACCTTGAACAGTTTCTTTATTAACTAATGATTTTGAAGTAATATCTACTGAAGAAGCTATTATATTCTTTTCATTTACAATATTATTTTGATTATTTATCTTTATTTCATCAGCACTGGTATCTCCTTTATTTGAAAGATTAGTACTCTCTATTTTCACTTTTTTATTAGCTGCTATAGTTCCTGTATTTTCTATATTTTTTCCCTTGATATTTAAATTTTCAACAACTTTCATAGATTCTGTTTTTAAGTTGCCTGTTAAATCTATATCAGCATTAACAGCTGTTAATTCTTTATTTGTCATATCATTAGAAGATATTTTTACATTGTCTGCTGATATTTTACCTGTATTTACTATTTTTTCCTTGTTAGCTATAGTTATGCTCTTAGAAGACATATTTCCCTTATTTTCTATATTAGAACTTTTTACAGTTATATTTTTATTTGCTGCTACAGCACCAGTATTTACTATATCCTTTGTATTAATATTGATATTGTTTTCTGCAATTGCTCTCTTTTGAATTTCAACATTTTCTGCTTTTATTTTTATATCATTTTTAGCCTGGGCATCATTAAGAATCAGCCTTCCATTAACATCTACTTCAAAATCTCCTGCTCCAGCAAGCATCTCCCCCTGACTGTTTACTCCAACACCTTTTTCTGTACTTTGCAGATATATTCTTCCAGCATAAAGAGACCCCAGTGCTTTTGCATCTAGAGCTACCTTTGGCTTATCTCCTGCTTTATCAGCTTTTGGTGTTACTTTTTTTGTTTGGTGATCATAATCATTTCTCCCCAAGACAACATTTACTTCGTCTCCACCATACACTGCACCATTAAGCTGGGCTGTTCTTGAAATAATATCTACCATTCTTACATTCTTTCCATCTATTCCCTGACTTCCTATTACTACTGTTCCATCATCTATAGAAAATCCTTTTAAATCTCCCAACTCATCTGTTATTGATTTTCCAGTTGTAAGTGTTACTCTTGGAGTATTTATGAACCCTGCCCCATTTAGATATATCCCATTTGGATTTGCTAAAATATATTCAGCTGATTTTCCAACTATTTCAGTGTATCCTTCTATTCTACTTCTATTTACTCCTGTAACTTCTGTAAGGATTACATTTGCTTCTCTTCCATTGAGATTAGAATTCCCCTGAATTATTCCACCTATTTGAGTTCTGTTAAATTCTTTAGCACTGTTATTAAGAAGAATTCCTTCTTTTTCAACATTGTATTCTTTAAAATAGTTATGAGATACTCCATTATTATTTGGAGCATTGATATTTACTATTGGAACTCCATTAGGTGCTTTCTCTACATTCATCTGCTGATTCCTATTTTGATCTCTAACTACACCTGCTGCAAGAAGCGGCTGTGTAAAAATACTTAAAAAAATGTAGCTATAGATTATAAGTTTTTTTAATAAAATATTTTTTAATCCTTTCATTTTTCTTTCTCCCTTAATATTTTAAAACTTAACACTCATAGTAAAATATATTTCATGTGTATTTTTTTTTATATATGATGGAGCTGTTAAAGGTTTTGAATATGTAAAACTCATATCAAAATGATTAAAATACATTCTAAGACCTATTGAAGCACCACTCATCTCACTGCCATTTTTTTCATAATACTCATCTTTATATACATCTTTTACTCTTCCATAATCATAAGCAATAAATGGTTCTAAAAACTTATAGTTATATCCAATTTCATTTCTCATATAGAAACCTTTATCACCCATTATTGAATTTTCTTTAAAACCTCTGACTGTAGTATCGTCACCTATTCCTAATTTCTCTGAAGAATAAAGGATATCATCTGAATATTGTCCACTTAAGGAAACTCTATATGAGAATCTTTGCTCTCCTATATTAAATGGTCTATACCAGCTTATGTCTGCTGTATATTTTTGAAATTGCGCTTTTGGAGAATATTCTCCCTTTTCTCCATCACTTTCTGCACCAAATCTATCTAATCCTTCATGATAAGTCAGATTTCCATAAAATACCCCATTAAAGAGTCTCCTATTATGATTTATATCAACTTTTAATATTGATAATTTTCTTGAACTTGTTATTAACTTAATTCCATCAAAATAGTTTTTAGTTTCCTTATTTGTTAAAGTTGCTCCAACTGATGTTTTCCCATTACTGTTTCTATTGATTATTCTTCTTGCTGAATAATTAATATTCTTTGAAATTCCTGTAGATTCATAGGTATGAGCAAATGACTTTATTGTAGAAAGATACTCAGATTGATCTTTAGATACAGAAAACTCCAAATACTTTATTGGAATTCTATAATAGAAAGAAAAGTTTTCATTATCTTTATATTTTGTACTTGTTCCAAGCTTCTTTTGATATGTTCCCATTAAAGAATCATTTAATCCAAGAACATCTTCAAAGATGAGTGAAGTCTTCAATCTGTCTCTTCCTGTAGATTTCTGTCCTAAATCATTGTAGTTAATTGTACCAGATATTTTTTTGCTTCTCTGATTATCAATTTCGATTATACTGCCGCCAAGAGTTTCTCCTGCTAGAATATCAAGTTTAGCATTATTAGAAGACACTGAATTCAAATTATCTATTCCTTGATCTAAATCATTAATATTTAGTATATCTCCTTTTGAAGTAGGAAAAGATGTAAAAATATTAATTTTTCCTTTGCTGTTGTCTTTAAATCTTATCCCTTCAATATACCCTTCTAAAACTTTTAAAACTATTTTTCCCTCAGATATATCAGCTTTATCCATATCCATTTTTACTCTTACTGCAATATACCCTTTAACTAAATATAGGTTTTCAAGCTCTTTCATAAGATTAAGAATATTTTTCCCACCTATTTTACCAGTATATTTCTTTTTTAATTTTTTAATTTCTGAAGCCTTTAAAATGGTATTACCATTTATTTCAATACTTCTTATCTCATCCCCAACAGCTTCAATATTTTCTTCTAATTTATTTAATTGAATCTCATCTTTTACTTCTGCTTTTTCTAGCCTTCTTATTTCTTCTTCATGTATTCTTCTTTCTTCCCTGTTTAATTCCTGTTGATTAGCATAACAACAATAACTAAATATAAAAAAAAGCCAAATCCATATTTTTCTAATTTGCATAAAATCTCTCCCAATAAAACTTTCAATATTTACAATTTATTATTTAAGTTGTTCTGCCTTTAATCCTAAACAACATTAAAGTCTATACTTTAAGTATATATTTTAATATTATCATTTTTTTAGAATTTTATATACTAAAAAATACCTTTATTTTTGAAAAAATATACTTTATTATCTATAATACGTTTTTTTAGAATTTTATATAAATTTTAAATCATTTTAATTATGAAAATATATACAAAAAAGCCTGAAAAACTCATATTTTACAAAGAAATGAAATAAGAATATTAAAGATGTAGAAGAGGAAAATTAAAAAAAGTATAATTATTTTTAATATAAATATTTTAATTAAAAAAGCCTAGTCTACTTATAGCAGTACTAGGCCTTTATAAAATAAGATTATTTATAGATTAGTTAATAAAGAGTAAGTGAAAAAATCCTTATATTTGGGTTGCTGCAAATATTCCCAAAATTCCAAAGAACAAAATAATCCATAGCAAAAGAAATATTCCTATAAGAATTAAGCTTGCTATCAAATAATTTTTTAAGTTTAAATTTGTCTTTTCGGAAACTAGCCAAACAATCCACATTACTATATTCACAATAGGAATCATAAATATTATAAGGACTTTTAACCAATCTTTTATCCCCAGAACTTTTTCCTGTTCTCTTATTTTCCTAATATCTGTTTCAATGTGTTCTTCAGTATTCATTTATATTCTCCTTTCATATTTACATTTTTTTTATTAAATAAGTCTTTATTTCACCAATATTTACTTTTATTTTCTTGCTTACTATTTCTGACATCATTTCATTTCTCCTAAAAATATCTTTATATATTCTGCTTTAAGAAAAAGTTTGAAAAAAAGAATCAATATTCCTCCTATCAAATTAGATAAGCCTACTGTTTCCAATACTGTTAGTAAAGAAAGAAGTTGCTCTAACTTCTAAACTACCAATTAATAAAAAGAAAAATTTAGTATTTTTATTAAGAATAGTATAAAAGATATCAACAGTTCATCTGCATTATTTATACAGTATCCACATTAATATCCTTTATGATTTCTTGTGCTTTACTTTCATCCCTGTTAAGTCCTTCAGGATTCTCTTCCTTACCATTAATAATTATTGTTCCATTTCCTATAGTTGCATGTGTAATTTGTTCTCTATCTACAGCACTATAGCT
The DNA here is from genome assembly GCF_900683735.1 of Fusobacterium ulcerans ATCC 49185. Lineage (NCBI taxonomy): Bacteria > Fusobacteriati > Fusobacteriota > Fusobacteriia > Fusobacteriales > Fusobacteriaceae > Fusobacterium > Fusobacterium ulcerans. Next base: position 1,427,948 of record NZ_LR215979.1, read on the forward strand.
TCCTTCAACTACTTTCTTATCACTTAAACTTTCCTTAACTTCTTTTAAATTTTGAGTTATAATAGTCCAAACATATTTAAATTTCAATATGTAATTTATTTTTGGTTATAGATGTATTTTCTTCTATCTCTTTCAGTTTTACCTTGCTTATATACAATTCTGATAGATCTTTAAATAATATTTTTTCTTCTTTGTAATCAAGATATTTTATTAAATTAATATTTACTATAGTTCCTCGCTCAACTTTATAGAAATTAGCAAATTCAATTAAACTAGTTTCAACAGTAGAAAAATTAATTTTTAATGTAAAAATCTCTTTATTTAAAATATTGAATTGTACTCTTCTGGATACTCTGCAGTAATTTATATAAGTTACTTCAGAAAATTCAAGAATTCCTTTCTGATAAATATCACTCAAATAAAATTGGGTATATTTAGTTTGAGTATTTTTTAGTTTCTCTATACTTTTTTCAATTTCATAGATATCCTGCCTTAAAATACAGTCTGTAACCTGTTTATTTAAAAATAAAGTCCGCATTTTTTGAATATCATTTTTTCCCAAAACAGCAATAACCGGAATTCCTCTTAAAAAAATATCCCTTATTTTTAAATCTGCTTCCTTAGAGGTAATATCTATTATAAAAATTTGAAAATCTGCATCACTTCCATTATATTCTATAAACTCATAATCTAAAACTTCTCTTAAAAGAATAAGCAAATTCTCCTGAATGTCTGTTCCTATCTTAATCATAAAAACTTATCTCCTTATAAATAGAGTTGAGTCTAATATTGCTTGCTATACTTGAAATATTTTCAGCCAATTTAAATAAATATCTTATTTCCTCTACATTTAGCGAAGTTGAACCTTCTTCAATAAATATAATTCCAACACAAGGATTTTTATTAAAAGCTAATCTTATTCCAAAGGAATACTTTTCATCTTTTATATTATCTTTTTCTATATATAAATCATCTTCTAGGAAGTCAAGTTCATATATATATTCTTTAATTGCCTCATTATTAAAAAATAATTTTATATTAACAGATTTTATATTAATATTTTTCTGAATTTCTTTTTTCAATTCTTCTTTAAACTCAAGTTCATTTTGAGCCAGACATAATTTATTATATGCTTTCTCAATATTTTTATCTTTAAATACCATAATTTTTTTTAATGCTTCAGTATAAAAATCTAATATAAAAATAGTAAATAAAATTAAAAAAGGTTCTTTCAGCGTTTTGAAATAGAAAAGAACAATATATGAAATAGTAAATCCAAGTATATATCGCACTACCCTATTTATATTCTGGTTATATATCCTTAAATTAACAAAACAAATTCCCCAGTAAATACACATATACTCAATTAATCTTATAAAATAATATAAATTTATAGCTTTTGGAAATAATAAATAAAAAAATTCCAAGAAAAAATATACAGCAATAATTGTAATCCAATAAAATTTATTAGTAAATTCAGCAAATTTTTTATTTATAATTAAATTAAATAGCAGTATAATCAAAATTATTCTTCTTAAATTAATAAATTTATAAAGTCCTTGCAAAAATATTAAAATTATTTCATGATGATGAGATAAATGTGCATAAACTTCTGGAAAAATCAGATTTACACAAATTATTATATAATGAAATAAAGTTAACGTAAGCAATATATAAACAAAAATTCTCATTTTTTTAAATTTTTTATCCAACATATGATTTAAAACATATAATATAAGAATACATCCTAAAATAAATGAAATTGAAAAATCTGTAATTACCATAAAATTATTTTGAATATCACCTTTAATAGAAAAAAATAACTTTGCCATTAAAAGAAAAAAAGAGATGTTAAGAACTTTATCCTTTTTTATGTGATCTTTTATTTTTATATAAATATTAAAGTTCAAAATAATAAGTGCTAAAGTCACTGCATTAAGAACAATTTTTTGATTTCGTGAAAATATATCTCCTTGAAGATGTATTATTATTTTTTTCCATGTATCATTTTTTACAAAAGGAACATATTTAACTTTATTATCATAATCAATTTTCAGTAAATATTCGCCATTAGGAACATTAAAAAATAGTTTACCACTTATAAAATTTTTTGTTTTAAAATCTAAATGAGTTCCATTTAAAGTAAAAATTGAATATTCTCCAATATTTCTATCTAAAACTTCAGTATACTTTATTTGAGGAATAATATAAACAAAATTATTTTCATTTCTAGAATCATATTTTAATACTAAAACTAAAAAAATACTTATAACCCCAATACATAATAATATTTTTTTATTCATTTTATCTCCTTTATATTATTTTTAATAATATAAGTTTTATCCTAATTATCATTCTCTTTTTTTAATTTTTAGAAATAAATAAAAGTCTTTATTTTTATAAAAAAATCAAGAAAAAATTTTCATAACTTCTTCTTGATTTTTATTTTAAAATTGAAAAAAGAATAATAAATTTAATTAAAAACTAAATATATTATTTTTAAACTTTGTTTTTATTTCAAGGATAACATTTTTCAGAAATTTAGTAAAGATATATTTAATATTGTATTCATAATATATTTTCAATTTTCAAATAACGAATACGTTTAATAATAATCACAATTTTTATTTCTCCTTTGAACATATTGATATTATTTTATGATGTAATTGTCATTACCAAGATACACCCAATTAGTAGTAAAATACATCCTATTAATATTCTTTCCATTTTTACCTCCTTATTTTTGGATAAGAAATCATTTTTTTCTTTTAAAAGTATTTTCTACCATTATTAGTAAATAGACATATTATTTTTTTACATGTTAAAATTTTCCTTTAGATTTTTTCCCTGTTTGAATACTATCTTTTTTTGTGCTGGTATTTTCCCTGTCTTTTTTGTTCTTGGATTATTAAATATTCTTTCATTTGTTTCTTTCACTTCAAATTTTCCCCAGCCTTTAAGTTCAAGTTTCCCATCTTTTTTTAAAACATCAATTATTGATTCCCAAAAAACTTCTACTTTCTCTTTTGCTGTTTTTATATTTTTTAAATCCCTTTTTTCTTTCAATTCTTTTATAAAATCTACTTCTTTCATAAGCTCTATCCTTTCATATCATTTTCATCTTCTAATGCAAGCTTAAAAAGTTCTATTAATATTTCTGTATTATTTCTTTTTTCTCCATTAATTTCTCGTAATTCTTTTAGTTTATTTTTGATAAAAATATATTCTTCTTTTGTAAACCAGCAACCATACAAACGATATTTCTGCAGTTCATTACTTTTACTTTTTTTTATTTTCATATATTTTCCCTACATAATTGCTCTGTAAATATCTATTATTTCTTCTTTAGCAGCAATTTCTGCTTCTAATTCTCCTTTCATAGTCCTGCATTTCTTTAAAAGTTCTTTATAATCCTCTTGATAATATCTATATTGCTCTACTTCAATTATATATTTTTCTGTTTCTAAAATTTTCTGGTATTTTGCTCTTAATGATACCAATACTTTTTCAGCTTCTTCTGCTTCTGTTTTTCTTTGATTATACATAGCTGCTTCTTCTGCTTCCAACTGCTGAAAAGTAAGTTCAAGCTGTTCAAATGTTGATACTGCTTCTATTGCAGAATATGACACAGTTGATATTACTAACACACATCCTATCAGAATTTTTTTCATAACTTCCCTCCTATTTATTTTCTTCTTTTTTTACTTCTTCTGTTGATATAGGCGTATATTCTTTCAACAAATCATTTATTTTATATTTTTCAACTATTCCATTTATTACTTTTACTTTTTCCTCTCCAAGCTTCTGATTAAACAAAGCTTGCTGAAGCTGGGGATATATATCCATTGTATTTTTATCTTTTAAGAATTCGGCATTGTTTTTATATGCTTCCAAAAGCTCATAATCATATATTTGAACTGTTTTCTGGGCTATTGAATTAAGATAATATTCTATCTCCATATTAAGCCTCATTTCCTCTAGATATTTCTTCTCTTCTTCTGTATATTCTTTATTCTCCATTTCAGCAAGTATAGCTTTCCTCACTAAAAGTTGAGCTATCCCATCTTTATTCCCATTTAATTTTTTCAATTCTTCTTTTGTTAATTTTATCTGCATATTCTCTCCTTGTTTCAATATTTCAAATATTAAAAATATTTTTTAATCCCTTACTTTGAATTTTTTTATAAAATTCTTTTAATTGTTTTTTCTCCTCTTTGCTGTAAATGTCTTTATTCAATTTTTTACTTATTAATTTAAGAAGCAATTCATCTAATTCTGCTTTATCTCCTATGTGAAATTTATTATATTTTTCAAAAAGATATATAATTATTTTTTTATTAGTTTTAAATTTAGGCTTTAATTTAGCAAGACCTTTTTCTATTATATCGTATTCTTCACAACTGACTCTTATTCCTAATATAGTCTTAACTTTGTTTCCGCTTCCTAAAGGTCTTCCTCTTTTTTGTATTTTTGTACTCATATTTTTCACCTTTAAATAATAAACTGTCCCTATATAAGGGACAGTTTATTCAATTTAAAATTTATAATTGAATCTTACACCATATTTAATTGATGAATCTTTTCTATTTCCTTCATCTGCTGCCTCCACTTCAAATGTTACTCCCATATAGTTGGCTTTCTCCACTGTCAGTCCTACTTTTCCTATCAGTTTTCCTTCTCTTTCTTCTGGAGTGATTAAGCTATAATATCCTTCTCCACCATTTTTAAGTCTTGCTTTGTTTCCATCATAGTTATCTCCAAATTCATATGCATATTTCACATCTGCTGCTACTTTTACAGATATATCATTTCCTGCATAGATTCTTTGAGATGCTTTTACTCCTGCTCCTGCTTGTGCGCTAAAGTAGTCGTTATCTTTGATTTGTACTTCCAGTCCACCTTTGCTTCCAGCACTTTCTTTAAAGTCGTCTACTTTTCCATATTCTAAATCTAAATCAGCATATACAGCCAATTGTCTAGAAAGGTCTGTATAGATAACTTTTGTCAGTCTATTGTCAAATGCTACAGAGTAAGTATTGTACTCTCCTTTATTTTCATAAGTTTTATCAAGTTCAAGTTTTCTCTTAGTAATGTGCCTATTATATCCTAGCTCTATTCTTGATAACCATGATACTTTATGTTCATCACTTAGATTTTTAACTCTATGTGCTCCTACTCTCAATGAATATACATCTTCTTTTGAACCACCATCATCAAAGTCAAACTTAGATCCTGCAAATCCTAATGTATATCCATATTTACTTCCATATTCTGTTCCCTCTTTTTCTTTCATATATAGAAGTCCCATTACTTTATAATCATAGTCATCTATTCCTAAAGTAGAATTTTTATAGTTTCCATCAGTATAGATAACACTATATTTACTGCTGTCTTTAGTTAAATTGTATGATGATTCCAGTTCATAGAAAGAGTTGTCAAAAGCTCTGTTGATATCCTGCATTCTTCCTTGAATAGTTGCATAGATATCTCCTCTGAATTCTGCTAGTTTTTTTGAAGCTTCTACTGTAAATTTATTTTTTGCCATTCCTTCTAAATAGTGGTTTAAACCTTTCAATATATCTGCATCTCTGCCTTTTCCTCCACTATTTTTTAAAACATTGTCAAGTCCTTTATCCATTGCATCAAACTGTTTCCCTATAGTTAGGTCAGCATATGGTCTTTTAGCTATTACAAGATCTCCTTTATTTGTTACTTTTGCTATAAATAATGGAGATGTTACAGGAGTAAGTTTAGTTCCTGTTATTGTTTTAGTAGCTGTATTTACAAATCCCTTTATCTCATACGAAATACCATTTCCTGTCAACGCAAAATTAGGCAGTATTCTTACATCTCCACTTACACTATGCGCATTGAATAGTGGTGTTTTAGTCGTTACATCTACATAGGCTCCATTTACGATTATGTTTCCAGCTGTTGAAAGTGTTCCTCCTATTGCTGTATACTTATCATTTATCTTTATTGTTCCATCTGACTGTATTATTACTGCTCCCACTCTTGCTGCTGTAAGTCTGTTTGTTTCTTCTTTTTTTCCAGCTCCTGTTACAACTATATTTCCTGTATTTGTTATATTTCCAGCTCCTTCTATACCAGTTCCATTATTTACATATATTGTTCCTCTGTTAATTAAATTTGCTTGGTTTCCTACCAGCATACCTATACCTTCATTAACAGTTATTGTTCCTCTGTTTTCTATTGTAGCTCCTGTATAAGCTGCCATTCCTACTGTTTTTCCTCTGCTAGATGCCAGTGTTCCACCTAAATTAATATTACCTCCAGCTTCATTTATTGCTACAGCTCCATCCCTTATGAGAACTCCTATTCCTCCATTATCTATATTCATTGTTCCAGTATTTGTAAATCTTGTTCCTCCTCCCTGTCCATATACTCCTACTGAGTGGTCATGATTTACTGTTATTGTTCCAGAACTTGTTGCTGCAGTTCCTCCTGACAAATACATTCCTACTGAATTTTCATGTTTTGTCGGATCATTGTGATCTCCATTTACATTTGTGCTTCCTACAGTTATATTTCCTGTATTTATTATTGTATTTGTACCTTCTGAATACATTCCCACTGATGACATTCCTAATACTATATTTGCTCTATTTTCAATTACTGCGGATTGTCCTGCTGTCTGTTTCAAATAGATTCCATATCCACTGTTTCCTACAGACCAGTTTCCAGCTGATGTTGATATTTTTCCTGTTCCATCTGCCTTATATATTCCTACTGATGCTTTATCAGCTTTATTAGCTATTGTCATAGCTCCTGTATATGTCACATTTCCATTACCTTCACTTACAATACCCACGCTTGTATTTGCGCCAATATTCATGTTTCCTGTTACTATTGAGTTCATTCCTTTTGCATATACTCCTATTGCATTGTCTGTTCCTACTGTAATGTTTGACATATTAGCCGATATAGCTCCTCCAGTTCCTGCTCCATAGATTCCAAGACCATCTTTTCCAACAATCATTGTTTGGGCTCCAGTTCCTTGAGTAATTACACTTCCTACTCCCATTCCCTTTCCAAAGATACCTATGCTATAGTCACCTACTGAAATATCTCCAGCTCCTGTATATGTTCCGCCATTTAAAGAAACTCCTATTGATGAAGTTGATTTATTTCCTGATGCTGAAGAATTTCCAACTGAAAGATTACCATTTGCTGTAATCTGACTGCTCTCTCCATATACACCAATATTTTTATCACCACCTACTGAGATGTTTCCAGCTATAGTAAGATTAGAATTTCCTTTTGCCATTACTCCCACTTGGTTATTATCAGCAGCACTTCCTAAAGAAATTCCTCCTGCTGTAGTTCCTGTTGAGTTATTAAGTACCATTCCTATTGTATAGCTTCCTGTTTGAGTTATTACTGGTGCTGCTCCAAGTGCTGCTACTCCATCATAATAAACTCCCATAGAATATTTAGATGATGTTCCTCCCTGTACATTTATTGCAGTTGCTCCAAATGCTGGTGCTGCATTTTTTACATATGCTCCTATTCCGCCATTTTGAACTGTTATAGCTGATGCTCCTACAGCATTGATAGTTCCACCATCTGCTACTATTCCTATTTGATTATCAGCTGTAATATTTCCACTGAAATTTAATACAGCATCTTTAGAATACATATATATTCCTTCTGCGCCTACTGATATATTTCCTGTATTTGAAACTGTTACTATTGTTCCAGCTCCTTCGGCATATACTCCTATTCCTTTAGTACCTGTTGTAATTGCAGCTGTTCCTGCAAGAGTCATATTAGCTCCATTTTGAGCTACTACTCCTATTGCGCTCTTAGATGTGCTTCCATTTCCTACTGTTATTGTTCCATCTATTGTTGAAGCTGCTGCTCCTGTCACAAATGTTCCTACACTTTCATTTCCTAAAGCAATTGTTCCTACATTTATATTTCCTGCTGTTCCTTCAAGAACTACTCCTGTATTTCTTGAACCTATTGAAGTTATATTATTTGCAGTAAGTCCATTAGTTGTACCTTTAATATATACTCCTATTCCATCTGTTCCCGTCATAGTCATATTATTATTTTGTACAGAAGTAAGTATTCCACTGTGGGCAGAATATATTCCTATTCCTTTATTTCCTACATTAATGTTTCCAGTATTTACCGTATCAGCTGCATTTGTATAGATTCCTATTGATGGTGTATTTGTAGTTGATACTCCAGATGCATTAATAGTTCCTGTATTATTCACTGTCACTGGGAAGGCAGGATTAGTTGTTCCTTTTACTGCTGCTAATCCTATACCTCCTGATACAGCTGTTATTGTTCCAGAGCTATTTACGCTGTGTGCTGCAGTAAGCCCAGCATCATATAGACCCATAAGCCCTGTTGCGCCTTCTCCTATACTTAAGTTTCCAGAAGAACTTAAACTTCCATTTGTTGTTGCTGCAAGAGAACCTGATCCTTTTACAGTTATATTTGCTCCAAGATTCATTGTACCGCCATTATTAAATACCCCTATTCCGCCACCTGCAAGGAAGTTGAATGTAAGGTTTCCTCCAGTTCCTAAGTTGGCTGTTCCTCCTTTTATATATACTCCTGTTCCACCGTTTATATTAAGAACTGTTGTTCCAGTTGTAAGAGTAGTTCCATCATCTACATAGATACCTATTCCTCCAACTGTATTTACAGTTCCATTGTGTGTCAAATGTGTTCCTGGTGCAGTTCCATCTAAGTAGATCCCCACTCCGTTTTGTGCATTTACTGTAACATTGCTCATTGTATATGCACCTAATGCTTTATTTAAAAGTATTCCTATTGAAGATTTACCTGGAGCTACACTTGGACCTGTTGTTATATTTGCTCCATTAAATGATACATTATTATCAAGAACATATACTCCAACTGAATCCTGTCCTGTTGTTATATTTCTGGATATTACTGAAGTACCTTTAGCTGCAACTCCCACTGCTTCTGCAGAATTTGATGTATCAACTGTGAAATCTATATTAGCATTTTCTCCAAATACTCCAACTCCTCCTGAAGCTATATTTAAAGTTCCTGTTGTTATTTTATTTGCTCCAGTGTTTTTAAGGTATATTCCAACCTTATTTGAATTAATAGTTCCACCTGTTCCAGCAAAAGTATTTGCTGCACCATCTACATATACTCCAGTTCCTGTAGTCGTTGTTATTGTTCCTGTATTTTTACCTGAGCTTGTACCTAATCCCCCTATATACATTCCAAGATTAGCCCCTGCTGATATTGTTCCACTATTTTCTACTGCTGCAGTTTTTCCAGCTTGAGCTTCAGCCACCATACCTACAACTGATTTATTTGGTGCGCTTGATGCTCCATTCATTAAAATATTTCCAGAATTGATTCCCTTACCTTCTTCTGTGTACATTCCTATGCTGTCACTGTCATTCATTGTGATAGTTCCTGCTGAAGTCAGCTGAGAACCTCCCCCTACATATGAACCAATATTTTCTGATTTTCCTGCTGTTGATGTAATATTGGAATTATTTACTAAATTTATTCCATCTGCTGCATATATTCCAATGCTTTCACTTCCAGCCAGAGAAATATCTGAGCTATTTGTCACTGCTCCAGAAGCAGTTCCCTTGCTGTAATATACTCCTATATTTTTAGTTCCTGCTGCTGTATTATTTACAGTTATTGTTCCTCCAGCTGCTGAAGCTCCATCTGTCAGATACATTCCTGTTCCTCTTGCTGTATCAGTATTAAGAGTAAGTCCAGCTGCATCTATAGTTACAGCCCCTCCGTTTCCATATACTCCTACTGCATTTCCTCTTGCTGTTACAGTTCCTGTTATTTCAGAAGCACCATCTATAAATACCCCTGTAGTCTTATCTCCAGTTGCTGTTACATTCACATCCAGATTATTATTTCCTTTAGAATAAAGTCCTACTGCCTCATTTACAGCATTCAGCTTTCCTGTTGTATTACTTACAAATCTGCTTCCTGTTCCAGCATTTTCAAGATAGATTCCTACTGTTTTATTTCCAGGAGTTGCTGCTGCTGCCATTCCATCTATAGTTACTGTTTTACCTGCAGTAATTTCTACTCTACTATCTTTTCCATATACAAATATATTTTTATTTTCATTTGCATTTGATAGAGTCATATTATCCCCAAACTCTACTCTAGCCCCTTCACCAAATACTCCTATACTTGATTTTCCACCAAATACAATATTACCTGTACTATCAAGTTCAGTATATGCGCCTTTTAAATAAATTCCTGTAGACCTATCTACATTGAGGTTAATAGTTCCTCTGTTTAAAGCTTGACTACTTCCTTCTGCATACATTCCTATTTGAGAAGAATCATTTACGTTAATAACTCCAGCTGCATTATTAACAATATGAGCTGTTTTAGTGTACATCCCTACAGCTCCAGTTTTGCCTGCACCTAAAGTAATACTTCCCTCATTATATCCAAGATTAGTTCCTGTTCCTTTAACAAATATTCCTATTCCAGAAGTTCCAATACTTAATGCCCCTTGTGAAGTTATGCTCATATTTTCAGCATATACAGCTGTTCCTTTATTTAAAGCTGATGCATCAATAGCTACATTTATTGCTTTATGACCTGCTCCTGTTCCTTTATAGAAGATTACAGTTTTTCCAGATGTTCCAGTACCATTTGAAGTAACTGACACATTTGCTGCTGTAAGATCTGATGTACTGTCTAGCATTACTCCAATTCCATCTGCTCCTAGATTAAGTGAACCAAGATCTGTTATTTCAGAATTATTTTTAGCATATATTGCAATTCCATTACTTCCTACTGAAATTATTCCAAGGTTAGATATTGTAGTTTTTTCACCATATATTCCAATAGCTGCATTTGCAGCTGTCGAATTTCCTACATCAACTATTCCAGTAACAGTATTAGTAACTTTAGCATCTGCTCTTGTTCCAGCTGCATTGTTATTATATGCATATATTCCTATAGTTCCAGTTCCGCCTAAAGCTACATAGCCACTATTGGTAATATTTATTTTTCCTTGGTCTGTAAAAATTCCTCCTGTTCCAAACTCATTAACAACAGGTGTTCCTGCAGGCTGTTCTCTATATGTCATTCCTAAAATACCTATAGATTGATTTCCATTTACTTTTATATCTCCAGCATTATCAACTTTACTTCCATTTACGGCATATACTCCTACTGCTTTATCATTAACAGTATTAGCACCTTTTTCAACCTCCACTCCAGCAGTTGCTGCAATATCTATTTTACCAAAGTTCATATATAGACCAATTGCTCCTGCACCTGCATCTGTTCTGTCTGCTATTACTTTAGAACCTGCTGCAAGATTTATCTGAGCATCTGATGCACTTGCTGCTGCTTTACTTGAACTCATTTCAAGTCCTACTACCTGCCCTTTAAAATATGCTGTTGCATCTGAACTGTTGATTTCTGATTTTACTTTTATTCCATTAAGAACATTAAGATTAAGTCTTTGTCCTAAAAATCTTCTATAATAGAAAAATCCTGGTGAGGTAGTAGAAGTATCTGATTTGTTCATATCAGTATTAATATTTAAAATTCCTCCATCTACAGCTGCTATCTTGTACTTATCAAATACTTGAGTTCCGTCTGTTCCAGCAACTATATTTACTCCACCTAACTTATTTTCTATATCTGTTTTGAGTGTTCCTATATTTAAAGTTCCTATATTCTTAAGATTAACACCTACTGCATCATTAGACATTACTACAATTTTAGCCCCTGTTAAAGTTATTGGATTAGAAGAAGGAGTACTTAAATCCAATTCAAGAGCCGTAGCTTTTCCTCTCAGAATTATTTCTCCATTTGATAAATTAACAGTTCCTCCATTTGAAGTATAAACAGCATATCCATCTCCACTATAATCAACTATACCTCCTGACAAGTCTATATTTGAATTAGCTCCTGTTGCTACTGCTCCTACTGTTCCATCTTTTACTTTAACATAAGTATTTTTAACACTGATTTTTCCGCCATCACTTGCGTAAATTCCCAAACCTGATGTGCTTCCATCAGCTTGTATTTTTCCTTCTACATATATATTTACTGGAGTAGTCGGCTCTGGAATATTTCCATTGGTATTTGGTTGAGAAAGTGTCAAAGAAGTTCTGTCTGCTATAATACTTCCCTGACTTGTTGCAAATATACCTGTGCTATTTCCTGATAAATTCAAATTCAATTTATCTTTTGCTATATTTATCACTGTTCCGCTGTCTTTAGCATATAGTGCAACAGTATCCTCAATTTTCTTAGTACTATCTCCAGCTGTCACATTACCATTTATTGTTATTGTTTTTCCATTTTGAGCAATTGCTATCTGGTTGTTTTTTCCATTTTCTATTGAAATATCTCCCTCAAACTTTACATCTCCTCCTTGAGCAATTATTCCAATATTTCCTTCTCCACCAGATATTTTTATACTGCTGTTTTCTGCTGGAGCTCCATATGGTTTTAAAATTTCAATTGTTCCATTTTTTCCAAATATTCCTATTCCACCATATGAATACTCTCCTATTTCTATTTGAGCTGCTGTTTTTGTTGTACTTGAATTGTCCATCAGTATTCCAATAGCTTGCTCTACTAAATTAGGATCATTAGTTCTTCCTGTAAAAATATTATTTACAGAATTTCCTTTTGCTATAGTTTGTTTTTTCTTTCCAATATTGAACTTCACTATATTTTTTTCATTTGTTATATTGGTATTTTGTGCAACTAAACCAACACTCTTATCTCCTAATAATTCGATTGGTTTCTTTATATATGCTGCATGTCCATTGTGAAAAGTACTATTATTTGACATATATAGGGCTATTGCCTCTGCTCCTCTTATTTCAGCAGTTCCTTCATTTACAAATGCAGCTCTGTTATGGGATAAATTTGCATAAACCCACTGCATCAGTGAAGCACCTACTCCATCTACATATATCTTTCCAGTTGGACCATTTGAATAAATATATGCTTTAGATTCTGATGTATCTGGAGAATGCATATATACAGCTGATTTATCCCCATTAACAATAATTGTTCCTTCATTATCTAAATAATTTGTTCTAAGTCCGCCATTTGTATGTGATGTTGTAAAAAAATATGCCGAATTTGTTCCATTTATTTCTACTTTACCTTTATTAACAAATAAAAGTTCTGTATTATCATTACCTTTAATTCCGGTATATGCCTGATATCCTCTCAATCTATCACGTGTTGCTGAAGTTATCAGCCCTTCTGTAACTCTATTATCTAAATTACCATTTACTACTCCCTCAGTTTCAAGATCAATAAGCTTAGCATTATTTGAATTAAAAATTATTTCTGCATTTTCTCCATAATATGAATATGGTACATTTAATAAAGTATGAAAAAACTTTCTATTTACAGTATATGTTCCATTTACTGGTTTACTACCTTGAGGAGCTGTTCCAGGAAATGCTTCAGCATCGTAATTTGTTACATCCACATTAAAAGCTCCAGAATTTCCATTTATAACATACTTTCCTGATTTTAAACTTATTTGAGAGATTACCCCATCATTTCCATCCCACCAAAAGTATTGTACACTCGGATTTGCTCCACTTCCAGCTATTGATGGAGATGAAACATTCACTGGTACGACTACTGGCAGTGAAGGTGCTGCTGGAAGCTTTATTATTGTTGGATCATACCCCTCAGGCAAAGTTGGATTACTTATTTTTACATTCTTTTCTGTTGGTGCCATTGGTGCTGTAATAACAGGTGCTGTCACTGTTATTTTTTCCACTGCACTTGGTGTTGATACAGTTATTGATACTCCACCTGGCGGTGTTGGAGCTGCAATTACTGGTGCTGTTACTGTAGAAACTGAAGCTACTGCTGGATTTATTGTTTTAGGCAATGCTCCCAGATTAACTTTTGGTGCTGATGCTGTTACTGAAATATTTGGAGTTACTGTTGGTAAATCTGGCTGTATTAGTTTTATATTTGCTCCGACTTCTATTGTTTCTCTAAATACAGTATCATCTACAGCAAAACCATTTCCTTCCAACACTTTGGCTGTTCCTTTACTCTTACTTGTTTTATAATACTTATTAACTGCATTTATTGTTTCTGAAAACTCTTTATTAGTTCTATTTTTCATCTTTCCATTATCTAAATACTGATAAGTGAAAAAAAGCTGTGTACTCTTAAATGTTGGCTTGGAATAAAAATTGCCTTTCCTTAACAGTTCCACAAAATTTGAGTTATATTCTTTTATTAATTTTTCATTTTCTGCTATCTTTCTTTTTATTTCTTCTCTTTCTGTTTGTATTTTTATCAACAGATCACTTTTTGCTTCCTGTATCTCCTCTGCTGTTATTCCTGCACTTAATGATATTTCTCCTGTTATCAAAAAGGCTATTAACAGTGATAAAGAATAACCAATTTTTCTTTTTAAAAACCTTTTTAAAGATTTTTCAATATCACTTTTTTTCATAAATATCTTTTCCCCCTTTTAATTTCCTGCTCTTACTTTCTGCTCCATCCTATCTAATCTACTCAAGTATTCATTAAGCTTTTCATTTTCAAGCAAAAGAATTTCAATTTCATTATTATTAGATTTGAACTCGTCATATACTTCATCAAATTTCTGACTTAGAAAAACATTTCTGTCACTGTCTTCTATCCCCAGAGTTTTTTCAAGCTCCATAATTTCTTCTTCTTCTGCTCTCAAAAAAGTCATTCTTTCCCTTCCTGTTTCAAATGCTGCATTTATTGCTGCTATTCTGGCTTCAGGAGTATTTTCACTTCTGAATACTTTTTCTTCAAGAGATTCATTCATATCTCTTCTGATTTCTTCAATTACTTTCTTTCCTTTTTTTTCTTCTGCTTTTTCAGCTGCTATTCTAGCTTTTTCTTCTGCTTCTTTAGCCTTTTGTGCTTCTTTAGCAGCTTTTTGCTTTTCTTTCTCTTCTCTCTGAATTTCTTTTCTTATCTGTTCAAGAACTTTTTTTCCTTCTTTTTCACTTATTTCCTGTGAATAAGCAGAAACAAAAAAAACAGAGAAACTAAAAAAAAGAAATACAATCAGCAAATTTTTTTGTTTCATAAACAATCTCTCCTTTTTTATTTTTATGTAATCTTTAAATAGAACTTTTCGTCCATATAAATAATATAATTAATTTTTTCTTTATTTTTTGTATATACACAAATTCTGATATTATATACACAAAATGTGATTTTACACACACAATTTCTTGAAATACGTTAATATAAATTATTACTTTAAAATTTTTATTATTTTTAGCTCATTTTTTTATAAAAAAAATATAAAAATATGATTATTCCATAAAATTATACTCTTTAAATTTGATTTTTATATATTTTAAAGTTTTAAGTATAAATTACTCTAAAATATTTAAATTTAATATTTTGTATTTATAATTTGAATAAATTTTGATTAAAAAATATTTTGATTTTAAAATTAAAAAGAGTATAATAACTTCAAAGCGCTTTTATAAAAAAATAATTAATGGAGGTAAAACAATGATTTTAAAAAAATTTTTTAGTTTATTTATAATATGCTTATTTTTTAGCCTGATTTTCTTAGAAAAAAATACATATTCTAATGAACTTCAACAGCAGGAAAAGAATAACAAGATTACCTTTACTGATCTTTCTAATAGAAAAATTGAAATTGATGGTCCTATTAATAGAATTTTTTTAGGTTTTTATGAAGAATCTTATTTGGCAGTTGCAGAAAATTTTAATAAAGTGGTAAGTATATCTAAAGGAGAATGGGCAGATTTTTTTAATGACCAGTACAATGCCTATGAAAAACAGATGCCTGAATTAGATAAAATCATAGATACAGGTTCTATATATAAAGGGTCTTTCAGTATGGAAACTTTATTAAACTCTAAGCCACAGGTGGCTATAGTTGCTCCTTTTCAATATGAAACTCTGGCTGAAAATATAGATAAATTAGAAAAGTCAGGAATAAAAGTTATTGTAATTGACTATAATTCTCAGACTTTAGAAAATCATATAAAAAGTACAAAAATTTTAGGAAAAATTACTGGAAATAAAAACAGAGCTGAAGAACTAATAAGAAATTATGAAAATGCTTTAAATGAAGTAAAAGAAAGAGTAGAAAATATTAAAAACAGAAAAAAAGTATATGTAGAATTAGGAAATCTAGGTGCTGATCAAATAGGTAACAGTTATGGTAATTACTTATGGGGAAGTCTTGTAAAACTAGCTGGAGGAAATAATATAGCAGAAAATAAAATTGACAGTTATGGCCCATTAAGTCCAGAATATATTTTAACATCTAACCCTGATGCAATATTTTTTGCTGGAGCAAACTGGGCTAATGATGCTGGTGACAGAGTTTTAATTGGATTTAATGTTTCTCCTGAGCAAACATGGAAAAGGCTTACTCCATATACAAAAAGAACTGGCTGGAAAAAATTAAATGCTATAAAAAATGGTGAGATATATGCTGTAAATCATGGTGGACTTCGTTCTATTTATGATTATGTATATGTACAGTATATAGCAAAGTCCTTATATCCTGAATTGTTTAAAGATATTGAACCTAAAGAAAATTTAGAGAATTTTTATAAAAAATATCTTCCAATCACTCCAGAAGGAACTTTTATGACAAAATACAATGAAAAATAGCAGTTGCCTAAGGAGTGATGAAAATGAATAAAAAAATTAATGGAGAAGAAGTATATAAAAAAATAAATAAAAAACGGCAAATGGCCTTTTTTATTTCTTTAGCTGCAATAATTATAATGCTGCTCTTTGACCTCATGACAGGTTCTTCAGGAATGACTTTAGAAGATACAATAAAAGCTCTTTTAGCAGGCCCGTCTTCTGAAAGTATAGAAGCTACTATTATATGGAATATCAGACTTCCCATGACTCTAATATGTCTGACAGTTGGTGCATCATTAGGTTTAGCAGGTACACAGATGCAAACTATACTTTCTAATCCGCTGGCAAGTCCATATACTTTAGGAGTATCCTCAGCTGCCGGTTTTGGAGCAGCAATAGCTTTTATATCTGGATTTCCATTTAAAGGAATACCATGGTTAAATGCTCCTTTTATGGCATTTGCCATGACTTTGCTAGGTACAATGGCTATTTACTTTTTAGGAAAACTAAAAGGTATGAAAGCACAATCTATGGTACTCTTTGGAATAGTAACACATTTCTTTTTTCAGGCATTATTATCTTTAGTACAATTTCGTTCTACTCCTGAGGTAGCAGGTCAAATTGTTTACTGGATGTTTGGAAGTCTGCTTAAATCAACCTGGACAGGAGTTATAGTAAGCGGAGTTATATTTTTAATCTGCAGTATATTGTTATCCAGATATGCCTGGAAATTAACTGCAATAGCTGCTGGAGAAGAAAGAGCTAAAAGCCTTGGAATAGATACAGATAAAGTAAGGCTGCATGTATTTTTACTAAGTTCACTGCTTACAGCTGGTGCTGTAGCATTTGTTGGAACTATAGGCTTTATAGGACTGGTAGCTCCACACTTTTCAAGATATTTTTCAGGAGAGGATCAAAGATATCTAGCACCTATGGCTTCTCTTTTTGGAGTATTATTAATTGCATGTGCTTCAATTTTAGCTAAAATAATTATTCCCGGAATAATTATTCCTATTGGAATAGTAACATCTCTTATCGGTGTTCCATTCTTAATTTTCTTAATTCTAAAGAAAGGGGTATGATATATGCTAAAAATGAATCTTACAGATATTAAAATAAGCTATGGTAAAAATAATATTATAAAAAATATAAAAGCTGAATTTTATGGTGGAAATGTTGTTTCACTAATTGGACCTAATGGAACTGGAAAAACTACATTACTGAAAGCTATTGCCCACTTAATAAAATATGAAGGAGATATTGGTGTTATTGGAGAAACTGGTTATAAAAATTTTAGAGATAGTTTTACATATGTTCCCCAGATGTCTGTTAATAATATTAATCTAACTGTTTTTGAAATAGTTTTATTGGGAAGAGTAAGAGATTTAACATGGAAAATTGAAAAAATTCATTTAAATGCTGTAGCTGAAATACTTGATGAATTAAATTTAAGCCATTTAAGCTGCAGTAAATTCTCAAGTTTAAGTGGTGGACAGAAACAAATGGTCATAATGGCACAGGCAATGGTTTCAAAACCCAAAATTTTATTATTAGATGAACCTACGAGTGCCTTGGATTTAAAACATCAGCTCCAGATTATGGAAACAGCAAAAAAATATACAAAAAAAACAGGCTCTATAACAGTTATTGTTCTGCATGATATAGCATTAGCAGCTAGATATAGTGATGAAATTCTGCTTTTACATGATGGCTATTCTATACAGCAGGGAATTCCTGAAGAAGTTTTGAAGGAAGAATTGTTAGAGAAAATATATGGAGTTGAACTTGACATTTCCAAAAGCTCCAGAGGTTTTATTTCTATAACCCCAATAAAAACAAAGTGAATGGAGGAATACAATGAATAAAGGAATAATAATGGCAGTTATGTCATCACTTACTTTCAGTATTATGAATGTTTTGGTAAAATTAGTAAGTACAAGAATTCCATCTTCTGAGATTACATTTTTTAGAGGTCTAATTGGTACTATTCTTGTTTTAATATTTATGAAAGTTCAAAAGGTAAAATTTTCAAATAAAGAAAATAAAATATTATATTTACGAGGATTACTAGGTGGAATTTATATGCTGACATATTTCTATGCCATATCAAAATTGAAATTAGGAGATGTATCTATACTGGTACAATTATCTGGAGTTTTTGTTGTAATCTTTTCTTCAATTTTTCTTAAAGAAAAGCTACAGCCTAAAACATATATTTTTATTCTTGCTATAATTATTGGAACCTGTATAATTATAAATCCTTTAAAATTTTCTTCATATTCCCAATATGCAATATTTGGTGTACTAGCAGCAGCTTTTTCCGGAGCAGCATCTATTACAATAAGATATTTAGCTAGATCAGGATTGCACCATAATTATGAAATTATGTTTTTTTTCCTCTTTATATCAACAATAGTTGCTATTCCATTGATGTACTCAAATTTTATAATTCCCAATACCAAAGAACTTATTATTTTAATCATAATTGGGGGGGTTTCTTTTATTGCACAAATATTTTTAACAGGTGCATTCTCACATCAAAATGCAATTATTGTTGAATTTGTAAGATATATAGGAATTTTTATAAATAATTTATGGGGATTTATTATTTTTAAAGAAACAATTACACTGCAATCTATTATTGGAGGTTCCATTATAGTAATATCAACAATCTTATTATCAAAAACTCAGAAAGATAAATAATATATTTTATTATTTGAGAATTGTACAGAAAGGAAAAAAGAACATGAATAATAATTTAATATTTCAATTAAAAGTTATAAGATTTAAAATATCAGAGGCCTTAAAATTATATGAAAAGACTGGAGAGAAGGATAATTTTTTAAAAGAATGTATTGAAGAGCTGTGTTCTTTCATCTTAAATGAAAAAAATTACATGGATTTTATTTTAAGTTCTGAAAACAATTTAATAAAAAACCTCATAAGAGATATCAGAGACAGAGCAGCTGAGGCTTTGGGAATTTTGGAAAAAATAGAGGCAAGAAATATTTTAAATGAAGAAAATACTGCATTTAAATATGGAGATGAATTGGCTTTAGCTGTAAAACGTGAAATTGAAGATTACAAAATTTTAAAATCTTCAAAAGTTTTATTAATAGGTTCTGGTGCAATGCCCATAACAGCTTATACTATTTTTAAAGAAACAGCAGCTCACATTACATGTGTTGATATAGATTCAGAAGCTCTTAATTTATCTAAAAAAGTTACAAACAAATTGGGGATTCAAGGAGTCTATTTTGAAGGAGATATAGAGGCTGTAGAAATAGAAAATTTTTCTCATATAATTATAGCTTCTTTAGTTCAAAAAAAATGTGAATTAGTAGATTATGTATCTCAAAAAATAAATAATGATGCAAAAATTATTTTGAGATATGGTAATGAAATCAAGGAAGCTTTTAATTTTCCACTATGTATACAAGAGATAAACGATTTTACCAAGACTGTAATTAGAGATAAAAGCTTTATATATGATACTTTGCTGCTAGAAAGGATGTAAAATGTTAAAAAACTACTTTGATAATGTACTAATTGCAGGTTCTGGCCCAGTAGGAGTCAACTTATATATAAATTTTAATAAAGGATATGCTCAAAAAGTAGGGCTAAAAATCAGGAATAGTAAAAATAGCGAATTATTTTTAAAAAATTTAAAATGTAATAACAATTTTATAGAAAGTACTGCTTCAGTTAATGAAATTAATTCAATAAGTGGTAAATGCCTTTTAGAAAACTTATATATAAATTCTGAAGAACTCATTAATGAATGGGATGTTTTGATTCTCTGTACTCCCTGTGATGCCTACCTTTCAGTATTGAAAGATTTAAACTTAAAAAAATTAACCCGAATAAAAAAAATAGTATTAATTTCTCCTGAATTTGGTTCAAGTCTAATATTAAAAAGCTTTCTTAAAGATGATAAAACAATTGAATTTATAAGTTTTTCAAATTACTTTGGAGCAAGTAATTTTTCTGGTGATAATCATTGTTTAGTTATAACCAATGCTCTTAAAAAAAATGTATATATAGGAAGTACCCACGAAAATAGTTTGTTTGTTAAAAAAATAGCAGATTTTCTTGGTGAATTTAAAATAAACAGCATCTGCTGTAAAAATCAATTAGAAGCTGAATCAAAAAATATTACTTTATTTGTACATTCTCCATTTTTATTAAATAAAGTAAGTTTAGAGCAAGTTTTTGATATTGATAAAACAAAAAGATTTTTGTATAAACTTTATCCTGAAGGTCCAATAACTATGACTGTAATTCATAAAATGGTTAATCTCTATCAAGAAATATTAGAATTATATAGTGCAGTAAACCTTCCTGAATTTAATCTTTTAAAATTTTTAAATGATAGTTATCCTGTACCAGAAAATTCTATTTCAAAAAGTGATATAGAAGATTATTTAGGATTTCCTCAATTAAAAAAAGAATATTTGTTGTATGTGAGATATGCTTCTATTCTCATTGATCCATTTTCTACTCCAGGTGAAGATGGCAGATATTTTGATTTTTCCAGAGTCAGTTATTCAAAAATTTATAAGGATAAAGAAAATTTATGGAATATTCCAAGAAGACCTCTAGAAGATTATAATAAATTGAATCTAATCTGGTATCTTACCAAATTATATGGAACTAGATCAGATCAGATTTTTGAATTAATAAAAATTTATAAAGAGTATTATTTTAATTTTATTAAAACAGTTGGTGAAAAAAATATTAAAGAAAGCTGCAAACTCACAGATAGGAATTATGAAGCTGAAATAATTTATTCATCTTTAAAATAATAAAGTCAAAAAATAGTCTTCTATGATATTTTATCTTAGAAGACTATTTTATATATATTTCTTTTTCTTAATTAATAAAAATTAACTTATTCACTAAATATTTATAACAGACAACTCAGTTATTTACTATCTACTTCTTTCATAGTAGATAATGTATCTTGATCATATTTTGTAGATTTCATATCTGGAAATGATTTCATAATACGTTTTTCCAGCCATGGAATATTTTTCAGCAATTCTTCTCTTTTTCTTTTTAATTCTTCTATTTTATCCTGTGCTGTCATAAAATCTGATGATACCTTGCCTCCTATTCTGTCAGAAAATTTATGAATATCTCCAGCTATTTTTTCCAGTTTTTCTAATTTGGCATTAAGTTTTAATACAGTTTTTACTGTGACAATAAAATCTATCAATATAAATGTTCCAGCTACTCCCAAAATTATTTTTCCTGTTAATAAAGGAAGCCATGATATAACACTTTCTACAACAGGATGGATAATATCTACTACCAAAACGCAAGCAAGCCCCCATATAATTGAAAACTTTAAACAAATATAACCACATATATTAAAAGGTACATCTGAATAATCCCACCATCTATAATGAAATATTTTTTCAAGAACAAATCCTGTAAGAAACTCCAGTATAGAAGTTAATATCATAGAAGCTATAAAGAGTATAAACATATTATTTTTTAATGGAAAAACAAAATACATAATAGTCATAACTCCCACACCATATATTGGACAGTAAGGCCCATTTAAAAAACCTCTATTAATAAATTTTCTAGTATTAAGAGTTGCATAGCATACCTCTACACACCACCCTAAAAAAGAGTAAATCAAAAAATAAAATAAGTATCTGTACATTTTTCCTCCTTAATATTGAAATTTATATTTCAATTCTAACATTTTTTTGTTTTTTTATAAACTAAAAAATATTTTAATTTTTATAAATACACAATATAATATACAATACTTATTTTTATATTTTCTTACTATAAAGTCATAATTATAAATAGTTTTCTTTATATAAAAAAAAGCTGAGTAACATTTAAAAAAATGTTTTACTCAGCTTTTTTTATACATTTAATAACTTTTCTGCAACTTCCACTGCACTTACTGCATCTGCTGAATAAGCAGCACTCATACTTTTTGCTATTTCTTCAGTTAAGGGAGCTCCTCCTACCATTATCTTTAAATGTTCTGTTACCCCTTTTTCTCTCAAGTATTCAAGAGTCATTTTCATAACTTCCATTGTTGGAGCAATCATTGCTGAGAGCATTAATATATCAGGAGAATATTTTTTAATATATTCTTCTATTTTTTCTTGAGGAACATCTACTCCCATATCTATTACTTGAAATCCATTACTTTCCAACATTAATATACATAGATTTTTTCCTATATCATGAAAATCCCCCTGAACACTCCCTGCCAGTATTTTTCCTTTTTTCACAATATCCTCATCTTTCAGAAGAGGCTTTAATATTTTTACACTCTTTTCCATAGTCTTTGCAGATTCCAGCACATCATACATAGTAAGAGTTTTTTCTTTAAACATTTCTCCAGCCCTAGTCATTCCTTTTAATAATGATTTAGTCAGTATGTCTTTTGGAGCAATTCCTTTATCTAAGGCTTCCTGTGTAAGTTCCTCTATATTTTCACCTTTTATAAGCTTTTCTGAAATTATTTTCAATATATTTTCCACTCTATCACCCCTCTAATTATATTATTTATAATTTAATTATATTCTATTGCAAAGAAATTTGGAATATGTTATTTATTTTATTATAAAATTATTTTGTATCTATATGATTATCGGACTTATATATTTTATGATATTGTTGAAAGTTTAAAACAGCTCCTTTATTTATTTTTTACATTAATAAAAAAATTCATAAAAATTAAATGGTTTGAGCTTAGCAAAATACTAAATTCAAACCATTTATCATTTTATTCTCTATTTGACTAGATATACTGAATATGATACTGCTAATATACATCCTATTAACATCTTTTTCATTTTCTTTCCCTTTATTTATTTTCTTCTTTTTTCTTTGGATCTTCTACCTTTATATATTCTTTTAAAGTATCATTTATTTTATATTTTTCTACTAATTCATTTATTACTTTTACCTTTTCTTCACCTAGTTTTTGATTAAATAATGCCTGTTGAAGTTGTGGATATACTTCTACTGTATTCTTATCTTTTAATATTTCTGTATTATTTTTATATACTTCTAATAACTCGTAATCATATATTTTTACTGTTTTCTGCGCTATTGAATTAAGATAGAATTCTATTTCCATATTAAGTTTCATTTCCTCAAGATACTTTTTTTCCTCCTCTGTATATTCTTTCTTTTCCATTTCTGCAAGGATAGCTTTTCTTACTAAAAGCTGTGCAATAGCATCCTTATTTTCTCCTAAAGTTTCCAATTCTTTTTTTGTTAATTTAATCATTGTTATCTCCTCCAAGTTATTATGATTTTTTTATTTCTCTTTGTTAAAAAACTTTTTTTATAATATTTTAATACTAGAATTTGTAATTGAATCTTACTCCATATTTTACTGATGAATCTTCTCTGTTTCCTTCATCTGCTGCCTCTACTTCAAATGTTACTCCCATATAGTTGGCTTTCTCCACTGTTAGTCCTACTTTTCCTATTAGTTTTCCTTCTCTTCCATCTGGAGTAATTAAGCTGTAGTATCCTTCTCCTCCATTTTTTAGTCTCGCTTTATTTCCATCATAGTTATCTCCAAGTTCATATGCATACTTTACATCTGCTGTTACTTTTACTGATACATCATTTCCTGCATAGATTCTTTGGGATGCTTTCACTCCTGCTCCCAGTTGTGCGCTTAAGTAGTCATTATCTTTAATCTGTACTTCAAGTCCGCCATTGCTTCCTGCACTTTCTGTAAAGCCATCTACTTTTCCATACTCTAAATCTAAATCTGCATATATATCCAATTCCCTTGATAAATCTGTATAGATAACTTTTGTTATTCTGTTATCAAGTGCTACAGAGTAAGTATTGTACTCTCCCTTATTCTCAAATGTTTCATGAAGGTTAAGTTTTCTCTCAGCTATATGTCTGTTGTATCCTAGTTCTATTCTTGATAACCATGATACTTTATGCTCTTCGCTTAGATTTTTAACTCTATGTACTCCTGCTCTCAATGAATATACATCCTCTTTTGAATCATTTTCAAATTCAAATTTCGATCCTGTAAATCCTAGTGTATATCCATATTTGCTTCCATACTCTGTTCCTTCTTTTTCTTTCATGTAAAGAAGACCCATTATCTTGTAATCATAATCTTCTATTCCTAAAGTTGGATCTTTGTAATCACCATCAGTATAGATTACACTATACTTACTGCTGTCTTTAGTTAGATTGTATGATGATTCAAGTTCATAGAAAGAGTTATCAAATGCTCTGTTGATATCCTGCATTCTTCCCTGAATAGTTGAATAGATATCTCCTCTTGTTTCTGCAAGTTTTCTAGAAGCTTCTCCTTCAAATTGATCTGCAGAAAGTCCTTCCAAGTATGCATTCAATCCTTTTAATATCTCTGCATCTTTTCCTATTCCTCCACTGTTAGCAAGAATATTATCAAGTCCTTTATCCAATGCATCAAACTGTGTTCCTATTGTCAAATCTGCATATGGTCTTTTTGCAATAGTAAGATCTCCATCTCCTGTCACTTTTGCAATAAATAGAGGTGATGTTATAGGAGTAAACTTTGTTCCATCTACTGTTTCTGATGCTACATTTACAAAATCTTGTATTACATATGTGATTCCATTTCCTGTCAGCGCAAAGTTTGGAAGAATATTTACCTCTCCACTTACACTTTGAGCATTAAATAAAGGTATTCCAGTTGTTACATCTACATATGCACCATTTATTTTTAAATCTCCATCTACTGAAAGTGATCCTCCTGCAAGTGACACATATTTATCATTAATAGTTACAGTTCCATCTGATTCTATCTTGACACTTCCTACTTCTGCACTTCCCACACCTGTATTTTCAACTTTTGTCCCTGAATATCCAGGTATAACTACAATATTTCCTGTATTTTCAAGAACTCCTTGTCCTTCTATTCCTATTCCATTTTTTACAGTTATAAGTCCATTATTTTGGAATTTTGCACCTATTCCTACTACCATTCCAGAACCTTTATCTACATTAATAACTCCATTAGTGTCATTAATTATTGAAGATCCTGAATATGCTGCCATTCCTACTGTTGTTGCTCCATAAGTACTATCTACACTTCCTAAATTGATAATTCCAGTATTTACAGCTACAGCTCCTTTTTGTACAAGAATTCCTACTCCGCCTTTATCAACAGTGATAGTTCCTCCATTTGTAATCTTTGTTCCAATTCCGCTTCCATAAATACCTACTGAAAAATCATGCTCTACATTTATCGTTCCTGTATTATTTACTGTAGTTCCATTTGCTACATATATCCCCACTGAATTTAGATGGTTTTTAGCATTATTTGGCTCTCCATTTACATCTGTTTCTCCTACAGTTATTATTCCACTATTAGTCACTATATTTTTTCCATTTGAGTAAATTCCTACTGCTGACATTCCTAGATTCATACTAGCAATATTATTAATTGTAGCTATATTATTTGTTACTTCTTCTGAAATTATATTTCCCTCTGCATCTTTAGTAACTTTAGTCTGCTGTACATAAATTCCATATCCATTATTTCCTACAGTCCAGTTTCCTGCAGATGTTGAAATTATTCCACTTCCAAAAGTCTTATAGATTCCTACTGAACCTGTATCTCCTTCCCCAGTTCCTTTCCCTGTTATAGTCATAGCTCCATCATATGTTACATTTCCATTTCCTTCACTTACAATACCTATACTTGTATTTGTGCCAACACTCATGTTTCCTGTTACATCTGTATTCATTCCTTTGGCATATACTCCTATAGAATTGTTATCTCCAAGAGTTATTCCTGTTGTTGTCATTGATAAAATAATATTCCCAGTTCCAGAACCATAGATACCTACTCCATTATCTCCTACAGTCATAGTTGTTCCACTTTGACTAATATTTCCAGTCATATTTGTTCCATAGATTCCTATACTGTTATTTCCTACTGCAAGATCCCCAGTAGTTCCTGTATATGAACCTCCTTTTAAAGAAACTCCTATTGATGAATCTGTAAGTGAACTAGCTGTACCAACTGATATATCTCCAGCTACATTAATTGTACTATTTTCTCCATATATACCAATATTGCTGTCTCCATTTCCTACTGCAATTCCTCCTGATGCTATAGTGAAAACAGAGTTTCCTTTTGCCATTACTCCTACCTGATTACTTCCAGAAGTTCCGATATTAATTCCAGCAGCTGTAGTTCCTGTTGTTCTATCTAATACTGTTCCTATTGAATAACTTCCTGCTTGTGTTACTGTTGGCAGTGATGCTATTGTTCCTGCATTCTCATAATAGACTCCCACAGAATATTTTGCTGGATCAGTACCTGTTTCTGCAATTCCACTTTGAACTACAATATTTGTTCCTGTAAATGATGAACCTGTTCCTTTTACATATGCTCCTATTCCACCATTCTTAGCTGTTATTGTTGAACCTGTACCACTTACATTTCCTCTTGCTGCTACTATTCCTATTTGATTATCAGCTGTGATATTTCCTGTGAAACTTATTGAGGTACCTACAGTAGAATACAAATATATCCCATCTGTTCCTACTGTAATATTAGAAGCATTTATGCCTGCTACTGTTGTTCCTGCCCCTTCAGCATATACTCCTATTCCACCTTTTCCAGCTTTAATTTCTGTTGTTCCTGCCAAAATTACATCAGAACCACCACTTGCTACTATTCCTATTGCACTCTTACCTGTACCTGAATCTCCTACTGTAATAGTTCCAGCTATTGTAATTGGAGAAGAAGTTGTTCCTGTTGCCATTACTCCTATACTTTCATCTCCTAGAGTAATAGTTCCTGCATTAATATCTAATGGTAAAGGTGATGAAGTAGTTCCATCAAGAACTAATCCTGTATTTCCTTTTCCTCCTGTTGAAGTTATGTTATTTGCAGTAAGTCCACCTGTTGCTCCTTTGATATATACTCCTATTCCATTATCTCCTGTCATAGTCATATTATCATTCTTCACTGCTTTTCCACTAGCTGTAGCATATATTCCTATTCCATCTGTTCCTACTTCAACAGTTCCTGTACTATTTATCTCTGCTATATTTGTATATATTCCTATAGAAGAGTCCCCTCCACTTGATTTTCCACTAGCTGTAATAGTTCCAGCATTATTTATTGTTATACCTCCTGATGGAGTACTATTTCCTTCTACAGCTGCAAGTCCTATTCCTCCTGATTTAGCTGTAATATTTCCTATGTTAGTTATATTTTTATCTGCTATAATTCCAACGTCATATTTACCAAGAAGTCCTGTTCCTCCTTCACCTATATTTAAATTACCAGATGAAGCTAAATCTCCATTTACAGTTGCTGCCAATGATCCTGAACCTGTTGTAGATATATTATTTCCAAAATTAAGAGTTCCTCCATTGTTGTAAACTCCTATTCCTCCATCAATTCCAAAATTAAATGTCAGAGTTTCTGTTGTTCCAAGGTTAGCTGTTCCTCCATCTACATATATTCCTGTACCACCATTTATATTAAGTACACTTTTTCCTGTTGTAAGAGCAGTTCCATTGGCTACATAGATACCTATTCCTCCAACTGTATTTACAGTTCCATTATGAGTAAGATCTATTCCTGATCCAGTTCCATCTAAGTAGATCCCTACTCCATCTTGAGCGCTTACAATTACATTACTCATTGTATATGATCCTACTGCACTATTTAAAAGGATTCCTATTGATGTTCCTCCTGGTGCCTTTTTTTCTGTTGTTATATTAGCTCCATTAAATGATACACTATTGTCAAGAACATAAACTCCAACAGAATTCTCTCCTGTTGTTACATTTCCAGAAATTACTGAATTGCTACTAGCTGCAACTCCTACTGCTCCTGTTCCTGTAACATTTACATTAAAGTCAATATTTGCATTTTCTCCAAATACTCCTACTCCTCCTGAAGCTATATCTAAAGTTCCTGTATTAGTCACAGTTCCAGCTGTTGTATCTTTCAGATAGATTCCAATTGCATCTGATTTGATAGTTCCTCCAGTTCCATCAAAACTATTTCCTGTACCTTCTATATATACTCCTGTTCCTGTTGTTGTCCCTGTTGTTGTTGTTCCTTTTTCTACTTTTATCTCTCCACTATTCTTTCCTGAACTTCCATCTGTTATATACATTCCTAGATTATTTCCAACAGTAATTATACCTTGATTTTCTACTGAAGCATCTGTCCCTTTCGATGCCATTCCTACCATTGAACCTGTTGCTGCAGTTAATTTAATCTCCCCACTTACTGAGTTAATTCCTGTTCCACTAGCTGCAGCATAGATTCCAATTCCATTTGCTGTATCTTTTAATTCAATAGTTCCATTTGAAGTTAGAGTTGAATCTCCTCCTACATATGAGGCTATACTATTTGAGGCAGGTACTATTGATGTAATGTTAGAATCATTTACTAAAGTTATTCCATCTGCTGCATATATTCCTACACCATTTTTTCCTGTAAGCTCAATCTCAGATTCATTTGTTACAGGTCCAGAGGCAGTTCCTTTACTATAATACACTCCTATATTATTATCATCTGAAAAATTATCTACAGTAATTAATCCTCCAGTTGCATATGCACCATCTGTAAGGTACATTCCTGTTCCTTTGTTAGATATACTAGCAGTTCCTATATTTAGGGTAAGTCCTGTATTATCTATAACTACAGCTCCTCCACTTCCATATACTCCTATTGCATCAGTTTTAGCTGTAACAGTTCCTTTTATTTTTGATTCTCCATCTATGAATACTCCTGTTGTTTTATCTCCCTCTGCTGTTACTTTTACATCTAAACTATTATTTCCTTTAGAATAAATTCCTATTGCTCCATTTTCAACCTTAAGTTCTCCTGTTCCTTTAAATGTACTTCCTGCTCCAGCATTTTCTAGATATATTCCTACTGTTTTATTTCCTTCTGTTCCTACTGCAGTTGGAATACTTCCACCATCTATTGTTACTGTTTCTCCTCCAGCTATCTCTACAGTAGAATTTTTTCCATATACATAGATATTTTTATTTGCATTGTCATTTTGAAAAGTAAAAGTATTTGTAAAGTTTACATTTGCACCTTCTGCATAAACTCCTATACTTGAGTTATGATTAGAGAAATTTATATTAGCCCCAGTTATTTCTGCTGTTGCATCATTTCTAACATAGATTCCTTTAGCTCCATCTACATTCAGATTAATTATCCCTGTATTTGTTACTTTACCATTAGCTCCCTCTGCATACATCCCTATTTGAGAAGAATTACCAATATTAATTATTCCATTACCTGTTTCATTAGCAATAGATGTATCTTTACCATACATTCCTATTGCATTTTTACTTGTTCCAAGATTGATTGTTCCCTTATTTGTTCCTGCAGCTGCTCCTGTATCTCTCTTTGCAACAAAAATACCTATTCCTTCTGCTCCAACAGTTAACTTTCCAGATGATTTAACTGTCATATCTTGTACATATATAGCTGTTCCTTTTACAAAATTTGAGGCATCTATAGTTAAGGTTATTTCTTTGTTGTCACTTCCAGTTGATGAGCCTTTATAGAAAATACCTGTTTTTCCATTAATATCCACTGTATTTTCTTTGCTTTCTAAAGTAACAGTAGTAGCTGTAATTTTTGAGGTTCCATCAACCATTACTCCTATTCCATCTGAACCAAGTTTTAATGTTCCAAGTTCTGCAACCTCACTTCCTTCTGTCGCGTAGATTGCTACTCCACCACTTCCTACTGTGATACTTGAGTCATTATAAATTTGAGCTTTTTTCCCATAAATACCTACAGAAGTAGCAGAATCATTTGAATCCCCTACTATTATTCCTGACTGATTTAATACTTGTGCACCAATTGTTCCTACAGAAGTGTTATTATTATCTGCATAAATTCCTATGCTTCCTTCTCCATCTAGGAATATAGTTCCCCCATTATAAATAGTTGTTGTCCCTTGACCTAATGCAGCTGAACCATATTCATCTATTACTGCATTCCCATTCTCATCTTCTCTATATGCCATTCCTAAAATACCTATAGATTGATTTCCTCCTACTGCTATAATTCCTGTGGCATTATATACTGTACTTCCATTTACTGCATATACTCCTACTGCATTATCATTTGCAGTATTTCCATTATCTTTTTCTCTTTCAACTTTTATCCGACTATCTCCATTTAATGTTACAAATCCATAGTTTATATAAGCTCCTATTGCTCCTGCTTCTGCTCCATTTCTATCAGCAGTAATAATAGTTGAACCCTCCAAATCTATTCTCGTTTCGTTAGCACTGGTAGCTAATTTGCTTGAATTCATTTCCAGTCCAACTACTTGATTATTATATTTTTTTGCCTGTTCATCAGTAAGAACTGCAGAAATTTTACTATTTTTTGCAGTTGCCTTAAGTCTTTGTCCTAAGAATCTATTATAGTAAAAGTTTCCAGCTATTTTAGCTAGATCTGTTTCTTCTCCTGTTCCCGTTTTATCCAAGTCTCCAATAGCAATCTCTCCACCATCAACTGCTGCTATTTTATAGTTAGTAGCTGTACTATGACTTAAAAGATCATTAAGGTTCACATTCCCTAAAGCTTCTCCAAGAGAATTCTTTATACTGTCTTCCAATCCATCTGTACTTAATTTCTTTGCATTCTTTAAATTAAATACAATAACTTTATCATCATTTGCATTAATTCTTGAATCCTCATCTAATATGATTGGAGCCACTACTCCTTCTGCAAGATCAAAGTCAAATGCTGTAGAACTTCCATTAAGTGTTATAGTGGCACCACTTAAGTCTATTTTTCCTGTTCCATCTGAATAAACAGCATATCCTGAGCCATTAAATTTTAAATTTCCTCTTGATAAATTTATATTTGTACCTTCTCCGAATGCTGCTACTCCTGCTGCTCCTTCTGTTACTATAATATCAGCATCACTAAGATTTAGATTTGCTCCACCCTCTGCATATACAGCTAATCCTTTTGCTGTTGATGATGTATCATCTATTATTATACTTAACTGATTTCCAGAATTTGATGTTATTTGTCCTCCATTACTGTATATTCCTGTAGTTCCACCTGTCCCTTTTAAAGCAACAGTTCCATTAATATTTGTTATACCTGTATTATATATTCCAGAAGATGAACCGCCTTCTACTGTTACACTTCCTCCAGATATAGTAAATGTCCCTTTATTATATATTCCTGATTTATTATTTCCTGCTCCAAGAACTTCTATAGTTCCGCTATTCTTCCCATTAGCTGAATCTAGAACTGCTATTCCTACATTATTACTTCCATCTCCTGTTATTTTTACAGTTCCTGTATTTTCTACAGAAGCATCTCCAGTTCCACTTGCAAGAAGTCCAGTAAAGCTTTTTAAAGTACTGCTCAATACTGCATTATTTATTATCTTCCCAGTTTTAGTCGCCTGAGCAAATACATTTCCTGTCTCCCCAGATTCAGAAGATATATCTTTATCTATTTGAATTCCATACTTATCACTTCTGATAAGAACACTGTTTGTAGCTCCAGCACCAAAACTAAATGTTCCCATAGTTGTGCCGTTTAACAACATATCATTTGGATTATTTGTTGAATACTCAGCATTTCTTAAGAAACCTACAACATTTTCTCCAGTAACTTCTATATTTAATTTTGAAATATTATCTATTGGATTGATATTTTTTCCACTTGATAAATATTTTGAAATAGATACTCCTACATTCTTTTTTCCACCAACAGTAATTTTTGTTGGAGAACCATTTAAATCAGTACCAGAAGTTATTGTAACTCCCTTATCAAAATATGTTGCTCCAAAACCTGAGCTGCCAAAAACATCTTTCATTCTTAAACCATAGTTATTTTCCCCATTAATTTCAATATTTCCAACAAATACATCAACCAATAAATTATGTTGATTGAATTGTCCAAAATCAATACCTATACTGTTATGGCTGTTGATAACTATTTTTCCTTTATTAACTGTTTTATTTATTCCACCATTTGCATTTGGAGAATTTTCAGTATCAATCATTATTCCAATTATATTATTTCCATCTGCAAGGGTTATAGTTCCCTGATTTTCAAATATTGAATATGCTCCTAAATTACAATTCATATTCCATAATTGATGTTCTACTCCAACTAAAATATTTACATTATTTGGAACTGTAATTCCATGTAATTCCAAAGTACCAGTGAATTTAGCTGTTCTAGGTCCTGATTTATCCACTCCATCATACGATCCTCCAATTCCTCCAACTCCAGCAGGATTATGACTTAAAAATATCTTGACATTATTTCCTCCACCTGTATCTGTCATTACATAATTCCCGCCAATATCAGCATCATGATCTCTAAGCTCATTGATAAAGGCATTTAAAGGAACGGTAGTAGAACCATTTCCTAGTGAATACGTTCCTGCTGTTGCAGGATAGTTACTTCCATTACTGCTTGTTGTCACTGTTATTGTTCCACCTGTCCAAGTTGTTCCACTATTTCCTGTTGTTATTACAACAGGAACATCTGTCTTATAAGTATCATAGTTCTGTATAATGATATTATTCTTAGGCATACCTATAGCTGATCCTTGAGAAAATCCCCCTCCTATAAACGATATTACTGGAGGGTCAAAATTCTCTGGAACCTTTACTTCTGGCGCTCCTGGTTTGACTGGTGGTGTTATTGTTGTTGGAATAAATCCTTCTGGTGGTTTTGGTGCCTCTACTGATATATCTTTTTTTTCTGGAATTTCTAGAGTTATTACCTCAAGTTTTGATACTGTTATCTTATCAACTGGTGATGGGGGTGTTACTGTTACTGTCACTCCTGACGGCAGTGTTATTGGACTCAATCCTGAAAAAGATATTGGATCTATTTTTGGTGTTGATACAGTTATTACTCCTGGTAATCCACTTAAAGTTACTACTGGTGCTGATACATTTACTGATACATTTGGATTAATTTCTGGTAATACTGGTTCTACTGGTTTAATATTTGCTCCTACTTCTATTGTTTCTCTAAATATTTGTGTATCTACAGCCACTCCATTTCCTGCTATCAATTTATCTTTTCCTATGTTTCCTGTAGATTTTAATATACTTCTTCCACTTTTTATTCCATAATGCTTGTTTATTGCATCTATTGTTTCTGAAAACTCTTTATCTGTTACATCTTTCATTTTTCCACTATCTAAATGCTGATAGCTGAAAAAAACTTGTGTACTATTGAATAAAGGCTTAGAGTAAAAATCTCCCTTTCTTACAAGTTCTACAAAGTTTGAATTATATTCTTTTATTAATCTCTCATTTTCTGCTATTTTTCTCTTTATTTCTTCGCGCTCTGTTTGTATTTTACTTAAAAGATCTCCTTTACTTTCCTGTATCTCCTCTGCTGTTATTTCTGCTCCTAATGATATTCCACCTGTTATCATGAAAGCTATCAAAAGAGCAAGAGAATAACTCACTTTTCTTTTTAGAAATCTTTTTAGAGATTTTTCAATGTCGCCTTTTCTCATATATCTTTCCCCCTTAGTTTCCTATTCTTATTTTTTGTTCCATCTTATCTAGTCTGCTCAAGTATTCATTAAGCTTCTCATTTTCATGTAATAGAAGTTCAATCTCACTGTTATCAGACTCAAATTCATCATATACTTCATCATATTTCTGACTTAAGAATACTCTTTTTTCATTTGGATTTATTCCTATTGCCTCTTCTAATTTCATGATTTCTTTTTCCTCTTCCCTTAAGAATACCATTCTGTCTTTTCCTATTTTTAGCGCTTCTTTTGCTGCTGCCATTCTTGCTTCAGGTGTATTCTCACTTCTAAATACTTTTTCCTCAAGTGATTCATTCTGATTTCTTCTTATATCTTCAATTATTTTTTTCCCTTTTCTCTCTTCTTCCTTTGCAGCAGAAATTCTTGCTTTCTCAGCTTCTTCCTCTGCCTTCTTTGCATCTTCAATAGCTTTCTGTTTTGCCCTTTCCTCTGCCTTTATCTCTCTTCTTATCTCTTCCAAAACTTTCATTCCTTCTTTTTCGCTTATTTCTTGCGCATAAAGACTTGTTCCTAATATAGACAAAAGAAAAATGCCTGCAATTATTTTTTTCATAAATCCTCCCTCTGTTTCTTTATTATTGATTAGTTTTTTATAAAGCTTTTATAAAAAATAAAGGCATTGTGAAATAAGAGCACAATACCTTTTCAATACTTAATGTTTATCTTAAACTTTTTAATTGGTTAAATTCGAATACTTTTCTCTCTTCTATTTTTACCTGTTTATCTATATCGCTTACAAATACTTGGTATTGCTTTAATATTTTTTTTACTTCTTCATTGTAAATACTTTTTCCTTCCATATTCATAAGCATTTGAGTTCTTTCATTACTCTTCCCTTTTAATGTCGTTAATAAATTCAAATTCTCCTGTGCTGTTTTTGCTATCATTTCTTCCTGCTTGAATCTCTCATTTTCCTTCTGCTCCAGCATCTTCAGTTCTGCCTCAAGTTGTGAGAATTTACTGTCTAATGTCATATCTGCTGCTGCTAGATTTGCTGATATTAATATTGCGCCTAATCCCAATAATATACTTTTTTTAATTTGCATAATTCTTTCTCCTTTGATTTAAAATATTTTTTTATTTACTTTTATTTGTTTTTAATGCTTCTAATTGTCTAAATCTATTAATTATATTTTCCTGCTCTTTCATTTGCGCTTCTAAATCTTTTAAAGCTGCTTGATATTTTGATGCAAGCTCTCCATATTGCTCTTTATAGAATTTCACATCTTTCATTTGATTTAATTTTGCTACTTTTTCTGATAATTGATTGTATATTTCTCTTTGTTTAGCCAAAGTTGATTGTGCTGCTTCTGCTATCTTTTTCTCTGTATTAAATTTTTCCTGCTCTTTTTGTATCAATAGATTGTATTCCTGTTCCAAACCTTTGAAACGCGCTTCAAGATTATCCACTTCTGCTCCCATCATTGATGCTGATAATACAATTGTTCCTAGTACTAATAGTTTTTTCATAAATCCCTCCAAAGTTTATTTTTTATTAAGTTCTTCTAGTAAATTTAATTTCTCTATTATTTCTTTTCTTCTCTCTTCCCCTATATTCTTATTTCCAAGTTCTTTATTCATTTTATTCAACTCTTCAAACAGTTCTTCTTTTGTCATTTTTTTAAGTCTTGCTTCCTCTTTCAGCTTCGCTTCTTCTCTCAATCTTTTTTCTTCTTTTATTCTTTCTTGTTCCCTTAATTTCTCCTGCTCTTTTAGCTTCTCTTGTGCTCTTATTTTTTCTTGTTCCTTTAACTTTTCTTCTTCCCTTGCTCTTTCTTGAGCTTTTAGTCTTTCCTGCTCTTTTATTTTTTCTTGTTCTCTTAACTTCTCTTGTTCTTTTAATTTATTCTTTTCCATTGCCAGGTTTAGTAATCTCTGCCTATTTTGATCCATATTTTCTGCACTTGGTCTGCTGTTTTGATTTGAACATCCTATCAATATTAAAGAAAGTAATAAAGAAGCTAACACTGCTTTTTTCATAGACATTTCCTCCATTTGCTAATTACTTTTATTTTCTTCTTCTACTTTTTCACTTTTTATTTTTTCTTCTTTTACTTCTTCTTTCATTATTTTTTCATCTTTTGCTTTTTCATCTTTTTTTACTTCTTCTTTATTTACTTTTTCATCTTTTATGATTCCTTCTGCTTTTAAAATATCATTGAGTTTATATTTTTCAATCACAGAATTATAGTAATCTACTTGAGCTTTTGTAAATTTTTCATTTGCTAAATTCTGATACAAAAGTGGAAGTGTCTCTTCTAATGTCTTGCTGTTATATCTTTCTTTATTTTTCTCATAATAATCTTGTACTTCTTTATCTGTTACAGCAGTTTTTGATTTCAGTTCTCTCTCTACAAAGTAATTAACCTTTAGATTTTCCTGAGCCTTTTTTATACTCTCTATCTCTTCTGGTGTATATTGCGCATTATCAGCTTCTATCACTAATGCTTTATACACTAGTATTTTCGCTATTTCATCTTTATCCAGTTGTTTTTCTTTATCTGTTAAAGTTATTTTTTCTTCTTTTTTCACTGAAGTATCCTTAGTTGAATCACATCCCACCATTATTACTCCAAGTATAAAAACACAAATAATTCTCTTAAATATTTTCATTGACATTTTCTATTTTTTCTCCTTTTATGTGTACTTATTAATCTATCTTTCCTCTTATTTCATTCATTAGTTGTTCATTTTTTTCTTGATATGTCATAGTTTTTGCCTCTTTCTCTTTAGATGTTTCCATATAGGCTTTTCTTCTCTGCTCTAGTATATATCTGGGATCATCTTTATTTATATTTTGACTTGAGCAACTTACAAAAAAAATACAGCATGGTATAACTGACAAAATAAATTTCTTCATATTTCTTTCTCCTTTAATTAAAATTATTTAGACATTTCATTTATTTTCTTTATTATATTTTTAGCTATAACAAATTTTACTGTTTTAGGTGGAGTTATTGTCATTCTTTCTCTAGTTGATGGATTACTTATGACCCTCTCCTTTTTTTGTAATATTTTAAATTTTCCCTTTTTTTGTAATTTTACTTCTCCATCTTTTAATAAACCAACTTTTAAAGTTTCAAAAAAAACTTCTAAATCCATTCTAGCTTCTTTTAAATTTTTTATTTCTCCATTATGAGAAGTTTTTTTTCTATATTCATTAATAAAACTTTTTTTATTCATTAGCTTTCACATTCCTTTTCATTAAGCAGTTTTTTTAAATTATCCCCAGCAGCAAATTTTATTATTTTTTTTGGAGGTATCATTTTCTTTTCAAGCATATAACTACTTTCCCCTTTCTTTTTAAATGGAAGAACAACTCTCCTTGGGTTAGTTTCTCTTAATTCAAACTTTCCAATTCCCTTAAAAATTACTTTTTTCTCTTTTAAAAGCGATTCTATAAGGGTTTCCCATATAGAATCTATTTTCTGTTTTGCTACTTTTGCTGATGCTATTTTTTCACCTTTTTCTCTATATAAATCTACATAGAGTCTTAAAAAATCTTTCTCCCTCATCTTTCCCCCTCTCTATTATTTTCTCTATTCCACGTTTTTTAAAGTGTTCTCGTTTATGTATAAATGCGAACACTTGCAAAAATATTTTTGTAATTTTATATTAAAAGAACGTTTATTTTGAAGAACTTTACTTTATACCAGTTGTTTTTTTTCAAAAAAAATCTTGACATTATTCATTAAGAAAGATATTATATACTCATTAAGAATATACAAATTTTTGTTTGGAATTAAGAATGTTATAGTTAATTTTGTATGCTTGAAAATTTTCTGGAAAAGGTTCGCATTTATACATAAAGAAGAACTATAAGAAAATCCCTCTTTATTTTTGTCATTCTTTATTTTATTTACTGAGTAAAATTTTTTGTAATATAAAAAAATACAGAGATTTTACTCTCTGCACTTTCTTGTTTAACTATTTTCTTGTTTCTTTCAGTTTATGTTTAAAAGCTATAATACTTCTAGACTATGCTTCTGGTGTATTATTTTTTACATAAAAGCTGTATGCTGCAAGTAAACTTCTGTACTTGTCTATTGTTCCCAGTGAAGTGTTGTAAGACTTGATTTCTTTCTCTGCGCTTTCCTGCCAGTCACTATATGATTCATATGCTGAATTTTCTGGAAATGCTGTTCCCGCCTCCACTAATTCTCCTATATGCTCCAAAGTTGCTGTGATGTCATCTATATTTTTCAATATAGCCTTTTCTCTCTTGATTGCATTTTCCACCTTTACAATTTCCTTTTGTACCACTGTCAAAATTACTTGATTTTCTTCTGATGCCATTTTGCTGCCTCCTATGTTTTTGTTGTTTCCATAGGTATATGATACTCTAGATGACAGCAATTAAACAGTGACGAATTGTTACAATTTGTTACAAATTGTGAAGCTCTCAAAATTATTCCATCAAAAAGATCAAGCTCCTTGTATAAATTAAAATTTTATTTCCAATTCTTCTATTGAGAACTTCTCCCCCTTCTACTTTGTCATAAATAGTATTTTTATGTCTTTTAAAATACTTGGCTACTTCCTCTATTGTTGCCCATTCTCCAAGTTGCTCCACCATTTTCTCTACCAGCAGTTTATCAAAATTTGAAAGACTTCCTAATTTTTGACACATATAATCTTCTCTAGTCATTTTGCACTTCTCCTTTTTTGTTTTTCTTTTGTATACTCTCTTCCCATTTTTCCTCTTAAATTTTTTAAGATATAAATTCTGCAAATCTCTTCTGGGTCATTCCCCTTCTGCTCTTCCCTGTTACTTCTACTGGAAAGCACATATCTATTATTCTGTCTCTTATCCTGTTCTGCCCTTGTGTAGAGAATTTCTCGCTTAACTCGCATTTTCCCTCATCTGCACTGAAATTCAAATTTGTTGAAATTATAAGGGGCTTCTCGCTTCTGTATCTCCCATCAATGAGATTGTATATCTTTTCAGCCCTCCATCCTGTCTGATTTCTATCTAGTCCTTTTTCACTGCCGAAATCATCAATAATCATCAAGTCGCATTTCTCTGTCTGCTCCAAAACTACTTTCTCAGCTTCTCCCCACTCCATAGTCAGTTTGTTAAAATACAGTCCTAGATTAATTACCAATACAGTCTTCCCTCTTTCCATGAGATAATTAGCTATACAGGCGCTTGCAAATGTCTTTCCTGTTCCTACTCCTCCATACAGGAGCATTCCTTCTTTTTTGTCCTTGCTCATAAAGCTCTC
Organism: Fusobacterium ulcerans ATCC 49185; assembly: GCF_900683735.1. NCBI lineage: Bacteria > Fusobacteriati > Fusobacteriota > Fusobacteriia > Fusobacteriales > Fusobacteriaceae > Fusobacterium > Fusobacterium ulcerans. The sequence goes on from NZ_LR215979.1 coordinate 1,467,384, forward strand.
TGCATATCTTTTTGACAGCTGCATATAATCACTTTTCATATCAGCGCTTTCAAATCTGCTTCTTGCGAATTTTTCATCCATCACAGAAATATCCTTACACTTTTTCATCTTGTTTTTCATACATTCCTGCACTCTCTTCTTTTCCAGTTCTTCCAGCTCCCTTATCTTGTTTTCTTCCAGACAGTTACAGGCTGGTATATATTCCAGATTCTTTTTAAAAATCTCTGGAAGGGAATCCATATACTTGTATGGATTTTTCATATACTCTTTCCCGCAAAATTGACATTTTATCATCTTATTTTCCTCCATTTGCTCCATTGAGCAAGTCTTTTATAAAGTCCCCTGTAGTATTCTCATATGCTGGTCTTTCAAACTCTTTCTTGTTCTCATAAGTATTCTTTGTTCTATTTGCTTTATCTTTAAAATTTCCATTGAGAGCCTTTTTAAGATTTTCAATTTTAAATATTGCGTTTATACTCATATTGTTTTTTACAAATTCAGATTGAGCCATCAATGTTAGTGCTTCATACAGTTTGGCAATCCCTAGCTCTCTATACCCCCTCAAGATAATATAGTTCTCTGGAGGATATTTAAAATCTGGCAGTCCTAAATCCCTGTATTTTTTTAATATCTGCTGTATTAACACTGGTATATCTGCAATATTCTCTTTGTTCTCTTCTGTTTTCTCAATAACTTTCTCTTCTTGCTTTTTTACAGAGATATTACTTGTATCTTTTTCTGAAAGCGCATTATTTGTATTTTTTTCTTTCTCTTCTGTGTGTGTATTATTTATATCTTCTATTCTTTTATTATCTTCTAAAAGATAAATATCTTCTGATGTAAGCAAAAAACCATTAATGGTTCTCCCGTTACTGGATTTTAACTTAACGGTAGAAATACTTATTTCATCAATATTTTCAGGAGTGAATACTAAACTTTTTCCTTTGAATCTTCCATTCTCTTTTTCTTCCACAAGGAGAATTATTTTTAAATCTTCAAATATTTTTAGTCCTTTTGGAATCCATGCTTTACTCAATCCACTATATTTAGCTATTGTTTCAGTATAGTACTTTATAGTTTTCCCATTAAAATCACTATAGATTTCAGTAAGAGTTAAATACAAATTTCTAAGCTTGTCATGTTCTTTTCCCTCATACCGACATCTCAGTAATCGTAATATTTTTTTCTCCTGCCAGCAGAATGGCTGATTTCTTGTGCTTCTAGTATTATTCATTTCTCACTCCTGTAATTTTTTAATAATATTTATAAATCTTTTTTACATTAACACTCTATACAAACAAGTTTTAATCCCTATGTTTATTTTTGGTAAACAGAAATATATATTAGCACACAATAACTATTCTTGTATATAGTTTAATTTAAGGGCATAAAATAGCCCTTGAAAACACAGGGGCGAAAAAATAAAAAAAATATAATTTCAAAAAATAAAAAAAGCTGAGTAACATTTAAAAAAATGTTTTACTCAGCTCTCTTTTTTGTATAATATAGTTACCACCCTAATTATACAAAGGAGACATACATGCAAATCAAACATATTATCTCTAAAATCAATATAACAAATCTTTTAGGTAAAATCAAGAAATATTTTAAAAATGAGCATTTTGAGGATATTAAACAGACTATTCAAAAATTCTTAGCTTGTTCTATTGATAAATCTTTTCTCTCTCTTCAATGCCCTAATTGTCATGATGCGCATAAAATTAAAGTTACTTGTAAATCTAGATTTTGTCCTTCCTGCGGTAAACGTTATTCTGCTGTTTGAACTGAAAAAACTTCCGCTTCTCTTATTGATGTTAAACATAGAAGTGTCCTTTTTACTATTCCTGAAGAACTTAGAATGTTTTTCTTCTATGATAGAGATCTTTTAACTAAGCTTGCTTATGCTGTTAATGATGTTTTTAAATATCAATTTCATAACATTAAAGCAAAAAATCAAAGAATTCATAAAATTTCAAAATATTCTTCTAAATACTTTACTAACTCAGATATCATTCATTATGGATTGATTACTGTTATTCACACCTTTGGACGCGATCTTAAATGGAACCCTCATATTCATGCTATTGTTACTTTAGGTGGTTTCAATAAAAACTACCAATTTCTTGAAAAAAAATATTTTCATGTCAATTCCATTGCTGGACAATGGAAAAAAATGGTTATTGATATTGTTAAATCTGGAAATTATGACAAGCCTGAAATTAAAGCTAAAGCTTATGCTGCTGCTAACTACCTTTATCGCAAAAATACAAGATTCTTTTTCAATGTTGCAAAAAATGATTTAAATAATAATATTTATGCAATTAAATATATTGGCAGATATCTAGCAAGAGCTCCTATCGCAGAATATAAAATTATTGATTTTTATGATAATAAGGTTACTTTCTATTATGAAAGTCTTGCTGATGATAAACAAAGAATTGAGCTTACTTTAGATGCAGAAACATTTCTTTCCAAATTAATTATTCACATTCCCCCTAAACATTTCAAAATGATTAGGCGCTTTGGAATCTATTCTAGAAATATTAAATCAGAACTTAAAAACATCATGAAATTCATGAGAAAATATGTCTCTAAATATTCCAATTTTACTTTTTATCAACTTGAAATATGGAAAGCTTTTGGAGTAAATCCTTTTTATTGTTTTAAATGTAATACCAGAATGAAAGTTAAAAAAATATCATATTTTAATATACATACAGGCTCCATTTGCTGGAAAGAATATCGCTAAATAGCTGATTAACAATCAGCTTTTTTGTGCTGTCAATTTTAATCTTATTCAATTAATATATCTAATATGAATACAAAATAATTAACATTTTTTATTTTTTCAACAAATTTATCAAATTATAATTTCCTAAGAAATAAAAAAATGTCAGAATTTTTTTCTGACATTATTCTTAAATATCCGCATTTTATTTTTAAAACGATTTTTTTTATTATTTAATTATAGAAAATTTTTTAAAATACTGTATTATCATCAGTACTGATATTTGACTTATTAGATTCTTGTAAAAAAATTATTATTATTTTAGGAAGTATAGAAACTGTAAGAATAAATTTATTTATTACTATTTTATGTGTATTAAAATATTTTTATTATATTTCCTTTTTAGATATTTATCACCTTCTTTCAATAATTTATTCATTGTTTTTATTGAAAAAACAGAAATTTTAAGATAAAATATACCAAACAGAATATCTAAGAGAAAAGAGAGTTTATTGAGTTAAACTCTTTTTTAAAATACTATATTATATAAATTTAATAATTAAGGAGTATTTATGAAAAAAATATTACTAGCAGTTGTCTTGCTTTTTTTACTTGGTGGATGGGTAGAGAAACCAAACGAAAAAGAAGAAGCTGAATTATATTATAAAAATGGAAATACCAAATATAATTTAAATGATTTTAAGGGGGCTATTTTAGATTTTGATAAAACCATTGAATTAAATCCTAAATTTACTGATGCATATATTTTTAGGGGTTTTATCAAACATACCTTAAAACAGTATGAAAAAGCTATTTTAGATTACAATAGAGCTATTGAATTAAATCCTAAAAATGCAGATATTTACTTCAACAGAGGAATTGCTAAAAATGATTTAAAACAATATAAAGAAGCTATTTTAGATTTTGACAAAGCTATTAAATTAAATCCTCAATATGCAAATAGTTATTACAATAGAGGAATTGCTAAAGATAAATTAAAGCAATATAAAGAAGCCATTTTAGACTACAATAAAGCTATTGAATTAAATCCTAAATTTACATATGCATATAACAACAGAGGTAATACTAAATATAAATTAAAACAATATAAAGAAGCTATTTTAGATTACAGTAAAGCTATTGAATTAAATCCTCAATATACAATAGTCTATTATAATAGAGGAGTTGCAAAACATGATTTAAAAAACTATATAGGAGCTATTTTAGATTATAATAAGGCTATTAAGTTAAATCCCCAATATGCAGAAGCATATTTTAATAGAGGAAATGCCAGATATGAATTAAAAAATTATAGAGGAGCTGCTTCAGATTTTGACAAAGCTAATAAATTGAATTCTGATCTTAAAAAACCAATTAAGAACTAGAATTTATTCTATATAATTTAAAAACATAAATTCTTTCTAAAGATTAATAAGTTTTATTTATATAATATCCTATTTCAACAAAAACTTCTACTCTTAAAATAAATTTAATAATAAAAGGTTTTTCTTCTAATTTTTAAATTTATGATATAATAAAAATATATTTATTTTATTTCATATGGAGGAAAAATTGGATATAGTTGCATATATTAAATACATTCAGCAGGAAATCAAGGATAAAAAATTTGATGATTATGTCCATGTTTTTTATGAATATAAAAATTATCTTGAAAGCTGTATAAAAAAAAATCCAAAAGATATTGAAGCAATATGCCAACTTGCAGCAGTTTATCTTGAATTAAGATATGATGAAAATACTTCAATCAAGCTCATACTAGATACATTGACTAACTTTGCTGATGAAATTAGTGCAATTGACAAATCACGTATTTACATAAATTTAGCATTTTTATATGAAAGTAATGATGAAGAAAAAAATTGCTTATATTATTTAGAAGAAGCAATAAAATTAAATCCTCATATGGCAGTTGCTTATAATGAACTTGGACGTATTCGAATGGAGAATAACATCATTGAAGATAATTTAAACTTATTTGAAAAGGCATATTCTCTTAGTTCAAAAATGAAATATCAATATAATTATGCTGTTGCTCTATTCCAACATGGTTATATTTTAAAATCTAAAGTTCTATTTGAAGGATTATTGCCAAAATATCAAGATGAAAGACGAGTGTTATATGGATATGGAGTTTGTTGTTTTTACACAGGAAATAAAAGAAAAGCAATTGAAATAGCAAATAAATTAGCTCAAGGAAAAAATGATGATTATATTACTGAATCTGAAATAGCAGACTTATATTTTTTATGTGATGAATACTCTAAACATAATGAAATGTATGATAACTCTGAGATTGGATATTATTCAGATGTAAGATGGCTTGCACCATATTTTTATAGTTTAAAAGTACAAGGAAAAATGGAGAAACTTCAGGCAAAATTAACTGAAGTAATCACAGAAAAAAATAATAAAATTATAGAAACTGAAGCTGAAGAATTAGATGATGAATTCACAGAAACAGAAAAAAATGAAGATATTCAAGAATATCAAAAAGAGAAAAATGAAATTATAACAGCTTTTGAAAAAATAATTAATGAGGATTATAAACCTGAAATAAAAATTAAATTATGGTTGATGTATGGCTGTTACATGATTGACTGTCCTCGCCACCAATCTTTATAACAAGATAATTAAAAAAGAAGAACCATTTTTATGATTCTTCTTTTTAATTTAATCTTTCAAATCTTCTAAATACTGTATTTTAATATTAGCTTTTCTCACATATTCTCTAACTACAGCATTATAATCTTTATCTTTCTTTTGAGAAATACTAATTTTATTTCTATATTTTACAAAATCATCTTCCAATTTTGCTCTGTCTTTTTCATTGATTTCATTTTCCATCAATCTATCTAATCTTATAGACAATTTTGAATATTCATTTTTTACATTTTTTTCTTTTCCACCACCAAAAAAATCTAAATTACTGCATCCTGTCATTATTAAGATTGTCATTAAAATAAGTAATTTTTTCATTTCAGCCCCTTCTTCAATAAGCTGGCGATCCCGATGTGGTTTGAACACACAACCTATTCCTTAGGAGGGAATTGCTCTATCCAATTGAGCTACGGGATCACACAGTCAATATTATACACTAAAATTTAAATTTTGAAAAGAGTTTTTTAATATTCTACAATATGGTATTTTTGATAAGATGAAGCAGGTGCTTTTGTCCTATTCCACTAACACTTCCAATTTTATAGAGATAGTCCATTACTTTATCTCCATTCTTCTGATCCATATTAGAATACTTATAGTAAGAGATTGCCTCTCTGATAATGTGTGCATCACTGCCGAAAGTAGCAGTAAGACCATATCTTTCTCTCAATTCAGCAGCTTCCAGATTCCTTATCAATGAAAGAGCATGATTATGGGTTTCCAGTGAGTCTACCAGTTTTATAATATCATAAATATATGGTTTGTTATTTATGAAATTCTTTTGTACTATTCCACATATATGGGGAATAGACTTGTGACACTCCCATCCTTGAAGCACATCCATATATTCATATATATTTCTGTGTGTCTTTGCCATTCTTTTTAAATTCTTATATTGTTCTACTTCTTTTACATAAAATTCTTCTAAATCAGACATTTTTTTGAAATAAATCAAAAGTTCAAAACCATCTTCACATCCTAATTCAATTCCAGGAACTACTCCTATTCCTTTTTCATAAAGTTCCACTGCTCCTCTTATCTCATTGTGATCTGTAACTGATAAAAGGTATCTTTTATTTTTAACAAAGTTTTTTAAAAATTCTGGTTTAATAAAACTATCTGAAGCTGTTGTGTGTATATGGAGATCATAATAAAAATCTCCTGCAAATCTACTGTCACTATCTATAAATGGAAAAAAGAAAGGAGACAGCTTTTGAAATTCTACCATTGTTCTCACCTCTTTTTATAAAATAAAAAGAATCCACATATTTGAAGTGTTTAATTGCTGGTTATATAAATTTCTCATAATCTGCTGACACTTGAAAATATAGTATAATTATAAAATATCCAGTAAAAATTTCTATTGCTGAATATTATCATTTATGCTCATAATAAATTCTTCTATGATAATAATATAACACTTATATAAAAGATTGTCAAAATGTTGTTGTTCACAAGGTTTACTAATTTTTACTCCATAACTTCTACATATGTTTCCTGTGGCATAAATTTCAATTTTTTTATTTCATACAAATCATAAAAATATATTTTCCTCCTCATTTTTACCATTTTAGCTTAAAATTTAAAATTAATTTGCTGTTTAATTATTTCTGTTTTTTATTACTTCCTCAAATATTTTTCGGGCATTTTTTCCTTGCTCTTTTTCCACTTTTTTATCTAAAACATCTATTATTCCCTCAATCTGCTCCTTAGTAAGTCCTGCATTCATTCCTAAATTGAAGTGTGCTGCAAGCTGTGGATTTACCCCTGACATATTTCCAAGGACAGCTATTGTTACTATCTCTCTTGTTTGAAAATCTAAAATATCTCTACCAAATAAATCTCCAAACAAATGTCCCTTCAAAAAATCATCCACTGCTGGAGCAAAGTCATACATTCCTCCTTGTACAGGAGATCCCGCCAATTTTGTCTGTACTTCTGTTCCAAATTCAATACTGTTTCTATCTCTTGGAATAGGAGTGATATCTCTTCCTACTTCATCTTTTATTCCTTTTGCTTCTCTCTCAGAAAGTACATTCATGAAAACCCCTATTCCATTCAGACTACGAGGAAATCCACAATAAGCATATGTATGAACTAAAATTTCTTTTATTTCATTTACAGTAAGTCCTGCATCTAATCCATCATTCAATGAAATTTTTAGATTTTCCAAATCACCACTGGCTGTAAAAGCTGATATTCTCACTACCTCTTGTTCTTTTATATTTAATGTCTTTTCCTCTGCTCCAAAAGCAGATGTAAAACCAAATACAGATATTAAAAGCATAATAAATCTTCTTTTCATAATATTCACCTCATTATTTATTTATTTTTTCAATTTTTATAGATACAGCTTTATCTATTTCTTTCAATTCTTCAGCTCCACCTCACTCTCCTTATTTATCATTTAATAAACAATTTCTAAATATTCAATATTTTTTCTAAAGATAATTTTTTATATCTCCCATTTCATCTACTGGTTGTATCTTTATAGAATTTCCAATCTCTTCTATATCAAATCCACTGTCCCACAGCAATAAAATTGACTTTAGCTTTTCTAAATCCAAATCATTGTATTCATTTTCCCTATTTATTCTACAAAATCCACAATCTTTATATTTTTGAATTACTTCATCAGATATGTTGTAATGTCTTTTTATTTCATTAAATGTCATCTCTCTCACTCCTAACTGTCTTTTAAATAAAAAAAATGCAGCTCTCCTGTTGGATAACCACATTTTAGCTCTATTATCTTGTTATGTCTAATACTTAGTTTGTATCATTAAAAATGCCTGAAACGTATTCTTTAGTATATTCAATGAATGCTGATGCAACTGGAGAAAATATCTGATTCTTTTTCCAAACCAGCACTGTTGTTGATTCTAGTTTAGGAAAAAGAGGAATAAAAGTAAGTCCATCATAATGGCAATCTAATTTTGGTGTAACAACAATTCCTATTTTATTTTTTGCCATAATTGCCATGTTATATAGGAGATTTCCATTAGCAACAACTTCAATCTGTTCTGAGTATATTCCAAACCAGTTTTTCAACTCTTTTTGTAAAGTTTCACGCTTGGTCATAATTAGTGGTGTATTTACTAAATCTTTAGAAGTCACAGTTTCTTTTCCAGCTAGTTCTGAATTTTCATTTACAAGTACACCCCATTCTTCTTTTACTGGAAGTCTGACAAATTCATATCTGCTGATATCAACTGGTTCAACCAATAATCCTAAGTCTAAAATTCCTCTTTCTATTCTTTCTTTAATATTATCTGAATTTCCACTGTAAATTTCATAGTATACCTGTGGATTTTTTTTATGAAAGGAAGCAAGAAGTAAAGATAAAAACTGTGAACTCTGTAGTTCTCCACTTCCAATTACAAGCTCACCTACAAGATTTTCTTCTCTTTGGGAAAATTCACGCTCTGTCTTATCAGCAAGAGAAACAATTTCTTCAGCCCTTCGTTTGAGTAGCATTCCATCATTAGTTAAAATAATACGATGTTTGCTTCTATGAAAAAGTTTTACTCCAAGTTCTTCCTCCAACTGTATGAGCTGCCTAGAAAGAGTTGGCTGAGTAATATGCAGAAGAGCTGCTGCTTTAGTGATATTTTCTTCTCTTGCTGTCATCAAAAAATATTTTAATACTCTTATTTCCATTTAACTCATCCCTTTCTGGTATCTTCCATTTATTATTTAGTACAAAGAATTTTTAATATTTATTCTATTCTCTATTTATTTTTAAAACTTTAATTTTATCTTAAAAATCAACTAATTCCAAGGAAAAATCTTCTTTATCAATTTTATTATAAAAAATATCTACCTATTACTTCTCCAAAATTTAATTTAATATTTCTTTTGTTACAATTATAACTATAATTTTTTCTCTTATTTTATTTCTCAATATATTCTTTTTTGTTATTTTTAAATTTTTATAATTCCCTAATATATATAAAACTCCTATTTATAAAATAGGAGCAAGCAAACGACATATTGACTCTTTAAATTTTATGTAATAACCTCTATTGCTGTATTCGCTTCTTAGAATTTTACTGCTGACTTTCATATCTCTATAAAAAATCTCTCTGAATTCCTCTGCTACATCTTTCTCATATATATTCACATTTATCTCAAAGTTCTGATAAAAGCTTCTATTATCAAAATTAGCAGTTCCTATACTTACTATCTCACTATCTGCCATAACCATTTTGCTGTGAAGGAATCCCTTGTTATATCTGTAGACTTTTACTCCTAAATCCAGAAGTTCTCCTACAAAATATTGATTTACCCAGTAGATGAAAAAATGATCTGGTTTATCTGGTATCATTATTTTAATATGAACTCCTGACATAGCTGCTATCTTCAGTGCTTCCAATACTGTATCATCAGGAACAAAATAAGGCGTCTGTATATAAATATAGTTTTTTGCCTCCATTATTATCTTTAAAAAATTATCTCTCATTGTTCTGAATTGATAATTTGGACCGCTGCTTACTACTTGAACATATCCAGAATATTTTCCTCTATCTTTAATTACTTCCTGCATAGCTTCTCTTTCATAGTGATATCTCTTCTCTTCATAATCCACATGTTTTTTCTTTGCTATACCCCATGAGAAGAAGAATTCTTTTTCCAGCTCCAATGCCGCTTCACCGAAGACTCTCATTCCTGTATCTCTCCAGTGTCCCATTTTTCCTTTGCCAAGATATTCATTTCCAATATTGAACCCGCCTATATATCCCAGTTTGCTATCAATGATACATAATTTTCTATGATCTCTGTAGTTTGCTCTCAAATTAGCTATCTTCAAGAAAGGAAAATGTGAAGGAAAAAATATTTCTACATCTATCTTATTTTCTCTCATCTTTCTAAGCATTTTACGGCTGGTACCACCTGCTTCATCTGCTATGACTCTTATGTCTACTCCCTCTTTAGCTTTTTCAATAAGTATATCAACTATGGATTTCCCTAATTCATCATATCTGAATATATAGTATTCCATATATATTGTTTTCTCTGCTTTTTTTAAGTCAGATATTATACTTTTAAAAAATTGATTTCCCTCAGTAAATATTTTCATTGAATTAAGAGTAGTCAGCTTATTCTTAGAAGATATTTCAAGGTATGAAATTAATTGCTTCCACCTTACCAAATCAGCTCTTTCAGAAGATTTAATAACTTTCTTGCTGTGAAGAAACTTCCATTTATAAAATTGATTTACCACTCTTTTCTTTTGAAAACTAAGTCCAAAAAATAAGTAAGCTATAAATCCCAAATATGGAGCAAGTATAAGCAGTGTTATCCAAAAAAGTGTATATACTGGCTTTTTACGTTCAATCAAAATAATGATAATAAGGAATATCATATTTATAATTGCTATATAATCTTTAAAAAAAGTAATAATCAAATTCATTTAATCACCTCTATATATAAGATAATAACATTTTTTTCTAAATATTTCTAATTAATAATTTGAATTTTATTTTACTATTTCCTTTTTATTTCAAATTTTTTTGTAATTTTTGAATCAAGTGTTTTTTTCTTGACTTTTTGAAATTTTTTTGTTGTTAAATTAATCAATTTAAGTTATACTAATAGTAATAGAGCAATTAACTAACAAGGTAGGTGATACCATGAATAACTTTTTTGATAAGTTTGAAAAAGATCAAAAATTGAATCTTTTTATTGGAGATTTTCTGAGTAAAATTACAGGATATCCAACAAGACTTGAAATGGCTGAGTCTATTCTGTCTGATATCAAACAGTCAGCCAAAGGTTATATTAGAAATATAGATTCCTTTGCTGAAACATCTCAAACTTATCTTGATGCAGTAGTAAGTTCAAAAAAAGGATTAATAAAACATATCCGAGAAATATTTGACTTAAAACATCATAGAAATGTTGAAATATATAGAGATATTTTTAATTCAGGATACTTTGAATCTATTTTTACTATGAATTATGATGTAGTAATTGAAAGAATGTTTGCTAGTCTTCTTTCAGTATCTACACCTTTAAAAGCTGAAAAGATAACTGAAGGAAAAATAAGATTTTATAAGATTATGGGAACTATCTATAATTCAGAAGACCTTTTTTTAACAAGCCAGGATATCAGAAAATTAAAAGTTCTTGAATTCTACAAAGAATTCTTTGATAATTTAAGATTTGAATTGATAAGCAGACCTACTATCTTTTTAGGAGTTGATCTTAAAAATCCAGATTTTTTAAATATGCTTGATTTTCTTCTGTCAATGGCTAAAAATAATGAGCATCCTGTTTATTTGGTAACATCAACTGCCATAATAGATCCTAAGGTTACTGATCTTATAAATAAATATAACATAAAACTTACTACACTGAGTGAGAAAGAGCTTCTTGCTAATCTTCATAGTGTATCTGATATAGATGGAGATGATGTTTTAAGAAAAAAGTTAGTAAGGTAATATCTTTAAATGAAGAACAAAATACAGAGCAGCTGGATATTACCAATAAAAATAGGAAAAATAAGAATGATTCTGTTAAAATTCGTTTGTTCACAGATAACTCATTTGAAGAAAATACAGAAAACACAGATATAGATGAAGAAATTCATTCTATAAAAGATAATATTACAGAAGAAAATTCTGAAGATTATATTGAAGAAGAAATTCATGTTATTTCTGTAGATAATGAGATTACTGGAGATGCTCTTAGTGATATTATTAAGGAAACAGCTAATGAAAATACTGAAAGTATTTCTGCAGTTGAAGATTCTATTTCTGACAATGATGATGAGATAGTTGATGAAAATGTTGAAGATTCTATTTCTGACAGCGATGATAAAATAGTTGATAAAAATACTGATTCTGCAGAAGATGAAGTCATTGATGATCTTGTTTCTGATATTATTGAAGAAGCTGCTTATGTAGGTGATGAGGTTGTTTTTACAGAGAATGAAAATTCTGGACCTAGGCATATAGTTATTTCAGCTGATGCTTCTTCTTTTGAAAGTGGACTTGAAATTAAATATACATCCCTTCAGCTTAGAAATTTTCCAATCAAATACAAAAATTTCTCTGAAAAAATGGATTTCGACGAAATTGTAAATATTGGTACTACTTCAATAAAAATTGGAGATACCATTATTCATAACGCAGTATTAAAAATTTTAGTATACAGTAAATTTAAATTATTAGAAATGAAAACTAGAGAGTTTAAACTGGCTTTAAGTATAGAATTAAACGATGAGCAAACTCTTGTAAAAAAAGATGATTACTTCAAATATGAAATATATGATAAAGTTAAAACTTCTCGTCTTAATGAAGTAGTTGAAATTTTCAAAAAAATATTTTCTGGTGAAAAAATTACTTTCAAATATAATCAACTTATGGGAGATATTTCTTTTGAAAATAGATTAGAAGTATATAAATTTAATATTATTTCAGAAACTATTGAAGGATATAAGAATATAACTAAAGAATTAAGTCTTTATAAAGAAAAAAATATAAATGATACTAAGGATAGTTTTTATTCACTTTTCCTTTTAAATGCATATTTAAAAGATGAAAAACTTTCTAACTGGGTTAATTTTAGAATCAAAAATAATTACAATATACTTCCAGGAGATATACTAAGTTTTGAAAAAATTCATAAATTAAAGCTTCATGGAATAACTTTTGATTTAAAAGAACATGTAAAACTTGTAGATCCCATCTCTACTAGAGAGATAAATGAAAGAAATGAAATATGCTGCTATAGAAAAGCTGTGGAAATTACTTTAGAAAAAACAAAAAAATCTGATATGAAGAGGTGAAGTATGTCTGACCTATTAGATAAAGATCAGTTTTTCAAAGACTTCTGTATTGATGAGGAGTACTTTGAGTCCACAGGGCTGATCTGGGATGAATTAGTAAAGATATATAAGAATTATGTTAGACTTGTTCCATATCTTGAAAAAGAAGCAGAACACATAGTATCAAAACTTATAGATGTACCTAATGTACATTCTGTAAGAAGAAGAGTAAAAAAACCTGAACACCTTATAGAAAAAATAATCCGCAAAGGAAGTAAATATGTAGCCAGAGGAATCTCAGTAGAAACATATAAAGATATAGTTACTGACCTCATAGGTATTAGAGTCCTCCATTTATTCAAAGATGACTGGAGAGGAATTCATGATGAAATAATGAAATTATGGGAAATAAGGGAAACCCCTCAGATAAATATAAGACGTGGAGATTACAATGTAGCACAGCTTCAGGAAAGTATATCTGAACTGAACTGTGAAATAGTAGTAAGAGATCATGGTTATCGTTCTGTTCATTACCTTATTGGAATCCCAGTAACTAGAAATGATGAAATTCTTGTAGAAATACAAGTAAGAACTGTTTTTGAAGAAGCATGGAGTGAGATAGATCATTTAATGAGATATCCATATGATATTGATAATCCTGTTATTACTGAATATCTTGGTATTTTTAATCGTATTGTAGGAAGTGCTGATGAAATGGGAACTTTTATCAAAAATATGAAATCTCGTTTAAGTGTTCATACTGGAGAGGACACTCACTATAGAGAGCTTGATAATAAATTCAAGTAGTGATTTAAAATCTTCAATATTATGTCAAATATTGAAGATTTTTTTATACAATTTACTATAATTTTTACTTACTATATTAGGGGGAATGAAATGAAATGCTTTAAATCTATCTGTGTTATTTCGGCAGTCTTTTTTCTAATCAGCTGTAATAAACCATATGTCAAAAATAAGACTCCAAAAACTACTGTTACGAAAAAAACTATTCCTTCAAAAACAACAAAAAAACCTGCTAAAGAAAAACCTATTACTAAAACTACTGATTATGCAGTTATACATTATGTTAATAATAACAAATATACAGAATTGAAAAATGAACTGTTGGCAGATGAGATGGATAAAATTAATTCTAAAATTAAAAAAGATGATAAAGTTAAAGTAATATCTCTACTATCAACTGATGATAAATATTCTTCACAGTTTCAAAATCTCTGGAATAAATTTTTTACTTTAAATCTTAAAGGAAATCCAGATTCCCTTATTAATTCTCAAGCGGTAGAGTTAGCAGGAAAAATATTATTAGTAAAAGATGAAAAAATATCTGTGATAGCTTCAGAACAGGAAAATTTATATTTAGCAGGGGCATTGCTTTATATAAAAAAGACTTATCCTGACTATGATAAACTTAATATAGATATCTATTCTATCGAATCTCCTTTCAATATTGGAGAGTATACAAAAGAATATAAAAATTTACATTTTAAATATTACAAAATTCAAGAAGATAAGCTTATTGAAGAGAAGAAAACTACTTTTTTAAGTTAATATCTTTAAAACATAGGGGATGTTTTTATTGGAAGTAAAAAAACAAATGACAAGATTCTTTATTCTCTACTTTTGTGTCAATCTTATTAATAATCTTATCCACCCTGTTACTCCTGCATATGTAGAATCTTTAAATATGCCTGACTATGTTTTCGGCTTATTATTTGCTACAATGTCCTTTTCAAATTTTCTTTTTTCTCCTTTTTGGGGGGAGTTAAGTGACAGAAAAGGAAGAGTTACAGTTATAAGAATATGTATGACTGGATATGCACTTGGACAGCTTGGATTTGCTACTTGTAACGATTTGGCATTTATTCTATTCTTTAGATTTTTTGCTGGGATATTCTCAGGAGGATTTTTAGTTACTGCTCTTGCATATATTTCTGATATGACTGAAGGGCATGAGAGGACAAAAAATCTGTCTTTCTTTGCTGCTCTAGTTACAATGGCAGTATCTGTAGGATTTTTTGTAGGAGGATTCTTAGGAAAATTAAATATTTATTACACTTTTATGCTTCAGATTCCTTTGCTCCTTATTGAAACTTTCCTATTTAAAATCTTTCTTCCAGAAAGTCTAAGCGAAGAAAAGAGAATAAAAGAAAAAATAAATTTTAAAAAAATAATAAAAATAATAGATATAGAAAAAGGAAAGGATATTCTTACTTTCCCTATCATAGTCTTTTTTATAGGTGTCATCCTTACTGAATTTTCAAGAGTCGGTTTTAACAATAGCTTTAACTTCTACATTAAATCTGCTCTTAAACTGCCACCATCATATAATGGTGGTATTATGGGAATGATTGGGATTCTTGGACTTTTTACCAACCTTACTATTAATATGTGGCTTGCAAACAAGTTTGATTTAAGAAAGGTATTCCCTATAATACTTTTTTCTAATAGTATCATGGGAGTATTTGTACTTTTATTCAGTTCAAAAGTATTCATTTTCTTTGTATTCAGTGTATTATTCTATATATTTAATGCAATCTATGTCCCTATACAGCAATCTTTATTTACAAAAGGTCAAAGCAGCAACTATGGACTTTTATCTGGATATTTTAATTCTGCTAAATCCTTTGGAATGATAACTGGTTCACTCTTCACAGGATTTATCTATGAAATAAATAAACTTCTGCCTTTTGCAGCAGTAACAATAGTTTTAACTTTAGCTGGTGCATCATATACCTACAACTATTTTCAATATAAAAAACTGGATAAAAAATCCTGAAATTATATATTAAGAGGGGGAAGGATTATGAATGATGAGTCTAGATCATCATATTTTTCAAAAGGTGCAGTTGTATTTACTCTAGCAATGATATATTGCGTCTTGGGAGGGAGTGCCTTTCCAAGTATAAAACTTGGATACAGCCTTTTCAATATTAAGTCTGGTGCTACTGCTGCTATTATCCTTTTTGCTGGAGTACGTTTTGCATTAGCTGGTGTAGCTACCATAGTTACTGGTAGTATAATACACAAATCTTTTTTGTTTCCAGCTAAGGGAAATTTCTCTAAAATAGCATTTCTAGGCTTCATTCGTACCACTATTTTTTATTCATTGATGTACTTGGGACTTGCTGGTACAAGTGGAATTAAAGCTTCTGTCATTAATGGTACCAATCTTGTTTTTGCTATGCTGGCATCTTGCTTCATCTTTCGTCAGGAAAAGTTTACAATAGTAAAATGCATTGCTGGACTTTTATGTTTCTCTGCTATTGTACTTCTGAATTTAGATGGAGATTTTACTTTTTCATTTACTTTTAGAGGAGAGGGACTACTTCTTTTAAGTGCAGTGGTATTTGGACTTTCAGATTGCATAACTAAAATGTTTTCAACAAATGAAAATGCAGTTACACTGAGCGGCTGGCAGTTTTTAATAGGAGGTTCTTTCCTTGTCCTGATAGGGCTTGCACTGGGAGGATCGCTGCAGATTCAAAGTATGGGTGCTTTCCTTATACTTTTCTATCTGGTATTTGTTTCCTCTGTGACATTTGTAACTTGGGGAATACTTCTAAAATATAATCCTATATCAAAGATAGTTGGTTATAAAGCTATGGAGCCTATATTTGGAACTTTGCTTTCTGCTATAGTTCTTTCAGAGTACAGCAGTCTTGGAATACAAACTATTGCTGCTCTTGCTCTTGTATGTATAGGAATAACACTTTTAAACTGTTATAATAAATAATAATACATTTAAAATAAAGAGAGTAACAATAGATTAAATAAATTTTAGAAATTTGGAAATTAGAAGGATTTATGTAATTAATGAAGTGAGTAAAACTTAAAAAACAGTATGTCTGAACACAGTAAGTTTACTGTTTTTAGTTTTAGGAACAAAATTAATAATAAATCTTTCTACTGGAAAATTTTAAAATTTTTATTTAAAAGTTACTCTCTTTTTTTATTTTCTAATATATCTGGTATTCCCCAAACTATTCCATAAAAAAACAGGATACATCTTTCAACATATCCCATTTAACTTTTTTATCTATATAGTACTCCAATATCTTTTCTGTAGCATTTATCTGTAAATTCTATCTTCTCAGCATCTGCATAAGCTTTCGCTCTTGCATCTTCCAAGTTATCTCCCACAGCTACTACATTCAATACTCTTCCACCATTAGTCAGAAGCTCTCCATTTTCCAATTTAGCTCCAGCTACAAATACCATATTCTCTGCCTTTTCTATTCCAGTTATTGCATATCCTTTCTTGTAAGCTTCAGGATATCCTCCAGAAGCAAGAACTACACAACAAGCTGATTTACTACTCCATTTTACATCAGCAGTATCTAATTTACCTTCCAGCCCACTTTCAAGAAGTTCTACAAAATCTGATTCAAGTAAAGGTAATACAACTTGAGTTTCAGGATCTCCCATTCTCATATTATATTCAAGAAGGTATACTCCTTTTTCATTTATCATAAGCCCAAAGAAAATAACTCCTGCGAAATTCATTCCTTCAGCTTTGATTCCCTCTAAAGTTGGATTCATAATTCCAGTGATAAAAGCATCATATACTTCTTTTGTAACATAAGGATTAGGAGCTATAGTTCCCATCCCTCCAGTATTCAATCCAGTTTCCTTTTCTCCTATCTTTTTGTGATCCTTAGCTGAGATAAAAGGAAGTATAACTTTAGAATCTGTTACTGATAGTATAGAAGCTTCTACACCATCCAAGAATTCCTCAACAACTATCTGCTCTCCAGCACTGCTGAATACTTTATCTACCATGATTTCATCTACAGCTTTCAGAGCCTCTTCCAGATTCTGGCAGATAAGAACCCCTTTTCCCGCTGCAAGTCCACTGGCTTTTACAACTAATGGAAATTCACAAGTTTTTATATATTCTTTTGCTTTTTTAGGACAAGTAAATACTTCATAAGCAGCAGTTTTTACTCCATATTTTTTCATAAAGTCTTTTGCATACGCTTTTGATCCTTCCAAAAGAGCAGCTTTTTTATCTGGTCCAAATATTTTTAATCCTTTTTCTTGAAATTTATCTACTATACCATCTACAAGAAGTTCTTCACTTCCCACAATAGTAAGATCAATATTTTCTTTTACAGCAAATGTTAAAAGCTCATCTATCCCTTTTATATTTATATTTTCTCCCTTTGGAAGTGTTGCAGTTCCTCCATTACCAGGAGCACAGAAAATTTTCTCTACATTTTCATTCTGGCTTACTTTCCAGCAGATTGCATGTTCTCTTCCACCGCTGCCAACTACTAATATTTTCATACTTTAATTTCTCCTTTGTATTAGTGTTTGAAGTGTCTCATACCAGTGAATACCATTGATATTCCATGCTCATTGCAGGCATCAATAGATTCTTGATCTCTCATAGATCCTCCTGGCTGAATGATAGCTTTTATTCCAGCTTTTGCACATTCATCAACAACATCTCTGAATGGGAAGAAAGCATCAGACGCAAGGATAGCTCCTTCTATTTTATCTCCTGCTCTTTCTATTGCCTGTCTAGTTGGCCATATTCTGTTAGTTTCACCATTTCCGATTCCTACTGCCATCATATCTTTCACTACAACTATAGCATTTGATTTTACATGTTTTACTATCTTCATTCCAAAGATAAGATTTTCCATTTCCTCAGCACTTGGAGCTTTTTCAGTAACTGCTTCATAATCAGTTGTGAAACTTAAATCCTCATCTTGAATAAGAATTCCTCCATCTACTTTTACCATGTTGATTTTATCTTGCGGTGTGTGTTTGCATTTTATAACTCTAAGATTTTTCTTAGTTCTAAGTACTTCTAAAGCTTCATCAGTGAATGATGGTGCTATAATAATTTCTAAGAATATTTTTACCATTTCTCTAGCTGTATCAGCATCTACTTCTTTATTTAGAGCTACTATTCCACCAAATATAGATACAGGATCGCATTCATAAGCTTTTGTATAAGCTTCATAAACATTTTTACCTATAGCTGCCCCACAAGGAGTAGAGTGTTTTAGTCCACAGCAAGCAGGCTCTGTAAATTCACATACAGTTCTCCAAGCTACATCCATATCTCTTAGATTGTTAAATGAAAGTTCTTTTCCATTTAACTGGTCAAAATCCTTCATAGCTCCAGTATCAGTAGTAGATACATAGTAAGCTGCTTTTTGGTGAGGGTTTTCACCATATCTAAGGTCCATTAATTTTTCATATGAAGCATTTAGATATTTAGGCATCTCATCTCCTAATAGGAATTGAGATATAGCTGCATCATAAGCTGATGTCAGATTGAATACTTTTCCAGCCAGTCTTTTTTTAGTTTCAAATGTAACCTCTCCAGCTTCCATCTCTTTCATTACTGTTTCATAGTCAGCAGTATCGCTGATAACTACTACATCATGGAAAGATTTAGCAGCAGATCTAAGCATAGTAGGTCCGCCAATATCTATAAATTCTACTTTTTCTTCAAAAGTAAGGTCTTCATTTACTTTTTTAAAGAAAGGATAAAGATTAACAACTACCATATCAATAGTTGATATTCCTCTTTCCTTGATAGTCGCCATATGTTCTGCATTATCTCTTATAGCAAGTATTCCTCCATGAATAACTGGGTGAAGAGTTTTTACTCTTCCATCAAGCATTTCAGGTGCTCCAGTAACTTCAGCAACTTCTATTACAGGTACTCCATTTTCTTTTAAATGCTTGTATGTTCCTCCAGTTGAAATTATTTCTACCCCATGATTAACTAAAAAGTTAGCAAATTCTAATATACCATTCTTATCAAAAACTGATATCAATGCTCTTTTCATCAACTTTTTCTCCTTTTTATCTTTCTGATATTATTTTAGAAATAGATTTTGGTAAAAGTTTATGCTCTTCTACTAATATTCTTTTTTGAAGAATTTCAGCAGTATCCCCTTCCATTACAGAAACTTTTACTTGAAAGATTATCTCTCCGCTGTCCACTCCATTATCTACATAATGAACTGTGCACCCGCTTTCTTTTTCTCCTGCTGCAAGAACTGCCTCATGTACTTTTATTCCATACATTCCAGGTCCTCCAAATTTAGGAAGAAGAGAAGGGTGGATGTTAATTATCTTACCCTTCCATTTTTCTACAAATTCTTCATCTATTATAGACAGGAATCCTGCAAGAACAATTAAGTCCACTTCTTTTTCAGAAACCACTCTGTCTATTTCTTTGCACAATTCCTTTTTAAAGACTTTTCTATCTAGAATACAGCTTACTATCCCTTGTTCAGCTGCTCTCTCCACTCCATAACACTCTCTGTCTCCAATGACGCAGGCTACTTCACATGGCAGTTCTCCGCTTTTTGACTTTTCTATTATAGATTGAAGATTGCTTCCTCCTCCTGATACTAATACTGCTATCTTAAACATAGGCCTTTCTCTCCCTTTTGAACATATCCTATTTCAAAAGCTTCTTCACCATGTTTTGCTAATTCTTCTATTACTCCCTCTTTATCTTTAGGGTCTACTACTAGAACAAATCCTACCCCCATGTTGAATGTACCAAACATTTCATTCTCAGGAATTTCTCCCTCTTTTTGAATATATTTAAATATATCAAGAACTCTTAATTTTTCTTTGAAAACTACAGGCTGATGTCCTTCACTTATAGTTCTAGGCAGATTTTCTGGAAGTCCTCCACCAGTTATATGAGCCATACCTTTTACATTATATTTTTCTAATACAGCTAATACAGGTTTAACATATATTTTTGTAGGTGTTAAAAGAGTTTCACTGATAGGTTTTCCATTGAAATCTTTAGTATAGTCAGTTATTACTTTTCTTACTAAAGAGAATCCATTGCTATGTACTCCAGAAGATGGTATAGCTATAAGGATATCTCCTTCAGAAGTTGTACTTCCATTTACTATTTTAGATTTTTCCACTGCTCCCACACAGAACCCAGCAATATCATAATCTCCCACTTTATAGAATCCAGGCATTTCAGCAGTTTCTCCACCTATAAGAGCGGCTCCTGCCTGATAACATCCCTCTGCAACTCCTGATACAAGTTCAGCAGCCACTTCAGCATCTAATTTTCCACAAGCTAAGTAGTCTAAAAAGAATATAGGCTGTGCTCCATGACAAAGTACATCATTCACACACATAGCCACAGCATCTATTCCTACAGTGTCATATTTTTTTGATGTCAATGCTACTTCAAGTTTTGTTCCTACTCCATCAGTTCCAGAAACTAATACAGGATTTTCATATTTTCCTAATTCATACATAGCTCCAAAACTTCCAAGTCCATTAAGTACACTGCTGTTTTGAGTTTTAGCTACTGCTTTTTTCATAAGCTCTACTGCTTTGTAACCTTCTTCTTTATCTACTCCAGCTTCTTTATAAGAAATTGCCATTTTTTCCTCCCAAATAATTTTTTTACTCTTCTGTTGGTGTACACATAGGATATTCCCCACTGAAACATCCCACACAATAATCTTTACAATTTAATGATTTTATCATATTATCCATTGATAAGTAATCCAATGTATCTGCATTTATCTCTTTTCTTATCTCATCAACTGTCATTCTAGCAGCTATAAGTTCTTCTCTGTGTGCAGTATCTATTCCATAGAAACAAGAGTATTTAACTGCTGGAGAAGCCGATCTGAAGTGAACTTCCTTAGCTCCTGCTCTTCTTATTAAGTCAATAAGTATTTTACTTGTTGTTCCTCTTACTAGAGAGTCATCAATGATTACTACTCTTTTTCCTTCAAGCTGTACTCTTAAAGGATTAAGTTTTACCATTACAGCCTGTTCTCTTAAAGCTTGAGTTGGTTTGATAAATGTTCTTCCAATATATTTATTTTTGATAAGCCCCATAGCATATGGTATCCCACTTTCTTCAGCATATCCAATAGCTGCTGGTATTCCAGAATCTGGTACTCCAATAACGATATCAGCTTCAATTTTCATCTGTTTAGCCAGAAGTCTTCCAGCTTTTACTCTTGCTTCATATACATTTATTCCATCTATAATACTATCAGGTCTTGCAAAGTAAATATGCTCAAATGAACAAGGTGCTACTTTATTATTTTCAGCATATCTGATTGATTTAACTCCTGTTTCATCTATGATTACCATTTCTCCAGCTTCTACATCTCTTATCAAATGCCCACCTATAGAATCTATAGCACATGATTCAGAAGCAAGGAAATAATCTCCCTCATCATTCATTCCAAGACATAAAGGTCTGATTCCATATGGATCTCTTACTCCTATAAGTTTGTTGTCTGCTAATATTACCAGAGCATAAGCTCCTTTTATAGCTCCAACTGTACTTCTGATAGCTTCTTCAAACCCATTCATAGCTTTTCTGGCTACCATTTTTATTATTACTTCTGAGTCAGTAGTTGAAGTAAATGTAGCTCCTCCATCTTCCAGCAATTCTCTTATTACTTTAGTATTAGTCAGATTTCCATTGTGAGCAACTGCTATCTGTCCCAGTTTAAATCTGCTTTCTAAAGGCTGCGCATTTTCTATTTTGCTTTCACCAGTAGTAGAATATCTTACATGTCCTATTGCTGCGTTCCCTTGAAGGTTGTTCAAAGTTTCTTGGGTAAATACATCAGCTGTAAGCCCCATTCCTTTATAAGTTATCAGTTCTCCATTATTTGAAACAGTTATCCCTGCACTTTCCTGTCCCCTGTGTTGAAGAGCATATAGGGCATAGTAAGTTAATTGTGAAACTTCTTTTTGAGTTTTGCTGTATACTCCAAAAACTCCACATTCCTCTTCCATTTTGTCCTTTGCTAACATCATTTCTGTGCAGTTCATTATTCAGCCCCCAATCTTTTTAAGACTTCAATATATGCTTCTTCGATTCCACCTAAATCTCTTCTGAATCTATCTTTATCTAATTTCATACCAGTTTCTTTATCCCATAATCTGCAAGTATCTGGAGTGATTTCATCTGCAAGAAGGATTTCTCCTTTGCTGTTTTTACCAAATTCTATTTTGAAGTCAACTAAAGTAATTCCAATTTTATCAAAAGAATTTTTTAATAAGTCATTGATTTGCCCAGTTATTCTATAGATTTCAGCTAACTCTTCATAAGTAGCAAGTCCTAATGCAACTGCATGGTGATCATTTATTAATGGGTCTCCATAAGCATCATTTTTATAGCAAATTTCAAATATGGTATTTACAGGTTTAGTTCCCTCTTCTACCCCTACTCTTTTAGCCATTGATCCAGCTATAACATTTCTTACTATTACTTCTAAAGGAAATATTTTTACTTTTTGGCAAAGTTGATCTCTGTCATTAAGTACTTCTACTAAGTGAGTTTTGATACCATTTTTTTCAAGCATTTCAAATAACATAGCAGTTATTTTATTGTTCATTATCCCTTTATTTTCGATAGTTCCTTTTTTTGCTCCATTACCTGCTGTTGCATCATCTTTGTAATGAATAATAACTAGGTTCTCATCATCAGTTGAATATACTTGTTTAGCTTTTCCTTCATAAATAAACTCTTTTTTTTGTGCAGACATTTCTCTTTTTCCTCCTAGAAATAATTAATGTATTTAAAATTAAAAATTTTTTACCAAATTATTTTATAGCTCTACTCCAGTTTCATTATCAGCTATAAATTTTGCTTTCATATCTTTTCTGAATTTTACAAGTTTCTCTTTTAATTCAGGACATTTTAAAGAAAGCATTTGCACTGCAAGCATTCCAGCATTATATGAGTTATTAACTCCAACTGTTGCTACTGGAATAGATTTAGGCATCTGTACTATTGAAAGAAGTGCATCCATTCCATTAAAAGCTGCTTCAATAGGTACTCCTATTACAGGAAGCACAGTTTTAGATGCTATAACCCCAGGAAGGTGGGCAGCTAGCCCAGCTCCTGCTATTATTACTTCATATCCATCTTTTTCTAATTTTTCCAATGTTTCTTCTAGTTTTTCTGGTACTCTGTGAGCAGAAAGAACATGAGCAGAATACTCAATTCCAAATTCTTTTAGGCAGTTAGCTGCTCCCTTCATTTTATCTGTATCTGATTTACTACCAAATATTATGGCAACTTTCATTTTTTACTATCCTCCTGAGAATATCTATTATTTAAAATATTTAAATTCTATTTAAAGTATTTAACTCCATTTTCAAATATCTTTTGTTCTTTGTTTCCAGTGATATTTTTGAAAATATTTTTACCTGCTCTTTCAGAATGTCCCATTTTACCAAATACTTTACCATCTATTGAAGTGATTCCTTCTATAGCACATGTAGAGGCATTAGGATTAAATCTAAACTCATTAGTAGGAATTCCATCAAGATTTACATATTGAGTTGCTACTTGTCCATTTTCAAATAGTTTTTTGATAACTTCATCATTGGCGAAGAATCTTCCCTCTCCATGTGATACAGCTATTTCAAATTCCTCTCCAGTTTCAATTCCTGCTAGCCATGGTGATTTATTTGAAGTAACTTTTGTTTTTACCATTTGAGAAACGTGTCTACCTATCTTGTTGAATGTAAGAGTTGGAGAATTTTCAGTAACTTTTCCAATTTCTCCATATGGCAGAAGTCCTGATTTTACAAGAGCTTGGAATCCATTACAAATACCTAGTATCAATCCATCTCTTTCTAGGAATTTGGCTATTGCTTCTGCTATCTTAGGATTTGTAAGTACAGTTGCAATGAATTTTCCTGATCCATCAGGCTCATCTCCAGAACTAAATCCTCCTGGAAACATAAGTATTTGTGAATTATTTATCTCTTTTACCATTTTTTCAATTGAATCATTGATATAATCTTGAGTTATATTTCTAAATAAAAGTATGTTCGCCTCTGCTCCAGCTTTTTCAAATACTCTAGCTGAATCATATTCACAGTTAGTTCCTGGAAATGCTGGCACTAATACTCTTGGTTTGGCAATTTTATTTTTACATACTATTATTTCTTTCTTTTCATATGGTGTCCAGATGTAATTTTCTACTTTTTCTATTGTTTTGTGTGGGAATACTGGGAATAGTTTATCCAACCATACTTTTTCTCCTTCAGTCATGCAGATTTCTTTATCCCCAACTACTATCTTGTACTCTTTTATTGTTTCTCCCAACAGCTCTACATTTTTACCTGTAAGCTCTTTAGAAGTTTCTACTACAAATGTTCCATATCCTAACTTGAACAACTCTTCTCCAAGATCAGCTATTTTAGCTCCAACTCTGTTTCCTAGAGTCATTTTACTTACAGCTTCAGCTATTCCACCTCTTTTTAAAGTCATTGCTGACAGGATAGTTCCATTTTTAATATTTTCATATACAAACTCGAAGTTTTCTTTAAGTTCATCTATATTTGGCATATAGTTATCAAGCATATGATGTCTTATTAAGTATATTTTATTTCCAGCAGCTTTAAATTCTGGTGATATAACAACACTTGCTTTTACAGGAGTTACTGCAAAAGATATAAGTGTAGGTGGCACATGAATATCATTGAACGTTCCACTCATTGAGTCTTTTCCACCAATAGCTGGAATTCCAAATCCTCTTTGTGCTTCTATAGTTCCTAACAATGCTGAAAATGGTTTTCCCCAGTTCATTGGGTTTTGTCCAAGCTTTTGGAAGTATTCTTGGAATGAAAGTCTTACAGACTTGTAATCTGCTCCCACTGCAACTAATTTAGCAAGAGATTCAACTACTGCATAAGCTCCTCCATGGAATTGCGACCAAGATGAAAGCACAGGGTCATATCCCCAAGTAATAGCAGAAGCTGTATCAGTTTCTCCTTTTAATAGAGGTATTTTCTGTACACTTACATCAGTAGGAGTCATTTGATATTTTCCACCAAATGGCATAAGTACTGTTGTTGCTCCTATTGTAGCATCAAATATCTCCATAAGTCCTTTTTGAGAAGCTACATTTAAAGAAGAAAGCATATTCATCCATTTGTCTTTGATGTCTGCTCCTTCAAAATTAACTGCATTTAATGGAGTATTTTCTTTTATATCTTCAACTTCTACAGTAGTTTCTTGAGTAACTCCATTAGTATCAAGGAATTCTCTTGAAATATCTACTATTTTCTTACCTTTAAAATTAAGAACAAGTCTGTTGTCGTCTGTTACTACTGCAACTTCTGTTGCCAAAAGGTTTTCTTTTCCTGCAAGCTCCATAAATCTTTCTTTATCTTTAGCTTCAATTACCACTGCCATTCTCTCTTGTGATTCAGAAATAGCAAGTTCAGTGCCACTTAGTCCAAAATATTTAGTAGGAACTACATCAAGATTTATATCAAGTCCAGGAGCTAACTCTCCAATAGCTACTGATACTCCTCCAGCACCAAAGTCATTACATTTTTTTATAAGTCTAGTAACTTCTGGATTTCTGAATAATCTTTGAATTTTTCTCTCTTCTGGTGCATTTCCTTTTTGAACTTCTGCACCACATAATCTCAACGAATCTCCTGTATGCTCTTTAGATGAACCAGTTGCTCCTCCGCAACCATCTCTTCCAGTTTTTCCTCCTAACAGGATAACTATATCCCCTTTAGAAGCATTTTCTCTTCTCACCCAATCAGCTGGTACAGCACCAACTACTGCTCCAACTTCCATTCTTTTTGCTTTGTATCCATCATGATATATTTCACATACATGTCCAGTTGTAAGTCCAATTTGGTTACCATAAGCTGCATATCCACTTGCTGCTCCAGTTGTTATTTTCTTTTGAGGAAGTTTTCCTTGAAGTGTATCTTCAAGTTTTTCCAATGGATTACCAGAGCCTGTAACTCTTATAGCCTGATAAACATATGATCTTCCTGATAATGGGTCTCTTATAGCTCCACCAAGACAAGTAGAAGCTCCTCCAAATGGTTCAATCTCTGTAGGATGGTTATGAGTTTCGTTCTTAAACATAAGAAGCCATTTCTCCATTTGTCCATCTACATCTACATCAATATATACAGAGCAGGCATTGATTTCATCAGATACTTCTAAATCATCAAGTTTTCCGCTTTTTCTCATTTCTTTTCCACAGATAGTTGCCATATCCATAAGAGAGATATATTTCTTTTCAAGTCTCTCTCCATGTACGAACTCTCTTGCTTTTAAGTATTCATCAAAAGCTTTTTGAAGTGTATCTCCAAAAGAAGTTTTTGGGAATACTATATCTTTTATTTTTGTTTCAAATGTAGTATGTCTGCAATGGTCAGACCAGTAAGTATCCAACACTTTTATTTCTGTTTCTGTAGGGTCTCTTTTTTCAGTATTTTTAAAGTATTCCTGAACAAAAGCTACGTCAGCTAATGTCATAGCCAGTCCAAGCTCTTCTCTGAAAGATTTTAATTCATCCATGTTGTAGTTTATGAATCCAGTGAAAACAGGTACATCTTGTGCCTTTTCTCCTTCTTCTATCTCTAATTTAGTAAGATCTTTTTCTCTCATCTCAACTGGGTTGATGTAATATTTTTTAACTTTCTCTATATCTGCTTCTGCTATTTCTCCTTCAAGGATAATAACTCTTCCACTAGTAACAGATACATTTTGATTTTTATCAGATATCAGATTCAAACACTGCATAGCTGAGTCGGCTCTCTGGTCAAACTGTCCTGGTAAAAATTCTACTGCAAAATATTTTGCCCCTTTAGTATCAAGAGTTTCAGTTACAGTATCAGTAACTATTTCTGAGAATATAAGCTTTTTAGCTTCTGCTAATTCAGCAGCTTCAATATTAAATACATCATAACAATTAAGAAGTCTTACTTTTGAAAGTTTTAGATCTTGAAAACTTTCTTTTAATTCATTTTCTAATCTCTTAGCCTCTAAATCAAATCCAGCTTTCTTTTCAACATAAATACGATAGTTCATCGTGCCCCCTGCGATTATATTTTATTATTAATTTTTTTACTTTCAGTTAAATTAGAATAGTCCATCTATTTTTCCATTTTCATCAATATCTATAGATTCAGCTGCTGGTTTTTTAGGTAGTCCAGGCATATCTATTATATCTCCAGCCATAGCTACTATAAATCCTGCTCCAGCTGATATTCTTAATTCTTTTACAGATACTGTAAATCCAGTAGGTCTTCCTAAAAGTGCTGCATTATCTGATAATGATTTTTGAGTTTTTGACATACACACTGGAAGTTTTCCATATCCTAGTTCATCTATAGTTTTAAGCATTTTCTTAGCAGGCCCAGTAAATTCTACTCCATCTGCCCCATATATTTCTTTTGCTATTTTTTCTATTTTTTCTTTTATACTCATATCTAAATCATATAGTGGAGTATAGTTGTCAGTTCCTTTTTCTAATTGAGCAAGAACTTCCTGAGCAAGAGCGATTCCTCCCTCTCCTCCTTTAGCCCACACTTCACAGAGAGCCACAGGTACACCAAATTCTCTGCAGTGCTTATCAACAAATTCAAGTTCTTTTTCAGTATCGCTTACAAATCTATTGATGGCAACAACTACTGGTAAATTATATTTTTTCATATTTTCTATGTGTTTATCTAAATTTGCTATTCCTTTTTCTAATGCTTCAAGATTTTCTTCTGAAAGCTCTTTAGCTCCACCATGATGCTTTAAAGCTCTTACAGTTGCTACTACTACTACACAATTAGGAGTAAGTCCACCTTTTCTGCATTTTATATCAAGGAATTTTTCTGCTCCAAGATCAGCAGCAAATCCAGCTTCAGTTATTGTATAATCAGAAAGTTTAAGTGCAAGTTTAGTAGCTAAGATTGAGTTGCATCCATGAGCTATATTTGCAAAAGGTCCTCCATGAATAAATACTGGTGTATTTTCCAACGTCTGTACAAGGTTGGGTTTGATAGCTTCTTTAAGAAGTGCTGTAATAGCTCCTTCTATTTTAAGATCTCCTACTTTTAGAGCTTTTCCATCTCTTGCATAACCAAATACCATACTTCTTATTTTATCTTTAAGATCTGAAAGTGATGTAGCAAGACATAAGGCTGCCATTATTTCAGATGCAACAGTGATTTGGAATGAACTTTCTCTAGGAATTCCGTTAGCCTTTCCTCCAAGTCCTATCACTATATTTCTAAGTGCTCTGTCATTCATATCCAGAACTCTTTTCCATGTTATTTTTGTAAGATCTATATCCAAAACATTTCCAGAATTGATATGATTGTCTATACAAGCTGCTATAAGATTATGAGCAACTCCAATAGCATGAAGATCTCCTGTAAAATGTAAGTTTATATCTTCCATAGGTATAACTTGTGAATATCCTCCTCCAGTAGCTCCACCTTTCATTCCAAATACTGGCCCCAATGAAGGTTCTCTAAGAGCAGCTATAGAAGATTTCCCAAGTTTGTTAAGTGCTTGTGTAAGTCCAACTGTAACAGTTGATTTACCTTCCCCAGCAGGAGTAGGTGTGATAGCTGTAACTAATACCAGTTTTCCATCTTTTTTATTCTCTAGGTTTTTAAGTACTTTCAAATCTACCTTAGCTTTGTATTTCCCGTATTGTTCGATGCTGTCCTCATCAAGTCCTATCTTTTTTGCGATTTCCATAATGTTGACTATTTTAGCTTCCTGTGCAATTTGAATATCAGTTTTCACAAATTTCCTCCCTTGAAATTTTATATAAATAATTAAAAAGGCCTAAGTACACACTCATTCCGTTAAGTGCACACTTAGACCTTTGTTTTATTCTCAGTTTGATTTACTATATTATTTCTATTCTGTCCGATTTTCTTTTTTATTCTTTTATGAGATAACATAGTATAATCCTCCTTTAAATTGCTTTTACTACTTCATTTCAAATACTATTTTAGATGAAGTAAATCTTTTTTTCAAAAAATCAAAAAACAAAGATTATCTATGTTTACTTCACCCATAGCAGCTATTTTAAGGTTAGCCGTAGAAACTCCTGTCCATATCACAGGTATATATGAGTCCTTTATTACCTTACTTTTAGGATATCATATATACTGGATTTTGTCAAAGTAAATGTAACAAAGAGAGAAAAGTTTAATTTACACTACAATAATTATATATTTTGTTTGTTAGTCGAAATTTCGCTCAGATAAACGAACGATTAATCCCTCAATGGCAAGTATGTATCCTTCCTTTCCAAAGCCGCAGATTTGTCCTATACAAGCAGGAGCAGTATATGACTTGTGTCTGAACTCCTCTCTCTGATGGATATTTGAAAGATGAACCTCTACTGTTGGAATATTTATACTTTTGATTGCATCATAAAGAGCTATTGAAGTATGAGTATACGCTCCGGGATTTATAACTATACCATCATATTTTTCAAAATATGCCATTTGAAGCATATTTATCATTTCTCCTTCTATATTACTTTGAAATATATTTATTTCTATATCACAATTATCAAATTTATCCATAATATATTTACATACATTTTGATAATTGTCCTCCCCATATATATTTTTCTCTCTTATACCTAGAAAATTTAAGTTAGGTCCATTTAATATCATTATTTTCATTATATCTCTCCCTATTATCCTATAAAATTATCTGCTAAATAACTATAAAGTTCCTCTCCCAATGAATCATCAAATTTTGTTTCCTGCCATATTTCCTGTGCTTTTACTGCCTGCTCAATAAGCATATAAAGTCCATCAGCACACTGCAGTCCATTTTTTTCAGCTAATTTTAGAAATTCTGTTTTCAATGGATTATAAACTATATCTACTGCTGCTTTAAATCTTTTTATAACCGTTTCATCTATTGGAGAAACTCCAATATTTGGATGCATTCCCACAGGTGTTGCATTTATTACAATATCTCCTTCCAAAAAGTTTTCATAGATAGCTATACTAATATATGGAAATTTTTCCAAAAGATCAGTAAGTTTATTTGAAAGAGTTCTTGATACTACTTTTATACTTTTTGCTCCCAGAGTATGAAGAGCTGTTATTACAGACTTGGCTGCTCCTCCAGTTCCCAATACTACACATTCTCTGTTTTTTATCGCTATATCTCCTCTTTCCAACAACCTTATAAATCCATAATAGTCACTGTTATATCCATAGCTTTTTCCATCTTTTACTTTAAGAACATTTACAGCTCCTATTTTTTCTGCCTCTTCAGATAAAAAATCTATTTTTGAAAGAAGTGTTTCTTTATATGGGATAGTTATATTAACTCCTTCTATTCCCATTATCTTCATCCCCTCTATTATATTTTCAGCATTGCTTTTCTCTACCTCATAGAGAGAATAATATCCTTTTATTTCATATCTTTCAAATATATATTGATGAATGACAGGAGAAAGTGAATGCCCAAGCTTCTCTCCTATAAGTCCATAAGTCTTCATATTCTTACCCCTTTGTTTTCTATTTTAAATTCATTATAGCATAACTGCACCATAAAAAAAAGAGCAGCTAAAAGCATTTTAAAACTTTTCTTACCAGAAAGATTACCTCTCACTGATTTTCAAATTTCTAAAGTTTAATCTAGCTTTTTGCCACTCTATTTATCAACATTATTTCGTTGTATTTCTTAATACATCTTTATATTGCATATATTCATCTTCTATTTTTTGCAAGTATGCTTTTGCTTCCTCTGTAGTTAATATCTTTGCCTGCTGGCTGAATCCTATTTTCAATTTTTCAGCATATTCAGGTGTTCCAACCACTTTTTCTGCAATTTCGCTCATTTTAGCTACTATTGCTGGATCAGTTCCTTTTGGGAAAGCTATAATATATGGATTATTCATTTCCATATCTACTCCACTTTCTTTGGCTGTTGGTACATCTCCCAAATAAGGATTTCTCTCTCCATTGTATTGAGCCAAAGCTACCATATCACCATTTTGTACATAATCTTTTATACTTCCATAAGCTATAGATGCTACATCTATTCTTCCACCTAAGAGATTTGTAACTTTTTCAGATGTTGAACCTATATCTGCAAGTTTTAATTTTACTCCTGTTTTATCTTGAAGAATCAGTACTTGTAAATGTGAGAATCCTCCAAATTCTGTTCCATATATAATACTTTCAGGGTTAGCCTGACTTTTTTCTATAAGATCTTTTAATGAAGTGATTCCTGACTGTTTACTTGCTACTAATACTGATCCTCCATCTATTGCTGGAATACATGCTACATCAAATTCTTTAAAATCATAATCTGATATTCCAGATACATAATTTACTACCATTGGACCTGAGTGAGTAAACAGAGCTTTGTACCCATTCGCAGGTGTTGCTTTTATACTTTCTGTAGCTGCCAACCCAGAAGCTCCAGGCATGTTAGTTACCACTAGTGGTTTTTTAGTTTCTTTTTCAAAGAACTCTCCAAATGTTCTAGCATTAAAGTCTGTATCTCCTCCAGCTGATGCATGAAGAACTACTTCCACTGGTTTATTTGGCCATACTGCTGCTGCATCTTTTCCACCATCTTTTTTTCCTCCACAACCAGATAATATAGTTGCAGCACACAATCCCATTAAAAATATTTTTCCAATTTTTTTCATTTATAACTCCCTCCATTTTATATATTTATGCTGTTTTCATTACTTTGCATTTTTTACAATATCCAAATAACATATATCCCAAATACAGAATAGTTGCTACTAAGAATACACTGGCTATTGGTTTTGAGAAAAAATTCAATATATTATTATCAGAAAGAATAAGTCCTCTTCTCAAATTCTCCTCTGCCATTCTTCCTAAAATAAATCCTATTATAAATGGTGATTGAGGCACTTTAAATTTAACAAATATATATCCTAATATACCAAATACTAGAATAGCTATAACATCAAATGTTCTGCTAGCAAGAGCAAAAGCTCCAACTGTTGTAAATACTATAACAATAGGAAGTAGTATATATTTGGGTACTCTCAACACCTGAGCAAATATTCTCAATCCAAAGAACTCTACTATCAACATAAGGAAAGCTCCTATAAACATAGCTGCAAATATTGCAAATACCAGTGAAGCATTATTTTTAAATAATAATGGACCTGGAACAATACCATGTACCATGAAAGCTCCAAGAAGAACTGCAGTAGCTCCATCTCCTGGTATTCCCAAAGTAAGAAGAGGTATCATTGCTCCTCCTACAGAGGCATTATTTGAAGTTTCAGACGCAACAACACCATCAGGTATTCCAGTTCCAAATTTTTCAGGATATTTAGATCTGCTTTTTATAACATTATATGCAATCAAGTTAGAAGTAGATCCTCCAATACCTGGTATTATTCCTATAACTATTCCAATAACAGAAGCTACCAAAGCATTCCATTTTTGTGCTAAAAAATCTTTTACAGAAAATCCAAATCCTTTTACATCTTTCATATTTACTTCTATTTTTTCCTGTTTAGTGGAAAATTTAATAGTTTCAGATGTAAGAAGTATCTCTGTTATAGCAAAAAGCCCTATCAATACTGTTAAAGTATTAAATCCTCCTACTAACTGAGGACTTCCAAATGTAAATCTTTTTACAGCATCTGTTGGTGACAATCCCACTGTTGCAAATCCTATTCCCATAAATGCTGCAAAGAATGCTTTTGGTAATGAACTTCCTGCCAATGAAGTTATCAATACAATTGCAAACATAGCTATTGCAAAATATTCATGTGGTCCAAACTGTAATGCCACTTTTGCAAGAAGTGGCGAAATAAATACAAGTGCTAAAGTACTCGCTACTGTACCTATAAAACTAAATACTACTCCCATTCCAAGTGCTTCCATAACTCGTCCATTATTTTTCATTGGAAGTCCATCGAAACATGTAGCTATTGATGATGGTGTTCCTGGGATCCCTATCAATATTGCTGAAATAAGTCCTCCAGAAGTTCCCCCAATATATAGTGATATTAAAAAACAAATTCCAACTGCTGGTGACATTGCATATGTAAAGGGCAGTCCTAAAACCAATCCCATTACTGTAGATAATCCTGGTACCGCTCCAAATACTATTCCTACAGCAGTTCCTATCAGCATAAGTATAAGTGTATATGGTTGTAATGCTGTCAACAGCCCTTCTCCAAACAATTCAAACATTTCTTGTCCCCTCCCTTATTTTCTATAAAAATGCATCTAGTAATCCTCCAGGAAGGAAGATGCTGAATCCAAAATAAAATAGATAGTATATTCCCACTGAAAAGAGAAGAGAAATTATCAAATAAACTATTTGATTTTTCTTAACATAGCTTGGCGTCAATATATTCATTTCCAAGAAAAGGAATACAAATGTTGTTATGATGAATCCTATACCAGAATAAAGTAAAATATATAGAGCTATCAAAGCAAATGTACATACTACTGTTTTTGTATCAAAGTCTTTCTTTTCTGCTTCTCCCTTTGGAGTTTTAAGCCCTCTTCCAGTTTGAAGTACTCCAACTGCTATAATCAAGACACTGATAAGTGATGGTACAAATCTTGAATCAAATAATTGTGATCTTGTCCCAGGTATTTGAAGCACTAATATTCCATATACTGTCCCGCATAAAAGCATAATTATTCCTAATATTGTATCTTTACTTTCCCAATTTAAACTTTTGTTACCCATAAATCTCTCCTTCCCTATCTAACCATACAAGGTTTTTTAGAATCATATTTCCAGTCTTTTATTAAATACTGCATTGCCAGTGCATCATCACGATCTCTGAATTTAGCTGGCATTGTTTTATACAGCTCATGAGCTTTCAATAATTTTTCCATATCTATTTCTACTCCAAGCCCTGGCTTGTCAGTTATCTTTATAACTCCATCTTTTATCACAGGAGATTCTTTAGTAATTCCCTGTCCATCCTGCCATATATAATGAGTATCTACAGGTGTAATCTTTCCTGGTGCAGCTGCTGCTACTTGAGCAAATGTTGCCAAAGTTATATCAAAGTGATTGTTTGAGTGTGATCCCCATGTCAATCCCCAATCTTTCAATATATATGCCATTCTTACACTTCCATTTAATGTCCAGAAATGAGGGTCAGCAAGTATTATATCTACTGATTTTAAAGCAGCTGCATGATAGAACTGCCTCCAGTTAGTAGCTATCATATTTGTTGCAACTTTTAACCCAGTAGCATTTTTAAATTCTGCCATTATCTCTCTGCTTGAAAATCCAGCTTCTGGTCCACATGGATCTTCCATATATGCTACTACATTATTTTTATCTTTACATAATCTTATAGCTTCCTCTAAAGTCCATGCTCCATTTGGATCGATATTTACTCTTGCTTCTGGAAAAGCAGCATGAAGAGCCTCCACAGCTTTCATTTCCTCCTCTCCTTTTAATACTCCACCT
This sequence comes from Fusobacterium ulcerans ATCC 49185, assembly GCF_900683735.1. Classification (NCBI taxonomy): domain Bacteria; kingdom Fusobacteriati; phylum Fusobacteriota; class Fusobacteriia; order Fusobacteriales; family Fusobacteriaceae; genus Fusobacterium; species Fusobacterium ulcerans. Next base: position 1,502,811 of record NZ_LR215979.1, read on the forward strand.
TTTAATTTAAAATCTTTAAATCCATATCTTTCATAAAGAGCTTTTGCTTGTTCTACTACTCCTTCTGGAGTGAGAGTTTCTTTTCTTCTCACTTCTTCCCATTTGTCTTTACAGTCACTCTCTACCAAATAAGGAAGATCTGTTTTCTTTGTATCAGCTATATAAAATAAATAACCTAGGAAAGGAACTTCTCTTCTCTGAATTCCTCCATCTCCTAATAAAGATGCCATAGGTTTATTTACATATTTTCCTAATAAATCCAGCATAGCACATTCTACAGCAGCTTCAGCCTGAACTACAAATTTCAAATTGCTTATATTCAATCCTTGAAGTCCTTCTCCACTGTCCCCTTTAGCTTTCTGTCCATTCTGTCTTATGTTTGTTATAACCTGTCTATAGTCAGCTATCTCTGCTCCTACTACTATTGGCTTGTAGCTTTCAAGCATTTCTGTTATAGCTTCCCCTCCATGTATTTCCCCAATTCCTTTATTTCCAGTTTCATCTTCCAAAACTACTACATTTCTTGTGAAATATGGTGCATGACATCCACTGAGTGTCAGAAGCATACTATCATATCCTGCTATTGGATATACATCCATTTTTACTACTTTTGGTGTGCCCTTCTTTTCCATAAAATTTTCCTCCAATTATTATAGTTTAATAGGATAAATTCTTAGTTATTAAAACATAATTATCTAATTTCGTATATCGTAACATAATATTTTTTCACAGGATATATTATAAAAAACAAAAATATGCAGTAAAAATTGTCATAAGTAACATAACTATTATTTTTCAGCCTATAATATCCCTTTAATTAATAGTTATTTTATCTGCTAACTAAGATTAATTAAATATAAATTCTTTCTAAAATATAAACTATTACATTATAATATTTTTATACAAAAAATATATATACAATATAATTCGAATTATTTTCAAACAAAATAATTGCATTTGTAGTTTGAACTACATAAAAAAATCAAAAAATATGTTAGCATATAAATATGAAAAATATTAACTTAAGCAAAAACTATAAAAATCAGGAGGAAATGTTTATGAGAAAAAAAGAATTATCTCTGCCCTTAGCCTTGCTTCCAATAATTACAGTGGTATTTTTTGCTCTTATGTCAGTTATGAAATGGGGAGCTGGTATGTATCTTCCTATTATATGCAGCATCATGGTAGCTGTCCTTATAGGAATATATTTAGGCTTCTCATATGATGAATTACAAAAAAGTTTAGTTAAAGGTGTTTCAAGAGCACTACCTGCTTTCTTCATATTGCTCATAGTTGGAACTATAATTGGTTCTTGGATAGTGGGAGGAGTTATTCCAGCATTAATCTATTATAGTCTAAAAATAATCAGCCCTTCAATTTTTGTTCCTGCAGCAGCAGCAGTTACAGGAATAATTGCTATTTCTACTGGTACTTCATTCACTTCAATTGCTACTGTAGGTCTCGCTCTTATGGTTACAGGAATTGGAATGGGATTTCCTCCACCTCTTCTTGCAGGAGCTATAATCTCTGGAGCCTACCTTGGAGATAGTATGTCTCCTCTTTCAGATACTACTAATCTCGCTTCAGCTATGGCTGGATGTGATTTATTTGAATTAATTGGTCATATAATTTTAACAGGAATTCCAGCATTTCTTATTTCTATTGTTATGTTTTATTTTGTAGGTATAAAACATGTTGAATCTATTTCTATAAGTACTGAAGAAATAGCCCTTATTTATAATGGAATTTCACAGTCTTTCAATATTAATCCTCTCCTTTTAGTCTTTCCCATAATAACGATAGTTTTTTCAATAAAGAAATTTCCAGCAGTTCCTTCATTGATAACTATTTCGATTCTTGGTGGAATAAGTGCTTTAGTTCTACAAAAAGCAGATTTCAGACTGGTTTTAAATGCAATGACATTTGGATATAAAAGTAATACTGGTATTCAAATGATAGATAGCCTCCTTTCACGTGGAGGAATAGTTTCAATGGGAAGTACTATTATTCTTATGCTTCTTGCTACTGCTCTTGGAGGTATTTTAGAAAAAGTTGGTTTTTTAAATACAATACTTAAATCTGTTATGAAATTTATAAAAAGTGATGGACAGCTCATACTTCTTACTGTTTTAAGTGGATTTGCAGTTGCTTTTGCTACTGGAGCTCAACTTCTTGCTATTCTCCTTCCTGCAAGGATGTTTGTTCCAGAATTTAAAGCTAGAAATCTTCATCTTAAAAATTTAGCTAGAGTAGCTCAATCAATAGGAGCTATTGGAATTAATCTAGTTCCTTGGAGTGTCCCTTGTATTTTTGCTTCTAATATTTTAGGAGTTGAACCTTCTAAATTTATTCCTTATTTATTCTTTGTATTTATGACTGTAATAATTAATTTAGCATACGGATTTACTGGATTTACAATTACCAAAATTAATAAAAATTAAAATGAACTACAAAATAAAAGGAGTGATATCATTATGAAAATTGAAACTAAAGTTGTTGTTCTTGGAACAGGAACTCCCAATGCAGATCCTGATCGTTCAGGTCCATGTGTAGCTGTAATTGTAGGAGAAAATTCCTATCTTGTTGACTTTGGTCCTGGTCTTGTCAGAAGAGCAGCTCAAGCATATAGACAAGGTATAGATGCTCTAAAGGTTTCTAATCTTAAAAGAGCTTTTCTAACTCATCTCCATTCAGATCATAGTGGAGGATATTCTGATTTAATTCTTTCTCCTTGGGTATTAGAAAGAAATGAACCTTTAAAAGTATTTGGTCCAAAAGGATTAAATGATATGACAACTCATATTCTTGCTGCATACTCAGCTGATATAAATGAGCGTATATTTGGTTTAGAACAGGCAAATAAAGAAGGAATAAAAGTTGAAGTTGATGAAATATCACCAGGAGAAATCTATAAAGATGAATTTGTAACAGTAGAAGCTATTCCTGTTATTCATGGTTCTTTTGAATCTTATGCCTACAAATTTAAAACTCCTGATAAGATTGTAGTAATTTCTGGAGATACATCTCCTTGTGAAAATCTTATCAATGCTGCTAAGGATTGTGATATCCTTGTTCATGAAGTATACTATACACAAGGCGTGCATTCTAGATCTCCACAATGGAAAAAATATCATACATCTGTTCATACCTCTGCTATAGAATTAGGAGAAATAGCTTCTAAAATAAAGCCTAATCTCCTTGTTATGTACCATCAGTTATATATGATAGATACAATAAATGGAAATGATTCTGAACTATCTAATAAAATAGAAGAAGTAGAAAAAGAAATAATGAAAGAAGTCAGAGAAAATTATAAAGGAAATGTAATTTCTGCAAAAGATTTAGGAGTATACGAATAAGAAAATAAAAGCTATAATATATTTGCAAATGACTCAGCAAGTTAGATTAAATTTTATAAATTTAAAAATTATATTTATACTTAATGAGTCATGTGCAATGTATTTCATATAAAAAAGGAAGTGTCTTATGGATAGAAAAAAAGATGATTTATCTGAAGTATCTTTGCTTCCATGGATAAATAATAACCATTCTGCACAAAGCTTAAAAAAGTACATTTCTCTAGCTAAATTTAAAATTTTTAAAAAAGGAGAAATTTTATCAAAGCAAGGTGAAGTATGTAATGAAATTATGTATCTTTCAAAGGGAACTGTTAAAGTATCTCTTATCAACTCAAATGGGATGGAAAAAATTTTCTGGTACAATATAAGTGACAGCCTTATATGTGAGGTTCCTTTTTTTCATGAGTATGAGTCAAATGCTTCCATTGTAGCAGTCACTGATTGTTGTGTTTACAGATTTTCCAGAGAAATATTTCGTGAAATTTTAAAGGGTCATCCTGATATTTATATTGATATGGGAAAAAATATGGCAGAAAAAATAAGAATACTGTGCCATCAAATAGCTGAAATTTCCTTTTCTAAACCTGAAAAGCAAATTTGTAGATTTTTATATTATTTTGCTAAAAAATATGGAAAGAAAAATAGTGAGTTTATCAATATTACTCTTAACATTTCTCATGAAGAAATTGCTTCTATAAATTCTTTGCACAGAGTTACTGTCACAAAAGTTCTTACTATTCTAAAAAAAGAAAATATCTTAAATAGAGATAAAAATGGCAATATAATAATTTATGATATGGAAAATCTAAAAAAATATGCTTCTGATTAAATTAATAAAATTACTACAAATTAATTTTTCACAGAAATATTCTGTGATTTTTTCTGTTTTTTATACAAAAAAGGCTGTCCTAAAACAGCCTTTTCCTAATTTTAAACCCTCTATTCTGTTGTTATATTATCTTTCTATCAATCATTTTTCTAACTACAGCCTTAGCCAAGTTAATTCTTTCTTCAATAGTAGATATGTCTAAATATTCGTTTTTGCTGTGAGCTTCTCCCCCCACAGGACCTACAGCATCAACTACTCCTACACCTAGTACTCCTAAGAAGTTACCATCAGAACATCCTCCAGCTACTTCCCAGTCATATTTTATTCCCATTTCAGCTTTGCTCTCATCAAAAAGATCACGAAGTGTAGCTGATTTATCATTTAGTACTAATGGTGGTCTATATCCAATTTCTTCAAGTTCTATTTTGATTCCCTCAACTAATGGATTTGCTTTTAACTCTTCCATAGTTTTTCTGATAGTTTCAAAGAATTCTACTTGGTGAGATCTTCCTTCAAATTTGATGCAAGCATAATCAGGAACGATATTTACTCCGCTTCCACCTTCTATAAGCCCCACATTAAGTGAATTCTTTATATCCCAGTTATGAAGTTTAGATATTTCAGTTACCCAACGAGAAGCTTCAAGAATAGCATTGATTCCCTCTTGTGGATAGTTTCCTGCATGAGAAGATTTTCCAAAGAACTCAACTTTATATTTTACAAGTCCTTTTCTTTCTATTACAGCATTTCCATTTTTACGAGCTGGTTCAAATACCATTGCATATTTTGCATTCTTCCCTATTTCTTCTATTACAGGTCTTGAATATCGAGAACTGATTTCTTCATCTGTATTCATTACAAGGGCAATAGTAATATCTTCATTTTTGAATTCTTTAGCAACTTCTATCATAGAAAGCACCCCAGATTTCATATCATATACTCCTGCTCCTGTTGCTATATTTCCTTCAAGCTTGTATGACCATGCTGGTACAGTTCCTTTAGGGAATACAGTATCATTATGTCCTAGGAACATAAGGTCTATATCTTCACTATCTCTGTTTTTAGCTACTAATACAGGGTTCTTTCCATCATTTTGAGGATATACTTTAAGTATCCAGTCATTTTCAAGTTCTTTCTTGAAAAATTCTGTAACTTCCTGTACCCCTTCAGGTACATTGCTTCCACAGTCGATGTTTACTAATTTTTCTAAATCTGCTAAATATTTTTTCATATCCATTTCTATGTGTCCCCCTTATTTTTTAAATATTATCCAAATAGAATCATGTTAGTGATAAGAACTGCTAAAAGTCCTCCAATCATTGGAGCAGCTGTTCTTTTTACAACATCAAATGGAGATACTCCAGAGATACCTGCAACTGCAACAATAACTGCAGTAATAGGAGAAATGCTTCTTGCTATTCCTGCTGCTAACTGCATTGGCATTAACATAACAATTGGATTAAGATCAACTGATGCTGCTACTGCTGGTGCTAATGCAGCAAAAGCGAAGAATGGTGCATTTCCAGAACCCATAAGGATAGAAGAAATCGCTATTATTGCAGTCATTACTAGAATCATTGGCTGAGGTCCAAGTCCTGCTGACTTAGTTGAATCAATAAGAGCTGATATAACTCCTATTTTTGTAAGTCCAAGAGCAAAGAATTCTCCAGCTACAATCAGAGTGATAACATTTGCAAATTGACTTCCCATTGCTGTAAACACTATTTTCAATTCAGCAAGAGTACTTTTAAATGCTTTTCTTCTAATACCTTCAATAAGCATACTCAAACCAATACTCATAAACATAGCTTCTACAACATCCACTTTGATACTGCTTCCAGTTAATGGGCTGAACATAAGTATTATAATCAATGGAATAATAGGTAAAAAAGCATAGAACCCAGGAACTTTTCCTTCAGTACCCATTTCTTTTTCAAACTCAGCTTCTTCTTTTGCTTTTTCTACTAAATCCATTTTCTTATCCATAGCTTTATTTACAAAATAATGAATAACTGTAATAACAATAACTGTAACTATTGCCACTGGAATTTGATAATCAACAAAGTATAGAGCTGCATCCATCTCTGCTGTCTTAGAAGCTAGAACAGCATTTCCAGAAGCAGGTCCCAGGTCAAGACAAGCTGATGTTCCTATTACTGCAGTTGCTGCTAGAGGCGATACTCCAAGAGATACAACAATAGGATATACAGTTACCATTAAAAGTACTCCAAGTCCAGATGCACTTGGTATGAATACATTAAGTATTTGACCTACTACATACGATAATGCAAGTACTATATATGGAGAGTTAAGTTTTTGTAGAGGTTTAATAGCAACCTTTACAAGAGCTTTACTCGCTCCTATATGGTCCATGTATTTAGCAAATGCTGATACTATCATGATAGCTATTCCAAGACTTCCTGTAGTCTTGATAAAGTTAGCTTTCAGCTGGGCAAATACATCAAGATAAAGTGATCCTGTTCCACCTTTTGCAAGAATAGGAGTTCCGTTAAAAACCACAGCAGCTAATAAAAGTATAGCTCCCCCAAGCAGTAGAACCCCTTGTGCATAATACTTTTTAACAATAAGATATCCAACTGCCACTATAACCAAAATTGCAACGATAAAATTCATTTTGTTCCCCCTTTATATTTTAGTTTTGTTTATCTGCACCATGTCTGTAACGAGGAAGCAGCATAGGAGATACTCTGTCAGTTTCTACTCCATTTGCTTTTAATGCTTCATGATATTCTGCTATATGATCTAGTGTAAGGTCTTTTACTTCAACCTCTTTACTCTTAGTTCCGGCATTTTTACCAGCTCTACGCCCAAATACTATTATATCTAACAATGAATTTCCCATAAGTCTGTTTCTTCCGTGGATTCCTCCAGCACATTCCCCAGCTACAAATAGGTTTTCTATTTTAGTTTCCCCTTTATCATTGATTAGAAGTCCTCCATTTTGATAATGAAGTGTCGGGTAGATAAGAATTGGTTCTTTTCTCATATCTATTCCAAATTTTTCAAACATCCTAAACATTGCAGGAAGTCTTTTTTCCAATGTTCCTTCTCCATGTATCATGTCGATTAGTGGAGTGTCAAGCCATACTCCAACTTCTCCAGTCGGTGTAGGAATTCCTTTTCCTTTTACATTACATTCATTGATGATAGCAGATGCTTCAATATCTCTTGTTTCCAAGTGATATACAAACTGCTCACCATCTATGTTAAGAGGAGTTGCTCCAAGTCCTCTTACTTTTTCAGTTACTAGAGCACCAAATATTTGTGATGGGAATGCAACTCCTGTAGGGTGATATTGAATAGTATCAGCAAAAGCAAGTTCTGCTCCTACTCTGTATCCTAATACTAGTCCATCAGCTGTTGCCCCATAGTGATTAGAAGTAGGGAATCCATGATAATGAAGTCTTCCTGCTCCTCCTGTAGCCAAGATTACAGTTTTAGCCTTTGCTACTGAGTATTCTTTAGTTTCAAGATTGTATAATACAGCTCCTGCTACTTTTCCATCTGTATCTTTTATAAGTTCTACTGCTGGTGAAAACTCTATTACTTCTACACCTTTATTTCTTACTTCATCTCTAAGTACACGCATTATTTCTGCTCCACTGTAGTCAGCAGCAGCATGCATTCTTTTTCTTGAAGTTCCTCCACCATGCTGTGTATGCATAGTTCCATCCTCTTCCTTATCGAACATTACTCCAAGTTCATTAAGCCATTGGATAGCTCCTGGTGCATCATGTACTAATGCTTTTGCCAGTTCAGGAATATTTGTGAAGTGTCCTCCACCTAATACATCTAGGTAGTGTCTAGCAGGTGAATCATCTGGTTTATCAGCAGCTTGGATTCCTCCCTCAGCCATCATAGTGTTAGCATCTCCAAAACGAAGTTTAGTAGCTATCATTACTTTTGCTCCAGCATTGTGTGCTTCCAGTGCAGCAGCAGCTCCTGCTCCCCCTGCTCCTATTATAAGGACATCTACATCATAGTCTATTCTATTAAGGTCTACTTTATCTAATTCCACTCTGCTTTTTGCTTCTATAAGATCAGCCAGTTCCAAAGGTACTTTATCTCCAGAATTTACTCCAAGATTAAGTGGTCTAAATCCACTTTCCACATAGTCTGGGTGATTATTTCTTAATATTTCTAATTTAGCTTCTGGAGATAATCTTGGAAAATCATGCCCCATTCTGCTTGGACGAGTTGCCTCAACCTTTTTTATTAATTCTCTCATTTCTGCCGTATACATCTATTAAAAACCTCCATTCCTACTATTTAGTGATATCTCTGTGATTGTATAGATCTTTAAGTTCATCTATACTTTTATTCATCATTTCATCTAATTCTGCATCTAATTTTCCAGCATTGATTTCTTCAACTCTTTCAATTAAATGTTTACTCTTAGGAGCTATATGTTTTCCAGTAATACGACGAGCTAAAAGTCCTACATTGTAATGAGTTATTCCAGCAGGACATTTTGATGCACATATTCCACATCCTACACAGTCAAATGATTCATGAGCACATTTCTCAAATTCTCCTCTTTGTGCATATGCGATATACTGCATTACATTGATTCCTTGAGAACATCCTTTTGTACAAGCATTACATCCTATACATTTATAGATTTCAGGATAATTTTCCACCATAGTATCAGCAGATGCTTCCACCTTATCCATATCATAAACTGCTTTTTTTCCTGGGAAGAAAGGAATTTGTGTAAGATACATTCCATCTTCTACTTCACTTTGACAAGCAAGAGTTACTTTAAGTTCACTTTGCCCCTGCACTCTATATACAGTAGCACAAGCTCCACAGAATCCTGATCTGCATCCACAGCTTCTTATAAGCTGATATCCTGCATATTCCATAGAATCCATTATTGTTAGAGTTGAAGGTACAGTATATTTTTTACCTAATATATATATATCAACCATTTTCTTTTCAGCCATTTATCTCTCCTTACTATGATTTTTTCTCAATATTAATATTCATTTGGAAGTTCTAAAATTTCGTCACATCTAAATACTGGGCCATCTTTGCAGACATATTTATCTCCAATGTTGCAACGTCCGCATTTTCCTACACCACATTTCATTTTAAGTTCCAATGTAGTGAATACTTGTTCTTTCTTAAATCCGATTTCTTCCAAACCTTGAAGTACAAATTTGATCATGATTGGAGGTCCACACACAAGAGCAACCTTATTATTGTCAAGTCCAAGCTCTTTTACATAGTTTGGTACAAATCCAACATGTCCATCCCATCCTTCAAATTCTCTGTCTACTGTCAGATGTACATTTGTATCTTTCTGAGCAGGCCATACTTTGAAAATATCATTTTGATGTACTAGATCATCTGGAGTACGTGAACCATAAACGATATCCACTTTTCCATAGTTTTCTCTGTTATCCATTACATAGTTAATAACTGAACGAAGAGGAGCAAGCCCTATCCCTCCAGCTATAAACAGAAGGTCTTTACCTTTCAATACATCTGCTTCTTCTACAGGAAAGTTATTTCCATATGGTCCTCTTATACCAATTTCAGCTCCTTCTTCAAGCTGGTGTATATAGTCAGTTACTATTCCGCATTTTTTTATACTGCACTCCATATAATCTTTTACAGTAGGAGATGAAGTTATAGAAAATATAGCTTCTCCTATTGGAGGAACTGACAGCATAGCACATTGACCTGGCATAAAGTCAAAAGGTTTTCCTCCTTCTGGGCTCTCTATTCTAAATGTAGTAACATCAGGAGTATCTCTTCTGATATTAGTTATTATTGCCACTTTAGGCATTAAAGGATCATTGTCATGATCATGACATCCGCAACCACAACTCATATTATTCCTCCCCCAATCTTTTTATTACTCTTACAATATTTAATCCCACAGGACATTTCTCAACACATCTTCCACATCCTACACAAGAGTACATTCCCTCATGATTTTTTGGATAATATACAAGTTTGTGCATAAATCTTTGTCTTACTCTCTGTAATTGATTGGTTCTTGGATTTCCATGAGCCATACGAGTAAAGTCTGATATCATACAAGAGTCCCAACATCTATATCTTTCTCCAGCATTTCCTCCATCATAATCTTTTACATCATAGCAGTGACAAGTTGGACATACAAATGTACAAGAACCACATGCAAGGCACTTTTTGCTGATATCTCCCCAGAAATCTTCCATATCAAAAAGCTCCTGCTGTTCCTTTGTTATTTTTTTTGGATCAAGTTCTCTTAAAGGAAGTGACTCCATTTTCTCTTTAATTTCTTTTTTTAGTATTTCAAGAGCACTTATATCTTCAGCTTCTTCAAGTATAGAAGATACAGAAGTTGTAAGTTTTTCTCCTTTTTCACTTTTAGTTTCCCATAAGATATAGTCTCCCATATCCCAAGTAACTATATCAGAAGCTGGTGAAGCTTCAGCCGCATCTATTCCAAAAGCACTGCAGAAACAAGTTTCTTCTGGTGAATTACATGCCATAGTTACTATGATTCCTTTTTCTCTATGGGCTCTATAATATGTGTCTACTGGTTCTCTCAGAAATATGTTATCCATTATTTTAAAACTTGCTGCATCACAGTTTCTTACACCAAAAAGTACATAATCTCTTCCCACTACATTTACTGGTGTCAGTTCAAGTTTTTTCCTTGTATTCTTAAATTTTAAATATGTTTCAGTTTGTGGAAAAACAAATTCTTTCACAGATGAATTTGTCTTAAGTACATCTAATCTTACATTTTTATCAACTGTATAACTTCCAAAATTTACAAGAGTACCATTTTCCATTGGAAGAAATAAATCAAAATTATTATTAATAGCTTCCCATAATTCTGGCAATCTGCTTTTTAATACTTTTTTCATTATTTACCTCCTTTTTTTACTGCAAAATTATCTTTATCTTCTAGAGTATATGATACCAATGGTGCTGGAGTTTCAGAATCAAGTCCTGCTTCCCATGTTCCATAAGTTTCATTAATATCTTTTATTATTTTTCTATTTAATAAATCAAGTCTGATATGAGCAGGACATATTCTTGCACATTCTCCACAGTCCACACAGTTTCCAGCTACATGGTAAGCTCTTGTTAAGTGGAAGAATCCATTTTCAGGAGCTACATTAGCTTTTCCTAAAACATTTATCTCATCATTATCAAATACACATTTTACACAACTGCATGCTGGACATATATTACGACAGGCATTACATCTGATACATCTTGAAAATTCATTACTCCAGAATTCATATCTTTCATCAGCAGTCATATTTTCAAGTACTTTTACTTCTCTGAATCTTTCTTCAGGATCAATTTCAGAAGTTATTTCCTCCCCCAGTAATTCATCATATACCACTGGAGTAGGGTGAAGACAAGTTTCACATTTTGTATATTTATTATTTTTAGAATCAACCATTCCACTGCATGGAACTCCCCATATATAAATTTTTTCTCTGTCTATTCTATGGTCTTTTAATAGCTGGTTTAATCCTAATGAATCGCATCCTTTTAAAAATATTCCAATTTTTTCATATTTCTGTGTTTGCTCCATAAGGTATTTGCTCAGGTTATTTATACAGTAAACATCTAATACAAGTTTGTCAGCCTGTTCAGCATCAGTGATGAAAACTGGTATAGATTCAAATGAAAAGTCTCCTTTTTCCCAACCAATTACCATTTGGACTTTATTACTTGAAAGTGCTTCTTTAGCTATTTCTCTAATTTTTTCAGTCATTATTTCCATCTACCATCCCTCAACTTTTTATTTGGTCCAAGTCTATGAACGTTTTCCAATACTTCATTCATTACTGTAGCAAACTTATTTGCTTCTGCAGCTGATATCCAGTCTATTTTGAAACGTTCTTTTTCTATTCCCATATACTCAAGAAGATTGATGAATACAGAGAAACGACGTCTTGTGTAATAGTTTCCTGTTGAGTAGTGACAGTCCCCTGGGTGACATCCTGCAATGACTACTCCATCTGCACCTTTTTGGAAAGCACGGATTATGAAGTTAGTATTTACTCTGCAAGAGCATGGAACACGAATTATTTTTACATTAGCAGGGTAGTTCAATCTGCTTGTCCCTGCTAGATCTGCACCTGCATAACTACACCAGTTACAGCAAAATGCAACTATCAAAGGTTTGAATTCTTCTTTTTCTACTTTTTCTACAGACGACATATTGCATCTACCTCCGCCATAATTTGTTTATTTGAGAATCCTCTAAGGTCAATTGCTCCTGGACGGCAAGATACTGTACATCCTCCACATCCTTGACATAGTGCATCATTTACTGTTGCTACTAATCTTCTTACAACTTTTCCATGATCTCTGATATCAGTCATTTTTAGAGAGATAGCATCATATGGACACATCTGTGCACATTGACCACATCCACTGCATAGGTCAGTATTTACAGAAGATACACAAGGGTTATTTACAAGTTTATCTTTGCAAAGCAGAATTATTGCTTTTGCTGCTGCTGCACTGGCCTGTGCTACTGTTTCAGGAATATCTTTAGGTCCTTGGCAAGCTCCTGCTAAATATATTCCTGCTGAAGCAGTTTCTACTGGTTTAAGTTTTGGATGTGCCTCTGTAAAGAAATTGTTTGTATCTGTACTGATGTTAAGCTTTCTTTTTAAAGCTACTGCATCATCCTTAGCTCTTGTAGCTGCTGCCAGTACTACCATATCAGCATCTATAACAACTGTCTGCCCAGTAAGTGCATCTACACCATTTACCATTAATTTATCCCCTTCTGGGAATACTTTTCCAACCATACCTTTGATATATTGAACTCCATATTCTTCGACTGCTCTTCTTTGGAACTCATCAAAGTTTTTACCAGGCGTTCTCACATCTATATAGAATACATATGCCTCAATATCTGGATATTTATCTCTAAGAAGCATTGCATGTTTTGCTGTATACATACAACAGATTTTTGAACAGTAAGGTTTTCCTCTGTCACTTGTATCTCTTGAACCAACACATTGTACAAAAACTACTTTTTTAGGTTTTGTATGATCTGAAGGTTTAAGGAATTTTCCATGAGTAGGTCCTGCTGCATTTGTAAGTCTTTCAAATTCCAGCGAAGTTATTACATTAGGGTGAGAATAATTATATTCACCTAACTTCTCAAGATTGATAAGGTCATATCCAGTAGCTACTACTATAGCTCCATATTTTTCTTCAATAATTTCATCTTTTTGAGTAAAATCTATGGCTTTTGCCATACAAAGTTTTTCACAGATCCCGCATTTTCCAGTTGCCATTTTTATACATTGAGTACTATCGATTACTGGTACATTAGGTACTGCCTGTGCAAATGCTTTATATATAGCTCCTCTTTTAGTTAGATTTTCTTCAAATTCATTTCCTGCTTTTCTTGAAGGACATTTTTCAACACAGATTCCACACCCTGTACATTTATCCATATCTACATAACGAGCTTTTTTCTTTATAGATACTGTAAAGTTTCCTACATAACCATTTACAGCTTCTATTTCACTGTATGTGTGTAAAGTGATGTTTGGATGCATAGAAGCATCAACCATCTTAGGTGTCAAAATACATGCTGAACAGTCAAGTGTAGGGAATGTCTTATCTAACTGAGCCATTTTTCCACCTATACTTGGCTGCTTCTCAACTATATCTACTTTGAATCCAGCATCAGCTATATCAAGTGCTGTCTGTATACCAGCAATTCCCCCTCCAATTACTAATGCTCTTTTTTCTACTCCACTCTCTCCAGATACCAATGGAGCATTAAGAATAGCTTTTGCCACAGCAGCTTTTACAAGTGCTATTGCTTTTTCTGTTCCCTGCTCTTTATCTTTGTGTACCCATGAACAGTGTTCTCTTATATTTGCTATCTCAACAAGATATGGATTCAATCCAGCTTTTGCAGCTGCATTACGAAATGTTGTTTCATGCATTCTAGGAGAACATGAAGCAACTACTACTCTATCTAGGTTATGCTCTTTTATAGCATCCTTTAATAAATTTTGCCCTATCTCTGAGCACATATATTGATAATTTGTTGAATAAACTACTCCAGGAATATCTTTTGCTACTTCAGATACTCTTTCTACATCTACAGTACCTGCTATATTATTCCCACACCAACAAACAAAAACTCCAACTCTTTGCAATCTCTTTCCTCCTCACAAAACAGTTTATTTACTATACTTACGAAATGCACTAACAATGGCTTGTTGCGGCATCTTTTTATCTGACATTATTTCTGGTACATCCTCAGGAATCAATTTACTGCTTCCTTTTTTTCTTACAATAGTTAGACGAACTGCTTCCATCAATTTACAAAGATCTACATTTCTAGGACAACGAGAAGCACAAGTAAAACAAGAAGCACAAGTCCATATAGTTTTACTGTTTTTTATTGTTTCTACATCTCCCATTTGCAGATGTCTTATTACTTGATGAGGAAGTATGTCCATTCCATCAGTAGCAGGACATCCAGCAGAACATTTTCCACACTGCATGCAATTTGCTGTTTTTTCCTTACTAATTTCCTCTATCGTAAGTACATCTTTTCTATCTTTATTGAAAACTACTTTATCTCTTTCCAATTTTTCCTCCCTGTCTTTAGAAATATCCTACTTAACTCCTAAAGCTTCAGCTAAAATCTCTGAAAAATAACTTACAGATGCTGTATCTTTAAGTTCCAAGTTATACTTGCACAAAGGACAAGCTGTTACAATTTCCTCTGCTCCATTATCTAAAGCTGATTTTATTATCTTACTGCTCATTTTCTCTGTAAGTTCTTTATTATTTACAGCAAGATAAGCTCCACAGCATTCTGTTCTATATGGGTAAAGTACTGGAGTTCCTCCAAGTGCTTTTATGAAATTTTCTATTATTGCTGGATTTTCTGGATCATCAAAGTTCATTGCTTTTTTAGGTTTTAAAAGCATACATCCATAATAAGCTGCTATTTTACGATTAAGAGGTTTTACCACTTTCTCTGCTATCTTATCAAATCCTATTTCATCTCTTAACATTTCAAGATAGTGAATTACTTCTCCTTCTCCTGAGTAGTCATTTTCTAATTGAAGATAATTATTTACTTTTTTTCTCATATCTTCATTAGATTTTAATTCTTCATTTGTTCTTTTTATCACATGATGACAAGCAGAACATATAGTCACAAGTTTCTCTCCCTTAGCATAAGAAGCTGCTAGACTTCTTACTGAAGAAAGTTTTGTAGCAATTTCATCTGAACCTAGTGGAAATACAGCCCCACAACATTGCCAATCTTTCTGCTCTTCTAATTCTACACCTAGAGCAGCTGCTGAATCTAAGGCATATTTCTCAAGGTCTTGTGCTTTAGTTTTTAAAGTACAACCAGGGTAATAGCTAAATTTCATTTCTTCTCTTCCCTCCCTATTCATTAAATTAAATTTCTTTAATTCCTATGTTTTGTAAAAAAACTTTTTATTTACTGTATTTTTTAAAACCATTTTTCAATTTATGAACTATTTTAGAAATCAAAGTTTTAATTATGGACTTAATATATTAATATATTAATATATTTATAATATATTGTGCACGATATGTCAAATGTTTTTTTATTTTTTTACAGATTTTTCCACTGATTAAGAAATAATATTTTCTTCACTAAAAAAAATATTATGAGAAAAGTCCAGCATATTTGACATTAAAATAAATCTCAATTTAAAATATAATAAATTTTTAGAGGGATTTCATCTCTTTAATTTTTCCTTGGAGTTTAAAATTAAAAAATTTAATATCAATTTTTTAACTATTCTTTTTCTTGAATAACAAATGTCAATTTTACTTTTAAAACCTTTCAAAAAAAAAAATTAATTACAAGGAGTTCATAACTTTTTCAATTATATTGCAGAATATATAATAAGAAAGAATAATTGTAGTTAAATTATGACTGAAAATAAGCTAGACTAGATTTTAGAAATTATCATGCATAGAAAAATTCAAATTTTTTTTAGATTTTAATTCCTCATTTATTATATTTATTTCTTCTAAAAAACTAACATTTATATATTTTTGTAGTCCAAAATTTGACTTGTTTTTCTATTTTTGTTATAATTGATTATATATAGAGCTTTTTAGAAGGAGAGATACTATGAAAAATCCATTACTAATAGAAGATATTGAATTTATAGAAAGTAATATAGAATCTTTCCAAGAACATGTTGGAAACAGTTTCAATCATTATATGAATGAATGGCTTTCTGACAATGTAAAATTTAATTTCTGGGCATTTTTTCTTGCTCCTTTCTGGTTGGGATACAAAGGTCTTTACGAATATGCTATTCTATATATAATATTTATTAATGCTACCTCAGATCATCTTCCATCAGTTTACTTGGCATTTCTTTTTCTTTTTCCTACCTACTTAGGTTTCAAAGGAAATATCTTATATTTTGAAAAGGTAAAAAATAATATAAAAAAAGGAAGACAAGTAAGTGGAGGAATGATAGGAGTTCTTATAGTTATTCTATTCCAACTGTTTATTTTTAATGTCTTTTACAACTAAATATTATTAATTCTAATAAATAAAAAATGAGTGACTAGTTATTAAATTAATCACTCATTTTTAAATTACTTATTATTTTTATAAAAATCTCTCATTTTATGTGTAGCTATATATGCATATCTTGTTGGAAGTGGTATATGACTTTCTTTTTCAACCAGCAGCATTATTATTTTAATAGCTGTTTCTAATTTCATACAATTACCTACAAATACAAATACTAGTTTTACTCCTTTATGAGTTTTTAAAGATGCACTACATACTTTATTTTTACTATATCTTATTTAAAATAAAATGGATATTCTTCAATAAAGTATTCAAGTTTTGCTGGTAATCTCGAAAAATGCTCATTAAGCAGTTCATGAACTTTATCTTTTTTCTTGCTTTTAATAATGTCTAATATCTTCAAATGACTCTCTTGAATAAAATTATCTTTTATCTTATTAGACGAATTTAATACTCTCACTCTTTGATAATCAAAAAAATTGTCTGTAGTTACTTTAAATAAGTCTTTATATCCTACTCCCTCAAATATCATTTGGTGAAACTCCACATCAAGTTTATGAAATTCAACATAATCTCTAGTAGTATCAAGAATAAATTTCTGCTTTACAAGATTATCTTCTAACCTTTTCAAATGCTCTTTTGGAAAATTATCACAAGCTAGTTGTATCATTTTCTCTTCCACACAAATTCTTAACATTCTTCCATCTTCAAATCTATCTTTATCTATTTTAGTGACAAAAGTTCCACTTTGAGGAAGAGTTTCTATTAATCCATCATGCTTTAAAAGAATAAGTGCCTCTCTAATAGGTGTACGGCTCATATTAAGAGAATGGAACAAATCAATTTCACGAAGTTCCTCTCCTGGTTTTAAATCAAGTCTAAGTATATTCTCCTTCAATATTTTGTATGCAAAACTAGAATTTGTTTTACCCATTATATCGTCGTATATCTTCAGCACAAAATACCTCTTTTCTTAAAGTTAATTTATTATCTCTTGTTATACTCTAATACTTAATTAACTAATTGTCAAGAGGCTTAAACCATTGAAATAATATATCATACACAAAAGAAAGAAAAAATATTATCTCAAAATCTAACTAAATGACAATTATTTTTTCAAAATTTTATTATTAAGATATATAATTTTTTTGCATATATTCTCTGCTCCTACAATATCACTTACAAGACATATCCTTTTAGCCCCTCTATTTATTATTTCATCTATATTATAATCCTTTATTCCTCCGATAGCGATAAATGGTAAATAAAGATTCTTTACAGCAAATTCTAAATATTCCAATCCCACTGGAGCAGTATCTTTTGTTGTTGTTGGAAATATAGGCCCTACTCCAATATAGTCTACATCTTCATTATTGTATGCCTCCATCCCCTGTTCTTCAGAATGAGTAGATAAACCTATAATTTTATTCTCTCCTATAAGCTTTCTCACATCAGCTGGCTTCATATCCTCCTGTCCTACATGTACTCCATCAGCATCTACCAGCATAGCAATAGCTACATCATCATTTACTATGAAAAGCACATTGTTTTTTCTACAGAGTTCTCTTATAACTTTTGCCTCTTCCACTTTTTCTCTTGAATTTTTTCTTTTATCTCTGTATTGAACTATTTTAATTCCACCTTTTATCATTTCCTCTACACATTGATAATTACTTTTTCCATTGGCAAAATTATCTCCAGTTATTCCATATAATCCTTCTGGTATATCTTTTCTATTCCTCAATATATCCACCTCTTTTTAAAGCTATCTCTGCCATAAGAGCAGATATTATCCCCACCTTATGAGAATATGTTTTGTATATAGAAATATCTTTTTTAAAATCTCCTACTATGTACAGATTCTTTCCTGCTTCTTTCACTTGGATTTCCTTACAGTCATAACTGGCTATCCCTGAAGCAGATATTATCAATTTTCCTAAAGGATACAACTCTTCTACAAGCATACTTTTATACTCTTTTTTATCAAAGCCTTCTATTATTATATCACAGTCTTGAAAAAATTCTTTTATATTTGCTCTTTCAAATTTAATGATTTTATATTGAAAATCACCATTAGGGTTTATCCTTTTCAAATTTTCATATAACATCTCTGCTTTATATTTTCCTAGCTGATCTTTAAAATAAAACTGTCTGTTGAGATTTGATTCCTCAATGACATCAAAATCTCCAAATTTTAATTCTTTTACACCTGATCTCACAAGATGAACAGCGGTATTAGAACCTATTCCACCTGTTCCTGCTATTCCTATTCTCATACTAATGTCTCCCAGTCTTTATATACTACTTCCAAACCTCTTCCTCTTATAGCTCTCACTATCTCTTCTACATCTCTGTTGTCAGTTATATCAAATTGAGCTGTAGATTCATTTTCATGTGAATATCCTCCTACTTCTGTTTTTGAACCAGCAGAAAATTTAGTTACTCCCAAGGCTACAATATTATCTCTCATTACTGCACTCTCTCTAGTTGAAAGAGTTATCCCTGCCTTTGGCTGAAATATTCTGTTAGCAAGAAGTATCTGTACAAAAGTCAAATCATCTACTGCATAGCTGTCTTTCAAATTTCCTTCTGCTTCATTTACTCTTGGAAAAGATATACTGAATTCACTGTTAGGATAGTTTTCCATAAGATATTTCAGATGAAGTCCTGTCTTAAAAGCATCACTTCTAATTCCTCCCAATCCAAGCAAAGCCCCTATTCCAATAGTTCTAATTCCTGCTTTTGCACCTCTCTCAGGTGTATCCAGACGATATTTAAAGTTTCTCTTCTCTCCAGAAAGATGTACCTGTTCATATCTTTTTTCATCATATGTTTCTTGATATACAGTAAGTCCATCTAATCCGTCTTCTACTAAATATCTATAATCTTCTTCATCTAAAGGCATAACTTCTATTGAAACAGAGGAAAAATATTTTTTTAATACATCTATTCCACCTTTAAGGTATTCTTTATCCACTAATCCCTTTGCCTCTCCTGTAAGAAGAAGTATATTTCCTATTCCTGTCTTAGCTATTTCCTGTGCCTCATGTTCTATTTCTTCAAATTTCATATGTCTTCTTTTTATATGATTCTTTTTTGAAAAACCACAATAGACGCAATTGCTTGTACAGTAATTAGAAACATATATAGGAAGATACAGCCCTATTACATTTCCAAAATGCTGTCTTGTAAGTTTTGCAGCCTTTACTGCCATTTCTTCCAGATGGTTTTGTGCTTTAGGAGAAAGAAGATTTAAATAATCATAAACACTTAATCTATTTTTCTTTATACTTTCTCTTATATCATCATCTGTAACATTAGAAAAATAATTTTCAAAGTCGAAATCTTTCCATTTTACAAGTTCATCATAATAGCTCACTTATTTGTCACCTCTGAAAAGAAATCCAGTTAATGGAGATGATGCACTGGCATATTTCTTTTCCTCAGCAATTTTTGCAAGAAAAGCTTCTCTTCCAGCCTCTACAGCTAATGCAAAAGCTCGTCCCATTTTTACTGGATCCTGAGCTGTAGCTATTGCTGTATTTACAAGAACAGCATCACATCCCATCTCCATAGCTATTGCTGCATCAGATGGTCTTCCTATTCCTGCATCTACTATAATAGGCACTCTGTTGTTTTCCAGCATCATTTCAATAAGAGGCTTAGTTACTATTCCCCTATTAGAACCAATAGGTGAACCTAAAGGCATAACTGCTGCTGCTCCTGCATCTTCCATTCTCTTTGCAGCTATAAGGTCAGGCATCATATATGGAAGTACAATAAATCCTTCATCAGCTAATATTTTTGTAGCCTTTATTGTTTCAGAATTATCTGGCATAAGATATTGAGAATCATTGATTATCTCTATCTTTATAAAATCACCGCATCCAGCTTCTCTTGCTATTCTCGCTATCTTTACAGCTTCCTCTGCTGTTCTTGCTCCTGACGTATTAGGAAGAAGAGTTATATGTTTAGGAATATAATTTAATATATTTTCTTTAGGATTTTGAAAATTTATTCTTCTTAATGCCATAGTTATTATTTGTGACCTGCTGGCTTCCAACATAGGAGCTACTAGATTTTTATCTGAAAATTTTCCAGTACCTGTAAGAAGTCTGCTTCCAAATTCATGTCCTTTTAATATAAACTTATCCATTTTACCTTCCTTTTTTCTATGATTATTGTGATAACTCATATGCAGAAATATAATTTTAGAATTTTTTCAGTAGAAAGATTTATTATTAATTTTATTTTCAAAATACAGACAAACAGTTGATAAATTATCATAATTCCACTGATATATCTCAGTAATTATAGCAGTTAAATCTAATTGTTCAATTGTTGAAAACTCTCTTTACTCAAACATACTGTTTTTTTTATGTTCTATTCACTTAATTAACTATATAAATCTTTCTAATTTCCAAATTTCTAAAATTTAATCTTGTTTCTTAATCACCTATATTTTTAAATACAAGTTCATATTTACTATTAAAATTATAAAAAAGTATTATTGCAGCTACAAACAATTACCCTCCTGATACAAAAGAAAGCACTTCTACTTCTGCATTTTCAGATATTTCAGTATCTTCCCATCTATCTTTTTTTACTATTTCATCATTTACAAGAACAACTGCTCCACTAAGTTCTATTGACCATTCTCTTTCCAATTCCATAAGAAGCTCTTTTACAGTGGATATTTTTTCTGATGAATAGTCCTTTCCATTTAAAAGTATATTCATTTTCTCTCCTTGTAATATTAATCTAAAATCTCATTACATCTCTTCATTGGGCAAAGGTCTCCACACATAGTACATACTTCCTCTTCTATAGGAGCAGAGGATGCTCTGTAAGCTTCTGCCTTCTCAGGATCTATACATTCGCTGAACATTCCCTTCCAGTTAAGCTCTCCTCTAAATTTACTCATTCTGTGATCCCACTCTATAGCTCCTTTTAATCCCTTTGCTATATCAGCAGCGTGTCCAGCTATTCTCGATGCCATTATTCCCTCTTTCATATCTTCCAGAGTAGGCAGTCTTAAATGTTCTGCTGGTGTTACATAACAAAGGAAGTCAGCTCCAGATGATGCTGCAATAGCTCCCCCAATAGCAGCTGTAATATGATCATATCCAGGAGCTATATCTGTAACTAAAGGCCCTAATACATAGAAAGGTGCATTATGGCATAATTTTTTCTCAATCTGCATATTTGTTACAATCTCATGCATAGGTACATGTCCCGGTCCCTCTATCATTACTTGTACATCTTTTTCCCATGCTCTTTTTGTAAGTTCCCCAAGTATTAAAAGCTCCTGAATCTGTGGTGCATCTGTTGAATCATGTATACTTCCTGGTCTAAGTCCATCTCCCAGACTAAGTGTCACATCATATTTTCTGCAGATATCAAGGAGTCTGTCATAATGCTCAAAGAAAGGGTTTTCTTTATCATTCAGCATCATCCATTGGAACAGTATAGAACCTCCTCTGCTTACAATTTTAGTTAATCTTTTATTATTTTTTAATCTATCTACACAAGTTCTGTTTAGTCCTGCATGAATAGTAAGGAAATCAATTCCATCTTCACAGTGTTCCTCTACTACTCTGAATAACTCCTCTACAGACATATCTTTTATATTTTTTCCAAGCTTTGCAACAGCGTCATACATAGGTACTGTTCCAAGCATAACTGTTGATTTCTCTACAAGCTCTCTTCTGAATTTCTTAGTATCTCCAAAAGTACTCAAGTCCATTATTGCATCTGCTCCATACTCAATGGCTTTTTGTACCTTTACCATCTCACCACAGTAATCACAGCAATCCTCTGATACTCCAAGATTTACATTAACCTTAGTTTTAATTCCTTCTCCAACAGCTCTTGGATAAAGACTTTTATGGTTGATATTAGCTGGTATAACAACTCTTCCCTGAGCCATTTTCTCCATAAGCTCTTCTCTTGTCATATTTTCATCTTTTGCTACTATCTCCATCTCTTTTGTGAAGATACCTTTTTTTGCTGCTTCCATTTGCGTAGAATACATATTTTTCCTCCTAAGATTTTTTTATTCCTGAGCTATAGGGCAGAAAATAAAAAATGCCCTATACCAAACGGTATAGAGCAATATGCTACTTTCTGCCAGATAATTCTAACTAAGGCTGAAAAGATAACTTGCTTCCCTCCGCTGGTACTATCCAGATCAGGTTCCAAGGGTCAGGTTTTATCCTTCTCAGCTTTTCAGCTCCCCTAGCAATTTTAATTATTATTTTCTTTTTTACGATTATATTCCTTAAAAACAATTTTGTCAAATTTTTTCTTTTTTCTCACACACTATTGAAAATTCCTTAAAGTAAAATGTTCTTTCCTATTTAAATTCTCCTTCTCTCCTATTATATTCTTCCAGTCCTTTTTTAACTACACCAGATAATCCAATAAGTGCAATTATATTAGGTAGTACCATAAGTCCGTTGAACATATCAGCAAGTTCCCATACTAGCTCCACTTTTAAAAGGCAGCCTAGAAATATGAAAACTAAAACCACATATGAATATATGTCCACACTTTTCTTACTGGAAAAAAGATATCTGATATTCGCTTCCCCGAAGAAATACCAGCCTATAATAGTAGAAAAAGCAAAGAAAAGAAGAGCAACAGCTACAAATATTGTTCCTAATTGTCCCATTCCTTGTTTAAATGCAAACTGTGTTAATGTTATTCCTGTCATTTTCCCATCTATTGGCACATTTGATAATATTATAAGAGCAGTTATAGTAAGTATTATAAATGTATCAAAAAATACTCCAAACATTGCCACTATACCTTGATCTATAGGATTCCTGACTTTGGCTATAGCATGGGCATGAGGTGTACTTCCCATTCCTGCTTCATTGGAAAACAATCCCCTTGCAACTCCATATCTTACAGCCTGCTTCACCCCCACTCCCAATAGTCCTCCTGTGGCAGCTCTGGGGTTGAATGCTCCTACAAATATCATTTCTATTCCATGAATAGTTCCACTCAAGTTAGAAAGAAGTATATATAGTCCTCCTACCATATACAATACAGCCATAAAAGGAACTATTTTTTCTGTGAAGGAAGCTATCTGCTTAACTCCGCCTCTGAATATAAGACCTGCTACAACAACTGTTATAGCTCCCATTATTATGGGATTTATTCCAAATGCTTCATTAAACGCTTCTCCAATAGAATTTGCCTGTACCATATTTCCTACAAACCCAAGAGCAATTATTATAGTTATGGAAAAAAATACTGCCAGACCTTTACATTTTAGTCCTTTGCTGATATAAAATGCTGGTCCACCTCTCACTTCTCCATTTATATCCTCTTTGTATATCTGAGCAAGAACAGCTTCAGCAAATATAGTTGCCATTCCAAAAAAAGCTGTTACCCACATCCAGAATATAGCTCCAGGTCCTCCTGCTGCTATAGCAGTAGCTGCTCCAGCCAGATTTCCAGTTCCAACCTGTGCTGCCACAGCAGTAGCCAATGACTGAAATGAATTCATTCCTTGGGAATCTGCCTGACCCTTTCTTGAGCCTCTATGAAATACCCTTCTAACACTGTCCATAAATCTAGTGACCTGAACTCCTTTCAGCATCACTGTAAACATTATTCCTGTTCCACACAGTAAAAAAATCAATAAGTAACTCCAAAGAACATTATTAATGCTCTTTACTACCTGCAATACGCTGTCCATTTTCCCTCCTCTTTCCCTAAGAATTTCAATAGTGTTATAATAAAAGTCCTATATAAACTATAGGACTTTTAAGATTTATTTATAATACATTATTTTCATTTTAATGTCAATATGAAATTTTATTTTCTTTTATCAAGGGATAAAATAGTTCTTTTTTAGTACAAGAATCCTATTTTTTTATATATCAATAAAAATTTTTAACTTTAAATTTAGTATTCGAGAATAATATGATAGTTGCTTAACTATTTAATAAATAATTTTTATTTCTAAAATCTTAAAATTATTTTAATAACCAAAATAAAAAAACCAGACTCTTTATTTTTAGAATCTGGTTTTACCTATTTATTTTGAATAAAATTCATATCTATTTTTACCACTCTTTTTAGCTTGATACAGCGCTTTATCTGCTTTTAGAAATATATCCTTAAAGCTTTCTGAGAACTTTATTTCATAAATTCCAATACTTATAGATATATTTTTTTCTATCTCCAACTCTTTTGAAAGTCTTTTCACTTTTTGGAGAACACCATTTAATTTTTGAGTTATCCATTCAATTGATGGTATTTGTGGAAGAAATATGGCAAATTCATCTCCACCCAATCTTCCTATAATATCTACTGAACGAAATGATTCTTTAAATATATTTCCTATTTTATGCAGAACTATATCCCCAAATGGATGTCCATATGTATCATTAATATTTTTAAAATCATCAACATCAAATATCATAAAAATATTTGTTCCTTTCATGATTTCTATTTTTAAATTTAAAGTAACTAGTTCTTCCAAAGTAGCCCTATTTAAAAGTCCTGTAACAATATCATATTCAGCCTTTTTTTTCAATTCATAATTATATTGATTCTGCATTAATTCAAGTATTTTTTCTTTATTAATATTTTTATATGACCCAATTATCTTATACAAATGATTATCGGAATCTAAAAGTCTATGGTATTTTAAATGAAACCAATTTTTTTCTTTACTATCTACAAATAATTCTATATCTTTTTCACAGTCCTTTTCTTCCATTATACATTCATATAAAGAATTACAATTTTGTATAGTAATTGAAGATTTTTCATCTCCAATAAGTTTACTGAACATTCTTATCTCTTTATCTGGAAATAAATAGAAATTAGCATTATCATATATTTTCAAAACATCATTTTTTATATCATACTCAAAATAGCTCTCTAATAATAAATCAGTAAACATTGCATAACGTTTTCTCTCCATTTCTAGTTCTTGATTCATATGTATCAATGAAGAAATATTTGTAAAAATCAAATAAAATATAGGGTACTTATCTTCATACAATTCATCTGTAAAAAAACCATTTACTTTTACATGGATAGGATATCCGTTTTTATGAACAAGTCTATAACTCATTTTGAAATTCTTTTTTCTTGATTCTACTACCTTTGTAAATTCCATTTTTGTATATTCTAAATCATCTTTATGTACATACAAACTACTATTAAATCCAACTTCTTCAACATTTTCAGCTTTTTCTCCTACAAGATCACATAACCCCTGATTAAAATATAAAATTGTCAACTCATCATTAAGAACAAATTTTCCTATTCCATCTGCTGCTAATGTCAAAACTTCTTCAAGTTCATTATTTTTTATTTGATGATTTGAATTAACATAGTAATAACTGTTTTTCTTTGAAAATAATGGCATACTTTTCTCTCCTCAATTAAGCTTCAGCATCAGTATTTCTTATATTGTATTTTTTAGGTTATTTTAATAAGCTCGAAAATAGTTATTGTTCTTTAAGCTAATTTTAGCCTTAAAAACTTAAAAAAACCTATGATTATAATATAGCATATCACTTTGATTTAGTAAAGAAATTCTTCCATTAAATTAGATTTTTAGCATATTTCCCTCGCTTCAACATCCTCTTTACATAATAATTCTTTTGTTTCAGGGAGATAATATCTAATTTCTACTTTATGTCCACTTTTTTTAGCTACAAGCTTTTTATAGCATTTATTTAAATGCCTGCTTCCCCATAAAATTATACTATTAAATACATCTTCCAAATCTTTTCCTTTTTCTGTCAATGTATATTTGTATCTAGGAGGATGTGTCTGATATAGCTCACTTTTAATTATTCCATCTTCTTCTAGAGATTTTAGTCTGTTAGACAAAAGATTTGATGCTATTCCTGCTAATTTAGATAAAATTTCATTATAACTTTTATCTCCAAGCATTATTTCATGAACAATCAGAAGAGTCCATTTGTCTCCTATTATATTTAAAGTCTGTGCTATATTACATGGCAGTTCATACTGATTTTTCATTTTTTCTCCTTTTTTATTTTATTAAACTAAAAAGTTCATTTAATGTTTCACTCATAGTGGGATGAGTAAATATTCCATCTCTTAAGAAAGTATAATCCTTTTCTGCCATCATTGCAAGACTTATACTGTTGATAACCTCTCCTGATTGTCTGAAAAATAGTGATGCACCTAATATTTTTCCTGTTTCTGCATCTACTACTGCTTTTATAAGACCATCAGTATCACCATATATCTTCATTCTTGGATTTACTGCTCCCATTTTTGCAGTTTTTACTTTATATCCTTGCTGTATAGCTTCTTCTTCTGTCATTCCTACTCTTGAAAATTGTGGCTCAATAAATACAGTATATGGAACTGCACCTCTTTCTTTTAATGAATATTTTTTATTTCCAAAAAGTTCATCAAAAATTATACGATAATCATCAAGAGAAGTATATGTAAACTGTAATCCTCCATGTACATCTCCTATTGCCCATATTCCTTCTACAGAAGTATGAAGATAATCATCTACAGCTATTGCACCTCTTTCTGTAAGTTTAACCCCTGCATTTTCTAATTTTAATCCTTTAACATTTGGTTTTCTTCCAACTGCTACAAGGATAGCATTTCCAGCTATTTCTTCTATTGTACCATCTTTTTCATATTTTACTATATTTTCTTCTACTTCTGTTACTTTTGCTCCTAACACAAATTTTATACCTTTTCTTTCCATAACTTTTTTAATTTCATCTGCTATTTCTCTGTCTTCACGAGCTATGAATAAAGGACTTCCTTCTAGAACTACTACTTCTGAACCAAAGTTATTGTACATATTTGCATATTCCAGTCCAATATATCCTCCACCTATTATTATAAGTTTTTCTGGTAATTCTTTTAATTCCATTACAGCTTCACTGTCATACATATATTTACTTTCTCTCAAACCTTTTATAGGTGGAATAATAGATTCTGCACCTGTATTTATAAATATTTTATCTCCTTTGATTTGAATAGTTTCTTCCTTTGATTTTATTTCAATTGTTTTAGCATCTACAAAAGATCCTTCTCCAGTGTATATATCTATATTTTCTTTAACATCAAGACTATCAAAATTTTTCTTTCTGAAAAGTGATATCAATTCTCCTTTGTTCTCTATAATATTTTTGTATTCTTCTGCATATTCTTCAAAAGAATTTAACTTTCTAAATTTATTTTTAGCAGCTTCATTTATAAGATATTTAGTAGGAATACAACCTACATTTATACATGTTCCACCATACATTTTATCTGATTTTTCTATGACTGCTACTTTCCACCCTTTATCTGCCATTTCTCCAGCTAAAGTTTTGCCACCTTTTCCAAATCCTATTACTACTGCATCATAATTCTTCATTTAAAAGCCTCCTCAATAATTTTTTATATTGTCCTTTAATTTTATTACGTTCTTTAAACTAAAATTCTTCTTTCCTTTTTTTCTATTTTACCACATTAACTTTATTTTATCAAGTTACTTTATTTTTTAAAAATACATAATGAAAAAAAACTATCTATTTGCGACAGATAGTCCTTTCTGGTGGCTCACCTTATATAAATTTATAAACAAGGTTCTTTGATTAATTATTTCATTTTTTTAGATACTCTAAATCTTACTATTTTCTTTGGATAGATTTTCATTAGTTCTCTTGTTACTGGATTTGATATTATTCTTGGCTTTCTTTCCAATATTTCAAATATTCCTCTTTTGGAAATTTCACCTCATCTTCTATAATTACAGCTTCTTTTAGTGTTTCAAGAAATTCCTCTATCTCTTTTATGGCTTTATCTATTGAAAATTCCTCCAAAATCATTTCTCTATACAGTTTTGCCAGTTCTCTTTTATTCATTTCCATCACTATTAACTAACTTAATAAATTCCAGTCCTGCTCTGAATTTTATTGTTTCTTTCGGCTGGGTATATCTTGCCCCCTCCCATATTGGGATTACTACTTTTCTAGTTTTTACAGCCTTCTTTTCAAACACTCCCCAGTCTTTAAATGTTATTTTATTCTCTTCATCTAAAGCTTTCTGGAGTACTTTCCAAAATAAGTCTATTTTTTCTTTCACTTCTTTATGACTTTTGCTTTTATTTCTCTTTTTATAAAATCTTATAAACTCCCCTTCTGTCATAGCTTCTCCTTTAAAATATCGTAATTATTTGTTAAAAGGCTGGTTATCTATCAGCCAGCCTTTCACTTTATAATCTTTAGAACTTATATCCTAATCCTGCTCCTACTATCCATTCACCTTTAGTCTTGTTTTTTCCTGCCCCATTATGTGAATCTCTTTCTACTGCATAAGTTCCCTTTACATCAAACAGTACTCCATTTTCTAGTTCCAGCGCATATTTGGCATTTAGTCCTATACTATGTTCATTTTTGTGAGCAACCAGTATATCAAAGTTGCTTCCACCTTTAAATCTTCCTGTGATAAACTCCTCATCTGCTCCATCTAATATTTTTGTATAGCTTACCCCTGCTGAAAGTGTACTCTTTCCTTTTTCATGAGGTATAACTTTCTTCAAGTCCACTCCTATTTTTCCTACTGTGTAATCAAATGATTTTGAATCTGTTTCTATTGCTAGAGTTTGATTCCCTTCATCTGCTCCATCTTGATCTATGTATGTATATGATAAAGTTGCGTATGGTTCCAGGAATAAGTTATCTCCAATATTATGAGAGTATCTTCCATTCAAATAAATATCATATGTTATATCATTGTAGTTGTCAGGATATTTAATCACTGGTGTTCCTGTACTTGAAGCTGCATTGTTTACTGCCAGTCTGTCTGCATCATAATCTCCATATTGGAATCCTGCTCCTGCTGTTACTTTTAGATTTCCTATATATTTCTTTGCATAAGCTCCTAGATACATTGCGCTTCCATCTACTTTTGAGCCGTTGGACAAGTCAGATTTAAGTTTATTCCCTCCTATCACTACTCCAGAAGTAAGTGTATCAGATACTCCATATTCTCCCAGCATATATGCTCCAGTTATCTTAGTATCTGCATCCATATCAGAACTTCCTATGTCATATGTGTAATATCCTTTTCCATAGTAAGTATCTCTTGTTCCTCCATCTACATGAGTCAGCCCACCATATATAATCCATTTATTTGCTTCTGGCTTAAAAATATTTTCTGTTACTATATCTCTGAACATTCCAGCAGATTTTCTTGATAATTCAGAACTATAAGAATATGGATTTCCTGCATATATATCATTTAAATATCCTAAGAATGTTGATAATTTTTCATCATTATCTACATTAAAGTTTCCTATTAAATCTTCAACAGATACAATACCTTGATATATTTTATTTAACTGTTGGTATTCTAAATAATTAGGCAGATCCCATCTAGCTGTAACTACTACTTCTTTATTATTTAGCTTTTCCACAGTATGAAGTTTTGATGTTGTATCAAAATTTCCTCTGCTTCCTGTTATTAAGCTGTTATCTAACTCAGTACTGCCAAAATTTATTACACTTTCATTTCCTGCTCCATTTAGTGCCAGCAGTAGTTTTCCTCCTTCTGAAGATATAGTTCCTGTATTTCCATACAATGCATGACCTATAATCTTATCTATTCCACCTAAATTAGCTGTATTAGTTGAATCTATTCTTAAAGTAAGGACTCCATTTTGTTTTATTGTTATATTTTCTGCTCCTATTATGGCTAAATCTTCTAATGTTCCATCATCTTTAATAGTTTTTTCAAATAGGGTTACATTAGTATTTATATTCATTTTTTCAAATCCTGATATGTTATGATGAATATTTATTCCACCATTAGCTGCATCTCTTGTTATTGGTGAAGCAAAATTAAGAATATCATCAATTCCATCTCCTCCATCAAGAGTTCCATTTATTCTTCCCCCACTAACAATATTAAGAACATCATTTCCATCTCCCATTTTTACAGTTCCATTAACTATTACTCCAGAATTCAGAGAAAGATTATCCACCTCAGCTCCCATGTTTATATTTCCATTGATTATACTTGCATCTTCCAGTATTAAAGTATCTGAATTACCGCCTCCTCCTACTACATCACTTCCATCTGCTCCACCATTTACTGTTGTTCCTGATAGAGTAAGTTTTTTATCTGCTCCTTCAAAGATAACTGCTGTCCCATAGGCATTGATTATTGAACCCATAACTTCATCCTCTGTTCCAGTAACTTTATATGTATTTTTTAGAACATTTAATATATAATCTGTTTTGTTTCCAGTAAATGAATCATTTCCATTAACATCACTCTTATTTTCAATAGTCATTGATTTAGTTCCATTTCCAAATTCTATTTGGAAAGATCCAGGATTAGTGTCTACACTTCCATCAATAGCTCCATCTTTGATTATAAGACCATAGTTTGATATCTCATTTTGACCTGAAGTTCCTTGAGTAACTGTCAATCCCTCAACTACTTCATTTGAAGAATCTCCATTTACAAGTATTCCATAATTTACTCCATTGTTCAATATTCCAAAAGAATTTTCTATAGCAGAAATTTTTCCATAAATAACCCCTATATTTGTTATATTTTCTACAGTTGTATTACTAATAAATATTCTATAACTATAACCAGAGTTACTACCAGTCCAAGTTCCACTTATTACTCCTTCATTTTTTATAGAGGCTCCACCTGAAACAGTATCAATCTCTATTCCATAACCATAGCCATAACCGCTATTAGATCCTCCATTTCCAGTACCATTTATTACTCCTTCATTTTCTATAGCTACTTCACCAGCTGTACCAGAAATAGTTATTCCATAACCACAATTATGATTAGTTTCACTTCCACTTCCATTTATTACTCCTTCATTTTTTATAGCTACTTCACCAGTTGTACTAGAAATATATATTCCATGGCCATAACCTACATTATTATAATTTTCAATTCCAATTCCAGTTCCACTTATTACCCCTTCATTTTTTATAGCTACTTCACCAGCTGTATTATAAATATATATTCCATAACCAAAACCATTCTCATCACTACTAGTACCACTTGCTATTATCATCCCATTGTTTATAAAATTAAAATTTCCTAAATTTCCACTTAATCTTAATCCAGAACTTATCTCATAATCATATTTATCTTTTCCATCAATTGTACTTGATGATAATGTTATATTATTTGTATAAGTATTTCCATTCCATTCATTTTTTTCATATGGGTTTTCAGTTTCCCACTTTCCATCAACACCATCTTTATCCATAGTTTTTTCTGTATTGAATTTTATTCCACTCCCATCATTCTTTATCCACAAATATTCATCTGTCCCCATTACTGCTGTGCACGAAAGTAAAAATCCTACTACTGTTCCTATTGTTATATTTCTTCCTCTTTTTTTATTCCCACTTTTTACTGCTTTCATAATTTTTTCTATCATCTTTTCCCTCCATGAAATTTAATTCAATTCTAAAGTAAAAACTCATTATAATATTCTCAAATTAGTATAAAAATATCCTGATTCTCTTCAATAAATGTTCGCATTTATACATAAACGAGTATTGATGGATATTTTTCAATTTTTAAGAATATTATTTGCAGATCAACTATTGACTTTTTATTAAATTTAAGGTATTATCTATCATAGATATCAAGTATCTAAAGCATGGGTTAAAGGTTTTTTTAGCAACAAGTAAGTAGTTAGTGTTCTCTTTTATGTATAAAAGAGAACTTTTTTTATTTCTTTTTCTTATGTTGAAATCTCAAGATTTTCCACTTCAAAGGAGCTTTTTATATTTTTTCTTTTAGAAGTTATCTGAAAAAATTCTTTGTAATATAAAAAAATACAGAGATTTTACTCTCTGTACTTTTTTATTTATCTATTTTATTTTTTTGTTATGTTTTATCAGCTGTTCCTCTATCCTGTTTATTCCAGATGATTTTCTTATTTATTTTTCAAATAATTATCTATCTCAGCTGCTGCTTTTTTTCCTGCTTCCATTGCAAGTATTACTGTAGCTGCACCTGTTACTGCATCTCCTCCTGCAAATACTCCCTCTCTTGAAGTTTTTCCTGTTTCCTCTTCTGCTTCTATTCCCTTCCATCTATTGACTTTAAGGTTTTCTGTTGTTGAAGCTATCAATGGATTTGGAGATGTTCCTAGTGACATTATTACTGTTTCTGCTTCTATTATAAATTCGCTGTTCTCTATTGGTGAAAATTTTGCTCTTCCACTTTCATCTGGTTCTCCAAGCTCCATTCTTATACATTTGATCTCTTTTACCCAGCCTTTTTCATCTCCCACTACTTCTGTAGGCGATACTAGAAAATGGAATTTAATTCCCTCTTCTTTAGCATGTTCTACCTCTTCTCTTCTAGCTGGTAGTTCTGCTTCTCCTCTTCTATAGACTACTGTTGTATCTGCTCCCAGCCTCTTAGCAGTTCTGGCAGCATCCATAGCAACGTTTCCTCCACCTACTACTATTACTCTCTTACCTATTTTTATAGGTGTTGCATAATCAGATTTATTAGCTCTCATAAGATTTACCCTTGTAAGAAATTCATTTGCTGATATTACACCATTATAGTTTTCTCCAGGTATATTCATAAATCTTGGCAGTCCTGCACCACTTCCTATAAATACTGCTGAAAATCCTTTTCTCTCTAAGAGTTCATCTATTGTAAAGGTTCTTCCTACTACTGCATTAGTTACTACTTTTACTCCCAATTTATATAGGTTTTCTATTTCCTTATCTACTACTTTTTCCTTTGGAAGTCTGAACTCTGGAATTCCATAGCTGAGTACTCCCCCTAATTTATGAAGCGCTTCATAAATAGTTACATCATATCCCATCTTAGCCAAGTCCCCAGCTGCTGTAAGTCCTGCTGGTCCTCCTCCTATGACTGCAACTTTCTTATTATTCTTTTCTTTTATTTCATACTCTATTCCATTTGCTATTACCCAGTCTCCTACAAATCTCTCTAATTTACCAATAGATACAGGCTCACCTTTTATTCCTAGTATACATTTTCCTTCACATTGAGTTTCCTGTGGACATACTCTTCCACATACTGCTGGAAGATTTGAATATTCAGCTATTATCTTTCCTGCTTCTAACATATCTCCCTCTTTTATCTTCTGAATAAAAGCTGGTATATTTATTGATACAGGACATCCCTGTACACATAGAGGATTTTTACAATTAATACATCTTGAAGCTTCTGCCTGAGCCTCTTCCATATTATATCCATAACATACTTCCTCAAAGTTTTTATTTCTTATATCTGGTTCCTGCTCTCTCACAGGTACTTTTTTCTTTTTATCCACTACTATCTCATGATTAGGGCAAGAAGGATTGTGATGTGTTTCTCCATCTTCTATCATTAAAATATTTCTTCCCTCTTCTGTTTTGTACATATTCTGCCTTCTCATTGCTTCATCAAAGTTTACCTGATCTCCATCAAATTCCGGTCCATCTACACAGGCAAATTTAACTTTTCCCTCTATTGTTACTCTGCATGCTCCACACATTCCAGTTCCATCTACCATTAAAGGATTTAGACTTACTGTATTTGGAATATTGTTTTCTCTGCATTTTTTAGATGCAAACTTCATCATTATCATAGGTCCGATTACAATAGCGTGATCATAATGCTTTCCTTCTTTTAAAAGATCATCTATTACATCTGTAACCATTCCTTTTCTTCCATATGTTCCATCATCTGTACATACATAAAGATTTCCAGATACAGCTTTCATTTCATCCTCAAATATCAGAGTATCTTTGCTTCTTGTACCAATTATTACATCAGCATCTATCCCTTTTTCCTTCATCCATTTTACTTGTGGATATACTGGAGCTGTTCCTACTCCTCCTGCTACAAAGAGATATTTTTTCTTTTTTAATTCTTCTATATCTGTATGTATAAGCTCGCTTGGCTGTCCAAGAGGTCCTACTACATCAGCAAAATATTCTCCCTTTTCAAATTCTCCCATTTTTTTAGTACTCTCTCCAAGTACTTGAAAAACAATAGTTACTGTTCCTTTTTCTCTGTCATAATCACATATAGTCAGTGGGATACGTTCTCCCTTAACATCTGTCTTAATGATAAGAAACTGTCCTGGTTGAGCTGACGCTGCCAGATCAGGAGCTTCTATATCCATATAACAAATGATTGGTGTTAGCCATTTCTTTTCTACTATTTTATACATCCTCATTCCTTCCTTATCACATTTTATTACCTTTTATTATATACCTAAGAGTATACTCTAAGTCAACTTTTAATTTTTTGGACAGATTATATTTTATAGAAATTCCTCTTTATACACCTTTATTTTATCAATATTTTTATGTTTTTTATAACAAAAAAAATCATAAAAAGATTAGATTTTCAGCCTTAAAAGAATCTTCCATATTTAATTTCAGACCGTTCTATATTCATTACACTCTTGTATTCAAATATATTTTATGATACAATTTTTTTGTGAATATTATATCAAAATTTTTATTTTAAATATAAAATTAAAATATTTATATATAAATTTCTTAAAGGAGAAAAAATGTATCTTTATGATGATTTTGAGCTTCAACAATTAATAGAAAAAGAATTAAAAAAAGATAAAAAAAATCTCCATTCTATTTTATTTGTAATACATGTTGAAAGTTCTATTTATAAAAATGATAAAGAATTAAAAAAAGATATTTTAAAATTATTAGAAAAATATCCTTTATTTAAAAAAAGTACTTTTGGTTTTATTTCATCTGGTAAATTAGTAGTATTCTCTGATGAAGAAAAAGAGGAAACTGAAAAAGTAATGAAAGATTTTCTAATAGCAGCTAAAAATGAAAATATTTATAAAAATATTTCTATTGGAGCAACAATAAGAAAAAATAAAGATACTAAACTTGAAACTCTCTACCAGCAAGTTATTCGTGCTATATTTCATGCTGAAACTGCTGGTGGCTGGCAGTATTTTTTTTACTCTGAAAATAAAGAAAATGAGTTTCTTGAATCTGTCAAAAGTTTTTGGGAGTTCAATAAAGAATTGTCAGACTCAGAATTTTTTTCAAAACTAATGGCAAATGATGAAATAAAAAGTTTGATTGAAAAATTAGAAAGATTTGATACTATATCTGGCTTGCCTACTTATAACTCTTTTACACAAAAAGCACAAAGTTTCATAAAAAATAACAATGAAAGAAAAAAATTAGGAGTACTTTATACTGATATTATTGGTTTTAAATCTTTAAATAAAATATACAATGAAGAAGAGGGAAATCGTTTTTTAAGATCCTTTGCTGATTTTATAAAATTAAATGAATTTTATATAACTGCCTGCCGAGTATATGCTGATAATTTTATAGAGTTATTTACTATACCAGAAGGAGTAACTATAGAACAGTTATCTGAAAAATTTATAAGAGATTGTAATGGATTTCTGCAGAATGAGGCTCGTTTCCATCCTAAATGCAATCTAGGATTTATTTGTGGTATGTGTGCTGTAGATAATAAAGATGAAAGCTTCTTTTCTTATATAAGTAAAGCTGATGAAGTAAGAAAATATTTAAAACCTTCTCTAGTTTCTAAAAGTGGAGTTTTTGATGATCATAAAAAAGCTCTTTATTTAGCAAAACAAGAAAATTTAAGAATTATAATAAATGCTTTGAAAAATGAAAATTTTATTTTTTATCTTCAACCAAAAGTAAATATTCTTACAAATAAAATTATTGGAGCTGAAGCTCTTGCTCGTATGGAAACTTCTGATTCTGCTCCTTCTTTAGCACCTGGTGATTTTATTCCTTTAATGGAAGAAACTGGGGATATAGTAAAACTAGATTTTTATATATATAAAAAAGTATGTGAATATCTAAAAGAAAGAAAAAATAAAGGACTTTATCTGTTTCCTATCTCTGTAAATGTATCCAGAGAACATTTTAAAAATCCTTATTTTGTTCAGCAATTAGATTATATAGTAAAAAACAGTGGAATAGAAAGAAAATATTTTGAATTAGAAGTGACTGAAAGTTTATTCAGCAATAATATGTATGATATCCTCAGTGCTATTTATGAATTGAAATCTTTAGGTTATAGTATCCAAATGGATGATTTTGGTTCTGGTTATTCAAGTCTCAATTTATTGAAGGATATTCCTTTTGATCTTATTAAATTAGATAAAGAATTTTTTGGAAAAGGAGAAATTATTAAAAAAAATAAAATTCTTATTGAAGGAATTGTCGCACTTTGTAAAGAACTTAATATTCCTCTTCTTTGTGAAGGAGTAGAAACAAAGGAACAAGTTGATTTTTTAAAAAGTATTGGTTGTAACTTAGTTCAAGGTTTTTATTTTACAGGGCCTATGACTATAGAGAATTTTGAAAAAACATATATTGAAAATAATATTGACATTTTAAAAGGGGTTTAGAACCTCTTTTTTTATAATTTTAAAGAATATATCATTAAAAAGATAAATAAAAATTTTATCAAACCTTCGAAAGCAAATTTAACCTGCTAGAGTCTTTTCAAATTACAGCAGATTGCAATGCATTGAAATGTTAATTTTAAAATTAAATTTGAATCAACTATAAAATAAAAATAGAAAAATAAAAAAGGCTGCTAATTAAACAACCTTTCATATCTTACAATTTTATTTCTTTCAATATATCATATGCAAGCTGAGATTTTTCCTTTTCAGGCATCTCTTTCATCTCTTCCTGACTTTTTATTATAAGTATCTCATTAGTTTTCTTCTGCATATTAGCAGCATTATTAGCCACTATCATATCTAGATTCTTTCTCTTTAATTTACCAAGAGCATTTTCCACAATATTTTCTGTTTCAGCTGCAAAACCTATTAAGAACTGATTTTTCTTCAATTTTCCCATTTCATAAAGAATATCAGGATTTCTATCAAGAATAATAGTCATATCTTCATCTTTTTTCTTTATCTTCTCTGTTGAATATATCTTAGGTTTGTAATCAGCAACTGCGGCACAAGCAATCGCTATATCTACTGTTTCAAATTCTTTTACAGCAGCTTCATACATCTCCTGAGCACTTCTTACCTGAATAAATTTCTTTATTCCTTTTGGTATATCCAGTTCTGTAGGTCCTGAAATAAGTATAACCTCTGCTCCCAGCTTTTGTGCTGCTATTGCCAGAGAATATCCCATCTGACCACTGGATCTGTTAGAAAGATATCTCACAGGGTCTATAGCCTCTTCTGTTCTTCCAGCTGTAATAAGTATTTTTTTACCAGCTAAATATTTATCTGTTTCTTCAAAATAATTTTCTAGTATCTCTACTATTTCAGCCTCATTTTTTAATCTTCCTTTTGCATTTACATTACATGCTAAAAATCCTTCATCTGATTCAATAAAATTATAATTATATTTTTTCAATTTCTCTATATTTTCTGATAAAATTGGATTTTCATACATATTAACATTCATAGCCAATGCAAAAAAGACAGGACTTTTAGTTGCAGAAATTACAGTTGAAAGCATATCATCTGCTATTCCATTGGCTATCTTTCCTACTATATTGTATGTTGCAGGTGCTACAAGAACTACATCTGCCCATTGAGCAAGAGAAATATGTTCCACTTCAAAATGAGGAGTTCTATCCCACATACTTACATAAACTCTTTCTCTAGACAAAGTTTCCAGAGTGAGAGGTGTTATTATTTCAGTTGCATTTTTAGTCATTATGACCTTTACATTGTAACCCTTCTTTTTCAAAAGAGAAACTATGTTCGCTGATTTATAAGCTGCTATTCCGCCAGTTACTCCCAGCAGTATATTCTTCATGATGTCCTCCGATTATTTACCTATTCTTTTTTCAAGGTAATATTCATCTCTTTTTTCTTTGAATTCTTTTATCTGCTCAGCAGTAAATCCTGCATCTACCAGACTATCAAAGTCATAATCTCTCATATCTTCCATGAACTCATAGCATCCTTCACTAAGAATATTAGCAAATTTTCTACTTTTACTATATATCTTACTGATTTTTTCTCCTTTATTCAAAAGAGTAACTATTTCCCATTCAATATTTTTATTTAAATAATCCTGATATTTTTTCTTACCTTCATCTATACCTTTTAAATCATTTGGCATAGCATCAAGGATGTCTACAGTTACCTCTTGGAGATATGTGATTCCTTTTTCTTTTAGTTCTGTATTTAATTCTTGAAATTTACTTGATGAGAAAAACTTTTCAATTTCAACTTTATAAGAATATCTTGTTTTAGTATTGTAAGGGATGCAGTAAGAATCCAAGATTTCTTTTAGTCTTTGAACTTCCTCTTTATTTTCTTTCAGATTTTTTTCGAACACTTCTAATTGCCTTGGTGTAAACTTATTCAAAGATTCGATTTCGTTAATTAAATTAGAAATTTCATTCTCTTTAGAAGTAAGAGTTTCTTCCAGCTTTTCGATTTTTTTCAAATATTCCTCATCATTATTTTTTTTGAATATTGATAGCAGTCCCATAAATCCCTCCCAAGTACATTGATATTAATTAGATTATAAAGCATTTTTCCAATAACTACAACCATTTTTTTCGTTTAAAGTATGCAAGCATCCCTAAAACTAAAATAAACATGACACATAAAATTACATAATATCCATCACGCCATTCTAATTCTGGCATATATTTAAAGTTCATTCCATACAAGCTGGCTAAAAAACTTAATGGCATAAATATTGTTGATATAATAGCAAGTATTTTCATAACTTCATTCATTCCATTGCTGATAGTGGAATGATAAAGCTGAACAAGTTCAGTTACTCTGCTGTTTAGTATATCCAATGTATCACATACAATTATTCCATGGTCATACAAATCTGTCAGATATATTTTTATATCATCATTAAAATATTCTGTAAGCCCTTTTGATTGTAATTTAGCTATAAGTTCTCTTATTGGTGATATTGATCTTTTTAAAGTAGTTACCTTTTGTTTCAAATTCATTATAGATTGAAGATCATCTTTATCTGAATTATCTATTACTTTTGATTCCAATCTATCTATCTCTAATTCCACTTCATCTAATATAAGAAAATAGTTATCAACTATTGTATCTATTATTGTATAAGCAAGATATCCAACACTTTTCTTTCTCATTTTAGAGTTATGGGACTCTATTCTAGCCCTTATAGTATCAAAAATATCCCCTGGACTTTCCTGAAATGTAAGAAGATAATCTTCTCCTAGTATAAAAGATACCTGTTCATATCCTATCTCTTTTGAAATAAGATTCAAATTCAGCATCTTCATTACTATAAACAGATAATCTTCCCGTTCTTCTACTTTTGCTCTTTGTGTACTATTTACAAGATCTTCAAGTACCAGATTGTCTAGATCATACATTTCTCCCACTTTTTTTATCAAGGGGATATTATGGATACCATCTATATTTACCCAAGTAACTCCTCTAAAATTTTTATCAAAAACAAAATCATCATCTTCACTATAATTCTCTTTTTTTATTATACTGTCATTATATGAAAATACTTCAATAGATATTTTATGGTTGGAATCTTCCCCTGTATAAATTATACTCCCTGGAGGAAGTCCCACCTTCTTTTTTCTATTTGATGAATCGTTCATTTAATTCACCTCACTTCTCTACATCATTTTTTTTCTGAAATAATCATTTATTTCCTTTTCTCTTTCCTGAGAAAACTCTTTTATCTGTTTTTTTACTAGTTCCTCTATATATACAATCTCTTTTTTATTTTTAGAATAATAGATAGGAGTTTCTTTTAAAGGGGTAGAATAAAACTCAAAATTCTTCCCTTTTATCTTACCATTATATTTGAACCATTGCAAAAAAACTTCTGAATTTATGTAGCCCAGTATGTAAAAAAGACTTAAATCATCACTTTTTTTTGTTATAAAATATATATCTGCACTTCCATAAAATTCTCCCTCATCATAAGAAAACTGATTTATTTTACATCTTTGACGTACTAATATTTTAGGTTTAGTAAATATCTCTCTTTCTCTTGCCCATTGAAGCTCCCACCAATTAATGCTCCCAGTTTTCACTTCTCTTCTTTGAGAAAGTTTATTTTGATATTTTGCCAAATGCTTCATAACAGTTTCATCAGGAATAGCCTTTTCATCTAAATACAATATCCAGAAACTATTTTCTTTATTTGTATATTTTCCTATGTCCTTATTCTTATAAAAAGGTTTTAAAAACTCTTTAAACTCTTCCTTATAATCTTCAAATATATATGCTTCATCTAACCCAGAAACAATTCCCTGATTAACATTAACTAAGTCCTTCATTTTATAATTAGACATTCTCAAAATTTTCTTATTAAACTTTAATATTTCCTCATCAGCAAGAACAATTTTTCCACTTTCATCATACAGCAGCGAATTTTTTATTTCAAAGTCTTTTTCAGGAATACTTATTTTTACTTTTTTATCTTTCTTTTTGTCCTTTTCCCAAAGAAATATTATATTATGCTGTCCTACTGCTTTAGTAAATACTGAATTATCATAATTTTTTATTTCTATAAAGTTTCCATTTTCTCTTAGTACCTGTCTGAGCTTTTTACCACTGTCAGCTCTCAGCCAGTAATTAGTAGTAATATATGCCATTATTCCATTATCTTCTAATATTTCTATTCCCTTTTCTATAAAAAAATAGAAATAGTCCATTCTAGCTTCATAATAATTTTTTCCAAACTCTGTTTTTCTTATCTCCTGAAATATACTTTTATTATTCTTTTCTCCCAAGTATGGTGGATTTCCTAAAAGTATATTAAATTTCATATTTTCTATTTCCAAAGAATTACAGCACAGCACTTTTACTTCCCCTATAAGTCTATACTTTTTTAATAGCTCTCTTCCTCTTATCATTGTTAATTTTACTGCTTCTTCGTTTATATCAAAACCTGTTATCCAAGAGTCCACAAAAAAATACTCTCCTGCTATCTCTTTAGATATCTCCAGAAGTTTTTCCAAAGCTATCAATAAAAGATTCCCATTTCCACAAGAAAGATCTCCCAGTTTTACATTTTTTAATTTTTTCAGAGTTTTATTCTCACCAAAATAGCAGTTAAATGCCTGTTCTATGATTTCTTTTGCTATCTTATGAGGGGTATAAATACTGTAATTATACTCTTCTTTCATAGATTAAAACACTTCCATTTTATTTTTTATAAGAGATTTCGCCCAGAATATCATATATACTGCTGAAAATACAAGCAGTTTAATAACAGTATTATGCACATAATAACTTGCCCCTAAAGCAATTGCTGTAGTAAGCATTACCTTTCCAAAGAATATAAGTGATCTTTTCAATGGGAACTTCATATATTTTTTTCTGAATATATATACAAGGAGGATAAAATTTACTCCTGAAGCTATTGATGTAGAAAGTGCAAGCCCTCTATATGCCATTGGCTTTATCAAAGCAAAGTTAAGCACTATATTTATAATAATAGAAACAATAGAAAATCTTACAGGATAAGAACTGTTCTTTACACTGTAAAATGCTCTTGTCATCAAATATATAGCTGTATAAAAATACAACCCCAATGAATAATAAAGAAGAGCTTCTGATGTAACTTTTACCGCATCTTCTCCAAACTTTCCATAAGAAAGAGTCAATCTGATTACATCTGCTGAATAAAATGTCAATACTGCTATTGATGGTATAATAAGGAAAAGAAGTATATTTAATCCTTTAACAATATTATTTTCTGCTGTCTTTAAATCATTTTTTGCTACTGCCTTTGACAGTACAGGGAATATGACTGTAGATATAGATACTCCAAATACTCCCACTGGAAGCAGATATAATCTTGTTGCATTCTCAAGGGCAGTAACTCCCCCCTCTTGCAGATATGAAGCAAATACCTGATCTACTATTGTATTTACCTGTCTGGCAACTATTCCTACAAGCATAGGGCA
This sequence comes from Fusobacterium ulcerans ATCC 49185, assembly GCF_900683735.1. Classification (NCBI taxonomy): domain Bacteria; kingdom Fusobacteriati; phylum Fusobacteriota; class Fusobacteriia; order Fusobacteriales; family Fusobacteriaceae; genus Fusobacterium; species Fusobacterium ulcerans. The sequence continues at coordinate 1,545,493 of NZ_LR215979.1, forward strand.
CATAAGTATAAATATTTTTTTCAGGTATGGATCTTTCCAATTTATTTTAAAAGAATATCCTTTTACTATTTTAAAGAATGATGGAAGTACTATTAAAAGCTGAAATGCCCCTCCTAAAACTACCCCATATGCTAGAGCTGATATACCAAAAGTTTTACTGAATCCCATCGAAGCAAGAATTATAGCTAAGTTGAAAAATATTGAAGTAGAAGCTGGTATAGCAAACTGCTTAAAATTATTCAGCATAGCACATATCATTCCAGAAAGGCTTATAAATATAAAATATACTGACATTATTTTTAAAAGCTGAGATGCCAATATCTTTGTTTCAGTAGGAAATCCATTTACAATAAGGTTTATTATATCCTGTGAAAATATTATCATTAAGAGAGTTATTAAGGTACTGAAAATAAAAATAAGATTCAGTATAGAATATATGAATTCCTTTCCTTTTTCTTCCCCTTCTGTTTCTATTTTTTCATTATATAGGGGAATAAATGAGCTTCCCAATGCTCCTTCTCCCAGTAATTGTCTAAAGAAATTACTTATTTTAAAAGCACTAAAATACGCATCTGTTGCTCCTGAGGCACCAAAGTAGTAAGCTATGATAGTTGCTCTTACTAATCCCAGCACTCTGCTTACCATTGTTATTATCATTACTAGAAGCCCACTTCTAAACATAAAAAAACTCCTCTATTTTTATTATATGTAATTATTATTTTTAATCTTGTTAATTTATTTATGATTCATGTTTATTTCTCATGACCATATCTCCATCTATAAGTATAAGTCCATCTTTATATAATTCTAATATAGCAAGAAATATATAAACAAGATGCATTCTATTCTCTGCTTCTTTAAAAAGAGAGTCAAAAGTTCTATTTTGTGAGAAAGTCTTTAAATACAGCCTATCCATTTCATCTTTCAGGGTATATTGCTTATCTAAATGAAGTTCCATGTACTCATCATCTTCATTTTTCTTGAGATATTTTACATATGAGCTATATAAATCCCCAGCTTTTAATTTTGAAAGATCATATTCTTTTGCTACTTTTTTAATTATCTTTCTTCCTTCACCTCTAGAGTAAGAGATATTATACTCATTTTCCATTTCTGAAACTTTTACAGCTATTTCTTTGAAAAGTTTGTAATCCTCCAGCCTTCTTTTCAATTCTTTTTCTTTATTCTGTTCATCATTGATAGTAAGAAGGGTTGAAGCCTTTATTTCTAAAAGTTCAGAAGCTACAACAAGAAATTCCACTTTTATATGGAAGTTTTCATCTTTTGCCTGTTCCAGCACAGAAAGATATTCATCTATTATTTGAGATATTTTTATTTCAGATATCTTCAGCTTTTTTTTTTCTATAAGATGAAGAAGAAGGTCCAAAGGCCCTTCAAAGTTATCTATCTTTAGAACTATATCCATTTTTCCTCACTTTTACAAAATTCTGCCAATTTTTTACATCATTTCCTATTACCTGTTTAAGTTCATCTACAGAGCTGAATTTCTTTTCATCTCTCATGAATTTCATTATCTCTACATATATTTTTTTCCCATAGATATCTCCATCAAAATCAAGAATATGTACTTCTACACTTCTCTCTCCCGGTTTCAAAGTAGGATTGACACCTATATTCACTACTCCATACCTCTCAATATCTTCTCCCTCTATTTTTACCATAGCGCCATATATTCCAAAGGGAGGATACAATCTATTTGATAGTTTTATATTGGCAGTAGGAAATCCAAGCTGCCTTGCAATTTTTTTACCATGTATTACTTCACCAATTATTAAAAACTGATGTCCTAAGTATTTATTTACTTTTTCAAATTCTCCTCTCTGAATACTTTTTCTAATAAGAGTAGAACTTATAACTTGATCATCAAGAGTTACAGCAGGTATTTCATTAACTTTAATACCCATATCTTCTCCAATGGTTATTAAATCTTTAGTTTTTGCCTTTCCCCCTTCTCCAAAGGAAAAGTTGAATCCAACAAATATTTCTTTACTGTCTACATCTTTTTTCAATATTTTTACAAATTCTATAGCTGTCAAATCAGCAAATTTTTTATTAAAAGGCTGAAGTATGAGGTAATCTATTCCCATACTTTCTAATATATATATTTTTTCTTCTAAAGTATTGATACATTTAGGTGTTTTTGAAGCATCTATTACTTCCATAGGATGATTAGCAAAAGTAAATACAACAGATATCCCATTGTTTTCCTTAGCTTTTTCTACAGCTGCTTCTATCAGCTGCTGATGCCCATAATGTATTCCATCAAATGTTCCTATAGCAACATAGCTATTATGGAATTGTTCCTTTGTATCAAAAATGTCATTGATTATCTTCATATTGCTTATTCCCCTATTCTCTTTCTTCCTCTAAAAGATTGTTGTAAATTTCTTCGATTCTTCTAAATCTGTTTCTTACTCCTGATTTTGATATACCAATCATTTCAGCTATTTCTTGAAGAGAACTTTCAGGATTCTGTAATCTTAAAAATGCTACTTCTTCCAACACAGGACTCAAGGTATTCAGACCAAGTACTTTTCCTATATAATTTATCATTTTTATTTGATTATTACCAGTGTTTAATGTTTTAGTTTCGTTAGCAACTTCCCAGTTCATTTCTCTGATAGTTTTATTTTTCAAGTCCTTTATCATAGTAGTTTCTTCATATTTGAAGAAAGCCTGTATAGTTCCAATCATTACCATTACATCCATTATATCTTCAGAATTTCTAAGATATACAAGAGGTTTGTTTCTCTTTTTAGTTTTAAATACTTTTTTTCCCTTTTCCTGAAGCAATTCATAAAGTTTATCTGCTGCCTCTTCATTATCTATGAAAAAATCCAAAGCATATTCTTTTACTGGATCTTTTATATATCCACACGCTAAAAATATACCTCTTATGAAGCCTTTTAGTATATCTTCACTAGCTGATATTACTCCTTGAGATATATTTATTTTATTTATAAAATCTCTATATCCTCTTTGCTTCTGTACAGTTATAATATAAACATTATGTTCTCCAAGCCTTCTGCTTGTAAGATACTTTATTCCAATAGTAAGATCAGTTACTTCTTTAAGTATCTTATATACTCTCTTCGCTAAAGGAAGATTTTCAAGTTTAAGTTCTACTTTATCCTTTCCTAATGCATTCTTACTAAGCAGGACAGCAGATAATTCTGCTGTTTTTTCTATTTCAGTAATCATTTCATTAGCAAGTATCTCCTGCTTTACTTTAAAGGTGTAAGACATTTCTGTACTCCCCCCTAGTGATTTTAATTATTTTGTTTCTGCCCAGTTTTTACCTATATTAGTATTTATATCAAGAACTACATCATTGAATTTAACAGAATTTCTCATGATATTTTCTATTATTGTTCTGTATTCTTCAACTTTTTCCTCTTTTATTTCAAATATAAGTTCATCATGTACTTGTAAAAGAAGAGATATATCCTCTTTACCATCTATAACTTTAAATATTTCTATCATAACTTTTTTCAATATTTCAGCAGCAGTTCCTTGTATTACACTATTTACTGCCATTCTTTCAGCCTGATTTTTTATATTTTTATTTTTTGAAATTATTCCTTCTATTATTCTTCTTCTACCAAAATAAGTTTCTGTATATCCATTTTTTTCAGCATAATCAATTATTGATCTTTCAAAATCTTTAACTCTAGGATACTGTTCAAAATACCTGTTGATATAGTCTGTAGCTTCTTTTTGAGGTATTCCCAATTCTTTAGATAATCCAAAAGCAGTCTTTCCATATATTATACTGAAGTTTATTGTCTTGGCAATTATTCTCTGCTCACGGCTTACTTCTTCCCCTTCTCCCAGTTCAAAGATTTTTTTTGCTGTTACTCTGTGAAGATCTTCATTATTTTTATAAGCAGCTATCAGATTTTCATCTTTTGATAATTCTGCCAGAACTCTAAGTTCTATCTGTGAATAGTCTATGCCCATAAGAACATTTCCACTATCAGCTATAAATCCCTGCCTTATTTTCATTCCTTCATCTGTTTTTACAGGAATATTTTGAAGATTAGGATTAGATGATGAAAGTCTTCCAGTAGTAGTTCCTATCTGGTTGAAAGTAGTATGAAGTCTGTCCTTGCTGTCTGCCAGTTTAGGAAGAGCATCTACATATGTATTTTTTAATTTTGCATATTTTCTATACTCAAGTATATAAGAAGCTATTTCCACTCCATCATTTTTCAATTTTTCCAATACTTCTTCATCTGTAGAAAGTCCTGTTTTAGTTTTCTTTACAGGGTCTAAATTCAACTTAAAGAATAATACCTCAGCCAATTGCTTAGGTGAATTCAGATTAAACTCTTCTCCTGCTATTTCAAATATTTTCTTTTGAAGATCACTTAACAATATTTCAAGTTCTTTTTCATATTTAGCAAAATAAACAGGATCAATTTTTATTCCTTTTCTTTCCATTGCAGAAAGAACTTTGATAAGGGGCATTTCTGTTTTTTCAAGAACTTCAAAAAGATCTTTTCCCTTAATCTCTTCCATTGCTATACCATAAGTTTCCATTATTCCCTTGCTTCTCTCTGTAAGAAACTTTCCATACTCTTCAGTAGAAAGATTCCCTGGTGCTTCTTTCCCAAATTTTTCTGAATATGGAGCTATATCTATTCCTGAAAGCTGTTCAAGAGGTATTTCTACTCCCTCTTTAGTTTGAGAAGATATCAAATGATATGCTATCATCAGATCCATATCCATATTTTTTATTTCTACTCCCTCATTTAGTAAAGGTTTGAAATTATATGTTATAAATTTAGAGTCAGAGTTTCTGAAAAATTCTTTTATTTTGTTTAAATCAAGATTTTTATGAAATAATGGTGTATGTCCCAGAGGAAGATAAAAATCATCTTTCACAGAACTTACAGCAAACCCTGTTCCTGAATAGAAAAAGGCTAATCTCTTTTCTCCTGCTAATTTATCAGTGAATTGTTTAAATTTCTCTTCATCATCTATAACAATAAAACTTCTATCTTTTGATATTACTGCTGCAGGCTCGCTTTCTTGTACAGCAACAGTTGAAAACAATCCCATCTGTAGATTTGTACTTGTCACTTCTGGAGCTTTTTCTGTCACTGATGGAGCTGCTTCTAATCCCATCTTCTTTACCAGCACTCTGAATTCAAGTGTTTTAAAAAGTTCTAAAAGTTTTTTATTATCTGCTGAATATTTTAAATCATCTATTGTACAGTCTATTGGAATATCCTTTTCAATAGTAGCAAGTTTTCTGCTCATAAAAGCTATCTCTTTATCTTCTATCATATTTGTTATAAGAGATTTTCCTATCCCTGGTATTTCAGTCAGTTTATCAATATTCTCGTAAATCCCTTCTAAATCTCCATATTTTTCAAGCATAGGTGCAGCCTTTTTAGGTCCAATTTTTCTAACTCCTGGTATTCCATCACTGGAATCTCCAATCAGTCCAAAGAAATCTGGAATCATTTTAGAAGTTACTCCTAAATATTCTACAACATCTTCATCAGTTTCTAATATTTTAAATTTATCTCCACCTTCTCCTTTTCCAAGAAGAGCAATTTTAACATTTTTATCAAGTATTTGAGCTAAATCCTTATCTCCTGTAACTACAATTACTTCTATCCCTTCTTTTGAAAGTTTTTGAGAAAGTGTCCCCATTACATCATCAGCTTCATATCCTTCTATTTTAAATCTGTTTATATTGAAGCCATCTAATAGTTCTTCTATTCTTGGTATTTGTAAAAGAAGATCTTCAGGAACTGCATCTCTTTGAGCTTTATATTCACTGTATATCTCACTTCTTTTCAGAGAAGCTCTCTTTACATCAAAAGCTGCTCCTATATAATCAGGGGAGAATTCTTTTATAATACTCAAAAGTGTATTAGTAAAACCATATACTGCTCCTGTAGGTTCATTTTTAGTTCTAAAATTCATGTTGGCAAAATATGCTCTATACATTATTGCACTTACATCTAAAAGTACAGCTTTCTTCATTTTTTCTCCTCCATAGGTTATTTATTTTCCATCTCATATTATATCATAAATCTATACAAAGTCTTATATAAAATTTTGGTGCATTTTTATATTTTTTAATATAAAAAAGTACACCTTCAAATATTGATTTTATCCAATATTTATAGTGTACTTTTATCAAATGAAATAGTATTAAAAACTTTAATCCTTTTCTACCATTTTAGAAAGTCTGAACTTCACTGTCTTTTTAGGATATATTTCTATAAGCTCTCTTGTAGCAGGATTAGAAATTACTCTTGGTTTTCTTACTAATATTTCAAATGTTGCCTTCTCATGAAATTTTACTTTTCCATCCATTACCAAAGCTTCATTTAATGTTTCTATAAAGTCATTAATTTCTTTCAAAGCTTTTGCTTTACTTATTTCTCCATTACTTTCTTTTCTATAGAATTCAGCTAATTGAATTTTATTCATCATCACCACCACTCTCGTTGTTTATCAAATCTATTAATCCTTTTCCAGCTCTGAATTTTATAGTTTTCTTAGGTTTTGTATATATTACCTCAGTAGAAACTGGAACTATTATTTTTCTTGATCTCATTTCTTTAATTTCAAATAGTCCCCAATCTTTAAATTTTACTTTATCTCCTTCTTCTAATGCTTTAAAAAGCATTCTCCAAAACCTGTCAACTTTCTCCTTAGATATTTTTTTATCTTTATCTCCACTTCTTTTTTTGTATAATTTTATAAAATCTGCCTCTCTCATATCATTCCTCTCCTAAAATTTAGAATTAAAGAAATTTTATCATCTTGTTGAGGTTTTGTCAAGATAAGTGGATAAAAATAATTGATTTTAATATAAAAAACAGAGCCTTATGCTAAGCTCTGTTTTTTCATTCCATATATTAGTTCGCTTTTTTTTCTTCATTAATCCTCAAAGAAAGATTACTTCCAGTTCTGAATCTAACTGTTTTTCTAGGTGTTGAATACTGTATTTTCTTAGTATTTATATTCATTATTCTCCTAGCAGGAACTACTTTTTTTTCAAATACTCCCCACCCTCTGAAACTTACTGATTCATTTTCTTCCAATGCTTCAAATAATGTATCCCAGAACATATTTACTTTCTCTTTAGCCTCATTTAAACTTTTTAATCCTCTTTTCTTTTGATATAAACTTAAAAATTCTTTTTCTGTCATCGTGTTCACTCCTTCTGTAATTAAAATTATTATAAACAGGTACGCCTGCTTCCCATCAAAATCTTTCGTTACGTTTTATACTCTAGGTATTCATAAAAAAAAGAGATTTCCTTTTATTTTTTCCCTCAAAGGTCAATAAAATTGGACATTCAATTATTTATTAATCTATAAAGCTAAAAAATATAGTCAGAATTTTTATTTTTAACTCTCTCTTAAAAAACTTATTTAAATATCAAATTGTTTTTAGCACATTTTTCTGATATAATTACATTGTTATAGATAAAATATTAGGAGGTTATTAAATGAACTTAGTTGTTTTAACTGGAAGATTAACTAGAGACCCTGAATTGAAATTTGGGCAAAGTGGAAAGGCATACTCTAGATTTTCACTTGCAGTAGATAGACCATTCCAAAAAGGTGAAGCTGATTTTATCAATTGCGTAGCTTTTGGAAAAACTGCTGAACTTATAGGAGAATATTTAAGAAAAGGAAGAAAAGTTGGAGTTACTGGAAGACTTCAAATGAATAGATATGAAGCAAATGGAGAAAAAAGAACAAGCTATGATGTACTTGTTGAAAATATTGAATTCTTAGAAGCTAAGAGTTCTGGAGATTCTGCTGGTTATGAGCCTCATGACTATGCAGCAGCTGCTCCTGCCTCAGCTCCTAAGCCATCTGTAAAAGAAGCTGATGAAGCTCCTTTTGATGATGATGACGAATTTCCATTCTAATCTCATATAAAGATTTAAGCTGTAGAAGATATTCTCCTGCAGCTTTTTTATTTATAAAAAAAGAAATAGGCATCCACCATGTGAATGCCCATTTTCATAAGAGTTTTTTAATATTATGTAATTCTATTTCAGTAAGAAACTTTGTATTTCTGTTTTTGGAAATCTAAATACTGGCTTCCCTTCTGAATTAGGTGTTAACTCATAAGTTTCAAAAAGGAAACATATGTCATCTAATTCAAAATACATAGAAGCATTTCTAATATTTATTTCAGGTTCATCAAAAAATATTGTAACTTTATCTCCATTTGAATTTAAAACTACTCTATCACTATTTCCTTGAACTGCAGCTTTCACTTGTTCATTCAAATATGCTTCTCCCTCTTTTGTAAAAACATCATCAAAAGTAATAATTCTTCCATCTTTATTTCTTATATTAATACTTTGTGATGCTCCATATCCATGTGCATCTCCTTTTGAGATTCCATATGATCCCATTAATATTGAAGTAACTTCAAATGAATTTTTAAAAGTTTCAAATCCTTCCTCATAGAATTCAGGTGTATCCTCTTCTCCTTTTTCTATTGAATCAATAAGTGCCTTTGCATCAGAAGCAAGCTCTTCATTTAATTCCTCTACATTTTTATTTCCTGAATCTTTTATTTGAGGAACAGTAATATTATATGAGAAAGCGTCACTTTTCTTTTCAAAAGAAAGTTTGTCCACTGTTATATCTTTGGCACCTCCACAAGCAGCAAATAACACAACTAACATTGAGAAAAATATTTTTTTCATTTTTACCTCCCTAAGTTTGAATATATGTTCTATTTTATATATTCAATCAGTATCTATCAACTCCTTTAAAAATTTCATAATTTTCTTCATAAAAAATACCTTAAATACTATATTTATTTAAAAACTATCTCTAAGATTAAAATTATTTCCTGATAATAATATTAAAATTTATATTATTGATAATAGAGTTCTATACTTAATAATCATATTTTTTGTTTAAACAAAAAACAGACCCAAATCTGAGTCTGTTTTAAAAAATACTATTCAATATTAGTGTTTACAGTTATGTTCCTCATGATGATCATGATGGTGATGTGCACAAGCAACTCCATTTGAAACAAGAGTTCCTTCAAGATACGTTTTTAATATATCTTCTATTTTTCCACTTGCTCCAAGTATAACTTCTGTTCCATTAGCTTTTAGCATATCAATAGCTTTTTGTCCCATTCCACCAGTAATAACTACATTAACTTTTTGTTCAGCTATGAATTTAGGAAATACTCCTGGTGCATGTTCTGGCGTAGCTACAATTTCTTTTTTTACAGCTTTTCCATTTTCAATAGTATATATAACAAATTTCTCACAATGTCCAAAATGCCCTTCCAACATTACCTCATCATTTGTTGAAAATCCTACTCTTAAAATTTCATTACTCATTTTCATCATCTCCATTTTCTATTTTTTCATCTTTATAGTTTGAGTATGTATTTTTTAGCTTTATTGCTTTTGAGTGTAAAAATCCATCCATTATCTTTTTTCTTCCAGAAGCTAATAATCTTTGTACAGTTCCTCTTGATACACCCATTATCTCTCCTGTTTCAATTTGACTTTTTCCTTCATAATCAGATAATCTTACAGCTTCTAATTCATCTAGTTCTAATTCTACTATTTTCATCTCTGATAATGGTATTCCTGTTGGCTTAAATATAGTTTCATTTTCTAATATTCTGCAGCATCTTCTTTTTTTACCTCTAGGCATATTACCTCCTATTTTGTGCATATGCACAAAATTATTGTAGCACCATCTCTTTATTATGTCAATATTTTTTATTTCGCAAATTAAATATTCCAAAATTTTATTATTTTCTATATTTGTTAGATATATTGAGTTTTTATTTGCACTACAAAATCTTTTAATTAAATTAATTGATAAATTTTTTAAAAACAAATAAAACATTTTTTTGTTTTGTTTAGAAATAGAAATTATCTAACTTTTATAAAACTTTTAAGTCATTTTTCAAATATATTGCTAAAAAAATTATTGACTTTTACTACTTTTATATGTATATTTGTAGTATGCACTACAAAATAACTGTTGCATAAATCTTAAATTAATCAAAAGGAGAGATCTTATGTCAGAAACAAATTTAAACAAAAAAGGACTTTTGGGAAAGATAGCTGTCATTGCAAATAAGCTTCCACATCCTGTAACTATTTTCATTATTTTTTCAATTACAATCGCGATTTTATCTGTCATTCTTTCAAAAATGGGAGTATCAGTAGAAATAGAAACGATTAACCGTTCTACTAAGGCAATAGAATTACAAAGATTTGCTGTAAAAAATCTTCTTAATTCAGAAGGAATTAGATGGATATTTGAATCTGCAGTTAAAAATTTCATATCTTTTGAACCTTTAGGAGTAGTACTTTTCTTTTCATTATTTTTCAATTTTTTAAATGAAGTTGGTTTATTCCCTAGTTTTCTAAAAAAAGCTATGAAAAAAATTAATGGAAAATATGTTTCTTTCTTTATAGCATTTTTAGGTGTAAATTCATCTTTTGCTGGAGATATTGGTTATGTTTTAGTAGTTCCAATAGCTGGTATTTTGTATAAACAATTAAAAAGAAATCCAATAGCTGGTGTTCTTTTAGGATTCAGTGCTACATCAGCTGGATTTGCAGCTTGTCTTGTTTCCATTGATGCACTTTTAGGAGGACTTTCTACAGCAGCAATCAGCATAGTTGATTCTTCTTATGTTGTTACTCCTCTTGCTAACTCAATATTTATGTTTTTCTTCACATTCTTCATCACTTTCATAGTAGCCTTTGTAAATGACAAATTTATTGAGCCTAAATTAAATGAATTTTTACCTGAAGAAGAAGTTGAAGAAGATTTTGATACTTCTCTAAGCATTGAAGAAAATAAAGGGCTTAAATATGCTGGGATTGGATTTATAGTTTCATTTGCAATAATTGCACTTCTATCTGTTCCATCATGGGGACCATTAAGAAATCCAACTACTGGTCTTCTTCTACTAGGTTGGAGTCCTCTTCTGTCAGCAATAGTTCCTGTAATCTGTTTTATTTTCTTTATTCCAGGATTATTTTATGGAATTGCAGCTGGTAAAATTAGAAATGATAAGGATTTAATGTCTTTACTTTTTAAAGCTTTAGATGGTTTTGGTGCATTTATAGTTTTATGCTTCTTCTCTTCTATCTTTATATCTTGGTTTGCTTACAGTCAACTAGGAACTATCATTGCAGCTGAAGGAGGAAAATTTCTTTCTAGAATAGGTCTTACTGGAATGCCATTAGTTATTGCATTTATATTATTCTGTGCTTTTGCCAATCTATTTATTGGTTCTATGACTAGCAAATACGTTCTTTTAGCTCCAATATTCCTTCCTATGCTTCATAAGATGGGAATATCTCCAGAATTGGCTCAGTTAGCTTATAGACTAGGAGATTCATCTACAAATGTAATTTCTCCTCTGATGAGTTATTTTGCTCTTATATTGATTTACTGTAATAAATACAATAAAAAGTTTGGTCTTGGTGACCTCATTACATACATGATCCCTCATGCCCTGGCTATTCTTGTTTCAAGTATTATCTTCTTTGGAATCTGGATAACTTTCAACCTCCCAATAGGGTTTGGGACAACAAATTTCCTATAATTAACTAAGAGAGGAACTAGAAAATCTAGTTCCTCTTTTAGTTTTATTTCTTAAATAATTTTCTATTGTTGAACATGAAATAAAGCACTAATATTGCAGCAAAAGTTTCTGCTGTTGGAAAAGACAACCATACCCCTGTCATTCCAAAAATATGTGCCAGTATCCATACTGATGGTATTATAGCAACAAATCCTCTTACTATTGATATTAAAAAACCTGTTTTTGAATGCTCAATAGAACTGAAAAATACTGCTGATACTATATTTATTCCTGCAAATATAAAACCTGTAAAATATATATGAAGCCCATTTATTGCTAATAATGCAAGTTCTTTATTTTCTTTCTTATTAAATATTGAAACTAAAGTATCTGCTGATGATAATACCACTCCATAAATAACTACAGCTATGACCACAGAAAGAATCAATGAATATTTTAAAATATAATATAGCTGTTCTTTGTCTTTACTTCCATAGCTTTTACTTACCAGTGGCTGTATTCCTTGAGCTACACCTGTAAATACTGCTATTACTACTAGAGCAAGATTTGCAACTACTCCATATGCAGCTACACCTATATTCCCTTTCAATTCCAAAATTACCATATTAAATATTATCAGTACTATTCCTGAAGAAATTTCTGTAATAAATGAGGAAGCTCCTGTTCCACATAGCTCTCTTATTTTCTCAAATTTTATTTTTATCTTTTTTAAATGAAATTTGTTTCTTTTTCTTAGTAAATGAATTGATAAAAACCCCATACTAATCACTGGAGCAAGCCCAGTAGCAAAAGCAGCTCCAAACATTCCCAAATCTAAAAGGAATATAAATACATAATCTAAAATTATGTTTGAAAGACTCCCAATAACCATTGCACCCATGGAAAGTTTAGGATCTCCATCATTACGCACAAAAGCTAAAAAGATATTATTCAATATAAATAAAGGAGCAAAGCTCATAATTGTTTTAAGATAAGTACTTGTCATATTGAATGTTACATTATCTGTACCAAGCATATGACTTATCCTGTCCCCTAAAAATATTCCTGCTAAAAAGAAAATAACTCCTGTTAAAATTCCACTTTTTATTGAATAGTTAAACATATTATCTGCTTCTTCATTATTTCCTTTAGCTTTCAGCACTGCGTATTTTGCTCCACCACCTATTCCTATCATCAATCCTGTTCCATTAATAAAAGTATAAACAGGAATAGCCAGATTCAAAGATGTAAGTCCATCTGCTCCCATTCCTTTGGATATAAAATAAGTATCTGCAAGAATATAGCAGGAGAATCCTATCATCCCCATTACATTTAAAGTCACATACTTGATAAAAGATTTAAGCACAACATTTTTTTCCATTTCTACCTCCAAATAAAAAAGCGTCCGACTATCCACATCTACTAAGGCCTAAAGATGTGAAAATCGAACGCCTGATTCATTCTCTACCCGGCGGCAGAGTTACAGGTTTCCACTTATTCTTCTGCCATTATATCACATAATGGGTATTCTAATCAATCTTTCTATATCCTTTTTAAAATAAAAAGTTTATGACTATACCTTTTAATAGTATGACTACTTAATACATAAACAATACAAGTATTAAAGAAAATATAATTATATCATTTTTAAGAAAAGAATGGAACGAACCTCTTATAACTTGAGTATTCTTTTCTACTACTAAATACCGTTCAAGATTTGATATATACTGCACAATTAAACAACTATATATTTTATTTTTTCCATACCAATAGATTTTGGCATTTGAGTACTCTGCAAAAATATCATATTTTATTTTAGAAAGTTTTTCAATTTTAAAAAGATTTACCATTTTTATCTGTCAAAAAAATATTTAAATCAAATTCATCTTCCAATACTTTTCTATAAGTATTATAACTTATTGATTTTATTTCTAAAAAAGTCAATAAATATTATCAAACAAAATATTCCTCTCTTAAAATTAGATATTTTTCTTTTTATTAATTTCAACAAAAAAGCTGCCTTTTGGCAGCTCCTTTGTATAGGTTCTATTGTTTGCAGACAATATTTTATTATTCTTAAATTTCTTCTCCACATCTCTTAAGAAGTCTTTCCCATTTCAAATCCACATCTTTTTGGATTCTATCTATGATATGTCTGTTTTGTGGTTTAAATAGATGCTTGAATCTTCCTTGTTTTTTCAAGAATTCTTCTACAGGCAGTTTTACTTTTGGTCTGTAGCTTAATTTCCATTCTCCATCTATTACTTCAAATAGTGGCCAGTAGCAAGTTTCTACTGCCAGTTTACACATTTCCATCAGGTCTTCACCTTCATATCTCCATCCTCTTGGGCATGGTGCTAATATGTTTAGGAATGCTGCTCCCTCTGTATAGATTGCTTTTTCTGCTTTCTCATGAAGGTCTTTGAAGTTTCCTATAAATGTTGTTTGAGCAACATATGCCACATTGTGGGCTGATATTACATCTGTAAGATCTTTTCTTCCCTGTGGTTTTCCTGCGCTTTCTTTTCCTATTGGAGTTGTAGTTGTATCTGCTCCTATAGGTGTTGCTGATGATCTTTGGATACCTGTATTCATATATGCTTCATTGTCATAACATACATAAACCATATCATGTCCTCTTTCCATTGCTCCTGAAAGTGATTGGAATCCTATATCATAAGTTCCTCCATCTCCTCCAAAAGCTATGAATTTATATGATTCATCTATTTTTCCTTTTTTCTTTAATACTTTGTATGCTGTCTGGGCTCCACTTATTGTTGCTGCTGCATTTTCAAATGCTGAGTGAATAAATGAATCTTTCCATGCTGTATATGGATAAAGGAAAGTTGATACTTCAAGACAGCTTGTTGCACTGCATATTACTGCCTCATCTTCCTCTTTTAATGCTCTTAATACTCCTCTTACTGCTACTGGTGCTCCACACCCTGCACACATTCTGTGTCCTCCAGTAAGTCTTTCAGGTTTTTCCATTTCTTTTTTGAAATTATATGCCATATTCCTTTCCTCCTACCCTCTTACACCAAAATGTCTATATGTATCTTTTACTTCTTGATCTTTCTCTGCCAATAGAGTATTAAAGATCTCTTTTATATGATTTACAGTTATATCTCTTCCTCCAAGTCCATATACATAGTTGATCATTTTTGGTCTTGGGCTGCAGTCATAAAGAGCTGATCTTACCTCTGCAAATACTGGTCCTCCAGCTGCTGAGAATCCTTCGCATTTATCCATTACTGCTACCATTTTTACATTTTTAAGCGCTTGTGCTATTTCCTCCATTGGGAATGGTCTGAATACTCTGATTTTTAGAAGTCCAACTTTTTTACCTTCTTTTCTCATTTCTTCTATAGCTGCTTTAGCTGTTCCAGCAGTTGAGTTGATAACCACTATTGCAACTTCTGCATCATCTAATTTATATTCTTCAAACAGTCCATATTTTCTTCCAGTAAGTTTTTCATATTCTGCTGCTACTTCAAGAATTACTTTTTTAGCATTCATCATAGCATGAGCTTGGCTTACTTTATGTTCCATATAGTAAGAAACAATATCATATGGTCCTACTGCTGTAGGTCTTTTAGCATTTAGAAGATAATCTTCTGGGTTGTATTCTCCAACAAAAGCTTTAGCTTTGTCGTCTTCTAATAATTCTATATTTTCAACAGCATGGCTTGTGATGAATCCATCCTGACATACCATAACAGGAAGTTGAACATCTGGATGTTCTCCTATTCTGTTAGCTTGAAGCATATTGTCATAAGCTTCTTGATTTGTTTCACTGTATAGCTGAATCCATCCAGCATCTCTTGCACCCATAGAATCACTATGGTCTGCATTGATATTGATAGGTCCTGTAAGAGCTCTGTTAACACATGCTAAAGTTACAGGAAGTCTTGCAGAAGCTACAACATAAAGCATTTCCCACATCAATGCAAGTCCGCATGATGAAGTAGCAGTCATAGTTCTAGCTCCTGCTGCTTGTGATCCCATTGCAGCCGACATAGCGCTGTGCTCTGATTCTACTGGAATAAATTCACTGTCTACTGATCCATCAGCAACATATTGAGAGAAATATTGTGGTATCTCTGTTGATGGAGTGATTGGAAAAGCAGGTACTACATCTGGATTTATTTGTCTCATTGCTATTGCAATAGCTTCGTTTCCTGACATTCTTTCTCTTATACTCATTAATTCTACCTCCGAACTACTCTTTTATCAATTCTATTGCTTTGAATGGACATGCTTTAACACAAATTCCACATCCTTTGCAATGATCCATATCAAACTCTAATCTTTTTCCATCTTTTACAGGTATTGCTGAATCTGGGCAGCAAGGAACACATAGAAGACAGTCAATACATTTATCTCTCAAAAGAACTGGTTTCATTGATCTCCAGTCCCCTGTTCTGAAGTGCTGAGCACTTCCAGCTTCATAAACTACTCCACCAGGAGTTATATCTCTCCAGCTAATATCTTCAGTAATTGGTACACCAGCTTTATTTTTCATTATTCTTTCACCTCATTCATAGAACGTACTAATGCAGCCATATTTCCTTTTAGTACTTCTGGTTTACTTGCAAATTTGTGCGCAAAAGAGTTTTCCATTGCTTCTAGGAAAGCTTTTTCTTCCATAACTCCACTTACTTTTACAACTGCTCCAAGCATAGGAGTGTTAGGGAAGTTTTTCCCAAGAGTTTCCTCAGAAATAGTTCTTGCATCACAAGTACATACTCTTCCTTTGTATCCTTTTAAAAGAGCTTTAAATTCAGAAGCAGGCTTAGAACTATTGATAATGATAGCTCCATCCTCTTTAAGACCTTTAGTAACATCTACACTTTCAATAAGAGTTTCATCAACAACAACTACAAAATCAGGTTCATAGATATTAGAGTGAACAGTAACTCTATCTTTAGAGATACGATTGTAAGCAGTAATCGGAGCTCCCATTCTTTCAGGTCCATACTCTGGGAACCCTTGAACGAACATTCCACCACTGAATGCTGCATCTGCCAAAAGTAAAGAAGCCGTTTTGGCTCCTTGCCCACCTCTTCCATGCCATCTTATTTCAAAAATTTCTTTCATAATTACCTTCCTTTAAGTATTTATTGTAATATTAATAATTAATATTTTATGCTTCTACAGTTTCTTTTTTCTCTCTTTTTATTAATTTGAATCCAGCAATTTTATTAACCATTATAGATATAGCCCCATCTCCAGTTACATTACAAGCAGTTCCAAAACTGTCTTGAGTTAAATATAGAGCAATCATTAAAGATGTAAGTTCTGGACCAAATCCCAGCATACTTTCTAATAATCCAAGTGCTGCCATTACTGCTCCACCTGGTACTCCTGGTGCTGCTACCATTGTTACTCCCAGCATAAGAATAAATCCAAACATTCCTGAGAATGTGATAGGCATTCCGTTTAACATCATTACTGCCATTGAACAG
This sequence comes from Fusobacterium ulcerans ATCC 49185, assembly GCF_900683735.1. Lineage (NCBI taxonomy): Bacteria > Fusobacteriati > Fusobacteriota > Fusobacteriia > Fusobacteriales > Fusobacteriaceae > Fusobacterium > Fusobacterium ulcerans. Next base: position 1,562,559 of record NZ_LR215979.1, read on the forward strand.
CTTACAAGTGTTATTGTACTTCCTGATAGATGGATAGTAGCGCATAATGGGATTGTAAAGTCTGCAATTCCTTCATTTACTCCATTTTCTTTAGTTTGGTTAAGAGTAACTGGGATAGTTGCTGCTGATGACTGAGTTCCAATTGCTGTGAAATATGCAGGAAGCATTTTTCTTATTAATAATAATGGATTAGCTCCTGCTAAAGTTCCAGCTATTGTATATTGAACCAATAGGATAACAAAGTGAAGAATTATAATTATTCCAAATACTTTTGCAAATACTGACATGATTTTCACTATTTCTCCAGCATAAGTCATATTTGCAAAGATACCTGCTATGTATAGAGGCAAGAATGGAATAATAATATTTGTTATTATTTTTTCAACTATTGTCTGTACTTCATTCATAAGGTTTTTAAGAGTTGTTCCTTCAACTACTGCAATTCCAATACCTATGATGAATGCCATTAACAATGCTGTCATAACTCCCATGATTGGAGGCATATCAACTGTTAAATAACCACTTAAAAGTCCTGCTTCTGGATGGCTTCCTTCTGCTAAAGCAGCTCCACTTGGAAGTATCTTTTTAAGTAAAATAGAGTTTGTAAAGAATGCTAATGATCCAGACACAATTGTTGAACCATATGCAAGAACTGTAGTAACTGCTAATAGTTTTCCAGCTTTTTTACCTAAATCTCCAATACCAGGTGCTACGAATCCTAAGATTATCAATGGAATTACAAACTGTAAAAAGTTTCCAAATAATCCATTAAACGTCATCATTATTCTTAGTAATGGTACAAATCCAATTTTTCCGATTATAATACCTGCTATCAAACCTATTATAAGCTTTGGTAATAATCCTAATTTTTTCATAAATTCCACTTCCCTTTTTAGTTTTTTATATACTTATTTTTATTAACCTGCTTTTTAATTCCTAATTAACCCTATTTTATTAGTGAATTTCATATCCTGCTTCTATTATTTTAGCTCTTACTGCATCTCTATGTGTCATATCACTGCATTCTATTACCAATGTTACTTCCTGCATTGTTATTCCTAATTCGACATTATACATACTTTGTGTTATAAATAGAATATTGGCTCTGTTTTCTGTAATCAAACTTAATAATTTTTCTGTTTCTCCAAATCTGTCATGTACTTTTACTTTGAATTCATATCTTCTTCCTGCATTGATTAAAGCTCTGTTCAATACTCTTTCTATAAGATTTACATCTATATTTCCTCCAGACACTACTGCACATGTCTTTTTACCTTTACAGTCAACTTTTCCTGCCAAAATTGCTGCCAAAGGTGTTGCTCCTGCTCCTTCAGCTACTACTTTGCTTTTTTCCATTAAGAATAATATTGCTCTTGCTATTTCATCTTCTGTTACTGTTACTACTTCATCTACATATTGTTTTACAAGTTCAAGAGTTTTACATCCTACTTTTTTTACTGCTATTCCATCTGCTATTGTTGGTGTTGCGCATACTTCACAACATTCTCCCTTTGCCAAAGCTTCTGTCATTGATGCGGCATTTGCTGATTCTACTCCTATGATTCTTACTGATGGATTGATTGATTTTATTGCTGTTGCTATTCCTGCAAGAATTCCTCCCCCTCCAATTGGTACTAGTACTGTATCTATATCAATTGCATCTTCTAATATTTCTAATCCTATAGTCCCTTGTCCTGAAATTACATAGTCATCATCAAATGGATGTAGGAATATTGCTCCTGTTTCTTTTTGAATTTCACATGCTTTCGCAAAAGCGTCATCATATACAGTCCCACATAATACTACTTCCGCTCCATAGCCTTTTGTTGCTGCCACTTTTGCTATTGGTGCAGTTTCAGGCATTACTATTGTTGATTTTATTCCTTGTGCTGTTGCTCCCAAAGCTATTCCCTGTGCGTGATTTCCTGCTGATGATGCAATAACACCTTTTTTCTTTTCTTCTTCTGTAAGGTTAGCTATTCTGTTTAGAGCCCCTCTCACTTTAAATGATCCTGTCTTTTGAAGGTTTTCCAATTTAAATAATACTTTCCCTCCCAGTTCTTTTTCCAGTGTAGGGCATTCTATTAAAGGTGTTCTTTTGATTGAATGCTCAATGGTTTCCTTTGCTTTTTTGATTGTTTCTAATGTTACTGCCATGACTTTCCTCCTCGGTATTAACCTGATTTAATAAATCATTTCTTTTGTTAATCTTTCTGATTCATATTTTATTAAAATTAACCTTTTTATAATTTCTTTTTTTAATTCTAATATAATATAAAACAGTTCCTTATGTTTTAAATTAATATATTAAGTCCTGAAACTTTATCCCTTAATACGACTCAAGTATAATACTATGGTTATATTTAGTCAACTCTTTTTTATTGATGAAAGTAATATATTATATATGATTATTATATTTAATTTAAATTACAGAATAGTCAAAGTTCATTTTTTTTTACTACACTTTTTTTAAAATTATAAATAATTCTATTTAAAATATTAATAAACCCATTGATAAATATACTTTAGTAATAACATTACATTACAAAAATTTAAAAAATTGTTTTGTTCATTTATTTAGTACACTAGTAATTTTTGACCTTTTTTTGGCAACAAAAAAATAGGAGAATTTCTCCTATTTCTTATAAATATTTTTTTTAAATAAATTCTATCAATATATTTTTTTTAAATCTCAATAAATTTTTACAGTTTTTTACATATCAATTTCTATATTTTTCTATCATTTATTTTTTATTATTTAATTCCCATCCAATTTGCTATGACAATTTTTTGAACTTCTGAAGTTCCTTCATATATTTCAGTAACTTTAGCATCTCTCATCATTCTTTCAACAGGGTATTTCTTTAAATATCCATTACCACCAAGAAGCTGTACTGCTTTTTCTGTTACTTGCATTGCTGTTTCTGAAGCAAGGAACTTTGCCATCGAAGCCATATACCCATAATCTTCTCCTCTGTCTTTCATATCAGCTGCCTGATAAGCCAAAAGTCTAACCGCATTTATTCTAGTTTGTAAATCAGCTATTAAAAATTGTGTATTTTGAAATTGAGATACTTTTTTTCCATTAACTTCTCTTTCTTTTACATATTTTATTGCTTCATCTAAAGCACCCTGAGCTAGTCCCACAGCTTGTGCTGCTACTCCTATTCTCCCACCATTCAGTGTACTCATAGCTATTTTGAATCCTTCTCCCTCTTTTCCCAATAAATTTTCTTTAGGCACTGCACAGTTTTCAAATATAAGCTTGCAAGTAGACGAACCTCTTACTCCCATCTTATCTTCTGGTTCTCCTATTGAAAAACCTTTTGTTCCTTTTTCTACTATAAACGCAGATAAATTGTTTTCAGCTTTTTCCATATCTGTTTTAGCAAATACTACATATGTTTCTGCTTCAAGAGCATTAGTTATCAAAACTTTTTCTCCATTCAATATGTATTTATCTCCATCTAATACTGCTGTCACTCTTGTTCCTGCCTGAGTTTCTGTCCATCCAAATGCTCCAAGCTTTTCTCCCTTTGCCAATGGTGCTAAAAATTCTCCTTTTTGTTTTTCGTTTCCATATTGATATATAGGCCATGCACATAGAGATGTGTGAGCTGACATTATTACACCTGTTGCTGCACATCCTTTTGAAATTTCCTCTACAGCTGCTATATATATTTTATTATTGAGTCCAGCTCCGCCATATTTCTTATCAAAAGGTATTCCCATAAATCCTTTTTTACCCATTTTTATTAAATTTTCTATTGGTGCTTTTGCTTTTCTATCTACCTCTGCTGCTGCTGGTTTTACATATTTTTCTGTAAACTCCTTTACTTTCAAAATAAAATCCTCATGTTCTTTGTCAATTCTGAAATCCATATTATTCCTCCATCTATATTATTTACTTAATTACTTATTTTCAAGTTAATTTTAGCACAAAACATTAATAAAATAAAATTATATATTTTTATATTTAAATAATATTTTTTTATATATTTTCAGATAACTTTTATCTATGATGTTGCTGCTTTTTTAAATACTCTTGATCTTATAGAAAATATGGGAGCTAATATTATTTTTAAAAATAATATGCTTTTATGGAAAATTATTTAAAATTTAAAAGTGGATGACCAAGTTTCTAAAATTTAATCTAGCTTTTTGGTCATCCACTCTATATTAATAATATTATTTTTCAAGCATTTTTATATATTCTTTAACTATTTTTTCTACATAATCCTGACAATCTTTTGCTGTACTGGGATCATATTTTCCACCATTTGTTTTATTATTTGATAAAACTCTGATTGTAAGAAATGGTACTTTATATGCTTCACAAATCAAAGCAGCACTGGCAGCTTCCATTTCCTCTACACTTGATCCAAATTCTTCATGAAGCCAATTTATTCTATCAATTTCATTATTCCAGAAGTTAGCTGATGCCACAGTTCCTTCTACAACTTTTCCTCTTTTATATTGACTTTTTACTGCATTTGCAGCTTTTAAAAGCATAGGATTTCCTTCATAATAACGAACTTTTTCTGCATCTGTTCCTTCTCCAGCGCTTCCTTCAGAAGCCATTACATCCATAGGCAGCCATTCAAAAGGATTACTTCCTTCTTTTTCATTTCTAGTTAGAGTTTTAAAGTTTCCAGCATTGAATGTTCTCTTTCCTAGAACAATATCTCCAACATTTAAAGACTTGTCATGTCCTCCAGAAGTTCCCTGATTTATTATAGCTGCTGGCTTGAATCTTTCTATTGCAATAGCAGTTGCAGCAGCAGTATTTTCCATTCCCTTGCTTGTTTTAGTAACAATTACAGGATATCCTTCTAATGTCCCTATGTAGAAAATATAGTTTCCTGTTCTTTCCTCTCTTACATTTTCAAGTCTTGCAGCTAAATTTTGAGCTTCAATAGGCATAGGTCCTTGAATTATTATAGGCTGCTTTGGTACTGAATGTGATGGTACAGTTACACTTTTAACTTGTGCATAAACTGTCGAAACTGAAAGCACCATCAGCAATAAAACTTTTTTGAATAAATTTTTCATCATTTCCTCCTTAGATATTTTAATATATTAGATTCTAGTATAATATAATATTAATTGAACTTTGACAAGGTATTTTCATATATATTTTGTAAAATTTCAAGATTAAGGGTATAATATAATAGTATTTTAAATTCATCATAAAAGTAACTTTTTAGAAGAAAAGATATATTCAGGAGGTATTATTGTGAAAAAAACAAAAATAATATGTACCATTGGACCAAGCTCTGAAACAAAAGAAACTTTGAAAGAACTTCTTAAATCAGGAATGAATATGATGAGACTAAACTTCTCTCATGGTAACTATGAAGAACACAAAGAAAAAATAGATAATTTCAGGGCAGCACAAATAGAAACTGGTATCAGAGCAGCTCTTATGCTTGATATTAAAGGTCCTAAAATAAGAACTACTAAACTTAAAGATGGAAAAAATGTAAATATAGTATCTGGACAGGAATTCATTATCACTACTGACAAATCTGTAATTGGTGATGAAAAAATGGTAGCTGTTACTTATGAAGATATTATACAGGATGTTAAAATTGGAGAAAAACTTCTTATTGATGATGGACTTTTACAATTCAGTATAAAAGAAATCATTGGAAATAAAATAATATGTATAGCTTTGAATAATGGAGAACTTGGAGAAAATAAAGGTGTCAATCTCCCAAAAGCTAAAGTAAGCCTTCCTGCTATATCTGAAAAAGATAAAAATGATCTTATTTTTGGTTGCCAGCAAGGTGTTGATTATGTCGCTGCTTCATTTATCAGAAAAGCTGATGATGTAAAAGATGTAAGAAAAGTATTAAATGAAAATGGTGGAAAAGATATTCTTATAATATCTAAAATAGAAACTCAAGAAGGAATAGATAATTTTGATGAAATATTAAAAGTGTCTGATGGTATCATGGTAGCAAGAGGAGATCTTGGAGTAGAAATACCTATTGAAGATGTGCCTATTGCTCAAAAGATGATGATAGAAAAATGCAATGCTGTTGGAAAAGTAGTTATTACAGCTACTCAAATGCTTGATTCTATGATTAAAAATCCTAGACCTACAAGGGCAGAAGTAAATGATGTGGCTAATGCAATCCTTGATGGTACAGACTGTATTATGCTTTCTGGTGAATCTGCTAATGGTAAATATCCAGTGGAGGCAGTTAGAGTAATGACTAGAATATCAGAAAAAATTGATCCTCTTGTTTCTAAGAAAAATTATTTTACAGAGGATATGACAATCACTACTGCTGTCACTAAAGGTACTGCTGAAATAAGTGAATCTCTTGATACAAAAGTTATAGTTGTTGCAACTCAGTCAGGTAGAGCAGCTAGAGATATGAGAAGATATTTCCCTAAAGCTGAAATTGTAGCAATTACTAATAATGAAAAAACTGCTAATCAGCTTCTTATTGTAAGAGGAATTACTCCTTTTATTGATGGACAGCCTGAAAGTCTGGATTCATTCTTCCAATTGGCAGAAAAAGTCTCTGTAGACCTGAAACTGGCTACAAAAGATGATATTATAATAGCAAACTGTGGAGAATCTATATTTAAAGTTGGAACTACCAACTCTATAAAATTAATAAAAATAAGTTAGATAATTTTAATAGTATATGAAAATGAGAATGTTTAAGAGCAGAGTTATTTTTTCTGCTTAAAAAACATTCTCATTTTTTAATTTTTCTTTGGATATTTTATAATTAGAAATATAATTTTAGAAATTCTCTATTTTTTACTTTCTATCTCTAATTTTTTTCCATCATACACATAATCATTAAAATCTACTTTAAAGAATAGTGCATATATTACAGGAATTATTCCAAGAGCCAGTACGGTATCAGTTGCCAGCCCAAATATCAATACTACTGCCAATGGCTGAAACAAAGGTCCTCCAAAGAAATATAGGGGCATAAGTCCCATAAGTGTAGTGGCAACTGTTAAAAATATTGGTCTTAGTCTTGACTGACACCCAAATACTATTGCATCTTGATCATTTCTTCCTATATCATCTTTTTCTATAGTCATTTTATCCACAAGAATAATAGCGTGATTCAAAACTACCCCTGCCAGTGAAATTATTCCTATAATAGCCATAAATCCAAGCTGAGTATTTGTACATAAAAGTCCTACTGCTATTCCTGGTATAGATAAAGGAATTACAAGCATTATTGATAATCCTTTTTTTATAGAATTAAACTGTCCTATTACCAGTAAAAACATAACCAATAATGCTGTTGGAACAGCCTGAAACAATGCTCCCTCATTTTCAGAAGAAGTTTTCATTATACCTGCTGGATAGTATTTAATTTCTGGTCCCCATTCTTTTAATTTCTCAGTAAGCCAAGGAATTATTTCATCATTCACTTCTGGGGGCGTATATCCATCTTGTATTCCTGCATCTACTTCTATTCCATATGACATATCTCTTGTATATACAAAATCTGGCACATATTCCACTTTAATATCTGCTATTTGATTAAGTGGCACTGATACTCCTGATGGAGTCATAAACTGTATAGTTTCTATATTCGTAATATCATCTTTATATGATCTTCTTCCTTTAAGCATTATAGGAATAGTAGTACTTTTTGGCGGTGCTTCAAAATTTCTATATACAGTAGCATTTGTTCCCTGTAATATAAATTGAAGTGTTTTTCCAACTACACTATTTGATAATCCTGCTTTTTTAGCTTTTTCCTGATTTATATTTATTGTTATTCTAGGAACATCATTTCCCCAGTTATTACTTACTGCTCTTATTCCTTTTACTGTTTTTATCTTTTCTTCAAACTCTTTTGATACTTTTTTCAAAAGTTCTATATTATCAGAAACAAATACATATCCTAAATCTTTCTCTAAAGATACTCCACTTCCCATCCCTTTAGTGGTTATATCTATTCCTGGATATTTACTCTGCATATACAGGTTAATTTCAGAACTTAGTTTTTTTATTATTCTATAATCTGTGACATTATACATTACATAGGCATATTCTGGAAGCCTTGTTTCAGGCTGATAACTTGTAGAATATTTAGGAGCTCCTCCACCTATAAATATTCCCCAGCTCAATATTCCTTGTTTCCTATATTTTTTATCTGTACCTCCAGTAGTTATATAGTTCCACAAAGAAGGCGAAAGAGGTTCCTGTTCTCCAGTACTGTAATTTTTCTTTACAAATTCATTTAAATCCTTTACCACTTCCGCTGTACGATTAATATCTGTTCCTTTTGGCATTCTTATATATGTAGACATTACAGGGTCTGTAGAATCAGGCATAAAGTTTTTTGGTACTATTCCCAAAAGTACAAGTCCAAGGCAGAAAGCTCCTATTGTTATACATATGGATATCTTTTTATTCTTTAACAATGTTGTAAGAATTTTTCTGTAAATAAGGTAAGGTTTAGAATCCATATTCTGCTTGCTTCCAGATTTCACTTTCAGAAAATCATAACATAATAAAGGAATCAATGTCTGATTGATAAGCCAAGAACCAAGAAGTGCAAGTAATACAACAATTGTAAGAGGTCCTACATATTCTCCCATGTTTTCTTTATTTAATATAATGGGAGAAAAGGCTACTATTGTAGTAAGCGAACTTACAAGAAGGGGTACAGCTAATGTTTTCCCAGATTCCAGACAAGCATCCATTCTGCTTCTTCCTTCCTGCATCAGCACCATTATATTTTCTGACATTACTACTGCATTATCTACCAGCATTCCCAAAGCAATTATTAATCCTGCCAATGTTATCTGATTTATTCCATAGCCTAGATAATATAATCCTATTATAGTAAATGCTATAGATGTTGGTGTCAGTGCTGCCACTATTAATCCAGAACGAAGCCCAAGGCACAGAAGCATTACAATTACTATTGTCACTATTGCTTGTACTAAGTTAGCTATAAAAGATGTTACTTTATCCTGTACCAGATCTGGCTGATAGTAAATCTGTCCAACTTCTATTCCAATAGGAAGTTTACTCTTAAAGTCTTTCAAGACACTTTTTATTCCTTTACTCATTACCAAAACATCTTCTTTATCTCCAAGAGATACTCCCAATGTTATAGCTTTATCTCCATTGTATGAAATCATGTAGTCTGAAGGTTCTTTATATGTCTTTTCCACTGTTGCTATCTCTTTTAAATATATAGCATTTTTTCCATTTGAATCTGTTATTATAGTATTTTCTATATCTTTTATATTTTTAAAATTTCCTGTTGGAGATATTTTTATTCTGTAATCATCAGATACTACATCTCCTCCATTTTCTATTACATTGACATTTTGAAGCGTTTCTATTATATTGCTCATGGATATTTTAGATTGTGAAAGTCTTTCATTATCCACCTTTACATAAATAACTTCACTCTGCACCCCGCTTATATCTATTCTTCCTATCTGAGGCACTGAAAACAGAAGCTTCGCTTTCAGATTTTCAGCTGTCTTATATAATTCTTCATAGGAATAACTATCTCCACTGATTGTAAGAAGGGTTCCATATATATCTCCAAAATATGTATTAATTATTGGTGTCTGTACTCCTTCTGGCAGAGCAGGAACAACAAAGGTATTTATTCTGTTTCTCAGCTCCTGCCAGATTGGAACTAAATCTCTGTTCCCACTTTTAATATTTACATAAACATTTGATTGTCCAGGTATATTCTTTGAGTCTACATAATCTAAAGTTTCTATATTCTGGATCTGATCTGCTATTTTTTTACTTACTAAATCAGCCATCTGCTTAGAAGTTGCCCCTGGCCAGTTAGTTGTTATCTGAGCTACTTTTACAGTGAATCCTGGATCTTCTGATTTTTCTGATTTCTCATATGACATATATCCCACAAAAAGAAGAGTTATAAATATCAAATAAGTAGTTACTTTGTTTTTTAAAGCGACATCTGTAAGTTTCATCTAATTTTTCACTCCTTCCACCAGAGAAACTTCCTGACCATTTTGAATCTGTGAAACTCCTTTTATAACTATATATTCTCCAGATTGTATTCCATCAAGTATCTCTATTCCATTTTGATTTATCTCTCCAGTTTTTATCAATCTTCTTGCAGTATGTCCTATTCCATCATTTATATCAGTTATTATATAGACATAGGGTCTGTTCTCTGAATCTTTTAGTATTGCTTCAAATGGAACTGTTATATTCTCTTTCTCTTTTGATTCTAAAAGTACATTGGCAGTCATTCCAACTCTTACATTTTCTGGAACATCTTCCAATTTTGCCTTTACAGGATAAGTATTCCCAAATTCATTTGACACAGTTCCTATATTAGTTATTTTCCCAGTAATAAGAGCTCCTGGAATAAAATCTATAGTCACTAATACCTTTTCTCCCTCTTTCAAAGTAGGCACTGCTGATTCAGAAACATTAAATTCCACTGTCTTATCTCCAGAAGTATTTAGTATAAATACTGGTGTCTGTGGATTTACTGATTGATTGACTTCACTTTTTACCTCTCCTATAGTTCCTTCAGCTGGTGCTTTAAGTTCTGTATATCCCAATTGAATTTTTGCTAAATCAACACTATTCTTTAAAGCATTCATTGTTGCAGCTGCTGATCTATATGAAGCTACTGCATTATCATAACTGGCTTTTGATATACTGTTTTCGAGATACAGAGCCTGTGCTCTTTCATAACTTGATCTTGCTTCTGTATATCCTGCTTTTCCTTTTTCCAGCTCTGCCAGAGCTTTTTGATAATTTACTTTATATTCTGTAGGGTCAAGTTCTGCTAATATATCTCCTTTTTTCACATGATCTCCAAGTTGTGCCATTCTTTTTTCAATAGTTCCAGATACTCTAAAGCTAAGACTGGATAATGCTTGAGATTTTATTACTCCTACATAATTTTTAGGAATATTCTCATCTGTTTTCTTTGCAATTTTATACACAACAGGTCTTACAGCCATATCGTATTTATATTCCTGTTCCTTTTTTCCACAAGCACTTATTACTAATGTTAAAATTGATATTATTAATATTTTTCTTTTCATTATTTATACTCCTTTAAAATACTGGATAATTGATTTCTCAACTGCTCTTTTTCATTCTGACTCATTGTCAAAGACGATTTTCCATATAGATTTTCCAATTTTAATATAGAATTAAAAAGACTGTAATTTTTTATTGTATTTTCTAAAGATTGAGATAGTGCATTATTTTGAGCATCTAAAAAATCTGTAATAGTTATACTTCCATTTGAATAAAGATTTTTTACTATCTTCATATTTTTAGCTGCTGCTTCTGCTGCCTGCTTGGAAGCATAAGTTTGTATATAGTTAGTGAGAAATTCATTGAAAGATTGAGATACTGCTTGTGACAATTGAGATTCTGTCATCTTTTTGCTGTAATTTAATGACTCTATCTCACTTTGAAGAGATTTTCTCTTATAATGAATCTCACCACCAGAAATGAGAGGAAGAGTTATTTTAATTCCAGCCTGCCAGTACTCATCTTCTCCATTAGGTGGATAATTTCTATTTTTCCCCCATGGTTCTATCATGTTATCTTTGTTATATTGAGCAAAGGCTTCTATAGTAGGAATTACTCTCTCTCTTCCTGCTGCTGAATATTCTCTTTTCTTTCCTTTTATCTCATTTTCTATGATATTCAGATTATTTGAATTTTTTAATGCTCCCTCAAAAAGAAACTGTTCAATAGCATCATTTTTTTCACTGTTTACAAAAAAGCTACTAAAATTTCTATTAAATACAAAATATCTTGATATATTTTCCAACTCCTCAAAACTATATTGTTGATTTTTAGGTAAATCAAGATAAGTATTTAATTGAATAGTTGATTGCTTTATCTGATTTTTTACTGAAACAATATTTGAATAAGCTTCAGAAACACTTGATTCCAATCTGTAGATATCCTGTACTCCCCCTGCTCCTACTTTATAATTTATATTTGCTATTTTCAGACTTTCTTTAAGGAGATCATAGTTGCTCTCCTGTATTTTCAACTGTGCATTTAATTGCAGAATATTCAGATAGGTAGAAGACACATAATAGATAACATCCAATTTCTGCTGTTCCAAGTTTGATCTTTTACTTTCCATAGCTAATTTTGAAAGATATACATTTGTATTCAACTGCTCGCTATAAATCACTTGAGATAGCTGCAAATATGATTTTGCTGAGTTCTGTTGAGCCTTATTAAATACAACATCATTACTCTTTTTATCTAGGAATGTCCCATCTATATTTGCTGATAACTGAGGTAATCTATATGAATTGCTAACATTTACATCATATTTGCTTGTAGTTAAATCCTGATTCTTTTTCAGAATTTCAAGATTGTTTTTCAATCCAATTTCTACAGCACTTTTTAAATCTAATTTCTTTAATTCCACTTTCTTTTTATTTATAACAGAAACTTCCTGTATTACACTTAAAGGAAGGCTATATCCTATTTGAATTCCAACATCTTCATTGTAAAATAGTTCTCCCTCTGGAGAAGTTATTTTTTCTATCTTATTGATTCCCTCTCCTGTTTTGAAATAAATATAATTAAGTACAGAAGCTTTAATTCTCTTTCCAAGTTCGTCATTCATGTCATATCCAATAAAAGCATACTTATCTAAAGACTTTTCATAGTCAGCAAGGAAAGTCGGAATATCCTCTCTTTCAGATTTCTCTAAAAATTCCCTACTTGCCTTTTGAATATTTATTTTGATAAAATTATTTTGATATTTTTCTTCAAGTTTTTTCATATCATTATCAGATAGATTAGATACAGCTATGTTTATTTCAGAAACTCCTGGTATTTCCTTTATTATTCCTATTCCTTTATCCAGATTTAATTCTCCATATATATAGCTCACATTTTTAGGTACAACTTTTTGACTTTTCTCAAAATTCAATGGAAAAAAATACAGTTTATTTCTATTCAGCACTTTATAATTTTCAAGCTTTGAACTACTGAATATAAAAATAGAATCAAGCTCCTTATTCTTGCCCATTTCTTTTAATGCCTGTTCCAAATTATTCTTACCAAGATAATCTACCTTGGATATTTTAGGAATATATCCAGTCTTCGAAAAATTTTTAGCCAGCTCTTTCTGCAAGACTTCCACTGTATTTCTAGAAAAATTTGAATTGCTGTCAAATATAATACCAACATTCAAATCTTTTGCAAAAATGCACAAATTCCAGAGAAATACTCCAAATAAGATTAAAATCTTCTTTTTCATAAAAAATTTTTACCTCCATTATTTAAATTTTATTTTTTTATCAATTCAAAAATAGTTATCAAATACCCTGATTTTATTTTCTGTTTTTATTTTACTTACAACATCTTTTCATTGTGAACAAACAGGGATTGATATTTAGGTCATTAGAAATAAAAAAAACTTTCCTTTTTTATTTTTTAGATTTTATCTTTTTACAATAAAAAAAGAAGCCATTTTTACAATAGCTTCTCTTTTTTCTAAACTATATTTTTTCTCAGAAGTAAGAATGTAGTTTCTGGAGTAAACACATTCATATAAGTCATTTTATTTTGTTCATTTTTTCACAAAATAAACATTTAATTAACAACTTGAGTAAATAATACTACATTTAACGTGGTATTACAAGCTTTTTCTTTCACTCAAATTTTTCTTTAATCGGTTTCTTTCTTTAAACTAAATAATTTCTCTCTAAAATTTTTTTGTTTGTCTATTTAATTTCTTCCTAAAGATAAAGATAACTCCAAGCCATTCTCTTCCAGCAGTTTTTTGTCTGACAATATATTTTCTATTTTTCCATCTTTTATTATCTTTCCCCTTTAATATGAAAATTCCTCTGTCACAAGGATCAATATCTGCAGAAGACTCATCAAGCAATATCATCTCTGACTCTATTGAAAGAATGGTACAAGCTTTTTCTGTCTAGATGAATATTACTTAAAAACTCCATAAATTCATTTCAAGACGTTTTCTCATAGTAAAAGCTGTAACAAGCATAAGAAAAACTCCTCCAATAAGCATTATTCCCCCATATGACAAACTTGTCATCTCCATTCCTAAGCTTTTTAATAGAGGCATAGGATCACTTTGAAAACTCATAAATAATCCATTATCTATATTTTTTGCATATCCAACAATAAATATCAAATCTCTCAAAGCTAATAATCCTGTAATAGCTGAAAATATCCTTACAATAATTATATATTCCTTATAGAAAAGATAACATAACAGCACTCCCAATAGAACTAAAATTATTCCATTTAATTCTCTTGCATTCATTGAATAGAAATTTATTTTTTCTAATGATGGAACTTTTACTAAAGGACAGAATGTAGCTAATGCTATCATAACTGCTCCTAACATCCCTATAATTTTTCTTTCCACAAAATCACTCCCCTGTTTTGTTTTTTATATATACATGTATATTACCTCACATTCTAAAAAAAATCAATATTCTTATGCAAAGAAAAACTTTTTTAGAAGTCATTTAAGTTCTATAATCCAATTTTTCTTCCTTACTATTTTTTTAAAAAAATATTATTATTTATATCTTTTTAATATTGGAGTGAAAAGTTTTCTATAGTTTAAATTAATTTTTATATAGAAGAGAACTTTTTTCTTTATTATTTATATCTATAAAATTTTAATTTTTCCATCCTTTATAGAAAATATCACAAAAAATTATCTTAAGAGAATTATCTGAAAAATATTTCAGCAAAAATAAAAGAACACCAGAATTTCTTCCAATGTTCTTTCTTTTATCTAATATACTTTTACTTAATTACCTCTTCATTTATTTTTATTTCACTTTCATATATTTTTATTATTCCTGGTTTTCCATCAATAGGAAATCTAAAAGTACTTTTTATTGCTGCTTTTCCTGGTATGTTGATATCTCCAAATGGACCAGAAGAAAAAACTGCAAATCCATCAGTATCTAAAAGTTGTAATGATTTTTGCTCATGAAGATTAGTTAATCTTATCATTTGTTCAGTATCATTTTTTAATCCAACAGTTACCTTGTATTCTGTTTCATCTTTTGTTACTGACAATACAGAACTCTTTATATATTTTTCAAAAGCTTCCTTATCATAAATTATTACAGCTTCATCTAAGCTTCCACCTTCTTTTCTTCCTGTATCCACTCCATCTTTTACCCCTTTCAAGATATTTTTTCCAGTAGATACTGCTCCTGATACTACAGATGACACTGCATCAGTCACAGAAGATTTTTCCTCTGAATAAGATACAATACATATTAATAATCCTAAAACTAAAACCAATTTTTTCATTTCTTCCTCCCAAATCTACATTGTTTCAAATTTTAATTCTTAACTTCTTATATCATATTTATTCTTTTATTTCAATGAATATTATATTTTTGAAGATCATTACAGTTAATCTTTCCAATCTTTAAGAAGGTTTATTGATAAAAAATTATATATAGAAAATCAGGTGGAAATTAATCTTCCTGACAATTATTTTATATTATTGTATTTTTTAAAAATTAAATTTATATCCAAAAGTTAAAGTTATTATAGGATAATCTAAATATTTTTTACTCTAGTTGAGCCAGCAGAAAAACTAATTTATATCATATTTCATAAAATTATTTTTAGCCATTGTAGTTCTTATCTTTCTGATATATTCCTCTCCCTCTTCTGAATATTTTATTAATCCATAAGCTATTTCAGGAGCTGGTTTTTCATTATTTATTGATTCTCTGACTTTTTTATAAGCATCATTTCTGGAAATAGTTAACACTATATCTGCTACTGAGTCCTTTATTGTATCATATTTTTTTAAATGAGGTACAAATCCATTATCCCTTACTCCTTTGGCTGCCATTCTTGGTTCATTAGGATTACTTGACCACATACCAAATATATTATTTCCCTCTCTGAAGAATCTTGATGTTCCCCAAGCACTTTCCAATGCTCCTTGAGTCAAAATAAGAGAAGCTGGATATATTATCATCTTTGATTCTAATTCCTGCCAGTTGCCATATTTTACTTTATATCTACTGAAAATGTTCTCACTATATTCTTTCTCTTCTTCAGTAAGCTCAGGTTTCTCCTTCAGCTTTTTTATTATCTCTTTATCATTTCTTATTTCTTCATGAACAACAGTTATCGCTGGAAGAAGAAGCTGTACAAAAGCATCCTTTCTCTCTTCTGAGGAAAGCTCTCTTAAATCTAAATCAGAATTAGAATAAACATACAATCCTTCATTATCTCTCTCTTCATACAATTCAGCTACATCATTTACTTCAATCTTTTTATACTCTACTTTTTTCAGAATATTATCATCAACTTTTTTATCACTATATTTAAATAGTATAGCCATAATAAACAATCCTAAAAACAAATATTTTTTAATCTTCATCAACACTTCCTTTCTATTGTCAAACATTATAAAAATTATTTGGTATAGTATACTTGATTTTTCAAAAAAAGTAAATAATTATTTTTTTCTTGAAGTTCTTGCATAGCTTTTTTTTCCATCATACTGAAGAATACTCTCTTCTCCAGTTACTCTAGAAACTACTTTTAAGTCATGAAGATAATATGTTTTTGTATTTAATTTTGAAACAGTAACATTTTTATCTCCTGCTAATTCAGGAAGAAAAACTTCCTGGTATTTTCCATTTATTACTATTATTCCCATCACTGCTTTTTTCCCACTCTTGTTTTCTAAAGTTACTAAGTAGTCCTTTTCTCCATCTCTATTTAAATCTACTTTTGAATATTCTATCTTAGCCTTCTCTTTTGTTGATAATATTTCCTTCAATGCAAGATAATTTTTTTCCAGATACTGCCCTCTTGAATAAATCTCAACCAACATATCATCAGTTGAAATATCCATTTTATCATTAAATACATCCTTCTTCAAAACTTCATTTATATAATCCCATCTATTCAATTTTTCAATTGAATAGACTACTTTAGTATTAGGAAGATAGTGAACCAGATAATCTGTATTTTTTTCAAGTTTTAAATTTCTTGATAAAGCTATAGGACAAACTAGAAAGAAATTCTTTCCTGCTCTCCACCCTTGATGTGGATATTCCACACCAGTAAGAGATTTTGTAAACTGGCTGTACTTTCCAGTATAATATATTCCTTCCATTCTTCTATAAGATTTTCCCAATTGAAGAGTTCCATAATATTCAGCACTCTTTCCTGATTTGTATATTTTCAGATCTTTTCTATTTCTTGAAATTATATCAAATATTTCTTCTGTACCTAACAGAGCAATGCTGAAACCAATTGAGAATACTACACTTATTATTCCCAAAATAGCTAAGGCAAAAATACTTTGTCCATTAAATCCAAGTTTCTCTGATTGATTATCCTTCTTTGCAATTTTGATTAACTTCCTAAACCATTTTATATTACCAATAAGAACTCCTATCGATCCAAGAATAAGTCCTCCTGCTAAAGCCCCGTTACAGATAATAGTAGGATATAATATTGATTCCACATAACCTACTTTTGAGCTTTTAAAAAATCCAGGTACAATATTAGGCAGTTTCATTATTCCAAGCATTATTGCAAAAAAAGCCATCAGATAAAGTATCGGAGCTAAAATTAGAAGCATTCTACCTTTAAAACCTAGTTTTGGGCTGTCAGTTGTTTTGTTTTTTTCATAATGTCCATTTATTTCATAACCATCACTTTCTTCTTCCTCATCTTCGTCCTCTATATATCCAGCCTCTTTATCATAATAATCTCCATCTATATAATAATTTAAAAGTGATGGAAGATTTTTCATAATGCTGTAATCCTCTATCAGTTCATTGTCTTCAAAGTCTGCCTCTTCAAGTTTATTCAAATATTCCATTGGTGATATATCTCTCACACTTGTTCCCTCTAAAGATAAATATTTAAGTGATGGAAGATTTCTTAAAAATCCAATATCCTTTACACTTGTTCCTGCTAAAATCAAATCCGTTAATTTAGGCATTCCTTTCAAAAAATAAAAATCATCTATCTCTGTATCATAAAAATCTAATTCTTCTAAATTTTGAAAATAATTAATAGGCATATAAAAAGATTTACACTTAGAAAGCATTAATGATTTTAACTTTCCACATTTATATATAACATCTAAATCATTTATCTCATAAGTTCCATCATATTTATCTATATATAAATCTTCTAAATTAGGCAGCATCTCTAAATCTTTTAATGAAATACTGTCTTCAGTAACCCAAATAGTTAAACTTTTTATATTGTTTAAGGATCTTTCATTTATAAAAAATGAAACTTTTTTCCTACATGCTTTTTTGATATCTTTTTCAATAAATTTTGTCATAATCTCCCCCAACAATTAAAAATTTCTAATTCCCTTATATCATATTTTATATACTTTTTCAATTAAGTTTTCTCTTTCCTCTCTAGCTCTCATGCTATATATTCCATTTTAAAGGCACTGTCTCTCCAGATATAAATATTTTTTATTTTCTATGGAAAAAGGAATCCTGTCAACATACCGAATAATATAATATAAGAAAATATAAATAAAAAATATGTTTTCTATAATTTAGTGAAAAATCACAGGAGATGATATATATGATAAGAAGATTACCAGTAGAAAAAATGGGGGAATCTAATCTTGGTTGGTTGAGAAGTAAATTTCACTTCTCTTTTGCAGAATATTTTAATGAAAATAATATAAACTTTGGTGTACTAAGAGTAATTAATGATGACCACATTTCAGCAGGTACAGGTTTTGATACTCACCCTCACAGAGATATGGAAATAATTACTTATGTAGTTCATGGATATCTTACTCATAAAGACAGTATGGGAAATGAATCTACACTTTCAAGAGGACAGGTACAGTACATGAGTGCTGGAACTGGAGTTAGACATTCTGAGTACAATAATCATTCTGAAGAACTTAGATTGCTTCAAATATGGGTACTTCCTGATAGAAAAGGACATACTCCTAACTATGGAGAATATAAATTTGGATGGGATGAAAGAAAAAATAAATTTTTACATTTTGTTTCAAGTAAATCTGGAGATGCTCCAATAAAAATTAATCAAGATATTAATTTCTATGCCTTGGAACTTGATGATGGAAAAGAGGAAAAATTTGAAGTAAAACCTAAAAGACAGGCTTATGTTGTACAGATAGAGGGTAAATCTTCAATAAATGGTTTGGAACTCAACACAAAAGATGGGCTGGAAACTATTGGAGAAAGCTTGAAAATAAAAGCTCTTGGAAAATCTCATATACTTATTATTGAAATGCAGGAGAGAGAAGATTTAAAATAATATATTCCTTATTTGAAGGCAGTTGAAAGACTGCCTTTTTTGATGTATAATGATATTTAAGATTTATTGATCATCATATTTACAAAGGGGGAGGATTTGATGTTTCAATTATTAAAAAAACTTTTTTGGGTAGAGTATATGCTCAATCCTGAACAAGTGCTTGGGGATATACCTACTACAAAAGAAGTTTATAAGACTTCTTTTAATATTTCATGGCCATGTGCACTGGAAACTGTTCTGGTCAGCCTTGTTGGATCTATCGATATAATGATGGTAGGAGGACTTGGAGCTCATGCTATTGCTGCTGTAGGACTTACTAATCAACCTAAGTTTATACTTCTTGCTATGATTTTTTCATTAAATGTAGGAGTTACTGCTATTGTTGCAAGGAGAAAGGGAGAACAGGACTATTATGGCGCTAACAGCTGCCTTAGACAGTCAATTGTCTTATCTTTAAGTATTTCAATGATAATGGCTTTTCTTGGTTACTTTTTTGCTTATGAAATATTGGAATTTGCTGGAGCTGGAGATGATGTAATTTTAGAATCTGTAGCTTATTATAAAATTCTCATGGTAAGTATAGTTTTTACATCTTTAAGCCTTACTATAAATGCTGCTCAAAGAGGAGTAGGAAATACTAGGATATCTATGAAAACTAATGTTACAGCTAATATCTTTAATCTTATATTCAATTACCTTCTTATCAATGGAATATGGATATTTCCCAGATTAGAAGTCAGAGGAGCTGCTATTGCAACTACCATTGGAAGTATAGTTGGATGCCTTATGTCTATCTTTTCTCTTTACTACAATACTAATTTTCTTGAAATGAAAGCTAAAGCCAGTTGGAAATTTGATAAAAAAACAATGAAAGCTTTTTTAAATATCAGTGGAAGTTCTGTTGTTGAGCAGGTATTTATGCGTATTGGATTCTTCTCTTTTGCTAAAATAGTCGCAGCACTTGGAACTATTGCCTTTGCCACTCATCAGATATGTATGAATATTATAAATCTTTCTTTCTGTTTTGGAGATGGATTAGGAGTTGCAGCATCTTCTCTAGTAGGACAGAATCTAGGTGCAAAAAGACCAGATAAAGCTATAATATATGGAAAAACTGGGCAGAGGATGTCATTTATAGTTTCGACAGCATTATTCCTGTTTTTCTTTTTTGGAAGAAGATTTTTAATCACTCTATTCAATTCTGAAGAACATATAGTTTCTCTTGGAGCTATGATTATGATAATAATTGCTTTTACTACTCATGTTCAGACTTCACAGACTGTTTATCTTGGATGTCTTCGTGGAGCTGGAGATACTAAATTTGTGGCTTTAATATCATTTATAAGTGTAGCTGCTGTAAGACCTATCTTAGCATGGATATTGTGTTTTCCTATGAATATGGGCTTGATGGGAGCATGGGTAGCTCTCTTTGCAGATCAGACAATAAGATATATTTTAAGTAAAATGCGTTTTAACAGTGGTTACTGGACAAAAATTGAAATATAGTTTATTTGAAATAGAAATTTCTAATATATATAATATTCATAAATGAAAAAGGGAAACTAAAAGACTAAAATTAATTTTAGAAGTTTAGCTATCCCTTTTTACTTTGATCTTTATAATAAATATCTAAATAAATTACTGTATAAATCAATACATCTCTGTATAGTTTTCAATATAATCAATTTTCTTCTTCCATTTTATATTCTTTAATCAGTGTTCCTGACCAATTAAAAAGTTCCTCAGAAAAATTTAAAAATTTCTCTTTAGAAGTATTTTCAAGTTCTTTAATCTCCATGTATATTTCCAAAATTTTTCCATCTTGTTCTGGTAATTTAGGTAATAAATCTGCTTTTTTCTTAATATATCTTCCTGTTTCATAATAATATTTTGCCTGCAATACAAAAGAGGCTGCTTTATATAGAGAAAATAATATATTCAAGTCTTTTTCATGAATAATATTATGCCCACACATATGATATATATTACAGCATCCAACTAATATTGCTCTTCTTACATCACTCTTTTTTATTGTTGGTAAAATAAAATCTAAATTTCCAACTAAAGGTTCTGTATCATAGTAAAATTGAAATACATCAGCTTTTTCCCAACAGCTCAATTCCTCTTTTCCTGAAATGAAACCACATATTTTTTCTCTATCTTCCATTTTAGAAATAATTTCATCATATTTTTCCAAATCTTTCATTTCTACTTTATCCAAAATTACAACTATATCTATGTCACTCTCTTTTGAAGCTTCCCCTCTTCCGTGACTTCCCTGCAATCCTATAAATTCAATTCTATTTTCAAATCCCTTTTTTATCTCTACTACAAAATTTTCCAACCACCCTTTTTTTATCAAAAATGTCATATTACTCTTCCCCTTTCTAATTATTTTAAAAAGATTTTATTAAAAGTCTATCCCAGATTTTTTGTATATTTCTATAAAATGTCCTAATGGACCTATTCCTTTCCCTATGGAAAAGGAATCTTTTATTACCTGTGTTATATATTCTTTTCCAATCTTTACACTTTCCTCAATAGAATTCCCTTTAGCCAGTTGAGAAGCTATTGCTGAAGAAAGAGTACACCCTGTACCATGAGTATTTACTGCATCAATTCTTGTTCCAAAAAATCTGATTATTTTCCCATTCTCCAAAAGGAGAATATCAGTACAATTGTCTTCCCTATGTCCTCCTTTTACAAGAACATTTTTTACTCCAAACTTCTGTATTTTCTTTGCAGCCTCTATTATATCCTCTTCATTTTTTATTTTCATAGAAGCCAGCACCTCTGCTTCTGGAATATTAGGAGTTACCAGCGTTCCTATTCCTATAAATCTTTGCATCTCTGTAAAAGCTTCTTCTTTTAATAGTTTATACTTATTTTTTGACAGCATTACTGGGTCAATAACTATATTTTTTGCCTTATATTTTTTTAGAGAGCCTGTAACAATTTTTATTATCTCTATACCTGAAAGCATTCCTACCTTTACACTATCTACTTCTATATCTTCAAATATAGCTTTGAGCTGCTCTTCAACTATATCCTTTGACATTTCAAGTACTTTAGATACTCCCATCGTATTCTGAGCTGTTACAGCAGTTATTACACTCATTCCATAGACTCCCATGGCACTCATAGTTTTAATATCAGCCTGTATCCCAGCTCCGCCACTGCTGTCTGACCCTGCTATCGTCAATACTTTTTTCATTCTTCCTCCAAAGGCAATAAAAAATGGTCAGTACTATATAAGTATAACAAAAGAAATTAAAATATAATTTACTTTTAAGTTAACCTTGTCTGACCACCTTCTTTTATTCACCTATTTTTATCATATAATTTCCATTATAATGAATTTCATCTACAACTATTTCTTCATGTATAGGTCTTTTCTCATCAAAACTTCCATTTTTCCTGAAAAACTCATTAATATTTTTTACATCTTCTGGTGTTAAAAAAAATATCATAACACAATTCATTATTTCAAAAAATCTATATCTATCTTCTGGTACAGGTTGTTCCCTATCCCATACTTCACAAAATTTTGTAAAATTCTCTGATGCCATTTGTCCTCCTAAAACTCTTTCTTTAATTTTAAAACTACAGGGCAGTGATCTGAACCTAAAATTTCATTATGAATCTCTGCTCCCTCCATAATATCTTTTAATCTTTCTGAAACAACAAAATAGTCAATTCTCCATCCAGCATTATTTTTTCTGGCATTAAATCTATATGACCACCAAGAGTATGCTCCAGTTAATTCAGGGTAAAAGTGTCTAAAACTATCCACAAACCCATTTTTTAACAATTCTGTAAATTTTGCTCTCTCTTCATCAGAAAATCCAGCATTCTTTCTATTTGATTTTGGATTCTTTAAATCTATTTCTTCATGAGCTACATTTAAATCACCACATATAATAACAGGTTTTGTTTTATCTAATTTCATCACATAATCTCTGAATTCATCTTCCCAGCTCATTCTGTAATTAAGTCTGGCTAATTCTTCTTGAGAGTTGGGAGTATAAACAGTTATCATATAGAAATCATCATATTCAAGAGTTATCATTCTTCCCTCTTTGTCATGCTCGTCTATTCCTAACCCATAAGATACTTCTATTGGTTTTTTCTTTGTGAATATAGCAGTTCCTGAATACCCTTTTTTTTCAGCATAATTCCAATATTGATAATACCCTTCTAAATCAAGGTCTATCTGTCCCTCTTGTAATTTTGTTTCCTGAACACAAAAAATATCTGCATTTTCATTTTTAAAATAATCTAAGAAACCTTTCTGTACAGCTGCTCTTAAACCATTTACATTCCATGAAATTAATTTCATATCAGTCTCCTTCCAACTTTTTTGCTCTATTTAATTATATCATAAAGTCCGTTTATTTTTCAATTTATTAATTTAAGTTGATATAAAATGCCCTATTGACAAACAAAGAAGTATATTGTAATAAATTACTATCTTTAATTTCATACTTGTGGAGGATTCTTATGAAAAATTTAAAAAGTATTATTGATGATTTAAACTCAGCAGATGAAAATGATGAGGCAATTAAAGAAGCTCTTGAACTTCTTTTAGACTTTTCCAATTTAAAAATGTCTATTATGAAAAAAGAGATTGAGAAAAATTTAATCTCTGGAAATTTTGTAGGTTCAAATTTTAAAGTTCCTATTTCACATATTATCTCAGAAAATTCCAGACAAATAATTAAAAATTCAGAAAATGAAAATGCTATTATTAATGATGTTCTTACCTCTTTAAATGACATATTTTATTGTAATAAGGATATCTCTGGCAGTATAGTAAAAGAAGTAGGAGAAGCTTTAATTAAACTCATACAGGAAAATGATAAAGAAATTGTATTTTCTTTTCTGGTTTTAGAAAGTATGAGCATCATCAAATATGATTTAATATTTTACAATAAATCTTTAAATTCTAAAAAAATCAGAAATAAGGTTCAAAGTAATTTATCATATATTGTTACGAAATCAGTTGTTAATGTAAGACAGATGCCATTTAACGACTATTCTTCTTTATGCTTAGAACTATCATTAAAATATTTTGATAAAGATATAAATAAAGTTAAAAATAATTTAAATGAAATGAGAGATGCTTATTCTATTAATAATTTATCCTAAAAATATTATCATTAATTTCTTGATATTTTTAGCTATCTTTAAAAAAAGATAACTAGATTTTACTATCTTCATAAAACATGATATAATAAAGTCAAATACAGTTTTAAGAGGTTATATATGAAGAAAGATAAAGTTATTCTACATTATGATATGGACTCTTACTATGCTTCAATTGAAATAAGAGATAATCCCAGATTGCTTAATAAACCTTTAGTTGTTGCTGGAAGTATAGTAACCACTGCCAGCTATGAGGCAAGGAAGTTTGGCATACATTCTGCCATGAAAGTTTCTGATGCAAAAAAACTTTGTCCTTCTTTATTAGTTGTCCCAGTAAACAAAGAAAAATACAGTGAAATATCAAGAAAAATACAGAGCCTTGTTCTTAGGCTCACACATAAAATAGAATTTATAGCTCTAGATGAAGGATATATAGATATATCAGAAATCATAGACTTATATCCATCTAAAGAGTTTTTTGCTAAAAAATTCAGAGAAAGAATCAAATATCATACTGGACTTACCTGTTCTGTTGGAATAGGCTTTAATAAACTCAGTGCAAAAATGGCAAGTAATATAAATAAGCCTTATGGGCAGTTTATTTTTCTTTCTCCTTTAGATTTTACAAAATATATTTCAGATAAAAATATTGGAATAATTCCTGGAGTTGGAAAAAAACTTTCAGCTCTATTGGCAAAGAATTCTATTTTGAAAGTAAAGGATATTTATTCCTATTCTTTATCTTCACTTTGTTCTTCATATGGAAAATCTCGTGGAGAACTTCTATACTCTTTTTCTAGAGGAATAGACTACAGAGAAGTGGAATATAAGAAACCTACTCATTCTATAGGAAATGAAAATACATTTAAATATCCTCTGAATACTGATTTAGAAATAAGAAGAGAACTTGATGATCTTTTTGAACATTCATATAAACGACTTTTAAAAGAAGACTTTATAAGCAAAACAGTTATACTGAAAATTCGTTTCTCTTCTAATGAAACTATCACAAGATCAAAAACTTTAGAAATTCCAACTGATTCTTATGAAAAATTAAAAAAAATTTCAGATGATCTTTTAGAAAATGTTAATCTGACAAATAGTATAAGGCTTTTAGGTATCTCTTTTGGAAATTTAACAAAAAAATCTGTTAGACAACTAGCTTTTTTCTAAAAAAATAAGGTATAATAAAACCATATAATAAATTATTTCTATGGAGGTCTCATGAACATTAACTTTAAACTAGGAAGTACTACAGGTAAGGCTGGTATTTTAAGTATAGAATGTCAAAAATTAAATATTCCTTATGTGGTGGTTGTTTTTAGAAATGTGCTTAACTACCCTAATTCTGTTCAAATCTTTAAGTTAAAATCAAAACCTAAAGACGAAGCTGCTGAAGTTAAAGCTGTTGAGGAAATCTGTAAGGTTGCTGACAAATATGCAATAACATTAGTTATGAAATTAGCTCTGAGAAATAGAAAACATCTCATAGAAACTTTTTCTAAATTTGGTTTTAAAACTAAAAAATCTTGGCTTGGAAATTGCCCAGAGATAATAAGAGAATATACTCCTTTAAATTAATTTTTTAAATTTTATAACCAATATTTTAAATTCAATCTTTTTTTATCTTTTACATAGATATTAATTTTTATTTCAGTTATTTTTTTAACATCACAACTATTCTTTAAATCTTTTTTTTAATCATATCAGGAAATAAAAGGTTGCATTTTAGGGCAATTTTTAGTTATAATTAGTTAAACTTAGTTGAGGTGATTAAAAATGTTTAGAAGTCTTATAATTTTTGCTTTGACATTTTTACTTGTTGTTTTTGGTTTGGAATATCTAATGCCTCCTTTTGGAACGATAGTATATCTTAATCCAATAGAAATAGTTGGGTCTATTGCTTATTCCATAGCTTATGTAACAGGAATGCATGTAAAGCTCTCAATATTTTTAGCTATAGCTTCTATCTCTATTATTCCTTTAATTTTAGTAATAATAGTTAATAGAATCTGTAAGAAAAAGAAAAAAAGAATATTTTAGTAAGTTTTTTCCGCCTTTCATCACTTGAAAGGCTATTTTTTTGCATAAAAAAAGAGCAACTAAAAAGCTGATATGCGAACAAAATCAATAATAAATATTTTTATTGAAAAGTTCTGAAATCATATTTACTTAATAAATTGCTCTCTTCAATTTTTATAGTATATGTATTGATTCAACATCTAAAGAAAAATCAAGTTCTGAATCTAAGGCATAACTTTTTTTACCTCTTGGATTACTTACTGATATCTCTACTTTTAAATCCTGAAACATTACTTCATATTCATGATAAGCTCCCATGAACATACTTTTAGTTACCTTTCCTTTAAAATCATCTTTAGATATGATAATACTTTCAGGCCTTGCTACTATTTTTATTTCATCACCTATATTATGAGTTACCTTCTGTGGGACTTCATATCTAACTCCATACACATCTATTGTACATTTACTGTCAGTCTTATATACCAATTTTCCAGTAAATATGTTTGCTCTTCCTATAAAGTTAGCAACAAATTCATTTACAGGATTTTGATATACTTCAATAGGTGATCCTGCCTGCTGTATTCTTCCTTCTTTCATTATTATAACTTTATCTGCAAGCCCCATAGCTTCTGCCTGATCATGTGTTACATAGATTGAAGTTATTCCTACCTGCTGCTGAATCTTTCTGATTTCATCTCTCATATGTATTCTTAGCTTTGCATCCAGGTTAGATAGAGGCTCATCAAATAAAAGAACTCCTGGCTCCATTACCAACGCTCTAGCAAGAGATACCCTTTGCTGTTGTCCTCCAGACATCTGTGAAGGAACTCTTTCAGCAAAATCCTCCATATTCATCATTTTTAATATTCTATGAACTCTTTCATCTACCTCGCTCTTTGGCAGTTTTTGAAGTTTCAATCCATAAGCAATATTATCATATACATTCATATGAGGAAACAGAGCGTAATTCTGGAAAACCATTGCTGTATCTCTCTTATCTGGTGTGATTCTTTCTACATTTTCATCTCCTATATAGATATGTCCCTCAGTAGGAACTTCAAATCCTGCCAGCATTCTCAATATAGTAGTTTTTCCACATCCACTTGGTCCTAAAAGGCAAACGAATTCTCCAGCCTTTATATCAAGATTAAGATCAGCTACTGCCTGAACCCTTCTATTATCTCCTGTTAAAAATGTTTTATTTATATTTTCAAATTTTACTCTTTTAGCTCCCATAACTCTCTCCTTACTATTCTGAAATACTATCTATTCCCATTTTTTTCAATATGTATGTCATTATTCCTATTACGAAAAATACTATGATGATAAGAATAGTACAATATGCTGAAGCTACTCCTATCTTACCAACATCTATCTGATTCATGATAGCAACTGTCAATAGATTATACTTAGCAGAAACTAAGAAGATAATCGTACTTACCAAAGTCATGCTTCTAACAAAAGCATAAACCAAACCACTGAAAAAAGCAGGTTTTATCATTGGAAGAGTTACAGAAGTAAATACCTTTTTACTATTTGCTCCTAATACAGTGGCAGCTTCTTCAATAGATGGATCTATCTGCTGAAGAGCAGCTATTCCTGATCTTATTCCTATAGGCATATTTCTCATTATGAATGCTATTATCAAAATAGTTGCTGTACCTGTGAGAACTAAAGGTTTTGTATTAAATGTAATAATATATCCAAGTCCTACAATTGTTCCTGGTATAGCAATAGCCATCATAGTAATAAATTCAATAAATCCTTTTCCTAAGAATTTTTTTCTAACTATAAGGAAGGCTATTATCATGGCTAATATTCCCGTAATAGGTGTAGATATTATAGAAAGGAATGTTGTATCCCATATTGGCTTCATTCCTAAAGCAAATACATATTTATAGTGTTCCAGAGAAAAATCATATTTTACTCCCCAAAGTCTTACAAATGAACCTATTGGTATCATTACATACATAAGAAATACCCAGAAAGTAAGGAATGCCATGACAATAAAAATCGGCATTGTTATATTTTTTTCACTGATTTTTTCTCTTTCCCTTGAAACTTTTCCTGTAACTGTAACATAAGATTTTTTACTGATATAATATTTCTGTGTTACAAATATTGAAATAGACATAAGTATTAAAACAACTGCAAGAGCTGTTGCACTTCCCATATCATAATTTCCTATCCCTTGAAGATATATCTGAACTGCTACTGTTGTAAAGTTTCCTCCTATTACCATTGGATTTCCAAAATCAGCTATTGCTTGTATAAATATTACAAGAACAGCATTTGCCAATCCTGGTATCATTAAAGGAAATGTTATAGTTCTGAAAACATCCCATCTTGAAGCTCCTAAATCTCTTGAAGCTTCCTCAACAGAAGGGTCTATTTTCTGCAGCAGTCCTACCAGCATCAGATATGCAACTGGGAAGAATGTCAATACCTGTACTAAAACTAGTCCATGAAATCCATATATTTCAGCATTTCTTATTCCTAGCAAATTTCTAGTTATAAAGCCTCTTCTTCCTAACAAAAGTATAGCCGATAAAGCTATAACAAATGGAGGAGATACTATTGGAAGTATAGCAATAGAGCTGAAAAATTTTCTGAATGGCAGCTTTACATAAGTCATTCCATATGCAAAGAAAAATCCAATAGCTGTAGATATTACAGAAGTCACTACTCCTAATTTTAAGGTATTCAATATTATGATAAAATTTTCCTGCATTGCTTTTATATTCTTATAATGAATTAATGAGAATTCCCCTTTATATGTAAAACTTTCCTTCAAAATATTATACATAGGGAAAAGTATAAACATTATAAGAATAACTAGTATAAATGTTATTGTTGAAAATAGTATTGGATCATTGAATATCTTTTTCATATTCTTTAATTCCGTATTAATTTTAAGTTGTAAATTCGACATATGATTCCACCTTTACTATTTTGTAGGTGCTGTTGTTTTTGTTGCAGTACTGAATTTATCTAGTAAATCTTTTCTGTTTTTTCCAGCCCAGTCAAAATTATAGTCTATTAGTTTTGTTCCAGCAATCTCTTTTACATCTTCTGGAGCATTTGCAGTTTGATTAGTCAAGAATTGGTAAGAACCAACTGTTTGTCCTAATTCCTGTGCTTTTTTAGAAAGTGCCCAGTCTACAAATTTCTTAGCTGATGCCTGATCTGGACCATTTTTAAGAATTGCAACTCCACCTATTTCAAATCCTGTTCCCTCTTCTGGAGCAGAGATTATAATATCTTCATATCCTTCTTTTCTATATTTTATAGCATCATGAAGGAATGTAATTCCAATAGCTGTTTCTCCTAATCCTACCATTCTTCCAGGTGCAGTTCCTGATTTAGTATATTGTCTTACTTGTTCATTTAATTTTTGCATATAAGCCATTCCATCTTTTTCACCTTTTAATTGAATGATAGTTGCAAGCATTGTAAATGCAGTTCCAGATGACCCTGGGTGAGCTGTAACTATTTCTCCTTTATATTCAGGTTTTAAAAGATCAGCCCAAGATTTAGGCATTTCCGCTCCTATTTCTTCTAATACTTCTTTATTACCTACAAATCCAAGATATCCTACATATATTCCTGTCCAGATTCCATTTGGATCTTTAAATTTATCAGGAATGTCTTTAGCTACTGGCGATATATATGGTTCAATAAGGTTTTCCTCATTAGCTGCAACAAAGGCATCTATTGGACCTCCAAACCATACAGAAGCTGTCATATTAGCCTTTTCTGCTCTTATTCTAGCTAATGTTTCCCCACTACTCATTCTTACAAATTCAGTTTTTATTCCAGTTTCTTTTTCAAATTCTTTTACTGCTGCTATTGCATGGTCTTCCATCAATCCAGCATAAATAAGAAGATGACCTGTTTCCTTTTCTCCTGCTGCAAAAATTGTTGTTAAAGAAAGTAAGAAAGTGGCTACTATTGTTGATAATCTTTTCATAAATTAAACCTCCTCAATAATTTTAATCTGTTTTATAGTATATTTTCACTTAATTCCTTTCTGATATTATCAGAAATAAATTAAAATTTATTTTGAAGTGAATTTTCTATAATTTTCAATTTATCTAAGGGCTTTCCTTTAAAATAATTTCTTTCTATTTTTCTTTTGCTCTATCTACCAGCAGTTTAAAGATCCCTAAAAACTCATTATATCTATTTACAAGGTTCTCTGGATGCCATTGTATTCCCAATACAAATCTTTCATTCATATCTACAGTTTCAAATGCTTCCACTATTCCTTCACAAGAAAAAGCAGTAGCTTTTAGTCCTTTACCTAATTTTTTTACTGCCTGATGGTGAAAAGAGTTAACATATATTTTTTCATCTCCAAAAATATCATGAAGAACACTTTCTTTCTTTATATTTACACTATGAAATAATTCATCTCTATTAATATGAGTTGGGTGGTGACCCATAGCTGATTGAACCTGAGTATCTATATCCTGATAAAGAGTTCCATCAAAAGCTACATTTATTAATTGATGCCCTCTGCATATTCCTAATACTGGTATTTTTCTTTTAACTGCTTCTTCTAATAATTCAAATTCCATTATGTCTCTTTTAGTATCTATTCCAGGAATTTGAAGCCCAGGATCTTCTCCATAAAATCTAGGAGCCACATCTGCCCCACCACTAAATATTATTCCATCTAAACGGTAATCTTCTAAATATTCCTTTGCTATTCCTTCAGAAACTATTGGAATAAAAAGTGGAAGTCCTCCAGCTGCAAGTACTGCTTCAGCATATCCATAATTTATAGAGTTATATTCCCCTTTTTCTCTCATCTCTCTAAAAGTAGTTATTCCTATTATTGGTTTCAATTAATTTTCCTCCTCAACATCTCTTTGTTCTATTACATTCTACTATATAATATACTCTTTAGCGAAAGTTTTTACAACCTACAATTATAAATTATTCTAAATCCATCTTTTTCAAATATCCTGTATTTTTAAAATACTATATTTTTCTTAAAAAAACAAACAAATTTTTTAAAACTTTTTAAAATTTCCCTGTCATAGTTTGGTAATTACAGCACAACTATTCTGACATATAAAAAATAAATTAATTATATATTCTAGTAATATATCATTTTATTTTCCAAGTTAAAAATTGTATTTTATCAATAATATCCTTTAATAGGCGATGCTTCATACATATAGCTTTTTATACATACTTGGTTGGAAAAAATCTATCAAATATGCTATAATTAGAATGTTAGAAAAGAATAAGGAATTATTAAAGTCTGAATTTATGACCATTGAATATCAACTGATAAGTTTTTAAATTTTCCTCCTAAAAATATAATCTCTTCTGGTTTTTCTATTGAATATCAACTGATAAGTTTTTAAATGCATGTTTTTTTCCTATACTTCCAGCTTTATGACACATTGAATATCAACTGATAAGTTTTTAAATGAAAAATTAAATAATATAGTGGAAAAAACTAGAAAAATTGAATATCAACTGATAAGTTTTTAAATAAAAGTTTATGAAGAATTTAACGAGCTTGATAACATTGAATATCAACTGATAAGTTTTTAAATGAAAAAGATATGATGATTATGCATGGAATAATGATGGATTGAATATCAACTGATAAGTTTTTAAATTGCATTAAGTAACAGATTAATCTCTCAAGAAGAGAAATTGAATATCAACTGATAAGTTTTTAAATTAAGTTTGAAGCCTTTTTTTACAAGAACAATAGATTGAATATCAACTGATAAGTTTTTAAATTTTATTATAAAAGAATATTTATTATGGAAAATTATATTCTGTTTTTTAAATTTCTTGTATTTAATCTTTCAAAAAGTTATAATATCTTTACAGCAATACATCATCAAAGGAGGAATTAATATGACTTTATTAAAAAAATTTAAAGATAAAAAAGTTCATATAATCTTAAATACAACTGACAAAATTAGTTTTGATGGAAAAATAATTGATGAATTTGATAATTTTATTGAAATCATTACTGATTATTCTCAATATGCTAATCATCAACAGCATATTTTAAATAAAAACCTTATTCTTCAAATTTATGAATACAAAGAAGAATATTAATTTTAAGGCGATTTATTCGCCTTTTTTATATATTCTTAAACCCTTTATCTAAAATAACTATACTGCCTATATGTCAATTTATTTATCCTACAGATAGTTATTTTTTAGTTGGAAGCAAGAAAAAATTTTTATAAAACACAAATATGATATTAAACACACATTCCCGCTTTTACTCATATGCAGGTAAAAAAATTGTTGAAATGTTGCAGAAATTATGATATTATTTCTATGCAGATTTTTTAAGAAACATAGAGGGAATATTACAAAATATTTCAAATGCATAATGAATGCATATATCTCATAAAGTCATTAAATTAATTAAAAATAAATTACTCATATATCCCTGTAATATGGTCAGGAGTCTCTACGGGTTGCCACTTAACAAGCCGCTATGAGTGAATTTAATAGTCCTTCTTTAGTATTATTATAGGATTATTTTCTTTCACATTATAGTTTTTGAGAAAGGAAATAGTCTTTTTTTATTTCCCTGCCCTTCTTTCCTATTCCAAAGATCTATGAAGTAAAATCTTGGAGGTATTTAAAAAAATGAGAAACACATCACCATACGATCTTGATGGTATCCCAGTTCTAAGGGAAGCAATTCCTCTTGGGCTTCAACACATTCTTGCTATGTTTGTAAGTAACATCACTCCATTAATTATTGTAGCTGGGGCTATGAAAATGCCAAGTGAAACTAAAACTTTCCTTATTCAATGTACTATGCTTGTAGCTGGAGTAAATACTTTGATTCAGGCATATCGTATTGGACCTATAGGAGCAAGACTTCCTATTGTTGTTGGTACAAGCTTTGCTTTTGTCCCTGTTGCATTGTCTATTGGAAGTAAATATGGATATGAAGGTATCCTTGGGGCTGCTCTGATAGGTGCTATATTTGAGATATTTATTGGTGCTATTATAAAGAAAATAAGAAGATATTTTCCACCAGTAGTAACTGGAGTAATAGTTCTTTCTATTGGTCTTTCTCTTTTACCAGTTGGAGTAAGTAACTTTGCTGGTGGAGTTGGATCTCCTGAGTTTGGTTCTTTCCCAAATCTTTTTATAGGTATGGTAGTTCTTATAACAGTAATATTCTTTAAACAATTTACTAAAGGTATTACAAGTACAGGTTCTATATTTGTAGGAACAGTTGTTGGATTTATTGTTGCTTTCTTTATGGGAAAAGTTGATCTTACTCCTGTAAAAAATGCTGCTTTTATAAGTTTCCCAACACCTTTCACTTATGGAGTAACTTTTCATGCAGATGCATGTTTAGCTATGATAATGATGTTTATTGTTTCTGCTGTTGAAACTGTTGGAGATATGTCTGGAGTCACAATGGGAGGAGCTAACAGAGAAGTTACTGATAAAGAACTT
Source organism: Fusobacterium ulcerans ATCC 49185 (assembly GCF_900683735.1). Lineage (NCBI taxonomy): Bacteria > Fusobacteriati > Fusobacteriota > Fusobacteriia > Fusobacteriales > Fusobacteriaceae > Fusobacterium > Fusobacterium ulcerans. The sequence continues at coordinate 1,596,493 of NZ_LR215979.1, forward strand.
TCTGGTGGTATTTTAGCTGATGGATTTGGAAGTGCACTTGCTTCTATATTCTCTGTTCTGCCTACTACATCTTTCAGTCAAAATACTGGTATAGTTGCAATGACTGGTATTATGAGCAGATTTGTTGTTGGTACTGGAGCGGCTTTCCTAGTAGCTGGGGCTTTTTTTCCAAAAATAGGTGCTATTCTTTCAATAGTTCCTGCTAGTGTTCTTGGTGGAAGTTTAGTAATGATTTTTGCTATGATTTCTATAAGTGGTATAAATCTTATCACTAAAGAACCTCTTGTAGGCAGAAATGCAGTTATTTTATCTGTATCTTTAGGTTTAGGTTATGGACTTGGAAGTGTTCCTGCTGCCCTTAAATATTTTCCTGAAAGTATTCAGCTTATATTTGGTGGTTCTGGAATAGTTGTTTCTGGTTCTATTGCTGTTCTTCTTAATATCATTCTGCCTTTAGATGAAAAGATAAAAAAATCATTAAAGACTGAAAAAGTTTCTCAATAAAATTAATAAATTACCACACAGCAGAGCAGGTATATAAGCAGTCTTCTTTTGAGGATTTCTTATTAATACTCTGCTGTCTTTTCGTGGTATAATATAAATAATACAATAACACAGGAGGTAAAACTTGTTTAGTTTTTCTAAATATTTTCCTGCTCAATCTTTGCAGGAAGCCTATGACGAACTTTTAAAAAGTAAAAAAAATATTATACTTGGAGGAACTTCTTATCTTAGAATGGAAAATACTTCATATAATACTGCTATAGATCTTTCTTCTCTTTCCCTTGATTACATCAAAGAAGATGAAGAATATATTCACATTGGAGCTATGGCTTCATTTAGAGAAATAGAAACTAACTCTATTATTTTAAATTTATTTAATGGAATTCTTTCAAAATCTGTAGAAAATATAATAGGAGTTCAATTCAGAAATAATGTTACTGTTGGAGCTACTGTTTTTTCTAAATATGGTTTTTCTGACCTTATCCCTACACTTTTATCTCTTGATACTACTGTTGTTCTTTTCAATGGAGGAGCAATTTCTCTGGAAGAATATTTGTCTACAGAAGGAAAGACAAAAGATATCCTTGTTGAAATAAAAATAAGAAAAGCTATTGGAAAAGGATCTTTTCAAAGTATCAGAAAAAGTAAAACTGACTATGCTATAACTAATACAGCTGTTACAAATGAAAAAGGAAACTTCAGAATTGCCATTGGTGTAAGACCAGGAAAAGCTAAGCTAGCTTGTAAAGCAATGGAGTTATTAAATCATTCTGACAATATCACTGATGAAGTTATTGATAAAGCATGCAGCATTATAACTGAAGAAATTACTTTTGGTTCTAATATGAGAGGAAGCAGTGAATATAGGGCTGCAATATCTAAAGTTATGACTAAGAGAGCTATAAAGGAGGTATTATAATGCTTTTAACTTTAACTGTAAATGGACTAAAAAGAGAGTTATTAATATCAGAGGACGAATACCTTCTTGATACATTGAGAAAAGCTGGATATTTAAGTGTAAAAAGAGGATGTGACACTGGGTCTTGCGGACTTTGTACTGTCCTTGTTGATGATAAGCCCGTTCTTTCATGTAGTACACTAGCTGCCAGAATGAATAATAAAAAAATAACTACTATCGAAGGATGTCAGGAAGAAGCTGCAAAATTTGCCAATTTTATGGCTGATGAAGGAGCAGAGCAATGTGGTTACTGTGCTCCTGGATTTACTTTGACAGTTCTTGCTATGATGAAGGAATATAAAAATCCAACAGATGAAGAGATACTTCATTATCTAAATGGAAACCTATGCAGATGCAGTGGATATGTTTCACAGCTTAGAGCAATAAAAAACTTTATGGAGGCTGAAAAATCTAATGAAAATAGTAAATAAATCTATAAAAAAAATAGATAGTATTGGAATAATAACAGGAAGACCTCTATATACAGATGATTTAGTTATAAACAACAACTCTCTTATTGTAAAGCTTTTAAGATCACCTCATGCCTATGCAAAAATATTAGATATAGATACAAGCATTGCCAAAAGAGTTCCTGGGGTAGAAGCTGTTTATACACACCATGATGTGCCAAAAACTATGTTTACTCTTGCTGGGCAATCTTATCCTGAACCATCTCCATATGATAGGAAAATATTATCTGAGTATGTAAGATATGTGGGAGATCCTGTTGCAATTATTGCTGCTGTTGATGAAAAAACTGCTGAAAAAGCAATGAAACTTATAAAAGTAAAATATGAAGTCCTTGAAGCTGTCATTGATTATGAAAAAGCTTTAGACTCAGATATATTAGTTCATCCTGAAGATATACATATAAACTTCCCAATAGGATTTGACAATAAAAGAAACCTTGCTTCTTCATATCTTGAAACTAAGGGAGATGTAGAAAAAGGATTTGAAGAAAGTGATGTAATCATAGAAAAAACTTACTATACTCAGCCTCAAATACATGCAATGATGGAAACTTACAGGACTGCATGCTATTTAGATGCTCATGGAAGATTAACTGTAGTTTCATCTACTCAAATTCCTTTCCATGTGAGAAGACATCTGGCTAGAGCTCTTGAAATGCCAAGCAGCAGAATAAGAGTTATCAAGCCTAAAATAGGTGGAGGTTTTGGAGGAAAGCAGACTTCTGTTTGTGAAATATACCCAGCTTTTGTTACTATGAAAACTGGAAAACCTTCTAAGATAATTTATTCAAGAAAAGAAACTCAAGCATACTCTAATACAAGACATGCTATGAGACTAAAAGTAAAAATCGGTTCAGATAAAGAAGGAAATATAAAAGCTATTGATATAAATGTTTTATCTAATACAGGAGCTTATGGAGAACATGCTCCAACTGTTACTTCTCTTGTAGTGTACAAGACTTTTCCTTTATATGCTAAAGTTCCTATGAGATGTAAAGCTGATATAGTTTACTCTAATACTATGGTAGGTGCTGCATTTAGAGGATATGGAGCTACTCAGGGAACTTTTGCTGTGGAGTCTGCTGTCAATGAACTTGCTCACAAACTAGGAATAGATCCAACAGAAATCAGAATGAAAAATCTTGTAGACCAATCTGACAAAGTCAGTGGAGATATTAAAAAATGTATCTCTATTGGTAAAGAAGCTTTTGATTGGGAAAACAGAACTGTAAAAGATATGGGAAATGGAAAAGTAAGAGCCAGCGGAATGGCTGTTACAATGCAGGGATCAGGTATTGCCAATGTAGATACTGCCTCTGCCACTCTAAAACTTCATGATAGTGGAGATTACACACTTTATTTAGGAGTTACAGATATGGGACAAGGATGTGATACTGTTCTTGCTCAAATGGCTTCTGAGATACTTGAAGTACCTGTAGAAAAAATTATAGTAAATACTGCTGATACTGATACTTCGCCATATGATCCAGGTGCTTATGCTTCAAGTGGTACTTATGTTACTGGAAATGCTGTAATTTTAGCTGCTGAAAAAATGAAAAAAGAAGTTCTTGACATAGCTTCTAAGTTAATGAATACTTCTGTTGAAGAATTAGAATATCTTGGAGAATCAGTACAGGATAAAAATGGAAATAAACTTTCTTTAAGAGATATTGGTGAAAGAGCTGTATCTTTTGAAGGTAAAAATCAGATTATTACAAGTGCAACTTGGGGTGGATCTACATCACCTCCTCCATTTATTGCAAGTTTTGCTGAAGTGGAAGTAGATACTCTCACTGGAAATACTGAAGTTATAGATTTCCTTTCTGTAGTGGACTGTGGTACTCCTATCAATCCTGCTCTGGCTCAGGTACAGGTAGAAGGAGGAATTGCTCAGGGTATTGGCCTTGCTCTTTATGAAGATATTCAATTTGATGATAGAGGTAAAGTTAAGCATGACACACTTATGCAGTATAAGATTCCTTCTAGAAAAGATTTAGGAAATATAAATGTTATATTCAGTTATTCAAATGAACCTACTGGACCATTTGGAGCTAAATCTATTGGTGAAGTAGTTATCAACACAGCTTCTCCAGCTATTGCTGATGCTATCTATAATGCAACAAAAGCTAGAGTAAGAAGTCTTCCAATTACAAGTGAAAAATTATTTTGGGAAATTCACTCAAAATAATTAAAATTTTGCTGGTTTTTTCTTGAAAATATGCTATTATATATGTTACTTACTATTAAATAAGCAATCATAATTTGTTGGAGGAATTTTTATATGAAATTATTAAAAGAATATATAGAGAAAAATGGTAAAGCCATTGGAACGAATATTCTAAAAGTAGATAGTTTTTTAAACCATCAAATAGACCCTAACCTAATGATGGCTATGGGAGAAGAGTTTAAAAGAAGATTTGAAGATCAGGGAGTTAATAAAATACTTACTATAGAAGCTTCTGGAATTGCAATAGGTTTAGCTGCTGCTTATGCCTTTAATGTACCTCTTGTTTTTGCTAAAAAGAAAATTCCTTCTACTATGGGAGATTTTTACACAGCTAATGTATTTTCATTTACTAAGAATAAAGATTACACTATTTGTGTAGCTAAAGAATTTTTATCACCTAATGATAGAGTCCTTATTGTAGATGACTTCCTTGCTATGGGAAATGCTGTATTAGGTCTTAAATCATTAGTTGAATCTGCTGGAGCTGAAGTTATTGGAGCTGGTATTGCAGTAGAAAAAGGATTTCAGCAAGGTGAAAAACTATTAGTTGATAATGGTGTTAAAGTTGAGGCTCTTGCTGTTGTTGATTCACTTGAAAATGGTATTATTAAATTTAGATAATTTAATCAAAAAAAAATTTTATAAAAAAAAGTATTGACATTTTCTTTTTATGAGAGTATTATAAGTTCATAATAAATTTTAGTTAAGAGGAGATAATTATGAAAGTCATTAGCGTTCTTAAAAACACATTACATCACCATCATCATAGATAAGAGTTTGTTTTTGTGAATTTTATTCATAGATGCAGACTCATGTTGTAATTCAAACGAGTCTGTATCTATGGTGGAACTTAATGCTTTCTAATTTAGTTAAGCCATCTGGATACTTATGTCAGATGGCTTTTTTATTTTAATTTAATAATACGGAGGGAGATCTTTATGAAAAAATTATTTATGGCGGTTTTAGTTATTACGGTATTAGCTTCTATTAGTTTATTTGCAGCTGATGGTTCTTTAGAAAAAGTAAAAAAAGATGGATATTTTATAGTTGGATTAGATGCTACATTTGCTCCAATGGGATTCAGAGATGAAAACGAAGAAATAGTTGGATTCGATATTGACCTTGCTAAAGAAGTTGCTAAGAGAATGGGTGTTGAAGCTAGATTCAAACCTTGTGAATGGGATGGAATCATCTTTGATCTTAGAAGTAAAAATATTGACATGGTATGGAATGGAATGACAATCACAGAACAAAGAAGCAAACAGGCAGCTTTTACTACTCCATATCTTGTAGATGGGCAAATCATTTTCTCTAGAAAAGGTAATGAAATAAATAAAGTCAGTGAACTTGCTGGAAAAGTAGTAGGTGTTCAATTAGGAAGCTCTGGATCACAAGCAGTTGAAAGAAATGCTATTGCTCCAAAACTTAAAGAAATAAAAAAATATGCAACAAATGTAGAAGCACTTCTTGATCTTGAAGCTGGAAGAACAGATGCAGTAGTTATGGATGCTATCTCTGGAAAATACTACAATGCTAAGAAAAATACTTTAAGCTTCTCTGAAGAATCTTTATCAGATGAATACTTTGCCGTAGCTTTAAGAAAAGATGACAAAGCTCTATTAGATGAAATTAACAGATTATTAGATGAAATGAAAAAAGATGGAACATTCGATCAAATTTCATTAAAATGGCTAGGAACAACTAAATAATAAGGAGAATAAACTTTATGGATGGAAATATAATATTTATTTTAAAAGGTATGAAATTAACAGTTAATTTATATGTTGTAACTATGCTTTTCTCTCTTCCTCTAGGGATATTATTATCCCTAGGGAGAGTTTCAAAAAATACAACATTAAGTAATATGATTCAAATATACACATGGATATTCAGAGGGACCCCCCTTTTACTTCAACTTTTCTTTGTGTACTATGGTCTTCCAGTAGTTGGTATTACTTTAACACCTTTTGCTGCTGCTTCTCTTACATTTGTTATAAATTATACAGCTTATTTCTGTGAAATATTTAGAGGAAGCATTCTGGGAATTGATCCAGGACAATATGAAGCTGCAAAAGTACTTGGTATGAAGTACTGGCAGACTATGATTAGAATAATAATTCCACAAGCTCTTATTACAGCACTTCCACCATTATCAAATGAGGCCATCTCTCTTATTAAAGATACTTCATTAGTTTCTGCTATTGGAATGGCTGAGATATTAAGAAATTCAAGAGAAATTGTTACTCGTGATTTCTCAATAGCACCATTTTTTATATGTGCAGTAGTATATTTAGGACTTTCTACAATAGTTGTTTTATTCTTTAAAAGAATGGAAAAAAAGGTGATGATATAATATGATTATTAAAGTTAATAATTTATCTAAACAATATTTAGAAGGAGATGTTATACTTAAAGGTGTCAATCTTGATATAGAAAAAGGAGAAGTAGTTTCTATAATAGGTCCATCTGGAGGTGGAAAATCTACTCTTCTCAGATGTCTTATCGGCTTAGAAGAAATAGATTCTGGAGATATAAAAGTCCCTGATAAAAAGAAAATGGGAATGGTTTTTCAAGCTTTTAATCTTTTTCCTCATAAAACAGCTATTCAAAATATAATGGAATCACTGATAGTTGTAGATAAAATGGATAAATCTGAAGCAAAAAAAATAGCTTATGATCTTTTAGAAAAAGTTGGGCTTAAAGACAGAGCTGACTTTTATCCTAAAGCTCTTTCTGGAGGTCAAAAACAGAGGGTAGCTATTGCCAGAGCTTTAGCAAGAAATCCAGAAGTTTTGCTTTTTGATGAACCTACATCTGCTCTCGATCCTGATATGGTAAAGGAAGTATTGAACGTTATTGAACAGCTTAGAGAATCAAGTAATATTACTATGGTAATAGTAAGCCATGAAATAGATTTTGTTAATCAAATTTCTGACAGAATTGTTGTAATGGAAAATGGTAATATAAAAGACATAATTGTTAATAAGAAAAAAAGACAGGTTTCCTAAGAAGGAGTCCTGTCCTTTTTTAATACTTATTTTTTCCAGCTGTTATATAAATCAGCTATGATATCTTCTATTGGAGCTTTTATTATTTCTATATCAACAATCTCTGTATATTGAGAAAGCTTTTTAAAAATATCATTTATTTTAATTTTTTCTTTATCAAACTTATAACTATATTTTCCCTCTTCTGAACCTGTAAATTCCATTTCATCTAAGGCTGGTGCTTCTCCAGTTGAAGTTATAATCAATCTAGAGGAATTATTCTGTACTTTTCTCAACTCTTCAAAATTTCCATCAAAAGCTATCTGTCCCTTAGAGAGTAATATTATTCTTTCAGCCATCTCTTCCAAATCATCCATGTCATGACTTGTTACAACTATTGTTGTCCCTTTCTCCCTATTTAATTTCTTTAGGAAGTTTATCATCTTTTTCTTAGCAAGAACATCAAGTCCTAATGTTGGTTCATCTAAAAATATTATCTGTGGGTTATGGAGAAGAAGCATTCCTAAATCAGCTCTCATACGTTGACCTAGACTAAGCTCTCTGGCAAATGTTTTCAATATATCAGATAAGTCTAAAAGCTCAGTCACCATAGCTAGATTTTCATCAAAAACCTCCTGTGGTATATTCCAAACTGATTTTTTCCATTCATAACTTGTAATTACAGGATGATCCCACCATAATTCTGTTCTTTGCCCAAATAATACTCCTATATTTTCCATAAGTTTTATACGTTCTTTTCCAGGAAACATTCCTAACACAGAAATATTCCCGCTTGATGGCTGTAAAATTCCTGAAAGTATTTTTATAGTTGTACTTTTTCCAGCTCCATTAGCTCCTGCATAAGCTAAAAATTCCCCTTTGGATACTTTAAAAGATACCCCATCCAAAGCTTTTATCTCTCTTTTCTCTGGTGAAAAAAGATTTTTTACTATATCTTTTATTTTTCCACTTCTCTGCCATTGCACATATATTTTACTTACATCATCTATGACCAAAGCTGGAATATCTTGGTGAACCATATTTTGCATAATATCTCATCCCCTTTTTAAAAATTAATGCAGCTAAAACAAGAAATATTGTTGCTGTCATCATCATAAATATCATAATATCAAATTTGCCTAAAAGTATTCTGCTTGGAAACCATGCTATCATCCCAACTGGTATCAATGAACAAAAGAAAATCTGTGTTGATTTATTCATTCCCCCAAGTGGATAGTTTTTTAATGATTCAAACATCCCTATTCCAACTGAAGCTATCTCTTCAGCTGCTGCTGGAGCATAAAATGCTGTACATGATAATATATATATTGTACATATCATTATAGTGCATGATGCTGCTAAGTTTATTAAAAGCATCACTAGCCATATTCCAGAAAAATTTATTCCAGAAGAGGAAACTGAATAATATATCAGTCCTATTCCACATAGAAGCACTCCATTTCCCGATACTGGAGAAAATCCCTCTGCTGCTAACTGCATCCACACAGGAACTGGCTGTATCATCTTATGATCCATTTGTCCTCTTCCTATTGTTCTGCTTATCTGCCCTGCATTATTACTTATGAAAAACAATGCAAACACCCCTTCCACCAAGACAGAATATCCCAGCATAAATATTATTTCTTTTTCAGTCATTCCTCCAATACCATCAAATTTTACTGCTAAAAGAAATACTCCCACTACAACTGCCAGTGTAGATATCATATCTGAAAATATATACATTAGGCAGTATTTAGTATCTCTCAAAAACCATAACAAATCCATTTTTCCATATATTTTAAACATTCTTATTAAAGTTCTTATTTTATCCACCAAATGAAATCATCCTCTCTTCACTTTTTATAAAAATTTTTATTCCAACTATCCATAAGACAATATTCCAAAAGATTTGTATTCCTATTATTTTCATAATTTCACTTTCCATTCCTGTATAAATAGTCAATGGAGCATTTCCCACAGAACCAAATGGAAGGAGGGCAAATATCTTTCCAAGCCCCCAAGGAAAGAATATAAAGGGAATAAGAGCTCCTGAGAGCAAAGAATATATACTTTCTCTAGCTCTGGTAGCAGCCCAGCATCCATTTTTCAATCTTATTGCAAAAGAAGCAAATAATAAATCTAAAGCAAATCCCAATGACACACTTAAGAGTAGGCTTATAAATGCTGATACTCCATTAATGATTGAAGCAGGAAATGGATTTATTCCCAACAACGGAGATAATACCCATAAAGGCAGTCCATAAAATAAAAATACTGGTATCCAATATCTTCCAATTGTTTCAGCTGCAAGACTCCCTATGACAGATACTGGTCTTGTATATCTTCCTATAATTGATCCCTCCCAAAGAGCAGAAGTAGCTGGTGTTACAATATCCAGCTGCGGCTTTAAAATAGAAGCCATCAATGAGTATGTAAGTATCTGTGATAGTTCTACTCCATCAAAACTTTTTCCAGCTTTTATCAAAGATTTCCAGATTAAAGTAAGCATAATAAACTGCACAAATTTTATAAAATATTCTCCTCCTATTGTTAATATATTTCCATCAAATACCTGCTTTGCACTCATCATCATAGTTGCACTGTAGGATTTTAAAAATTTATATTTCATAAATTCAATTCCTTTCTTAAAATTTAGACATAAAAAAACCGGGATACGACAATGCGCTCCCGGATTTAGATACAAACTTTAAAAATGCCATAAAATTTTTATGACTTCTCTATCTTTTTCCTTGGTAAAAACACATTATTTGCCGTAAACTGGACAGACTTATACATGTAAAGTGCCATTTTACCGTCTTGAGCTGTGACTTCACCAATATTTTTCCATGTTGAACTATTTTTAAATATTGAATTTATCATGTGTTTCACCTCCATCATTAAATTTTATTTTTATATTATCATTAAAGAACCTATATGTCAATATTTATATTTTAAGAAAATATTATTAGCTTAGCATTTATTAGGTATTTTACTATATTATAATCCTCTTTGACAGCATCAAAATTTATATCTAAATATTTCTCTATATTTTTAAGATACTCTTTTGCCACTTCTTTCTCATCTATTTTAATAAATTTTTTATATGCTTCATAATCTCAACTTTAAAAATGTCAATATCAAAAATTATATCTCCTAAAGGATTATTCTTCTATTATTCCAAAATATTTTCCTGGAGAAATTCCCTCATATTTTCTAAATGTTCTTATAAAAGTATTTGAACTATTGTATCCTACAAGCTCTGCTAAGTCTTTTATTCTTAAACCATTATTTTCTTGCATAATTTCTTTAGATTTTTCTATTCTATAAATACTTAGATAATTTTTAAAATTATCCCCTATTACTTTTTTAAATAATACACTTGTATATTTAAAAGAGTGTCCTAAATGATCTGCTAAATTTTCTAATGAAATATCAATCATGTAGTTTTCTTCAAGATATCTCTCAATTTTCATTTTTACAGATTCTATATCATTTTCTTCTTCTAATTTTGTAAGTTTGCATATGGCTAATATTTTTTCTTGAAACACTCTTTTTAGCTCAACTGCATTATTAATCTCCAATATTTCATTTATTTTATAATCCTTTATATCAATATTTTCATTTACTTCTTTTAATTGAATAAAAACTCTATTTAAAGTATTATATAATAGTATTCCAAATTCTTGAATATACTTTTTATCTATTACTTGTCCAGATTTCTGATTAAACATTTCATCTATTATTCTTTTAACACTTATTTCATTAGAGCTCAAAGTTCTTAATATAAGTTTAGATTCAATTTCAATTGGATAATAATATTTATTAAAGCTATTTTCTTTTATCTTATCTTGAAAAATAACACTATTTTGTTTGTAAATATATTTATAATCAAGCATTTTTTTTGCCATTCTATATGCTTTTGGCATTTGTAAGACATCATTATAAATATTTGTAACCACTAAAGTAAATTTTAAATTAAAATTTCTATCTATGTGAAAAACAAGACATTTTAAAACTTCTTCTAGTTCATCTTTTGATAGGCACTCTTCCAATATAAAAGTGATACTTTTATAATCAATTCCTACAACTTCACATTTTACTTCTTCTGAAAAATATTTTAAAATGTGCTCTTTTGATAAATTAAATTTATCAAATATATTCTCTACAGATTCTATATCAAAAACTTCCATTATTATTACTCTATATCTATCTACCTTAAAAATTTCTGAAATTTCATTTAAAAGCGAAATATCTAAGTGTTCTGTTATTCCTGTTATAAACTCTTTTATTCTTTTTTGCTTTTGATAATTTCTCAAACTTAAAATTTTATTTTGTAAAGTTAAATTTATATTTTGAATCTCTTCTATTTTATTTTCAATATACTCTAACTCTTTTTCATCTTTATTCTTTATATATCCCATTTTTTCTGCTAATTGCTTTATTGGATTTATTATGAAATATCTGCTGATTAAAATTAAAATATAAACCATTCCTAAAACAAGTAAAAGCTTAGCGCTCTCATAAAAAATTATCTGAAGTATATTTATTGATGGTTGAACATACAATAGAGTCAAATCAAAAGATGGTAAGTAGAATATATGAAATTTTTTTCCTAATTCCTTTTGAATATATCCATCCCTATTTATAGTATTTCTTTTCTTACTTTGTAATATCTCTATTAATTGAGCCTCTATTTTAGAAAATTTTTTATTATTATTTCCTAAATTTATTAATTTTTCATTACTAAAAATATACCATTTATCTGCTTCAGACATAATTTCAGAGAAAAAATTATTTTTTTCTAAAGAAATTATATAACTTACTATAATATTATTTTGTGTTTTTACATCATTTAAATATATATTAATATCTTCTTCAAAACAATTAATATACTTTTCTTTACTTTCTATATCCTTTGGAAAACCAACAGAATTATAGAAATCCTTTTTATTTGTAGTTCCATTCAATGTTGTTATTGAATCAGAAATATTATCTGCTACACTTACAAGATATCCTAATTTTCCATAAACACTATTTCTTTTTTTCAATTCCAAAAAAAGTTGTGTTTTACTATATGGAATATTTTGATTACTAGCTAAGCTTATAACATAATTTTTATATTTATCACTTGATTTAAAGTCATATAAAGTCATAGTAACAACTTCAGCTTTTCTTTCTAAATCATTATATAGCCTTTGACTCTTTATTTTTTCTCCTAAATTTATATTTACAATTTCTTTATAGGAAGTAATTGCTATAATTATACAAGAAATTAAAAATATAATTATTACTTTTATTTTTGGAGATTTTTTTCCCAATATTTTTTTCATTTTTAATTTTAATATATCCAACAATTTTCTTCCCTTCTCAAATAGATTCAACAATTTAAACACTAAATACATTATATCAATTTTTATAGTTTTTATAAAGCAAAGTTAAAGTTTTATCTTTTTATAAATATTTATCTTAGACCTGTATCTTCTGTTGATATTACAATCGATATTTTCTTACTGAATTTCTTTCCATTTTCTATTATTCCTATACTAAGTCCATCATTTTTATTCTTTAATTTTTCTGTTCTCATTCTATAGTATTTTTCATAATCTGATATTCTTTTAAAAGCACTATCTATATCCTTAAGAACTTTATTTTCTGATATCAATACAATAATCTTCTCTGCTCCAAATAGTGATAAACTGGTATTGTAATCTCCTACCACTAAAATTTGTCCATCTTCTGTAACAAGCTCTCCTTCTATTATAGCTATTTGTGCTAAAAGAGAAGCTCTTTTTGCTTCTTCAGAAGTTTCTTTAAATCTATTATAAAATTTATATTCCTTCAATTCATTAATAAATTCCTCATTTGTAAGTTCCCACGAATCTCCAAGAGCTATAGTTTTCTTTTTATTTAGAAGTTTTAGTATTTTTTCTTTTGCTTCTTTCACAGAAAAAACTCTATGGATAAGATAGCCTTTATCTAAGAGAATTTTACATAATCTATCTAATTTTTTTTCTTTATACCATCTTAAATTTTCTTCCATTTTTAGTCTCCTAATATCCTAAATTATCATTGATTAATATAACTCTTATCTTTCCACATACTCTTTTCCCATTTTTGATTACTGAAATAAAATTACACATTCTCATTTCAGTAGTACAATTTTCACATTTTCCACTGAAATTACAAGGAGTCTTATGGTTGAGCCTCTTAGAATTTAAAGGTCCTGCATAGTAAAGCCTTTTATATCCTTCATTTATATTTTTCACTATCTTATTGACTCCTGTTATTACTATAACATTGTGAGGACCATATGCCATTCCAGCTACACGATTTCCCCCTGAGTCTATTTGTATAAGAAATCCTTCTTCTGTAACAGCATTTGTCCCTGTTACAAGAAAATCACTTAATAGTGATTCCCTCATAACTCTAACTGTTCTTTCCCAAGTTGGCTGCTTAAATCTTTCAAAAAATTTATACTTTTCACTTCTAAATTTTTCAAGAAGACCTGTCATATTTAATGTGATAGAGCCTCCCATGCTTATTGAGCTACCTTCTGGAATAATATCTATAGTTATTTTTTCAGCTTCTTTGAGTGTGTCAACACATATTACTTCAAAATCATTATTCTTCAAATTTTTAATTGTTCTTTCTAATCTATCTTTTGCTAATAAATACTTTATATTTTCCATAACTCCTCCAAAAAGAATTATCTTATCATTTTATTTCCTTTTCTTCTCTTCTTAGTCTTAAAGTTTCAGCATTAGCATCAACTTTTTTCTTAGATAGTGGATACACCAACATAAATATAATTACAACTAATGTAAATAGTGTAGCAGGTGCCACTGTTGCAAGTTTATAAATGCCATTTAAAACTTCTTGAGTCTGTTCTTTAGTTCCTGCCTGGAATCCAATTATTGCAAGTGAATACCCTACTAAACTACTTCCAAGAGCTTGCCCCACTTTTCTTGAGAATGAGTAAATAGCATAAAGTGTTCCATCTTCTCTCCTTCCAGTTTTAATTTCAGAATCATCAATAACATCAATAATTGCTCCCCAAATTACATACCCAAAAAATGTTACTCCTGAAAATCCAATTGAAGCAATGGAAACATAAACCCATGGATTCTTAATATTTAAAAAACTTAATGTGGCAAATACTAATGCTGCAAATCCTACTGCTAAACTAATTGATTCTCTTTTTCCTAATTTTTTAACAACTAGGGTTACTAACGTTGCCATTCCTAATGCAATTACCAATTTGATAGCATTATAAGTTGATAGAGCTGCTGGCATTTTAAAATAGTAAGCATATAGGTAAGCATTAACTCCTCCAGTTAATAGATTACCAAATATCAAACAAACAGTTCCCCCTAAAATTCCAATCATAGCACGATTACTGAAAATCATTTTTACTGATTTAGTAAATGAAAGTCCTTCTTTTGATAGAGCTGGAACTTTAATACGCTCAGTTGTGCATTGATAACAAATATAATAGCAAAGAATAGCAACTAATGAAATTGCTCCAGCTGCAATTGGAAAAATATCTCCATTATTTCTAATTAGTACATGTGTTGTTCCATTTTTTATTACACGCTCATAAATGATGATAGGGCCAAAAAATCCAATTATAAATTCACCAATATAAGCTCCCATCGCTCTAAATGTGATAAGAGATTGTCTTTCATCTGGTTTATCAGTAATAGCAGAAGCCATAGCTCCATATGGAATATTTACTCCAGTAAAACAGATACTTCCATATAACAAATAAGTTATATACATATAGATAATCTTAAATGTCATTGGTTGATCTTTTAAAACTGATTGATACATTAAAAAACTTGCTATTGCAACTGGTGCAGCCATTATTCTGATCCATTTTTTGAATTTACCGTCCTTCCCTTGAGGAGTAATATCAATAATTCTTCCCATTGTAACATCTGTAAATGCATCTATTAATCTTGCTACAAGGAACATTGTTCCAACTACTGTTGGTTTCATTCCCCATACTTGTGTGTAAAATACCATTAGAAATTGACTTACAAATACTAGCATAACATCGTTTCCAAAATCTCCAAATAAATATCCAATTTTATCTCTTATACCAAAAGGTCTTATCTCTTTTCCTTGCCCCATCACTTTTTTCTTTCCTCCTAAAATTTATTTAATTATAAAATGTTTCTTACCAATATTTTCTCCACTCAGGTTTCATAATTCTAACAAGTGCTTCCATATAGAAGTAATCTCCCCACATACAACATTCATTTACACCTGAACCATTTGGTTTACTATATACCGAATCTGTCAATAACCCATTAGAACTATCTATATCTTTTGTAGTATAATTTTTTATTAAAGATTTTATTATTGCTTTCACAGCATTTAAGTAAATCTTTTTATCTGGATCAGAATCTGGAAGGTATTTTACCATTTCGAGAATTCCACATACTGCAATTACAGCTGATGATGTATCTCTTTCTTCCCCAGAAGCTTCATCAAAAATCAAATCCCAGCAACAAATATTATCTTCTGGTAAATGATTTAAAAAATAGTTAGTAACGCTTTTAAATAAATCTATAAATTTTTCATCTTTTAAGTAGCTATATGCCAGCGGAAATCCATATATTCCCCAAGCTTGCCCTCTTGCCCAAGCTGAATTATCCGAAGCTCCTTGTGCTGTAATCCCTTTTACTGGCTTTCCTGTTTCTGGATCAAAATAGAAAGTGTGATGTGTTGAACTGTCTTCTCTTACTACAACACTTGCTGCTGTATAAAGATGTTTTGTTGCTATCTCTCTATATTTAAGATCTCCTGTTACTTCTGTTGCCCAAAATAATAAAGGTACATTTAAGTTACAGTCTATTATTAATCTATATGCTGTTGGGTCATCTAAGTCCCCCCAAGCTTGGATGAACTCTCCTTTTTCTTTATATCTTTTAATTAAATGATCTGCTGCTTTTAATCCTATATTTTTAGCTCTTTCATTTCCTGTAATTTTATATCCTGCCACTACTGAAGGAGTATATAAAAATCCTAAATCATGATGGTTAACTGCTACTTTATTTGTTATTCTTTCATCATAGCTTTTTATCTGAAAAAACGCTGTCTTTCTATACCTTTCCTCTCCAGTTATTTCATACGCAAGCCATAACATTCCTGTCCAGAATCCACTTGTCCAATCATCCCATTCTCCACCATTAAGTACTCCTGGATATATATAATTTGTACTACATGCTCTTGGAAAAGTATTTATAAAAGTCCTTGTATTAGCGTCTATTTTCTTTAATGCTTCATGTAATGCTCCATATAATATTTCTTTAGGAAGATCTATTTTTTGTGAAAATCTTTCTCTAATTTCTTTTTTTAATTCCATTTTTTCTCCTTATCAATTTATTTTATATTCTTAAAATTCAAACTTATCTTTATATTTAATAGCCCATTCTTTTAATTTAGCTTCTAGTTCTGTTGCTATTTCATTTTCTGAACAATTATTTAATTTTATAGGATTCATTTGATATGGGTCATTTATATTGTCATATAATAATCTCTCTATTCCATGAGCTATTGTATATCCTCTATTTATTACATAAGTATGTTGTTTCGTTCTAATAGCTCTCCATCCAAAAGCTGTATTATCTTTACCATAGCTTTTAAATTCTTCTATTGCTCTTATTTGCCCTGGATATCCAGCCATAATAGCATAGTTTTCTATATCATTTCCATTTAAGATAACTTCTTTTAAATCTATTCCCTGTATGCTTTCTGGAATAGGAAGATTCATAAGGGATAAAATTGTTGGCATAATATCAACACCATTTAATACTACATTTGTATTTCCTCTTATGAATCTATCTCCATATTTAATCAAGAATGGTATTCCTACTGATTCTTCAAACCATACATGTTTACTCCAAAGTCTGTGACTACATAACATTTCTCCATGATCTGCTGTCAATACAATTATAGTGTCATCATATATTCCATTATCTTTTAAGTTTTGTAAAAGTCTTCCAAAATTTTCATCTATTCCAGTTACAGCAGCAAAATATTTTCTCATTACATCCTGATATTGCTCATCTGTAAAATTAAGTTTAGGATTTACACATTCTGTATGATCTGTTACATCTGTCAATAGTACATTTGGATTAATTTTAAATTTTTTATTTTTATACATATCTACATATTTTTGTGGAACCAGATCTAAAGGTGTATGTGGTGGATTCCATGATAAAATTAATGAAAAAACTTCATCTTTATTATTATTAATAAATTCTATTGCTTTATCTGTTTCATGTTCAACTGACCATTGTTCTATATTTATCATTTTATTGTCATTATGCCAATAATGTGGTTTTAGATGTTGATCACAAGTTCCATATGAATACCAATAATCAATTCCATGCCTTCTTTTTCCAGGTGGAGTAAATGCATCCCAATCTCTAGCTCCTGAAATAGGTTCATGATTAAAGTTTATTTCTGGACTGTCTAAATGCCATTTTCCAATATAGCCTGTTTTATATCCATTTTTCTTTAATATATCCATAAGAGTTATATCTGTTTCTCTTAGTTCCAGCTTAGATAACCCAGGCTTGCAGTTTGTCCATACTCCATGAGTTACAGGATAAGTCCCTGTAAATATTGTTGCTCTATTTGGTGAACACAATGGACATGCACTTACAGCATTATCAAAGCTTAAAGACTCTTTTGAGAACTTATCTATATTTGGTGTAATTACTTCATCTTTTCCCAAAAACCCCATAGCATCTCTACGCCATTGATCTGCAAAAACAAACAATAAGTTTGGCTTTTTATTCATAAATCATTTCCTCCTTTGAGTTTTAGTTTTTTGTTATTATTCTTGCACTTTCATCAAAATTCTTTCTATATTTCTCATTTTCTTACACCATGGAGTATATCAGAATTAAAAAAAATGTAAATCTTCACTATTCAACTAGAATTGTGGTTATATTTTTTTTACTATTTTTTATTTTATAATACTTATTTTTTAATATTTTTTTATTATATTTTTTTGTAAAAAAATATTTATAAGATTTAAAAAACATTTTTATTTGAGTCTGGTATAAAAAAGGATTTATTTTTTATTTCTATCCCAATTTTTATTGTGATATGTGAATCTAGAAAATAATATATTATTAAACTTTTTTGTTAAATAAAAAATGGTTCCTAAACTAATTTAGAAACCATTTTTTTATTTTATCTGCTCATAAATCTTTCATATGCTTGTTTTTGAATCTTAGTAGCTTTCCCTAACCCTGCTTTATTTAATCTATACATATAATTCTGCCAATCTTTATCTACATCTGATACTCCTAATATCCAAATTTGAGCCATTTCTTCTGTTATTGCATTAAGTTGTATCTCTATCTGCGATAATTCTTCTATTTCTTCTTTGGTATATTTTAATTTAGGCATTGGCTCTTTAACAACCCCTGATTTTATATATAAGTCTATGTCTTTTACTGTTTGTGGATCTGCCCACTGCCTTTCATTATTTCCATCTTGGAACATTCCTAGCCTATACTGTGCCCCAGTTTCCCTTATAACTGCTAAAGGAGTCCGCCCTTGTGAGTCTTTTAAAATCTTGTCTGTAAATTGTGGATTTCCATCTATTAAAGTATAATCCTCTCCTTCAATTCCAAAATTCCATAATCTTCTTCCTTCTTTACTATACCAAAAATCAAAATATTTTATTATAGTTACAGGATCTTTTGCCATAGAAGTTATGGACCATCCTCCCAGATAATTTGGCCTTGCAAATGAAGTTGTCCTTTTTCCACGAAATTCAGGAGGTAAGATCACTGAAAATTCAAAATCTTGAATAACTTTTTCAAGTCGACTATTATAGTTTCCAGTACTTGAAAACCAGTCACAAGTAAATCCTCCAATATTATTATTTAAAATATAATCTCTTGAAGCTACACTTCTTGTAAATGCTTCTTGATCTATTAAACCTTCTTTAAACCATTTCGATATCTCTTTTATTGCTTCTTTGTATTCTTGTTGTGCTGGTCCAAAAACAGGGATTTTCTTATCATCAACATACCAAGTAAATTCAGCTTTAAATATATCTATTAATGATTTTACCACTTTATTTATTGTATTTCCTCTAACAAAAAATGGGATTTCATCTTTTACCCCATTGTTATTAGGATCTCTATCTCTAAAAGCAATCAATACCTCATATAACTCATCAATTGTTTTAGGCTCTTTCAATTCTAATTTTTTTAGCCAATCTTTCCTTATATAATATCCTTGTGATGTTCTTATTTTTTTATAATCATTATAATTAGGTATCATATAAATATGCCCATCAGCTGCCAATGCATCTTTTTTATATTCTGGATTTTCTTCAAACATTTTTTTGATATTTGGAGCATATTCATCTATTAAATTTTCTAAAGGAATAACTTTCTTTTCTGCTCCTAATTTTTCTAACTCCTCTGGAAATTCATATCCTATAATATCAGGAATATTTCCTGTTATCAACATAAGATTAAATGCTTGAACTTCATCACTTTGATTTCTAGACGCCACCCCTTTTAATTTTATATTTGTTAATTCTGCAGCTTTTTTATAAACTGGTAAATCTCCATTAAAAGCTTTTCCTATATGTATAGCAAAAATAGTAAATTCTTTTGGTTCTTTTGAAAGAATAAATTTATTTTTATTTTTTATTTCATTTTCATTCTTGCCTTTTGTACAACCTAGAATTAAAAATAAAAAAGTAACCATTATATATAAGCTTTTTCTTTTCAATCTTCCTCCTAAAATGCCATAGCAATCTAATTTTCTCATAAATTATAACATTTAAATAATTTATTACAAAATTAATTTAATATATTTATTAACTATCTTAAATCTCCCATTGCTATATGGTCCATATCTGTAAATGTTTGATTCTCTCCAACCATTCCCCAGATAAATGTATAGTTACTTGTTCCTACTCCTGAGTGAATTGACCAAGATGGAGAAATCACTCCTTGCTCATTAGCCATAATGATATGTCTTGTTTCTGTAGGTTCTCCCATTAAGTGAAAAACTCTTGTTTCTGGGTCCATATTGAAATAAAAATATACTTCCATCCTTCTTTCATGAGTATGACAAGGCATTGTATTCCACATATTATTTGGTTCTAATACTGTCATTCCCATTAGTAATTGGCAAGATTTACATACAGCTGGATGCACATACTGAAATATTGTTCTTTCATTTGAGTTTGCTATGCTTCCTAATTTTACTGGATTAGCTTTTTCTATATCTATTTTTACAATAGGATAAGTCATATGTGCTGGAGCTGAATTTATATAAAATTTAGCTGGATTAAGTGAATCTTCTGATATAAATACTAATTCTTTTGAACCCATTCCTATATAAAGTCCATCTTTTGAATTCATTTTATATTCTACTCCATCTACTGTTATTTTCCCTGCTCCACCAATATTAATTACTCCTAATTCTCTTCTTTCTAAGAAAAATTCAGAACCAAGTTCCTTACTTCCTTCTAATCTTACTTCTTTAGTTACTGGCATAATTCCTCCAGCAATTATCCTGTCTACATGAGAATAAGTTAAAGCTGCTTCATCTGTTCTAAATATAGTTCCTATAAAATAATGTTTTCTTAATTCTTCTGTTGTATAATGTTTAGAATCCTCTGGATGATTTGCATATCTTACATCTAATTTCATTTTTATCTCTCCTTATTTACCACAATATATTTTTATAGTCTTAAAATTATCTAACCAGCCATCCACCATCTACTGCCAGTATGTGTCCATTTATATAATCTGATGCTTTACTTGCTAAAAACACTACTGCTCCCATTAAATCAGATGGGTCAGCCCATCTTTCAGCTGGTATTCTTCCTAATATTTCTGCATTTCTTTTTTCATCTGCTCTTATTGGTGCTGTATTTGCTGTTTTTATATATCCTGGTGCTATTGCGTTTATTTGAATATTTTTATTTGCTAATTCATTTGCAAATGCTTTTGTTATTCCTGCTACTGCATGTTTACTTGCTGTATAAGGGGGTACAAATTTTCCTCCTTGAAATGATAACATTGATGCTATATTTATTATTTTTCCTGATCCTTGATTTATCATTATTTTTGCTGTATCTTGACTTAAGTGATATACTGAATCTATATTTATTGCCATTACTGCATCCCAATCTGAATCTTTATATTCTAATAGTGGAGCTCTTCTTATTGTTCCTGCATTATTTACTAATATATCAATTTTTCCATATACTTTTATACACTCTTCTACACATGATGTTACTTGTGTTCTATCTGTTAAATCTGCTTGAAAAAAGTAAATTTTTCTTCCCTGTTTTTCTACCAATTCTCTTGTTTCATCCCATGTTCTATCATATGTCACCACAAATAAATCTGCTCCTGCTTTTGCCAATGCTGCTACATATGCCTGTCCTAATCCTGTATTCCCTCCAGTTACAATTGCTGTTTTTCCTTCTAATGAAAAGAAATTCATTGAAAACTGTTCTAATTGCTTCATAGTTATAAATCCTCCTTTTTTAATTATATTTTAATTTTTACGATTTAATTATTACATGTTAAAAATTAAAAGTAAATCTTCAATTTTACATTTACATTTTTCTATCTTTTTTATTTTTATTTTTCCTAATATTAAATATTACTTATAAATTTTTTTATAATTATTTCATATTTTTTTACTATTTTTTATTTAATATCATATACTATTTAGTATAAAATAATTTTACAAAAAAAAGTGTCAGTACTTACTCAAGAAGTACCAACACTTATAATTATACACTTGTTAACATTATTCTTTTAAGAAAATATTACTGGCATAGCATTTATCAGTGATTTAACTATATTATAATCCTCTTTAACAGCATCAGAATTTATATCTAAATATTTCTCTACATTTTCAAGATATTCTTTTGCCACTTCTTTCTCATCTATTTCAGCATAGTTCCAAGCTAATTCTAAATCTGTCCACCCTTCATATCCACCTATTTCAGCTGATTTCTTTATATGTTCCATAGACTCAATATATTTTCCACATTTTCTCAATACTCTTCCAAGATTATATTCTATCCAGCTGTCATAAGGATTAAGTGCAACTGCTTTTTTAAAGTTTTCTGAAGCTTCTTCATTTCTTCCTAACTTAGCAAGAGTCCATCCTATCTGTGAATAAATCCATTCATCATTTCTTCCCATTTCTATTACTTTTTCAAAATATTTTAACCCTTCCTCATATTTTTCTAAAGTTCCTAGATTCCAACCTATTTCTGAATACAACCAGATATCATCTCTTCCAGCTTTCTCTGCTTTATCCAAATAAACCAAAGCCTCTTCTGCTCTATCAAGTCTTCCATAATTGTAAGCTATCTCTGAATACAACCAGTCATCTTCTCTTCCTAGCTCTTGAGCTTTGAATAATCTTGCTATAGCTTCCTCACTTTTTCCAGTTCTTCCTAGGCAGATAGCAAATTCACAATTCAACCAGACATCTTCTCTTCCTAACTTTTCTGTTGTTTCAAGATATGAAAGTGCCTCTTCATATTTTCCTATAATATCATATGACCAGGCTATTTCTGAATTCAACCAGATATCATTTCTTCCTAATTCTTTTGCTTTAAGATAATACTCTATTCCTTCTTCCACTTTTTGATTTCTTGAAAGGCTGTATCCTATTTCTGAATATATCCAAGAGTCATTTCTTCCAAGCTCAATAGCTTTTTGAAGATACTTTTCCCCTTCTTCAGTTCTTCCTAATGCATCAAGATTCCAACCCATTTCTGAGTACAACCAGATATCATTTCTTCCTAATTTTTCAACTATTTCTAAATATTTTAAAGCCTCTTCATTTTTATTCAGCTGTCCTAGATTCCATGCTATAGTAGAATAAAGACGGATGCTCTTATCTCCAGCTTCTTCTGCATTTTTTAATTCTACTAAGGCCTCTTCATTTTTTCCTAAATCTCCCAGAGATAATCCCATTTCTAAATGAAGCCATGCATCATCTCTTCCTAATTCTTTTGCTCTGTTTAAATATTCTAATGCTTCTTCTGGTTTTGATATATTTCTCAAAGTCCATCCTATTTCAGACTCAAGCCATATATCATCTTCTGATATTTCCTTAGATTTATAAAGGTATTCTAATTCCTCTTCAAATTTATCTAAAACTCCAAGATTCCACCCTAATTGATTATAAAGCCATGGGTCATTTCTTCCTAATTCTTCTGCCTTTTTAAAATAATTTACTGCTTCCTCATGCTTTTCCATTCTTGCCAGCTGCCATCCTAATTCAGAATTCAGCCATGCATCATTTCTTCCAAGCTCTTCTGCTTTTTTTAGATATTCTACACCTTCTTCATATCTCTTTATAGCTCCAAGTGTCACTCCAATTTGTGATAAAAGCCAGATATTATCCTCTTCTCCCTCAAGAGCTCTCATATAATAATCCAGTGCTTCTTCATCTCTGTCTAATTGATTTAAACTCCACCCTATATGAGTAAGTGTATAGTAGTCATCTCCACCTACTTCTTCTATCTTTTTATAATATTCCAATGCCTTTTCATACTCTTCCAATTTCTCATATATATCTCCAATTTCAGTAAGAACAAAAGTATTTTCTGGTTCTAATTTCATAGCTTTTTTCAAAGCATCCAATGCTTCATCATTTTGCTCTATTCTTTGAAGATTCCATCCTAGTTCAAAATATGCCCAAACATACTCTGGATCTAAATTTTTGGATTTCTCAAAATATTCAGCAGCTTTCTCATAATTTTCTAAGCCACTGTAAGCATACCCAACTCTATAATTCCATTTTGCATCTTTTTTTCCCTCTTTTTCAATAGAAAAAAGTATTTCCAAAGCTTTTTCATAATTTCCTAAATTATTTTCTGCTCTTCCCCATTCAGATATAATTTCAAAATCTCTTTCTTCTTCTTTTGTTGCAAGAACCATATCTACAATTTCCTGATATTTATCCTCATCATTAAGAAGTGCTATTTTCTCTTTTAATTCTTTATTCATCTAAATCCTCCTTGAATGAATTGTATTTAGTATTATATATTCTACCATAAACTATTCTTTATATACAATCAACTATACTTTTCATTATGTCAATTTTCAGGTGCAGATATGTTTTTACTCTCTATTCCTTACCCAGTTCTTTAAATCCTTCTCCTAAAACTTCTGATACATCTGTTATTGTAAGAAAAGCTTCAGGATCTGTATCTCTTACTATTCTCTTTAATTTTACTATCTGAAATTTACTTACAACACAATATATTATATTTAAAGAATCTCTTGTATATCCTCCTGACCCATCTATTATAGTTACTCCTCTTTCTGTTTCATCCATGAGTTTGATTCTTAATTCCTCTGATTTTTTTGAAATTATAGTCACAGCTTTTGCTTTATCAAGTCCTTCTTGTAAAAAATCTATAGTTTTAGTCAGTACCATAGCGGCTATCAAAGTATACATAAAGATTTCTTTTCCAAATAAAAATGCCACTGCTGAAAGAACCACCACATCTAAAATGAACATAGCTCTTCCTACTGATATGCCTCTATATTTTGTCATTATTCTTGCAATAACATCTGTTCCTCCAGTAGAACCTCCAGACATAAATATTATTCCCAGTCCAATTCCACCTATAAAACCTCCATAAAGAGAAGCTAAAAGAACATCATCTGTAGCTCCGTTTAATCCTGATGTAAAATCCAGAGCAAAGGACATCATAGCTGTTCCATAAAGAGTTTTTACTATAAAATCTTTCCCTAGTATTTTCCAACCAATTATCAATATTGGTATATTTATTATAAAATAAGTTGTTCCAACAGGAGTCTTAAACAGATAGAAAACAATAAGAGCAATTCCTGTAACTCCCCCTTCAGCCAAATGGTTGCTTACATAAAAATAATTTACTGCAAAAGCATATAAAAAACAACCTAATGTTATAAAAAAATAATCTTTTAAAAATCTCAAAACTTTTTTTTCTATGTTACTCACCCCTATTTTAATTTTTTAAATTCACTTCTAATTTATTGTATGGAATTTCAATATTTTCATCATTGAAAACTTTTATAATATGTGCCATTAGTTTACTTCTCACACTATAATAGTGTTCTCTCCTTGTCCATACAATAAAATAAATATTAACAGATGAATCTCCATAACTCATTATATTTATAAAGTTTTTTCTTTCTTTTTCCAATCCTTCAAATGTTTCACTTATATTCTTCAATACTTCCACAGCCCTATTTTGATCACATTCATAAGAAACTGGAACTACCAATTTTATTCTTCTGTAATCATTCACATCATGATTAATTACATTACTGTTTATCATAACATTATTTGGAATTATTACTCTTTTACTGTCTAATGTATTTATATGAGTTGAAAATACATCTATTTTATATACTTCACCAAAAGCTCCATTTACTTCAATATATTCTCCCACAGTAAAAGGTCTTGTAAATAAGATTACCACTCCTCCTGCAAAATTAGAAAGAAATCCTCTGAGCGAGATACCTACTCCAAGACCTACTGCACTTATCATTGTTATGATAGATTGTTCCTTAAATCCAAATACAAGAAGCCCAAACAGAAAAAATATAATATATAATCCTAATTTAATAAAAGATTTGCTGAATTGTTTTGCTCCTTGATCAATCCTGTCTTTTGATACTTTATCAATATATTTTAGTACCACCCATGTAATTTTTTTTCCAATATAAATAATAAGTAAAAAAATAAGCAGTTTGACTAAAAAAATCAAAGCATCATTTAAAATAACTTTAAATATTTTTTCTCCATCGCTATTTTCTAAAGAAGTAATTACTGTAAAAAAGTTCATTTCAACATCTCCTTATATATTTTCCCCAAGATATTGTCTGTTATTTCTCTTTTATATTTTCACTCCATAAAGAAGATAACATATGTTTTACACTATAAAAAAATCCACTTACATTTTCTTTTATATTTCTAAAAAAACTTTTAATTACCTTTTTATTTCCATGTTTATTTATATAAAATTCTTTTCCATCTAATCTCACTAGAGCTTCTCCTTTTTGAAAAGAACTAGCACTTGAATATAGAAAATCTATAACTTTATCTCCATTTTTATTTATATATCCCCATTTACCATTATATTTTACTGCTGCAAGTTCTTCAGAGAAGAAATTTACCTCATCATATATCATTGGTATCTGTACTTTTCCATCAAAATTCAGATATCCATAGAGAAACTTTCTTCCATCTTTTTTATAAATTGTGATAAGATCTCTCTCAACTTCACTTTTTAACTCACTATACATCTGAGATTCCTTATCTTTATAATTATATACTCCCATATCTCCTATCCATTTTCCATCTTTAGTCATCATTCCTTCTTGATAGTTTATGTCAACAAGATATATATAATTGCTTTTTATAGCTATAAGCATATTATTCGGCTTTGTAATAAAATTATTCTTTGAATCAATTATTCCATATAGTCCAATAGAAGCTCGATCTCCATCTATTACTCTGACTATCTTATGATTTTCCAATTTTCTTTTTATAGGAACTTCTTCAACAACAAAATTATCTATTTTGATAAAATCTCCTCCAAAAAGTGTTGTTGTTATCATTATCAAAGCAATAAGTAATTTAATCATAATCTTACCCCCCTGTTTAGAAGTGTTCTGCCCTATAATATATTATAACTCTTATTTTCAGAAAAAAAAAGGGGCAATTAAAGTTTATTTTTAATCACCCCGTAAATTTACCAAATTATTAGTCTGGATTTATTACATATTCAGTTAATTCATTTACAAATTTCAATGTTTTATCATTTTTATCATTTACTGGATTAAATTCTACTATATCAACTGATGTTACAAAGTAGTTTTTAAACAAGTATTTAAATGTTTGGAATATTTCATCTGTAGTGAAACCATTTCTTACTGGTGTACTTACCCCTGGAGCCATTTCAGGATTTACAGAGTCTACATCAAAACTTATATGAAGATTATCTATTTTCAAGTAATCTTTTATCTCTTCAAGAATATTTTCTAATCCTTTTTGAAGAACTTCATCATGATATATAACTTTTACTCCAAGTTGATCTATTATCTCTCTTTCTTTGAAGTCCAAATCTCTAGCACCAAGTATAACTACATTTTTGCTGTCAATTTTAGCTCCTTCATAGAAACAGTTTACTAAATCTCTATCCCCTGCTCCTTGTAAAAGTGCAAGAGGCATTCCATGAATATTTCCTGTGATAGTTGATTCATCAGTATTCATATCTCCATGGGCATCTATCCATATTACTCCTATTTCTTTTTCTAATGATACTCCAGATATACTTCCAAGCGCTATAGAGTGATCTCCCCCTATTACTATCGGTCTATATCCATCTCTTACTGCTTCATTTACTGAAGCTGCAAGTCTTTCACAAGTGTTAAGAATAGTATTTTTATATTTTAGATTCCATTCATTGAAATTTTCTTTTTGTTTTTCAACTTCTATGATTTCCATTTCATCAAATGTATCTGGATAGTATTCACAAAGAGTATCTGGTCCAAATTCAATTCCAGCTTTGTTTGCTCCAAGATTCATTGGAACTCCAAACATCATGCTCTTCATTTTTTCTGTATATAAGTAAATAGCATCTTCTTCTTCGATTACATTGATATTTATAAGTTCAGGGTCAGCCATTCCTTGTATATGAAGTTTAGCTTCTTTTAATTCTTTTATATAGTCAATTATTTCTTCTGTGATTCTTTCTCCTGGAGTGATAATAGGGATTCCAGGTGGATAGGCCATTATCATTTCTCCACAGATTTTTCCAGCACTTTCTTCAAAAAGTATAGTGTTTTTATCACTGTAGAAAGCTTCCCTTGGTATCAGTACTTGCTCTGGAACAGCAGGCATTTTTATAAAGTTTCTTTTTACCTTTGTAACTTTTCCATAGAATCTTTCACTTATTGATTTCAAAGCAGCTATAAATTTATCTATACTTTCATCTGTATCTCCAATAGTAATAAGTCCTAATACATTGTAGAAGTCAGAAAGTTCTACTTGTATATTATAATCATCTACAAGAAGAGTTTCTAACTCAAATCCTGTAAGTCCTAATTCTTTTGCTGTAACAGTTACTTTAGTAGGATCAAAAGCAAAAATTCCTTCTCTTCCTACTATTTCATCACCAAAGCAGAACATTCCAGGTATTCTATTTACTTCATTTCTGAATCTTTTAGCAAGTTTTATAGTTCTGTCTAAAAGCTCATACCCTTCTATTGCTATTTGTCTTCTAGCACAATCTAATGACGCCATAAGTGGATATGAAGGTGATGTTGTATGTAAAAGACTTAGTATTTGCTGTACTCTATTTGTATCAATTCTATCTGAATTTACATGTAAAAGTGACATTTGAGTCATTGCACCAATTATTTTATGCGTACTTTGAGTACAAATATCTGCTCCTGCATCTACTGCTGATAAAGGAAGTTCATCATGGAAATGAAGATGTGGCCCATGTGCTTCATCTACTATAAGAGGTATATCATAGCTATGAACTATGTCAGCTATTTTCTTTATATCAGTAGCTACTCCATAATATGTAGGATTTATAATTAATACTGCTTTTATATCTGGATGCTGTTTCAGCATATTTTCTACAGTTTGGGGTCTGACACCATGGGCTATTCCTAACTCCTCATCAACCTCTGGATTCATATAAATTGGTTCAGAACCACTTAATATGATACCAGCAGAAACTGATTTATGTACATTTCTTGGTACTAATATCTTATCTCCAGCTTTCATTACAGACATAATCATTGCTTGAATAGCACCAGAAGTTCCATTCACTGCAAAAAAGCTTTTCTTAACACCATAAGCATCTGCTGCTAATTCCTGAGCTTCTTTTATACAGCTTTTCGGCTGATGTAGTCCATCTACCATTTTAAAAATAGTTACATCTATGGAGAAAGGTCCATTCCCCATGAAATCATAAAATTCTTTGTCTACTCCTTTTCCTCTCTTGTGACCAGGCACATGAAATGGAAGAATATCCCTTCCAACATATTCATCTTTCAACACAGAGAATAGTGGAGTCTTATTTTGGTCTAGCTTTGACATCTTACCTCCTTTAGTAATTTTTTTGTTATAGATATTTATTTCTTTTTATAATATAATGTTGAAAATAACATATTTATATAAAAAGTTAAATACGATGTATTGTAAAGCTTTTTATCTAATTAGTCAATAAAATTTATTTTTTTAGGAGAAAATTATGAAAAATATACTCTTACTCATTTCACAAGGTGTTGAAATTCTTGAAGTATCTCCATTTATCGACGTTTTTGGCTGGAATATGGTTGTAGGAAAAAAGGACACTCTTGTTACCACTTGCAGCTTCCATAATATAATCAATTGTACATGGAATATTAGTATTTTACCAGAAATAAATTTAAAAAATACAAAATTAAATTTAGGAATATACGATGCTTTAGTAATCCCTGGCGGATTTGGTAAAGCAGGTTTTTTCAATGACATGAAAAATGAAGAGTTTCATAATATTATTCAAAATTTTCATAGTCAAAATAAAATAATACTTGGTGTATGCACTGGAGTCATTCCACTAGGAGAAAGTGGTATTCTTAAAAATAGAAAAGCTACTACTTATCTTTTAGATAATGAAAGATATTTCAGACAGCTTTCAAATTATGGAGCAATCCCTGTAAGAGAAGAAATTGTAATTGATGGCAATATAATTACATCTTCTGCTCCTAAAAATGCTTTGGAAACAGCATTTATTTTACTTGAAAAATTAACTTCCAAAGAGAATATGGAAAATGTAAAATACAACATGGGATTTTAAATGTTCCAATACTTGTAACCTACCAAATTATAAATAGAAATCCTTTAAATATTTTCTATTTTAATATATTTTTCTTTTATTTTTGGTTCTAATACTATTCTGTTCTATATTATTTTATTATTTTAAAAAAAGTTGATGAAATTTATTAGAAATTATGGTATTCTTATTTATATGAAGATTTTTAGAAAAAACTATTTTAAAGAGGTGAATTTTTTATGAAAATTGCTGAAAGCAATGTAGTAACATTAGAATTTAAAGTTTATGATAACGATACAAATGAACTTTTAGAGGATACAAAAGAAGTTGGACCATTTTTCTATATCCATGGATTAGGAAATTTTGTCCCAAAAATTGAAGAAACTTTAGAAGGGCAAGAAAAAGGATTTAAAACTATTATGACTCTTACTCCTGAAGAAGGATATGGAGAATATGATCCAGATCTTGTTGAAGAAATGGCTAAAGCTGATTTTGAAGAATTTGAAGATATTTATGAAGGACTTGAATTCATTGCTGATATGGATGATGGAACTGAACAGCAATATGTTATTACTGCTATTGAAGATGATATTGTAACTGCTGATGGAAACCATCCATTTGCTGGAAAAAATATCAGATTTGAAGTTGAAGTAACTGGTGTAAGAGAAGCTACTGAAAAAGAATTAGAACATGGACACCCTCACTTTGAAGGTTTTGAAGACTAATCAATAGCAATACCACAGGCTGACTAAAAGTGAGATTTTTGCCAGCCTGTTCTTTTGTACTTTAATTTTAAAAATTTGGAGGCGTAATAATTATGAAAATTGCTTTAGGTGCAGATCATGGTGGATTTGAGCTAAAAGAAAAAGTAAAAACACATCTTATAAAAAAAGGATATGAAGTATTGGATCTTGGAACTAATTCAACTGACTCTGTAGATTATCCTGAATTTGGTCATACAGTAGGTCATGCTGTTGTTGATAAAAAAGCTGAATTTGGAATAGTTGTTTGTGGAACTGGAATAGGTATCTCTATTGCTGCCAACAAAGTTCCTGGTGTGAGAGCAGCTCTTTGCACTAATACTACTATGGCAAGATTGACTAGAGAACATAATAATGCTAATATTCTTGCAATGGGTGGCAGAATTGTTGGAGATGTTCTTGCTCTTGAAATGGTAGATATTTTCCTTACTACTGAATTTCAAGGTGGAAGACATGAGAATAGAATCAATAAAATAGAAAATATTTAATTTAATTTTATAAGACTTATATTAAATTAGGAGATGATTTTATGGCTACTCTTTTTACAAAAATAATAAATAGAGAAATTCCAGCAGCTATTGTCTATGAAACAGATAGTGTTCTAGCTTTCAAAGATATTAATCCTGCCGCACCTATACATATTTTAGTAGTACCTAAAAAAGAAATTCCTACAGTAAATGATATAGCCCCTGAAGATAAAGAAATAATAGGAGATATGTATCTGGCTATCAGTAAAATAGCTAAAGATTTAGGAATAGATGAAGAAGGTTACAGAGTTATAACTAACTGTAATGAATATGGTGGTCAGGAAGTGTTCCATCTTCATTTCCATCTTCTTGGAGGGAAAAAATTAGGTCCTCTGCTATCATAAATATTAATTCTAAATTAAAATAAGGCTGTTTCTATTTATGAAACAGTCTTTTTCTTTTTTCAACTATCTGTTCAAAATTATAAAGATATTTCCTACTGCTAAAAATATAACCTTATATCTTTTTATTGAAAAGCTTTTTAATAATTTTCTTTATAATTATTTTTTATCCTTCAAAACTTCCTTTAATTTTCTATTCTTTTCTTATTTATTCTAAAATTTTAATATAATTATTTTCATTTTTAACTTTTTTAGAAAAATATGTATCATTTTTATAAAAATTTATTTTCTTTTTTCGCTTAAATAACATTATGATTTTTATCAGTTTATTTTTTAAAAACTTTTTCATTTTTACAATTGACTTTATATATATTTTGTAGTAATATTGTACAAAAGAATTTTATATGAATCAATGTATTTTACAAAAGGGGGAATTTTTAATGGAATCTACTGCTAAAAAAACTGGTATTGCTGCTAAGTGTATTAAATTTATTGAAAGGGCTGGTAATAAACTGCCCCATCCTTTTATTTTATTTGGAATCTTTATTTTATTTACTCTTCTAATTTCTTTTGTTTTATCTAAATTAGGTTTTGAAGCTACATATCTTGATGAAGGTAAAAAAATTGGAGATGCTTCAAAAATGGTTACAGTAAAGGTTATAAATCTCCTTACTTTTGATAATATGAGAAAACTTATTGTTAATCTCCCAGATACTTATGTCAGATTTCCATCTTTAAAAATAGTTTTAATTGTTATGATGGCAATTGGAGTAGTTGAGGAAACTGGATTTTTCAACGTACTTATGAGAAAATACCTTTTAAAAGCTCCAAAAAGCCTTATCACAGCTGTTCTTGTATTTGTATGTGTAAACTCTAATATTATGTCAGGAGCTGGAGTAATTCTTGCATTTACTATTGGAGGAGTTCTTTATGCTTCAATAGGAAGAAATCCAAAGCTTGGTATTATACTTGGATTTGCTGCCTGTAGTGGAGGTTATACTTCAAATATTCTTATTTCTGGTACTGATGCTCTTCTTGCTGGAATTACAGAACAGGCTGCTTCAAGTGTAGGAGTAAATATTACAATTACACCCCTTTGTAATTATTATTTCATGGCTGTTTCTACAATTTTTCTAACTTTGACACTTACATGGGTTACAGAAAAATTTATGGTAAAAATAACTGGAGGAGAAAATTTCGGTCTTGGAGATACTGAAGCTCTTGATCAGTATAAGCTTACTGCAGATGAAGAAAAAGGATTAAAATATTCATTTTATGGATTTCTAGTTTTTGCAGTAATAATGGCTGCCCTTACTTTTCCAGCAAATGCTTTTTTTAAAAATGATAAAGGAGCTTTTTTGCCTAACTCCCCATTACTTTCTTCTCTTGTTCCAATAATATTCTTCCTCTTTGTTTCAGTTGGAATTGGATTTGGAATTGGAGTTAAGAAAATAACATCTTCAAGAGATGTTCCTAAATATCTTCAAAAAGGAGTTGCAAAAGCAGTTCCATTGTTAGTTACAATTTTAAGTTCATCATTATTTATTGAACTTCTAAATAGAAGTAATATTTTTAAAATTATGGCTATAAAAGGTTCATTTATATTAAAAAATGCTAATGTAGGTCCTCTTCCATTACTTATATTGGTAGCTACTATTACTGCCTTTATAAATCCTTTTATGGTATCAGGTTCTACTAAATGGGTACTTCTATCTCCTATGATAGTTCCAATGCTTGCATTTTTAAATATTTCTCCTGCTTTTGCTCAGCTTGCATTCAGAATAGGAGATTCTGCAACTAATATAATTTCACCATTGAGATCTGACATCCCTGTTATTTTAGGATTAATGGCTCAATATGATGAAGAAAGAAGAAAAAGAGGAATTACAGTTTCAAAAGAAGAAGAAGCAGGATTTGGTACAATCTTCTCTCTTACTCTTCCTTATTCAATAGTTATTTTTGTTACACTGGTAGGATTAATGATAATCTGGTATTTCTTAGGACTGCCTATTGGACCTGGAGAATACCTATTCATAAAATAAAATTTAAATTAAATGGAGGTATAAAATGGAAACTAATGGAATCTTATTAATTAAAAATGCAACTATCTTGGATGTAGAAGAAAAAAAAGAGATTGAAGCTGATATTTTAGTAAAGGATGGTAAAATAGCTGCAATAGAAAAAACTATTGATGTTCCTGCTGATAAAGTTATTGATGCTGGAAAAAGATATGTAACTTCTGGATTGGTAGACTGTCATACACACTTGGGATTAAAAGGGGATAGTCAAGGTTTTGAAGGAATCGACCACAATGAAAAAAATGACCCTGTTACTCCTCAAATGAGAGGATTGGATGGAATAAATCCTCTTGATGTAACTGTTAATGAAGCTCTTGCTCATGGGGTAACTACTGTTGGAAGCGGTCCTGGTTCTACAAATGTATTTGGAGGTACTTTTGCTTGTATAAAAACGTATGGAGAATGTGTTGATGATATGCTTTTAAGTGATTCTGTTGCTATGAAGTCTGCCTTTGGAGAAAATGTAAAGAGAACATATAATGATAAGAAAAAAACTCCTATGACAAGAATGGGAATTGCTGCTTTATTCAGAGAATATATTTTAAAAACAAAAGAATATTTAAGAGATAAAGAAGCTGGAAAAAATCCTAAATTTGATATGAAACTGGAAGCCCTTATTCCAGTAATAAAAAAAGAAATTCCTGTAAAAGCCCATGTACATAGAGCAGATGATATTATGACAGCCATCAGACTTGCTAAAGAATTAGATTTAGATATGACGCTTGATCACTGTACTTGTGCTAAAGATGTATTTAATTCTCTTATGAAAGTTGATTATCCTATGATTATGGGTCCTTCTCTTGGGCATAGAGGAAAAATAGAATTACAAGGAAAAGGATTTGAATCTGTAGCTTTATTCAGCAATGCTGGGAAAAAAATAGCTATTACTACTGATGCCCCAGTGGTTCCATTGCAGTATTTGAATGTCTGTGCTGGACTTGCTGTAAGAGCCGGAATGGATAAATGGGAAGCTTTGAGAGCTATATCTCTATATCCTGCTTCATTTATGAAGCAAGATCACAGAGTTGGAAGTATCAAAGTTGGAAAAGATGCTGATATAGTTGTGTGGAGTGACTATCCTTTATCTAATTTTGCTCTTCCTAATTATGTTTTAGTAGATGGAGAGCTTGTAGAAGGAATAGATAAATAATTTAAAAAAATTTTTTCACAAGAGAGCAGAAAAATGTTTTTCTGCTCTCTTTATTTTCAATTTTATAGATTATTATAAAACATATTGACTTTTTTTTATTTTTAGTGTATAACTTTTTAACA
Organism: Fusobacterium ulcerans ATCC 49185; assembly: GCF_900683735.1. Lineage (NCBI taxonomy): Bacteria > Fusobacteriati > Fusobacteriota > Fusobacteriia > Fusobacteriales > Fusobacteriaceae > Fusobacterium > Fusobacterium ulcerans. The sequence continues at coordinate 1,631,476 of NZ_LR215979.1, forward strand.
AGGACAAGTTGTCTGAAAATATGTCTTAAAATATTTAAAGGGGGATTTATATGGCTAATTCAACAACGAAAAAAACTGGGATCATCAATATTTTTATTGAGATTATTGAATCTTTAGGAAATAAACTGCCTCATCCTTTCTGGTTATTTGTTTTCCTATGCGTTATCACATTAGTTGCTTCATCTATTTTTTCTTACTTTGATGTGTCTGTAGAATATATGTCTGCACAAGCAACAGGTGCTGCAATGACTACTGTTAAAGTAGAAAATCTTTTATCTTATCCTGAAATGAGAAATTTTCTTTCTAATCTTGTAAAAACTTATATTACATTCCCACCATTAGGTTTGGTTTTAGTTATGATGATGGGGGTAGGTCTTATTGAACAGACTGGGCTTCTTTCTTCTCTAATAAGAAAGATGATTTTACAGGCACCACCTTTTGTGGTAACTGCTGTTCTAATGTTTGTTGGAATCAATTCAAGTATTGCCTCTGATGCAGGTATACTTTTTACTCCAACTATTGGAGCTGCTGTTTTTAAGGCTCTTGGAAGAAATCCATGGCTAGGAGTTATTGCAGGTTATGCTGCTGCTTCTGGTGGATTAAGTGCAAGCCTTTTCATATCAGGAAGTGATGTTGTTCTGGCTGGTATAACTGAAAGTGCTGCCAAATCTATGAATATAACTGGTTCTACTTCTCCAGTTATAAACTGGTATTTCATGTCTGCTATGACTATTATCCTTACTGTTGTTCTTACAATTGTTACTGAAAAAGTTCTGGCAAAATTAGTTGATGATAATCAAATTGAAATGAAAGAACATGAAAAATCACAATATGAATTAACTCAAGATGAAAAAAAAGGTCTTTTATACTCTGGTATTGCTGTAGTAATAGCTATAGCTGTTCTCTTATTTTTATCTCTTCCAGAAAATTCTTTTTTCAGAAACGACAATGGGCAATTTCTTCCGAAATCTCCACTTATGTCTTCTGTGCTTCCAATAATATTTTCAGTATTCTTTGTTACTGGTACTGCATATGGAGTTGGAGCTAAAGTAATTACAAAGCTTGAAGATATTCCTAAACTTATGCAAAAGGAATTATTGGGTATGACTTCAATATTTGTTACTATGTTCCCTGCTTCTATGTTTGTTTATCTTTTTGGAAGAAGTAAACTTGCTACTATAGTTGCAGTAAAAGGTGCAGACAGAATAAAAGATTTGGATATTGGAGCTATTCCACTGCTTGTTTTATTAATATGTCTTTGTACAGTATTGAATCTTTTAATGGGAAGCTCTTCAGCTAAATGGCTGATCTTGGCTCCTATATTTATTCCTATGTTTTCAATGGTTGGTTTTTCTCCAGCACTTACACAAGCTGCATATCGTATAGGAGATGGTTCCACAAATATTATTTCACCTATTGCTGGGGCTGTTCCTGTAATTTTAGGACTTTTAGAGCAATATAAGCCTGATAATTACAATAAAAAAATCGGTGTTGGAACTATGATTTCACTTGAACTTCCTTTTACGGTTACTCTTTTAGTAGTTCAAACAATTGCTATTATTATATGGTTTACATTTAATATTCCATTAGGACCAGGAGCTAGTGTTTTTTGTTAAATAATTAATTAGGAGGATTATTATGTTAAATTTAGATATTATAAAAAATGAAATAAAAAACTTTGAGAGTGAACTTATAAAAATCAGAAGGCATATACATCAAAATCCAGAATTATCCATGGTTGAATATCAAACTTCTGAATTTATAATTGAAAAATTAAAATCTTTTGGAATAACAGATATAAAAAAAGCTGGAGAAACAGGTGTAATTGCTTTAATTAAGGGTAATGGAACACGTTGTTTGGCAATAAGAGCTGATATGGATGCTCTTCCATTTCAAGAAGATACTCCTGTTCCTTTTACATCAAAAAATGATGGAGCTGCTCATGCATGTGGGCATGATATACATACAACTTGTTTATTAGGATGTGCTTATATTTTAAATAAACATAAAAATGATTTTGATGGCACTGTTAAACTCCTATTCCAACCTGGAGAAGAAAAGGGATTAGGAGCTAAATCAATGATAGCAAATGGAGCTTTGGAAAATCCTGTTCCTGAAGCTATATTTGGTCTTCATTGCTGGCCTGATACAAAAGCTGGAACTATCTTTCACCGTTCAGGTAAAATGAGTGCTTCTTCTGACACCTTTAAAATTATTATTGAAGGAAGTCAGGGACATGCTGCTCATCCATATAAAGCTGTAGACCCTATAATGATTGCAGGTAATATTATTTGTGGAGTTCAGAATATTCTTTCAAGGGAAGTATCTCCATTGGAATCTGGTGTTATCACATTAGCAGCTATCAATGGTGGAAATGCTGCTAATGTTATTCCTAAAACTGTTGAAATAATTGGAAGCATCAGATCACTTTCTCCTGAAATAAGAAATTTTCTTCACCAGAGATTAACAGAAATAGCTGAAGGAACCGCTAAAACTTTCAGAGGAAAAGCATTTGTTGAAATTAATAAGGGAACTCCTGTTGTCATAAATGATGAAAAAATATCTAATTTGATAAAAGACACATGTGAAAATATTTTAGGAAAAGAAAATGTTATCTACAATCCTTATCCTTCCATGGGATCAGAAGATTTTGCCTGTTACCTAGAACAAATTCCAGGAGCAATGTATAGATTGGGGTGTGGATTTGAAAATGAAAAAAATCATCCTCTGCATTCCAATTGTTTTAATCCTAATGAAGATTCTATAGCTGTTGGTGTTTTCACTTTAGTTGCAATAGCAGATAATTTTTTTAAAAAGTAAGTTAGTCTTGTAAAATCGATATTCATCTTATTTTCTGTTTCATTTCACCGATATATACAAAATAAATTTAAAAATATCTTTTTTATATATTGTTTTAATATAAAAAAGTTGCTTTTTTTCAAATATAATATATAATAAGATAATATATCCGTGTCTAAAAAGACGTCTGAAAATATCGGAACATTGTTTACTAAGGGAGGTTTTATTATGGCAGATGCAAATGCAAAAAAACATGGTTTTCTGGATTGGGTAGAACGAGTAGGAAATAAAATACCTCATCCTTTTATTCTTTTCTGCTGCTTAGCTGCTGCAATTATTATTGTTTCAGCAGTATGTACAATATTTGATATACAGGTAATCGACCCTGTTACTAACAAAGTAGTAGTAGCAAAAAGTCTTTTATCAGCAGAAGGAATAAACTTTATGCTCCAAAGTATGGTTAAAAACTTTACTGGGTTCTCTCCATTAGGTCTTGTACTTGTTATGACACTTGGTATTGGACTTGCTGAACATGTTGGACTTGTTTCATCTTTCATGAGAAACAGTATCCTTACATTAAAAGATTATCCTAGAATAATAACTTTCATGATAATGATAATTGGTATATGTGGAAACTTAGCTTCTGATGCTGCTATTGTTGTTATTCCAGTTATATCAGCTTTTATTTTCCTTTCTTTAGGAAAACACCCTCTAGCAGGTATTGCAGTAGGTTATGCTGCTACTACAGCAGGATTCAGTGCTAACCTTTTAGTTGCTGGAACAGATGCACTTTTAGCTGGTATTACTACAGAAGCTGTTAAGATAGTAAATCCTAATTTCCAAGTTTCAGTAGTATGTAACTGGTACTTTATGGCTGCTTCTACTTTTCTTCTTGCAATAGTAGGTACTATTGTTACAGAAAGAATAATTGAACCAAGACTTGGAAAGTACAATGGTAAAAAAATAATAACACAGGAAGAAGTTTCTCCTTTGGAGAAAAAAGCTTTGAGAAAATCTGGAATAGCTAGTGCTATTTATTTAATAATTCTATTTGTAGCAGTTTTTCCTCAAAATAGTTTCCTTAGAAATGCAAAAACTGGTTCTTTACTAGACTCACCACTTTTAAAAGCTATCATCCCTATACTTTTAATACTTTTCTTAGTAGCTGGTATCACTTATGGTATTACTATGGGAAAAATTAAATCTGCTGGAGATGTTCCTAAATATATGACTATTGCAATGAGAGATATGTCTTCATATATCGTTCTGGTATTCATTATTGGACAATTCGTTGCTTACTTCAACTGGAGCAAACTTGGATATATACTTGCTGTTAATGGAGCAGAAATGCTTACCTCAATGAACTTGAAAGGAATTCCTCTTTTCATAATGTTTATCTTACTTACTGCATTTATTAACCTATTCATAGGAAGTGGATCTGCAAAATGGGCTTTACTAGCTCCTATATTCGTTCCTATGTTCTATATGCTTGGATATGCTCCATCTCTTACTCAAATGCTTTACAGAATAGGAGATTCTACTACTAATATAATTTCTCCATTATTTCCATATATGCCTATTATCTTAGGATTAGCACAAGAGTATGATGAAGAATATGGAATGGGTACTGTTATTTCTACTATGATTCCATATACAGTAGCAATGCTTATTATGTGGATAATCATGGCTATTATATGGATATCTTTAGGTATCCCTTTAGGACCAGGAGAAGTACTTTATCTTTAATTAATCTTAATTAATAAATAATTTATGACTGGAGGCTTACTGCATGAAATTTTCTGATATAGAAAATGTAATAGACAAACATATAGATGAAATAATTGCCTTTAGAAGAGATCTTCATGAACATCCTGAACTTGGTGGAAATGAAGTCAGAACCTCTGCTAAAGTTGCTGAACAATTAAAAAAACTTCCTGTAAAAATAAGGGAAAACGTAGGTGGACATGGTGTAATTGCTGACCTTACAGGAATTGAAGGAGGAAAAACTATCTTATTAAGAGGAGATATGGATGCTCTTCCTATTAATGAAACTAATACTCTTTCTTTTTCTTCAAAAGTTCCTGATGTAATGCATGCATGTGGACATGACATGCATACTTCAATAGTTCTTGGAACTGCCATTGTATTAAGTGAACTAAAAGATAAAATAAAAGGAAATGTAAAATTTATGTTTCAGCCTAATGAAGAATCTGCACCAGTTGGTGGTTCAAGAGCTATGATGGATGATGGACTTTTAGAAAATCCAAAAGTAGATGAAGCTTATGCTCTTCATGTTTTTGGCAATCCTACAGGTACTGTTGCTTTTAGACCTGGAGTAGCAAATTCCAGATCAGACAGAATAACTATAGAAATTAAAGGAAAAAGCAGTCATGGTTCTCTTCCTGGTGAAGGAAGAGATGCTATTGTCACAGCTGCAAATGTCATATCTTCTATTCAAACAATTATCAGTAGAAATATGGGGCCTGGCGAAAATGCTGTAGTTACTATAGGAAAAATAACTGGTGGAAGCAGATATAATGTTGTTTCTGATCATGTGAAATTAGAAGGAACAGTTAGAACTTTTGATACTGGTACTGCTGAACTTATAAAGAAAAGGCTTAGTAGAATAGTTATGGATATTTCTGATGCTTATGAATGTATAGGAACATTAGACTATCAAGATGGATATGATTTTATGTTTAATGATTTAGCTCTTTCTGAAGAGGTTATAAAATCTTTAAATCCTCTATTGGGAAAAGATAATATCATTATTCAGCCTAATCCTCTACCAGCAGGAGAAGATTTCTCATTTGTGACTAAAAAAGTTCCTTCTGTGTTTTTATGGCTTGGAACAGAAACCGATTTTAACAAAGGAAAATGTATTCTTCATAATCCTGAATTTATGGCTGATGAAAATTCACTAAAAGTAGGAATAAAAATTTTATGTAAACTTGTATTAGACAGATTAAACTCTTTGGAATAAATGATACCTAAAAAACAGAAGGTGCTACAGTATATAGTACCTTTTGTTTTTTACAATTTACAAAAATCAGAGAGAAATATTATTATTTCAATCTTATCTCTAAGATTTTAAATATAATATTTCTCTCTGCCTTTTAATTAACTATTTCATTTTTTTAGATATTCTAAATCTTACTATTTTCTTTGGATAGATTTTCATAGGTTTTTTTGTTACTAGATTTGATATTATTCTTGGTTTTCTTTCCAATATTTCAAATATTTCTCTTTTTATAAAATTTTACAAACTCCCCTTCTATCATAACTTCTCCTTTAAAATATCGTAATTATTTGTTGAAAGGCTGATTATCTATCAGCCAGCCTTTCACTTTATAATCTTTAGAACTTATATCCTAATCCTGCTCCTACTATCCATTCACCTTTAGTCTTGTTTTTTCCTGCCCTGTTATGTGAATCTCTTTCTACTGCATAAGTTCCTTTTACATCAAATAGTACTCCATTTTCAAGTTCCAGTGCATATTTGGCATTTACTCCTATACTATGCTCATTTTTATGAGCAACCAATATATCAAAGTCCCTTCCACCTTTAAATCTTCCTGTGATAAACTTCTCATCTGCTCCATCAAGTATTCTTGTGTAGCTTACTCCTGCTGAAAGTGTACTTTTTCCTTTTTCATGAGGTATAACTTTCTTCAAGTCTAACCCTGCTTTTCCCACTGTATAGTCAAATGATTTTGAATCTGTTTCTATTGCTAGAGTTTGATTTCCTTCATCTGCACCATCTTGATCTATATAGGTATATGACAATGTTCCATACGGTTCTAAGAATAGGTTATCTCCAATATTATGTGAGTATCTTCCATTTAAGTAGATGTCATAAGTTATATCATTGTAATTTGAACTATAGCTTCTTGTTTCTGTAATTCCTCTTCCTAGCGCCATTCTATCTGCATCATAATCTCCATATTGAAATCCTGCTCCTGCTGTTACTTTTAAATTCCCTACATACTTCTTAGCATAAGCTCCCAGATACAGCGCGCTTCCATCAACTTTAGAGCCATTAGACAAGTCAGATTTAAGTTTATTTCCTCCTATCACTACTCCAGAAGTAAGTGTATCAGATACTCCATATTCTCCCAGCATATATGCTCCAGTTATCTTAGTATCTGCATCCATATCAGAACTTCCTATATCATAAGCATAGTAGCCTTTTCCATAGTAAGTATCTTTTGTTCCTCCATCTACATGAGTAAGTCCTCCATATATAATCCATTTATTTGCTTCTGGCTTAAAAATGTTTTCTGTTACTATATCTCTGAACATTCCAGTAGATTTTCTTGATAATTCAGAACTATAAGAATATGGATTTCCTGCATAAATATCATTTAAATATCCTAAGAATGTTGATAATTTTTCATCATCATCTACATTAAAGTTTCCTATTAAATCTTCAACAGATACAATACCTTGATATATTTTATTCAACTGTTGGTATTCTAAATAATTAGGCAGATCCCATCTAGCTGTAACTGCTACTTCTTTATTATTTAGCTTTTCTACAGTATGAAGTTTTGATGTTGTATCAAGAGTTTTCCTATCTAATCCATCCCCTAAAGTAGTAGTTCCAAAGCTTATTATACTTTCATTTCCCGCTCCATTTAGTGCCAGCAGCAGTTTTCCTCCTTCTGAAGATATAGTTCCATTATTTTCATAGAGTGCATGACCTATAATCTTATCTATTCCACCTAAATTAGCTGTCTTAGTTGAATCTATTCTTAAAGTTAAAGTTCCTTCTGTTTTTATATTTATTACTTCTGCATCTGATATTTTTAAGTCATCCATTGTTTTTCCATCTGTACCAATAGTTTTTTCATAGACTGTAATATTTGTACCTATATTCATATTTTCAAATCCTGATATATTATGAAAAATTTTTATTTCATCATTATTTGAAGCTCTCATTACTGCTGGATTAAAATTAAGAACATCATTATCTGTTCCTCCATCAAGAGTTCCATTTATTCTTCCTCCACTAACAATATCAAGAACATCATTTCCATCTCCCATTTTCACAGTTCCATTAACTATTACTCCAGAATTCAGAGAAAGATTATCCACCTCAGCTCCCATGTTTATATTTCCATTGATTATACTTGCATCTTCCAGTATTAAAGTATCTGAATTACTGCCTCCTACTACTACATCACTTCCATCTGCTCCACCATTTACTGTTGTTCCTGATAGAGTAAGTTTTCCCTCAGCAGCAGCAGCAAATTTTACTGCTGTCTTATAGGCATTGATTATACTATTATTTAATCTATTCCCCTCATTTGCTCCAATAACTTTAAGAGTATCTTCTATTCCATTTAAAATATATTGCTTATTTGAAGAAAAACTACTTATTTCACCACCAGTAGTATCACCAGCATTAGAATACAGCTTTCCATCTTTTATACCCAGGCTCTTCCAATTTGTTATTTCTTTAGAACTACCATCTACATCTGCTCCAATATTTATGATATCATACTGAACTCCAGCAATATCTTCATCTAAATATATTGCTCCAAAATTACTGGGACTATTATCATAATTCTTATAGTCACCAGAACCTGTATCTGCAAAGGCTAATCCATAGTTTTTTATTTTATTTTCACCACCAGAATCATTATGAGCCGCTATTGTTAAGCCATCAACCACACTACCAGAACTATTACCTGATGCAAGTATTCCATAGTTATTAAAATTAGTTATTGTTCCACCATTTTTTACAGCATTAGTTTTTCCATAAATTACTCCATTATTTATTAAATTATTTACTGTAGAGCCACTAAGATACCCTCCATTCTTTATTCCATTATCCCCTTTTATTGTTCCAATATTTTTTAAAGCTCCTGCTAAAGTTGCAGAATCAATTCTTATTCCAGAACATTCATTATAACCACGAAGATATCCGCTTATTAGCCCATTATTTGTTATATTTGTTACAGCTACTGTTCCTCCATAATAGCCAATAGTTATTGCATAACTATCCACAGAGGTCTCATTTATCAGTCCATTATTTATCAATTCACTTAACGTTCCAGAAACACTTATTCCAGTCCCAGTTGAAGCTCCTCCAGGCATATAGGTATTTATTAATCCATTATTTATTAATTTCCCTACTTGCACTGAGTTTCCAATACTTATTCCATAAACAGAAGGTTCATTACTAGAATCCCTGCTATTACCAATTATTAATCCATCATTTGTTATATTATCTACTCCTATACTACCAGTTACTCCATATTCTAAAGATACTTTTATTCCATAACTATAAATACGACTCCCACTAATAGTCTCTGCATTTATTAATCCATCATTTGTAATACTTTCCATTTTTACATTACCATTTTGTGAAAGTGAAATATTTATTCCATAGGCCTTAGCATCATAAAATGTATTGCTTACTTTAGCATATCCATTTATTATCCCTTTATTTACAATCTTACTTATTCCTTCTCCAGCGATACCTACATTCAAGCCATAAGAATTAATATAATCAGAATCAGTAATTTCTTCAGATATTGTAGAGTTATTTGTATAAGTTTTTGTACTTTCATCCCAACTGTTGTCAATATATGGATCCCCTTCCTCTCCTGGTGTAAATGAAATATTGTCTTTACTAAATTCTATTCCTCCATTTGTTGTTATGTTTAGCCCTGTTCCTTCTACTGCTCCCATTACTATTGTACATGACAATAAAAATCCTACTACTGCTCCTATTGTTATATTTCTTCCCCTTTTTTTACTCCCACTTTTTACTGCTTTCATAATCTTTTCTATCATCTTTTCCCTCCATGAAATTTAATTCAATTTTTTCAAAAACACCTGTATAATTTTCTTAAATCCGTATAAAATTTTTATAATTACATTCAATAAATGTTCGTATTTATACATAAAGGTGAACTTGCTAATATTTATCAATTTTAAAGAATATTATTTACAGATTAAACATTGACTTTTTATTAAATTTAAGGTATTATCTATTATAAATATCAAGTATTTAAAGCATGGGTTAAAGGTTTTTTTAGCAACAAATAAGCAGTTAGTGTTCTCTTTTATGTATAAAAGAGAACTTTTTTTATTTTTTTTCTTCTCCTGAATTCTCTATAATTTCAGTTTCAAAGGTAAATATCACAAAAAGTTTTCATAAATGATTATCTAAAAAAATTTTAATACAAAAAAATACAGAGATTTTGCTCACTGTACTTTTTTATTTATCTATTTTATTTTTAGGATATAAATGTGAATAAATAGTGTCATAGACATTTATTTTATGGCATGATATAATATTTCCCACAAGATAATTTTATATTGATAGATAAATAAATTAGAATTTGGGAGGCAAATGCAATGGGTAAAGAGTATATAATTCCAGCCTGTTCTGGAATAAAAATTGATGTTAAGCAAGGTCAAAGTATTACAGTGATTGATATTGAAGGTGGTCAAGTGGTAGATTTTTTTGCTGAAGTGAATGGAAATGCAAATGAATTTCTTTCAACTGGAGTGACGATTGACTGTAACGAATCTTTGAAATTAAATATTGGAGATATTATCTATACAAACCTATACCATCCCATGATGCAGGTGCTTTCTGATGATGTTGGAGAACATGATCTGCTCCATCCATGTTGCAGAACTGAAATGTATGACTTCTTCTACCATAACGGCGAAGAACACCCAAACTGCTTTGATAATATCAATAAGGCTCTTGAAAAACAACATGCTATTATTACACCTGTCAACTTGTTCATGCACACAAAAATCAATACCAATGGTAAAATCTCAGTAGAAGAACCCATTTCCAAAGCAGGTGACAAGATTGTATTAAAAGCACTAATGGATATTACATTAGGAGTTGCTGCTTGTAGTGTTTCTGAAAGTAAGTGCAATAGTGGAAAGTGTTCTCCTATCAAAATTATTGTTGATTAAAATAATTCCAGTTTATGAAACTGAATAAACAAGGCTTTTTTTACTCCTATTGTGCAATTATGAAAGTATAAAAAAGCGGTATTCCTGTTTTCCTACTTGGAACAGGTAATGCCGCTTGTATGATGGTATGTTGTGCTTCTCTCTTTAATTATTTTCAAATAATGGTATGGGATCTATCTTCAAAAGGATTTCAGCAGCATATCAAAGCTAGCTTCATAAATAGTTAATTGCTAGGTACCCCTTTGGAAATTCCTGTAAATTAAAGATATTTTCCTGATAAATTATTATTAAAACATAAATTTATATACTTTTTTAGGGCGTCCTCTTGTTATCTTCTCAATAGAATAATCTGCCATCTTATTCTCTTCAAGTTTAAGAAGTATTCTACTTGTTGTTCTCTCAGTAGTATTAAGATATTTTGCCAATTTATCTATTGTTACTTCTTCTCCTCTTTTATATAATTCTATAAGCTCTCTTGCCTTTTCTCCAGATATATTTATCTCTTTTAATCTCTCTATTATATCTAAATCTTTTTTACTCTCTTCTGAAGTCCCAGTGAGGATTGTAGTCCCACCAGCTTCAGTCAGACACAGCACTTCCCCATTAGATTCCACATTTTTTTTATATGATTCATCAGCATAAAATCTAGCTTCACTAATACTAGAGCCACCACCCCAGCCAATATTTACTTTTGATTTATACTCTTTTTTGATTATTTCTTTAGGATTAATATTAATAAATTCTTTTTTCAACATAAATATTTCTACATAATCATCTACTTTTTGAGTGATGAAGTTTTTAAAATCATATCCAAGCCTGTTTTTCAATTCATTTATATCTCCATCAGAAGTTATTTTTCCCATTACTATCTCTTTACTGTCAGCTTTTGAAGCTTTAATATCCCTTATAGCAAATTCAACAGTTTCTTTTATAGTATTCTTAGATGGAAACAGAAATATATGAGGCACATCTAAAGTATCTAAAAATGAAAGCATATTGCTTATCCTTGTTAAAATTAAATCAATCTTATTCTCAGCTATCAGTCTAAGATACTTCTCTTTGAAATTTTCATATAATTTCACATCACTATAGTCTAATGGAAGAAATATTGGTTCTTTTCCTTTTGTAAAAGTATCTTCCAGCCAATATTCTTTTTCATCCTCAGACACAAAGTCTATATAGACTCTTGAAAAATCTATTCCTGGATTCTCTGATAATACCTGAAATAGACATTTATATAATTCATATTTTGCAATTTCTATATAATACACAGGTGTGGTTATTTTTGTATTTTTCCTTATAATCTCAAAACCAATAGGCCCACTGGTAACTACTCCATCAAATTTATGAGCATTTTCTCTATATATATCCTTTAATTGGTTAAGATTATCATAAAAAATATATTCCTTTTCTCCTTCGACATCCTTTAAAGCATCTCTTACATATGAATAAGAATTTTTAGGAGTTAAAATTGCTATTTTTACCATAAACTTTTCCTTTCATTCATTATCGTTTACATCAATTATATCATATTTTTAGAAAATTTTTGATTTTGATTTTATTTATATTAATTTTAAGATATAATATATCCATAAGTTTATTTAAATAAAAGGGGGAGAGTATTTTGTGGTTTTTTATCACTTTTTTCATTGGTTTAATTGGAGCTGGAATTGCTTTAAAATATAAGGTTCCTGCTGGAGCTATGATAGGTTCTCTATTTGCAGTTGCTATTTTCAGTATTGTTACAGGAAAAGCTTATCTTCCTCAAAGCTATAAAGTTATTGCTCAGATATCTACTGGTGCATTTATAGGGGCCCGAATAAAATACAATGATATTATTGAATTAAAAAAAGTTTTTAAACCTGCTGTTATAATGGTAGTTATTATGGCTCTCATCAATTTTATAATGGGATACTTCCTTTATAAATCATCTGATATGGATATGAAAACGGCTCTTTTCTGTACTGCTCCAGGAGGAATAATGGATATGACTCTGATAGCTTATGATTTTGGTGCTGATACATCTAAAGTTGCTGTTATGCAGATGATGCGTCTGATTTCTGTTATGTGTCTTATTCCTGTTCTTATAAAAGGAGTTATCAGATATTACAAGTCTAAATCTCCTGCTGATAATATTGATATAATAAGAACAGTTGAAGAGAAATTTATCAAAAATGAAAAGGAAAAAACTCCTTTTATGATAGATTTGAAAAAGATAGTTATAACAATGGTGATTGGAATTATCTCTGGTTTTATTGGATATTTTGCTGGAATCCCTGCTGGAGCTATGAGTGTATCTATGGCTGGAGTAGCAGCATATAATATAAAAAGCAATAAAGCTTTTATGCCAATAAAATTAAGACAGTTTATTCAAGTATTAGGAGGAGCTTTAATAGGAGCTAAAATGACAATGGGTGACCTTCTTGGTTTAAAAACAATTGCAGTTCCTGTAATCATAGTTATCAGTGGTTTCTGCCTTATGAACCTTATCCTTGGTATAATGGTATACAAGATAAGCGATTTTAATATCCCTACATCTATGTTCTCAGCTGCTCCTGGAGGAATATCAGATATAGCTATTATTGCTGGCGAGTTAGGTGCTGATACTCCTAAAGTTGCTGTTATGCAGTTTATCAGATTAGTATCTGTTATTGCTTTTTATCCTATTCTGATTAAAATTATAATTCAATATTTCTAATATACACTCAAAATAAAAGGAGATCTTTTGATCTCCTTTCTCTTTTAACTTTCTATATATTTTTTATTAAAAAATTTCAACTCTGTTTCTGCTATGACAACTGAAGCAAATATCAGCAGTCCTCCCATAACAGTCTTTATTGTCACTGGATCTCCCAAAAGAATAACAGAAGTTATAGCTCCAAAAAGTATCTCTGTGGATAATATAAGAGAAGCAGTTGAAGATTCTACATATTTTTGAGCTGTTGTCTGAACTAAATATGCTATTAAAGTATTAAATAGTATCAAAAACCCTACTGCTATGACTTGTATACTTGTAAGTTTTGTAGTTACAATAGAAAAATTTTCATAAGTTATATTTAATAAAAGAGTAAGCAGCCCTCCACTGAACATCTGAAAAGCATTTATGACAACTGGATTCATATTTCCTATCTTTGCTCCTATAATAGATATCTGAAGAGCAAAAAAGAAAGCACAAATCAATGTTAATACATCTCCATAATTCATTGATAAATCTCCATCTAAAGATAAAAATCCTATCCCTGCAAAACATATTATTGAAGAAATATAAGTTATCAATTTAGGTCGTTTTTTAGTAAGTATCCACAGCATAAATGGCACACATACCACATATGCTCCAGTTATAAAAGCATTTTTTGAAGAAGTTGTATGCATAAGTCCTACTGTCTGCAATGAAAAAGCAGCTCCTAACACTAATCCAGCCCCTAGTCCAAGTTTCATTTCTTCTTTTGTTATCTTCACTTTTTTTATAAAAAGGAATAAAAATATGAGAAGAGAAGCTATTAAAAATCTAAGACTCATAATAGCATTTGGTGCCATTCCACTGTCTAAAGCTATTTTAGTTATAGGAAATCCTCCACCCCATGTTGCTGCTACACACACCAACGCAATTTTACATACAGTCTTTTTCTGCACAGTTATCACTCCTTACATCTATTCTGCTCTTATATCATACTATATATTTCAAATAAAATCAATTTTAAATAATATTATATCTCTTAAAGAGTGATTTCCATTTCATCTTCTGATATTATTATTCCTGATTTTTCTACTTTTTCTTTCAATTCTTTATTAGTAAATAAAAGGTTAGTATGGTTAAAATGAGTCAGTATAACCTTTTTATTTTTTAAATCCCAATTATTTTCCTCTATAAATTTCATTGTTTCTTCCACAGTAGGATGAGGTATCTCTTTAAAATTTCTTCCTCTTATATTTCCTATTTCTTCTTTTGTGTAAAAAGTAGCATCTACTGCCAGATAATCACATTGTTTAAAAATATCATTTAGTTGATCTTCAAATCCTTCCCAGCTGTCTATATCAGGAACAAAGAAAAAACTTTTCTCACTCTTTACTATAAATCCATGTGTATCAGCAAATTCATTTCTATGAGGAACTTCTACAGGCATTATTTTTATATCATTATCTAAAGCTAATTCTTTTCCACTTTCAAATTCTACTAATTCCATATTTTTAAGCTTTACCAACTGACTCCATGGAGCATTATTTCTTAAAAATTCTGCCATTTTTTTGCTCACATATACTTTCGTTTCTTTTGAATTGAGAGCTTCTTTTCCTAGATACATCAATCCTGTATAATGTCCCATATGTGCATGGGTTAAAAATATCCCATCTAAACTTCCATTTTTATCCGCTATAAAACTTTGATATTGTTTAGAAAAATTAGGGGTTGCCTCTATCATATATCTATTTCCTGTTTCAGTATTTTCTATCCCAACTGCTGCCTGCAATATCTCTTTTCTTTTTCCTGTCCTTATATCAGTACACATTTCACATTTACATCCAACTTGTGGGATTCCTCCATCCTGTGCTGTCCCCAAGAATTTTACTATTACACTCATTATTTCCTCCTGCTTTATATTCTCTGTCTATATATTATCTAATAAACTGTTTTTATACAAGTTATTTTAATAACGAAAACTTTTTTTCGAATACTTTATATTCATTTATGGATTATTTTTTAATCATATTTATATAAAAAATATTTTTCATATAAACTATGAATTGATTAAAAGATTGACTATACAATTATAGTGTGATATCATAAGGAGGTAGAACAATGACAGTTTGTTTCTAATACCCATAGTTCACTCATGTGAACAACCCATATAACCCTGACTTACATAGGTTGGGGTTTCCCTTATTAATAAACAAAATATATTTTAAATAAATATTTTTGTTTAATTTATGACCAAAAATAAGCTTTGTGATTGGGGCTTATTTATATAAACCATACAATTTTAGGATATTCCTAATCCTAAAGAAAGAGATCATAGTTTAATGCTACTGATCTCTTTTTTTATTAAATTATACCTATCAGCCTTCTTAATTCTAAAAGATCTTTTATTTCATAATCAGGTCTTATACTTTCCATACCTGCTTCACCATTTGGATTATACCAGCATGTTCTTATTCCAGCATTTTTTCCACCTTGTATATCAGCAGTAAGAGAATCCCCAACTATCATTATCTTCTCTTTTTGTATATTTCCTATTTTTTGAAATATATACTCAAAATATTCTTTGTAAGGTTTATTATACCCTATTTCTTCTGATACAAACATATAATCAAGATATTTATCCAGTCCTATTTTTTTTATTCTTCTTATTTGAATATCATTTCCTCCATTAGAAGCTACTCCTAATTTTATCTTATTTTCATAAAGCTCATGACATATCTCCATGGCATTATTTAAAAGATAGGCACCTTCCTTTAGTCTATCTCTATATTTAAAATTAAATATTTCTATATCAGTTTCTATTCCATATTCTGAAAATAACTGCTCATATCTTTTATATGCCAGCTGCTTTTTATCAATAAGACCCTTTTCCAGCTGCTTCCAATAAAAAATATTTACCTCATGATATCTATTTAAAATCTCATCATTGCAAATAAAATTATATTCTTTTAATGTTTCAGCCAGTGCATTCCTTTCAGCTAAATCAAAGTCAAGAAGTGTTCCATCTATATCAAATAGTATTAAATCAAATTTCATCTCTTCTCCTCACATTATAAGTCTATAGTATAATTATATCATATATAACCCCTAAAAACATATTCAAAGTATTTATTTAAGTGGAAAAATCTTATTAAAAATGTTAAAATTTATTGAAATATTTTTTATAATTGGGAGGAGAAATGGCTGTTTATACAGTTCTTAATATAGAGGACATCACTACTATCTTAGCTAAATATAATCTTACCCCTCTGCATTACGAAGGTATAAAAGATGGGATATTAAATACTAATTACCTTATTTTTACTTCTGAAGGAAAATTTGTATTAAGAGTACTAGAAGGTCACCGCAGTTATGAAGCAGAAAAAGAGGAATTAGATTTTCTTCTGGAACTAAATACAATAATTCCATGCTCTGTTCCCTGTAGTACTATAGATGGTGAAGTGTTAATAAAATATAATGGAAGAATGATGAGCCTTTTTTATTTTATTGAAGGAGAGAAACTTACTGAAATAAATGAAAATTTTTTGACTCAAATAGGGAATTTACTTGGAAAAATGCATCTTTTTTCTAAAAATAAAATATTAAACAGAAAAACAAGAATAGATGAAAAGTATTATTTTTCAAAAATAAATATGAAACAGATTCCAATAACAGAAGAAGAGAAAAAAACTCTTTTATCTCTTTACGAAAAAATTTCTATGACAGATTTTTCTTCTCTTCCCTGTGGTATAATTCATAATGATATTTTTCCAGATAATATTTTTGTTAAAGATGGAGTTGTTTCTGGAATTATTGATTTTAATGATTCTACATATGCACCTTTTATTTTTGATCTTGGAATAGTTATAAATTACTGGATAAGAATTAATAATTTCCCTCTAGAGATCGAAAAAAAATATGTTGATGTATTTTTAGATTCTTATGAAAGTGTGAGAAAACTTTCTCCAGAAGAGAAATCTCTTTTGGATATGGGAATATTAAAAATGGCTCTTGCCTTTATTTTTCTGAGAATAAATAAATTCTCTGTAGAAGATAATCAAAATATTTTAATAGAAGATAAAACTTATTATGAACTTTTGCCACTTTTAAAATACTATCATATATAAAAAATATAGAATTATAGTAAAAAATAATTGACACTTATTCTATTTTATGATACCATATCTTAGTTCAAAAGCCCCGTTCGTTCAGTGGTAAGGACATCAGATTTTCACTCTGGCAACAGGGGTTCGATTCCCCTACGGGGTACCACTATGTACATTAACTCAAAACTAATTGTTTTGAGTTTTTTTATTTATCTTCTTTATTTTCTATTTTATAGAAATAATGAAATATATATCCATTAGCGTTGATAAATTTTCTAAATCACTATCTTTTATTTCTCTCAAATATAATCTATCCGTTTCTAATACCATTCCTATCTCCTCACATTTAATTAATTTTTTATAATATTTCAATTTTATCTTTCCAATTTCCCCTTTTATAATACAGCCATCCTATTACTGCTGGAATTATAGGTGAAACTGCCTGACTCACATATAAGCTGTTTACCCCATATGAAAGAAAATAAGTAAAAAGAAAGCTTAAAAATAACTTTATAATTATTGAATCAAGAAAAGAATTTAGCATTGCTAAAAAAGAATTCCCTACACCTATTGCAAAAGAATCATAAATATACATTGCTGAATATATCAAACTATTTACTGAACAGCAGATTCTCAGATATTTTACTCCTTCTGTTATTATGGACTGATTTTCTTTTTCAAATATCATTATTAACCACTCTGCTGTTAATTGAACAAATATAACTGTCACTATTGTTAATAAAAATCCTATTTTTATTCCAGTTCTCACTACTTCTTTAACTCTTTTTAATTTACCAGCCCCCATATTCTGCCCTACCATAGCTGTAACTGTCTGTCCCACTGCCCAGCATGGCATTCCTGCAAAAGTATTTATTTTCAATCCAATCCCTGATGCAGCTGATATTACCATTCCATATCCGTTAAATAATCCAGTCATTACCAAATATGCTATATTAATTATAATCATTTGCAAAGCTGCTGATATACCAATTTTTAAAATGTCCTTTATCTTTTCTTTTTTTATGTGCTTAAAAGAAAATTCAAATATATTTTCATATCTTTTTAAATATAATATTGCTAATAAAAAAGATACTCCTTGAGAAATAACTGTAGCAACTGCTGCCCCTTTGGTTCCCATATTCATACTTCCTACCAGAAAAAAATCCAATCCTATATTCAAGATTGCTGCTATTAAAACAAAGTATAATGGTTTTTGTGAATCACCTATTCCCTTCATTACTGAACTCACACTATTATAACCAAAAACAAAAATACTTCCCAGATAAATTATATTCATATATTCTATGGATTCCTGTAACGCTTCCTCAGGGACTCTAAGTAAAACAAATACATGTCTGCATGTCAGTACTCCTAGTACTGTAACTGCTATTGATATAATTATTATAAGAAAAAATATTGAATTTATAACTTCTTTGCAGCTTTCATTATTCTTTTTCCCTCTATATTGTGCTATTAATACAGTTCCACCTAAAGTTATTCCTATACATATAGAATTTATTATAAAACACAGCATTGAAGTATTACTTATAGCTATGACACCTCTGCTTCCTATTATTCTTCCTACTATTACCATATCTGCAATATTATAAAATGCCTGCAGTAAATTTGCTATAAATAATGGTATGGCAAATTTTATCAATTGTACAGATACATTTCCTGTTGTTAGATCCATTTTTGTATTTTTCATTTGATATCTCCTTAACTCTAAATTTTACAAAAAATAAAAAAACAGAAGCTATTCCTTCTGCTCAAGTTTTTTGTAACAAAAGGCTTTGGAAACATCTGCCCAGCCTCTATATTTTCAAAAACATATCAAAATAAAACATATAAATTCTATGTTTTTAATGATTATTTTTGATGAATAATAAGAACAGCTCTGCACAATGTTTCATCTATCCAATTGTCAGAGCTTATTGATATACAAAACTTCCCTAATAACATTTCAAACATAAAGCACTCTCCTTATGCAATATATTTTAATTATACATTTTCTTTTTCCCCATGTCAATTTAAAAAGAGGTCAGCAAATGTACTGACCTCTTTTTTATTTTTTAATTAGAATTCTTTTCCACCAGATACAACTATATCTTTTTGATAAGTTTTAACTGCTTTTATTGATACTTCCAGAGCTTTTGTAATTCTTGATAATTCCATATATGGTGTATTTTTCTTATCTATTACTTGTTCAGGTATATATGGAACATGGATAAATCCACCTCTGATATTATCTAATTTATTTTTATTTAAATAATATAGCAGAGAGTACATAATATGGTTGCACACATATGTTCCTGCTGTATTTGATACTGCTGCTGGAATAGAAGCTTTTTTCAATTCTTCTACCATTCCTTTTATTGGAAGAGAAGTAAAATATGCTGTATCTCCATCTTCAAATACAGGAGTATCTACAGGTTGGTATCCCTCATTATCAGGTATTCTTCCATCATCTAAATTTATAGCTACTCTCTCTACACAAAATTCATATCTTCCTCCTGCCTGACCTACACATATTACCACATCAGGTTTTACAGAATCTATATTTTCAAATAATTTTTTTGCTGATTTTTTAAATACAGTTGGAATTTGAAGTTTTATCACTTCTATTCCATCAATATTATCAGGTAAAGCTCTTACTGCCTCCCATGCAGGATTTACTTTTTCTCCTCCAAATGGATCAAAACCAGTTATTAATACTTTCATATATTACCTCCTCAGTTTTTCTTTACTCTATTTAAATTGCCAATTAGAAAGCAAATAAATACATTATAATAATATGGATTATAAGCATTACTATAGCTATTGGTGCCTGAACAAATATAACACTGTTTTTATTTTCCATTTCCAAAATAGAAGCTGGAACAATATTAAAGTTAGCTGCCATAGGTGTCATTAAAGTTCCACAGTATCCTGCTGTCAATCCTAATGCTCCAACTAATGCTGGATTAGCTCCTAAATTAATAACAAATGGAACTCCTATTCCTGCTGTAATAACTGCAAAAGCTGCAAAGGCATTTCCCATTATCATTGTAAATACTGCCATAGCCACACAGTATCCTATTACCCCAAATAATCTATTTCCATCTGGAATAACTCCTCCCATCAATGAAGCAATAACTTCTCCTACTCCAGCTTTGGCAAATACAGATCCCAATGCTCCAAGAAGTTGTGGTAAAATAACTGTTGCTCCCATTTGTTGTAATATTCTTGAAGACTCATGAGGTATCATAGCAGGTGATTCTTTAGTTACTATTAGCGATATAGCAAGAGCAGCTAATGCCCCTCCTCCAAGTCCAACAAGACCACCTAATGGAGTGAACTGAGCTATTGCAAAAGCTACTATTCCTATTGATAAGGCAGGAAAAAATATAAGATTTCCTAATTTTGCTGCTTGCTTTTCTCTAAATTCTTCACTGCTGTTTGCCAGTGAACCTATTTTTATATTTTTAGTAGCTGTAATTAACCCCATTACAAGAAGAGAAGCTCCAACTATAACTGGATTTATATATGGTCCTAATATAAATACAAGTCCAAAGATTATCCAGAATGCTGCACTTCCAATTCTTTTATCATTTTTTTGATCTCTCAAAGCATATATTCCACATAGTATAGAGATTACTCCACAGATAACATACATTATTTCTAAAATTAAATTTATAGTTTCTTTCATTTAGCTCTCCCCCATTATCTCTTAGTATTTCTCAAACTCTTATCAAACATATAGTTTCTTATAATAGAAACAACTATTGAAATTACTGCAACTGGAATACTGCATTTTGCTACAGCATAAGGTTCAACATTTGTTATTCCTAATTCTTTTAGAGTTCCAACTATTAATAATACTCCTGATGAAGCTATAAACACATTCTGTCCATAGAAGTTTCCGTAGTTTTCCATACTTGTAGCAAGAGCTTTTAATTTTTCATCAGTTTTAGCATCTACTGTTCCTTCTTTTTCTGCTGCTCCTTTTACCATTGGATAAACAAGAGGTCTGATGAACTGCACATGACCGCTCAATCTAAGTGAAAATGCTGCAGCGATTGTTCTTACAATAACATAAATACTTAAAACTTTTCCACATGTAGCACCTTTTAATTCAGAAATACATTTTGCTGCTCTTTCTCTAAGTCCATTTCTTTCCAAAATCCCTACTACTGCTAGTGTTAAAAGAAGAAGAGTCATATATCTTGTACTCACAAAGGCTTTTCCAAGCACTTCAAGAATTTCAATAAATCCCATATCTGCAACTAAACCTGTTGCAACTCCAGCTATAAGTACAACAGCTATAGTATCAAACTTTAATACAAATCCTAAAAGTATTATCAATACTCCTATCAACTTAATCATAATTTCCTCCTTGAATATTTTAATTATATAAATATCATTAACCTATTTTATAGCATATTTTATTTAAATTTAAAAGTAAATTTTTCTTTAAATGCCTCATAATTCCTATTTAAAATATTAGTTTTCAAAAAATTAAAAAATGAAATTTTTTTTCCTAGAGAATTTTTCAGCTTAATAATATTTAAAAAACTATTTTATTTTTTATGGTAAATAAATAATCAAAACTATATTTAGGTTAATTAATTTACTCTAAAAGTAAAATTCATCATTAATAATTTTTTTATTTATTTTTTTAATTCTTCACTATAAAAGAATTGCTTCCCTACAAACTATAGGAATCAATTTTTATTAATTTATAGAGCAGACTATCTAATATATTCTCTTCATTCCCTCCTATTCTTTTATTATTTTTTACATTTTCTTTTCTTTCTTTAATACAATTATTATTGAAATAAAATATAAATAACAAGACTGTACAGTATATAAAACCTTATCAACTTTTAAATATAAAAAATATAGAATTTAGTATATTTACAACTAAAATTATATGGGCTTAAAAAATTTCTATATCTAAATATACAATAAATATAATTTAGTTTTTATTTTTACTAAAGCATTTTTCCGAAATTATAAAAATAGGATAAGTAATAAAAAAATTCCCTATTACTTATCCTTAATTTTAATTATTTTCTACTATCATTCCATTTTTATATTTCTCTATTTTTTCAAGAAAGCCATTCTTAGAATAAAATTTCCATTCACCATCAAGAAGCCCATTTTTATAAAAACCATCACTTGCGACTGCCCCATTTTCATAAAATGATACATAACTCCCATTTAACTTAAAATCATTGTAATTTCCTATAGTAGAAATTTGTCCATTTTCATAGTATATTTTAAATTCCCCCTTTTTATTTAAATTATACAGATTTTCTAATTTTATTTTTTCTTCTGAATTATTCAAAGAAACTTTTTTCTTAAAATTCACTAAGTTAAAAACTGCAAAAAAAACTAAAATCACTATTCCTATTTTCAAATTTATCCCCGCTTTCATTTTAATCTTTAACATTATCATTTATAATATTTTACATGATAAACTGAACTTATTCAAATATTTTTATTCAGTTTTTTTAATCTCAGCCTTTATTTACGTAATAATTAACTATAAAAAATATTCAAAATTTTCATTTTTCATTTTTTGAACAACTACCAATCTACTTCATTGTAATTCACATAAAAAAATGGTAGAATAATTTTATCATAATTAATTCTAAAATTGAGGTCACTTTATGGAAAAAAATTCCACTTTTCTTAAATCTAAAAAAATAATATTGGTAGATAAAACAAATTTTGAATCTTCTATAGCCCTCATTTTGAGAGCCTCAGATATAAATTATTTGATATTTTTAGTTTTCAAAAATAATATTGAAGAAAATCTCGAACTTCTTAAGGAGCTCAAAAGATACTTTTTTAATCCTTCTAAATGTGAATATCTTTCTAATACAATAATATTTACTGAAAGAGAATATCTTGCAAATGATATGGGAGTAAAAGCTGTAATAACAGCTAAAAATATCCAGCAGTTTGATATTAACTCCTTAAGTTTATTATATGAAAAATACAATTTTTCAGAAAAAACATTAGAAAATTTTCTTGTAGAAAATTCAGCAGAATTTTCATACAAAATAGATATATATGATGAAAAGGATCCATGGATTACCTCTGTCAATGGTACTGGACTTCTTTTTATCAGTGATACTACTTATGATAAAATTATGTGTAATTATCATAAAGTCAAAAATCTTTATCCAGATATCACTATAATAACTTTTAAGGGAAAAGATGACAGCAAACCTCTTGGTTTGCTTAAAATGATTGGAGCAGATGCACATATCACTTTAGGTATTACAAGTATAAAGCATATTGAATATACTAAACGTATAGATGCTTTAGTCTATAATAGAAGTCCTTATTTTGAAACCAATCTTAAAAAATTTGTAATGGAAATGCTGAGAGAAAAAAGTTGTAAAAATAATTTATTCTTTTTTAGGGATTTTCTTGGAATTCCAGAGAAAAATTTTGATGCTGATTTATTTTATGATGAAGAGGAAGAAATAAGTAAAAAAGAGGAAAAATATTTTAGATTGAAAGTAATTACTGTAAATAAAGAAGATAATCCCAAAACTTTTATAGAAAAAGATTGTATCTATTTGTGCAGAGAAAAAGAGAAAAATAAGAATGAGATATATCATTTTGAAAGAATTGAAAAAATTGATTAATTCTACATGTTAAAAATCCTCCTAAAAAATTAGGAGGATTTTTTATAAAACATCTTGGGGAAAGATTTTATGTGTTTAATATATCATTCTTTTGTGACAACTTTGTGGCGAAAACTCTTTATTTTTTTATTTTTTAAAAAAATATTATCATAAAAAAAACAACTTCTCATGTTGTTACACATAAAAAGCTGCTTTAATTTTATAATTTAATATTTTTTATCAAGTCATCTATATTTCTATAGCAGTTAGGATATTGAATTTTAGGTTTCTCCAAAAGTATTACTTCTATTTCTTTTTCATTACAAGCATCTATTTTTTCCCTTTCTCCTCCTGTATCTCCACCTTTTTTAGTCACTAAATATTTTATATTCAGCTGTTCTATCATGGCTTTGTTCATATTCAAAGAAAAAGGCCCCTGCATGGCTATTATATTTTTGGGAAGTATACCATTGTCTTCACATTTCTTTACCATATCCCATTTAGGAAGTATCCTGAAATAAAATTTTTCTAGGTTTTTTAGCTTAGAAAAATGTTCTATATTATTACTTCCAAGTGTTACAAGAATATTCCCATCCAATTTATCACAATACTCTAACAAATCATTTATATTTTGAAATTCACTGAATCTATCAGGAATAATATGTATTTCCTCTCTTTCAAATCTATAATAAGCTATAGAAAATTCTTCAGCAACTTTCATTGCATTTTTAGAAACCTCAAAAGCATATGGATGACTTATATCTACAATGGTTTTTATAGAGTTTTTTTCTACAAACTCTCTCATTAACTCCAAAGGCAGTCTTTTTGATACTACTTTCACGGGAAGTCCCTCTAAAAGTTTTCCTCCATACTCAGTAGCTGTTGAAACTACAATATTCTTATCAGCAGATGCAAATTTCTCTAGGAATATTCTTGAATCTTTTGTTCCGCCAATAATCCAAATCATAACTTATACCCTCTAGGTGTAATCATTTTATTATCTTTTATATAAGATTTTGAATTTCCTATTATAACCACTGTAAACATATCTATTTCATGGTCTAGGAAATGTTCAAGATCAGTTAATGTATAGTTCTGATCCTCTCTCCCTACATGTCTTAATAAAGCTACTGGAGTAGTTGGAGCTTTATGTTTCATCATTATTTCTCTTGCTTCAACAATTTGTGTAGTTCTTCCATTACTTTTAGGATTATATAGAGAAATTACAAAATCTCCCTCACTTGCTCTGTCTATTCTCTTAGTAATTACATCCCAGTCAGTTAAAAGGTCACTCAAACTGATAACAGCCTGATCGTGCATTATAGGAGCCCCTACAAGAGCTGCTCCTGCTACTGATGCAGTTATCCCTGGTATTACTTCTACTTCTATTCCACTGTCAGCAGCTACCTCTATCATGATTCCTGCCATCCCATAAATTCCAGCATCTCCACTGCTGATTAATGCAACTGTTTTACCTTCTTTTGCCAGTTCAAGAACTTTTTCGCATCTATCTATTTCTTTTTTCATTCCTGATACATAAAACTCTTTATCTTTAAATTCATCTTTTACTAAATCTACATAAGTTGTATATCCTGCGATTATATCAACATTTTTAAGTATATTATAAGCTCTTACACTGATATCTTCCATATTTCCAGGACCTATTCCTACTACATATATTTTTCCTTTATTCATCATTAAAACTCTCCTCATAAATAGACACTGTCATTCCATTATAAATAAATTTATTTTCAATAAATTTCCCTTTTCCATTTGAAGCTAAAAGTGCACAAGGTTCAGATACACAAGATACCCCTATTTGTTTTTTTACAAATTCTGAACCTTCAAACCTATCTTCAACTTTTTTTATATCTTCTCTGGAAATTATAACCAATTCTTTTTTCAATAATTTACTGCTTTCTATTATCCCTATCTCATCAGCTTTCAAATCAACAGTAGCTATTTTTTTTATACTTTTAACAGAAAGATTATGAGCTTCCATAGCTTTTTTTATTCCTTCCATTATCACTTCTGTTTCTATACCTCTTCTGCATCCTATCCCAAGAATCAGATTTTTAGGATATATTCTTACTGTTTCTATTTTTTCTCTATTAGAAACTACTATTATTCCCTCTTCATTTGCGTCACTGTTAAATTTTACATTTTTAGGAAGAAGAATATTTACCTCTTTTCCATCAACTATAAGGGAAGTAACATTTTTTGCCTTTTCAAGACTTTCCAATTCTCCCTGCATTTTTTGAGAAAGAGTATCCACAGCTATCTTTCCTGTTACATCTGAGCTGGTAGTGATTATAGGGAAAAGTCCAAGTTTTTCAGCAGCTTCATTTGCAAGTTCATTAGCTCCTCCTAAATGCCCAGAAAGAAGAGAAATAATAAAATTCTCTCCTTCATCTGCAACTAATACTGCAGGATCTACATCTTTACTTTTTATCAGAGAAGCTATTTTTCTGATAACTATCCCAGTAGCCATAATAAATATATGTCCATCGTATTTATTGAACTTTTCATTTAAAGTACTCGTAAAATCTTCCATTTGCAATGTATTTTCTATCTGAAATTTTTTCAGTGTGAAAATATCAGCTTTTAATATCTCTCCATATTTTTTTCCTAAATGACCTGCTCCTCTTGTAACAGTCCACACAGCCAGTTTCATTTTACTCTATCCCTTTTCTGAATTCATGTGTAAAAGTTTTATCATACAGTTTAGATTTTTCATATTCATTTCCTAAGAAATCTCCAACCAATATTTGAGCAGTTTTAGATATTCCTGCTTCTTTCACAAGTTCCTCTATTGTTTCCAATGTTCCCATTACTACTTTCTGATCTTCCCAAGTAGCTCTTTGCACTACTGCAATAGGAGTAGTCATTGGATAAGAAGTAGCAAGTCTTTTTACTACATCTCCTATCATATGTACAGAAAGGAATATTGCCATAGATGCTCTGTGAGCTGCAAGGCTTTCCAATGATTCTTTTTCTGGAACTGGTGTTCTTCCTTCTAATCTTGTACAGATTACTGTCTGTGATACAGATGGAAGTGTAAATTCTTTTTTTACTGCTGCTGCTGAAGCAAGGAATGAGCTTACTCCTGGAATAACTTCATACTCTATTCCATTTTCATCTAATACATCCATTTGTTCTCTGTGTGCACCAAATATAGCAGGATCTCCAGTATGTACTCTGGCAACTTTTTTTCCAGCTTTTATTCCTTTTACAGTTACATCCATAACCTCTTCCAATGTCATAGAAGCTGAGTTATATATTTCTGCTCCCTCTTTATGACATTCTATTACCTCTCTTGGTACTAAAGAACCAGCATATATAATGATATCTGCTTCTTTTACTATTCTTTGCCCTTTTATAGTTATTAGTTCAGGATCTCCAGGTCCTGCTCCTATGAAATAAACTTTTTCCATTGTTCAATTCCTCCTTTTTTTAATAACATTGTAGAGAAATAATGAATATCATCTTTTTCCAAGTGAGAAATATCAAAATATACTTCCTGATTTTCCTTTCCACAGTTAGAAACCAGTATTACATTTTCCATATTTCCTGTTTTTTCCAGAGCAGCTTTTAATCTATCAAAGTTTCTGCTGACTTTCATAAATACAAGGTTATCACTTCCTTCTATCTCTTTTTCTATATCAGTAGTTTCACTCAAACCAATTATTTTCAATGATTCATCTCCCATTACTATTGGCAGATTAAATCTTGAAGATATATCAGCAAATGAAGAGATTCCTGGAATAGTTTCCACTTCATATTTTTTATCAAGATGCTCTAATATATATACATATGTACTGTATGTCATAGTATCACCTATAGTAAGGAATCCTACATTTTTACCTTCATCAAGTAATTTTTCTACAATTCTTGTATTAGCTTTTCTTCCCTCTACTCTGTCTAAAGGATTTTTCAGCATTGGAAATTCCATAAATATAAGTTCTACATCCTCTTTCAAATATTCTTTAGCTATTGAATAAGCTGTACTCCCCATATCTTTCTTTGCTTCTGGTAATATTACTACATCTAATTTCTTTAACGTCTTTATTGCTTTTAATGTGATTTGGTCAGAGTCTCCTACTCCCACTCCAATCCCATAAAATTTGTTATTCATTTACAATTTCCTCCTTCACAGCTGTTATTATATAGATCGGATTTTCTCCATACATCATAGTATATGGACCGACTTTCCTTCCTCTTGATACTGACATATTTACAACTTCTATATTATTAAAACCTTTTTCTTTCAATATAATCATAGCACTATTTAATGTTTCAAGTGTTATTGCATTTATTACCAATCTTGAATCAGGTTTAGAATACTTTATAAAATGTTCTACTATCTCTTTCATTCCACCAGTAGAACCTCCTATGAACATTCTGTCATAGTTTGTTTCTGGAATATCCTGTGGTGCTCTTCCATGTATTAGATAATAATTTTCCAGATTGAATTTTTTTACATTTGCTCTTATTACTTCAAGACCTTTTTCTTCTTTTTCTATTCCTATTACCTTACCATCTTTTAAATATGTAGCTGCTTCTATTCCAATAGTACCTGTTCCAGCTCCCACATCTATCAATACAGAATCTTCTTTTAATCTAAGTTTAGCAATTGATACTGCTCTCACTTCCTGCTTAGTCATTGGAAGTTCTCCATGTACAAATTCATCATCATAGATGTGCATAATTTTCTCCTTTTTTCAATATTACAATATTCATCTTAAATTCTCTGTTCAGTTCTTCAAATTTTTCTATATTTACTCTTGTTACCATTTCGTCAGGATAAGAAAGTCTTTCTCCCACTATTATCTCTACCCCTCTTATTCCAGATTCATAGACATTTTTTCCAATAGTATAAGGAGTATTTTTTTCATCTGTAAGGAGTACTACTCCATCTTTTTCATCCATTGCCTTTACATAGTCAAAATCTCTTCCATGAGCACTTGCCAGAATAAAATTCTGCCAGCATTCTCCTATTCTTGAAAACATATATTGATAAGAGGAAATTCCGGGAATCACTTCCAGTTCTTCATTTGAAAAATATTTCTTCAAAAATGGAAGAAGGCTGTAAAACCCTGTATCTCCTGATACAACTACTGTTATTTTCTTTTCTCTATTATTTTTTATATAATCAATTAGTTCCAGAAGTTTTCCTAAGGTATATCTCTCACAATTTTCTGATAAAAGTACATCTATTTCTTCCAGCTGTCTTTTTCCTCCAACGGCGATTTCACACTCTTTTATAGCTCTTACTCCAGCTCCAGTAAGATAATCTAAATTTCCTGGTCCTAATCCTACTACCTTTATTTTATTCAGCTACCTCACCTGCCAATTCGTAAAATCCATCACTATATCCCAAAGTATCTCCCTTAAATGAAAATATTAGGGATTCACATCTTAAATCATCTGTTCTGCTGTATTCCATAACTTTTTTCTTTACTTTTTCTGCTATTACTGTAAAAAGTTCTTTTTTTTCTACATAATCACAGGCTTCTTCTACTGTATTAGCTTCCAGTATTTTTCTTATATTTTCATAGCTTTCTCCAACAAGAAAAGCATTTGCTCCCATTATTTCCATTCTCGCATCTGCCACTCTACTGTGAGTATTAAATATTCCTCCAGCTATTTTTACAGCTTTTCCTATATGTCCTAGAAGTATTATTCTTTTAAACCCTAGCTTAACAGCAGAGTCTACCATGAATCCCACAAAGTTACTTATAACAATCATCTGTTCCAAGTCTAATCCTAGTCTTTCACAATAGTTTTTACCATAATTTCCAAAGGCAAAAACTACCCAATCTCTGTCTTTATCCATTCTCAATACTTTCAATTCTGCATACATAGAATCTTTTAAGGCTTCCTCACTCATAGGCTTTACTATTCCAGTAGAACCTAGTATAGAGATACCTCCTTTTATTCCCAGTTTAGGATTAAAAGTTTTTTGAGATTTCGCTTTTCCTTCTGGAACATAAATTGTAACTATAGCTTTTATTTCTTTATCTTCTAGCAATTCATTGACCACTTCTGATATCATCTTTTGCGGCCCAGGATTTATTGCTGATTTTCCCAAAGGTACTTGTACTCCTTTTTTTGTTACTATACCTACTCCCCTTCCACCTACAAGAACAAATTTATCAAAATAATATCCTTTTTCTATTTGAGGAAGTTCTTTTACTAGCTCCACCTTTGCACATATTCTAATACCATTAGTTACATCTGGATCATCTCCAGCAAATTTTACTATGGCACAAGTTGCAAAATTGTTTCTTACTCTTAGCTTGAACACAGGAATAGTAAGATCAACTCCATTGAGAGTAGTTATATCTATTTCAGAAGCTTTCTTTCCATAAAGAAGAGCTTCTAGAGCTACTTTTGTTCCAGCTGCTGCACAAGTACCAGTAGTATAACCGCTTCTTAATTCTTCTGTCATTAGAATCCCTCTCTTTGATACATCTGATAAAGTATACCATGAAGAATAGAAACTGCTACTGTACTTCCTCCTTTTCTTCCATTTATCGTTATGTATGGAACTCCTAATGATTTAAAAGCCTCTTTTGACTCAGCAGCTCCAACAAATCCTACTGGAACTCCAACTACAAGAGCAGGTTTTTCTATTTCATTTCTTTCTATCATCTCTTTTAATTGATATAAAGCAGTAGGAGCATTTCCAATAAGAAATATTTTTGTAGAAGGATCTTTAGCTGCTTTTTCCATTCCTACTATTGATCTTGTAATCCCTCTCTCTTTTGCTTCTTTTGCTACTTCGCTGTCTGCTACAAGACAGTAAGCTTCACAGTTGAATTTAGAGAGCACCATTTTACTTGCTCCATTAACTATCATATTTGTGTCGCAGTATATTTTACACCCATTTTTAAGTGCTTCTTTTCCACTGTTTATTGCATCATTCTTAAATTCTATTAAGTCTGCATATTCAAAATCAGCAGTAGTATGTATCACTCTTTTTATAACAGGAAGAGTTGTTTCATCAAATTTATTGATTTTATCTCCAAGTTCCTCTCCAATTATTTCAAAACTTCTTTTTTCTATATCTTGTGGTACTTTTATATAAGTATTCATTTATTTACCTTCCTTTTCTAATATATCTTTCAACAGATCAAAGCTTGTAAAGAAATGGATATGAGGATATCCTCCTTTTAATCCCTTTTCTTCAAATATACAGTTCCACTCTCTTCCATCTTTTTTTACAGCAGTATATTTTCTTGTATCATTTCCTATCTCTTTTATCTTTGAGTAATGAAATTCATGTCCTCTTCCAATAGCTTTATTTTCTTTCAATAGATTTATATAGCCAAATCTTGAGATATCAAGTCTGTTTCCCATTTTTATACTGCAATCTATTAAATTGCACATTGGAAATTTCAGTCCATCAAGCGTTTCTATCTCTTTTGATAAAAACATAAATCCTCCGCACTCACCGAATATCTTTCCATTGTTATGATAAAATTCTCTCACTGATTCTATCAAACCTCTATTTTCAGAAAGCTCCTTTGCAAAGTTTTCAGGATACCCTCCACCAAAATATAATATGTCTATATTTTCAGGTATCTTTTTATCAGCCACAGGGGAAAAATATTCTATTTCTGCTCCTAAATATTCTAACAATTCTATGTTGTCATTGTAATAAAAGCTGAATCCTCTATCCTTTGCTATCCCTATTTTCAATCCTTTATACTTATCTTTTTCATTCTTAAAAGGATTTTCTACAGGTTCTATTTCCACTTTAGATGCTATTTCCAATATTCCATCTACATCTATTGTTTCTTTTAACACTTCAGCAAGAGATAATATCTTAGATTTCAAATCTCCAATTTCTTCTGCCTGCAATAGTCCTAAATGCCTGCTTCCTATATGAAGAGTTTCATCTTTAGGTACATACCCCAGACATTTTATATCTGTATACATCTCTATTGCTTCTTTGAAGATATCATAAGTTTTTTTGCTTGAAACTTTATTAATAATAACACCAGCTATATTTACTCTTTTATCTAATAATTGATACCCCAGTACCTGAGCAGCTATACTTGTACTTTTTCCCACTCCATCTACTACTAATATTACAGGAATTCCAAGAACTCTTGACAGATGTGCCGAACTGTTGTTATCTAGAGAATTATCTATTCCATCATACAGCCCCATTACCCCTTCTACTATTGATATATCTTTTTGATGTTTATAGAAACTATATTTTACTCCCTCTTCTCCCATCATAAATAAATCCAGATTGTAGCTTTTATTTCCTGTTACAAACTGATGAAATCCGGGATCTATATAGTCAGGTCCTGTTTTAAATGGTGATACGTTTTCAAAAAGAGACATAAGTCCCATAGAAACTGTCGTTTTTCCTATCCCGCTGCTTATTCCTGCAAGCATAAAGGCATTCATTCCATCACCTCTTTAAGAGCCTGTAACACTTTTATATTATTTTCTCTACTTTTTATTGCAAGTCTTACATATTGATTATTTAAAAATTTAAAATTAGAAGCATCTCTTACAACTATACCTTTTTCTATCATTTCATCTCTTACAGTAGATGAATTTTTTTTCAAAAGTTTTACCAAAATAAAATTTACATTCGTCTTAAAGATTTTTATATTTTTAATTTTACAGCTTTCTTCATAAAACCATTTTTTTTCTTCCTCTATCCAGTTTTCAGTTGCTTCTATATATTCTTTATCCCACAGCATAATTTTACCAGCTATATCAGCAAAACTATTCACACTCCATGGTTCTTTATATTTCTCCATTTTTTTCATTATCTCTTCATCATAAGTTATTCCATACCCTAATCTTACTCCTGGTACTGCAAAAAACTTAGTCAGTGCTCTCATTATAAAAATATTTTTATCTTTTAAAAGTACACTTGTCATCTTTTCCCAGCCTCTTATAAATTCTATAAAAGCTTCATCTACAAACAACTTTATTCCTCTCTCAGATAAAACATCATTTATCTTTTTTATATTTTCCAAAGAAATAAAGCTTCCAGTAGGGTTATTTGGATTGCATATAACTACCAAATCACATTGAGGTACTTCTTTTAGAAAATTTTCTATATCTAAGTTATAATTATTTTCTTCCAATAATGGGTAATAAATTATTTCACTTCCTACACTTTCTAATGCTCTTTTATACTCAGCAAAACTTGGAGATACTATTAAAGTTTTTTTAGGCTGCATAGCTTTCATATATAGAAACAAAATTTCTGTTGCCCCATTTCCAGCTATTATATTTTTAACATCAACCTTGTTATATCTTCCTATATTTTCTCTTAACTCTATGTAGTCAGGGTCTGGATACTTTTCAAGAATGTCAAAGTTTTCTATTATTGCTTTTTTGAAAGATTCAGGTACTCCCAGTGGATTTATATTAGAACTGTAATCTAATAGCTCTCCTTTTCCCTCTCTTTTCAATCTGTAGATATTTCCTCCATGCAAATCCATCTTCTTCTCCTTCTACATCTTTTTTAGTAATAAATCCATCAGATAAGTAATCATTGTAAAGAATACTATTCCCACCCATGAAGATACATATAAAAGCTTTATAGCCTTCATAATATCTCTCAAATCAAAACTTTTCTTTTTATCTCCAATAGTTGGCTTTTCATGTATTTTTCCAAAATAGCTTGTTTTTCCTCCAAACTGCACTCCTAATGCTCCAGCAAATGCTGCTTCTGAGTTCCCAGAATTAGGGCTTGAATGATTCAATCTATCTCTTGAAAATATTTTCCATGCACCTTTATAATCTAATCTCAATACCATTGCTGCCAGAGGTATGATGAATCCCCCTGCTATTCTTGCAGGTATAAAGTTAGCTACATCATCTGTTTTTGCAGATACCATTCCAAAATCCATATACTTATCATTTTTGTAACCTACCATAGAATCAAGAGTGTTTATTGCCTTATATCCCATGGCAAAAGGCAGGGCAAGAGAAACTCCATCTATATGAATAAAACTTCCTAAAAAAGCAAAGAACATTGGTGCTATTACCCCATCTACACTATTTTCGCTTATTGTTTCAAGGACGCTTCTTGTAATCTGCCCAATATCCATATTTCCAGTATCTCTGCTTACAAGATAAGAAAGTTCTTTCTTGGCCTTTTCCAAATCTCCCTCTGTAAGTATTTTACATACTCTGAATCCTTCATCTGCCAGACTTTTTGTAGCAAGAGTAGTGTATAGAAAGAATATCTCTAAAATATATGAAATAGCTGATATATAGTAAGAAACAATAAATGTAGCTCCCACTACCATTATAGTAAGAAATGCTCCTGATACTTTTTTATTAGAAGCTTTATATAATATTTTTTCTAAAAAACTGATAAACACTCCTATAATTCTCACAGGATGTGGAAACCAGTGGGGATCTCCAAATATTAAATCCATTACATATGCAATTCCATATTTCATTATAAAATTCATTTTCTACTCACCTAGTATTTCATATATTTTTTTCATATCTAAATTCTCTCTGAATATCTTCTCAAGTTTATCAAATTCCTGTTCTCTGTACTCGTCAAAAGTTATTCCAGCTTCCATTTTCTCCAAGCCTTTTTTCTCTCTTATCTTATTCAGTATATTTCTTGTTACCTCTTCATTATCAAATATTCCATGAAGATATGTTCCAAATACATTATCTTTTACCACTGCAACTGTATGATCATCATCAGTTACTGCTTTTTCATTTCCAGCAGTGACTCCTTGGTGTATCTCATATCCTTTTATTTTTACTCCATCTAGTCCTGAAATAATTCCAGTTGTATTTTTAAGCTCTCCAGAATACTGAGTAGTATTTTTTTCTTTTTCCATTATAGTTTCCATATCAAGTATACCAAGTCCTGGTATCTCTTTAATGTCACTTTCAATTCCATATGGATCTTTTACCCTCTCACCAAGCATTTGGAATCCACCACATATTCCTATTATTACAGTTCCTTTTCTTGAAGCTTTTATAATCTCAACAGCTATTCCTCTGTCTTTCAAATCTTTCAGATCATCTATTGTATTTTTAGAACCAGGTATGATAATTATATCCTCATCTCCCAGTTCATCTGCTGAAGTTACATAATTTATGCTTACATCTTCCTGTATACTTAGAGCATCTATATCAGTAAAGTTAGAAATATGTTTTAGTTTTATAACTGAAGCTTTTATTCCCTTAGTCTCTTTTGATTTTTTAAATTTATCTGTTAAGCTGTCTTCATCTTCTATATCTACATCGCTATATGGAAGTACTCCTACTATTGGGACTCCTGTAAGTTCTTCTAGTTTTTTCAATCCCGGTTTTAGTATCTCTGCATCTCCCCTGAATTTATTTATTATTACACCTTTTACTCTGGCTCTTTCTTCTGGTGCCATAAGCATTATAGTTCCATATACAGAAGCAAATACTCCACCTCTATCTATATCTGCAACCAAAATTACAGGTGCATCTGCCATAGCAGCCATTCCCATATTAGCTATATCCTCTTCTTTAATATTAATTTCTACTGGACTTCCTGCTCCTTCTATCACACATATATCAAAGTTTTCTCTGATTTTATTGTATGAATTCATTATTTCTGGTTTCAAAGTAAGTTTAAATTTCCCATACTCCAATCCACTCATATTTCCAATAGATTTTCCATTTACTATAACCTGTATTTTCTTAGCAGTTGTAGGTTTCAGTAAAATTGGATTCATAAAAGCTTGAGGTTCAATTTTTCCAGCCATAGCCTGGACTACCTGAGCTCTCCCCATTTCATCTCCATCTTTTGTTATAAATGAATTTAATGCCATATTCTGTGATTTGAAAGGAGCTACACTATATCCATCATTATAGAAAATTCTGCATAATCCTGTTACAGTTATGCTTTTTCCAGCTCCTGATGATGTTCCAACTACCATTAGATTTCTATGTTTCATAACCTACTCCCTTATGAATATATTTATACTAAAAAAAGTATCAATTAAAAAATTGATACTGTAATCTTCAATATATTATTATCCATTATAAAATATTTGAACACTTTTTTCTCCTCCAAATTTAATACTGGAGAGAAGTATAGTAAATATACACTTCCCGTCCCCGCAGGATAGTTTAAAATTTTTAAGGCAGGTCTCCTGACTCAGACTCATTCTACTAACAGCCCTTCCCGAAATATTTCAGTGGTTACTCTGTTTTCGTCATCTTCACAGTGGCGGGACCGTGTAAGTTTCTCACTTATCTTCCCTTTTAATCGCAAATATGCAAACCCTAAAAAATTTATTTTTCACATACCAATTATACAAATTATTAATACTTTAGTCAAGCTTTTTAAATGCTTAAATCAATAGGAACTATGCAGAAAATAACTGTACAGAAAGGTATTAATCTATTTTATTTATAACAGTATATTCAAAAAGTAAAAGTATCTTTTCATTCTTTTTTATGAAAATATCTTCATATTTTAAAAATTAATTTTTTATATATTTCAATTAATTTTTATTCTATATTTTTATTTTGTCCCCCTTTAAAAAAGAAGATTTTTTATCAAAATATCCAATTTTTTCATAAAAATACTTTGGATACAAAAGATATAGATAATTTTTTCCTCTGCTACAAGCTACATAGAATAACCTTTTTTCCTCTTCCAGATTTTTTTCTTCTCCAATATTGCTTGGAAAAACTCCTTCTAATAAAGTTGGTATGAATACTGCTTCCCATTCCAGTCCTTTAGAGCTGTGGACAGAGAGCAATGACACTTTATTCTTTGTTATTTTCTCTCCCCTTACTAAAATATTTTTTAACTCTTTTATATACATTTCTAAATTTTCATTTTCCTTTATACTGCCTTTTACTTTTTGGAGCATCTCTACTTCTTCAATAGTGAAAATTGTTTTTTCTTTAATTATCTCAAATACTAATTTTTCACATTTGTTTAATATTTCATTTAAAGAATAATCTGTTATTTTATCACTTATTCTTATTATTTTACTTAGAACTTTATTTTCTGTATCTTTTCTTTTCATTATATTTAATACAGAATAGGAATAACTTCTTGGGAGTATCTTAACCAATTCCTCCCACTTTAAAATATCATCTTTATCATTCCACACTTCCAATATTTTAAGATAAATATCAATAGGACTTCCAAAAGAAATTTCTCTTTCCTCTTGTAAATTAAAGGGTATATTTTTCTCTTTCATTATTTTTTTCAGTTTATAAACTATGTATTTATTGCGATAAAGAATTGCCATCTCTTCATAAGGAATTTCTTTTTCTTTCAATTCCACTATCTTTCTGCAAATAAACTCTCCTTGTTTTTCCTCATTAAGAAAACTGGCAGTATGAGGATTTTCCCCTCTTCTCTTAGTTCCTTTTACATTTTTATTATATTTCAAAAGAAAATCTTTAGATATTTTATTTGTATATTCTATTATTTCGTCACTGCTTCTATAGTTTTTTTCTAGTTTTATCATTTGACTTCCAGGAAAATCTTTTCCAAATCGAAGTATATTTTCAAAATCTGCTCCCCTGAATCCATATATACTTTGATAGTCATCTCCCACTGCCATTATATTTCCATTTGCTCCAATCAATATTTTTAATAGTTCCCTTTGTATAGAGTTAGTATCCTGATATTCATCTACTATTACATACTTATATTTCTCTCTCAATATCCCAAGAAATATTTTATCTGCTTTTAATTTTCTTAATACTTTTTCTACCAAATCTTCAAAATCATACATCTGAAACTCTTTTTTGAATCTCCTGTACTTTATTTTTAAAAATTCCAAATCTTCCAGATAAGCTTTTTCTTTTTCATTTAAAAATTCTGATATATCTTTTTTTCGGCTTCTTGCAGCTCCAAATATTTCAACTACTCTTTTTTCAGAAAGAAAGTCACCTTTATTTTTATTTTTTAATGAATATTCACGAATAAGAAGACTTATAACAGTTCTATTTCTGTTTTCATCTATTATATTTAGTTTATCTATTCCAAATATATTCTTATATTTAATAAGTAATTCAGCACAAAGAGAATGAAAAGTTGAAATTGTTACTTCTATTTCTCCTTTTTCAAGAATGTTTTCTAATCTTTTTTTCATTTCTAAAGCAGCTTTTTTAGTAAATGTAAGCATTAAAATATTTTCTTCTGCTATTCCCTTTTCTATCATAAAAGCAGTCCTATAGACTACAGTTCTAGTCTTTCCTGATCCTGCCCCAGCTATTACCAAATACTGTCCTTTCAAAGAAGTCAATGCTCTTAATTGTTCTTCATTCAGTTCTTTCATATAATTTATTCTGTATTTCTCATTTAAGATGTCTTTATTAAAATCTTTTATCTCACACTTTTCCAGTTTTTTTATGAGATATTTCAATTCCTCTTCTTTTTTGCTTTCCTTGCTATCTTCACCTTTTCTGAAAAATTTTATTTCTTCTTTTTCTTTTGACTTATGGAATCCCTTAAAAAATGCTCCAAAAATTTTACTCTCCTCCTAGTTTTTGTTAGCTAGATTTTCCATAATTTCAACTACTTTCCTTGAATTCTTATGGCTGTTTACATCAGATTCAAGTTTTCCTTTCTTAATGAGATTTATAAACTCCATTGCTTCATATACCATATCATTCTTATGAATATCTATCTCTATTTTCTCTTCTCTTCCATCTCTATATACTATTTTTATATCATTTACAGTAGAAAGTTTTCCAATTATTATCGAACCCTTTTCCCCCTGTATTTCTGAAGGTGTTTTTGAGTCAGTTATTTTTGAATATGTAATACTTGCTATTTTATCACTATACTTTAAGATTATACTTCCATA
This sequence comes from Fusobacterium ulcerans ATCC 49185, assembly GCF_900683735.1. NCBI lineage: Bacteria > Fusobacteriati > Fusobacteriota > Fusobacteriia > Fusobacteriales > Fusobacteriaceae > Fusobacterium > Fusobacterium ulcerans. Next base: position 1,670,453 of record NZ_LR215979.1, read on the forward strand.
CCCATCTGCTCCGCTGCTTACCAGGTAGTTTTTTCCCATATATTCCTCTGGTATTCCAAACATACCAATAGTAAAATACAGTGGATAAACTCCTATATCATATAATGCCCCACCAGAAAATTTAGGATCAAATATATTTGTAAGCTCTCCTTTTTTCAGGTTATCGTATCTTGAAGAATACTGACAATAACTGGCTGATATTCCTCTCACTGGACCTATTTTCTCTAAACTCTCTTTTATTATATTAAAATTTGGATTTAATGTAGGTCTCATAGCTTCCATCAATACTACATTATTTTCCTTTGCAGTTTTTATCATCTCATCTAATTCTTTTACAGTTGGTGCAATAGCTTTTTCACATATTACATGCTTTCCGCTTTTCATCATTTTTATAGCTTGTGATGGATGCAGCCCATTTGGAGAAGCAATATATACTGCATCTACTTTTTGACTTTCAGCCATTTCCTCCAAAGAAAGATATATTGTTTTTATATCATGTTTTGTAGCAAAATAGTCTCCTTTTTCTACACTTCTTGAATATACTGCTGTTACTTCACATTTTTTTATAGTTTTCAGTGCCTCTACAAATTTATCGCTTATTGAACTTGTTCCTATTATTCCAAATCTTACCATCTTTTCCCTCCATGAATTATATATTTGTTATTAATCTCTATCTTTTAAATATTCACCTATAATAAATAATGAAAATACTATTAAAAGTATTATTGAACTGAAAGCTGCACTTTCCAGATATTTTTTATTAGATACCAGAGAATAGTTTACCAGTGAAGCAACAGGAACTATATCTCCTAACTGCATAGTGTATCCTATTGTAAATTCTCCAAATACAATTGCAAATATTTGTAAAAATGCTGATAAAAAAATATTTTTTAAAATTGGAAACTCTATATATATAAATCTTTCGAATCCATTATTGCAATCCAGCAATGAACTTTCAAGAAGATTTACAGGAAATTTTTTTATATATTGATACATAAAGGAGTACCCTATTGGAATACTTACCAAAATATATCCTATTCCTAAAAGCAGGAGCAGAGGAATATTGAAAAGCACATTGAGATAAAAAAGTGCCACTGCTAAGAAAGCTCCTGATATTCCAAGATTTGAAAAAATTATCACATCTGTTATTCTGCTGTAGTTTTTTATTATAAAATAGATAGCTATTATTGAAATAAAGCTTACTGCTGCTGATATTCCAATAGAATTCATTATCCCTCTGATTACTTCATAATCTTCATTAAAACTCTTTGAAAATATTCTCATATATGCTTTAATCGAAAATTCTCCAGTATAATAATTATAGAAAGAAAAAAGAAAGCTTGAAGCAACAATTAAATATTGTAAAAGCAGATAAATTATTGAATATCCTCTAAAAAGTATATTCTGTTTTTTATACTCCTCTTCTCCTTCTAATTCATATTCTCTTACAAATACTCCAGCGAAATTGAGTATAATCAATATAAAAAACTGAATTATTCCAAATATCATAGCTTTTGAAAAATTAAGCTCTCCCATGAGGGTAGAGGCTATCTCCACTTCTAAAGTAGAAAATCTTATTCCTCCAAGAGATAAAATTATTCCAAATCCTGTGAAGCAATATGTAAATACTAAGATAAACCCTCTGAATATTTGTGGGAGTATCAAAGGAAGCTGTCCTGAAAAAAATATCCTTATATTCCCTGCTCCTTCCATTTTTAATGCCTCTGTGAGTTCCTTAGGGACTCTTTTCAGCCCTTCGCTGATGTACTTGATAAATATAGGTGAGTTATAAAATACATTGGCTATTATGATAGCTTTAAGAGAATACAATATTCCCAACCCTTTAAAAAATTCCATATTAAAAATAATTGAAAATATTGTTACTGTAGATATTATAGGAAAAAAGAATGGGATAAAAAGAAGCCCATGAAGAAGCCTGCTTACTATCCCTTTTTCATAAGCCGCAAAATATGCTGGTATAATTGCTATAAGAAGAGCTGCTATTGTTGAATATAGTCCCTGCTTTATTGAAAATAAAATTATATCAAGAGTTTTCCTTTCAAAAAAAATCCCTGTATCTTCTATTTTAAAAAAATCTCTCATAAAAAAATATAAAGGTATAAACCATACCAAAGCATAAAATACATTTATATAAACTTTTGTTTTTTCTTTGTTTTTCATTCTGTATTCCTTTCAAATTTCACTTTCTAATCTATTATAGCATTATATCAAGTTTCTCTCAATCTCTCTTTAATAATCCCTTTATAATCTTTTTTTCTTATGATATACTTAACTATATGATAAATTTTTAATACAACTCATTTCCAAGGAGGAAAAATGCTTTATTTTTTACATGGTGACACTTCTCCTCTTCAAATAAAATATGAAGAGTTATTAAATAAAATTAAGAATGAATTTCCAAATATACCAGAAAAATATTTTGATGCTTCTCAAAAAGAAGATGAATTGTTTCTTCAAACTGTTTCTACAAACTCTATTTTCAATCCAAAAGAACTATTAATTTTGAGAAGAGCAGAGGAAATAAAAAATATAGAAAGTTTTTTTAAATCTCTCAATCTTTTTAATCTTTCTCAAAAAGAGATCATCATAGTGTATGAAGAGTTTCTCAATGATTATGGAAAAATTAAAAATCCGTTATCCAAAAAAGTTATGGATTCTATTGGGGAAATAGCACAGGTAATCTGCTACAGAAAAGAAAATGAAAAGAAAGCTATTACTTTTTACTTACAGCATGAATTAAATATATCAGAATATGAAGCTGAAAAATTTGTAGAAGTTATTGGAGATGACTTTTTTAAAATAAAAAATGAAGTTGAAAAGGTTAAGAATTATTTAGATGGGGATACATTTAATCTTACTAAGATTATGCCTATACTTTCAATTACTAAAGAATATAATCTCAAAACTCTCATAGAAGATTTTCTCTATAATAAAAATTCCGCTCCTCTTCTGGAATTTCTTCAAAAAGAAAAAGAGTATATGGGATTCCTTTATATAACTACAGAAGAACTTTTGCTTAATCTTAAGCTTAATTATCTTTCAAAAGAATCAATAATAACTAAAAATACCTCTTACAAAAAATTTAATGATTCTATTTTTGAAAATACAAAAAAATATTTTAAAAGAGACAATGGATTTATTCATCCATATCAAATATTTCTAAAGTTTAAAAATATTGATATTTTTAAATCAGAATTTATAGAAAAAAAATTAGAAGAACTTTTATATGCTGAATATAATATTAAAAGTGGAACATTGGATGATGAAATAGCAGTGGAAAGTCTTATTTTAAATTTTTTTACTGATTAAAAAGGAAAATTCTATTAAATTTGAATACCTAGATTAGACAAATAATTTTACTGGGAGGTAGTCTTATGACTAATGAAAAGTTTTATATTGATATGTTTGATTTAGGAGGTTCTTTAAAAAAATTATGGTATTATTACCTAATTATTGGTATCCTTCTTGCAATAACAGGATTGATTGGAATATTTAATCCCCTTGGATTTTCTATTTCCCTTATTTATGTATTAAGCTGGAGTTTCTTATTAATGGGGCTTCTTAATATTTATTATGCTTATCAGGGAAGAAAAAACAAGTATTTCCATTGGGGAATAGTATTGGTGAGTGGTATAATTGATATTCTTGCTGCTTTCTCAATATTTTATAATCCTTTTGAAAGTGCTGTAATACTTCTTATATATTTAGGTATACTCATGTTGTTCAGAGGTTTCTCTCTTATATTCACAAGAGGAAAAGCTGTTGCTGATGAAATACCAGAAGTACACAATATCAGATCAATTTTAATAATGAGAGGTATTCTAGATATTATCTTTGGTATTTTATTAGTAGTATGTCCACTTTTAATGGGATATATTCTGCCTATAATTATTGGCTTTTATCTTTTATTTATGGGAATATTATTTATAATCTACAGTATTCAAGTAAAAAGAGCTTAATTAATAAAAAAAGAGACAAATCTGATTTAATTTTCAGTTTGTCTCTTTTCAATTACATTACTTGTCTTAGAAATGCAATATATTTCTTATCTTTACCGTTAAACTCATAATTAGAGATAAAAAATATTATTTTTTATCTTGTATTTTATCTTTTAACTTGAATGAAGCATTAAATTTTACTTTCTTCATTTCAGTTGTTTGCATAAGCTCTCTTGTTTTTGGATTACTTATAGTTTTTGGTTTTATATTTCCAACAGTAAATACTCCTTTATTGAAGAATTGTACTTTACCATCTTTTTTTAAACCAGCTTCTATAATTTCTAGGATTGCTTCTACATCATCTTTTGCTTCTGCAATAGTTAAATTATTTAATTTTTTTCTGTATAGTTTAATAAAATCTTTCTTATTCATAGTACTCCTCTAGTCAACATTGATATTTTCTTTAAGTATTTTTCCCTGTCTGAAAACCAATTTATTTTTTGGTAAAGTTTTCTTAATTTTCTTTATTCTAGGATCACAGTATTCTCTAGCTCTTACAGGTTTTATTTCAAATATCCCCCATCCTTTAAATACTAGTTTTTTATCTTCTTGTAATATTTCTTCTACAGTTTCCCAAAAAGTTGAAATTCTGTTTTGAGCTTCTTTCAAGTTCTTCAGATTTCTTTCTTCCTTGTAAACTTTTATAAAATCTTTCTCTTTCATTATTCCCTCCCTAAGTCGTTTGTTTCGCTTTCTTTAGAAAAATCATCTTCTGCTAGTGTTCTAGGAAGAAATTCAATAAATTTTTTAAATCTTTGATCATTTAATCTTAAATTCTTAATTATTACTGTTTTACTTTTAGCTGAATAAATATTTACAATATTTTGTTCTTCTTTTTTCTCTAATAGTATTATTATATTTGAATTATTTTTATCATCTACTGCGTTTAAATATTTCATTTCTAAATATTTGCCCATAAGTATCTGTTCTTTCAGCCATTGTATATTTCCTAAGAATTTATAATAGAATCTCACTCCAACTTTATTACTCAAATTCCTTATTACCAAAGCAGTTTTTAATTTGATAAAGATAAATACTGTTAAAAATATAACTACCAAATATAAAATCAATTTTGAGTCTAAATAATTCATTTTTATATCTCACTTTCTCTATCTCTATTTAATCAATGAGAGAGAATTAAGAGTAAACTCTTAACTCCTCTCTCATTTAACTATACCTAAGAGAATATAGTTAAACAAATTACTCTGCTCTTAAACTTTTTAATTGATTAAATTCGAATATTTTTCTTTCTTCTACTTTAGATTGTTTGTCAATTTCTGTAAGGAATCCTTGGTATTGTTTTAATAAGTTTTTCATTTCATTAGAATAAATGCTTCTTCCTTCCATAGAAGTCATATAGTTGATTCTTTCTCCACATTTATTTCTAAGATTTGTAAGTGCATTAAGATTATTTTGAGCTGATTTTGCAATTTGCTCCTCTTCTTTAAATCTTTCATTTTCTTTTTGCTCAAGCATTTTTAATTCTGCCTCTAGTTGAGAAAATCTTGAATCTACTCCTGCTGCTGGTGCTGCTAATGATACGCTCGATACTAGTAATAATGCTGCTCCTAATAACATAGTTGTTTTTATTTTCATAATAATACTTTCCTCCTAGTTTTATTTTCTTTAGTAATTAAAACGCTTATTATTTTCCTTCTTTTACTGCTTGTAATTGTTGGAATCTGTTAATGATGCTTTCTTGCTCTTTCATTTGTCCTTCTAATTCTCTAAGGGCATCTTGATATTTTTTAGCTAATTCTCCATATTGCTCTTTGTAGAACTTAACATCTTTGATTTGTCCTAATTTTGCTGATTTAGTTGAGATTTGATTATATAATTCTCTTTGTTTAGCTAAAGTTGCTTTTGCAGTTTCAGCTATTTGTTTTTCAGAGTTATATCTCTCGTCCTCTTTTTGCATAAGCATTTTATATTCTTGCTCTAAAGTGTTGAAACGGCTTTCAAATTCCGCAGTCACCCCAGTAGAAAATGCTGTTGCTGATAATAAAATTGTTCCTGCTACTAATAATTTTTTCATGTTTACCTCCAAGTTTATAATATAGTTTTGTTTAGAAAACTTTTTTAACGTTATTATTTGTTCAATTTTTCCAGTTCAGCAAGTCTCTTTTCTAATTCTTTTACTCTTTCCTTGCTTACATTTTTTCCATCTAATTCATTATTTATATTAATAATCTCTCTAAATATCTCTTCTCTAGACATTCTTTGATCTTTTAGAGCCTGTTCTTTTGCAGCTGCTTCAGCTAATGCTTTTTCTTTAGCTTCCTGAGCTTTTAATATTTCCTGTCTTCTTGCTTCTTCAGCTTTTTGTTTATTTTCTAAAGCCTGTTGCTTCATCTCAGCTTCTTTAGCTGCTGCTTTTTGTTTCATTTCAGCTTCCTTCTGCTTCATTGCAGCTTCTTCAGCTAATGCTTTTTGTCTTAATTCTTCTCTTTTTGCTGCTTCTTCTTTTTCTTTTTTCTCTATTGCCAATCTAACTAGTCTTTCTCTTTGCATATCTTTCTCAGACATATTAGATGTGTTTGCAGTATTGTTGTTAGAACAGCTTATTAATAGTAAAGAACTCAAAATTATAAGTACCTTTTTCATATTTTTTCCACTTCCTTCCCATCAATTTTTTCTACTTGTTCATCTTTAATAATTCCCTCTTTTTTCAGGATATCATTCAATTTATATTTTTCGATTATAGAATTATAGTACTCAACTTGTGCTTGATTATACTTTTCTATAGCTAAACTTTTATACAATATTGGAAGCATTTCCTCTAAAGGTTTATCATCAAATTGATCTTTATGTCTTTTATAAAAATCCGCTGCTTCATCATCAGTAATTTGTGTTTTATTTTTTAATTCTCTTTCAATAAAGTAATTTATTTTAAGCTGATTTTGAGCTACTTGGATGTTTTCTAATTCCTCAGGTGTAAATTCAGCTTTTTTTACTTCTTCCAGTAATGCTTTATAAACTAATAATCTTGCTACTTCATCCTTATCTTTCTTTTTTTCTTGTTCTGTCAAAGTTATTTTTGTTGGAACATTAGTATTAGTTTTGTTTGTATCATTACAACCTACTATCAGCATCCCCGCTGCGATAATAGAAACTATTCCACAAATTTTTTTCATTAAAAATCCTCCCAGTATTTTGTTTTAAAGAAAATTACTATTTCATCTCTTTAATTTTTTCTTTTATTCTCTGAATTTCGTACTCATTTCTTTCCTTTTCTGTCATTCTAGAAATTTCAGCAGCCTTTCTAGCTTGCTCTGCTTCTTTTTCCCTTTCTTTTTCATAATATTCTCTCCTTCTTTGATTAAGAATATCTAAAGGGTCATCACTGCTCTCTTTTGTATTTGAACAGCTAACTACTAAAATGGCTGATAGAAATAAAAAACTTAGTTTCTTCATAATTCCCTCCCAATTTCATCTTATTCGTAACTTATAATAGTTAAAAGGATCTGCCAATCCTTTTATTTAATTACGCTTTTTCATTAGGTAATAAAAATATCTTATATTAACCATTAAAAGCGATCTATTAATGAAATTATCACGATTTTCGAAAAAATCAAAAAAGGAGAAAAAAATGGATAAAAGAGGACAAGAAGTAAAATACATCTGTAAGGAAGATTTAAAAAAATTAAGAAAATATTTCAAATTAAATGATAAAGTAGTAATCCTAGCATTAATAAATATAGGGGTAAATGTTGGGCTAAGAATTTCTGATTTGTCAAAAATAAGATTTGAAGATATAAATTCTGAATATGTAGTAAAATTAAAAGAAAAGAAAACTAAAAAGATGAGAGAGATTAAATTAAATACTGTCTGTCAAAGGTCAATAGAAGAATTAAAGAACTATTACGAATCTTTGGGGTATTCTAGAGAAAGAGGATTTTTATTTAAATCTTTAAATAGAAAGTATGTGAAAGAACTCTTTGATAAGCCTATTTCTACTGTATCAATAAGTAAATATTTGAATCAGGCTAAAGCAGATTTGAACATTGCTTACCCAATTGGGACTCACTCTTTAAGAAAAACATGGGGGCATACAGTTTATAGAGGAACTTTGGATATAGCCTTAGTTATGTCTATATTCAATCACTCCTCTGCAGAACAAACATTAAAGTATATAGGAATAGAGCAAGAAATGATTAACAAAGTGTATGATAAATTCAAGATATAAGTTCAATTTTTTAAGTTTATAGAAAGAAAATAGTTAATTTATTTAAAAAAAATAGTTGATTTATTTTCAAAAATACGATATTATAAAAAAGAGAAATGGTTAATATAAGATATTTATATTAACCATTATTTACTTTATATCTCTTATATACTAGATATTACAGAAAAAACACTTTTTTCCTTTTAAAAAACTTTATTTTTTAAATAAAAATAAGAATTTTTTATATAAAAGACGTTTTTAAACATATTTAAACTTTTAAAATTTTCTTTTTACGTTTAGATGCAGTTTAATAAAAAGGATCGATTTTTTTATCTGGATTTTTTAAAAATCAATAATGTCCTATGTGAACAAGAAGTTCTGAACCCTTATTAGAAAAGCCTGACTAGTTTTTAAAGTCAGGCTTTTATTTATGTAAATCTAACCTAAATTTATTATACTTCTTTTTCAATTTTCTCATTTTTATCTTCATTAATATACTCTTTTAAAGTTTCATTTAAATTGTATTTTTCAACTATGCTATTAATTATTACAAGTTTTTCTTCTCCAATTTTTTGATTTATCAAAGACTGCTGTAATTGTGGATATATTTCTGTTATATTTTTATCTTTTAAAACTTCAGCATTATTCTTATATATTTCTAAAAGCTCATAATCTGATATTGTAATATTTTTTTGTGCTAGAGTTCCTAAATAAAATTCAATTTCCATATTTAACTTTAATTCTTCTAAATATTTTTTTTCTTCTTCATTATATTCTTTTGCTTCCATTTCAGCTAATATAGCTTTTCTCACAAGTAATTGTGCTACAGCATCCTTATTTTCCTTTACGCTTTCTAATTCTTTTTCTGTTAATCTTATCATCTTTCCTCCTTAGATATTTTGTTTTTTACCTATCTGAAGCTTTCATATCAATATAATATTTATACAATTCTTTTCTGTTAAAAAATCAATACAATAGTTTTTGATACTTTATCCCCCAAATCTTATTTAACTATTAATTTTTTTATATCTTATTTTTTTAATCTCCCTCCTTTTGATTCACTATTTGATTTTTTTAAATTATTTGTTTGTTTTTTGTGTGACAATTTTAGTAACACATAATTATTATAACACAAAAAATATTAATTCAACATTTTATAAGAAAATAAATAAGCAAATACTATTCTATAACTTTAAAAAATTTCAATAAAAAAATTTTTTTATTTTTTTCTGTATGATGATATTTTATTAAAACTAATTTCTATGCTTTTATAATTTTATTTATCTTATTTATTTCTTTAAAATTAATTTTTAATTCATAAAATTTTCTAACTGTAAAAATTTCTCTTCTCTCTCTATTCATATGAAATTTTTGTCACAAAGGTGTATAATTTTAAAATGATTTTATTAGCTATTAGATAATGTTTTTTATTTATAAATATTAAATTAAAAAATTTTAATTTAAAAATAAAAATGTTATAATTTTACTATAAATATCATAATTTTAGAGGTGAAAACATGACTGAATTTGAAAAGAAAGAGTTAGCTGAAAAATTTGATGTAAATACTTTAATAAATTATCTTGAAGATAATAATAACCTTGTTGTTAAATTTTTATTTAGTGAAAATGAGCATGATTTCCCATTAGAAATATTTGATATTCTTCTCAGAGAAGTTCAGCTTTTAAAAAAAGTATGTGATGATATGGAAGAATGGAAAGATTTAATAAAAGTATATACTAATAATATAATTTCTGTAAAAGAGGATATGAAGCTTTTTTATTATATTCAAAATGGAGAAATTAAAAGTATTCCTGTTTCAAATGAAATAAGAGAAAAGCTTGAAAATAAAGTTAGTCTTTGCATTGATGAAAATTTAATATAATAATATATAGAAAAAGAGATTGACCCTCAAAATTAAAATAAATTTTAGCATTTTCTAAATTTAGAAAGATATGTATAGCCTTTCTGCTGAAAAAGTCTTAAATTTTTAATTTTCCCATTAGTCAATCTCTTTTTAATTACAACTCTGCTTCTTTTATTTTCCCACTTAATTTTAAATGATTGGCAATATATACAAATGGTGTGTCAAATACTGCCACTATAAATTTCATACAATAAGTAGTAATGAATATTTCTATCAGCACCTCTCTTGGATATACACCCCAGAAAGCTATTAATGTAAAAATGCTGTTATCTATAAGCTGGCTTATCATTGTGCTCATATTATTTCTGATCCAGATATGCTTTCTTTCACTAAATTTCTTCCTCCACATCTCATACGCCCATATATCATGACTTTGAGATATCCAGTATGAAACAAGAGAAGCTATTGCTATTCTTGGCATAAAATCAAATATTCTTTTTACTCCATTAAAAGTAAGCAGTCCTTCTTCTACATTTGAAGGAGTAAAAGCCACAGCTATCTGCATTATCAATGTCATTACTAGCAATGAGAAAAAACCTATTTTTACAGCTTTTTTAGCATGTTCTTTTCCATAATTCTCTGCAAGTATATCAGTTACTAAAAATCCTCCAGCATAAAGTATATTTCCCAAAGTAGTTCCAAAACCAAATAAGTCAACCAACATAACCACTTGAATATTAGCCAGTATTGTAGATATTGGTATCCATGCATACAACCCTATTTTCCCAAATTTAGAATAAGCAAATATTATTGCTAAAAAATTTACCAGCAGCATTATTGCCCATAAAAATTCATTTCTCATTTTTCCTCCTCCAAATATATTTATTGTTCAAAAACTCCTAAATCTTTATTATCAAGAAGTAATTCCACTCTGTCATCAGATGTTAAATACGAATATTTTCCTACAAACCATTTTACCAGTTCCTCATCTCTCTCTATTACAGTTCCATTATTAATAAAAATATTTATTGTTACCCCTTTAAAATTCTCTAAAGCAATTTTGATATCATTTTCTATCATTTTCTTAGTTTGTCCTTTTACACATACTAACAAGCATACAGAAAATAATTTCTTGCTGACTTCTACTATTTCCTCTTCCCTCATAACAAAGTTTTTATTATATACTTTTACTCTAAAGTCATTATCAAATGTTTCTACTCCCATCCTAAATCGTATTTCTACATCTGGAAAATATCTCTTAATTTCATCAAGTCTTTTTATATATCCATAATAAATCTCAAAATAAAGAATTTTTATATTCTTCTCTACAACTATTCTTTTTATTTCTTCTAAAGTTTTTGGCGTCAATTCAAAAACTGAGCCAGAATTTATGACTTCTAAAACTCCATATTCTCCTGTTATCTCTTTTAAAACTTCCATATTTACATTATCTATTTCTTTTTCATCCAAAGAATTATCCTCTATATAATTACAAAAACTGCATTTGCCATATTTACATGGAAAGCTTTTTAAAAGAACTATCTCTCTTTGATGTTTATCAATGATTTTATTGTATCTTATTCCCATTTTTACTCCTTAATCTAAAATTTTTCAAAAAAAAAGCAGAGTAGAAACCCTGCATAAATAAAAAAAGACTAGTTTTTTATAGATGGTTGGTTCACGCTAGGACATCTCCCTCACATAGAGGATTTAGTGATTTATTTAATTTAACAACATATTTTATATGTAATTCAATAAAAAGTCAATACTAATTTAATGGAAAAGAATAGCTTATAAACATAAATTAACTTAAATTTTATATTTTATAAGCCTTCTTCAATATTCTAAATATTTTTTAGAGCTTCTTCAAATTCTTCTTTAGATATTCCATATCTATTTAATCTCGATAAGAATTGCTTCCCATTAGAGTATCCTATTCCTAATTTTCCACCAACTTTTTCTCTTCTAACACTTGCATCTCCACTTCCTACAAGCCCACAATCCATCAAATAATCCATTGTAAAGATTGCATCCTTATCTTCCAGCACACTGCATCTAGCTTTCTCCAAAGCATTGATAATAGCTTCAGGAGATGCATTCTCTACACCTACATCTCCATCTTTTGTTCCTTCTATTCTTCTAATGTATGCATCTTTTGCCTCTGGAAAAAATTTATGTATATATTTTCTGATTTCCTCTCCAGCATGATCAGGATCAGTAAGAATTATTATTCCTCTATTTTGATCTGCTACTCTTATTTTTTCAATAGTTCCCTGCTTTCTCACTGCAAATCCATTTACTTGTATTATTTCAGCATCAACAGCAGCTTTTACTGCTGATATATCATCTCTTCCCTCTACAACTATTATTTCTTTTATACTTTTTTTCATCATTACCTCTCAAATATCTCTTTATCTTGATTTATCAACCTATATATTGTAACAGAAATAACAGAAAAATAATAGAGTTTAATAAAAAAACTCTCTGAAGATTTTTTAATATCAACAAAGAGTTTTATGTACATACTACTTATTTATTTTTTCATTGAAGAATTTTAAGAAATTAGTCATATCCCTGGCTACATAATCCCATGTATGTGTTTCTCCATCACATAAGTACCCTTTAAAGTTATACTTATTCTTTTTCATTCTTCCCATTACATCCAGCCATTGCTGAAGCATCAAATGATTTACTCTATCCTCTATTCCAACACTGGCATAAAAATATTTATTACTCAGTTTTTCAGCTTCCATATATTTTATCATGCTGTATGGATCTTCTTTTAATATCTTATAACCCCATGACCCAAAAACTCTTATAAACTGTCTTTTATCAACATCATTAAAAAGAAATTTTGGTATATACATGAATTTAAACAATCTTATAACTCTTCTATTGACACTCATTCTTACAAGATTTATTGCTCCTGAAAAACTTCCAATAACTTTAAATATGTCTATGTATTTAAGTCCCAGCTTAAAAGCTGCATAACCTCCCATAGAAAATCCAACTATTCCTAAAGGTGATTTGGGAACTTTTCTTTTTATCTCTGGAATAAGCTCACTAATTATATAATTTTCATACTGATAACCTTTTTCTGCAGAAAAATTAGAATACCAGCTTTGCCCTTCTTCACCAGAACCTGCCAAAATAAATATCATTGGTTCTATATCTCCTTTTTTCAAAAGAGATAGATAGTTTTCTAATAATTTTCCTTTTTCCAGCCAATCTTTATTTTCATCTCTTAGCCCATGAAGAAGAAAAAGACAAGGAATTCCATCTTTTATATTATCTTTAGGGGTAATAATAGTATATTTCATCTCTTCATCAACAAAAGAGCTTTTAATATTTCTTTCTTCTAGAGTTACATACTCATCAATTTCAACTTGAGATATATTTGAATAACTTTCATCTGAATTTTTTATAAATTCAATTTCTTCAAAACTGTTAACTCTTTTTAATTTTCTGGCAAGTTTTGATTTATAAGGATAAGTTATTATATAAAATATCCCTAATATAATCATTCCCCAGAGCAAAAAAAATTTCAATACCATTCTGATCCCCTTAATTAATCTTCAAATTAAAATTCTGCATTATTAGGCGTTCTTGGGAATGGAAGTACGTCACGAATATTTGTCATTCCTGTTACATACATAATTATTCTTTCAAGTCCTAATCCATATCCTGAATGTGGGAAGCTTCCATATTTTCTCAAGTCTAAGTAGAATCCATAATCTTCTATATTCATTCCTAGTTCATTCATTCTTCCCTCAAGAATTTCAAGATTATCCTCTCTTTGAGAACCACCTATTATTTCTCCTATTCCAGGAGCCAGTAAATCCATTGCTCTTACAGTTTTTCCATCTTCATTAAGTTTCATATAAAAAGCTTTTATATCTTTTGGATAATCAGTAAGGAAAACTGGTTTTTGGAAATGTTCCTCTGCTAAATATCTTTCATGTTCACTTTGAAGGTCGATTCCCCATTTTACTGGATAATCAAATTTCTTTCCTGATTTTTCAAGTATTTCTATAGCTTCAGTATATGTAAGTCTTCCAAAGTCGCTATTTAATACATTGTTAAGTTTATCAAATAAACCTTTTTCAATAAATTGATTGAAGAATTCCATTTCTTCAGGACATTGTTCTAAAACATATTTAATTATATATTTTACCATGGCTTCAGCAAGTTCCATATTAGCTTCAAGATCAGCAAAGGCTATTTCTGGTTCTATCATCCAGAATTCTGAAGCATGTCTTGCAGTATTAGAATACTCAGCTCTAAATGTAGGACCAAATGTATATATATTTCTGAAAGCAGCGCAATAAGTTTCTCCACTTAGCTGTCCACTTACAGTTAGATTAGTCTCTTTTCCAAAGAAGTCTTTTGAAGAATCTACTTTTCCATCTTCACCTTTAGGCAAATCATTTAAATCTAAAGTAGTTACTCTAAACATTTCTCCAGCACCTTCAGCATCAGAACCAGTTATTATTGGAGTATGTACATATACAAATCCATTTTCTTGGAAAAATTTATGAATAGCATAAGCTATAACTGATCTTACTCTAAATACAGCTGAGAATGTATTAGTTCTAGGTCTTAAATGAGCTTTTGTTCTCAAGTATTCAAAAGTATGCCTTTTATTTTGTAAAGGATAATCTAAGTCTGCTTTTTGATATATTTCTACACCATCTGCTACTATTTCTATATCTTGTCCAGCCCCTTGAGATCTTACTAATTTTCCATTTACTTTTATTGAAGAAATTATAGATAAACGTGAAACTTCATCAAAGTTATCTAATTTTGTATCAAATACTATTTGGATTCCTTTGAAAAATGATCCATCATTGATTTCTATAAAACCAAAATTCTTTTGAACTCTGATTTTCTTTATCCATCCTGAAATTTCTACTTCTTGATCAATAAATTTTTCTTTATCTCTGTATAGAGATTTTACTGTTACTTTTTCCATTTTTACCCCCGTAAAACTTTATATTATTTTTGTACTGTTTTCAACTTCTCCATCTACTATTGTTATATTATCTAAATGTCCTTTTACTTGAGCTCTAAATTGCTCCATATACATTTTTCTAAATAATTCTCTATCTTTTTTCTCCTCAGAAGTCAGTTCTCTTTCTCTTGAAAGCCTTGTAAAATAGTTTATTTTCTCTATTATTTTATTCATTTCCATATTATTTATCTCCTCATTAATTATTTTATTTTCTTTCCCTTATAAAATGCTTAATTCTTAAAATAAAAAATTAATAAAGTCATTATATCATATATAAGATAGGAATTAAAGTCCCTCTTTTAGAAGTTATCCATTTTTTATAAAAATTTATACTTAAATCTATTTTTTTTACTCTTCAGAGTTTATATTTCCTATTATTCCAAAGGCTGAAAATATGGTTATAAGTGAAGTTCCCCCATAACTGAATATTGGCATAGGTATTCCAAATACTGGAAGCATACCTAATGCAACATATATATTTATCAATACTTGTGTTATCAGATACCCCCCAATACCAATTGCCAGATATTTTCCAAAGTAACTTTTACACTCCATAGCAGTTCTTTTTATAAGATTAAATATCAAAAAGAAAAATATCATTATAATAAACATTCCAATGAATCCAAGTTCTTCTCCATATGAAGCCAGAATAAAATCTGTTCTTATTTCTGGAAGATAGCTATATTTTTGCACTCCATTTGCATATCCTTTTCCTAAAATACCTCCACTTCCAAAAGCCAGAAGAGATTGTCCCACCTGATATCCTATAGCATTATCATATTCATTATTAAGAAGCCCATTTAAAAAACTTCCTATTCTTCTCATCTTATATCCTTTTTCTGAAACATCACCTAAATGATGAACATACAAACATATACTAGCCATTCCAACTACTCCTGCCATTACTACTGATACTATCCACTTAGTATCTATTTTTGTCATAAAAAGCATAAAAAGCAGTATAGCTATATAATGTATCATCGTTCCCAAATCATCTTGAAACATTATAAAGAATCCAAATAAAAGCATTATTGGCATAACAGAAAAAACTATTGAAAGATTTTTAGCTCCATCTCTTTCACATCTCTCCAGAATGTGTGCAATAAGGATTATAAAAGGAAGTTTCAATAATTCTGCTGGCTGCAAACTAAATCCAAATATACGTATCCATCCTATGGCTCCATTTATTCTTGGAACTATTCCAGGAAACATTCGAGCTCCTATTAAAATAAATGAAAATAAAACCACAGTTATTATTAAAAGAAATAAATTAAATCCATTTCTATTATATTGTTTATAATTTATATTTCCAGTAATCATTAAAGCAATAAAAGCAATGAACATATATACAAGATAATTAGTGAAAATTCCTATACCTCTTGTGTAGATAGTATAAAAACTTGCACTAAGCATATTTAATACACTTAATATAATTAAAATAAGAATAGAACCCATCATAGTCATATTTCGTCTTTTCTTTCTTTTTCTCTCTTCTTTTTCTTTTTGTCCTTTTTTGAGAACATTTATTTTGTGGTAAATATTTTTATCATCTATATTTGCATTAGCCATTTGTCCTCCACTATAAACTCCAAAAAATAAAAAAATATTCCCCAAATGGAGAGTTCTAAAAAATATTATAAAAAAAGCTTGGCAAGTTCCTATCCTCCCAGGAGGCTTCCCTCCAAGTACTTTCAGCGTTTACGGGCTTAACTTCTGGGTTCGGAATGGGACCAGGTGTACCCCCGCAGCTATTCTTACCAAGCTGTGTCTTTATTTTTTCTAATAGACACTTGAAACTATATAGTAGCATACGCTTTCGCGCTTTCAATCTTTAGGTTAAAACTTTGACTTATTAGTATTGGTCAGCTAAAAGCCTCGCAGCTCTTACACCCCCAACCTATCAACCTTCTAGTCTCGAAGGAGTCTTAAAGAATACTTATCTTGAAGCTGGTTTCCCGCTTAGATGCTTTCAGCGGTTATCCGTTCCAAACGTGACTACCCAGCTGTGCCACTGGCGTGACAACTGGTACATCAGAGGTTTGTCCATCCCGGTCCTCTCGTACTAAGGACAGATCTTCTCAATATTCTAACGCCTACAGTGGATAGGGACCGAACTGTCTCACGACGTTCTGAACCCAGCTCACGTACCGCTTTAATGGGCGAACAGCCCAACCCTTGGGACCTTCTCCAGCCCCAGGATGCGATGAGCCGACATCGAGGTGCCAAACTTTGCCGTCGATATGGACTCTCGGGCAAAATCAGCCTGTTATCCCCAGGGTAGCTTTTATCCGTTGAGCGACGACCCTTCCATTCGGAATCGCCGGATCACTATGTCCTGCTTTCGCACCTGCTCGACCCGTCAGTCTCGCAGTTAAGCTCTCTTATGCCATTGCACTCTGCGGTTGATTTCCATCCAACCTGAGAGAACCTTTGAACGCCTCCGTTACTCTTTCGGAGGCGACCGCCCCAGTCAAACTGCCCACCTAGCACTGTTTCCGTGGCTGCAAACCACAGATTAGAATTTCGACATTGAATGGTTGGTATTCCACCGACAACTCCAATACAGCTAGCGCCATATCTTCATAGTTTCCCAACTATCCTATACATGCAATGCCAAAACCCAATACCAAGCTACAGTAAAGCTCCATGGGGTCTTTCCGTCCTACTGTAGGTAACCGGTATCTTCACCGGTAGTACAATTTCACCAGGCCTCCCGTCAAGACAGCGCTCAAATCATTACACCATTCGTGCAGGTCGGAACTTACCCGACAAGGAATTTCGCTACCTTAGGACCGTTATAGTTACGGCCGCCGTTCACCGGGGCTTCAATTCGGAGCTCTCACTCCTCCTCTTAACCTTCCGGCACTGGGCAGGTGTCAGCCCATATACATCGCCTTACAGCTTAGCATAGACCTGTGTTTTTGTTAAACAGTTGCTTGAGCCTCTTCACTGCGACCCCCAAATGCTTCATAATGCGTAATTACTAACATCCAGGGGCACCCCTTCTCCCAAAGTTACGGGGCAATTTTGCAGAGTTCCTTAACGAGAGTTAGCCTGTCCGCCTTAGATTTCTCATCCTGACCACCTGTGTCGGTTTCGGGTACGGGCAGTTATACCTTAACGTTAGAAGCTTTTCTCGGCAGCGTGGGATTTGTGCATTCATCTTACGACTATATATCACACCTCAAGTCTAATCTAGCGGATTTTCCTACTAGACCACTCTACATGCTTTTACGGGAACTTCCGTTCTCCCGCGCACATACCCTTCTGCGTCCCTCCATCACAAAATATAACTGGCACAGAAATATTAATCTGTTTTCCATTCGCCTACGCATTTTAGCCTCGGCTTAGGTCCCGGCTTACTCAGGGAAGACAAGCTTTACCCTGAAAACCTTGGTCTTCCGGCGAGGGGGATTCTCGCCCCCTTTCTCGCTACTTATTCCTGCATTCTCACTTCTGATACCTCCAGAGTTGCTTACGCTTCTCCTTCAACGGCCTACAGAACGCTCTCCTACCAATTGCTTGCGCAATTCCACAGCTTCGGTTTATAACTTAGCCCCGTTACATTGTCGGCGCAGAGACTCTCGACCAGTGAGCTATTACGCACTCTTTAAAGGTATGGCTGCTTCTAAGCCAACCTCCTGGTTGTTTGTGAATCTCCACCTCCTTTCCCACTTAGTTATAATTAGGGACCTTAGCTGGTGGTCTGGGTTGTTTCCCTTTTGACAATGGAAGTTAATTCCCATAGTCTCACTCCTGAGCTTTGAATTATGGTATTCGGAGTTTGATTGAATTCAGTAAGCAATATGCCCCCTAGTTCATTCAGTGCTCTACCCCCATAATTAAACACTCAAGGCTGCACCTAAATGCATTTCGGAGAGAACGAGCTATCTCCTAGTTCGATTGGCTTTTCACCCCTAAACCTACCTCATCTCCCAACTTTTCAACGGCGGTGAGTTCGGGCCTCCACTGTGTCTTACCACAGCTTCACCCTGGACAGGCTTAGATCACCAGGTTTCGCGTCTACGCCCAGCGACTATGTCGCCCTATTCAGACTCGGTTTCCCTTCGGCTCCGTTATACTTAACCTCGCCACTGAACGTAACTCGCAGGATCATTCTCCAAAAGGCACGCCATCACTCCGAAGAGCTCTGACCGCTTGTAAGCACACAGTTTCAGGTTCTATTTCACTCCCCTCCCGGGGTTCTTTTCACCTTTCCCTCACGGTACTATACGCTATCGGTTAGTAAGAGTATTTAGCCTTACGAGATATGGTCCTCGCAGATTCACACAGAATTCCTCGTGTTCCATGTTACTTGGGAGAGAACATACATTCTAATGAGTTTACCTGTACAGGATTATCACCTTCTACGATCTAGCTTTCCAACTAGTTCCAGTTCGGTCATTAGATATGTTGAATATCTTACAGTTCTTCAAACGTTCTTCCCACAACCCCATATAAGCAACGGCTGTATCCTTGACACTTATATGGTTTAGGCTCATCCCCGTTCGCTCGCCGCTACTTGGGGAATCGTTTTTACTTTCTTTTCCTCGAGTTACTTAGATGTTTCAGTTCACTCGGTACCCTCTTTCGTGCTAAGACTCCATCTTAGCAGATTGCTCCATTCGGAAATCTTGGGGTTGGCGCTCGTTTGCAGCTAACCCAAGCTTATCGCAGCTTACCACGTCCTTCATCGGCTCTTACTACCTAGGCATTCCCTGTGTGCCCTTAATTATTTTAACCTATTTTGTTTTTGTTTAATTTGATTGACAGCTAACTCTGTTTATATAAACAAGAGTTAAAATTGTATTTTATCTACTATATAGTTTCCAATGTCCATAAAAAAATCGAAAAAAAATTTGGTGGAGATAAGCGGGATCGAACCGCTGACCTACGCAGTGCAAGTGCGTCGCTCTCCCAACTGAGCTATATCCCCATACCATATGGTGCGTTTGAGTGGACTCGAACCACCGACCTCACGCTTATCAGGCGTGTGCTCTAACCAGCTGAGCTACAAACGCATTCATAAAGATACTGTTCTATTTTTAGATGATAACTGCCGTTATCACAAGAACACCATCAATAGAATAGAGAAAGAGAAATGATCTCCTTAGAAAGGAGGTGATCCATCCGCACGTTCCCGTACGGATACCTTGTTACGACTTCACCCCAATCGCTAATCACACCCTCGGAACATCCCTCCTTACGGTTAGGCCTGTTACTTCAGGTGCAACCAACTCTCGTGGTGTGACGGGCGGTGTGTACAAGACCCGAGAACGTATTCACCGCAACATAGCTGATTTGCGATTACTAGCGATTCCAACTTCATGTACTCGAGTTGCAGAGTACAATCCGAACTAAGAATAGTTTTATGAGATTAGCTTACCCTCGCAGGTTTGCAGCTCTCTGTACTACCCATTGTAGCACGTGTGTAGCCCAGCGTATAAGGGGCATGATGACTTGACGTCATCCCCACCTTCCTCCTGCTCATCGCAGGCAGTCTCGCATGAGTCCCCAACTTAATGATGGTAACATACGAAAGGGGTTGCGCTCGTTGCGGGACTTAACCCAACATCTCACGACACGAGCTGACGACAGCCATGCACCACCTGTCACCAAGTTCCTCCGAAGAGGCACGAAAACATCTCTGTTAACTTCTTGGGATGTCAAACGCTGGTAAGGTTCCTCGCGTTGCGTCGAATTAAACCACATGCTCCACCGCTTGTGCGGGTCCCCGTCAATTCCTTTGAGTTTCATACTTGCGTACGTACTCCCCAGGCGGATTACTTATCGCGTTAGCTTGGGCGCTGAGGTTCGACCCCCAACACCTAGTAATCATCGTTTACGGCGTGGACTACCAGGGTATCTAATCCTGTTTGCTACCCACGCTTTCGCGCTTTAGCGTCAGTATCTGTCCAGTAGGCTGGCTTCCCCATCGGCATTCCTACAAATATCTACGAATTTCACCTCTACACTTGTAGTTCCGCCTACCTCTCCAGTACTCTAGTTTAGCAGTTTCCAACGCAATACGGGGTTGAGCCCCGCATTTTCACATCAGACTTACTAAGCCGCCTAGACGCGCTTTACGCCCAATAAATCCGGATAACGCTTGCGACATACGTATTACCGCGGCTGCTGGCACGTATTTAGCCGTCGCTTCTTCTGTTGGTACCGTCACTGACTTCTTCCCAACTGAAAGCACTTTACATTCCGAAAAACTTCTTCGTGCACACAGAATTGCTGGATCAGACTTTTGGTCCATTGTCCAATATTCCCCACTGCTGCCTCCCGTAGGAGTAAGGGCCGTGTCTCAGTCCCCTTGTGGCCGTTCACCCTCTCAGGCCGGCTACCCATCATCGTCTTGGTGAGCCGTTACCTCACCAACTAACTAATGGGACGCAAAGCTCTCTCACAGCGCATATAGCTTTCATAACCAGATCATGCGACCCAATCATAATATCCGGTATTAGCATTCGTTTCCAAATGTTGTCCCAGTCTGTAAGGCAAGTTCTTTACGCGTTACTCACCCGTCCGCCACCTTCACCCGAAGGATCAAGTAGACTTGCATGTGTTAAGCATTCTGTCAGCGTTCATCCTGAGCCAGGATCAAACTCTTCGTTCAATCTATTTACTCAGTTTTTTAACTGATCGTTTACACCATTTATTGTTTGTTGATTTTTTCTTCTCTCTCTATTCTGTTGTTAATGTCCTTTTTTAATGCTTTTCTTTTTTGTCCCCTTTTCTCGTGGACAAGGATTATAATACCATAATTAGCAATTCACGTCAACAGTTTTTTTTATTTTTTTAAAAGTATTTTATAATGTCTTAATTCCCCTTTGATTTTATTAGAATCTTTAAAATAAAAAAACTGCCCTGAAATTTTTTTATCTGTTTTCAAGTCAGTTTTTTATAAATTATTTTTTATAAGATGGAATTATTTCTTCCTCTTCATCATATCTTGAGTCCATTACGCTATTTCTATCTTTATATTCAAAAACAAATTTTTTATTTTTAGGAATTGTACAAAATACCTTTTCTCCCGGATTTACTATCTGTCCTTCTTGAATATATACTGCTCCACTAATATAATCTAATATTCTTTGTGAATCATTTGCATCTAAATCAAAAAGATTTATGTGAACTATTCTATCTTTTTTTATATGTTCTATACATTTCATGCAGTCTTCAAATTTAGTTGGTTTAATAAAAACTATATTGACATCCATATCCATATTTATCTCCTCTTACTCATTTAGTACTTATATATTAAGGATACTATTTTATTTATATTTTTTCAACCTATTTATTTTTTTATTTTTACAATGCCAGGAATTGTGAAATTTTTTCCATCATATCTTAAAGAAGCAGCCTCTTCACCAATATAATTTGTCACTACTGCACTTCCTACTCTTTCCTCTTCATATCCTAGAATTTCTCCTCTATATTCTATTGAAGCTCCTATTTTATATACTTCCATTTCAGTTCCTAATTTCAAATTACTATTAGCACCTGAATTTATTATTATTGTATCTCCAGATTTTTTTACAATACTCGCACTCCAAGGCATTGAATCCAGTTTTTTTACTATTTTTTCTACTCCCTGTATTACAGCAGCTCTAAATGCTTCCTCTTCCAAAGAAGTATACGAACCATATGTTCCTGCCCCAAGTACAGTTCCAAATGTAATACTAGAACTTCCTTCACCTGTTTCTATCCATACCTTTCCATTAGTTACATCTATAACTTTTAATTCAATAACTACTTCTGCTTTCTGTTCTTTGCTTTTTGAAAATAACGACTTATTCCCAATAGTATTTAGTGCATATTTTGTTACACTTCCTATTATTACAAAATCTGTATCTAAAAACTTTTGTTTTGATAGCAATGATTTTTCTCCTAAAGTATTAGAAAATGCTAATTCTTCTATAACAGAATCTAAATCGCTTCTTTCTAACACATTAAATCTTCCTGAGTTTGAAAATTCAGAAGCAAGAATATCTTTTGTTGTTATATCAGTTCTCTGTGTTCCAAATCTTGAATAATTTTTTACCTTCCCTATAACTACTCTTCTTTTAGGAAGATTAGTTTCCTTCAAAGTATTATATTCTCTCAAACTGACTACTTTGTTATCTTTTTTTATATTGCTTTCTACTCCTGTTTTTCCACAAGATAGAAAAAGAAGGGTCATAAAAACTATTCCTGCAATATTTCTTGATTTCATCTTTCACTCTCCTTATAACTTTTCTAAAATTATTCTAACTATTTCTTCAGCTGGAAGTTCACTTGTAAAACCTGAAGCTTTACAATGTCCTCCACCACCAAATATTCCAGCTATAGCATTTACATCTATATCATGTTTGCTTCTCATACTTCCTTTGATAACCCCTGTTGTATCTTCTCTTAAAAATAAAGATACCTCTGCTTTTTCATATGATACCAAATTTTCTACTATTTCTTCTGTATCTTCTTTTCTTCCACCATTTTTCATAAAATCTTCATTAGAAAGGTAAAAATAAGCCAGTTTCTTTTTTTCATCAAATTTCATTTCATACATAGCCTGACCTAAAAATTTTATAGCTGCCATACTTTTAGTATTTAAAAACTCTCTAACTATCTTAGAATTATTAACTCCTATTTTAACTAGATCTCCTGCCATTTTAAATGTTTCTTCAGTTACATTATCATGTTTAAAATTCCCAGTATCATTTACAAGTCCAGTATACAGAGCCTCTCCTATATTTATATCAATTTCAACATCCAAAAATTTTAAAAACTTATATATTATTTCACTTGTAGAAGAAACATTTTCCACATAGTTAATGTCTCCATATTCTGGATTGCTGATATGATGATCTATATTTATTGTAAATATATTCTTTATTGCTTTTTCCACATCTCCTATTCTGGTCAAAGTAGCACTATCAACACATATAGCAATATCTATATCATATTTTTTATCTGCATCATACATTTCTGCTCTTTTTTCTAATTCCAGAAATTTTACTCTGTCAGGAGTTTTATCCTGAAGAACAAATTTCACTTCACAATTCTTATTAAATTTTTCAATTCCAGATAAAAGAGCAAGCCCTGCTCCAATTGCATCTCCATCTGGATTCACATGAGCAGTTATAAGTATTTTTTTACTTTCCATTATCTTATTTTTTATATCTAAAAAACTTTCCAAAATTCCCTCCTGACTATGCTTCTAAAATTTTTCTTTCCTCTTCAGTCATTCTCTTCATTCCCTCTTCATAAAGTTTTTCAGGGTCATGACCGAGCATTATTGCCATAAGATTCATAACAGCTATTTCTACCATTGCTGCAGCATTTCTTCCAGATGATATATATAAAATTACCTTAGGTATTTTATTTCCTAATATTTCTGATGAAGTACTTTGATAATCTACTGATGTAAGATAATTATCTCTCTCCTGTTCTTTCAATTCTATTATGATATCTAATTTTTTATTTATTCTTACAGCTCCTAATCCATACAGAGTTTTTATATCTATTATTCCCAATCCTCTTATTTCCATAAAATATGGAAGTTTAGCTGCCTTACCTATTATATCTCCACTTACATCTTTTACAAATTTTACCATATCATCTGCTATCAATCTATGCCCTCTGTGAATAAGTTCAAGTGCAGTTTCACTTTTTCCTATTCCACTTTTTCCTACAAGAAGCACTCCAAATCCATATAGCTCCAAAAATACTCCATGAAGTGACAAATTAGGAGTAAAATATGTTTCTAAAAATCCATTAAAATTAGCTATTAACTGAGATGACTTTTTATATGGACTTCTGCAGAGTATCAAATCTTTTTCTTTTATTAAATTTAAAAAATACTCTGGCATTTCAGCATCAGATGTAAGTACAATTATTGGAAAATGGAATTCTAAATATCTTTTTAAATTTTCTATCCTCTTCTCCTCAGATAAACTTTCCAAATATTTGAATTCTACCTTTGAAAAAAGTTGGACTCCTGTATACCCTTCATCTTCATACATATCAACATATCCTGATAACGCTAGAGATGGTCTGTGTATCCCAGTAGTTTTTACATATGTACTGTCTAATTTTTCTTCTCCATGTAAAACCTTTAAGTTAAATTCATTTTTTAATTTTCTAACTGGAAGCAGTTTATCATTATTCATATCACTATCTCCTTGTTTTGCTCTATTTGCAGCTATTATTTTTTTAGATTCCTGCATAAAGTATTCTGCTGAATTTACTCCCATCATTTTTAATCTGTAATTTAAAGCTGCTGTTTCTAAAATTATTGCAAGATTCCTTCCCTTTCTTACAGGAACAGTCACTTTTGGAATCTTTTCTCCTAAAAATTCTTCATATACTTCATCTAAACCTAATCTGTCATAGAACTTTTTTTCATCCCATTCTTCAAGTACTACAAGCATATCTATTCTCTTCATTTTTCTTGTTGCTTTTATTCCAAATTGAGTAGTTACATCTATTTTACTTCCATCTTTATTATTTACTATAAAAAAATGACTGTCCATTATAGTCTTGTCAAAACGGTTATATCCTTCTAGATCATTCTCTGCCACTCTTTTTATAATAAGATTATTATCAGTTATAAGTTTATGTCCTCTTTCTAAAAGTTCGATAGTTACTCCTAGCTTTGCATCTTCGTATCCAGTAAGCAATACTCCCACTCCAAGTATTTCAAGAAGCATATACCCATTAATCATCTTTTCTTCTGCTAATTCTTTAGATAAAAAAAACTTTATCTCTCTTATAGTTTTTGATGTTCTCATAGGACTTTTAAGAATAGTTTTATTATTCTTTCTAGCAGCCTCTACCATCTCTTTAGTAACTTTAGTTTCCCCTGTAATAATAAGAGCAGGAAAATTATATGTAAAATATTTATTCCACATCTCAGATTTTTTTTCTGAAGATAGTTTATCTACAAACATAGCTTCTTTCTTACCAAAAATATGAAGATATTTATTCAATTCATCTCCATCTTCATCAAAGAATCCTATTAATTCATAACCTATTTGATATAGACTTGGTGTATTTATTTCAAAGTCGAGATCTCCTTCATTTACAAGTTCCATATTAAAATGTTCCATTATATCTCTTACAATAATGCTTTCCTTATATTTTCTTACTCTATTCAAAGACTATTCCCCCTTGAAATTCTTCTGGTATTTCATTTTCAGGTACAGTTTTCTTTAGTTTATCAAAGTTTTTCTGATAATCCTTATCTAAATAAAAGTTTTCTTTTCTTGATAAAAAAGAATCTTTTACTTCTTTATTGATAATTTTCTGGCTGTATTCAATATTCTTTTTACTTCTCTTATATTCTTCATACATTTTATACTCATAAAATATAAAAGCTCCTAATAATGAAGCTTTTATTAAAATTTCTAAAGTACTTCTCTTTCTACTCATTTATTTCCTCTTTAAATTTACTCAAAAGATAAAATGAACCACATATAAGAATTATTTTTTTATTCATAGCTAAAGCATTTTTATAAGCTTTCATCAAATCATTTTCTACACTGCATCCTTCTACATCTGAAAGCTGATTATATATTTCATCTCCAAAAGTTCCTCTAGGATTTTCAGCAAGAGATGTTAATATTAAAGTGGAGGATACACTTTTTAATATTTTCAGCATGCTTTTTACATCTTTATCTTTTAACATAGATACTATGGCTACTACTTCTTCTGATTTATACCCTTTTTCAATTACTTTTTTCAATTCCAGCATTCCATCAGGATTGTGAGCTCCATCTAATACTACAAGAGGATTAATACTATATCTCTCGAATCTACACTGCCACTCTACTTTTCTACTTGCCTTTTTTATTATCTCTTTAGGTATTTTTAATTCCAAAGCAGCTTCATATGCACAGAGAAAATTTTTAAATTGATAATCTCCAAACAAAGAAAATTCAAAAATATCTCCATCTATTTTTATCTCTGTTATAAATTTTTCAAAATCAAGTTTCTCTTCAGCGTCTTTATACTTTTCTAAAACATTAATTACTTTTGCTTTTTCTTCATTTACAGCTTTTAAAAATTCACTGTCACTATCTGCTACTATTACTTTAGGGCACTCTTTTATTATTCCTGCTTTTTCTCTAGCTATTTTATAAATAGTATCTCCCAAGTATTCAGTATGATCTAAAGTTACATTAGTTATTATACACAAATCTGCTTTACTGATATTGGTAGCATCAAATCTTCCCCCCATACCAGTTTCAAGTACTACATAGTCCACCTTTTTGTCTTGAAAGTATTTGAACATCATAGCAGTTGTCACTTCAA
The DNA here is from genome assembly GCF_900683735.1 of Fusobacterium ulcerans ATCC 49185. NCBI lineage: Bacteria > Fusobacteriati > Fusobacteriota > Fusobacteriia > Fusobacteriales > Fusobacteriaceae > Fusobacterium > Fusobacterium ulcerans. The sequence goes on from NZ_LR215979.1 coordinate 1,697,813, forward strand.
AAAATGTAGGTTTTACTCCAGCATTCTCTATAGCTTTTTTTACTGTTTCATAATAACGAGCTATATCCTCATCACTTATATCTTTTCTGTCTGCTCTTATTCTTTCATTAAACTTCAATATATGTGGAGACGTGTATTTTCCTACACTATAACCAGCCTCAAGCAATATAGTTTCTAGTGTTGTAGCTGTTGATCCTTTTCCATTAGTTCCAGCTATATGAATTATTTTATAAGAATCTTGTGGATTTCCTAATTTCTCACATATTTTTTTTATATTTTCCAATCCTAATTTTATTCCATGCATTGAGTATGAATAAAGTTCATTTAATAATTCGTTTATATCCATTTTCATCTCTCCAATAATTTCATTAAATTCTATTCAAAATACCTTCTATTATAGTTTTTGAATTTTTAGCTGCTAATTTTACAAATTCAGGAAAATCAACTTTTGCATCATGGTTAGCTTTATCAGATATTGCTCTTATGATAAGAAAAGGCATATTGAAAACATGACATACATGAGCTACTGCTGCTCCTTCCATTTCTGTGCAATCAGCATTAAATGTTTCTCTTAGCCATTTTATTCTTTCTACTGAAGCAACAAATTCATCTCCACTTACTATACGCCCTACACATACTTTAGATTTTCCAAATTCTTCTTCTGCCACATTACAAGCTATATCAATTAATTGCTGATCTGCTTTGAATATATATGTATCCATTCTTGGTATTTGTCCAAGTTCATATCCAAAAGCTGTGCTGTCAAAGTCATGTTCTATAAGATCTTTACCTATAACTATATCTCCTATATTGATATCTGGATTCACTCCACCTGCTACTCCTGTAAAAAGTACTTTATCCACTTTAAAATAGTTTATCATAAGTGTAGCACAAATAGCTGCATTTACTTTTCCTATCCCACCTTCAACTAATATTACATCTTTTCCTAAAAGTTTTCCATCAAAAAATTCAAGATTTCCAATATTTTCAGATTTTATATTACTCATTACAGCTTTTAACTCTACTACTTCCTCATTCATTGCACCAATTATACCTATTTTCATTACTTCACCTCTATGATTTTAATTATTTTTTTAATTCTATTTTCTCTAAAATTATAACATATGAACTTATTCTAGGCAATTATAATACCAAATTTTGATTTTTTGTGCTATAATATTTCTGCTAAAAGAACAATTTTAATATAGGAGATAACTTTATGATATATAGAATACAATATTGGATAATCATGTTTTTTAGATTTATTATTCTTCTTTTTCCTGAAAATACCAGATTTAAATTTGCAGAATTTTTAGGTTGGTTAGGATACCATATAGTAAAAAAAAGAAGAGAAATTGCTCTTGCTAATCTTAAACTTGCTTTTCCAGAAAAAACTGAAAAAGAGAGAGAGAGAATTGCTCTTGAATCTTTCAAAGTAATGCTGAAAGCTTTTTTATGTACTTTATGGTTTGGAAAATATCTTCATGATCCAGGAAGGGTAAATATAGAAAATATAGAAATTCTGCATAAAGCTGCTGCAGAAAATAAAGGTGTTGTAGTTTCTACACTTCATCTAGGTAATATGGAAGCTACTGTTAAAGCTGGAGAGGGATATGATATTACTACTGTTGCTAAAAAACAACGAAACCCATACCTTGATAAATTTATAACTGAAAGCAGAAAAAATGACCTTAATCTTACAATTTTAAAAAAGAGCAAAAGAACAAGCAGAGAGCTTATAGAAAGGCTTAACAACAAAGGAATAATTGCATTATTCAGTGACCACAGAGATAAAGGAGCTACTGTTACTTTCTTTGGTGAAACTACTAAAGCACCTACTGGAGCTGTTTCTCTTGCGCTGAAATATGACATCCCATTTGTCTGGGGATACAATGTTATGCATAAAGATAATTCTTCTACAGTAAAAGTTGTAGAACAGATAGAATTTATCAGAACTGATAATTTTAAAGAAGATGTACAGGTAAATACACAGCTTCTCATAAGTAAAATGGAAGAGGTAATCAGAGAATATCCTGAACAATGGATGTGGTTCCATGATAGATGGAATTTATACAGTAAACTTCATAAAAAAAAGAAAAAATAAAAACCATAAAAAATATAGGTGACCTACAAAGAGTACAACAATTTTAATGTTGTAACTTGGTAATTCTAGAAGTTAAAATTACTAACTGCTTAATTACAGGAAATTTAATTCCGCTTTTTAGTCACCTATATTTTTATTTACCAAACTTTAGAAATTATATATATAATCCATAATTATATTTCCAGCTATATCTAAGTCTTTTTCTCTGACATCTTCCGCTGGATTATGACTTATTCCATCTATACATCTTACCAAAAGCATCCCCATATCAGCAATATTTGCCATCTCCTGAGCGTCATGCCCAGCACCGCTTGGAAGCTTAAAAACGGAAATATTCTGTCTTATAAAGCTTTTTTCCAGAGCTTCCATCACTGATGGACTACAAGCTGTTTCCATTATTTTATTTGTCATTTTAATAGAGTATGACATCCCTCTTCTTTCAACTGTTTCTTTTATAATATTCTCTATTTTTTCCATAGTATCTACTAAAATTGTATTTTTCATAGCTCTTATATCAATAGTAAACTCTGCTTCTCCTGGTATCACATTTACTGCTCCTGGGAGGACTGCTACTTTTCCAAATGTCAAAACCATTTCTCCAAGTTCTTCTGCAAGTTTTGTACTTTTATATATTATTTCAGCCATTGCACTTCCAGCATCTTTTCTCATTTTCATAGGTATAGTTCCAGAATGTCCTGCCTGTCCTTTTACATTTACAAGATATCTGTTGCATGACTGAATAGCAGTTACTATTCCCACAGCTAGATTTTCAAATTCAAGTACAGGTCCTTGTTCTATATGAATCTCTAGAAAAGTGTCTATCTCTCCTTTTTTCATTTTACATTCATCTATTTTTTCAAGATTAAATCCACATTCTTTCATAGCATTTCTAAGCTTTTTTCCTCTGTATTCTAATTCTAAAAGATACTCTTTAAATGTCCCAGCTACTGCTTTACTTGTTAAACAAGCTGCTCCATATGTAGTTCCTTCCTCATATGCAAATGATATTATTTTTACATTACAATTTAGCTCTCCATATTCTTTAAGCAAATTTTTTATACATACTATTGGAAGTATTACCCCTAATATTCCATCAAATTTTCCACCATCTTCTACACTATCCTGATGTGATCCCAACACAAGAGTTTTTGCTTTTGGATTTTGACTTTTATATTCTCCAATAAGATTTCCCACTCCATCTATTCTAGTTGAAAGTCTTGCTTCTTTCATCCAATTTTCTATAATATCCCTTGCTTCTAAATATTCTTTTGTTAAATACAATCTTGTTACCCCATTAGAAGGCTCACTTATCTTGCTCAATTCATTTAATTTATCCAATATTTCTTTTCCTATATTCAAAGTATTCTCCCCCTTTTATTTCAAAAAAGAGCCTAGCTGATGCCAGACTCTTTTTATTCAATTAATTAATCATTTAACTTGAGAACTGAAACGAATGCTTCCTGAGGAATTTCAACATTTCCTATACTCTTCATTCTTTTCTTTCCTTCTTTTTGTTTTTCAAGAAGTTTTTTCTTTCTTGTGATATCTCCACCATAACATTTAGCTATAACGTTCTTTCTAAAAGCTTTTATAGTTTCTCTTGCTATAACTTTTGATCCCAATGCTGCCTGAATAGGTATTTCAAACTGCTGTCTTGGAATGACTTCTCTAAGTTTTTCACAGATAGCTCTTCCTCTTGAATAAGCTCCATCTCTATGAGCTATAAATGAAAAGGCATCCACTGGTTTTCCAGATACAAGTATATCAACTTTTACAAGATCAGATTCTTTATATCCTACAAGTTCATATTCAAATGAAGCATAACCCTTAGTTCTTGATTTCAATTTATCATAAAAATCAATTACAATTTCAGCAAGAGGCAGCTCATAAGTAAGAAGTGATCTAGTATCATCTATAAAGTCCATACCTATGAAAATTCCCCTTTTTTCCTGACAAAGCTCCATTACATTTCCTACATATTCTTTTGGTACTATTACTTTTCCTCTTATAAAAGGTTCTTCTACAGATAATCTTCCTTTTCCTGGATCTGGAAATTCACAAGGGTTATCTATAACAAGAACATTTCCCTTATCCATATTTACTTTATATTCAACTGATGGAGTAGTCGAAATGAGGTCTATATCATACTCTCTTCTCAATCTTTCAACAATTATCTCCATATGTAGAAGTCCAAGGAATCCACATCTAAATCCAAATCCTAAAGCTAGTGAAGTTTCTGGTACATATGTAAGTGAAGCATCATTTAATTGTAATTTTTCAAGTGCATCTCTTAAATCTTCATAATCATCTGTAAACAAAGGATAAATTCCAGCAAAAACCATTGACTGAGCTGGTTTAAATCCTTCTAATGGGAACATACACGGCTCTTTAGCATTAGTTACAGTATCTCCAACTCTTGTATCATGAATAGTTTTTACTCCTGTAATAATATACCCAACTGACCCTGAAGTAAGTTCATTTTGTGGTCTCATAGTTGGTGCAAATACTCCAACCTCCAGTACATCAAATTCTTTTTCTGTAGACCAAATTTTTATCTTGTTTCCTTTTTTAATAGATCCATCTAAAACTTTTACATAAGTAATGACCCCTCTATAATCATCAAACTTAGAGTCAAAAATCAATGCTTTTAATGGAGCTTCTTCATCATATGCTGGAGCTGGTACTTTAGCTACTATTGCTTCTAGTAAGTCATCTATTCCTATCCCAGTCTTTCCTGAACACATTACTGCATCATCAGCTGGAAGACCTATTATATCTTCTATTTCATGTCTTACTTTTTCTGGGTCTGCTGCTGGAAGGTCAATTTTATTAATTACTGGTACTACTTCCAGATTATTTTCTATAGCCAGATATACATTAGCAAGTGTCTGTGCTTCCACTCCCTGAGCTGCATCTACTACAAGAAGAGCACCTTCACAGGCTGCCAGTGATCTAGATACTTCATAAATAAAATCCACATGTCCTGGAGTATCTATAAGATTTAATTCATATTCTATTCCATCTTTTGCTTTATAGTATAAAGTAACTGCCTGAGCTTTTATTGTTATTCCCTTTTCTCTTTCCAAATCCATAGAGTCAAGAAGCTGCTCTTTCATTTCTCTTTTAGTTACAGTTCCTGTAAACTCTAACAATCTATCTGCTATTGTTGATTTACCATGATCTATATGAGCAATTATCGAAAAGTTTCTCTTATGCTTTTGCAACATAAATTTCCTCCTAATTATTTTATCGCTTACACAACATTATAAAAGATTATCCAAAAAAAATCAACTAAAAACGAAGCTCCTTATGTGGTATAATTAATGAAACCCTATTTTTAGAAAGGAATTTTATGAACTTTAAAGTAACTATAACAAGAAAAAAGATAAAAAATATTATAATAAAAATTAACTCAAATGGCGAAGTATTAGTATCTGCTCCTAAAAGAGTTCCTCAAAAATATATAGAGCAGCTGATTATGCAGAAAGAAAAATGGATAATAGAAAAAATTAATTCTATTAGTCAATATTATTCTAATAGAAGACCTATTTCTTATGTAAATGGTGATGAAATTTTCTATCTTGGAAAAAAATATATTTTAGAAATTATTCCTTCAGGGAAAAATTTTATAGAACAAGATGAAGAAAAAATATATATTTATTGTAAAAAACCTGAATCAGTTGATGAAAAAAAGAAAATTCTTGAGAAATGGTTCAGAGAAAAAATATCATCTATTTTAGAAAAACTTACTCTGGAAACAGGAGAAAAAGTTGGATATCTTCCAAAAGAAATAAAAGTAAGGAGCATGAAAAGCAGATGGGGTTCTTGTAATACTACAAGAAAAATAATCACATATAATCTTCATCTTATAGAAAAACCTCTTCCAGCTATTGAATATGTGGTTTTACATGAACTTTCACATCTTCCATATCCTCATCATCAAAAAGAGTTTTGGAATTTTGTAGAAAAATATATGCCTGACTGGAAATTAAGAAAAAAGATTCTAAATAATAAGGCGTAGTACTTAATAAAAGATACTTTGAAAAAAAGAAAAAATAATGTATACTTAAATAGATATCTATATGCCTTGTTGTATAGATATTAACATTTTATATTTTAAAGATAAATTACAATTTTTGGAGGATATATGCTGTTAAAAAATAAAAGATTTCTACCTTTATTTATAACCCAATTCTTTGGAGCTTTTAATGATAATATGCTGAAAACAGCTATCATGGCTTTTATTACTTACAATCTTACATTAAATAGAGATCATGAAGGAATGTTGCTGAATTTTATCTCTATTCTCTTTATTCTTCCTTTTTTCTTTTTATCTGCCACTGCTGGACAGTTGGCTGATAAATATCACAGGGATAAGATTGCTAAAGTTTTAAAATGTGCAGAGTTTATATTAATGATACTTACTGCTGCTGCAGTTTTCTTTAAATTTTATTATGGACTTATCATCATTCTGTTTTTTATGAGTATTCAGTCAGCTTTCTTCGGTCCTGTTAAATATTCTATTATTCCTCAGCACCTTGAAGAATGTGAATTAATAGAAGGAAATGCTATAATAGATGGAGCTACATATTTTTCTATATTACTTGGAACTATTTTAGGAGCTCATATCACATCACCAGAGATAACTGTTGGAATACTTGTTTTCTGTTCTCTCCTTGGTATGCTGAGTAGTTTTAAGATACCATCTGCTCCAGCTCCAAGACCTGATTTATCTATGAGTTTCAATATATTTAAAACTATAAAATTAACACTAAAGAAAATATCTGAAATAAGAAGTATATACATAACTATTTTAGGGCTCTCATGGTTTTGGGCACTTGGAGCAGTTATCCTTACTCAGCTCTACCCTATGTGCAGTGATTTATTGGGACTTTCCAGAAATGCTGTGGCTGTATTTATGTTTATCTTTTCATTAGGTATGGCTGCTGGAACTTTTGTTTGTACGAAAGTAATGAGAGGTATTGTTCATCCTACATTTGTTCCATTAAGTTCTATTGGAATAGGTATTGCTACTTTTTTCCTTTATCTTTTTACTAAGGATTATGTAACTCCTGAAACTCATATTAGAACAGTTGCATTTTTTAAATCAATACCAGGGGTAAAATTATCTTTTATTCTATTTTTTCTCGCTTTCTTTGGGGGAATGTATATAGTTCCTTTAAATGCCTTTTTACAGAATAAAGCACCTAAGAAATATCTGGCTACCATCATAGCCGGAAATAATATAATGAATGCTGTCGGAATAGTAATTTTCTCTGCTCTTGTTCTTGGACTTTTTAAAATAGGATTTATTATATCAGATATCTTTTTCTTAATATCTATTATCTGTTTATGTGTATCTTTATATATACTTACTATCATTCCAGATGCTCTTCCTAGATCTATGGCACAGAGTATTCTTGCCCTTATATTCAAGATGGAAGTTACTGGTCTGGAAAATTATGAAAAAGCTGGAAAAAGGGTCCTTATAATTGCAAATCATACTTCTTTGCTAGATGGATTGCTTGTTGCTTCTTTCATGCCAGAAAAATTGATATTTGCAATTAATACAACAATTGCTAAAAAATGGTGGATAAGAATATTTAAACCAGTGGTAAAACTTTACCCTATTGATCCTACAAATCCTTTAGCATTAAAACAGCTTATCAATGAATTAAAAAACAATGAAAAGTGTATTATATTCCCTGAGGGAAGAATAACTGTAACAGGTTCTTTGATGAAAGTATATGAGGGAGCAGGGGTAGTAGCTTTAAAAGCTAATGCTAATATTCTTCCTATCAGAATAGATGGTGCTCAATATTCAAAATTTTCATATTTAAAAACTAAATTTAAAACTAAACTTTTTCCTAGAATAAAAATTACAATACTTCCTCCTACTAAAATAAAGTTATCTGAAGGAGATAAAGGAAGTGTAAAGAGGGAAAAAATAGGAGATCAGCTTTATGAAATTATGACTTCTATGATTTTTAAATCTTCTCCTGTAAAAGAAAGTATTTTTAAATCACTGTTAAATGCTGTTAAAATACATGGTAAAAAACATATGATTATGGAAGATATTTCCAGACAGCCTATGAACTACAAAAATTTCATATTAAAATCATATGTTATTGGAGAAGCTATAAAAAGAAACTTTAAAGAAAAAAATATTGGATTGATTCTTCCAAATTCAATGATAAATGCTTTGGTATTCTTTGGAATGCAGTCTATTGGCAAGATTCCTGCTATGATTAATTTTACTCAGGGAAAAAGCCAAATATTATCATGCATAAAAACTGCTGAAATATCAACAGTTATTACAGCTAAAAGAATGATAGAAATGCTTCAATTAGAAGATCTCGTTGAAACTTTAGAAGAAAATGGAGTAAAAATTATCTATCTTGAAGAGTTTCAATCAAAAATAAATATAGCTACAAAATTATCTGGTTTCTTTAATTATCTTTTAAAGAAAGCTCCACAAACAAATTATAATGATCCTTGTACTATTCTTTTTACATCAGGATCTGAAGGAATTCCCAAAGCTGTGCTTTTAAGTCATGAAAACTTACAGGCTAATAGATTTCAAATGACTTCACTATTTTCATTTACAAGTCAGGATATTATGTTTAATGCTCTTCCTATGTTCCATTCTTTTGGACTAGGAGTAGGAACTATTTTGCCTTTGCTTTCAGGAATAAAAGTATTTTTCTATCCTTCTCCTGTACATTACAAAATAGTGCCAGAATTAGTTTATGATTCTAATGCTACTATTTTATGTGGAACAGATACATTCTTTAATGGATATGCTAAACAGGCTAATCCTTATGATTTTTATAATATAAAATATGCTATGGTAGGAGCAGAAAAATTAAAAGACTCTACTTACTATCAATGGATGGAAAGATTTGGTGTAAGAGTTTTAGAAGGATATGGAGTAACAGAAGCCAGTCCAGTTATTGCTGTAAATACTCCTATGTATCAAAAAAGAGGAAGTGTAGGAAGACTTTTACCTGATATAGAATATAAGCTGGAAGCTGTTCCTGGAATAGAAAAAGGCGGAAGACTATGGATAAAAGGAAAAAATATCATGCTTGGCTACTTGAAAGATGGAAAAGTAGTCCAGCCAGAAGGTGGATGGTATGATACTGGGGATATTGTAGATATTGATGAAAATAAATTTGTTACTATTTTGGGAAGAGCTAAAAGATTTGCTAAAATAGCTGGTGAAATGGTTTCTCTTACTGCTGTAGAAGAAATAATAAATGGATATCTTAAAGACTCTCCTAGTGCTGTTACTGCCATTCCTGATGAAAAGAAAGGAGAGCAGTTAGTTCTAGTCACAGAAAAAAATGATATTAACAGTAAAGAAATGCTAAACTATTTCAAAGAAAAACTTTACAGTGAATTATGGGTTCCTAAAAAAATTGTTACAGTAGATAAATTACCTTTACTTGGTACAGGAAAAGTAGATTATGTAAAAGTTAAAGAAATGGCTGAAAAACAGTAGTTAAAATTTATAAAGCAAAATAAAAATCTCTTTTAGAAATTAAATTAATTCTAAGAGAGATTTTTTATTTAAATATAATATTTATACTACAGTAAAAATTAATAAGAGTATTAAATAATTAAAATTTTTACAAATCATAATTTTCTATGATAAAAAAGTTATACTTTATTAAATTCCTTCAAATCTTTTAATTCTTCCAATATTTCTTCTAAAGAAGTTTTTCCATCATTTATGGCCATTGCTATAAGAGTGCCCTCTACTATTGGTGCATCAGCTATCTTTATTTTGGCTCTGTCATATTCTGCATCCAAAAATTCCATAGCCATCTCACTATTTAAAATTGAACTCCCTATATCTCCAAATATTAAAACTCCATCTTCTGAATAAGCACTTTCAATAGCTTCTTTTATAATCATAGGATCTGAACCTAGATGATTTCCTGTTGTCCCACTTCCATTTATAACAGGAAAATCATATTTTTTCATTTCATTACATAATTCAATTATTTCATGAGCAAGCTTTTTACTATGAGATACAATTACCATCCCTACCACAATAATCACTATCCTTTCAATTCATCATTTACAGTTTTTATAATCAAATATGATGAGACAGCTCCTGGATCAAGATGTCCTATACTTCTTTCTCCCAGATAGCTTGCTCTTCCTTTTGTAGCTGCTATGTCTTTTGTAGACTCCATTCCAGACTTTGCTTTAAGTTCTGCAAATTCAAAACATTCTCTAATATTTGCTCCAGTATCAGCTTTTATTTTAAAGGCTTCATAGGCAGGGATTTGAGTGTCCAGCATAGTTTTTTCTCCTAATACAGCCTTTCCTCTCATTTCTATCCCCTTTATCATTTCATTCCATGTTTCAGCTATTATTTCTGGAGTTATTTCTTCTTTAGTTTTAAGGTAAGCTGCTCCTTTCATCAGAGCAGTTCCATAGAGTGCTCCTGATGCTCCTCCTACATTAGATATCAACAGCATTGCTATCTTATTAAATACTTCAAAAGGCTGTATAGCTTCCATACTAGAAAGTTCTTTTTCTACTTTTTCAAATCCTCTGGCTAGGTTTACACCATGATCTCCATCTCCTATTTCCCTATCCAACTCTGTAAGATAATCTTTATTTTCTATTATTTTTTCACTTACTTTTTTTATTATTCTTAATAATTCCATATTTCTCATCTCCTAAAATCTTTTAAATGCTGGAGTATCTGCCTTATCTTTTAAAAGTTCTTTCATTTCTTTATCTAATTTCGTTAAAGTGATTGAAAATCCACCCATATCTAAAGATGTCATATAATTACCAACAATTGTATCAGCAATTTTAATATTTTTTTCTTCTAAGACTTGAGATACTCTATTATTAATTATAAAAAGCTCCATTAAAGTAGTTTCTCCCAATCCATTTACTAATACAGCAACCTCATCATTTTCTTTTAAATCTGATTCTTTAAATATTTTTTCTAAAATATGGTCTACATGTACATCAGCTGGTTGAATCTTTTCTCTATGTGTTCCTGGCTCCCCATGAATTCCAAGTCCAATTTCCACCTCATCATCTGCTAACTCAAAACTTACCTTTCCTGTAGTTGGTACCATACATGGTTCTAATGCCATTCCTAACGTTTTGGTTCTTCCAATAACCTTATTTCCCAGTTTTTCAAGTTCTTCTAAAGAGTATCCCTTTTCAGCTGCTGCTCCTACCATTTTATGTACTAAAACTGTTCCAGCTATTCCTCTTCTTCCAACAGTATATGTACTATTTTCTACAGCAATATCATCATCAACCACTATCTTTTTCACTTCTATTTCTTCCATTGCAGCCATTTCAGCTGCCATTTCAAAATTCATTACATCTCCACTGTAATTCTTTATTATCAATAGAACTCCAGCTCCACTATTTACAGCTTTTACTGCCTCATAGACTTTATCAGCACTAGGTGATGTAAATACTTCTCCTGCCACTGCACCATCCAGCATTCCATAACCAACAAATCCAGCATGTGAAGGTTCATGTCCACTTCCTCCGCCACTAATTAAAGCTACTTTCCCCATTTTCTTATCTTTTCTTACTATAACTGGTAAATCTTCTACTTTTTTTAGATACTCTGGATAAGCTTTAAGCATTCCACTAACCATTTCTTCTACAATGTTCTCTGGTTTGTTAATCATTTTTTTCATAAAATTTACCTCCCAAATTTTTATTAAAAAAAGCTCAAAATAATTCTCTTATATTTCTATAAGAAAATTATTCTAAGCTTCTCCATTCACATAGCTTTATTCATTTATTAAATTTTAATCTATTTTTAATTCTTTGTCAACGTATTTGATATTTTAAAACATTTCCTTTAACATTTTTAAAGCAGTTACTGTGGTTACAATAAGAAATACAGGCTTTATAAATTTGCTTCCCTTACTTATTGCACATCTTGAACCACATTGAGCTCCCAGCAGCATTATTATTGAAATAGGTATACCATAAAGAAAATATACTTTTCCACTGATTCCAAATACTAAAAGACTTGTAAAATTTCCAACTAAATTTAAAATTTTAGAATCTCCATTAGCTTCTACAAAATCGTATCCATATATTTTCATCAGAAAAAATACTAGAAATGAACCTGTTCCAGGGCCTAAAAATCCATTATAGAATCCTATGATTAAAGCCATTATCATTCCTTTGGTAATATTTGATTTATTCAAATCTGTAAATGTACTTTCATGACCCATCTTTTTATTAGTCAGTGTATATGCAAGTACCACTATCAAAGCAGTAAATACTATATAATTAATATATTGTGGTTTTGTTCCTATTATAAGTTTTACTCCAATAAATGCTCCTACAAAAGAAAATGGAGCTAGTTTTTTCATAAGATTCCAGTTGACTTTTCCTGACCTTGCATAGTTTACACTGCTTCCTACTCCAGAAAAAAAACTTGATAATTTATTTGTTCCCAATGCAATATGAGGTGGTAGTCCAGATGCTAAATAAGCTGGCAGTGAAATCAATCCTCCACCTCCTGCTACAGAATCAATAAATGCTCCTATAAAGCATAAACAGGCCAAAATAATAAATTGACTGGTTAAAAGTTCTTCCAACATTAAAAATCTCCCCCCTTTATTGTATACACTTTATTCTAACATATTTGTATTTTTTATTCCACTAAAACTAGGTTTTTTAATTATAAAAAAATGGAGGAAATCCAACTGTTGAACTTCTCCCCATTTTAATCATATATCACTATTTTACAGCAATAACTTCTATTTCAACTTTTACATCTTTTGGAAGTCTAGCAACTTCTACACATGCTCTTGCAGGTTTTACATCTCCAAGATATTCAGCATAAACTTCATTTACAGCTGCGAAATCATTCATATCTTTAATAAATACTCCAGCTCTTACTACATCTTTAAAAGTATATCCAGCAGCTTCAAGTATAGCTTTAATATTTTCTAGAGATTGTTTAGTTTGAGCTTTTACACAGTCAGAAACTAGAGTCATTGTTTCAGGAACAAATGGAATTTGTCCAGATACATAAAGAGTTCCATTAACTTCAATAGCTTGTGAGTATGGTCCTAAAGCAGCAGGTGCTTTTTCAGTGTGAATTATTTTTTTCATTGATTTTTCCTCCTAAATATTTTTTATTTTAATATGAGAACATATTAATGCCCTTTAATTTAAAAAAGTGACCTATGTATCAATTCTCCTCCATTTTTTACTTGCAATATTTCAGCAAGTATTTCAATTGCAATTTCTTCTGGTGTTCCATTGGAAATTTTTAGTCCTATAGGCGCATATATATTATCTCTGATTTTAGAATTTTTTTCAAGGTTTTCTTTTAAATTTGTTATTTTTCTTTTACTCCCTATTATTCCTATATATTTAGCTCCTCTATTTTTTACTAAATCAAGTACTTTTTCATCAAGTACATGACCTCTTGTAGCTATAACTATATAAGTATTTTCAGTTATTTCCTCATTTTTAAGTATTTCATCAAAACTCCCTAAAGTAAGTTCAGGTACATCTATTTTCAGTTCTTCTCTGTCATCTATTATTTTTATATCAAATTCTAGATTTTTACCTATATTAAAAAGCTTTTGGCCAATATGACCTGCCCCACATATCAACAGTTTAGGAGAAGGTGAAAAAATTTTTATAAATCCTTTCATACTTCCACCACAATTCATACGAAGCTCATCATCAGTTGTCAGATTATATGAAAATTCTTGACTTTCTCCACTCTTCATAAGCTCTCTAGCTGTTTGAATAACTTTATATTCTATACTTCCTCCACCTATAGTCCCTATGATATCCTCTTCAAATACTCCCATCATAGCTCCTGATTTACGAGGAGTCGAACCAATAGCTTCTGTTATCATAATTAATGCTGCTTTTTTTCCCTGAGATGTTCTTTTAGATATTTCATTTAATATTTTATCTTCCATATATTATACTCCCTTTATCTTTCTCAAATAAAGAACAGCTTCTAATACAGCTCCACCTATATTTCTAGCCTTATCTGAAATTGTAAAACAATTTTCTTTTTCTTCTATTCTTGGGTCTACATCAGCTATTTTTAATCCTTCTGTAACTTTATATCCATCTCTTATTATTCCTCTTAAAACTCCAGAAATTGGAGAATAGATATAATTTTCCTCTACTACAGCAACTATATCTCCTTTTTCTACCACACTTCCAATTTTTTCTATATTTTTGATATATCCATTAAATTCACTATAGATTACTCGTTCTTTTCCTATTCCTGCTATTATTCCTGGAACTCCAGTATTTACACTTGCTGTCCCTTCTGTAATAAGTCTTCCCAAGTTATGTCCTCTCATAGTTTCTATTACTATATCTACATCTTCAGGTGCAGAAAAACCTGGTCCTAAAGCTACAGTTATTGGTGCCATACTTTTTTTAGTCCCAAAATTCTTTTTGGCAAGTATTCCATCAACCACTGCTATTGGTTTAAATATCTCTATACTTTTACCTCTTGAATCAACCATTACTGGAATTACATCTTTCTCCCAGCAGTCCCTTACTTCCTTTTCTGTTCCTGCATATTGAGCTTTTATTCCTTCTATTTCAATATCTTTTTCATAAACAGCTTCACAAAAAGCTACTTTTCTTCTGATTGCTGATGGTTTTTCTATTTCTAAGACAAGAACTTTGAATCCGCTTCTATGAAGCTTCTGGATAGCTCCACTGGCTATATCTCCTCCGCCTCTTACTACAATGATATCATTTACTTTTTCCATAGTTATTCTCTTCCTTATATTTTTTAAATTTCTTTATTTAAAGGATAATCCAGAATCCAGTTATTGTCAATCAAAATTATTTTTATAAAAATCTTAAAAGTATGCTATTATATAATGAAAGAAATTACAGTTATTTTTTAGAAAATGAGGGAATATTATGATAGATAAAATAGGAAGAGAAATAGAATACTTGAGGCTTTCCATTACTGACAGATGTAATCTTAGATGCCAATATTGTATGAGCGAAAGAAATATGAATTTTCTTCCAAGAGAAGAACTTCTTACTTTTGAAGAAATAAAAAGAACAGTAAAAATTCTTGGTAAAATTGGAATAAAAAAAATACGTCTTACTGGTGGAGAACCCTTAGTAAGAAAAAATTTCACTGACATACTAAAAAATATTAGTTCTGTTGAAGAAATTGAAGAGATAAGTTTAACAACTAATGGATTACTTCTTGGAGAACATTTTGAATCACTTATGAAAAATAGATTAAAAAAAATAAACATAAGTTTGGATACTTTAAATCCTGTTCTGTACAAAGAAATTACAAGAGGGGGTTCCCTTGAGAAAGTTCTTGAAAATATTTTTAAAGCAATAGAATTAGGTGTGGAAAGAATAAAACTAAATATAGTACTTATCAAAGAAAAAAATGATAATGAGATTATGGATTTTGTCAAATTCAGTGAAACTTATCCAGTAGATATTCGCTTCATCGAACTTATGCCTATTGGTGAAGGAAAAAACTTTGTTTCTGTTTCTAATGATGAAGTTATCAAAATAATTCAAAAAGAGAGAGAACTATTTCCTATTAATGAAAAAATCGGCTCTGGCCCTGCTAAATATTTTAAAAGTAGTTTTTCCAAAGGAAACATAGGATTTATAACTCCATTATCACATAGTTTTTGTGACAAATGTAATCGAATAAGACTGACTCCTGATGGATTTTTAAAATTATGTCTCCATTGGAACAAAGGGATTAATTTAAAAAGAATCATGAGAAGTGGAACAACTGATGAAGAACTGGAAAAAATTATTTTTAATGCTATATACAATAAACCTGAACATCATAGTATGGATGAAGATATCAAAGAAAACATAGATAAAAGAAAAATGAATCAAATAGGAGGATAAATTTTTAAATGGGAAAAATTCTAGCTGTATGTATTAGTGAGAAAAAAGGAACTCAAAAAATAAACATAAAAGAAGGAATATTAATAGAAAATCATGGACTTAAAAATGATGCTCATGCTGGTAATTGGCACAGGCAAGTGAGCCTTCTTTCAAATGAAAAAATATCTGATTTTATAAAAAAAGGTGGAAATGTTGATCAAGGAGATTTTGGAGAAAATCTTATAGTTGAAGGAATTGATTTAGCAAAACTTCCTGTTGGAACAAAATTAAAAATCAATGAAGGTATCTTGCTTGAAGTAACTCAAATAGGAAAAGAATGCCATTCACATTGTGCTATATTTCATGCTGTAGGAGATTGTATCATGCCTAGAGAGGGAATTTTTACTATTGTTTTAAAGGGTGGAGCAGTAAAAGTTGGAGATGAAATATCTATAGTAAAATAAAAACAGGGAGCTTTGAAGTGCACCCAAAATCTTAGACAAATAAGATGGAGGGTGTATTTTTTATGGCTAAATTAACAAGAGAGCAAAGAATAGAAATTTATGAACGAAGATTAAAAGGAGAGACTATTGCAGCAATAGCTCTAAATTTCAATATCAATGTTCATACAGTAGAATACCTTTTTAGGTTAATTGGAAAACATGGATATTCCATACTTAGGAACGATAAAAATAGATATTATTCTAAGGAATTTAAATTACAGTCCATTAATAGAGTACTAATAAATTTTGAGTCAGCTATATCTGTCGCTATTGATATTGGCTTATCTTCGCGTGGAATTTTAGCAAATTGGATTAAAAAGTATAAAGAAAACTGCTATAATATCATAGAGAAACCTAAAGGGAGAAAAAAATCTATGACAAAGAAAATTAAGAAAAAAAATGATGCCAATTTGACTTTAGAAGAAAAAATAAAAGAGTTGGAAGAGAAAAATCTATACTTAGAAGCTGAGATAGAATATTTAAAAAAGTTGAATGCTCTGGTTCAAAAAAAGGAGCTACAAAAGAAGAAAGAATCAGAGTAATAGCTGAACTTAGAGCAAAGTATCCTTTCAAAATCTTGCTTGAAATTTCAGGTATAGCAAGAGCAACTTACTATTTCTACATAAATAAAAAAGATATAGATATAAAGAATCAAGATATTATTGATAAAATCAAAGATATATTTTATGTGCATAAAAGAAGATATGGTTATCGTAGAATCACATTAGAACTTAAAAATCAAGGATTACAAGTCAATCATAAGAATATTTTAAGGCTTATGAATAAATTAAATTTACATAGTATTATGCGCAAAAAGAGAAAATATTCTTCATATAAAGGTGAAATTGGAAAAGTAGCTGATAACCACATTAAAAGAAACTTTGAGGCAAATAAACCAAATGAAAAATGGTTTACAGATGTAACAAAATTTAATTTAAGAAGGAATAAATTGTATCTATCTCCAATACTAGATGCTTATGGAAGATATATAATTTCATACAATGTATCTTCCTCTCCTAACTCTTATCAAATAATAGATATGTTAACTCAAGCATTTAAAACTAATTCTAATATCAAAAGTTTAATACTGCATAGTGATCAAGGGTGGCAGTACCAACATAACTTTTATACAAAAAGTTTAGAAAAAAGAAAGGTAATTCAAAGTATGTCAAGAAAAGGAAATAGTCTAGACAATGGATTAATGGAAAGTTTTTTTGGTATAATGAAATCAGAAATGTTTTATGGACAAGAAAATAACTATAGAACAATAGAAGAATTAAAATCAGCAATAGATGAATATATAGATTATTACAATACTAAAAGAATAAAGGCAAAATTAAAAGGATTAACTCCTATGCAATATAGGAATCAATCCTTATTAATCAATGCTTAAAATAAGTTGTCTAAGAAAAAGGGTTCACTACACTTAGCTCCCTGTTTTTTAGAATCTATACATTAGATTTACTCCATATCTAGTTGCATCTACACTTCCTTCTTGTCTTGTTACTTCAAATCCTATGCTGTGTCCTTCTCTTGTCTCATATTTCAGCTCTGCACCTATTTTTATTATATCTTTTACTTTCTTAGGTTTTTCCAAGTCATAGTATCCTGCATCTGTATTTTTAATTTTCGCCTTATTTGCTCCATCATATACTTTCCCCAGTTCATACTCTGCTGTTGCCTTTCCTATCAGACTATATTTTCCTGACTGCGCATATTTGTTGAAAGCTATATCTGCTCCTACTCCTGGTCTTACTATGTACATATCTTTTGATTCTATATCCAGTTCTATTCCATCTCCACTTTCTTTGAAATCTTCAAACTTTCCATATCCTAAGTTGAATGTTCCAAATAATCCTATATTTATCTTTTCACTATCCAATGGAATATCATATCTTAGTTTATTTTTCCATTCTACTGTTCCTGACCAGAATTTTCCTGTATTCTCATATGTTCCACTGCTTAAGTGTATCTTTCTGTCTGTTTCATGATGATTTACACTTATCTCTCCTCTTGTGTAGTATTTCAGATTCTTGCTGTCTTTTATGTAGTCTTCAAATCCTACTCCTGCATTCAGTGAGTAAACTGTTTCTTTTGATCCAGGATCAAAATCAAATTTAGTCTGTGTAAATCCTACACTCCAGTTAGATACTCTTCCATATTTCATATGATCATACTCTTTTAATATCATTGTTCCAAGAGATTTAGATTCATAATCTTCAACCCCTGCTCTTCTGCTCTTTGTTTCTCCTCCAGTCATGATAGCTCCTATTTTAAGAGTTTCTCTTGAATAAAGTCTGTTGTTTCTCAGATTTTCATATGATGTAGTAAATACTTCATTAATATCCAGCATTCTAGTTTGGATATTTGCATATACATTTCCTCTAAGCTCATTATCAAATGTAGCTCCCAATTCATCTTTATCTGATATATTTTTTAATGCATCAAACATTTCAAGTTCTTTATCTGCCGCTCCTGCAAAAATTTCATCCAGTCCTTTTCCAAACTCTATAGCATCTGTTCCAGCAAGAAGTTTCTTATATGGTATTCTTACCAATACTACTCTTATTAAATTAGGATCAGTATCATCTTTTTGTACATCTGCTATAAATGAAACTGAATGAGATATTGCTGTTATAGATCCATGATTTGGTACATTTGTAATTCCATTTAGATATTGTACTGTATACATATCATGATTGCTTCCCTGAGTTACATTTGGAAGAACTATAAACTGTCCTTTATTAAATGAATCAGCATTTATTGTTCCTATATGTCCTGCTGTACTTCCTAAAGTTATAGTTCCAAAATCAAGAGCTCCATTTACTGTTATTGTTCCTGTATTTGTAATAGTTATTCCATCTATTGAAGCTGTTGGTCCATTGATAGTTATATCTCCTACATTTGTCAGACTTCCACTACCTGTTATAACTCCATCTGCTTCTCCTGATAGATTTATTGTTCCTTTATTAAGAAGAACTCCATCAGTACCTAAATATATTCCTGTTCTTCCTGCTCCATTTACATTTATTGTTCCATAGTTTTCAGCAGTTGCTCCATAGTCTACATAAATTCCTTCACTGTCTGCTCCATTTACTGTAATAGTTCCTGTAGTATGATTTCTTACTATTGAATAATCAGTAGCTGCCATTCCTCTTGAATTTGCTCCATCTACTATAATTGCTCCATGGTTTTCCAATGTTGACCCTTTAGTTGCCTGCATTCCATAAGCAAGATTTCCATCTACTCGAATAGTTCCTCTGTTTATTCCATGTCCTAGATCATTTGCTACCATTCCTACTCCATGATTATCAGGTACATGTATATATCCCAAAGAAGAATTTTCCACAGTTCCTGATTCTGCTGCCATTCCTACTGAAATCTTTGGAGGTAGTCCTGATACTACAGTTGATTTACCTACTATTATATTAGCATTATTTATCATAGTTCCTGATTTTGTATACATCCCTATACTATGATCGCTTAATGACAGATTAGTATTATTTGTTCCTGTTCCTGAAGCAGAATATATATATGATGAATCTGTTCCTACATTGATAACAGTGCCATTTGCTACTGTTATGTTTCCATTTTCCGTAGCTATTCCAACAGATTCTTTTCCAGCAGTTATTGTTCCACTGTTATGATCTACTGAAGTAGTTCCTGCTCCATAGATTCCAGCTGAATTAGTATTTCCCACTGTTATATTTCCTGTATTTGTTATTGTAGTTCCATTTTTTACAAATATACCATTAGAGCTATCTCCTAACACTATACTTCCAGTATTTGAAGCACTTCCCTGAAGTCCATAAATTCCTGTACTCTTTGCTCCTGTACTTTGAATAGAATTACTGTTTGTTACAACAGTATTTTCTCCAAATATACCTACTGCATCTTTTCCTATTTTTATATTTCCATTGTTTGATACAGAAGTTACATTTTTACCATACATAGCTACTGCTGAATTAAGTATCAGTCCTGTATATGCTCCATTTCCTACTTCTATTGATGAGTTGTTTATCATAGTTCCATTCTCACCATACATACCTATACTAGAATCTCCTGTAAGTTGAATAGTTCCACTATTTACAGTAGTTCCTGTTCCTGTATTGATTATTCCTTTATTTTTTATAGTTGAGGAACTCATATTTCCAGAATAATTTATATTACCATTATTTGTAGTAAATACTCCTATAGCTTCTGTTCCTATGATATTTATAGCCATTCCTGTATTCAATGCTACATTATTATCCATAAATATTCCTGTTGCTTTATTATGTACATTTAATTTAGCAAGATTTGTCACTTTAGAAATATCTCCTGTTCCTGTAAGGAATATTCCCGTTCCCTCTGTTCCTGTTGTAACTTCTCTAGTGTTGAAATCTACTGAAGCAGCTGAATCAGAAAGTGTAAGAGCTATACTTTTATTGCTCATAACTATATCAGCACCTGTATAGTTGATTGTTCCTCCTGCGCCAAATAGTAAAGTCGAGTCTTCTCCTACTGAAGCTGTTCCGCTTATATTCATAGTTCCATCAGTTCCAACATAGTATGCTGCTGACTTATCCCCTACTGATACATGTCCTGTTGATGTTCCAACAGCAAAATCTTCAGTATACATTCCTATTGATGTATCCCCTGTAAGATTTATTGTTCCTGCATTTACAAGAGTAGTTCCCACTCCTGTTCCTACCATAGCCTTTGCATTTACTACATTTCCATTGATAGTTCCTAGGTTAGAGTTAGTTATTGTTGCTCCACTATCTCCTTGCAGTCCACTTGTTCCTACAGTTATAGCAGTATCATTAAGTATATTCCCTGCTACTCCTGATACTATTACATTGGCAAAATTAATATTTACAGGAGTTCCCGATGTAAAATGAAGATTTCCATTATCTAAGTATGCAAAAATACCTGCTGCTGTATTTGTTACTGTTCCTCCTGATACATTAAGGTTAGCTCCATTTTTAACATAGAATCCCATGTTATTTGTTCCACCTATATCTACTTTTCCTCCAGCACCTAAAGTGAATGTGCTTCCCTGTTCAAGTAAAGCCCCTATTCCTTTGTTTGCTGTACTTGAAGATGTAATATTAAGTTCTCCATTATACGTTATATTTGCTGCTACTCCCATGTTTTCAGCAAGATATATACCTAATGCATCTTCTCCTGTTACATTTATTTTTGCTCCAAGAGTCCCTGTTATACCTGGATCTACATATATACCTATTGTTCTGTTTGCTATTGTAGAATCTCCTGTTACAGTCATAGTTCCTGTATAGCTTATGTCATTGTTTTTCAGATAGATTCCTATTCCTCCATCAATATCAAAGTTATATGCTGTATTTCCTATTATATCTCCACTATTTACATAAACTCCTATCTTATTACCAACTGTTGATGGAGTTCCTATTATAGTTCCCATATCTGTTACTGTAGAACTTGCTCCATCTAAATAGATACCTATTGTATCATCTCCAGATAAAGTCAGTGTTCCTTGATTAGAAACTGCTGCTCCATTGTCTCCATATATTCCAATTCCATCAGCATTGATAGTTTGAGCTGCTGTATTTGTAAGAGAGATTCCATCAGCAAATATACTTACAAGATTATCTCCTGTATGATTTATTGTTATGTTATTTGTTACTGGATTTGTTCCTTCATAGTATATACCTACTCCTTTAGCAGTATTAGTATAGTTTACATTCAATGTTCCTGAAGACAGCGCTGAATCCTCAGAATACATAGCTATTCCCTGATTTCCCATAGTGATATTTCCACTATATCCAGATAAAGTTATTGCACTGTTTTTTGCATATACTCCAGTTCCTCCAGCTCCTACAGATATATTTCCACTTGTTAGAGTTGAACTTCCATTCTCTATAACTATTCCTACTGTTCCAGAACCACTCTGAGATATATTTGTTCCATTTAGATTTACTATTCCAGTATTTTTTCCCACTACTGATGTAGTATTATTAGCAGTTCCTGTTATAGTTCCACCATTAAGATTAACAGTTGATGTCAGTCCATCAACAAGTATTCCTACTCCACTGTTAATAGTCATTGTTCCAGATGTATAGTTAATAGTTGAAGCATCTTTTCCATATAGTCCAAGATTATGTGACCCAATTGTTCCTGTATTTTCTATTGTAGAACCTTTAGCAAAGGCTCCTATACTTCCTCCTGCAAGAGTAGAATTCAGAGTTCCTGCATTTGTAAATGTTGTTCCGTTTTCTGCATAGACACCAATTGATGATGTTCCTCCAGAATTTATTATTCCTCCTATACTATTTGTAAACTCAGCTCCTGCCTGAGTTACAATAACTCCAGCAGAATTACTTCCTGTGGCTGTTATAGTTCCTGTTGATGAAGAATCTCCCCCTTTGAAGTACATTCCATATCCATCATTGGCATTTACTGTTACATTTCCACTATTTGTTACATCTGTATCTATGAAGTATGCCCCTATTCCTTTAGCATTCAATGTTATATTTCCACTGTTAGTAAATGGTGCTAAAGTTGAACCATACATTCCTATAATTTCATTGCTTCCTGATATAATTTCTATATCAGTTTTATTTTGTGTAGAACCTGTTCCATAGTATAACCCAATAGGTCTTACTGGATCTGATCCACTTAGCGCTGTAGATGTACTGTTTAGTTTTATTGTTCCCGCATCTGCAAAAGCGCCACCTTTATAGTAGGCTCCTATTCCCATCTTACCACCTGTATCAGATGAAAGAGAAAGGTTTATTAATCCACTTGTTTTTGAAGTATTATCTCCATCTATGTATATTCCAACAGCATTAGGATCTGCAGTTATATTACTTGAAGCTGTTGAAGATATTGTTATATTATTTCCTGATGCATATATTCCTAATGGAATATCTCCATCAGCAAGACTTGCTGCTGTTACATTTAATGTTCCTCCACTTAGTTCTATTGAACCTTGGTGAGTTCCTGTTGTTTTAGCAGAGATACCTATATTTGATACTCCATTTACATTTATTGTTCCAGAATTACTAAATGTAAAGTTTTCATTATCTGTTACATTATGTATCCCTATATTTTCTGTTCCAGATGCATTATGTGTCACATTTATTGTTCCACTGTTTTTAAGTATAGAATCTTTACTGTAGATACCTATATTATTTTCTCCTACAGTTATTATTCCACTTGTTTCATTTGCAGTATTTTTAGCATTTGTCATAAATATTCCAAATCTTCTGTCTGCTACTGCTGATGAATCTCCTAAAACTATATTTGATGAATTATTTAATTTCAAAGCTGTTCCAACAGTATCCTCTACATATATTCCTATTCCAGCTTTTCCTGCAATACTCATTGGTGATGCTCCATTAGTAACTTTTATTTCTCTGTTCCCTGCAATACTACTCTTTGCATATATTCCTATAGGGTGTGTACTTGTTGAGCTGTCTCCATTTCCTTGTATCACAATATCTTTTCCAACTGCATCTACAGAAGCATCTTTTACATAAATTCCTATTGCGCTACTTACTGGCAGTCCACTATCTCCAACTGTTATTAGTCCTGTATTTACTACATCTACTCCCTCTGAAATTATTCCATAAGAACCTGTAGATTCTGCTGTTATATTTCCACTATTAGTAAGAGTTCCTGCTCCTGATCCATAGATACCTACTATAGTTTCTGCACCATTAGTATTCAATACATCCATATTCATATTATTATTAAATGTATTTCCTGTCACTCCTTTAAAAGCTATTCCGATAGCTGTGTTCCCTGTTCCAGAAGTTCCTGCATAGTCCACTGTAAGTTTATCTGCTGCATTAGTGCGAGATATTATACTATTTCCTTCTGATTGGAGCGCTACTCCTCCCTCTTGGATTTCTATTCCATAATTTCCATCCATTTTTACATCTGAACCTTGAGCATAGATACCTATTCCATTTTTACCAACTTTGATATCTTTTCCGCTTCCAGAATCTTTCAAAGTAAGAGTTCCTCCAGCTCCAGTTGTATTAGTGCTTCTTATTACAATACCTTTTCCATTACCTCCCAATGTAATAGGAGCTTCATTATATATAGCCATTTGGGTCTTAAGTGCACTATTATGATTATTTTCCATATAGATACCTATTCCATGAGTACCAGTTATATCAATAATTCCTTTATTAATAACTTCTCCCCATAGTCCAGCTTTCCCTGTATTCTTTCCATAGGTATCTTGAGTTCCAGAAGCATTTGTTGCAAGTATAGCCATTCCTATTCCAGAATTTATATTATTTGAGTTTGTAACTTCTATTATTCCATTATTTATCATTTTACTTCCATTAACACCATAAGCTCCAATTCCCTCTGAAACCTTAAGCTCTCCTGAAGTATCAACATCAATATATCCAAAACTTGTATATGCTGCTGTTGTTGAACTTCCTAATGTATTACTGATATCAATAATTCCTTTTATTGTATAACCAGATTCAGTATTCAATGCTGCTGTTGAATTTGATCCTAACAACATACTATTTCCATTAGCAGAAGTTATTGTATATCCAGATTCTAAAGTAACTTCTTTTCTCTCCATAATTATGTCATTAAATCCATCTCCTGAAGTTCCTCCACTTGATATATTATCTCTATTTACATTAGTTTGAATTGAAATTTTCCCTCCATCTAAACTACTTTTATACCAATATGTTCCTGTATTTATAGCTGCAACTTTAGGAATAGTTTTCAAGCCATTTACATATGTTGCTGATCCATCCCATGTTACATCAATATTTCTAAATACACCAAGATTTACTCCATGACCAGTTAAATTTACTGTCAACTTTCCCATTCCTGTATATCTTCCTGTTTCTGCTCCAATCTTTCCTACTGTTGAATAATCATTTGAATCTCCATAGAAAACTACACCTTTACTTATATTTAGAGTTGTATTATTTGTAAAATTTATATTGGAAACTTGGGCCCCTATTTTTTCAGAGAAAAAAGCAAGTTTATTTTCTACTTCATGCTCTATAGTTCCACCACCAAAATTTATTTTTCCACCTTCTTTTGCAACTAATGCCCCATTATCTCCACTTACAATATTACTACCTGCTCCTGATATAGTAACAGTTGCTTTATCTCCTCTTGCAAAAGCTCCTAAACCTGTAACATCTACTTTTCCTGTTACCATTACATTGGTATTTCCTAGTCCTTTTGAAGCTCCTTCTCCTGATATGGCAGCTGCTCCTATATTATTATTTTTATCAGCAGAAACGATTCCATTTGCTTTAGCAGTAATATTATCTACTGTAATAGTTGTGTCAGGCTGAACATTGGCACTTGCCCCATTTGAATCTACTATAGTTCCTGCTGCATAATTATATACTCCATGTGCAAAAACACCTTTAGAACCATATCCATTCATAGTTATATCTTTTCCTGTTATTTTTGCTCCGCTTTTTGCAAATAGAGCAATTGAATTATAACTATTCATTACTATATTATTATTTACATTAATAGTTGAATTAAAATTAGAAATATATTTTTTTCCTGTTATACTTTCTCCTCTTCCATAGGCCTCTTTATCATATATTCCCCCAGTTAATGCTTTTCTAGGATTTTGCCACACTCCTTCAGCATAAAACAATATACTTTCTGTTGCTCTGTCAATTCCAGTTCCAGCATTGTCAGAAATTGTTGTTCCGATATTAACATCCACTACACTTCCATTTTTAGCAATCATTCCAATTCCTCTTTTTGAATATTTACCTAATTCAATTTTGAAATTAGAAACTGTAAGGTTTTTTATAGGATCAGCATTTAAATAAGGATATCCTATTTCTGATCCATTTGCAATACCTACAAGGCTTGGAGTTGATACTGTATTTACTTGGAATCCTAAAGTTGCAGGAAAATATTGCTTATAACCATTTATTAAATTATTCATTTCACTTCTTTGTCCAGATGCTATATAAATAGCAACATTATCTTCACTTTTACTATTATCATTTCCAGCAATATTTCCAGTACCTACTTGAGAGTTTCCACTGCTTCCATCTAGATCTGTTCCTATTTTAGTATCTACTGCTACATTTCCTTGAAACACTCCATTAGCATCAGGTCTTGCATCACTTCCTGCAAGATAATACCCCACATTTTTATCCCCTTGTAAATAGATAGTTCCCAGATCCAATGAAGGAGCCAGAGAACTTCCAACTACCCATTTTGTTCTATCAGGTACATATCCTGCCACCCATACACCAACATTTCCACTTCCTGTATAAGTAACATTTCCTCCTGTATTTTGTACTTTCATATTGCCAAATACAGGGGCATATATAAAATATGATTCTGAGTTTTCATCATATGCAGGTGTACTTTGACCAGGTAATGGTACCATGTTTGAATAGCCATTCCATCTATGCATTGAAGAAGCTGCTATATAAAAAATTGTATTTTTACTAGTGCTAGAAGCTAATTTAGTTCCCCCAAAATCAACAGCAGTTGTACTTGCAATATTATCTGTTAAACTTCTTCCCCATACTGTGCTTAAACTGGCATTTGTTGAAGCCCAATAAACATGAGTATTTGGAAATACTTGTGTTGTAAGAATACTATTTTCATTTCCTGTTATGTTTATATCTACATCAGTAAATTTTACATTATACACATTTGCTGTGCTTAACTGACCTATTATTGTTCTTCCTGCTAATTCTAAGGCTACTCTATTCATTACAATTCCACCAGTTTGTGCAAATACTGCTGTAGAGTATGTTGGAGAACCTCCTATTTTTATTGCCATATCTTGGACTGTTGGTGCTCCTTGAAATATCCATGATTGTTGATAACGTATTGAATTTGGATTACTTGTAGTTCCATTATTTGTAATTCCACTTGGTAAATTTGTTGGTAATGCTCCAGTATCTACAGCACTATAGTATGTATTTGCTGTCATTCCTGGAATGGCTCCAATACTTGTTTCAAATGTTGGATATGGAATTGCCCCATATTGATTATTTGGATTTCCTCCTGAAACTGTAACCGAAGCTTTTATATCTGTATAACTATTAGTTACAACCCCATTTGAAGCTGTATATGCTGTTATTTTACTTGTGCTTGCCTTTCCTTTTCCCGATATTATTCCTCCTACATTAAACATAGGCTGGCTATTCACTCCACGCAAACTAGGTCTGGGACTTCCTTGTTCCCATGCATATATACTTCTATTCCAGTCCATTCTTCCCTGAATAAAAGTAAACCCTCCCATCCAGTCTCCTCTTCCACGAGTAAATGCAGTAAAAGTTGGAACTGGAGGAGCTGTTGGGACTGTTACTACTGGATTAGGATCCTCTACTCTAGGTGGTAGATTTAATGGAACTGATATACTCAAACTTGGAGTTGATAAAGTTGGAATATTTAATGCTCCTGGTCCTGCTACATTTATTGCCCCTATGTTCACATTTATATTTGGTTCATTTACTGTTACTGTTATATCTCCTGGTGCTGCTGGAGTTGTCGGCAGTGTCACTGTTGGGGTTACTACTGTTGGAGCTGTTACATTTACTGCTCCTACTGTTATTGATGCTATTGCTGGTGATGTCACTGGTATTACTGTTGGAGCTGTTGGTACTGTAAATGATACATTTGGTATTGTAGGTTCTATTACTACTGGTGCCTTTACTACTGGAAGAATAAATAATTTTGCCTCTGCATCATATACATTAGTATTTAAATGATAATTTCCATTCATATTTATCCAGCCACTTGATGCATATCCTCCTGCTCTATTATTATGTGTATATTGGGCTGCTTCCAAAAGTGTTCCCTTTTCTCCATTTTCTGTAGAGTTTCCATGTACCTCATTAAATCTTTTTCTCATTTTATCCATTGGAGTATCTCCTCTTACACTCCCTTTCCAGTCTTTCCCTACACTATCAGCTTTTTTAAATCCTCCTATCATTGTAAAACCATAAGCTGGCTCTACTGGTTTTGAATAAAAATCTGCTTCTTTTAAAAGGATTCTTGAATCCAGATTCAATGCTTTCAATTTAGAATCATTCTCCAGCAATTTCTGTTTTATCTCTTCTCTCTCCCTCTGAATCTTTGTCAGCAGCTCTTCTTTTGTTTCATGAATCTCTTCTGCTGTTATTCCTGCTCCTGCAGCTATTCCGCCTGTTATCATAAATGCTACCAAAAGTGAAATTGAATAACTGACTTTTCTTTTTAAAAATCTTTTTAGAGATTTCTCAATCTCATTTTTTTTCATAGATATCCTCCCCAAGTTAAATTTTTAGTAATTTCTTCTAGTATTATCAGGTATATATTTATACTTTGGTTCCTAGATACTACTCTTATATTTTTTGTTTAAATAAACTATTTAGAATTAATTAAAAATTACATTTACAATGACCTCTTTCCCTCCTTTTTTTATAATAGTTTTGAAGTTTCAGACATACAAAAAAATCTTTTATATTCTATATTACGAAATTATAACCTTCTTAATCCATAATAAAATTCGTTTAAAAAGAGAACAAAAAGATAGTTTTTAAGAAAATTATATCATATAATCGTTTTGTTTTAAATATATAATTTTTATCCAGTATTAATTTGATACAATTAAAGATATTAAAATGATATTAATTTTTTATAAATATAAAAAGACCAGTTTATTATTTTATAAACTGGTCTTTAATCACTCAATATTAGTATTTTTACATATCTCTTGTTACTACTACATCTACACCTGTATCAAATATATTCTTTATAACAACATCTCCCTTTTTTACTGGAGATTTTAATTCCACATCTTTTAAAAGTTCCATACATTTAAAATTCAATTCTTTTGGAATAGAATCATTAGTTTTCACAGGAACTCTATTGTGAATTCCCCCTATTATTTTTACTGTTGATGTTATTACTCTCTTAGGAGCTGTAAGTTCTTCTTTACCATATTTTTCTCCTCTTGGACAGCTATTCCCAGTTACTTCAAGAGTATCTGTATTCACTGTAAGATGACATCCCAAAGGACAAACTATACATATCATATTTCTTTTCATTATTGTTCACCACCTGTTATTTCTACAGTCAATTCTTTTCCTTCTGCTGTATCAAGTATTTTTTTGGGTATCATTATTTTTTCCATTTCTCCTGGAGCTAGATGTTGTTTTTTTAGACTAATAAGAATTTTGTTTTCATCTTTTACTTCAAGTTTTACATTTTTATATATATTATTTACTCTCATAAAAACCTCAAGAGCTTTATCAACATTTTCAGCTCTAAATTTTTGTGGAACTGTATATACTATCCCTTTTCCATTTTTTATTTCTTTGTATTCTCCAGTTTTAGCTTCATTTTTTATATACTTTGCTGCTGCTGTTCCAGCCCTTCTAGCTTCTGCACTTACGAAATCCACTAAGTCATGAACATGTACTACATTTCCACAAGCAAAGATTCCATCAGCACTTGTTTCCATCATTTCATTTACTACAAGTCCATTTGTTCTTCTGTCAATTTCCAACCCAGTTTTTCTTGAAATATCATTTTCTGGAATAAGTCCTACTGAAAGAAGAAGTGTATCACATTCATATTCCATTTCAGTTCCAGGTATTGGTCTTCTGTTTTCATCTACTTTTGCTATGATTATCTTTTCTAATCTTTCTTTTCCTATAATATCTACAACTGTATGACTTAAATATAATGGAATATCATAATCATCTAGACACTGGACTATATTTCTTGTCAATCCACCTGAGAAAGGCATAAGTTCAACAACTGCTTTAACCTCTGCTCCTTCTAGCGTAAGTCTTCTAGCCATAATAAGTCCAATATCCCCAGATCCTAAGATAAGTACTTTTTTCCCTACCATATATCCTTCCATATTGATAAATCTTTGTGCTGCTCCTGCTGTAAATATCCCTGATGGTCTGTCTCCTGGTATAGATATAGCTCCTCTTGTTCTTTCTCTGCATCCCATAGCAAGTATAACTGCTTTAGCTTCTATTATCATATATCCATCTTTAGTATTTATAGCATGTATCTTTTTATCTTCTGTAAGATCAAGTACCATTGTATCTAATTTATATTCAATATTCATTTCATAAAGTTTTTCTATAAATCTTTGAGCATATTCAGGTCCTGTAAGCTCTTCTTTAAATTCATGCAATCCAAATCCATTATGAATGCATTGCTGGAGTATCCCTCCAAGTTCTTTATCTCTCTCTATAACTAATATACTTTCTATTCCATTTTTTCTAGCTTCTACTGCAGCAGCAAGACCTCCTGGTCCTCCGCCTATTACAACTAAATCATATTTCATATCTGCATTTCCTCCCTATTTTGTCTTTCCTGTCAGAATATATGCACCTTTTTTATCTAATACTATTTCATCTAATTCTGTTTCCAACTCTCTTGCCAGTATCTCCTGTACTCTAGGTCCGCAGAATCCACCTTGACATCTTCCTGATCCAGGTCTGCATCTCTTTTTAATACCATCTACTGTCTTAGCTCCTACCATTCTGTGAATAACATCAATGATCTCTCCTTCAGTGATATTTTCACATCTGCATATTATTCTTCCATATCTAGGATCTTCAGCTATAACCTTAGCTTTTTCTTCAGGTGCAAGTTCCATAAAATGTATTTGAGGTCTGTTTTGTTTAAATACTTCTTTTTTGGTTACATCTCCTAATCTATTAAGTACTTGTGTAGCTATTTCTAATGCTATTGCTGGAGCAGATGACAATCCTGGTGATTTTGTTCCAGCAATATTGAAAAATCCTTGTGCATCAGGAGCTTCTCCTATTATAAAATCTCCTCTGTCACTTTCTGCTCTAAGTCCAGCAAAGTTTCTTATATTATCTCTGAAATTTATTTCTGGTATACTCTTTACAGATTGTTTTTTTATAACGTCCATTTCGATTACAGTATTTGATACATCTTCTTTATCATCTATATCTAAAGCTGTAGGTCCAGTTATAAGATTTCCATGGATAGTCTGTGCTACCAATACACCTTTTCCTAGGGCAGTTGGACACTGAAATATTACACTGTTTGTAAGAGTTCCCTGTACTTTATCTAAAAGAAAATATTCTCCTTTTCTTGGTATTATTTTAAATTGATCATTACTTATCACTGCATTTAATTCATCAGCAAATACCCCTGAGGCATTAATAATAGTTTTAGTAAGTATTTCTCTATCTTCAAGTTTTACAAGATACCCCTCTTCCAATTTTTTTATATCTAAAACTTTGCTGTCTGTTTGTACATCTACACCATTTTCAGCAGCATTTTCTAATAATTTTATAGTAAATTCCCAAGGACCTATTACCCCTGCTGTTGGAGCATAAAGAGCTGCAACTACTTCTTTATTTATATTAGGCTCTCTTTTTAATACCTCTACTCCTTCTAATATCTCGATTCCAGGAATCCCATTTTTGATCCCTCTGTCATATAGAACTTTTAAATGTTCTTTTTCCTCCTCTGAGAAAGCAAGAACAAATGATCCACATCTTCTGAAAGGTGCATCTATTTCTTTACAAAGGTCATCAAACATAGCATTCCCTAATGCATTATACTTTGCCATAAGTGTTCCGTTTTGTGCATCATACCCAGCGTGAATTATAGCTGAATTAGCCTTTGTTGTTCCATTAGATACATCATGCTCTTTCTCCAAAACTATTATATTCAAATTATATTTAGATAATTCTCGGGCCGCTGCTGCTCCCATTATTCCACTTCCTATTACAACAACATCTACCATTGTACCCTCCTATCTTTTTAAGAAAAAAGGGTCAAGCAAATAAGTAGGATTTTTCTCCCACTATATGCTTGACCCACTATCATCTCTAGTCAATATTTTCTTTTTTTCTATTATCTCTCATTTTTAGAATTTTGTCAAGCTTTTTGCTATTCTTCTTCCTCCCATTTCATAGCTCTTCCTACAGCTTTCTTCCATCCTTTATATTTACTTTCTCTTTCTTCTTCAGGCATTTTACAAGTAAATTCTTCGTCTAATATCCATTGTTTTTTAATTTCTTCTTTAGATTCCCAAATTCCCACTGCAAGTCCTGCAAGATAAGCTGCTCCTAAAGCTGTAGTTTCTAGTATCACTGGTCTTCTTACAGATGTACCAAGTATTTCAGCTTGAAACTCCATTAAGAAATTATTAGCTGCTGCTCCTCCATCTACTTTCAGATGATTTAACTTAATTCCTGAATCTTCCTGCATAGCTT
Organism: Fusobacterium ulcerans ATCC 49185; assembly: GCF_900683735.1. Classification (NCBI taxonomy): domain Bacteria; kingdom Fusobacteriati; phylum Fusobacteriota; class Fusobacteriia; order Fusobacteriales; family Fusobacteriaceae; genus Fusobacterium; species Fusobacterium ulcerans. Next base: position 1,730,509 of record NZ_LR215979.1, read on the forward strand.
CTATTACATCTCTTGTTTGATATGCTATAGATTCAAGAGTAGCTCTGATTATATGATTTTTATTTGCTCCACGAGTAAGTCCTAATATAGCTCCTCTTGCATACATATCCCAATATGGAGCCCCCAGTCCTACAAATGCTGGTACTACATATACTCCACCATTATCTTTTACTTTTCTTGCAAAGTATTCTGTATCCTTTGACTCTCCTACAAGTTTCAATTCATCCCTTAACCATTGAACACTTGCTCCTCCCATAAATATACTTCCTTCAAGAGCATATTCAACTTTTCCTTCAAATCCAATAGCAATAGTAGTTATAAGTCCATTATGACTTTTTACCATTTCTTCTCCTGTATTCATAAGAAGGAAACATCCAGTTCCATATGTATTTTTTGAATCTCCTTTTTCAAAACAAGCCTGTCCAAAAAGAGCTGACTGCTGGTCTCCTGCTACCCCTGCAATAGGTATTCTGTGACCTCCTGCTCCTCCAAGATTTGCATATCCAAATGTACCACTGCTATCTTTTACTGTTGGTAGCATTGATTCAGGAATTCCTAAAATATCCAGAAGTTTTTTATCCCATTTCAATTCTTTTATATTGTATATCATAGTTCTAGAAGCATTTGTATAGTCAGTAGCATGTACTTTTCCATTAGTCAGTTTCCATATAAGCCATGTATCTACTGTTCCAAATAAAAGCTCTCCATTTTCAGCTTTTGCTCTTGCTCCCTCTACATTATCAAGTATCCATTTGATTTTAGTTCCAGAAAAATAAGCATCAAGCACCAATCCTGTATTTTCTTTAATATATTCCTCAAGTCCTTCAATTTTTCTAAGATCATCACATATTTTAGCTGTTCTTCTACATTGCCATACTATTGCATTATATACAGGTTTTCCTGTGTTTTTATCCCAAACTATTGTAGTTTCTCTTTGATTTGTTATCCCAATTCCTATTATATCATGTTGTGATATTCCTTCTTTAGCTATTACTTCTGCAAGAGTTCCGCTCTGACTTGACCATATCTCCATTGGATCATGTTCTACCCATCCCTCTTTTGGATATATCTGAGTAAATTCTTTTTGTGCCACACCTACTATTTTTTGATCACTATCAAATACAACTGCTCTCGAACTTGTTGTTCCTTGATCTAAAGCTACAATATATTTTTTTTCCATGAAATAACCTCCTATAAAATATATACCTAAATCAAATTCTCTACATTTATATTATATTATACAAGCTATGCATTTACCAACAAAAGCATCAAAAAATAATACTCCTAAAACTGCACCAATTATTGGTCCTACAATTGGAACCCAAGCATATTGCCAATTTGATCCACCTTTTCCCTTTATAGGGAGAAGAGCATGAGCCATTCTAGGTCCTAAATCTCTAGCTGGATTGATAGCAAATCCTGTTGCTCCACCAGTTGCCATTCCAATAACGCAAATAAGCATTCCTACCAAGAAAGGTCCCATTCCTGACCCAACTTCATTACTTCCATATCCTATTGCAAGGATACCAACTACCAGAATAGTCGTTCCAACTATTTCTGTTACTAAATTCCAAGGTTTGTTCTCAATTGCTGGTCCAGTTGCAAATACTCCTAATTTAGTTCCAGCATCAGGCTCATCATCCATAAGATCTTTATTTGTAAGATAAGCTAGCGTAGCCCCTGCCATTGCCCCTAATAACTGAGCAATTATGTATCCTGGCAAAAGATTAAGTGCCAATCTTCCACTAAGTGCAAGAGATATAGATAATGCTGGATTAAGATGAGCTCCACTTACCCATCCAGTCAAATATGCTGACATAGATACAGCAAGTCCCCATCCAAAACATGTTACCATCCATCCTCCGCCTTTTCCAAAACTTTTCCTTAAACTAAGAGTCATATTAATTCCATTTCCTAGAAGCAGTAACGAAGCTGTTCCAATAAATTCTGCTAGATACATTGAACTTGGTGTCATAAAATCCTCCTTGTTGTTAATTTAATTATTTAATAAAACTTGAAATAAAAAAAACTTAAAATACTTACCCTTCTTTTTAGAAAGATAATTATTTTAAGCTTCTCACTTCTCCAAGCTTTATTAACTTAATATAAGGTTACTCCATTTTTAACACTTTGTCAACTATTTTTTTTCAATAAGTACCATTTCAGCACTAACTTTCCCATAAGTTCTTATCAGTGGTAGATATTCCTTCTGCTCCAGCTTTCAAGGCATTAATTACATCTTCTTTCTCATCAATTAACCCTCCAGCTATTATTGGAATATTTAATAAATTTTTTATTTTTTTTATTACCTTAGGCATTATTCCAGGTAGAATTTCAACAGCACTAGGCTTATTTTCTCGAATATGAGCAATTGTATTTTTAAATGAAAATGAATCAAGTATAAAAAATCTTTGTATTACAGGAATTTCATTTTTGTTTGCAAGACTTACAACATTATGTTTAGTAGTTATTATTCCATCTAGACCAGTATTCTTTATTATATATTCTACACCATATGCTGAACTTGATAATCCTTCAATCATATCCACATGAACGAAAACTATTTTTCCAGCTTTTTTTAACTCTGCAACTATATCTGTTACATTAAGAAGATTTGATATTATAACAAAAACTATTTCACTGCTACTGTTTTTAGCTTCTTCTAAATATGTATCATTTTTGACTGCTGGAATAACAGGATTCCTTTCTAAAACTTCTCTGATTTTCATTTCGACCACCTATCTTGAATTTATCTCTTACTTAAAATAATACTATATTAATAAGATTTTGACAATAAAAAATATCAAATCTTAATATTTAAAATAAAAAATATTATTTTAATACATATTTTCACTAAATTTTATTATATTTATATACAAATAAAAAAGTACACCATATATCATATTTCAATGATGTACTTACATTTTTATTTATTGTTAAATAATTCTTTTGTCCCTTTTGACATTCTAAATTTCACTGTTTTTTTAGGATGAATTGTTATTAATTCTCTTGTTGCGGGATTAGATATTATTTTTGGTTTTCTTTCTAAAATTTCAAATATTCCATTGTCATGAAACTTTACTTCCCCATCTTTTAATATAGCTTTCTTTAGAACTTCTATAAAATCATTAATATCTGTCTTAGCTTCTATTGTACTTTCAATATTTGATTTATTTTTATAAATTTCTATAAGATCTTTTTTATTCATATCTATCACTACTTTCATTTATCAGTTTTATCCACCCTTTTCCTGCTTTAAATTTTATTACACTTTTAGGCTTTGAAACTGATATTTTTCCATTTACTGGAATATATATTTTTCTTGCCTTCAATTCCTTTTTTTCAAACATTCCCATATTTAATAATGTCAAACTTCCATCAGTATCTATTGCTTCATAGATGGATTCCCATATCAATTTTATTTTTTGTTTTGATATTTTCAGATTTTTAGTTTTGTTTTTCTTTGAATAAAGTCTAATGAAATCTATTTCTTTCATACCATCCTCCAAAATTTATATTTTGTTTTATATTTTGTTTTATATTTTCAATAAAGCATATATATTAAATATACCATTTTTATTACTTTCACTTTGTAATATATATACTAAAAAACAAATTATAATATCTCTTAAATTCAAATTTTCCTTTTATATTTATTAATTAAGGATACCTTTTTTTTCTCAAAATGTCAATAGAGATATTGTGTTTTATTATCTTAAAATCTAAAAAATTTTAAAGTACTAAAAAAAAGATAATATTATACTCAAAATTTTTTATTTTTACATTTATTTAAGAAATTCAACCTATTTATTAAATTACTTATACTTGAAAAAAATTTATTGATTCATATAATATTTTTATTTAGTCTGTTGTAATTTTTACCACTTCTTATGGTATAATTAAAAAAAGAAAAAATTTTGGGAGATATGAATGGACAAATTAAAAGAATGTACAGAAAAACTTGAAAAAATAGAAAAAAATTGTTCCATATGTAAAGCTAAAATGTGTATGTTATGTTCCAACAATAAAAATAAAAAATATTTAAAAAATGAAATAAAAAAAAGAGTAAAAACTAAAAGAAAGAAAAATTTCATAGAAAAAATTTTAGAGTATATTAAAAATTAAAAAAGACTCCCTTATTAAAGAGAGCCTTTAATTTTTAATTTATTTAGAGCTATTTATCTAACTCATTCCATTGTTGTTGTCCTTCTTGGTAAAGATCTCCTCCATAGATATCATTAATAACTATTGCTGGGAAATCTACAACTTCTAATCTTCTTAGTGCTTCAGCCCCTAAATCCTCATAAGTAATGATTTCAGCTTTTTTGATAGATTTTGCTATAAGAGCTGCTGCTCCCCCTACTGCTGCAAAATATACAGCTTTTTCAGAAACAATAGCATCTTTAACTTCTTTTGATCTAGCTCCTTTACCTATCATTCCTTTTAATCCTTCTTTTATAAGTCTAGGTGCGTAAGCATCCATTCTATAACTTGTAGTTGGCCCTGCACTTCCAATTGGTTTTCCTGGTTTAGCTGGTGTAGGTCCTACATAATATATTACTTGTCCTCTTACATCTATAGGAAGTTCCTTTCCTTCTTCTAGTAATTTTACAAGTCTAGCATGAGCTGCATCTCTTGCTGTATATATAACTCCAGTAATTTTTACTGTATCTCCTGCATTTAATTTTACTATATCTTCTTCTTTCAATGGTGTTGTGATTTTATATTCCATTATCGATCCCTCCTAAAACTTACATTTATTATTGTTCAGCTTAAACTAAAAATTATAATTCTACTTCTTTATGTCTAGCTGCATGGCAGTTAAGATTGATAGCAACTGGAAGAGCTGCTATATGACATGGATAAGTTTCAACTTTAACTGCTAAAGCTGTAGTTCTTCCTCCTAGTCCTAGTGGTCCAACTCCAGTTTTATTTATAAGTTCTAGTAACTCTTCTTCTAATTTAGCATTGATAGGGCTGCTGCTCTTATCATTAATATCTCTCATTAGTGCTTCTTTAGCAAGAATTGCACATTTTTCAAAATTTCCTCCTATACCTATTCCTACTATAATAGGTGGGCATGGATTTCCTCCAGCATTTTTTATAGTTTCGATAACTAATTTTTTGATTCCTTCTATTCCATCAGATGGTTTTAACATTCTTAGAACACTCATGTTTTCAGAGCCTCCACCTTTAGGAGCTACTATTATTTTAACTTTATCTGATCCAGGAACAAGAGTAGTATGAATAACAGCAGGTGAGTTATCTTTAGTATTTACTCTGTCTAAAGGATCTTTTACAACTGATTTTCTCAAATATCCTTTTTCATATCCTCTTCTGATTCCTTCATTAACAGCTTCATATATGTCTCCAGGAATTTTTACTTCAGTTCCTATCTCTAAGAACACTACTACAATTCCTGTGTCTTGACACATAGGTACTTGTTCATTAGCTGCTATTTCATCATTTTCAATGATTTGTCCAAGAATATTCTTTCCTACTTCTGATTCTTCTTTAGCATAAGCTTCTTTAATTTTGTCTAAAACTTCTTTTCCGATAAAGTAATTTCCTTCTATACACATTCTTTCTACTTCATCAGTCACTTTTCTTAAATCTAATTCTTTCATTATCTATCACCCTTCCTTGAGTATTTTAAAAGGTACAAATTTATGTTTCTATAATAAGATAATACCACATATCATCCAATTATTGAATAGTCTTTGTAATAGAAATTTAAAATGTTAACTCTTCATTAAATATATTTTATCAATATAAAATATAAATTTTATTTAATATTATTTTGAAACTTTATCTATCGCTTTCTTTATTCTTCCAGCTAGTCCTGTTATCTTTTTCTTTGTTACACTACAGACAGCAATTCTTATTCCTTCATCCAGTACCACTGTATATATATTTTCTCTCTCCAGTACTTCAGCAACTTTATCTGTCAATTCTCCTATAGGTATTGTTAAGAAAAAACCAGTTTTATATGGTAAAAGTTTCAATCCACATTCTTCTGCTTCTTTTAAAAATATATCTGCTCTTTCTTTAATAAGCAATCTATACATTTCTCTCTCTTCTTTTAATACTTTATATTTTTCTTTATCAAGTATAATATCGCTGAACATTTTCATACCTCCTCTAGAGATATTTGACCATGTTGAACGACAAGAATATGAATTAGCTTTTTCAAATTCATTAATTACTTCTTTATCACTTGAAAGAGCTAATTGTGCTCCTACTCTCAAGCCATAACTAGTTAATGCCTTAGAAATACTAAAAGCAAATATCACAAGAATTTTAGAAGAAAGATTTTTAAAAAGATTTCTGTACTCTTTCTTTTCCTCTTCATTTCTGTCATCAAAATCTATATAAGCTATATCATTTATTAAAATTATATTAGCTTTTTCAGTTGCTTTTTCAAATATATTTAAAACATTTTTCCATTCATCTATAGTTAATTTATATCCAGTAGGATTTTGGCATGGATCATTTATAATAACTACTACATTATCTTGTTTTTCTGCAAGTTTAAATATTCTTTCTGAAAAATCATTAAGATCAAACTTTCCATTTTCATCAAATATTGTATAATATTCACAGTTTCCCTTTCTTTCAGAAGCCATAAGAATATATGGACTCCATAACCATTTTGGAAGAAGAAGAGTATCTCCCTCATTGAGATAATTTTTTACACTATTACTTACTGCTCCTGTTCCTCCTGGAGTTCCTATTACCTCCATATAATAATTTTTAAATTCTTCTTTATAGTCATCTCCCAAAATAGATCTTTTTACACTTTCCTTATATTCAGGACTTCCTGTAAAGGCTGAAGCATATCCTGCTATTTCTTCAGGTGGCAGTTCTTTGTAAGTTTCTGTTACTGATTTTAATACTACTAATTTCCCCTCTTCATTATAAAGTGACCCTATTGTTGCATTTACTACTTTCTCATCTCCAAGTTTTTCAGCAGCTTCCTTAGCCTTTTTGGCTACACTAAAAACTTTATCCACTAGATTTCTACTTTCCATTCCTTTTGCTAACATAAATTTTCCTCCCCTGTTATTTTATTTTCTCCAAAGTTTTACCATCCAATTATTCTATTAGAATCAAGTGTTTTCAACTCTGAGTTTATTTGATCTGTTCCTTTTAACATTGCTCTTCTTACAACAGTAGCCTCATCTAATACATATTTTTCATTTTCACTTATAGGAAATCTATGATATCCTCCTTTTATATGTGTTATTGGATAAAATCTCATCCATACTACTTCATCTGTATATCTTATTCTATTACTATCTTTTGCTATTACTCTATTATCCTTTTTCTCTTTCAATATATAAGCTAAATCATATTCTGCATATGTTGTTTTTATATATTTTTCATATTTATAGAATATTTCAACTTCATATTCTTCATCTACTGGAACATATTTTACTCTTTCCACAGCTTTTCCATTTACCATTTCAGTAATGACCACTTTTTTCATTACTCTTCTTATTCTAGTTTCAAAATAACTGTCTATTCCACTTATTACATTTACTGAAGGAGGGAAATAATAAAAATTACTTAATGATATATCTAAATCTACATTCGCTTTGCTTTTATCATTTACTGTAAAAAGAGGGTAAGTTCCTATATTGCTGATTGTATACTTTTTAAAATCATCACTAAAATTTTTTCTTCCAGCTAATACATTCACTACTAGATTAAATCTTACTCTTGCATCCTCCATACTTTCTGAATATTTTTTATTTATATCTTTTCTATTATCAATATCATATTTTTTAGCTTCTGAATAAAATCCAAATTTTCTAAGTTTATCTTCTATAGTTTCAGCTTGAAATCCATTTCCTAATTTGAAGAAGCTCTCTGCACTTTCTTGTCTTACTTTATTTCTCTCTTCTGATGGTGGAGTTATAATAGCTATTGAATTTCTACTTTCCTCAGGCAAAGAATAATATATTTCCTGTACTCTTAAGAGATTTAAAAGGGCTTTTGTATATCCTGTAAGATCTCTATTTCTTGTCATATCAAGTTTGTCATAATATTCTTTCTCCCCCATTGGATATATAAGTTCAAAAGCATCAAGAGTTCTTCTATCTTCACTATTATTTTTTAGTATAGCTGCAAGATTATACAGAGATTTTGTATATTCTCCTTTATCAGCCTCTTTAAAAGCCTCCCTTACTTTAAAATATGTACATCCTGTAAAAAGCAACATAATTATAAATAGGTATATAAGTTTTTTCTTCATTTGTATCCCCCTCGTGATAAAAATTATTATACCATTTTTACAGAAAAACGAAACTATTTTTTCGTTTTTTTCTCTTGGATTTTTTTTATCGCCTTTAATTGAAACATAATAGGCATCATTTTATTAAAAAAATACAATATTTTATTTATTTTTCCTGGAATTGAAATTCTCTTTCCTTTTAGATAATCAGAATAACATTTTTCTGCTACCTCTTCTGGAGTTGTAGTATAGAATTTTGCCAATCCTTTAAGTTCTTTATTTACTCCTTTAAAATTTGTAAGAGTAGGCCCTGGACATAATAACATCATCCTTGTTTTTCCCCCTTCTCCCATTAATCCAAATGTAAAACTATTTATAAAAGATTTTGTAGCATAATATCCAGTCATTAATGGCCCTCCATATTGAAACCCAGCAGTAGAAGATATATTTATTATCCCCTCTGTTTTTCCATAGAAATATTTTGTAAATTTAATAAGAGCAATAATATTTATATCTATCATTCTCTTTTCGACTCCATAAGAAATATCTTCAAAATAACCTAGCTCTCCTATTCCAGCTCCATTTATTAAAAGCTCTATATGCTGTCCTTCTAAACTTTTAAATAATTCATCAATATTTTTTTCAACTTCTATATCTAAAGAATATATATTTAATTTTTCTTTATATTTTTCTTTTAGTTCTGTTAACATATTTTGATTTCTTCCAACAGCTAATATTTCCCAACCGTTTCTATAAAACACTTTTATTAAAGCTCTTCCTATGCCTCCTGTTGCCCCAGTTATTAATACTTTCATATTTTTCCCCTTTTTATGATTGTTTTTCTATAATAATTATACCTCAATTTCTTCTCAATTTATATATCTAAAATTACATATTTGGTATATTAAAAATTAAAGTATATAATCTTAATATCTCCCAACCAATAAATGAAGAAAGGATAACAAAAATAGAAAGTTTTTACAACCTTATTTTTGTTATTCTTTCTTATAAATTCTTATATTATTTAATATATTAGTTTTCTCTAAAATTTTCAATGTTTTATATTCTCCTGAAATCATTATAGGAGCAAGAAGAAAAGCCAGTATACTTGCTATTGGTACTGCCCATAGCATCTCACTGGTACCAAAATTGTATGATTAAACTATAAAAAATAAAATAAAAAATCCCATATCTCTAGAAAATGAAAGTATTGTAACTTTAATAGGTTCTCTTACAGAACCTTATTTTTCTTTTGCTTCATTCATTTTTCTTTCCTCCAGCAAAAAATAGCGTGTAACCTAAGCAACTAATGCTTTTAGATTACACGCTTTTAAAGCTAGATTTATATCTATACAGATTATATGCAAGTATATCTTTAATACTCATATAATATATCACAATTTATCTTTTCATATAAAAAAACTGTTTTTTATACTAAAATTTATCTCTTGAAATTATAAATTCAACTCTTCTATTTTTTGCTCTTCCTTTTTCAGTTTGGTTAGAAGCAATAGGATTTTGTTTTCCATACCCCTCAATAGAAATATTAGAAAGTTTTACTCCTCTATTAGCAAGATAGTCTTTTATAGCATCAGCCCTTTTCACAGAAAGCTCAAGATTATATCCTTCACTTCCTATAAAATCAGTATACCCATCTATCTTAATTCTAATATCTGGGTTCTCTTCCAATGCTTTTGCCAATGCATTTAAGCTTCCTTTAACTTTATTTTTAACTTCATATTTATTGAAATCAAAAAGTACAAGTTCAGGCATAGAAAGTACTAAGTTATTTCCTTCTCTTCTTATTGTGACACCCTTTTCATTAAATACTATGATTTCTTCAAGAGTTTTTTTAGAAACATCTATATCTTCCATTACAAATTCATTTTCAGTTTCTTCAATAACCAATTCTTTTAAAGGTTGTTTATCTACAGAAGAACACCCCGTCAAAATAATAAGAAATGAAACAGATATCATAAGTAATACTTTTTTCATTTTTCCTCCTCAAAACTATTTTAGAAAATAACAAACATTACATTTTCATCAGGGACTTGCTCATTTCTGCTTTTATTTGGACTTTTAACCATCCATTCAAAAAGATATTTTGCATGAGGTTCTGTAGTTCTTACACATTTTCTAGTTCCTGTAAATGTTCCCAAAGTTTTTTCCTTTTGTTTCATAAAAAATTCTCTATTGGCATCCTCATCATAATTTAGAGGAGTTCCATGAAGATATCCTCCACCAGAAAATCTGATAGCATATCTTGCATATCCTTGCTTTTCTCCTACTTCACTATTATATGGCATTATATATTTTACCATTGGAGCTATAAAAAATCCTTTTGGTGTTTCAAATCCCACTTCACTTTCTATTCCTGTTTTGCTATATACATAAGATATAACTTCCCATTTATTATCTTCATTTTTTTCAAAGACCATAACATTTTGATTTTCTATATCTATAGCTATAACTTTCCTAAAATTTTTATCTATTTTAGGATTTCTAGATATTCTCTTATTTTCAATAACAAGAGGTTCTTTTATTGATGCTACATGTACTTTTGAAGTTTTATCTCCAGGCTCTACTATAGAAAGTACTGACCTATCTGGCACAAATATTTTTTCTTTTCCATACCATCCAACTATATTCTGATCAAGAGAAGTTCCATATTTATCCTTTTCTCTTTTAAAATCCACATTATTTGGATTAGGAACATATGAATTTGTACTGACTACCTCTCTTCCTTCTTCCATTTCTTTTGCAATAAAGTTTTCAAGCTCTTTTATTTTATCTATAGCTTTTTCAAACCTAAAAACTCTTTTTCTTACTACCATAGAAGAAATATATCCTATTTCACCTTTATCAGTTTCTACTTTATACCAGTAGTTACCATAATCATATATTTTTTCTAAAGCCTTTAATTTAGTATCATAATTAAATTTTTTTATGATTTTACCCTTTGTACTTGGTAGCTCTCTTAAATTCGCTGTTCTTGTCCTTACAAAGACATAATCCAACACTTTTGGATGACCACCATTATATTTTTCATTTAAAATAATGTTCTCTGGCATCTCATTGTCATATATTGCAACTGTAGTCCAACTAGCATCTCCCTCAAAAGAAAAAGCTGCAGTTCCAATCATAAATAATGAAATCAACGCTGTTTTTAAAAGTCTCATTTTCTCCCTCACCCTTTTCATTATTCTCTCATAAATTAAAGAGAGCCCTGAATGATATTTTAGCATTAAATCACTAGTGATTCAAGCAAATTTTCATTCAGAGCTTGTTAAAACTCAAAACTGTTTATTTTATTTCTTAACCATTCCTCTTTGAACCATTTCTTTTACAATATAAGTTGCAACATCATCAGCATATTTTCCTGGACCAAATCCTGCATCGTATCCTAATTCTTTTGCCAACTCATTAGTTATTCTAGCTCCTCCAGCTATTAAGATAACTTTATCTCTCAATCCTTCAGCCTCTAGTAATTCAACTAAATTAGTTAAATTGTGAATATGAACATCTTTTTGAGTTACAGTTTGTGAAACTATCAAAGCATCAGCTTTTAATTCAATAGCTTTTTGGATAAACTCTTCATTAGTAACTTGACTTCCAAGATTGTATGCTTCTACTCCCTTATATCTTTCAAGTCCATAGTGTCCTGCATATCCTTTCATATTCATGATAGCATCTATTCCAACTGTATGAGCATCTGTTCCTGTACTTGCACCTATCATTACTACATTTCTTCCTATATTTTCAGCAATATATTCTTCACATTCATGCATATCCATTGTATCTATTTCTAAAGCCTGTACTTTTATATTAGTATAGTCAACATTATATGATGTAGCTCCATATACTACATAAAATGAAAATTCTTTATCCAGTGCTTCTGAAAAAGCAACAGCTGGATCTATAAATCCCATTTTTTTAGCTAATTGTATAGCAGCTTCCACACCTTTTTCATTATTAGGTACTGGAAGAGTAAAGCTCATTTGAACTTTACCATCATTCATTGTATCTCCATATGGTCTTAACTGCGTAAGATCAAGTGTTTTATCAAATTCTTTTTTATCAGTAGAATATAAACCTCCAGACATTATCTATTACCTCCAAGCATTAATTCTATAAATGGATTAAAGTAACTAGAATCTTTTTCAAATACTCCAGCCAGTCCTTTTCCTCCATCTAATGGTCTTTTTATACCAGCAAAAATTCCACCTTCAAGAGTCTTGAATATTCCTATTCCTTCTATAGTTTTTAATAGTTCAGCAGCTTTTTCAAGAACCTCTTTAGCCCTATTTACCATTATACCATCTTTTTTGAACTCAATATCATTACCAAAATCTTCCATGTTATTAAAAATATATTTAGCATTTTCTATAGAAAGTGCTCTGTCTGACATAAATGGAGTATGGATAGCTTCTGTCAGCATTCCTAATAAATGTACCTTTTGATTAGTCATTATAGTTACCATATTAAATAAAGCATCTTGTACATGACCTTTAAAAATATTTCCTGTCATAAATTTTGTAGGTGGCATATATTTTAATGGTGCTTTAGGGAATATCTCTCTAGCCATTTGAGCTTGAGCTAATTCAAGCAAGAATCCATTTTTAGTATCTGGATGCATTTCAAATGCATGACCTAACCCCATTTGTTCTTCTGGTAATCCAGCAACTAATGCAAATTGTTCATTGATGAATTGTGAAGCTAAAACTGTATGAGCTTCTTCAATAGCATCAGCTGTAGTTAAGTAGTTATCTTCTCCTGTATTAATTATAACTCCTGCAAATCCATTGATAACTCTTGAGAAGAATTGGTCAACTAAAGTTCTTTTCATATTTATATCTCTGAATAAGATTCCATATAATGCGTCATTCAGCATCATATCTAGTCTTTCAAGAGCTCCCATTGCAGCTATTTCAGGCATACAAAGTCCTGAACAGTAATTACAAAGTCTTATATATCTTTTTAATTCTACTCCAACTTCATCAAGAGCTTTTCTCATAATTCTAAAGTTTTCCTGAGTAGCCATTGTTCCTCCGAACCCCTCAGTTGTAGCTCCATATGGAACATAATCCAATAAAGATTGTCCAGTAGTTCTGATAACGGCTATTACATCTGCACCTTGTCTAGCTGCAGCTACAGCTTGTGTAACGTCTTCATAGATATTTCCAGTAGCAACTATTACATAAATGTAAGGACCTTTCTTATCTCCATATACATTTAAATATTCTTCTCTTTTTGCTCTGTTAGATCTGATTCTCTCTACATTAGCCTCTGCAATCTCTTTAAGAGCTAATTTAATTTCAAAATCATCATGCCATTTCATTTTTGTAACATCTAATTCTTTTCTTGCAATTCTTTCTGCTATTTCTTGTGGTTTTAATCCAGTTTCAAGCATTGCATTTCCTAAATATTTCGCAACTCCAAGAGAAATATTTCCATTTTCTTTAATAAAATCTACCACCACATTTGGTAATGGTACTTCAAATTCATCAATACCATCTATTCCAAGTAATCTACATATTGTTCTTTCTACAGTAACAGTACTGTGTGCATCAACAAATACTTGTGCATCTGCAGCAATTTTTTTAGCTGACTTACGAGCTTCATCTACTAAATTCCAGTTAAGATTTAGTTTGCTATTCATCTCTTTTAATCCTCCTTAATATACTCTTCAAGTATTATTTCTGTAAATCTTTTATCTATTCCTATTAATTTTGCTATATTCAGAGCATCTTTTGGTACTTCTGCCTTGTCCGCCTTTTCAAGTCTGAAGTCCATATATTCTTGAATAAGTTCCATAGAATTTTTGCTTAACTCTATTTTTCTCCTCAAGTTTTCAAAATCTACATTTTTTAACCCTACTACTTGATAATGATTCATATCATCTCTTACTATTCCATCAAAATGTGTGGTCATAAGAGATATTGTAGGTCTATCATTTAAATATTTAGCTAAAGCTTCTACGAACTTTTGTCCCTCTTTTGGATTAGTTCCTCTAGCAAACTCATCAAAAACTACAAAGCCTGTTCCTAAATCTAAAAATATATTTACTTCTTTAAGCTTCATTATTTCAGCTCCAAAAGTACTTAGACCCTTAGAGATATCCTGCATGTCATCTGATATAAAAAATACGAAATCTACAAGTGGGAATTTTGCCTTTTCAGCTATAACGAAGAATCCCATATGGAAAAGTAAAAGGTTTTCAGTTATAGTTTTTAACGCAACACTTTTTCCTCCCATATTTGCTCCTGTTATTATGGTAACTCCTGATCCTAATTTCACATCAATTGGAGTAAAAGTCTTGCTTTTAGCTTCTAACATTTCTCTCACTTCTATATTTACCAGTCCAGTAACATCTACTTCATTATTCATAGATATCTCAGGTCTGATACCTCCATAAGTTCTTGCAAATCTGACCTTAGCCATTAAAAAATCTAGATTCCCTATTTTATCTATATTTTCTAAAAATCCCTCTGCTTTTTTTAACAAGATTGATGTAAGCTGTTTTCTCACTTTCAGCTCTTCTTTCTCTTCTTCTACAAGTATATCCAATCTCTCTTCTTTTAATTGAGATACTTCTTCAAAACTTTTTGCAGCGAATATTCTTTTTTCTACATCTTTTTTCTTATCTCTCACCATTTTAAGTTCAAGTGAGTAACTGTCATAAACATAAAAGGTAGGCAGTCTGTTTTTATCTGGATCTAGAGCGTCAATCATCTCTTCCATGCTTTCCAAATCAAAATTTTTCAGTTCCCCTGGCAATTTTTTTAATAAAAGATTTAATTCTTCCATTAATAGTGCCTGTACCTTTATCTCAAAAAGATCTACATCATCCAATATATTTTCTTTTAAGCAATTATTTACAACTGTTTTAATGTCCTTTAATCTGTGAATTATCCCTTCGATATCTCTTACCAGATTCTTATTTTCTTCTGAAAAACTCATAAAAACTTCCATTTTTATAAATTCTTCTTTTAGAAGTTGCTCCTCTCCTCTTAAGTAGTTCTTTAACTTTTTCAGTTTAGCTTTACCATAAGGAGAAAGAGTTTCAACTCTTGTTAAAAGTTTTCTAAATCCTAATCTCTCAAGACTTTTATCATCTATAAATCTCATTTCGCTCACCTACCACATCTATGACTTTATATTTTATTTTTTCCTCTAAAAATTTCTTAAACTTATCCTTTGGAAATTCATATCCAAGAGGAGAACGTGGATTGCATGTTACAAAAAGAAGATTTATAGTATTCATGACCCTTAGCTCTACACCACTGACCTCTAATTTCTTTTGAGTTAAAAAATCTATGAAAACCTTTGTTCCATCTTTTGCTATCAATTTTATATTTTTAAAATTACCTCTGTTTTTTATCAGAATCTCAATGAATTTCTTCGTAACAGCTCCCCTAACAGCTATCACTTGTATTCTGTCATTAAGGTAATTTTTTATCTCATCATTTGACTCAAGAGGTCCCATGCCTTCCAAAGTCTTTATCTCACCATCATTATATATTATTCCAACTCTAGCTTCTTGGAAAATTTCATTGATTTTATCTTTTAGTTCATTATTCTCCAAACTAGGTAAAGTAAGAAGCGATACAGTATTAGCTGTTTCTTCAATAACTTTTCCCATATCGAGAGATAATGCTGCACCAGTTGCCAATATAGTAGCTTCTGTTACATCTCCTACTGCACTTCCTTTTCTGCTTAAAGCTCCATCTACTAAAGATAGTTCGCTCCCAAAATTTTCCATTATATCTAAAATTTTTTTTATTTGAGCATTATAAGAAGGACCTGCTATGTCTACATAACCTGCTGAAATTGCCCGCATTATTACAATATTCCCCATAGGGGTTGAGAAATCTGTGGTATACAAAATTTCTCTTGTAATATCACAGTTTCTCAAACAATCTCTTGCAGTAGCTACTAATGTTCCTGGAAAAACATATATTCTAGGTTTATGAGTATTAGTCACAACATCTGTATCTTCTCCATCTCTTCCAATAGAAGTAAGACCAACTACTTTTTTTGTGCCTATATCCTCTATTAATTGATTAAGAACAGTTGTTTTCCCTACATTTTTTTCCATTCCTATTATTGACACTCTTTTATAATCTCTTAGTAGATCATAAGTATCCATCATATCGCTACCTCATAATCAATTATTTTTCGTTTCTTTTATGTCTGTCAAGCTCTTTTGGTTCTATTGCCATAGCTCCACCACTAAGAAGTTTAGATACTCCAGTGTTTGTTCTGTGAGCTTTACAATCTTCACATTGACATTCTTCATGATATTCTTCTGGCTCAGTATAAGTAGTGATAACTCCTTCAAAGTTTCTCAATACAACTTTATGTGGAGCTTGAGAGATTACATATTGAGGCATTACAGGAGTTTTTCCTCCACCACCAGGTGCATCAACTACGAATGTAGGTACTGCATATCCTGATGTATGTCCTCTTAAACCTTCAATAATTTCAATTCCTTTAGAAACTGGAGTTCTGAAATGCTCTAATCCCATTGAAAGGTCACATTGATAAATATAGTAAGGTCTTACTCTCATTTTTACTAACTCATGAACTAATTTTTTCATTACATGTACACAGTCATTTATTCCTCTTAAAAGAACTGATTGATTTCCTAGAGGGATTCCTGCGTTAGCTAGTAATTCACAAGCTTTTTTAGATTCTGGTGTTACTTCTTTTGGATGGTTGAAGTGTGTATTTAACCAGATTGGGTGGTATTTTTTCAACATTTCAACTAACTCTGGAGTTATTCTTTGAGGAAGAACAACTGGAGTTCTTGATCCAATTCTTACTATTTCAACGTGAGGGATAGCTCTTAATTTACTGATGATATATTCTAAAGTTTCATCAGAAACTAATAAAGCGTCTCCTCCTGATAATAATACGTCTCTTACTTGTGGAGTTTTAGCTATATATTCAATAGCTTTGTCTATTCTGTCCATAGGCATTGCATCATCACTTGCTCCAGCAAATCTTCTACGAGTACAGTGTCTGCAATACATTGAGCACATATCAGTTATTAATAGAAGTACTCTGTCTGGATATCTGTGAGTCAATCCAGGAACTGGAGAATCTTCATCTTCATGTAATGGGTCTAAAAGATCTGCTTCTGCTTGATGAATTTCTTTTATTGAAGGAATAGCTTGTTTTCTAACTGGACAGTTAGGGTCATTATTATCCATCAATGAGAAATAGTATGGAGTAACAGCCATTCTTAAAGTCTCAAGAGTCTTCTTAACTCCTTCCTCTTCCTCTGCACTCAAAGTGATATATTTTTTAAGGTCTTCTAAACTTTCTATTCTATTTTTTACTTGCCAATGCCAATCGTTCCATTGCTCATCTGTTACATTTGGGAAAAACTTTGCTCTAGTGTTAACTGTGTTCATTTTATCATCTCCTCTAATTTTAATTTCATGTCTTAGTTTTTAAGTTATTTTTAAGGCAAAAGATTAAACATATAATTCGTTGAATATTTCTCTTAATACAGCACTTTCTCTCAATTCTTCTAAAGTGATTGCAGCATGGTCTTTAGTGTATCCATTTCCTACGATCATAGTAACATCTTTTCCTACACCTTCAGCACCTAGTGCAGCTTTAGTGAATGAAGTTGCCATAGAGAAGAAGTAAGCTATTCCTAAATCTTTAACTGGTAAAATTGTTGACATTTCTGTATTTTGTACATTTACACAGTTGATAGCAATATCTACTTCTTTACCATCGTTAGCAGCTAATACAGCATTTAATACTTCGATTGGTTTTGTAGCGTCAGCAATAACTACTTTTATTTTGTCGCTTACTCTAGCTAATAGAGCAGCTTCTTTTTCATTTCTTACTAATCCAATTACAGTTCCAGTAGGTCCTACTCTTTTTACTGCTTCATAAGCACAAAGCATTCCTGATTTTCCAGCTGATCCAAGGATAACAACTGATTGACAAGGTCTAGCTAATTTAGCAACTTGTGCAGGTGCTCCAGCTACATCTAAAGCTGCAAGAGCTAAAGTTTCAGGCATATCTTTTGGTAATACAGCATAAATTCCGCTTTCGAAAAGTATTGCTTTACCTTTGATTTCTACTCTATCAATATCTGGTTTTACATCAACAATTTCATCTATTCTTAATGGAGTAAGAGATAGAGAAACTAAAGTAGCTATTTTATCTCCAACTTTAAGATCAGTTTTTCCAACTAAATCGTCTCCAATTTTTTCGATAGTTCCAATAAGCATTCCACCTGATCCAGTTACAGGGTTTTGCATTTTTCCTCTTTCACCAACAATTTCTTTTATTTTAGCTTTGATTTTTTCTACATCGTGTCCTGCTTCTTCTTCAATTTGAGTGAATGAAGCTGAGTCAACATTTAATGCCATTACATCTATTAATATCTCATTTGAGTATATGTTCATATCGTTATTTATTTTTAAAGCTGGTTGTGGTAAAACTCCTTGTGGTTCTATAACTCTGTGTGTTCCATATTTACATCCTTTTATCATTTAAAATCTCCTCCTTAAATTATATTTTAGTTTCTATCATTCAAGTTAAATTATTTTTTTAATCCTAAAATTTCTCTGGCTTCATCAGGAGTAGCAATTTCTCTTCCTAATTCTTTAGCCAATCTTACAACTTTTTCTACAAGTTCTCCATTTGATTTAGCAAGTACACCTTTTTCAATATATACATTGTCTTCAAATCCAACTCTTACATGCCCTCCCATAGTGATAGCCATTGCTGCCATTGGAAATTCATGTCTTCCTATTCCAGCGACTGTCCATGTAGAACCCTCTGGAATACTTTCACTGATAAATACAAGGTCTCTTGCACTTGCTGCCATTTGTACTCCTAAAACAAAGTCGAAATGCATAGGTTTTTTTATGAATCCTTGTTTTGCATATTTTATAGCATAATCTACCATTCCTTTGTCAAATACTTCAATTTCAGGTTTTACTCCTCTTTCAATCATTATTTTTCCAAAGTTTTTAATAGTGTTTTCTGTATTAGTGAAAACTTCATCTCCACCAAAATTACAAGTTCCACAATCTAGAGTTGCCATTTCTGGTCCTAATTCAGTAGGCTGTAATCTTTCAAGATCTGTCATTCCAACTGCTCCACCAGTAGATGGTTGGATTATTGCATCTGGACATTTTTCTCTTATTGCATCCATACATTGTTTGAATCTTTCTTTAGATTGAGTAGGAGTCCCATCATCTTCTCTTACATGTAAGTGAATTATTGAAGCTCCTGCTTTGTATGCTCCATATGCTTCTCTTACTATTTCTTCTACAGTATAAGGAACTGCTGGATTTTGTTCTTTAGTTACTTCAGCTCCGCATATAGCTGCTGTAATTATTAATTTTTCCATTTCCATCTCCTTTCAATTAAATCAAGTTATTTCTATTTTTTTCTTTGTTTGTCCTTAGGAGTTACACAAGTTCCGCTAGCTCTGCATACAACTATTGGCTCTGTTAAAACATCTGCTGCTGAATCATTGATATCTGGTCTAGGAACAATAACTTTTCTAGCTTCAAAAACCATTTTTCTTGAACTGTTTCCAGAACTTACTATTTCACCAACAGCTTCTATAAAGTCTCCAGCAAATACAGGAGCCATAAATTCTACACTGTCATAAGCTTTAAATAATCCTTCATCTCCATCCATTTGGATTAAAAGTTCAGTAGCAACATCTCCAAATAATTGTAACATTCTAGCACCATCAACTAAGTTTCCTCCATAGTGTGCATCATGAGAACTCATTCTTAATCTGATCATTGATTTCATAATTTTTTCCTCCTAATTCTTTAAATTCAAATTTTCAAAAAATTAAAAAAGATGCATGTGATAATAGACATAGTTAAACTGTAAGCAGATTTGATCTTGATTTTACTCAACCCAAAATAGCTCTCCACAATAAATGTGACAGTTGTTGCATATTCCTGCAACCCCCAAGAAAAAAAACCATAAGCAATCTTTTTCCTTTCGGCAACTACGTCCTTCGTATGAAGCATTGAGAGCTTTTTCTCTTAGCATCTCCATACTACCTCCATAAATGCACCTCTATTTTATATATAAATATTCAATTGTCTTATACGCTTGCTATGTCATAGAATTCTTAGATAAGCAATATTTATGATATATATGTATGCTTTTTCTAAAAATATAACACACTTCTTTCAATATAAGTATACTTTGACTTTTTTTAAAAGTCAATAGAAATTCTAAAATTTTTTTTTATTTTTAAAATATTCTCTCTAACACTTATCAAAGTACCTGTATTTTCAATGTATCTCCATTTTTTAAAGGATTTTTAAACTTTATTTAGTATATTATAATAATATTTTATTTTAGAATTAAGATTTTAATAAATTCAGGAGGGGAATTTTTATGAATAATCAATTTATGAATGAATACTCTACTATATTTAAAGTAATTGAAAAAACTCCTCTATTCAGCGCTCTCAGCAAAGAAGAAATAAGAGAAATGCTTTCTTTAATGACTTTAAAAAATTATAAAAAAGGTGAAATTATTTTTGAACAAGATAGTTCTCCTAATAATATTTATATAATTGAAAATGGAATAGTAAAACTTTTTCATAAAAAAGATGATATAGACTTTGACATTGGAACTTTTACTACTGGAAATTGTTTTGGAGAAGTTGCTCTCATTGGTATTCTTCCCTATATAGGAACCGCTATTGCTATGTGTGAACTCTCAGTGCTGCAGTTCTCAAAGATATCTTTACATAAGTTGTCTAAAACAAATATAATACTATTTAATAAATTTCTTTTTAATATATCTCGTGAAGTTTGCAGAAGGCTTTATACAATTGATAAACAACTTGTTAATGCTCTTGAAGAAAATTCAAAACTTAATAATTCAATTTTATAATTCCGTATTTACCCATTGTAAAAATCATGATATAATCCTTGTAGATGATTTAGAAAAATTTATTGGAGGTTTTACTTATGAAAAAATATATATGTGAAGTTTGTGGATATGTTTATGATCCTGCTATTGGAGATGTAGATCATGGTATCAAAGCTGGAACTTCTTTTAGTGAGTTACCTGAAGACTGGACTTGCCCTCCTTGTGGTGCTGATAAACATGCTTTTGCTGAATTAAAAGGACATGACACAAATGAAACTGAAAAATTTATATGTGAAGTTTGTGGATATGTTTATGATCCCGCTATTGGAGATGCTGATCATGGTATCAAAGCTGGAACTTCTTTCAATGCTCTTCCTGAAGATTGGACTTGTCCTCCTTGCGGTGCTGATAAACATGCATTTAGAAAACTTGAATATTAATTAAAATATTTTTGGCACAGAACATTTCTGTGCCTTTTTTTATTTTACTTTTATTTTGAAAAGAAATGCTATATAATAGCAGAATAAATAATTGCTATTGAATGTTTTGGAGGATTTTCATGTTGTTGGATTTTATAAATAATCTCAAAAAAAAATATCCTAGTTCTTTTTGGCTCATGTGTTTTACCATTACATGGGAAAGATTTTCATACCATGGGATATCTACACTGCTTGTACTTTATTTTACTACTTCTGTCATTAAAGGAGGTATTGGCCTTTCTCCTAAAGAAGCTACATCTCTTTATGGACTTTATGTAGGAATATTGCATCTTACTCCCCTCATTGGAGGATGGCTGTCTGACAGATATTTAGGACAACAAAAGTCTATAATTTTAGGTGGAACCTTTATATCTTTTGGAAATTTTCTTTTATTTACAAGTTCTAATATTTATCAACTATATTTTGGACTTCTTTCTGTCATCATAGGGAATGGATTCTTCAAAGCTAATGGAACTAATCTTGTAGGAAATATCTATTCACATAAAAGTACTCTGGAAAGAGAAGTTGCTTATAGCCTTTTTTATATGTTTATAAACTTAGGTTCTTTCCTTGCTCCTTTTACAGCTGGACTGATATCTGATAAATTTTTTGCTGTAAGAACTATCACAGGAGAAATTACCCATTTTGGGTATAAACCTATGTTTCTTATCTGTAGTATCATAGGAATTACTTGGACAACTGCTTTTTTGTATCTCGCTCCTAAATATCTTAAAGATATTGGAAAATCACCATGTTATATATGTAAAACTGAAAAAAAATCAATTTTTTCCTTTGACTTTACTGAAAATGAAATAAAAAGAATAAAAGCTATGGGTATAATCTCAATATTTGTTATTCTTTTCTGGACATCTTTTTATCAATCTTTTAGCTCTATAACTTTGTATGCGAGAGATTATGTTGATAGAAATTTATTTGGTTTTATAGTTCCTGTTCCATGGTTTGCTGCTTTAAATGCTATACTTGGAATACTTTTTTCTCCAATATTAGCAATGCTATGGAGTCAGCTTAGAAAAAGAAATATAACTATTCCTGTAAAAATTTCTATTGGGATATTTTCAATGGGGATAGCTTTTGCTTTTATGACTATCTCTGTTCTTACATCTGGTGGTATGAAAGCAAATATAATTTTCATTATTCTTGCATATGTATTCAACACTTTATCTGAACTTTGTGTTGCTCCTATTGGTATTGCTATGTTTAACTGTCTTTCTCCTAAGAGATATTCTACATTTTTTATGGGATTATGGTATATGACTATGTTCTTTGCAAGTATTATTTCTGGAAAAGTTGCTGGTTTTACACAAGATATGGGATTTCTTACTATCTTTCTTTCTCTTGCTGTAATACTTTTTACAATGGGAAGCATTTTATATTTTTCCAGAAAACATCTTGATAATCTTATGGTTGTAGAAGATGAATGTGATTGCAGAATAATATAAATTTCACATATAATATAAAAGTTAGATTAGGTGAAAAGTGCTACTACTATTTTTTCAGAAAAGTTCTTAAAAAATTTTTCTTTTTACTAGTAGTAGTCTTTATTAATTAATAGTCTTATTAGACTCGAGAATGTCGAGTGGTTCAACTCGATATTTTCGAGTGGTTTGGACTCGACATTTTCAGCTAGTTTAAAGTGAAAAAATAAAAAGGCTGTAGAAATTTTTTTTAATTTACAACAGCCATTTTTTAATTTAAATTATATTTCTATTTTTCCTTCCACAAATTTTACTGCTGTCCCCCCAATGAGAACATCTAATTTTTCATCTTTAATTTGAACTTTACCCATAATTTCACTTTTTCTTCCTAATTTCTCTCCTTGAGTTACTACAATAATTTTTCCAGATTCAATTTTTTCTATTGTATAAAGATAATATATTAATGCTCCATTTGAAGTTCCTGTTGCTGCCTCTTCATCTATGTCAACTATTGGAGCAAAATTTCTAGCATAAAGTTTTGTTTCAGTTCCAATTTTTTCTATATAAAATGGATGAAGAGAGATTATATCTAACTTCTCACTAATTTTTCTTATTTTTTCCATATTCCCATTTATTTCATTCAATATCTCTTTTCTTTTTAGAGGTATCATCAAATCCCATACACCTGTATAAGCTTTCACTATTTCTATACCATCTTCAAAACTATCAGAAGATATATTTAATGCCTCTGCCAATTCATTTTTGTTTATAATGAAATTTTGATCTATTTTAGGTGAAGCCTGATACATCATTACATTCTCTACCTTGTTATTTTTCATTTTTATAACAATAGGAAGTATTCCTAAATTAGTTTCTATCCCTATTTGATTTTCTCCCTCTGCAACTTGGATTATTCCACACTCTACAAGAGCTGTCCCATAGGCTATAGTTGCATGCCCACATAAATCTATTTCTTCCTTTGGAGTGAAAAATCTTACCTTTATTTTTTCAGGTTTACTTAAAAATAGGAATACAGTTTCAGGATATCCCAATTCTTTAGCTATATTCTGCATTTCTTCATCTTTCAATCCATCTGCTCCTAATAAAACTCCAGCTGGATTTCCTTTAAAAACCTCTGTTGTAAATGAATCATATATCAATAATTTTCTTTCCATTTTCCATCCTTTCACTCAAAATTATTTTTCCAAAGTTACTTCTATTATCCTCATAAAATTTTCATATGCTATTTTTCTTATATCTTCCTCTGAATAATCTCTTTTTCTTAGTTCTTCTATAACATTCTGTGCATAAGAAGCATCTTCTAAACCACTTGGATTCATATCTTTTCCAGTTCTGTTAGCATGAAGATATTCACAGAAATCAAATCCTATTCCAACATGTTTCACTCCAACTAATGATACCATATGGTCTATATGATCAACATATCTTTCTATTGTTTGTTTTTCTTTAGCCAAATCTACAAATCCTTTATATGCAACAGCTCCTACTAATCCACCAGTTTCTGCTACTGCTTTAATCTGCTCATCAGTTAAATTTCTTACATGGTCACAAAGACTTCTTGCATTTGAATGGGAAGCAATTATTGGTTTAGTACTTGTTTCATAGATTCCCCAGAAAGTTTTTTCATTGGCATGAGATACATCTACTACCATTCCCAATTCGTTCATTTTTTTTATAGTTGTTTTTCCTACTTCTGTTATACCTCTGTTTTCATCGCCCTTTGCTCCTGTTCCAAGATCATTTTCTTCATTCCAAGTAAGTGAGGCATGTCTAAAACCTAGCTGATAAAAAGTATCCAGCCAATCCAAGTTTTTCTTTATTGCTCTAAGTCCTTCTATTCCCATAAGAACATTCAATTTTCCGCTTATTATTCCCTTGTTAAAATCTCCTGAGTTTTTTATTATATTATATAAATCCTCATTTTGCTTAATTTCATGAATAGTGGAATTTATCATCCACATCATTTCTTTTTCTTCATCAACAGCATTTTCATCAAGATAAGCTATAAATATACCACCCATTATATTTCCAGCTTTAAATCTTTCAAGATGATGATCTCTTACAATATACTCTTCTCCATTTTTTCTTTTTGCAGAAACATCAAACCATATATCTGCATGCCCATCAAATATTTTCATCTCTTGTTCCCCCTTATTCCTTAATTTATTTTAAAAGAATATTATTTCAGCCTCTGCTTCATACCAAGGTCCCTCTTCATCTTCTCCTTCAGTTATAAAAAATTCTATTTGAACATCTTCTAAAGTCATTCCCACAGAATGTAGTTCTTTATCTTCATAAAACTCTATTTTTTTATATTTAGTATTTTCCAGTCTTTCAGCTATATCTTCTCTCATTTCCACTAATTCTAATAAATCTTCTTCTAAATTATATCCTAATTTTTCAAATTCTTTCGATATAGTTCCTATTCTTTTCACTAACTTTTCTGATATCATTGTTCCCCCTATTTAAATTTAAAAATCATTTTTAATTTCTTTATTCTTTTTATTACTCCAAGAGCAAACTTTATCTTTTTTATCTCAAATGGAATCCTGTCTAAAGCTTTTTCCATTTGCATTTCTATTTCTTGTTCAGTTAAGACTTTCTTCAATAGTTTCTCCCTTCATCATTAGCTGATTTTTTCTTTACTTTTAATATATTTATATTATACCCCATATTGTGCAACTTTGAAATATTTAATACAGAAAAATATTTTGTTTTATAAATAGAAATTCAATGGAATATATGATATAATCAATAAGGAAAAGTTGTATACCAGTAAAAACTTTTCAAAAATAAAAAAAGATTTTTTCTAAATATGCGAATTACTATGGTGTAAGTAATTAAAATAAAGGAGATGTAATGAGTTTTTTAAAAAATTTTGGAGTCAAAAGTGCTGACTACAAATTAGGTGAAGTCCATTTTAAATGTGTAGGATGTACTAGTAATAAAACCAGATTTCACAGACTTCAAAATATATTTGTTTTATTTTCTTTTCCTATCTATAAATTTAAAGTTGACCATGTTATACATTGTCAAAAATGCAACAGTCTATATGAAATTAAAAATGACTCTGCAATACAGGTTTATAGGAAGAAAGCTGCCAGTTATGATGATATTGAATCTATTTTAATAGAAAGAGGAATCTGTCCATATTGTGATACACCTTATAGACAAGCCCCATCTTGCTGCCCAAATTGCGGCAAAGAGCTTTAATATTTATTTATTGGAGGTACTGTTTTGGATTTAACATTTTTCAAAGGAATGATTACTGGACTTATCCTATCACTTCCTTTTGGCCCAGTAGGGATTTATTGTATGGAAAAAACTTTAGTAGAAGGACAGAAAGAAGGATATGTATCTTCTCTTGGAATGGTTACTGTAGATGTCATCTATGGATTGACAGCACTTCTATTTATCAATAAAATAGAAAATGTCATTATAAAATATGAATATTTTCTCGAAATTGGTATAAGCATTTTTTTACTTGTTGTTGGTTTAAAAAAAATGAGCAGAAAAATAAAAGTAAAAAAAATAGAACTTGATCCTGTTGGGATTATCCAAAATTATTTCACTACATTTGCTGTAGCTTTAGCAAATGTTTCAAGTATCTTCACTATAATGGTTATTTTCACTACTTTGAGAATATTTGAATCTGAAGGACATGCTGTCCCTTTTCAAGTTTCTTGTGGTATATTTGCAGGAGGAGCTGCTGAGTGGTTCTTCACTACTTTTCTTCTTTCTCACTGGCGAAGGACAATTACTGAAGAAAATCTGATTAAGATATCAAGAATATCAGGTGGACTTATATTTATTTTTGGAATAATTACTTTATTCCATTCTTTTAATAAAATTTTCTTTTAAACATTAATTTTACAAAATAAAGGTGGTTTTTATGAATACAATAAACAATGAGTTTTCAAAATACCTTCAATATGATGAAAACAATAAAAATACAACAATAGCAGTAGCTATGAGTGGAGGCGTTGACAGTTCTACTGTTGCCTATTTGTTAAAAAAGCAAGGTTACAATGTTTTTGGTGTTACAATGAAGACTTGTAAACCTGAAGATTCTGATGCTAAAAAAGTATGTGACGATTTAGGAATTCCATATTATCTTTTAGATGTAACTAAAGAATTTAAAGAAAAAGTAATGGACTATTTTGTAGATGAATACCTAAAAGGAAAAACTCCAAATCCATGTATGGTTTGTAATAAATATATAAAATTAGGATTGCTCATAGATTTTGCTCGTTCTAAAGGAGCAGATTTTATGGCAACTGGACATTATACTCAAATGAAGGATGGAGTTCTGTCTATGGGTGATGACGCTGGTAAAGATCAGGTATATTTCCTTTCTCAAATGAAAAAAGATAATTTAAAATATTTAAAATTTCCCATTGGAAATCTTGAAAAACCAAAAGTTAGAGAATTGGCTCAGCTTTTAGGAGTAAGAGTTTATGCTAAAAAAGATTCTCAGGAAATATGTTTTGTTGAAGATGGCAAACTTAAAGAATTTCTTATGGAAATGAGTAATGGAAAAGCTGGAAAACCAGGAAATATAGTTGATGTAAATGGAAAAGTACTTGGAAAACATAAAGGACTTTCTTTTTATACAATTGGTCAGAGAAAAGGACTGGGAATAGCTCTGGAAACTCCTCTTTATGTTATTGAATTAGACAGTAAAAAAAATTGTGTAGTAGTTGGTCCAAATGAAATGCTTTTCAAAAGCAGTCTTATTGCTGAAAGTGTCAATTTAATATCTCTTGATAATATAGAAGGGTTAAATGGAATAGAATGCTGGGCAAAGACACGTTCAAGAGATCAGCTTCACAAATGTAAACTTGAAGTACTTTCTAGTGGAAATATTAAAGTTAATTTTATAGACAATCAAGTAAGAGCTGTAACTCCTGGACAGGGAGTGGTTTTTTATGATGAAGATCACAAAGTCCTTGGAAGCGGATTTATAATATAATACATAACTTAGGAGGAAATGCTTATGGTTATCAAAAATGTTCATCTCTTTTATTTCAGCCCTACTTATACTACTAAAAAAATAGTAAAAGCTATTGCTGATGGTATAGGTGCTGGTTTCATAGAACATGATCTTACTTTTTCATTTGAGAGTGAAGAAGAATTCTATCTTCAAAAAGATGAGATCGCCATTGTAGGAGTCCCAGTATATGGTGGGAGAACTCCCATTATTACAAGAAATATGCTAAAAAAGATACATGGAGATAATAGTTTAGCTGTGGCTGTAGCTGTTTATGGCAACAGAGATTATGATGATGCTTTACTGGAATTAAAAGATATTCTTTCAGAAAATGGTTTTTCAGTAATTGCAGGTGGAGCATTTATTGGAGAACATTCTTATACTAGAAAAGTTGCTGCAAGAAGACCTGATGATGAAGATATTGCTAAAGCTGTATCTTTTGGTAAAAATATCAGAGTTAAAATAGATTCTGATACTTATACAAAAAATATAGATATTAAAGGTAACTTCCCATATAAAGCTGATATGCCAGTAAGAGTATTTTCTCCTATGGCAAATAAAAACTGCATCTACTGCAGAAAATGTTACTTGGTATGTCCTGTAGGAGCTATAGATAAAAAAGATCCAGAATTGGTTGATGTAGAAAAATGTATTCACTGTTATGCTTGTGTTAAAATATGTACTTTCAATGGAAGAGAAATTCCTGGTAATCCTCTTAAGGATATTGTTAATTTTCTTGAAACAAAATGCAGTGAAAGAAAAGAGCCAGAAATATTCATTTAAATTTAAATTATAAAACTGATCTGTTTATCAGGTCAGTTTTTTTATTAAAAATTTCCTATTAAAGAAAAAAAGAAATACATTTTCTTTCCGTAAAGTCATATAAGAGAAATTTATAAAAAATGTAACATATGTTACTGTTTCTCTAAAAGAAATATTGTATCATTTACCTATGACAAAAATGATCTACTTTAAAAAAGGAGGAATTAATATGTGTAATGAAATGTTTTGTTTTCAATGTCAAGAAACAATGAAAGGAACTGGATGTACAATAGCTGGGGTATGTGGTAAAAAACCTGCCACTGCATCTCTTCAAGATTTATTGATTTATACTTTAAAGGGGGTAGCTGCATATAGTTCTCAGTTGAGAAAAGTTTCTAACTCAGATCAATTATTAAAAGCTACAGATAAATATCTTATAAATTCTTTATTTATAACTATTACAAATGCAAATTTTGACAATGAAGCTATCATCAATGAAATTAAACATGGATTAAAATTAAGGAGTGAAGTAAAAAATGCTCTTATAAAAAAAGGTGCTGCTTTAGATCCAAAATTTGAAAATACTCAGCTTACTACATGGTCTTATACATCAGATGAAGAATTAATGAAATTTTCTAAACATCACGACATTGGAGTGCTCAGAACAGACAATGAAGATGTGAGGTCTTTAAGAGAATTACTGACTTATGGATTAAAAGGTATGGCTGCTTATGCAGAACATGCAATGAATCTTAATAAAACTAATGAAGAAATATTTATATTCATGGAAAAAGCTCTTTTAGCAACCTTAGATGACTCTCTTTCTGGAGATGAATTAACAGCTTTAGTTCTTGACTGTGGAGCATTTGGAGTAAAAACAATGGCCCTTCTTGATGAGGCTAACACTTCAGCATTTGGAAACCCTGAAATAACAAAAGTAAATATTGGAGTAGGTACTAGACCTGGTATACTGATCAGTGGACATGATCTTAATGATTTAGAACAATTACTTGAACAAAGTAAAGACAGCGGAGTAGATATTTATTCTCACTCTGAAATGCTTCCAGGACATTATTATCCAAAATTAAAAAAATATTCTCATTTCTTTGGTAATTATGGAAATGCATGGTGGAAACAAAAAGAGGAATTTGAAACTTTCAATGGACCAGTTGTATTTACAACTAACTGTATAGTTCCTCCATTAGAAAAAGCAACATATAATGATAGAATATTTACTACAAATGCTGCTGGATTCCCAGGTTGGAAAAGAATTCCTGTTGGAGCAAATGGAAAAAAAGATTTCTCAGAAGTTATAGCACTTGCTAAAACTTGCAAAGCTCCTACTGAAATAGAAAAAGGTGAAATTGTTGGTGGATTTGCACATAATCAAGTATTTGCTTTAGCTGATAAAGTAGTAGAAGCTATAAAATCTGGAGCTATCAAAAGATTTATAGTTATGGGTGGATGTGATGGAAGAATGCCTAACAGAAACTACTATACTGATTTTGCAAAAGCTCTTCCTAAAGATACTGTTATTCTTACTGCTGGATGTGCAAAATATAAATATAATAAACTTCCTTTAGGTGATATAAATGGTATTCCTAGAGTACTTGACGCTGGACAATGTAATGACTCTTATTCATTAGCTGTTATAGCTTTGAAATTAAAAGAAATATTTGGACTTGATGATATCAACAAACTTCCAATAGTATATAATATTGCATGGTATGAACAAAAAGCTGTAATTGTGCTTCTTGCTCTATTATCTCTTGGAGTAAAAAATATTCATGTTGGTCCTACTCTTCCAGCATTCCTTTCTCCTAATGTACTGAATGTATTAGTAAATACTTTTGGACTTGCAGGAATATCTGATGTAGAAAATGATTTAGTAAAATTTGGTCTTAAATAAAATTAAATTATAATTTTTTATAAAGAGATTGTGCAGAAAATTTATACAATCTCTTTTTTATTTCATATTTTTAGAAAACAATCTATTTCTTTTCTCCTAATAAAATATAATAAATTTGTTAATTTATACATCATATTGAACATAAAATAACAAATATATTAATTATATGAGTTATAAAATAAAGAAAAAACTGTTATAACTACTGCTGGAGTACATGGAGCAAATAGAATTGGTGGAAATACTGTAACTGATATCATAGTTTATGGTAAAACTACTATAGAAAATATTACTGATTTTGCTAAAAATTCTAAATAATCTTAAATAACTAATATTAAACTTGAAAGTGACTTTTTTAGTTACTCTTTTTTTTCTTAAAAGCAAAGAATATATTTTTTAAAATAAATGTTTGACATTCTTTTTATATATAATATATAATATAATGGTAATGGTATGCATCATTTTATGCATAAAAAATACACTATATATTCTAATAAGGGGTGAAATATGAGAAAAAAACTGTTATGCTTATTGTCTGCCTTAACTATCATGATCTCTTCTGTAGCTAGTGCAAAGACTATTGAAGGGGTTGGAGCAGGTTATAAGGGAGAAATTAAAGTTAATGTTACTTATGAGGGAAATGAGATTAAAGGGGTAGAAATACTTAAACATGAGGAAACTGCTTTCACTAAAAAAGCTATGGAGCAGGTTACTAAAGAAATCGTGGAAAATCAAAGTGTAGAAGTTGATAATGTAGCTGGAGCTACTTACACTTCTGAAGGAATAAAAGAAGCTGTTGGTGCTGCTGTAACTCAAGCTGGTATTAAATTAGTAAGCAAAGCGCCTGCTAAAAAAGCTGATGCAATTCTTACTGATATCTCTACTGACATTGTTGTAGTTGGAGGAGGGGGAGCTGGACTTACTGCTGCTATTGCTGCAAAAGAAAAGGGAGCTAATGTTATCCTTCTTGAAAAAATGGCTATGTTAGGTGGAAATACTAACTATGCAACTGGTGGTATAAATGCTGCTAATACTTCTCTTCAAAAGAAATTAGGTATTGAAGATTCAGAAGAGCTTTTCTATAATGATACTATGAAAGGTGGAAAAAATAAAAACAATCCTGAGCTTCTTAAAAAAATGACTGAAGAATCTAAACATATTATTGACTGGCTTATTTCAAAAGGAACTGATCTTACAGAAGTTTCTTTCTCTGGGGGTCAAAGTGTAAAAAGAATTCATAGACCTACTGGTGGAAAAGCTGTTGGTCCTGTTGTTGTAGCTGCTCTTAGCGATACTGCTGATAAATTAGGAATTGAAATCAGAACTGAAAGTGAAGTTACTAAATTAATAAAAACTGGTGACAAAGTTACTGGTGTAGAAGTTAAACACAAAGGACAAACTTACATTATTTCTGCTAAAGCTATAGTTATGGCTACTGGTGGATTTGGTGCTAACCCTGCTATGATAGAGGAATATAATCCTGCTCTTAAAGGATTTGGTTCTACTAACAGCCCTGCTATTACTGGTGAAGGTATCAAAATGGCTAAAGCTGTTGGTGCTGACCTTGTAGATATGCCTGAAATTCAAACTCACCCTACAGTAGTTCATAACAATACTGCTATGATTACTGAAAGTGTAAGAGGAGAAGGGGCTATCTTAATCAACAGAGATGGTAAAAGATTTATCAATGAACTTGAAACTAGAGATGTTGTTTCTAAAGCTGAACTTGCTCAAAAAGGTGCAAGTGCTTTCCTTGTATTTGATCAAGGTACAAGAGAAAATCTTTCTGCTATAAATGGATATGTTAAACAAGGATTTGCAGTTGAAGCTTCTACTTTAGAAGAATTAGCTGGAAAAGTAGGAATAGAACCTAAAACTTTTGTTGAAACTATTACAACTTATAATGGATATGTAAAAGCTGGTGAAGATAAAGATTTTGGTAAGAAAGGACTTCCTAGAGAATTAGTAAAAGCTCCATTCTATGCTATTGAAGTATCTCCTGCTATTCATCATACTATGGGAGGAGTTCGTATCAATACTGATACTCAAGTTCTTACTCCTGAAGGAAAAGTTATTCCTGGACTGTATGCTGCTGGTGAAATCACTGGTGGAGTACATGGAGGTAACAGAATTGGTGGGAATGCTGTAACTGATATTACTGTTTTTGGTAAAATAGCTGGAGAAAATGCAGCTGATTTTGTTAAAAATTCTAAATAATAAATTTTTATAAATATAAGAAAAGGGCATCTTCATAATTGAAGATACCCTTTATTTTTTATTATTTCTCTCTTACTTTAAATTCTATCTGTCCATTTACAAGTTCTACATCTACTCTATCTCTTTCTTTAATCCTATTAGAAAGTATCATCTTAGCAAGTGATGTTTCAAGTTGTTTTTGAATATACCTTCTAAGTGGTCTAGCACCATATTGAGGATCATATGCATTAGTTGCCAAATATTCAACAACTGGTTCTGTAAAATACAACTCAATATATCTATCTTTTACTTTTTCTTGTACAGATTCTAGTGATAATCTTACAATATCTTTTATAGAAGCTAAATCTAAAGCTTTAAATATAATAATTTCATCTACCCTGTTTAAGAACTCAGGTCTGAAATTAGCTTTTAATTGATCAAGTACTCTTTCTTTTGTTTCTTCTTTTAAATTAATATCTTCAAGTATTAAATGACTTCCTATATTAGATGTCATAATTATCAATGTATTTTTAAAGTCTATCATTCTACCTTGTCCATCTGTGAGTCTACCATCATCAAGCACTTGAAGAAGGATATTAAATACATCTGGGTGAGCTTTTTCTATTTCATCAAACAGTATTACTGAATAAGGTTTTGTTCTTACAGCTTCTGTCAGCTGTCCTCCCTCTTCATAACCTACATATCCTGGAGGTGCTCCTATCAATCTAGTAGTAGAGAATTTATCCATATATTCACTCATATCTATTCTTATGACATTATCTTCATTATCAAACAAATTATAAGCTAGAGATTTTGCAAGATAAGTTTTCCCTACTCCTGTTGGTCCTAGGAATATAAATGATCCCATAGGTCTGTTTTTATCTTTTAATCCAGCTCTTGATCTAATCATAGTATCTGCTACTGCTCTTACAGCTTCATCTTGACCTTTTACTCTATTTTTCAAAGTATTTTCAAGATTAAGTATTTTTTCTTTTTCAGTTTCAGCTAATTTAGATACTGGAATTCCTGTCCATTTAGAAACAATATCTGCTATCTCATCAGCATTGACCTCTTGTTTTAATAGTCCACTGTTTCCATAAGTTTCATCCAATTTTTCCTGTTGTTCCTGTATTTCTTTTTCAATCCCAGCTAATTTTCCATATTTTAATTCTGATAATCTGCTTAAATCATAATTTCTTTCTGCTTGTTCCATTTCAAGTTTAACTTTTTCAGCTTCTTCTTTAAGTTGTTTTACTTTTGTTATATCTCTTTTTTCCAATTCCCATTGTGATTTCAACAAAGATTTTTTAGCATTCATTTCTGCAAGTTCTTTTTCAAGTATTTCCAATCTGTCTTTTGAACCTTGATCTGTTTCTTTTTTCAAAGCTTCTCTTTCTATTTCCAGTTGCATACTTTTTCTAGTTAACTCATCAAGCTCTGCTGGCATTGAATCTATCTCTGTTCTTATCATAGCTGCTGCCTCGTCTATAAGGTCAATAGCTTTATCTGGAAGCTGTCTGTCTGCTATATATCTATTACTCAAAGTTGCTGCTGAAACTATTGCTGAGTCAGATATTCTTACTCCATGGTACATTTCAAATTTTTCTTTAAGTCCTCTTAGGATAGATATAGTATCTTCAACAGTAGGTTCATCAACCATTACTATCTGAAATCTTCTTTCAAGAGCAGCATCTTTTTCAATATATTTTCTGTATTCATCTATAGTAGTAGCTCCAATTACCCTTACTTCACCTCTAGCAAGCATAGGTTTTAAAATATTTCCTGCATCCATTGCTCCATCAGTTTTACCTGCACCAACTATAGTATGTATCTCATCTATAAATAATATTATATTTCCATTTGAACCTTCTACTTCTTTTAGCACACCTTTAAGTCTTTCTTCAAATTCTCCTCTAAATTTTGCTCCAGCTATCAATGCTCCCATATCTAATGAATAAAGTTTTTTACCTTTCAATGATTCTGGAACATCACCATTAAGTATTCTTTGAGCAAGTCCTTCAGCTATAGCAGTTTTCCCTACTCCAGGTTCTCCTATTAATATAGGATTATTTTTAGTTCTTCTTGATATTATCTGTATAGTTCTTCTTATTTCACTATCTCTTCCTATAATAGGATCTATTTTCCCTTGTCTTGCTAACTCAACAAGATCTCTTGCATATTTTTCAAGAACTTCATATGTTGCTTCTGGATTTTGAGAATCTACTTTCTGATTTCCTCTTACCTCTTTCACTGCTGCTTCATATTTTTTTTCATCTATTCCTAATTTTTTCAATAGAGGCATCTCTTTTATTAGTGCCCAAAAGATATGTTCTACACTGACATAAGAATCTCCCATCTTTTCCATAATATTTTCTGCTTCTATTAAAATCCTATGAGTAGATTGATCTAAAGTGACATCTCCTAAACTGCTTCCTTCTATTCTAGGAAATTTATTCACTTCATTTTCTATCTGCCCTATAATGTAGTTGAGATTTAATTCAAGCTTTTCCATAATTCTTGGAATAAGTCCTTCTGTATTTTTTAAAAGTGCCAATGCCAAAAATTCAGGTTTTATAGTTTGTTGTTTAGCTCTCATAGTTAATGCTTGAGCCTCGTTTAAAGCAAGTAATGAATTCTCAGTAAATTTGTTTGGATTCATATAACCAACCTCCTTTATCAATATCTATATTAAAATTAATTTATTACAATATCTATTCCTCGTATTTTGATTATAGAACACTTTTTTAATTTTGTCAACCATTTTAAGACAAAAAATTTTCTTATTCTTTTTTTATTACATTTATTTCATATTTTATTACTCAGTTTAAAAATAAATTTTCTTTCATATTTATATTATACTCTTTTCAAATATTTTTCCTCTTTATTTATCTTTTTATTATATCACATTGTAGTTTAGAAACATTACTGTTTATGGTTCAAAATTTCTCAAATAATAATTTGATTTATTTGGAAAAGTGTGAAATAATATCTTATATACATTGTTTATAATTTCTAAATCTTAAAAAAATAGGGAGGAAAATATGGGATTATTTGACATGTTTAAGAAAAAGAAAGAAGAGGAATGGTTTGATATATATTCTCCACTTAATGGAAAAGTTATAGATTTATCAGAAGTTCCTGATGAAGCTTTTGCTCAAAAAATGGTAGGAGACGGATGTGCTATTGATCCTGCTGAAGGGGTAGTGTGTGCTCCAGTAGATGGTGAAATAGATATCTTTGAAACCAACCATGCTGTAAGTTTTGAAACTCCTAATGGACTTGAAATGATAGTTCACTTTGGAATAGACACTGTTACTCTAAAAGGTGAAGGATTCAAAAGAGTAGCTGCTGGAAGTCAAGTGAAAGTTGGAGATAAATTAGTTGAATATGATCTTGAATTTATAAAAAGCAAAGTACCTTCAGTAAAAACTCCTGTTATTATCAATAACATGGATATGATAGAAAAAATTGATGTTGTAGCAAAAGGTAAAGATGTGAAAGTTGGAGATCTTTTGATGAGAGTACAATTAAAAAAATAATTAATTAACTATTGACCACCATTATAAAATGGTGGTTTTTTATTATATAAAAAACTCTCTCCTTTTTTCAAAGAAGAGAGTCATCAATATTTTTAAAATATTTCAAATTTTTTCAAAACTTCACTAGGCATATTTTTTTGATAATATTCTAATATTTTTATGGCTGGCTTATAATCTTTTTTCAATTCTAATAAATTTATATATTCATTTTCTATACTTTGTACAGAATAGAAATCACTTTTTTCAAACATTTTGAATAATTCAGTTATTATTTCCATTCTTTCTTCTATTTCACAGCCAGAATTTTTTCCTACCATTAATGCTTCCATGTAGAAAGATCTGCTATCTTTTGTTTTACCTAATTCTTTTGCTCCTTTTGCTAATAAAACAAGTACATCAAAATTAATACATTCTTCTTTTATTCCATTTATTTCATAATTATCCTTACATTTTTCATAGAATTTTTTTAAAAATGCTTTATCTTTTATAATTATTCCTATTTCAATAAGTTTACTGTATGCTTCTGCTTTTTCTTCAGAACTTCTTCCTTTAGCTAAAGATACATATTCTCTAGATGATTCTTCATATTCACCCATGTTTCTATAAGCTCTTGCTATCATTTTTCTTACTTCAAATAAGAAATCTTCATTCTTACATTTTTTAAACAAAAATTTTAGTATATTTAAAGCTTCTGTATATCCTTCAGTTTCAACTAAAGCTTCAGCATATTTATATTGAAGCATTTCATATTCTTTGCTCCATTTTTCCTTTGAAAGTCTGTCTTCAAATTTTCTATAAGTAAATACACTATTTTTATAATCTCCTAATATTTTATTAAGCTTCATGATTTCTAATAATTTCTCTTTAAGATCAACTATTTTTCTAATACCATGAAGAGATTTAAGAATATAGTCTCTTGCATCTAGATAATTTTCTTCATTTTCAAATCTTGCAAAAAGTTTCATGCAATATTCACTTCTATCATTATCATTTAATTCAAATAAAGCTTCTTCTATTTCCCAGATATTTTCTTTAAGATCTGAAGTTGTATCTTTAGTTATATTTTCTAAGTATTCCAAAGCTTGCTCTTCTTTTGTTTTCATAAGGTCACTTAGTTTGATAGAATCTTTTATTCCTCTCTCACCTAATATTTTAGTAAAGTTTTTACAAAGTAATTTAGCTGTTTTTTCTGTCAGTGATCTTTTACCTATTTCAATCATACCTAAAAAAACTCTGGTAATATCATCCCCCACTAATTCTCCCTGAGTTATTTTATGCTTTTTTCTAAAGGCTAACAATTTTTCTTCTGGTGACAAAAACATTTCCTTTTCCCCCTTTTGTCTGTTATTGGTTATAAAAATTTCTCTATCAAAAAACCAACTTTATTCCTGGCTTTTTAATCTCATACGACTTTATCGTATTATACTACAAATTTTCTTATTTGTGTATTGAAAATTTCAATTTTTTAAAATTTTTTTTAAGTATCCCCAATAATAACTTCAACAAAAGATATTTAAGTAATTAAAAAGAGTATTTAATTAATTCATAATGATATATTTTAAATTATTTTATCTAATTTTTCCTTATTTATATGCCTTTCACTTTATTTTTAAGATTCAATCTTTTTTTTATTAATCTTCAAGATGAAAATCGCACTCTCTTTCGTAAACATCATTCAGTAATTTTACAGTTCTATTCCTTTATTTTTTAAGAGACTCTCTAACATTTCTGGTAAATCAAGGTGAATTCCATCTATTCCTATTTTTTCTGCTCCTTCTACATTAACTTTAGTATCATCTATAAATAATGTTTCTTCAGGAGTAAGTCCATATTTAGCTAGAAGCAATTCATATATTCTTGGGTTTGGTTTTAGAAGATGACAGTAACAAGATATAACTCCCCCATCAAACTCATTAAAAAACTTCCAATCATTTTGTACCTGTTCAAATGCTGGTCTATGAAAATTTGAAAGAACAAACAAATTATATCCTTTTTCTTTTAATTTTTTTAACACCTGAATATTTTCTTCTATTGGCATTAGACATTCCATTATATTATTTTTAAAAAGCTTCTCTAGATTCTCCCTTTCTTCTGGAATTATTTCAGCAAATTTTTCTATTGCATTCTCATATGATAAAGTTCCTTTGTCTAACTCCAGCCATTCCTTGCTTTTGAAAACAATTTCTATAAACTTTTCCTGTCTCTCTTTTTTTACATTGTTTTCTAAAAAATTCTCAGGAGTGTATTTGATAAGCACATTTCCTAAATCAAATATAATATTTTTTATCATTTCATACCTCTTTTTTATAAAATTTGATATTTTCCTTAATCTGTATTATAATCTATGCATACTAGTTTAGCAATATTTTTATTCAATTGAGGTGATAAAATGAAGATAAAAGCAGTTGCTCTGGACTTAGACGGAACACTCTTAACAACTGACAAAAAAATTTCAGATATTAATAGGGATGTTCTTAAAGAATTGGAACAGCAAGGTGTAAAAATATTTATAGTTACAGGAAGAACTTACAATGCTGCTAAGCCTTATGCAGAATATCTGGGTCTTGGTGGTGTTGTGATATCATATAATGGAGCTAAGGTCGTTGAATATAAAAGTGATAGAGTTGTATTTGAACTGCCTTTGCAGGAAGAATATGTAAAAGAGGTTATAAGAATCGCTAGAAGAATGGGAGTTCCTCTTAACCTTTATCAGGACAATAAATGGTATGTAGAGGATTCAAGCAGAAAAGAAGTTCTTGAATATGCTAAAGAAAGAGATCTTATCCCTATTGAAAAAGATTTCTACAGCTTTGATAACTATGAAATGACTAAAACTGTGTTCATGGGTGCACCTGATATTCTTGATGAAGTAAATAGAGAAGTAGAAAAAATATTAGGTAATAAAGTGTACAAAGCTAAATCTATGGATACCCTATATGAAGTATTAAACAGAGAGGTAAATAAAGGTCTTGTACTGGAAAGAACTCTCAGAACTTATGGTATTACTCCTGAAGAATGTGCAGCTTTTGGTGATGCTGTAAACGACATAGAAATGCTTACTTCTGTAAAATATGGAGTAGCTATGGGAAATGCTCCTCATGAAGTAAAATCAAGGGTTAATTATATCACTGATACTAATGATAATAATGGTGTAGCCAAATTTTTAAAGAAATTTTTCTTTTGACACCATTTAGATTTTATGATAGAATTCTATAATCAAATAAATATCATATAAAGGTTGATATTTGTTTTCAAGTTGTTTAACAAGGAGCATTTCGCTCCTTTTATTTTAAATTTGGAGGTTTTTATGAAAGAAAATAGTATTGTAATACTGGACTTTGGTTCTCAATACAATCAACTGATTGCCAGAAGAGTCAGAGAAATGGGTGTTTATGCTGAAGTTGTTCCATATTTTGAACCTTTAGAAAAAATACTTGCTAGAAAGCCTAAAGGAATAATCCTTTCAGGAGGACCTTCCTCTGTGTATGCAGAAGGAGCTCCTACTATAGACAAAGAATTATTCTACAAAGGTATCCCTGTATTAGGTATCTGTTATGGTATGCAGCTTACTACTCACTTAATGGGTGGAGAAGTTGCTAGAGCTGATAAACAGGAATTTGGTAAAGCTGAACTTTTAATTGATTCTGCTGACAGTCCACTTTTCCAAGGTATTCCTAACAATTCTAAAGTATGGATGAGCCACAATGACCATGTTACTAAAATGGCCCCTGGATTTGTTCAAATTGGTCATACTGATTCATGTGTAGCTGCTGTGCATCTGCCTGAAGTTAATAGTTACTGTATTCAATTCCATGCTGAAGTTACTCACTCAGAATATGGAACTCAAATCCTTAAAAACTTTGTTTTCAATGTTGCTAAATGTGAGCAAAATTGGTCAATGGGTAACTACATTGAAGAAACTGTAAAAAGCATCAAAGAAACTGTTGGAGATAAAAAAGTTCTTCTTGGACTTTCAGGAGGAGTTGACTCATCAGTTGCTGCTACTCTTATCCACAAAGCTATTGGAGATCAACTTACTTGTATCTTCGTTGATACTGGATTATTAAGAAAAGATGAAGCTAAAAAAGTAATGGAAATATATGGAGAAAACTTCCATATGAATATTAAATGTGTTGATGCAGAAGATAGATTCCTTTCTAAATTAGCTGGTGTATCTGATCCAGAAACTAAGAGAAAAATAATTGGAAAAGAATTCATTGAAGTATTTGACGAAGAAGCTAAAAAACTTGAAGATGTAGAATTCCTTGCTCAAGGAACTATATATCCAGATGTTATTGAGTCTATGTCAGTAAAAGGACCTTCAATGACTATTAAATCTCACCACAATGTTGGAGGCCTTCCAGAAGATATGAAATTTAAACTTCTTGAGCCTTTAAGAGAACTTTTCAAAGATGAAGTAAGAAAAGTAGGAAGAGAGCTTGGAATTCCTGATCACATGGTTGACAGACATCCATTCCCAGGTCCAGGACTTGGAATCAGAATCCTTGGTGAAGTAGATAAAGAGAAAGCTGATATTTTAAGAGAAGCTGATGATATATTTATCGAAGAATTAAGAGCTGC
Organism: Fusobacterium ulcerans ATCC 49185; assembly: GCF_900683735.1. Classification (NCBI taxonomy): domain Bacteria; kingdom Fusobacteriati; phylum Fusobacteriota; class Fusobacteriia; order Fusobacteriales; family Fusobacteriaceae; genus Fusobacterium; species Fusobacterium ulcerans. Next base: position 1,771,543 of record NZ_LR215979.1, read on the forward strand.
TGACCTTTATACTAAAGTAAGTCAAGCATTTGTTGTTCTTCTTCCAGTTAAATCTGTTGGAGTTATGGGAGATGAAAGAACTTATGAATATACTGCTGTATTGAGATCTGCTAATACTATTGACTTCATGACTGCTACTTGGTCACACCTTCCATTTGAGTTCTTAGAAAGAGTTTCTAATAGGATCTTAAATGAAGTTAAAGGAATCAATAGATTGACTTATGATATTTCATCAAAACCACCTGCAACTATCGAGTGGGAGTAGTAGATGGATTTCTCTCAAACTATTATTTAAAAATAGTTTGAAAGAACTAAAAAACCTTCGTGATAATAAAATGACAATAATTTAAAACTATAAAAGCCCCTTAGATTTATTCTAAGAGGCTTTTTTTACATTTTTTATTCTTTTCTCATCTATAAAAACATGATCTTTGTAACACAAAATTAAAGAAAATATCTTGTTATTTTCTTCAATTAATTGATATTTTTCTGTCCCTCTTTCACAACAACTCTAAAACTCAGGAGGTGTTACAGAAAAAAGCACAACACTTTCTCCATCATATAAGTTAGTCCACTTATGAGGTTTTAATGCTGGAATATAAACTGAATCCCCTGGTTCCATTTCACAAGACTGATTTCCAATAGTAATTTTTACTTTACCACTTAGAAGGAGTGCTATCTCTTCTCCTTTATGTGCCATTGGCTCTATTGAAGTTTCAGCATTCTTTTCAGTAAAAATCATTTTCATACATTCAATATTAGTAGGCCCTTCAGGAGACAAAAGCTCATATCTTACCTTTTTAGTATTTATTATTTTTCTGTCCTCTTTTTTTAAAATATTAATGCTTATATCCTCTTTTTCAGGTTCTATAAAAAATTTAAATAAGGGAATTTCCAAAGCTTGTGCAATTGATTTTATTGTATTTAAAGAAGGATTAGCATTTCCTTTTTCGATCTGGCTAAGCATAGAGGAAGAAATTTCACATTTCTCAGCAACATCTTTTAACAGCAATCCTTTTTCTATTCTAATTCTTTTAATTATGGCTCCTACATTTATTTCTTTATCCATTTTTAATCCTTTCTTATTTTAATATATTACAATTATATACTATTTAAAAAATTTTCTCTACTATGTTTTATTCAGCGTCATTTAATTAAATATAATTAAATTTAATTATATTTAATTTTTTATTGACATATTATTTTTTATAAAGTATAATTCAATCAAATATAAAAACATATAGACTGTTTAATATACATTATATTCGGAAATAAAATTTTTATTATATATAAAATTAATTAATACTTAATAAATTCAAAAATTTATTTATTGCATCTAAAAAAATATTTCATAAAAATTTAATTTCATTAACTTAAAAAACAAAAAATATATTATTACTAATTATTTTTTATATATCAAGGTAATAAATTTCTTTATTTAAAAGAACTTATATAAAGCAACATATAATAAAAAAAGTAGGAGGTATTTTTTATGGGTTCAACATTTGTTATTGTAACAATAGCATTATCAATAATATTATTGATAATACTAACAGTTAAGGTGAAATTACATCCATTTTTCGCTTTAAGCATCAGTGCTTTCTTTTTTGGAATTATTTCAGGACATTCAATTCCAGCTATCATTGGAGCTTATTCTGGAGGATTAGGGGAAACTATTGCTGGAATTGGAGTAGTTATTGCAATAGGAACTGTTATGGGAGCTCTGCTAGAACATAGTGGAGCAGCAGAAACAATGGCTGAAACAATTTTAAAAATCACTGGAAAGAAAAATGCAGATATTGGATTAGCTGTTACTGGTTATTTTGTATCTATTCCTGTATTCTGTGATTCAGCATTTGTTCTATTATCACCACTTGCTAAAAGAATGAGTAAAGACACAGGAACAAGTATGACAACAATGGCAGTAGCTCTGGCAATGGGATTACATGCTACACATATGCTGGTTCCTCCTACACCTGGCCCATTAGCAGTTGCAGGAATCTTAGGATCTAATTTAGGATTAGTTATTTTACTTGGAATGTTAGTTTCTATTCCTGTTACACTTGTTGCTATCTTAGCAGGTAGATTCTTTGGAAAAAAATATCATTTCTTACCTGAAATAGAAGAAGCAAGTAAAATAATAGAAGAGAATGGGGGAAGAAAACTTCCTACTCCTCTTATGAGTTTCTTACCTATTTTATTACCAATATTTTTAATGTTGTTGAGAACTGTTGCAACTTTAGAATCTTCTCCTTTAGGCAAAGGAATGGTGTATAATATTATTGATTCTTTAGGTCAGACAATAGTTGCTCTTTTTATAGGATTGATAATTGCGTTCTTCACATACAAGTCTGTTCATCCTGAAGATAAAGAAGTTTGGACATTTGAGGGAATATTTGGAGAAGCATTAAAAACTGCTGGACAAATTGTTTTAATCGTCGGAGCAGGTGGGGCTTTTGCTACTATTCTAAAACTGTCTAATCTTCAAGAGATAGTAGTAAGTCTATTCTCTGGAATATCAATAGGAATAATAGTTCCATATATAATTGGTGCTATCTTTAGAACTGCAATTGGTTCAGGTACTGTAGGAATGATTACAGCAGCTTCAATGTTATTACCATTGGTAGATGTTCTTGGATTTAATTCTCCAATAGGTCTGGTTATAGCAATGTTGGCATGTGCAGCTGGAGGATTCATGGTATTCCACGGAAATGACGATTTCTTCTGGGTAGTTACTTCTACATCAGGAATGAAACCTGAAATTGCTTATAAAGTATTTCCAATAATAAGTGTTTTTCAATCTGTTACAGCACTAATTTGTGTTATAATATTAAAAATGATTTTCTTGTAAAATACATAATAAAATTAAAATATATTTAATGATCAAAGGAGAATAAAATGAACACAGAAGAATTAATAAAAAATGATATTGTTATTAAAAAATTAGCAGATAGAGAAGAGATAGGATGGATTAATAAAAAAGAAATTCCATACAATGAATATGAAAAAAATCTTCCTCTTTCTGATGATGATTTAAGAGATGCTGAAGAGCGTTTAGAGAGATTTGCTCCATTTATAAAAAAATCTTTTCCTGAAACAGAAGATACAAATGGAATAATAGAATCTCCACTAGAACCAATATTCTCAATGCAGAAAGATTTAGAAAAAAAATATAATACTTCAATTCCTGGAAAACTATATTTAAAAATGGACAGTCATCTTCCTGTAGCTGGTTCAATAAAAGCTAGAGGTGGAGTTTATGAAGTTTTAAAGTATGCTGAGGAATTAGCCATTGAAGCTGGAATGCTTTCTATTAATGATGATTATTCAATTTTAGCAGATGAAAAGTTTAAAAAATTCTTCTCAGGATATAAAATTCAAGTAGGATCAACTGGTAATCTAGGTTTAAGCATTGGAATAACAAGTGCAGCTTTAGGATTTGAAGTTATTGTTCATATGTCAGCTGATGCAAAACAATGGAAAAAAGATATGCTGAGATCAAAAGGTGTAAAAGTTGTTGAATATACAGATGACTATGGAAAAGCTGTTGAAGAAGGAAGAAAAAATTCAGATGCAGATCCTAAAAGCTATTTTGTAGATGATGAAAAATCATTAAATCTATTCTTAGGATATACTGTTGCAGCTTCAAGATTAAAAAAACAATTAGATGAAAAAAATATAATGATTGATAGTGAGCATCCTCTATTAGTGCATATTCCATGTGGTGTAGGAGGAGCTCCTGGAGGAGTTGCTTATGGTTTAAAAAGAATCTTTAAAGAAAATGCATATATTTTCTTTGTTGAGCCAACTTTAGCTCCTTGCATGGTTTTAGGAATGGAAAGTGGACTTCATGAGCAAATCAGTGTTCGTGACATTGGGATAAATGGAATAACACATGCTGATGGACTTGCAGTTGCAAGACCTTCTGGACTTGTAGGAAGAATGATGGATTCTATTCTAAGTGGAGAATTTACTGTAGAAGACTACAAGCTTTATGACTATTTAAGATGCCTGAATGAATCAGAAAATATAAGAATAGAACCATCATCATGTGCTGCTTTTGAAGGCCCAGTGTCTTTATTAAAGTATGAAGAAACAAAAAACTATATTGAACAGAAAATTGGAAAAAATATAGAAAATGCTTATCATATCTGCTGGGCAACTGGTGGAAGAATGGTCCCAAAAGAAGATATGGAAAAATTTTTAGAAACTCATTTAAAATAAGGGGGATTAAATTATGAAAAAAGAAAATCTTAAAACTCCAGTGATTCTACTAAATTTAGATGCATTAGAAAACAATATTAAAACATATCAAAAGATGTGCAATGACAATGGAAAAGAATTATGGCCTATGATAAAGACTCACAAAAGTATGGAGCTTTTAAAACTTCAGATAGAGGCTGGGGCAACTGGGGCTTTGTGTGGAACATTAGATGAAGCTGAAGCTTGCTGTAGAATAGGTTTGAAAAAGATAATGTATGCATATCCAGCAGCCAGCAAAGAAAGTATTAAAAGGATAATAGAACTTACTAAAAAAAGTGATTTCATAGTGAGACTGGACAATTTAGAAGCTGCTAAAATGATAAATGATATGGCTATTGCAGCTGGTGTAGTTGTAGGTTATACAATTATAGTTGATAGTGGTCTGCATCGTTTTGGATTACCTGTAGATAAGATTGTTGAATTTGCAGATAAATTAAAAGATATGAAAGGTTTAAAACTTAGAGGCTTATCTACTCATCCTGGTCATGTATATTCTGCAACTTGTGAAAATGAAGTTCCTAAATATATTGCTGATGAATGTCAGACTATAGCTGCTGCTAAAAAATATATGAATGATGCAGGCTATGAGCTTGAATATATAACAAGTGGTTCAACTCCGACATTCAGTGAAGCTGTAAAAGATAAAAATATAAATGTATTTCATCCAGGAAATTATGTATTTTTAGATACTATTCAGTTATCTATAAAAAAAGCTGAAATAAAAGATTGTGCTTTAACTGTATATACTACAATAATTTCTCATCCTAAAGAAGATTTATTTATATGTGATGCTGGTGCTAAATGTTTAGGTCTAGATCAAGGAGCTCATGGAAATAGTTCTATAGTAGGTTTTGGAACTGTAATTGGGCATCCTGAGGCAATAGTTGCCTCTCTGTCAGAAGAAGTTGGAAAACTTCATATCCATGGAGAAACTAATTTAAAAGTGGGAGACAAAATAGAAATTATTCCAAACCACTCTTGCTCTACAGCTAATTTATGCAGCTATTATACAGTTATGAAAGATGGTAATGCAGTAAAAAGCATCCCTGTAGATGTTAGAGGAAATAGTTTTAAACAAATTTAAACTTAATAATTTTTTTAAATAGAAAGCCAGAAATTTTAATAAATTTTTGGCTTTTTCTTTTAATTCTCATTATATTTCTAAATATCTTTATTCTAAAAATGGTTTTAGTGTACTCTTTCAATAAAAAATATTATAAAAATATATAAAAAATATTACAAAGATATAATTTTTAAAATTGACTAACACTAAAAAAAATTATATAGTTTGAATATAAAGTTCCGAACGCGCGTTAGTAAATTTTATTATAAGTCAATAATTTAAGAGGTGAAAAAAATTAATAGTAAAATTATAGCCCAACTTGCAGGAGTTTCTAGAAGTACAGTATCAAGAGTTATAAATAATTATCCAGATATTTCACCTGAAACAAAAGAAAAAGTTCTAAAGGTTATAGAGGAAAATGGATATTATCCAAATTTATCTGCACAAAAATTAGCTGGTAAAAAATCTGGAATTATTGGATTGCTTGTTTATACTGGAAAATCTAGTACAAATGAAAAAAATTACAAAAAAATATCTGAATCTCTATACTATTCTGAACTAATATCAAAGATTATTGATGCAGCAGAAAATCTAGGTTATCTAGTATTAGTTTCGTATATCAATAAAAAAGGAACTACTTGGGAAAAAATATTTGCCAATGGAATTATAGATGGAGCTCTTGTTATCTCTGGGGGAAAGAAATTCAAGGAAATAGAAAATCTAATAAATTCCAAAAATAAAATAGTCCTTTTAGACTATGAAAAGAATATAGCTAATTCTACAGTTTCTGTAATTAATCCAAACCATTTTGAAGGAGGATATAAAGCTACTCAATATCTTATTGAAAATGGTCATGAAAATATTTTACATCTCACAGGAGAAATAAGAAGGAAAACCTCAATTAAAAGAGCTAGAGGTTATTTAAAGTGCTTAAAAGACAATAATATAGAAAAACAAAAGATTATATCTGGAAAATTTACCCAAGAAAGCTCATATAAAATAATTGATGAATACATTAAGAAAAATAAAGCTTTTGATTATACTGCTATCTTTGCAGGAAATGATTATATCGCTTTAGGAGCTATGAGAGCTTTAGCAAAACATGGAATAGATGTTCCTAAAAAAGTTTCAATAATCGGTTATGACAACATGGAACTTTGTGAATATACTACTCCAAAAATAACCAGTATAAATCATTTAGATGATTTTATTGCAGAAAAAGCATTAGTAAAATTAATGAATATTTTAAAAGGGGAGCAAGGAGTTATTGAAAATACCGAAATTAGAGTTATAGAACGAGGGAGTGTTTTAAATATAAAGGCTAAATAGGTATTTTAAGGTTTGTCAAATAAACCTATGAAATAAATAAAAATACTTTAGGAGGGTTAGATGAAAGGAAAGAAGAATTATTTTAGACTAGCATTTTTTTTAATGTTGGGGATTTTATTTTTAATTGCAGGTTGTGGTAAGAAAGAAGAAAAGAAAGTTAGGGTTATCAAAGTAAGTCATGTTTTTCAAACTAATGAACCTACACATATTTATATTTCACAGGCCGCAGATAAAATTAATGAAAGACTAAAAGGACAAATAGAATTACAAGTTTATCCAAATGGAGAATTACCTTCATACAAAGATGCCATTGAGCAGGTTTTAAGAGGAAGTGACTTTATTTCTGTAGTTGATCCTAGCTATATTGGTGATTATGTTCCTGATTTTACAGCATTAGTAGGACCAATGTTATATACAACATATGAAGATTATACAAATGTTACAGGCAGTGATTTTGTAAAACAATTGGAGAAACAAGCTGAAGAAAAAGGAATAAAAGTACTATCTTTAGATTTTATTTTTGGATTCAGACACATAGTTACTGATAAAGTTATAACTAATCCCGAAGATTTAAAAGGGCTTAAACTTAGAGTTCCAGCAAGTAAATTGTGGATAGATACATTTAATGCTCTAGGAGCTAATCCAGTGGCAATGCCATGGAGTGAAACTGTAAGTGCATTACAGCAAAAAGTTATTGATGGAACTGAAACTACTTTTTCTTTTATGTCAAATAGTAAACTTTATGATTTGAGAAAAAATGTTGCTTTAAGTGGACACTTTTTAGGAACTGGAGGAGTATATATTTCAACTAAAGTTTGGGATTCATTTACTGATGAACAAAGAAAAGTTATTCAAGAAGAAATTACACAAGCTGCTATAGATAACAATAAAAAAATGTATGAACTAGATGAAGACTTCAAAAAAGATATAGTTAAAAATGGTATGATTTTAAATGAAGTTAATTTAGAAGAATTCCAAAAAAGAGCAAAAAAAGTATTTGATGAGTTCCCAGGATTCTCACCAGATATATATGAAAAAATTCAAAATGAGATAAAAAAATAGTATAGGAGAAAGACATGAAGAAAATTTATATAGATGATCTGATATCTTGTACATTTTTAAGTTTTACTATAATTATAGTAATTTTAAATGTTGGAATGAGATACTTTTTCAATTCTCCTATAAAGAGTGCTGAAGAAATAGCAACAATATGCTTTATATGGTCAGTATTTGTAGGAGGAGCTAGCTGCTATAGAAAAAAAATGCATATGGGAATTGATATCTTAACTCAATCATTACCTGAAAAGTTTAAAATTTATGTTGAATTACTAATCAATATAATAGTAATGTTAATGAATGGAACTTTTTTCTGTTTAAGTTTAAAATTTACAATAATTTCTAGGGTAAAGCCTACTGCTGTATTAGGAATTTCATCTATGTATGTTAATTCTTCATTAATCATAGGCTTTGGATTAATCTTTGTATATTCCATTCTGGAAATTTTTAAAAATATAAAAACCATATTAGGAAAAAAAGGAGATGAAAATGTATAGTTTCTTACCTATTTTAATATTATTTATTTTCTTCTTTTTAAATATTCCAATATGTTTCGCTTTAATGGGAGCTACATTATTCTTCTTTGGATTTTTAGATACAAGTATGGATCTGGATTTAATAATGCAGCATTTTATAAGAAGTGCTGAATCATTTCCACTGTTAGCAATACCATTTTTTATAATGGCAGGGTCAATTATGAACTATTCTGGTATAAGTAAAAGACTAATGGGAATGGCAGAAGTTTTGACTGGACATTTAACTGGAGGACTTGCTCAAGTTAACATATTATTAAGTGTTCTAATGGGTGGAATTTCAGGTTCTGCTAATGCTGATGCTGCTATGCAGTGTAAAGTTTTAGTTCCTGAAATGGTAAACAGAGGATATTCAAAAGGGTTTTCAGCTGCAATAACAGCAGCCTCTTCTATAGTAAGTCCAATTATTCCTCCAGGAATTGTATTAATAATATACGCTTTGCTTTCTAATGTTTCTGTTACAAAAATGTTTATAGCAGGATATGTTCCAGGGGCATTAATAGCAATTTCTCTTATGATAACTGTTGCTATTATATCTAAAAAGAGAAAATATGTTCCTGTAAGAGAAAAAAGAGCATCTCTGCAAGAAGTTTTCAAACAATTTAAAGAATCTATATGGGCATTAATTCTGCCTTTTGTAATAATATTAGGTATGAGAATTGGAATCTTCACTCCTACTGAAGCTGGAGCAATAGCTGTGGTAATTACAACATTAATTGGTATCTTCATATACAAAGAATTAAAATTGACAAAGTTTCCTGAAATTCTAAAAGAAACTGTTTATGGAACAAGTACAGTAATGTTTATTATTATTGCAGCAAATGTATTTGGAGCTTATTTAAGCTGGGAGAGAATACCCTTTAAATTAACTAATATCCTATTGGAATTCAGTACAAGTCCATGGTCTTTATTATTATTAATTAATTTAATACTTCTTTTTGTAGGTATGTTTATAGATGGTGGAGCAGCAATGATAATCTTAGCTCCTTTGTTGATTCCTGCTGCTTTAAAATTAGGAATTGATCCACTGCATCTTGGAATAGTAATGGTAGTTAATATCATGATTGGTGGAGTAACTCCTCCATTTGGCTCAATGATGTTTCTAACATGTTCATTATTAAATATAAAATTAGAAGAATTTATGAAAGAAATAACACCTTTTATTATAGCTCTGTTACTGGTATTATTTATATTGACTTATATTCCTGATATAGTACTGTTTTTACCAAATTTATTGAGTTAAATAGAAAGTTAAGGAGGATAAAATATTGAACAAAAATTTAGTGCATATCAGTGATTTGATATTTTATAAAAAAAGTTCTAAGGATATATTAGAGTTTTTAAGAAAAAATAAAATAGAAAACTTAGAATTTTTTATTGAACCATTAGATGAAGATTACACAAAGAAAATGCTGGAAATTCTTGAAAACTATGAATTTAAATCAATTTCTTTTCATGGTCCTTTCAGAAAATGTAATTTAGCAGACATGACAAAGGATTCATTGGAAAAAACTTTATATAGTTATGAAGAAAGTTTCAAGCTTTCGAAAAAGTATAATCCTTCTTTTATGGTTTTACACAGTAACGAAGGAATTCCTTCTCAGAAAATAGATGAGGAATTAAAAAATAAAATTTCAGAAAAAATTGACTCATTAGTAAAATTAGGAATAAAATATGACATTGATGTAGTCATTGAAAATGTAGGAATAGGTAAAAATATGGTATTCTCACAAGAAGAATATGAAGATATGATATTAAAAAATAATTATAAATGTTTGATTGATATTGGGCATGCTTATTTAAACAGATGGAATATTAATGAATTAATAAAAAAATTAAAAAATAACATATTAGGATATCACTTTCATAATAATAATGGATTACATGATGAACATAAACCAATTTCTCATGGAAAAATTAATTATTTTGATATGGTTGAATTAATAAAAGTATATACTCCTTCTGCTAATATTGTATTAGAGTATGACTTTAATGAAAATTCTGAAATTTTACTAGAAGATTACAATAAACTAAAGGAATTATTTAACTAATAAAAAATGGCTGCCTGCTGGTAGCCATTTTTTATATTGTAGAATATACTGTTTCCATTTCTTAAAACCTCATGTTAATTTTTTTGTTATTTTGCACCAATTATTTAATTTTATCAGTAAAATCAAGATCTATTTATGAGGACAGCTTCATAATTAATAACATTTTAATTTACTTTACTATAAAAATAATAAAAAAATAAAGGTATTTCATAAGATGCATTGTATTTAAAGAATAAGATTATTAATTTGAAAAAATAAAAATAATTTTTGCTATGTGATAAAAAATTTAATTAGGATGGTATATTTAAAATTATATTATAAAGGATACTCTAACTTTTTTTAATCTCAGCAATTAAATTTTATTTTGAATAAAAAAATGGAAGGTGACCTCATGGGAAAACAAATCAAAAAAATACTCTACTATGTACCAATAATTCTGCTGACTGTTTCTTGTAGTAATTCTCAATCAACTACATCAGAAAAATTTTCTCAGTCAAAACAACATAAATGGACAGAATTATCATCAAAATATGAAAATTCATATTCTGATAATGAAATTCAAAAAAACCTTTCCTTAAATGTCTTATCTAATTGGTGGTTAGTTTTAGAAGATGATACCCTCACTCAGCTTATAAATTTATCCTTAAATAATAATAAAAGTTTACAGGAAGCGAGAGCAAGAGTTAATGAAGCAAGAGCAGCATTAGGAATAAGCCAAGCAAAGTTGCTTCCATGGCTTGATAGTAATAATGGCTGGGAAAGAAAAAAAACATCTGATAATTCTCCAAACCCAAGTGGAATAGCTAATGTTTATAAATTAGGAATAGATGCTTCATGGGAAATTGACATTTTTGGTGGAAATCAGTATAAAATAGAAGCTGCAACAGCTGATTTACAGACACAACATGCCCAGCTTCATTCAGCATGGGTGACTTTAACTTCAGAGGTGGCAATTAATTATCTATCTCTAAGAACTTTACAGGAACGATTATCAATAGCTGAAGCAAATCTAGCTTTACAAGAAGATACCGTTCAATTATTGCAGTCTAAATATAATAATGGATTAATAGATGGATTGGCATTAAATCAGGCTAAGTATACAGCAAGCCAAACTAAATCTACTATTCCTACTATTAAAATAAGTATAGAAGAAACATTAAATAATTTAGCAGTTCTTACAGGACAACTACCAGGAAGTCTTGAAAAAAAACTAATAGAGAAAAAATCTCTCCCAAATATAAATGAAACGATATATGTAGGAATTCCTGCTGAAACTTTAAGACAAAGACCTGATATACAAGCAGCTGAATACCAGTTAGAAGCTCAAATTGCTCGTACAAAGTCAGCAAAAACTGATTTAAAACCAAAATTGATATTATTTGGCTCAATAGGCTTAGAAAGTATCAGTAGTGGTTCACTGTTGTCTGCTGGAAGTAAAGGATTTTCAATTGGTCCTCAAATTAGTTTACCAATTTTTCATGCAGGTGCCATAAGAAAAAATATTAAAGTACAAACTGCTAGAGAGGAACAATATCTTGCAGCTTATGAAAATACAATATTAAATGCTGTAGCTGAAGTAAGAAATTCATTAACAGCAATAAACCAGGAAACAGAAAAAAATATTTCTCTAAAAGAAGGAGTTCAAACAGCATCACTTGCTTTAGAGATATCACAGGAAAAATATAACAATGGATTGATTGATTTTCAAAATGTTCTTGATGCACAAAGAGCATTGCTCTCATTAGAAGATCAATATGCAATAAGTAAAGGACAGAAAATTTCAAATTTAGTTAGTTTATTTAAAGCATTAGGTGGTGGCTGGGAACCATTAACTTCAGAACAAGTGAAATAACCTAGAATAGAGCATTTTTTATTAGGAGGTCAAGGTAATGAATAAAGAAAAAATTCTTTCAACTTTAAAAAGTAATTATAAAATAGTTTTATTAATAATCCTCATTTTAGTAATTTTTAGTGGAGGATGTATATATAATAAAATAAAGAAAGATGAAAATGTAGTATTATATGGAAATGTTGATATCAGACAAATTGCTTTAGCTTTTAATGCCAGTGAAAGAATAGAAAAAATGTATGTAGAAGAAGGGGATCCTGTAAAAAAAGGTGATGTTTTGGCAACTTTAGATACTAGAAGTTTAAAGCTTCAAATAGAAAAAAACAAGGCACAAATAGAAGTACAGGAAAATGCAGTATTACGTTTAAAAAATGGTTCAAGACCTGAAGAAATATCACAAAAATTAGCCAAATTAAATGGAGCAGAGGCAGAAGCAAAAAATGCAAAAATACAGTTGCAAAGAATTCAAAATGCTTATAATAATTCTGCTGGTCGTTCAATAAGCAGGCAGGAGAAAGATGATGCAGAATCAAGAGTTAAAATAACTACAGCTCAAGTGAAGGAAGCATATGAAGGCTATCAATTAGCAAGTATTGGCCCTCGTGTTGAAGATATTGCTGAAGCTGAAGCTCAACTGAAAACATTAAAGGCAGAACTAGCAATACAAGAATATCTACTAAGTCAAACTCAGTTGATAGCACCAAGTGATGCAGTTGTACGTTCACGTTTACAAGAGCCAGGAGATATGGCTTCTCCACAACGTGCTACATATCTTTTAGCATTAAATGATAAAAAATGGGTACGAGCATATATTCAGGAAACACAACTTGGTTTTATTAAACCAGGAATGAATGTTGCAGTTTCTATTGATAGCTATCCAAATAAATCAATAAATGGACAGATTGGTTTTGTTTCTTCAGTTGCTGAATTTACTCCTAAAACAGTTCAGGCTCAAGAATTAAGAACCTCTTTACTATATGAAATTAGAATATATGTAGATGATAAAGAAGATATATTGCGTATGGGTATGCCTGCCACAGTAAAAATTGATACTATAAATATGAATACCAAGGAGTAACTTTTATGAATAATGAAAATGTAGTTATTTCAGAAAATTTGTATAAACATTTTATCGTTAAGCCAGGAAAGAAAAAAGTAGATGCACTTACAGATATTAATATAGAAGTTCCAGCAGGAAAACTTACTGCATTAATTGGGCCAGATGGAGCAGGGAAAACAACTTTTATGCGTCTGGTATGTGGACTCATGATGCCAAGTGAAGGGAATATAACAGTACTTGGAATAAATACAAAAGAAAATCCCCAGGGAATTCAGGATAGAATAAGTTACATGCCTCAGCGTTTTGGACTTTATGAAGATTTGAGTATTCAAGAAAATCTTAATCTTTATGCTGATTTATATGGAGTTCCTAAAGATGTACGTGATAAACGTTTTGAACGCCTTTTAAAGATGACAGGATTAGAAGAATTTACTAAAAGACAGGCAGGAAAATTATCAGGAGGAATGAAACAAAAACTGGGATTAGCATGTACGCTGGTTCGTTCTCCAGAACTTTTATTATTAGATGAACCAACAGTAGGAGTTGACCCTCTTTCTAGAAGAGAATTATGGGAAATTTTAAAAAATCTTGTTAAAGATGAAAATCTTACAGTTTTAGTAAATACAGCTTATATGGATGAAGCTGAACTTTGTCATAAGGTAATAGTGATACATAAAAGCAGTATATTAGCTACAGGAACGCCTAAAGAACTAGCCTTGATAGGAGAAAACAGATGTTATAAAATTCAGCCTCCAGCTGGAATGCCTTCTCGTATCTTGCAAACAAAATTACTTGATGATAAAAAAAATATTGTTGATGCTGTTCCAGAAGGGGGAGAGGTAAGATTCATTACTCAATCAGATGAAGCTTTCAATAATATAAAAGAAATTGAAGCTAATATAGAAATTCAAAAAGTTAATTCCACTTTAGAAGATGGCTTTATGATTTTATTACACGATTATGAAAGTAAACATACACAAACAGAAAAAAAAATCTTCCCTATAAAATTTTCAGATAAATTTGAAATATCAAGTCAGGTAGATATAGAAGTCAAAAATCTTGTGCGAAAATTTGGAGATTTTACAGCTGTAGCTAATACTTCCTTTCAGGTATATAAAGGAGAAATATTTGGATTATTAGGTCCAAATGGAGCAGGCAAAACAACTACATTTAGAATGCTGTGTGGTTTATTGCCTTCAACAAGTGGATTTTTATCTGTAGCAGGTGTTAATCTACGAAAATCAAGAACTCAAGCCAGAACAAATATTGGATATGTTGCACAAAAATTTTCTTTGTATTCAAACTTAACTGTAGATGAAAATTTAATGTTTTTTGGTGGTGTTTATGGTTTAAAAGGAGAAGAATTAGAAAATAGAATGGAAGAAGTAAAAAAACAGTTTGGTCTGATAGGTCAAGAAACTAAACCTAGTGGTGATCTTCCTGGAGGATTCAAACAGCGTTTATCCATGGCTGTAGCACTTTTACATGAGCCTAAAATTCTTTTTCTTGATGAGCCTACAAGTGGTATTGATCCTCTAGCAAGGCGTACTTTTTGGCGCCAGATAACATCTCTGGCTGCAGGTGGAACTACAATAATTATCACTACACACTTTATGGAAGAAGCTGAATACTGTGATCGTATTATGATACAGGATCAGGGGAAAATGCTGGTAATTGGTGCTCCAGAAGATATACGGAAAAATGCTGGTGAAAATATAAAAACAATGAATCAGGCTTTTATTGAGATAGTTGAACAAAATCGTTCAAAGGCACAAATAGATTAATTAAGGAGAATGTTATGAGTAAAAATGGTTTTATAAAACGTCTTACTGCATTGGTAACCAAAGAATTCCGTCAATTGATTCGTGATAACAGCAGTATTTTAATTGGAATATTTTTACCTATTCTTTTAATATTTATCATAGGTTATGGAGTATCACTTGATGTAAAAAATGTTCCTATAGCAGTAGTTCTTGAAGATACCTCCCCCACAACTTATAATGTTTTAAGCTTTTTAAATGGTTCGGAATATTTTTCACCAACTTATGTAACATCTATGCATGAAGCAGAAAAAATGATAGATGAGCGACATGTTGATGCAATCTTAAGGATTCCTTCTGATTTTTCAGAAAGTTTATATAGACAGGAAAGTTCAATACAATTAATTTTGTATGGGGTAGATTCCAGCACTGCTACACTTGTAAAAGGATATATTGAAGGTTCTATAAAGCAATGGGAAGCATTAAATATATCTAAATTTATAAATGATTCCTCTATTGGAAATATAACTGTTGAAAATAGAATGTGGTTCAATGATGCAAATTCAAGTATTTGGTATTTTATTCCTGGGCTTATAGTTCTTATAATAACTATTGTTGGAGTTTTTTTAACTTCCTTAGTTATGGCACGAGAGTGGGAACGAGGAACATTGGAATCTTTGTTTATTTCCCCTGTAAAACCATTGGAAATATTATTATCAAAAATGGTTCCATATTTTTGCGTAGCTATGGTTGGATTTATTTTTTGTCTTATAGCAGCACGTTTTCTATTTGAAGTTCCTATCTATGGTTCTCTGGCTATTATAATATTGTGCTCCATGCTCTATTTACTTGTAACTTTGGGAATGGGACTTACAATATCTTCTATTACAAAAAATCAATTTCTAGCCAGTCAGTTAGCTTTACTTGTAAGTTTTTTACCTGCTATGATGTTAACAGGATTTTTATATGATTTACGTAGTGTTCCCGCTTTTATTCGTAATGTTGGACAAATATTACCTGCAACATATTATTTAGAACTACTTAAATCACTTTTCCTTGCTGGAAATAATTGGCATTTGATTTATAAAAACTGCATAATATTATTTTTTTATGCAGTATTCTTTATTTCTTTAGCATTGAAAGTAACTAAAAAAAGCCTTGAATAGGAGTAGATGGTATATGAATAACTTTATGACATTTTTATTAAAATTAAAAAGTATATGTAAAAAAGAACTTTTGACCACTTTGAAGGATCCTGCTACAAGAACAGTACTTTTTATTCCAGTTATTATACAAAGTTTTTTATTTGGATATGCAGCAACATATAACCTTGATAAAGTTCCCTATGCTTATCTTGATAATAGTAAAAGTAAAACTTCTATTGAATTTATTTCAAAGCTTGATGGAACAAATGTTTTCAAGCGAGTACAGACTTTAATGAATTCTAACGAAATAGCTCAGAGTATTGATTCTGATAAAGCAATGTTGGTAATAAATATTGATTCTGATTTTGAAAAAAAATTGTCAAAGGGAGAGTCAGCTCCAATTCAAGTAATTACAGATGGTCGTAACACTATGACAGCAGCTGTAGCATCAGGATACATTAATGATATTGTTGCAGAATTTAATAATGAAAGAAATGGAGGAAAACAACTGATCAATATAAAAACAAGATCATGGTATAATCCCAATCTTATAACAAGATGGAGTTTTCTTCCAGGAATGATAGCAACTTTAAGCTTGATACAGACATTGATGCTTGCTGGTTTATCAGTTGCCAGAGAAAGAGAGCAGGGAACTTTTGACCAATTGTTAGTTACTCCACTTTCTTCAATTGAGATTTTGATAGGTAAGGCTGTTCCACCAATGATTATAGGAATGCTTCAAGTAACATTTATTATAGTTATCTGTGTATTTTGGTTTAAAATACCTATGAGTGGCTCGATATTCACCCTATACTTTACTGTTTTTATATTTATGACCAGCTGTATTGGAATAGGTTTGTCTATTTCAGCTGTTTCAAATAGTATGCAGCAAGTTATGGTATACACTTTTGTTCTTATAATGCCAATGGTTTTATTATCTGGATTAGCAACTCCTATACATAATATGCCTAGAATTCTTCAAATTGCTACTTATGCTAATCCCTTACGTTTTGGAGTAGAAGCCATAAGAAGAATTTATCTGGAAGGCAGTAGCTTAGCCCAAATTGCTCATAATTTTATACCTATGGCTGTAGTTGCAGCAGTGACTTTACCTCTTGCTGTTTGGTTATTCAGAAATAAATTAGTTTAATTTTAAACCTAAAAGGTGTAAATAATAAATTATTTACACCTTTTCATCTATAAACTCTCATTTTTTCATTATGTATTTTAAATAATTCTAAAAGAATCATACTCTTAGATATATTATGTGTGTTTATTTTATTTTTCTATTCTAAACTAATTATTCTTTCAGCCATCTCTTTTATAAAAATATTAAACAGCTCTTTATTTTTAGTTAAATTTGGGATTTGAGATAAAATATAATCATTAGCACCTAATTTTCCATTCTCCAAAAGCATTCCAATTATTTTTATATTTCTTGTGAACATACTTATTTCTTTTACATTTTTATTTTCTATTTTTTTATCAAATAAATAATCCTGTTTTATAAATCCAATAAATTTAGGCTGTTTATCTGGGAAAGAATAATATGAATCACTATATTTACTAAGCATATTATTTCTTAATTCATTCAAATCATGAAACTCTTTAATTAAAAGTATAAAAGTATCATTCATAAATAAATCAATTATTGTAGGTATAGCTATATAATCTGATACCATCAATAAATTTTTACTTATTTCTTTCATAGTAGATGGAAAATCTATTATAATATAATCTAAATTATACTCTTCTTCCATTTTATTAAAAAATTCATTAAATGCTCCAGCTATATTTCCAAATATCTTCATATTATTATCTTTTTTATGGGCAAAAGAAAGTGTGACTTCCAATTTTAGTATTTCATTACTACCAGGAATTAAAAACAAGGTATTAGAAATCATTTGAGGAGGTACAGCAGTTATTGGTATAGGCTGACCTTCAAAGGCTTTTAAAACTGCTTTATGTAAATCAACAACTGTTTCTTTCAAACTATCATTATTTAAATCTAAAGATAATTTCGTCAAACTGCATTGTGGGTCTGCATCTATCATCAAGACTCTCTTTCCTTCCTCCGAAAGAGCTTTTGCCATATAATATGCTGAAGTGGTTTTTCCTATTTTCTCTTTATAGTTATAAATTGATATCCTTTTTGCCATATCTTTTCCCTCCTGTTATCTTTTAATATCTCAATATCTTAAAAATAAGATTATTATTTTTGTTAATATATTATTCCTTATAAATATATTTTATCTTACCTCTTATATATTAACACATTATTTTAATTTTATGTAATAAAAAAATGGATAACTCATAAAAAGAATACAAAGATTACAATATTTCCATTAATAATTAATTACTAACTAAGTAATTAATTGGAATTTAATCTAACTTTTTAGTCATCCATATATCTTATAAAATTTATTATTCTAATAAAAGTTTCCCTTCTAAATTACCATTAAACTAACTGCCATAACTATCATTCCAGAAATCATACTGTAAGTAGCTATGTGATGATTCTCATCATTCTGTGCTGATGGAAGAAGTTCATCTAATGCTATATAAACCATAATTCCTGCCACTGCTGCTAATAATATTCCAAATACTTTCTCATTTAAATAGCTTTTAAAAAGAACATATCCTGCTAAAGCTCCCAATGGTTCTACTAATCCTGAAATAAGAGAAAAAATAAAAGCTTTTTTTCTGCTTCCAGTTGCATAGTATATAGGTGCTGAAACAGCTATACCTACTGAGATATTATGTATTGCAATAGCTGTTGCTACAGAAAAACCTAAAGCTGGAGTCTTTAATACAGAGGTAAAAATTGCCATTCCCTCTGGAAAATTATGAATTCCTATTGCGATAGCTGTCATTACTCCCATTCTATATACAGATTTTTCTTCATTCTCTTCCTGATTTTCTTTCAGACAAAATTTTTCTGTAAGAACCATAAAAATCATCCCAAGAAAAAATGAAATAACTGCCACCCATAACCCTTTGCTCCCTCCATAAACCTCAACTAAAGATTCTCTTGACTCCATAAAAATTTCTACAAATGCAACATATATCATTACTCCACTTGCAAATCCCAATGAGGCTGAAAGAAATTTTTTATTTGTATTCTTCCCTATAAAAGAAATAATGCTTCCTCCCCCCATAGCTAGCCCAGCTAATAAAGTGAGAGTAAAAGCCATTGTTACATTTCCAGTTTCTATCATAATAATCCTTCTCCTTTCTTCATTTGAATTACTTCTATTTATTTTTAAATATATTAATTTTCTAATTATATTATACTGTTTAACTCTCTCTTATCTTTTTTCAAAATTAATTTATAAAAAGTTAAAGAGGAGATTTTTTCTCCTCTCATCAGTTTTTTATTACTTCTTTTTAGATTTTAATATTTTTTTATAGTCTTCCTTTGTATAACCATCATGATCATATCCATCTGGGTCATACCCATCTTTATCATGATTGTCTATATCATATCCATTTGGATCATAGTATGTTTTTGTCACTTTATGCTTTCTTACATTTTCCCCATCAGTATAAAAACCTCTTTCATCAATATTAGCACACGAACTCAGCAGTGATAAAAATAGAGATAAAAACAGCACTTTCTTCATACTTCCCTCCTCATTTTATCTATTTTGCAATATTAAATTTTATAAAGATACACGCTTTATAGAAATAAAAACTATATTTTATGATATAATTTTTTTATTTCTTTGTCAAATTATTGAGATGATTAGCATAAAAAACTAATATAAAATTTTACTATATATTTATATTTCCTAAATTATAAATATATTAATTATACTTATATGATTTTAATTTAAAATACTGATATAAAAAGGCATTAACTAATGTAAGAACAAAACCAATTAAAAATATAACAAGAGTTAGAAACATTACATTTTTTACATTAGGACTTATAATGACTTTTATAAATACTCCTGAGGAAATTAAAGCAGTAAAATTTAAAATAAAATATAAAAAATAGTATTTAAATTTATATCTGTCATCACCTATCCAATGATTGAAAATTATTACACTTTTACTTAAAGAAGTATATTGAATTATCTGTAATAAGTATTTATTTCCATCAAGTATTACTCCAGTAAAAAAAACTGTTCCAACTATATGAAATAATATTCCTACTATCAATACATATCTATTTAAAGTATTCCACATTTGGTACCTCCTAAAATAATTTTTTTATAATTCACTAAAAAAGTTATTTTTATATTCTTTTTGTTTATATTATAAGCTTTTTTCTATAAATGTCAAAATTAAAAGTTTAACAAGAAAATTAGTATTCTTAATTTTATTTTTTTATTTATATGCACAAAAAACATATATCATTTCTCGTCTAAAAAGCTAATTTTTATATATATTTTTATAATTTTTCTCATATTTATGTTATAATAAAATGCAATACTTATAAAAGGGGGAAGAATCTATGAAAAAAATATTATTATTAATTTCAGCAATATTTTTCTTATGGAGCTGTAATAATGAAAAATACGATACACCAGTACCCCAAAACTCTACATCATTTTATAAAAAAGAAAGTGTTTTGGGAATAAGTAATCACTTTTCTGGTATACTTACAGAAAAATATAGCAATGGACAGTTAAAAAAAGTTACATCTTATAAAGATGGAACAAAAAATGGATTAGAAAAAATCTATTATGAAAATGGAAAGATTCAATTAGAAGGAAATTATAAAAACAATATAGAAGATGGCCATTTCAAAACTTATTATCAAAATGGAAATTTAAATATTAATACTGAATTTAAAAATGGACTTCCAAATAATTTATTCACAAAATATCATCCTAATGGAAATTTAGCTTTAAAAGGAATATACAAAGATGGTAAACCACATGGAGAATGGAAAACATATTATTATAATGGAAAATTAGAATCTGAAAAAGAATATGACAATGGTTTGGGAACTGGAGAATGGAAGACATATTATGAAAATGGAAGTTTGAAATGGAAAGGGATTTATAAAAACGGTGAACTCATAGCAGAACAATTTATGATTTTATTATAGTAAAATAGGCCTCCTCAAATGATTAATTTCAGGAGGTTTTTATATTGAAATTAAATTATAATTAATTATATTTATATGATTTTAATTTAAAAAACTGGTAAAAATATGCTCCTGCAAAAGACATTCCTATTCCCATTATTATAACTATCCACATAGCTTCTTTCATCTCTTTATTAATCAAAAAAGTTTCCATGAATATCCTAATCAGCATTTCTAAAGAAAAATCTGCTATGACACAAGGAATATAATACTTTAATACAAATCTGTCATCCTCTATCCATCTAGTAAATATCAAGATATTTCTTAAACATGATACATATGTCACTATCAGCATGGAATCTCTTGATTTTTCATTAAGAACTACCAAAACAAATATCACTCCAAGTATATTCACGCATATTCCTAACTTTAGTACAAACATATCAAAAAATCTTTCCATGAAATTCCTCCGATGCTCTTACTTATTATATATAATATAGAATTAATTTTTATTAGTCAATAACAAATTAAGTTCTCATCTAAAAGAATTCTTCAAACTTAAAAAGTTTTTATTTCAAAATAGTTAAATGAAATATAATTTTATTTAACTAAATTTAACTAAATTTTATTTTTGAAAAGTATTTAGTCGAATTTACTGATTATGAAAAATCTATTGACATATTCAAAAAAAAATATGATAATATCATGTAAATTTTTTTTAAAGGAGAAGTTAAAAGTGCAAAATTGCTTACTAAAAAAAGAAATTCAGAATCTATTTGAAAATTTGAAAAAAAGACAAGAGCTTGACAAAGAACTTAAAGAAAATCTGAATGCTTTCTTTAATCTAGTTGACGAAAAAGCTAAAACTGAAGAGATTAAGCTTAGTCCTTCTGAATGGAATACCCTTGGAAGTCTAGCTTTTGCTTCTATAGAAAGTACTGAAAATCTTAATGAGTTTACAAATTTTTTACAAGAAAAATTTTAATGTTATCTATATTATAACATTAAAAAATAAAGCTGATCAAAGGATAAAAAGAAATTCATTCTTTGATCAGCTTTTATTTTATTTATACATTTATATCTCTAACTCCATTTTCTATAGCTTTTAAATTTTCTTTTATTTTATTTTTAAAATTTTCATCAGGCATTTTACTTAGAGTTTCCATTATAACTCTATCTCCTATTTCTCTCAATCTGTCATTTGCATAGTCTATTAAAAATTCCTTCAGAGTCATTAGAGCGTTTGCTTCACACATTACATTTATTTGTCCGCTTTTTGCTATTTCCATAAATCTGTCTCCTGTACGTCCATTTCTATAGCATGCTGTACAATAACTTGGTACATATCCTCCTTTCATTAGGCTTTCTATCATTTCTAAAGGTGACCTGTCATCCCCAAGTTCAAATTGTGGTTTTTCTTTAGTATCTTTTTCTCTTTCAGAATATCCTCCTACTCCAGTACATGATCCACTGCTTACTTGAGATATTCCCAATTTAATTGTTTCATCCCTTAGTTCAGCTTCCTCTCTAGTAGAAAGAATAAGTCCTGTATATGGTACAGCAAGTCTTAGTACTGCTACCAGCTTTTTAAAGTCCTCATCTGATACAAGATATGGATAATCTTTCAAGGATACATTTTCTGCTGCTCTAAGTCTTGGGACAGATATCGTATGGGGTCCTACTCCTGTTATTCTTTCCAGAGCATTAGCATATCTTATCATAGATATAGTTTCATATTTAAAGTCATATAAGCCATATAAAACTCCTATACCGACATCATCTATTCCAGCTTCCCTTGCTCTGAACATGGCTGTTGTATGATATTCATAATCTCTTTTAGGTCCATTTAAGTGTACCCTCTCATATGTAGGTTTATGGTATGTTTCTTGGAATAATATATATGTTCCTATTTCTGCTTCTTTCAGTCTTTTATAATTTTCAACTGTTGTAGCAGCAATATTTACATTTATCCTTCTAATGCTTCCATTTTTAAATTTTATCGAGTATATGTCTTTTATACATTCCAATACATAATCTAAAGAACAATTAAGAGGGTCTTCTCCAGCTTCCAAAGCTATTCTTTTATGTCCTAATTTTTCTAATGATTTTACTTCCTCTATTAAGTCTTCTCTATTTAATTTTTTTCTGCTCAATTCACCATTATCATGTTTATATCCACAATACTCACAATTATTTACACAATAGTTACTTATATAAAGAGGTGCAAACATTACTATTCTTTTTCCATATATTTTCTCTTTTATTTTTCTTGCAGTTTCAAAAATCTCTTCAAGAAGTTTAGGATTATTTATACTTAACAGAACAGCTGCTTCTTCATCAGTAATACCTTTAGCCTCAATAGCTTTTTCCAATATTTCTCTTACCAATTTTTTATCTTCAGCTTTTTTTTCAGACTCTTTTATTAAAAGTTTTATATCATTCTCATTTAAAAAATCTAATTCATATTTTTGTCCCATAAAATCCTCCTTCATAATTATTTATATTATATCATATTTAAAGGTATATTTTACTCTTAAATTTTCTTGTTTATATATTTATTTTGTATAAAAATAAAAAATTATATATATAAAAACTGAGACCTATTTCTAAGTCTCAGCCAATATTTTATTTTATTCCAGTTATTTCATATTTTTTTAGAAGTTCCAATGGATGGTAAGATTCTTTTGCTTCTCTCAGCCCCTCATCTCCAAAATCATCTTCTCTGTTTACATATTTATAATCTGTAAACTCTTTTTCTAAGAAAGTCATATTTATCATCTGGTAGCTTCCAGTATAGTTATTTAAACCTTTTTCAATATGTATCACTACATATTCATCATTTATAGCTTCACCTAGTGTATAAGCTACTATATTTCCATCTACTTTCAGCATTCCGCCTTTTATTCCAAGTATATTAAAATTATGAAGCAGATTCAGTATTCCCATATTTTCATTTTTTAATACTGGAATATCTTCACATTCTTTGTCATGGCACCAGTTACTTTGGAAATATATAACTTCATCTATATTTTCAGAATTTATTGACTCATATTTATAATCATAACTTTTTGTAAAATTATGTACTCTATTTTTCTTTTTAGCATATTTTCTTCCTTTTAAATAAGCCAGGCTCTCTATAGAATAAACATAATCATAACTATCTCTTCTCTCTTCAAGTATAAAGGTATCTTCAAGTTTTTCTTTCCATTCCTCAGGAACAAGTACTATTTTTTTATTGTTTTGAAGTAAATCTCTTACTATATCTTTCATTGCTCCTATTGCACTATCATCTTTAGGAACAGGCATGAAACAGTATTCATCATTTACAAATGTTCCATGTATAACTAATACATTGTTTTCTATTTTGTAATGAAGATTCTCCCCCTGACTCCATAAAAAAAGATTTGTAAAGTTATAATCACAAGTTGAAAATTTTCCCTTAGTAAATTCATCTATTGTTTCTTTATCTTCAATAGTTAACTTTTTCCAGTCCATAATTTGTATATCTCCTTAGTCTATATTATATTTCATTACCATAATATCATACTAGAAAATATACTTTTTTACCAGTCTTTTTCCTTTTTTTTATTTTGCAAGTCTATAAATAGCTTCCACATATATTTTTAACCATGTATCTATTTTATCAATTTCAAGATATTCATTTTTTTGGTGCATATTATTTTCTTGTGATGATAGAAGAGCTCCAAAAGCAACCCCATTAGTTACCTCTCTTGCATAAGTTCCTCCACCAATAGCTACTGGCTGAGCATCTACATCACCAGTTATTTCTTTGTAAATATCCATAAGAGTAGATACAAGGAAGCTGTCCTTAGCTACATATAGAGGAGCTGAATTTCCAGTTACTTCAAGTTCCATTTTCCCAGCAGTTTTTTCTTTTAATGTATCAATAACATTTGTATTAGGTACAAGAACTGGGCATCTCATGTCTATACATAATTCTAATTTTCCATTTTCAAGGGACATTTTTCCTAGATTAAGAGTAAGGCTTCCACTCTCTTCATCTTTAAAATCTATTCCAAAAGAAGCCCCATTATTTTCCATTTTTATGTATTCTTTAAAGAATTCTACCAATTCTTTTAACTCTTCATTTTTAATATCTACTGTTCCTAAAAATGTAAATAATGCACTGATAGAATTATATCCTTCTGCTGGTCTAGCTGCATGTGAAGATTTTCCCAAAGAAGTTACATGATATCTTCCATCTTTTACTTCAACTTCTACTTTATATTCTTTTCCTTCATTGAAAGGAACAACTTTTTCTGCAAGCCCATCAATAAACTCTACAGGAAGAACTGCCTCTGCTCTATCAGGAACTGAATTATATGCATTTCCACCCTTTATAGCTACATCATTTAAAGTTTTATAAGAATTTGAAAGTTTTACACGAACTATTCCTTTTTCAGCAAATGTTACTGGAAAACTTGAATCAGGTGTAAATGCCAATGTAGGCTGAGGCATTTTCAATGTATTAAAATAATGCTCCATGCAAAGACTTCCAGTTTCCTCATTAGCTCCTATTATCATTCTTATTTTTCTATTTAATTTAACTCCAGAATCTTTTATTGCTTTCATAGCATAAAGGCAAACCATAGAAGGTCCTTTATCATCTAATGTTCCTCTTCCAAAAATTTTCCCATCAGCTATAGTTGCACTGTATGGAGGATAAGTCCATCCTTCACCTTCAGGTACCACATCCACATGTCCTAGTATCCCTACTGTTTCTTCACCTTCACCAAATTCTATAGTACCAGCATAGTTGTCAAAATTTTCAACTTTAAATCCTAACTCTTTTCCCAGGTCTAAGAAATATTGTAAAGCTTCTGCTGGACCATCACCAAAAGGTTTCCCTTCTTTTGCAGGTTCCTGAACACTTTTTATCTGTACAGCACCTTGTATCCCTTTTATAACTTCTTCCTTATAGTCCAACACTTTTTTTTGTAAATCCATTTAATATCCTCCATTTTTCTTTTTTTAAAAAACTTGTACTCCTGTTTCTGATTGCAACTTTCTATATTTTTTGTAGAAGAATCTTAGATATTCATATTCAAATGGTGACCCACTTGCATAATATCTAAATTTTGTATTTTTTCTTTTGTCCACTGAATTAAGTGCAAATACTTCTGGACTGTCTATATCAAATAGATCAGCTGCTTCATAAGGATCTAAAGCTCCTAAAGCTACTGCATTTACTCCTGTTCCTACTGCATCTCTCAAATTGCTTGGCCCTAAGAAAGGAAGAATCAAATATGGTCCCTCTCCTACACCATAATGAGCTAGAGTAAGTCCAAAGTCTTCATATGGTTTAGGCATTCCCAAAGAAGAAGCTGTATCAAATAATCCTCCTGCTCCTAATGCAGTATTTATTGAAAATCTTCCTATTGCCCTCATAGCTTTTTTTATCTTAAATTGCAGTAGGGAATTTCCAGTTATTGTTATATTTTGTGTATTCCTAAAAAAATTCTTTATTCCTTTTTGTGCAAAAGTAGGTGTTACAAGATTGTAAGCATCTACTACTGGTAAAAATACATACTTATCAAAAGTATAATTAAAATAATATATTCTTCTGTTTAAAGGCTCCCATGGGTCATATACACCAAAATATTCTGCTATTTCACCATTATCATTTTTAGTTTTTGGTTTTTCATTTATATCAGCAAAAGAAAATGTAAAAACTGAAATCATCATAAGGAGTATAATAAATTTTTTCTTAGTTCTCATAGTCAAGTACTCCCTCCT
This sequence comes from Fusobacterium ulcerans ATCC 49185, assembly GCF_900683735.1. NCBI lineage: Bacteria > Fusobacteriati > Fusobacteriota > Fusobacteriia > Fusobacteriales > Fusobacteriaceae > Fusobacterium > Fusobacterium ulcerans. The sequence continues at coordinate 1,798,447 of NZ_LR215979.1, forward strand.
TTAGAAACTTAAGCATTACATCTACATTAGTTTTGTAATACATATTTCCACAATGACCTCCATAAGGATATATTATTAATCTTTTATTGAAAGTATCCTCTAGGAATTCAAAATCCCTTTCTCCTAATATAATCTCATCTCTATTTGTCACTACTGCTATTTTATCAGTATTTTTTAAATAATCTTTTATTTGATGGAGTTTTGTGTGTTGTAAAAGCTCCTCAAGGCTTACCCCACCACCCATTTTTTCATTAAAATAAGGATAGGCAAGTCTATACATATAGTCTTCAAATCCTGCAAAATCTATTTTTTCAAAATATGGAAACATATTTGTGAACTTTCCAACTGGTTTGTCTACATAAACTTTTCTGTTATTTATTAAATCAGTTACATAATTAATATCAATAGCTGTTAGTCTAAACACAAGCCCTATCAGTTCTCCCATTTCTTCATCAGACATCTGATCTTTTGCAAACATGCTATAGATAAGCTCTTCTGTTATCTCTGTATAACCATTTTTTAAAGAATCTGAAAGTTTATTAAATACCTTATTAATAAGTTTCTCTAAATTCTCAACTTTTCCTTCTGTAGGTACATCCAAAGTTTTATCAAGTTTTACTGCTGATTCATAGATATCCACTGCAGGATTGATCATAAATACTCTCTTAAAGTTAAATGCTTTTTCTGTTTCATCAATATAAGAAACTACTGCTGCTTCAGTAGCACCTAAACTATAACCTACAACATAGAAATCAGAAACATTTATTTTATCCTTTACAATTTTATATGTTTCTTTCATAACATTATAAATATCTTTTCCATCATCCATTATCATTCCAGGCATTCTGTTACTAGATGCATTGATAATAAAATTGGAATGCATTGGGGAGGTAATTGATATTACACTATACCCAGCATCATAAAATATTCTTTGAAAAAATACCATTCTTGCTGCATGATAATCTGATCCTGTTCCTGCTAAAAGAAATATCAATGGTGCTTTTCCTTTCTGTGGAACTAAAGAAAATTCAAACTTATCATTATACCATAAATTCTCTGGCACTTCTATACTACCAGGAAGTTTAGTTTTATATACTTTAGTTGGAACAGATTCACTCACTCCATTTATCATTAAAGTAGAACTTCCTAGTATAGTTGCCATATATGGATTTTGAAAAGGATACTCATATTTTCCATAAGAGATAGAAAATACAAGAATCATTAATACTCCTATTATCTTTTTCATCTTTCTCCTCCAAACAACTTCATAATAGATATTCTACTTCAATTATCATTTTTTTTCAATACTAACTATTTTTGAATACTAATAAATTTCATATCCAGCCTCTATTATTTTAGCTCTTACTGCATCTCTATGTGTCATATCACTGCATTCTATTACCAATGTTACTTCCTGCATTGTTATTCCTAATTCAACATTATACATACTTTGTGTTATAAATAGAATATTGGCTCTGTTTTCTGTAATCAAACTTAATAATTTTTCTGTTTCTCCAAATCTGTCATGTACTTTTACTTTGAATTCATATCTTCTTCCTGCATTGATTAAAGCTCTGTTCAATACTCTTTCTATAAGATTTACATCTATATTTCCTCCAGACACTACTGCACATGTCTTTTTACCTTTACAGTCAACTTTTCCTGCCAAAATTGCTGCTAAAGGTGTTGCCCCTGCTCCTTCAGCCACTACTTTGCTTTTTTCCATTAAGAATAATATTGCTCTTGCTATTTCATCTTCTGTTACTGTTACTACTTCATCTACATATTGTTTTACAAGTTCAAGAGTTTTGCATCCTACTTTTTTTACTGCTATTCCATCTGCTATTGTTGGTGTTGCGCATACTTCACAACATTCTCCCTTTGCCAAAGCTTCTGTCATTGATGCGGCATTTGCTGATTCTACTCCTATGATTCTTACTGATGGATTGATTGATTTTATTGCTGTTGCTATTCCTGCAAGAATTCCTCCCCCTCCAATTGGTACTAGTACTGTATCTATATCAATTGCATCTTCTAATATTTCTAATCCTATAGTTCCTTGCCCTGAAATTACATAGTCATCATCAAATGGATGTAGGAATATTGCTCCTGTTTCTTTTTGAATTTCACATGCTTTCGCAAAAGCATCATCATATACAGTTCCACATAATACTACTTCCGCTCCATAGCCTTTTGTTGCTGCCACTTTTGCTATTGGTGCAGTTTCAGGCATTACTATTGTTGATTTTATTCCTTGTGCTGTTGCTCCCAAAGCTATTCCCTGTGCGTGATTTCCTGCTGATGATGCAATAACACCTTTTTTCTTTTCTTCTTCTGTAAGGTTAGCTATTCTGTTTAGAGCTCCTCTTACTTTAAATGATCCTGTCTTTTGAAGATTTTCTAGCTTGAACAATACTTTACCACCAAGTGCTTTTTCTAAAGTAGGACATTCTATTAATGGTGTTCTTTTAATTGAATGCTCAATAGTTTGTTTTGCTTTCTTGATGGTTTCTAATGTTACTGCCATGATTATTCCCCCTTATATTATGAGTTTAATTTTGATAATTTCTTTTAATTTTTTTTTGCAATAAAATTTTATTTTTACTTTTAAATTGATAATCAATCAACTCTTTATGTCTATATTATAGAACTTTTCTTTCGAATTTTCAACATTTTTAATGTGAAAATATCATATTTTTTTACTGTATATGAAAATAAAAAAGTGAAGATACTGATAAACAGCTTCTCCACTTTTACATTTAAATTAATTTAGGAATTATTGATTTACTTTTTCAGATAACCCTTTTCCAGCCTTGAATTTTACTACTTTTTTAGCTTCAACTTCCATTTCTTTACCAGTTTGTGGATTTCTGCAAGTTCTAGCAGCTCTTTCGTTAACTTCAAATTTTCCGAATCCTAGGAAAGTAACATCTTCTCCATTTACTAAACCTTCTTCAATAACTGCTAAAAAAGCTGCAGCTTTTTTCTCAGCATCAATTTTAGTTGCGAATTCCCCTTTTTCAAAATATAAATCAATAAACTCTTTTTTAGTCATTATAATTCCTCCTTAATTTTTTAGCTATATTCTTTATACCATAACTTTTAAAAATTTACAAATCATTTTATATTTTTTTACTCATTTACTCTATTTTTAGTTATTTTATAGATGGAATAGAGCATTAATACTGCACTTAATATTTGAATCATTGACAGAACATTTCTGTTAAATATATAGTCAAATAATATGCTTGATACAGGAAAACATAGCTCACACATTGTTGCTACATTGGCCTTGATATATCTAAGACCTCTATAATACAAAAGTATTGCTCCACTTCCGCTTGTAAGTCCTATTACAATAAATATAATCCATTGAGTAGGAGTAGTATGACTTATATAACCAAGACTCCCATTAAAAGAAGCTATAAAGAACATTATAAAAGTTGTTAATCCATATCTGAGATATAGAGCTGTTCTAAAAGATGCATTTTTTAAAATTCTTTTTCCAAATACAGTAGCACTACCAAAAGAAAACGCTGCTAATAAAGCATATAAACATGCTAACAGCATATTTCCATTATATACCATCTGAGGCATATTAAATTGGAATGTAAGAAGATATCCTCCTATAAGAGCCATCACTGCCCAGAATAAGAATCCTTTTCCCTCTCTTTCTTTCAATATCATCCTTGCTAATATAATAGCAAAAACAGGCTGTAATTTTTGTAAAAGTGTAACTACAGTAAGGTGATGAAAATTTACTAGAAATAGAGCTTTTACTATTGAAAGAGTTCCTAAACTTCCTCCAAATAAGGCTACTAGAAAGAAAAACATTAAATCTCTTTTATCTAATTTTTTTACATTTTTTATTTCATCTTTTCCAAATATCAAAGTCATTCCTATGAAAGGAAGAAGGTGCAGCATAAAAACCACATAAGGTACACTCAATTTGAATAGCCTTGGTGTCAGCACTATAGAATCAAATCCCCAGAGTGTAGCTGCAAGACACACAAGTATTGCTCCCATGGTTTCTTTTTTCTCAATTAACATTTTTCCTCCTAAAACAAGGATATCTGATTTGTCTCACTCAATGAATCTACTGCATTTATAGATTTAAGTTTTTCAATTATTGTCTGTGATATCTTTGTTCTTCTTTTAAGATCTTCATAAGATAAAAATTTACTTATTTCTCTTTCTTTTATCAGATTTTCTATTACTGCTCCACCTAATCCATTCAGAGCTATAAGAGGAATTCTTATCTTTCCATCTTCTATTGTAAATTTAAATCCATCAGATGTATATACATCTATTGGAAGAAATTCATATCCTCTGGCATACATTTCTACTATAATTTCACATATTGCCATTTCGGCTTTTTTCTTTACATCAAGTTTTGGTTCTTTGCTTAATGTTGCCAGATGTTCTTTTGCTGTTTTAGGGTCACTCATTATCTCATAGTCAAAGTCTTCAGCTTTTCTTGATAAATATGCTGCATAGAAAGCTAAAGGATAGTGTACTTTGAAATAGGCTATTCTCATAGCCATCATAACATAAGCAACTGCATGTCCCTTAGGGAACATATATTTTATTCTTCTGCATGATTCTATATACCATTCAGCAACATCATGCTCTTTCATTTCATTTGAGAATTTTTCCCATCCTTCTGGATCTTTTGAAGGTTTTCCTTTTCTTACAAACTCCATTATTTTAAATGCCGTTCCTTTTTCAAGTCCTTGGTCAATAAGATAGTTCATTATATCATCCCGTACTGTTATTACTTGAGAAAGTGTTGCTTTTTTCTGTCTTATAAACTCCTGAGCATTATTCAACCAGACATCAGTACCATGCGACAACCCTGATATCCTTACAAGCTCAGCAAAAGTTTTTGGCATAGTATCTATCAGCATTTGTCTAACAAATGGTGTTCCAAACTCTGGCACTCCAAAAGTTCCAACTACTGAATTTATATCCTCAGGAGTAATTCCTAAAGATTCAGTTCCTGAAAATATTTTTAATGTTTCTGGATCAGCAATAGGAATAGTGTAAATATCTACCCCTGTATACTCCTGAAGCATTTTTATGGTAGTAGGATCGTCATGTCCTAGTATATCCAGTTTTACTAACTGTTCGTCCATTACATGATAGTCAAAGTGTGTAGTGATAGAATCATTTTTTTCATCATTTGCTGGTTTTTGTACAGGACAAAATTCATATATGGAATGATCTCTTGGGACTACAACCATTCCTCCAGGATGCTGTCCAGTAGTTTTTTTAGCTCCTTCACATTTTTTGGCAAGCCTGATTATTTCTGCTCTGTTTCCTTTTATTTCATGCTCTTCAAAATATTTTCTTACATAACCTTCAGCATTTTTTTCTGCCAGTGTAGATATAGTTCCAGCTTTAAATACATTTTCTTTTCCGAAAAGCTGTTCACAATATCTATGAATTTCAGACTGATATTCCCCTGAGAAGTTAAGGTCAATATCTGGTACCTTTTCTCCATTAAATCCCATAAATACTTCAAATGGAATTGAATATCCATCTCTTTTATATAATTGCCCACACTTAGGACATATCTTTTCTGGAAGGTCAATTCCTACTCCTTCTCTTTCTATAAATTCAGAATTTTTACATTCTGGATTTGTACATATATAATGTGGATAAAGAGCGTTAACTTCTGTAATATCCATCATATAAGCAACTAGAGAAGAACCCACTGATCCTCTGGACCCAACTAGATATCCATTATCCAGTGATTTTTTAACAAGTTTTTGAGCTGAAAGATAAAGTACTGAAAAGCCATTACCTATAATAGCTCCAAGTTCTCTTTCTAATCTTGCTTTAACTATTTCTGGAAGAGGATTTCCATATATTCTATATGCTTTTTCATATGTCATCTCTTTTACTATATTTTCAGCATTATCTATTTTAGGAGGATAGAACCCATCTGGAACTGGCTTTATAACTTCTGTCATATCAGCTATAGCATTTGTTCCTGATACTACTATTTCCTTTGCAATATCTTTTCCCATATAATCAAATTCATCTATAAGTTCTTCTGTAGTTCTAAAATAGAATTTGTTGTCTGTTTTATATTGATTAGCTCTATAGACACTTCCGCTTCCATAGAGAAGAATACTTCTTATTTTACTGTCAGTTTCATTTATATAGTGTACATTAGAACTTGCTGTTACTAATTTTCCTCTTTCTTTAGCTAAATTATAAAAATATTTGTTCATATCTTCAATCATTGTAAAAGATGAAATAGTTCCAGTTCCATCATCTTCATATAATTCTGAATATGCTCCTCTTGGAAGAAGTTCTATATAATCATAAAAATCTATATTTTTTTCTATTTTTTCATAATCATATCTCATATAATAGTTAGATAATTCTCCATCATTCATAAAATGTGAAGAAAGAGAACTTCCTATTATCAAACCTTCCCTATATTTTTCTATATGTGATTTTAAAACTCTTGGTTTCTTATTTCCATAGTAGTCAACATGAGCCTCTGATACCAGTCTATACATATTATGAAGCCCTTGAAGGTTTTTTACCAGTACTATTATATTAGCTGTATCTTGTTTTTTTACATTTATTGGAAGAGCTCCTGTTATTTCATTAAGATTAGTTATCCCCTTCTCCATATATTTTTCAATAAATATAATAAACATATTAGCAGTTGCCTGAGAGTCATCAACAGCTCTATGGTGATTATCCAGTGATAATCCCAATACCTTATTCAGATTTTTCAATCCATATGCTTTAAGTTCAGGATACAAATCTCTAGCCATCTGCAATGTATCTATTACTGCTGGCTTATAATCATACCCCATAAACTTTTTGACATCTCTTCTTATAAATCCCATATCAAAGGGAGCATTATGTGCTACCATTGTAGAATTTCCAACAAATTCCATAAACTTAGGAAGTACTTCTTCTATTGTTGGCATATTATCCACCATATCCTGAGATATATTTGTAAGTTCCTGTATCTTTTTAGGAATAGGTTTTCTAGGATTTACTAATTGAGAATATCTTTCTACTATTCTTGTTCCCTGAAGCTTTACAGCTCCTATTTCTATTATCTCATGCTCATGTGAATTAAGTCCCATAGTTTCCAAGTCAAAAACTACAAAGCTTTCTTCTTCTATCAATATATCTTTACTGCTTCTTACCATTTCAGCATTATCATTTACCATATACATTTCACATCCAAGGATAGCTTTGAAATCTTTTCCTTTAGCAGCCTTATATGCAAATGGAAAGGAATGCACTACAGCATAGTCTGTTATAGCCATGGCCTTATGTCCATATGCTATTGCCTGTTTTATGAGGTCTGAGATATCTTCTACTCCCACCATCTCACTCATTTTGCTGTGTGTATGAAGTTCTACCATTTTTTCTGAAGCATTGTCTGTTTTTTGAGTTTTTACTTTTTCTAATTTATTGATAGAATTTATCATTATTATCTCTTCATTATCAGAAAATTTATCAATTTGTTTTTTTCCACTGATTTTAACAAAATCTCCAATAGCTACTTCAAGTTTTTTATTTTTATCCAGAAATACTTTTGTTGTTAAAGAGCTTCTTTCATCAGTTATTCTTATTGTCATTATAACTTTATCATTTTTGACATCTCTGCTCTCAAGAGAGAATATTTCTCCTTCAACTATACAGAGTTCATCTTCATAAAGTTCTCCAAATTCTTCAATAGAAATAGAGTTTCCTTTAATTTCTTTTGTTTTGTTGCTTGTATATCCCTGTTTTGAGAATCCTTGTTTAACAAAAACCTCATTTGATTTCTGAGGCTTTGATGCTGCTGCTTTAGAATTATCTGAATCTATTTTAGCTGATAAAGTTATTATATCTTTTTGTTTTTGCTTCTCTACTTCTGTTAATTCTTTAGAAAAATCTCCTAGTATAAATTTAACCTTAAAATTATATATTCCATAATTTTCCAATATCTCTTCAAGCCTATCATCTATTCCAGAACTCATAAGAATTTCAATTGCTGTTTTTTCATTAAGTTCAATATCTACAGCAGCCTCTTCTATTTTTATTCTATAAAAATAAAGAAAAGATTTAGAAATAGCATTTCTTGCTTTAAGTCTAGTTATGGCTCTTTCCACTATAACTATCAGCTCTTCCTTCATCATTTCTTTCTCTGTATATTCTACTCTAAAATCTACTTCTAACTCTTTTCCAAAATTCTTTTTTATATTTTCATAGATTATATCAAGTTCACAGAGGTCTTTTACGCATGGAACGGAACACATAAACTTCATTTTCTTATTTCTTTCACTGAAAATTATCTCTTTAATATCTACAGAGTTTATTCCCATCTGTCTGAAAATGCTGTCCTGAGGTTTTATTCTGATCTCATTTCTATTCATCTTACCTCCAGAATTTATCTATTAATTTTCTCCTAATAATCTATCTAAAATAATAGCCACTGCTGCTCTTACAGAAAGATGATTATATTTAGTATTTCCTCTTATAGGTTCAAGAATATAATCTGACATATCCATTATTTCATCTGTAAGACCCCATCCTGTTCCAAATAATAGAAGATATGGTCTGTCATCTTCAAATATTTTTTCTGAAAGTGCTTTATACCCTATTGTATTAGAAAATATTCTGGCAGATGTAGTTATTATAACTGGTTTCTGTCCTTCTTTTTCTTCAATTTCTTTGATAGTTTTCTCTATACTGTCCATTACTCTTGTTATAGCAAAAGCATTTTCTCTATCTTTATTATATTGTCCTCCAGTACCTTCCTGCCAGTATCCAATTATTCTTTCTGTAAGCATTTTTTGAGCATCCACTGGAACTATCAGACGATAACCTTTTATATCATAAGTTCTACAGCTTCTTGATATATCATGAATATCAAAATTTGTAACTGAAGTACATACCACATCATTATTTTTATTATATACAGGATAATGAACTAACCCTAGATAAATTTTTTCTCTCATTTATTACTCAATCCTCTTTTCTTGATTTTCTTATTAAAATCTAGTCTTTTTCATTTATAATTATTTCTTCCAAGTCTTCTGAATATTTTTTTATCTCTGTAAGATATACCTCTTTTGCATAAGTTAAATATTCCCAATTCTTTTCAGATAATTTCTTAATAACTTTAGCTGGAACACCTGCTATAAGGTCTCCCTCTTCTGCTTTTAACTTGCTGTTTACTACTGAGCCTGCTGATACAATGCAGTTTTTAGGAATAATGCTCCCATTGAGTATCTGACTTCCCATTCCTATTATAGAATTATCTCCCACAGTACATCCATGAACTACACAGTTATGCCCAATAGTTACTCCTTTTCCAATAGTAGTAGGAAATTCTGTATCTCCATGAAGAGTTGAATTATCCTGAACATTGGAATTATCTCCAATAGTTATTTTGCTCATATCTGCTCGCAGTACAGCTGAAAACCATATAGAAACATTATCTCCTGTTTCTACATTTCCAATAATAGTTGCACTGTCTGCTATATAGTTATTTTTCCCTATTTTAGGGACAAGATTTTTTAATTTATATATCATTTTTGTTCCTTTCCAAGCTCTGCTTTTATCTCAGCCAGAAGTTTTTTCTCTATTTTGCTGAACTCTCTTTTCTCTAGTAAATCACTTCTTCTTAAATATGTTCTTTTAAGACTCTGTTTAAGTCTCCAAAGTTCTATATTCTTATGATGTCCTGACAGCAGTATTTCTGGAACTTCCATTCCTTCATATTCAGCAGGTCTTGTATAATGAGGATAATCTAATAATCCATTAAAAAAAGAGTCATTCTCATAGGATTCCTTTTTTATAACTCCTGGGATAAGTCTTGCAATACAATCAGTCATTACCATAGCTGGTAATTCTCCTCCTGTAAGAACAAAATCTCCTATAGATATTTCCATGTCTACATTCTTTTCAATTACTCTTTCATCTATTCCTTCATAATGTCCTGCTATTATTGTTATCTCTTTTTCCTGAGCAAGCTCTACAGCCAGCTGCTGATCAAACTTTACTCCTTGAGGGGAAGTATATATCACTTTTCCAGCTGTTGTTTCCAATGCTCTCATAAGAGGTTCAGGTTTCATTACCATCCCTGCTCCTCCTCCAAAAGGAGTATCATCAGCTTGCTTATGCTTATCATAACAGAAATCTCTAATATCTATTATATTTATTTCAAGACTGCCTTTCTCAATAGCTCTTCCTATTATGCTCTCACTTTTGAATCCAGAAAACATCTCAGGAAACAGAGTCAAAATATTGATCTTCATCTATTTCTCCTCATTTTCCTCAAGCTCTTCATCTATCCCATCATCTTGTTTTAATTTTTGACCTTTTACTTCTTTCATTCCTTCTATAAGATGAATAAAGATTTCTCTTTTATCAAAATCTATTTTCTTTACAAACTCATCTACATCAGGAACCATTATTTCTGTATTTTCTCCCTCAATCACCAAAATATCATGAGCTGCTGTTTCAAATATATCAGTTATTTTCCCAAGTATATCTCCATTATCAGCATCTACAGCTTTCATATCTAAAAGGTCATTTAAAAGATATTCATCTTCTCCAATTCCCAATAGTTCTCTTCTAATTTTTATAAGTGAATTTTTTAATTTTCCAGCTTCTGTTTTATTAGTTATTTCCTGAAATTCTGCCACCCATTTATTCCCAACTAAAGGATTTACACTTGTTACAGTAAATATTTTCTGTTCTCCTCCAGGAAGTTCTACTATTACTCTATTTCCTTCAAGAATTTCAGCATCTCCTATATTAGCTATTATCTTAACTGCTCCCTTTAAGTGATGTGTTCCAGAAATCTTACCAACTGTTAAAAGTTCCATTACCCCTCCTAATCTAAAAATTCTACATTTACATTTAATTTATCTTTTACTCCAGCTGCCTGCATAACTCCTCTTATTGCATTAGCTGTAAGTCCATTTTTACCTATTATTTTCCCCATTTCTCCTTTAGCTACACTTACTTTAAAGATAATAGTATCATCTATAGCATCATAATCTATTCTTACTTCTTCTTTAGTGTCTACTAATTCTTTTATGATGTAACTTATAAGTTTTTCTAATTTTTCCATTTTTCATCCTCCATTATATTCTATTTATTGATATATAAAGATCCTTTCCAAGGACCCTCTTCCACTATTTCAGCAACTACTTCATTCTTATCTAAATCCTCAATAATTTCTTTTACAAAATCTTTAAAATCATAAGTAGTAATTATATTAATAAGCCCTTTATGAGGATCTACAGTTCTTACAACTCCAGCTCCTTCATAAGCTTCCATTATCTTATTAATGAAATCTATATCTTCTTTTCTGCTTTGAATCAGATATTCATAACTTCCCAGCATTTTTCCTCCAATTTAAAAGCTAAAATGAGGGCAAGCTTCCACTATTTTCTAACTCTCATTTTACCCTCATTTTACTCACTTTATTTTTTTTCAAATACGGCTATTAAATTTATAAAATTTTCTATAGTAAGATTTTCTGCCCTCTCAGTTTCTTTGATACCAGCTTCATCTAAAACTACTCTCAACTCATCCTTTGACATTCCTAAAGCAGTAAAATTATTCAATAGATTTTTTCTTTTATTGGCAAAAGCTGCCTTTACATATTTGAAAAACAAATCTTCCTCTATAAGCTTTTTATATTTATCATCTTTATAAAGTTTTATAGACATAAAAGCAGAATCTACTTTAGGAATAGGTGTAAATGCCTCTTTAGGTATAGTAAACAGATATTCAGCCTCTCCAAAATATTCTACTGCAAGAGTAAGAACACTTCTTTCCTTGCCTTTTTTAGCACAAATTCTTTCTGCAACTTCTTTTTGAACCATTATATATATTTCATCTATTACATCTCTATTTTCAATAAGTTTGTTTATAATTGGTGAAGTTATATAATATGGAATATTTGCAACAACTTTCGTTCCAGCTTCTACATACTCTTTTAAATCAGTTTCTAAGACATCATTCATTACAAGAGTATATTTAGGATTCCCATCAAATTTCTTTCTTAATATTTTTTCTAAATCTCTGTCTATCTCAACTGTAACAACTTTTTTAGCTGTATCTAGAAGCAATGCTGTGAGTGCTCCTTCTCCTGGACCTATTTCCAATACAGTATCATTTTCATTTACAGCTGATACTTCCAATATTTTTCTTAAAACTTCTTTTTGATCAGTAAGAAAATTCTGACCAAACTTCTTTTTATGCTTAAAGGACATCCTTTCCTCCATCTATTTTTTTACTACCATTCCTACATATGGCAGATTTCTATGATGCTGAGCATAATCTAAACCATATCCTACTACAAATTCATCAGGAATTTCAAATCCAACATAATCCCCTTTGATATCTACCTTTCTTCTACTTGGTTTATCAAGAAGAGTACAAATTGCAACACTTTTTGTTCCTTTAGATTCTATAAACTCTCTTACATATTTTAGAGTAAGACCAGTATCAATAATATCTTCTATAATCAATATTTCTTTTCCTTTTAACTCAAAATCTGTATCTTTTAAGATTTTTACTACTCCTGTACTGTCAGTTCCGTTCCCATAACTCGATACACTCATAAAATCTATTACTAATGGTATATCTATCTCCTTTATAAGATCACTCATAAAAATAACAGAGCCCTTCAATAATCCTAAAACTATTACCTCTCTGCCTTTGTAATCTTTTTCTATTTCAGAAGCAAGTTCCTTTATCCTTTTTTCCACTGCTTCTCTTGGTATCAATGTTTCAATTGTATAATCCAATCTTCTCTCCTCCTAAAATCCTATGCCCAAAGCATATATCTTAAAACAAAATCATTCACTGTATTTTAACATTTACTCCAGCATTTATCAAGTAATTATTGATATTTTGTGCTTCTTATGTTATTATCAAATAGTATCTATATATATTAATATGGGATTAAATTTTCAAGGAGGAATAATGAATAAAAAGTCAATATGTTTCTCTTTTCTTACTGTAACAGCTATTGTTTTGATAGCTTTCTTTTCATTCAAGATATTTGAAAAAATATACTTTAATGAAACTTTCTATTCTGTTCCAGATTTAAAAACTCTAACTTTGGCTGAAGCTGAAAAAATGTTGGAAAATAACGAACTGAATATCAGAAATATGGGTGAAGAATTTTCTGAACTTCCTGTTGGGGAGATATTTCTTCAAGAACCAGAATCTGGAAACATTGTAAAGAAAAATAGAAACATCAAAGTATGGATAAGTAAAGGAGAGGCTCTTGTAGAAGTTCCTGAATTAAAGGGAATGAATTTTCTGGATGCTAAAGCTATTGCTGAACAAAAAGGGCTTATCATAGACAGAGTAGCCACTACAAAAGCTAACATTGCATATAATGAGGTTATATCAACTGATCCTGCAACTGGTACACTTCTTAGAAGAGGACAAAAAATATCTTTTCTTATCAATGGTTCTGAACAGCTTATGGATGTAAGAGTTCCTGATATCATAGGTGTAGAGATAAACCAAGCTAAAGAAATTCTTACAGCGAGTTCTCTTTTAATTGGTAAAATAACTTATGTATCTCTTCCAGAGATAGAAAAAGATTTAGTTATTGAAACAAGTGTTTTAGCTGGAAGAAGAGTTTCAGCTGGTACAGTTATTGATATAACTGTAAATAAGGAAAACGAGTAATATGCTTTGAGGAGGAATAAAAAATTAGAGGAATAGTCATAAACAAAATACAAGGATTTTATTATGTAAAATCTAATGAAAAAGTGTATGAATGTAAATTGAGAGGAATTCTAAAAAGAAAAGATAATAAACATAATTGTGTAGTAGGAGATATTGTTGAGTTTTCAGAAGATAATTCTATAACTAAAGTAGAAAAAAGAAAAAACCTTTTAGAAAGACCTTTAGTTGCAAATATAGACTATATTGTCATTCAGTTCGCTGGAAAGGACCCAGTAATTGACTATGAAAGACTCAATACTCTTATTCTTAACAGCTTTTATTATAAAATAGATCCAATAATTGTTGTAAATAAAATTGATCTGCTTTCCCAAGATGAAATTGAAGAAATCAAAAGAAATCTGGATTTTCTTAAGAAACTGGAAATACCTTATTTCCTCATTTCAGAAAGAGAAAATATTGGTATAGACCAGTTAAAAGCTTTTATTCAAAATAGAATAACTGCTTTTGGAGGTCCCAGTGGTGTAGGAAAGTCAAGTATTATAAATCTTTTACAAAATGCCAAAGTTCTTGAAACTGGTGAAACAAGTAAAAGATTAAGAAGGGGAAAACACACAACTAAAGATACTAATCTTCTCCCTCTTCCAGGTGGAGGCTTCATAATAGACACTCCTGGATTTTCATCTGTAGAACTACCTTACATAAAAGATGTTCAGGAATTAATTTCATTATTCCCTGAGTTCAAAACTGATAAAAATTGCAAATTTTATAATTGTTTGCATTTGAACGAACCAAATTGTATAATTAAAGATATGGTTACTAATGGAGAAATTTCTCCTGTAAGATATGATTTCTATAAAAAAACATATGAAAAATTAAAAAGTGAGAGGTGGAATAGGTATGAATAATGATATTAAGATAGCTCCTTCTATCCTGTCAGCTGATTTCAGCAGACTTGGAGAAGAAGTAACAGCAATAGATAAAGCTGGGGCTGATTATGTTCATATAGACGTTATGGATGGGATGTTTGTTCCTAATATAACTTTTGGAGCTCCTGTTATAAAAGCTATAAGAAATAAAACTAAACTTATATTTGATGTACATCTAATGATTGAAAAACCAGAAAGATATATTGATGATTTTGTTAAAGCTGGAGCTGACATAATTACTGTACATGCTGAATCTACAGTACATCTTCACAGAGTTATTCAACAAATAAAAGCCCATGGAATAAAAGCTGGTGTATCTCTTAATCCTTCTACCCCTGTAGATGTTCTTAAATATGTTGTTGATGACATAGACATGGTATTGGTTATGAGTGTTAATCCAGGTTTTGGAGGACAAAAGTTTATTAACAGTGCAATAGATAAAATAAAAGATGTAAGAGAACTTAGTAAAAATGTGGATATTCAAGTTGATGGTGGAATTACAGCTGACACTATTGGAAAATGTATTGAAGCTGGAGCAAATATTTTTGTTGCTGGTTCATATGTTTTTTCTGGGGATTATGAAGAAAGAATAAATTCTTTAAAGAGAGGTTAATTTTATGAATGAAAACATAAAAAAAGTTAATGAAGTATTAGAAGATTTTTACAAATTATTTTTTAAAACAGAAGATATGGCTCTTAAAAGAGGTATAAAGTGCCTTACTCATACTGAACTTCATCTAATAGAAGCTATTGGACAAGATTCTCTTACTATGAATGAACTGGCTGAAAGAATTGGTATAACTATGGGAACTGCTACAGTAGCTGTTTCTAAACTTACAGAAAAAGGATTTATTGCCAGAGTAAGATCAAACTCTGACAGAAGAAAAGTTTTTGTATCTTTAACTCCTAAGGGAGCTAAAGCTTTAGCATATCATAATAATTATCATAAAATGATAATGTCTACACTTACTGAAGATATTGCTGACAAAGACCTTACTCATTTTATTGAAGTTTTTGAAGTAATTTTAAATGCCCTAAGAGGAAAAACAGATTATTTCAAACCTCTTCTTATCACTGAATTTCCAGTAGGGACAAAAGTTTCTGTAGTGGAAATAAAGGGAACTCCAATTGTACAAAATTTCTTTGCAAGTCATGGTATCGAAAACTTTACTGTACTTGAAATAATGGAAAGTAATGATAAAGAAAACTTTATCTTGAAAAAAACAGATGGAGATCTTTTAGTTTTAGACATCCTTGATGCTAAAAACTTAATTGGTATAAAGAACGAATAAAAGCTCAATAGGAGATAATAATGTTTTACATTGATGGTATATCATTGAATAAAATAAAAGATGAACTGAGAGAAAATCTTTCAGGAAAAAAAATAAACAAGATAACAAAAAATACAGAAGTTTCTTTATCTATCTATTTTGGAAAAACTGAACTTGTATTTTCTTGTAACCCTTCTTTTCCTATCTGCTATATTGCAGATTCTAAAGAAAGCATCTTGGAAAACACCACTGGTCTTGCTGCAAACATGAGAAAACATCTGCTCAATGCTATGCTAACTGATGTTCAGCAATTAGGATTTGATAGAATATTATGTTTTAAGTTTGCCAAAATAAATGAACTTGGTGAAATAAAAAATTACTCTATATATTTTGAAATAATGGGAAAATATTCAAACTTTATTTTTACAGATGAAGAAGATAAAATAATTGATTTACTTAAACGATTTTCTCTGGAAGAAAACCGTTTAAGGGCTCTTTTTCCTGGGTTAAAATATGAACAGCCTGTTATTGAAGAAAAAATCTCTCCTTTAAATATTACAGAAGAAGAATTTAATAAATTTAAAAATGAAAATTCTCTTTTAAAGAATATAGAAGGATTGGGAAAATTAACTGTTCAAAATATAACTGATTTTAATAGTTTTACTCATCTGTTGAATACTCCATCTCAGCCAAAAATTTTCTTGAACAAAGGAAGAATAGTTCTTGGAAGTGTCCTTAATATTGTTCCTAAAGGAAAAGAATATGATGAGGTAGTTTCTTTTGACAGTTTTAGAGAAGTTATAAATTTCTATATAAGTTCAGAAAATCTATCCAGTAGTTTTGATACATTAAAAACTCAGCTTCTTGATAATATAAATAAAAGAATAAAAAAAAATATGAGAATACTTTCTCTTCTAGAGGAAGAAGTAATAGAGAAACAGGATTTTATAAAATATAAGGAACAAGGAGATATTCTTGCTGCATCTATTTATTCTCTTAAAAGAGGAATGAGTTCTCTTGAAACTTATGATTTTTATAATAATAGAGAAATATCTATTTCTCTTGATCCACAGATAACTCCGCAAGAAAATCTGGAAAAACTTTATAAGAAATATAACAAATTAAAAAGAGGTATGGAAGCTAATAAAAGAAGGTTTCTGGAAATAAATGAAGATTTGGATTATTTAAATAGTATCAAACTTTTTATAGATAATAGTCCTAGTACAGATAATCTAAAGCTTATACAAGAAGAGCTCATATCTCAGGGGTACATAAAAGTACAGCAGAAAAAGGGAAATAGGAAAAAACAAGTAAAGGAAATTGGATATGGAGTGCTCGAATTTAAAAACTTCAAGATACTTTATGGAAGAAACAACATTGAAAATGATAACTTAACTTTTAAAATTGCTTCTAAAGAAGATATATGGCTGCATTCTAAAAATATTCCAGGTTCTCATGTAATTATAAAAGCAAATGAAATCACAGAAGAAATACTTTTAAAGGGTGCCGAAGTAGCAGCATATTTTTCTAAAAGTTCTGCTGGAGATAAAATCAGTGTAGATTATACTAAGAAAAGATATATAAACAAGCCTAAAGGCAGTAAACCTGGGTTTGTCACTTATGAGAATGAAAAAAATATTCTCATTGAAAAACCAAATAAATTATAATTTAAAGAGCCTGTTATAAAATAAGAAACATTTCTTATTTTTGTCAGGCTCTTTTTATGACTATAATTACACAGATTAAAATATGTCTATAAAGATATATTTTAATCTGCATCTATATTATTCCCCCCAGAATGTTACTATAGATCGTAATCTAGTTTTTCATTTTTTTCTTCTGAATCAGCAGCAGTTTCTACAACTGTCCCAAGCTCTGTATATACTGCATCTCCAAATCCTAATAATGGATAGAATACAAATGAAAGCAGAGCAAGTCCTACTCCAAATCCTGTCCCTTTTCCAAATGCTTTAGCAATTTCAATACTAACAATAATCATGATAACTATATTTGCAATTGGCACAAATAATAGTAATAGATACCACCATGGTTTTTTTGCAATCTCAGTGATTAAAAGATACATGTTATAAACAGGAACAATACCTTTCCATCCTTCCATTCCAGCCTTTTCAAAAGTTTTCCACATTCCTGCAAAAGCAAGAATCATTAAAATTAATCCTATCATCTTTCCTCCTTGAAAATCTTAAGTTGTTCTTGATACTTCATTACTATATACTAACTAAAAAGAAAAGAATAATATATTTTTTATATGATTTCTATTTTAATTCTTCAAAACAAAATATTTTGATTGCTATTTTTTTTATTTCTTTTTTACTTCTAATTATAAAAAAGAATAATATAGTTTTCTATTACTGTTATAAAGCTGAATCAACAAAATTTTTAATATAATTTTATTTTGCCTCCTTATATGAAAATTAAAAAAAATTAATAAATTCCATCACACTTTTTCAAACGTTTATATTATTCTTTAATTCAGATGTTTAACCATGTATGTACATATGTAAACCTGTTAGTTGCTAAAATTATTTTTTATATAAAAAAGTTTTGAGATTTCTGTAATAGATTTCCCAAAACTTTATATAACTTTTGCTATTCTTCTGACTCTTTTTTTTCTTTTTTTATTTTGAAATATCCATTTTCATTCTTTTCAATTTTTCCGTTTTTCAATAGGTTTCCAACTGCTCTTTTGAATGCTTTTTTACTCATATTAAAATAATTAATAATTTCTTCAGGATTACTTTTATCAGTAAATCCAAAGCTATCTCCAAGAAGTCTCATTTTTTCATATACAAGTTCTGCATCTTTGTCCATTTGAATATATGCAAGTTCTCTTGGAGTAAGATCGATTTTTCCATCTTCTCTCACTCTTATTACTCTTGCTTCTATTACATCTCCAACTTTATAGTCTTTGAAGTATTCATTTTTAGGTATAAGTCCAAAATATCTATCTTCTACAGCTACAAAGACTCCTATCTCAGAATTAATTCCATAAACAGTTCCACTTACTATATCATTTTTCTGCATTTCAGTTGAGGGAAGAAGAAAATTATATATTTTCATAGTAGCAGAAAGTCTTCCTTTGCTATCTTCATATATTCCTACAAGATATTTTTTTCCTATTTCTACTTTTCCTACCTGCTGACTTTTTGGAAGAAGAAGTTCTTTTTTTAATCCCCAATCCATAAAAGCACCTAAAGTTGGATGAATATCTGTTACTTCTAATTTTGCTAAATTTCCAACTAAAGCTTCAGTTTTTCTAAAAGTAGCTACTGGTCTATCTTCTGAATCCATATATATCAGTACTTCTACTTCATCTCCTTCTTTAAGATCTCTTCCTTCTAATTCATTATTTGGAAGAAGTATATTATCCTTATCATCATCAGTTCCACCATGTAAATATGCTCCTACACTTGCAAAATTATTGATGATCATTTTTTGTCTTTTTCCTATTTTTATCATAAATTCTATCTCTCCTTAAACAATACTATCCTGTATTATATCTTTAATTTTAAATAATTACAAGAATAATTTTTCTATTTCAACTTTTAATTTTTCTTTTTTTTCTTTATTTTTTTCTTTTGGATAAGGATTTTTAAATATTTTTTTTATTTTTGTTGGTTTATTACTAAATACTACTATCTTTTCTCCCAAAGAAACAGCAGATTCTATATCATGAGTTATAAAAATTACTGTTTTATTTTCCAGATTTTGAAGTTTTATAAAATACTCCATTATTTCATTTTTTATTTTTATATCTAAAAATTCAAATGGCTCATCCATAAAAAGATAACTTGAAGGAAAAGAAAAAGCTCTTGCTATTCCTACTCTTCTTTTCATTCCACCACTAAGAGAATTGGGATATTCTCCTTCTATTCCATTTAAACCAACCATTTCAAGATATTTTTTTATTCTCAAGTTGATTTCTTCTTTTGATATTTTTTTCTTTAATACAAATTCTAAATTATCATAAACAGTTTTCCAAGGAATAAGAGTATCTTCCTGAAATATATATGACATCCCATTTTTATTTTCAGCTTCAAAAATTATTTCCCCTTTAAAGTCTTTTATTTTCCCAGCTATTATATTAAGAAGAGTACTTTTTCCTGAACCTGATTCTCCTAGTATAGCAGTAACTTTTCCTTCTTCAATATCTAAAGTTATTCCATCCAGTACTTTTTTATTTCCATAGGATTTAACTATATTCATAAGCTTCATTACAGTTTCCTCCATTTTGTAAGTTCTGTATTTATTTTCTTTAAAGATATATCCAAGAAAAAATTTATCAAAATAACAATAATTATCCATGCAAAAATAGAAGGACTTTCTAAATATATTTTCCCCATAAATATTTCTCCCCCAATAGAAAGAGAACCTTGTGATAAAACTTCTCCTGCTATAACTACTTTTAAAGTTAAAGCTATCAAAGCAGGTATTCCAGATGATGAAAAATAATATACTCCTGGAATATATATTCCTTTTAGGATATCCATTTTTGCCACTTTATATATATCTGCCATTTTTAATAAATCCCTGTCTATTGAATCTATACCTCCAAGTATATTTTCATATATTAATGGAAGAAGTATCATTATTCCAGTTATTATTGGGACAACTTCTACATTGCTCCAAATAAGAACTAGTATTATTACAGCTATTGTAGGAATAGATTTTAGAAATGAAAAAAATGGAAAAAATAAAATATAAAAAAACTTATATCTGTATGAAAGAATACTACATAAAATTCCTATTATTAATGATATACCTATACTTACCACAGTTCTCTTTAAAGTATGGAAAATTATTAATAAAAACTCTTTTCCTTTTATTATATCTATGAATGCTTTGAAAATACTTGGTATACTTGGAAATATCAAATCATTTCCTATTATTCTTGATATAATTTCCCATACAGCTATAAACAATAAAGGAGAGATAAGCATCCATCTACTTTGACATAAATATTTTCTCATCTGGAATTTTTCCTCCAATTGCCTTACTGTTTGTCTTTTCTATCTTTTCAAAATATAATTTATATACTTCTTTACTATCATTAGCTGGTACAAATTTTATATTCGCCCTTTTTATTACTTCATTTAAAATACTTATATCTATAGTTATTTTTGATTCAGCTATATATTTTTCTTTATCTGAATTTTCACTATAGATAAATTCTATACTATTTTTCAGTTCAGTTATAAATTTTGATACAAACTCTGGATCTTCTTCCACAAGTTCTTCTGTTGCAATCAGAGTAGATTGAGGAAATCCTGTATTGTTTTTAAAAATTTTTTTCCATTCATCATTCATATTAAAGTTGATTTTAGTCTTATTATCTTTTGACATTATTTTACTTAAAACAGGTTCTGAAACCATTGCTATATTTACTTTTCCAGCAAGATATAAAGGAGCAAGCTCATTTCCACCTGATAAATAATTTATTTTTAAATCTTTAGTTGGATTGATTCCATTTTCTTCTAATATAGTTTGCAGCATAATATCTGGTGTCAGCCCTTTTCCAATAGTATATATTTCTTTTCCTTTTAAATCTTTTATATCCTCTAGATTTTCTCTGCTTATCACATAAAAAGAACCCCATCCAACAGTTCCAATTATTTTATAATTAAGATTTTTATTATATAGTTGACCTGCAAGATTAGAGGGTACTATTCCAATATCACTCTCTTTTTTAAAAAAATTCATTACAAGAGATTCAGAAATCTTTTCCAGTTTATATTCTATTTTCTTACCAGATATTTCTTTATTATCATTTATCATTTTCACCACACTAAGAGCTGGCAGACCATTAGGAGATGTAAATTTGACAGTATCTTTTGAATATACTGCTGTAATAAAAAAAAGCATCATAAATAGAGCTATTATTGTTTTTTTCATGTTTATCCCTCATTATTCTTTATCTTTTATAAAATCTTTGCAATCTCCAAAATAGAAAGTTTTCTCTTTTCTTCTTAAAAACAGAAGTTTATTTGCAAAATTAGATATCTCTTTTATATTATGAGTTATGAAAATAACTGTAATCTCTTTTTCATCACATATTCTTTTTATTGTACTATAAAAATCTATTTTACTCTTTAAATCAAGAGCTGAACTTGGATTATCTATATATATCAATTTAGGCTCAGTAATAAGATGTTTTGCCGCATTTATTTTTAATTGCTGAAGTGCTGTAAGTTTATTTATTTTTTTATCTTTTAATTCATATAAATTAAAAAGTTTTAAAAGTTCATCTACTTTTTCCCAGTCACCATCTTCTAAACATCTTCCTCTTTTTCTAGAAATCATTCCAATAGCAACAATTTCTCTTGCAGTTCCTGGAAACTCTTCCTTTAACTGCATTATATTTTGTGGTATATAACTAACCTCACCTTTCCCTATATTATGATAAGATATATTTCCAGTTATTCCAGCATTTACTAACCCTAACAGCCCTTTTATCAGACTACTTTTACCAGAACCTGGAACTCCACCAATAGCAAGATAATCCCCTCTTTCAATATTGAAAGAAATATTTTCCAGAACTTTTCTGTTTTTTATAGTTAATCCAAAATTTTCCACCGTCAATATGATATCATTCATTTTTTAACCTCCTATTCTTAAAACTAATTTTTCCCTTATATACTATTATAACACATTTACCCATTTTTTGATAAACATAAAATTTTATAAAAAGTAAAATATTTTTACATTAAGAATTAATTTTATATAAAAAGAGAGTGGAATATTATCCACTCTCCATAATTTACCCCTATTTTATTCTAATGTTATATTTTCTCTTCTACTATTTCTGAATATCAGCAGCCATTCTGATACTTTTATATTTTTTCTTTAGTAGGAGGAATTAATTTAAATCCAGCAATTTTATTAACCATTATAGATATAGCCCCATCTCCAGTTACATTACAAGCAGTTCCAAAACTGTCTTGAGTTAAATATAGAGCAATCATTAAAGATGTAAGTTCTGGACCAAATCCAAGCATACTTTCTAATAATCCAAGTGCTGCCATTACTGCTCCACCTGGTACTCCTGGTGCTGCTACCATTGTTACTCCCAGCATAAGAATAAATCCAAACATTCCTGAAAATGTGATAGGCATTCCATTTAACATCATTACTGCCATTGAACAGCTTACAAGTGTTATTGTACTTCCTGATAGATGGATAGTAGCGCATAATGGGATTGTAAAGTCTGCGATCCCTTCATTTACTCCATTTTCTTTAGTTTGGTTAAGAGTAACTGGAATAGTTGCTGCAGATGACTGAGTTCCAATTGCTGTGAAATATGCAGGAAGCATTTTTCTTATTAATAATAATGGATTAGCTCCTGCTAAAGTTCCAGCTATTGTATATTGAACCAATAGGATAACAAAGTGAAGAATTATAATTATTCCAAATACTTTTGCAAATACTGACATGATTTTTACTATTTCTCCAGCATAAGTCATATTTGCAAAGATACCTGCTATGTATAGAGGCAAGAATGGAATAATAATATTTGTTATTATTTTTTCAACTATTGTCTGTACTTCATTCATAAGGTTTTTAAGAGTTGTTCCTTCAACTACTGCAATTCCAATACCTATGATGAATGCCATTAACAATGCTGTCATAACTCCCATGATTGGAGGCATTTCAACTGTTAAATAACCACTTAAAAGTCCTGCTTCTGGATGGCTTCCTTCTACTAAAGCAGCTCCTGTTGGAAGTATCTTTTTAAGCAAGATAGAATTTGTAAAAAATGCTAATGATCCAGATACGATTGTTGAACCATATGCAAGAACTGTAGTAACTGCTAATAGTTTTCCAGCTTTTTTACCTAAATCTCCAATACCAGGTGCTACAAATCCTAAGATTATTAATGGAATTACAAACTGTAAAAAGTTTCCAAATAATCCATTAAATGTAAGCATAACTCTTAGTAATGGAATAAATCCTATTTTACCTACAATGATACCTGCTATCAAACCTACAATAAGTTTTGGTAGTAAACCGAGTTTTTTCATTTTTTCCACCTCATTAAATTTTAGTGATTTTTCTCTATTAGAATATATACCATAATTTTATCTTTTAATCAACTCTTTATTCCGAAAATAAGATAAAATTTTTATATTTGAAACATATTCCAATTATATATCTCTGTATTTTCAATACATTGAAGCATGCTTTTAATAAAATAAAAATTTATTTTTTAAAGAGATAAATGAGTAATTTTCACTTTTAATAAAATTATGATATAATATGTTGCTAAATATAGAGATAAAACGGAGTGATTTTTATGATAAAAGGAAATACAGATGGAATCAAGGATTTTATTTTAAATGAATTGGATTCTCTTCATGATATAACAGTTGAAAAAAATAAAATAATAGAACCAGAAATGCTTGCTCTTATAGCTTCAGTGAGCAGCAG
Source organism: Fusobacterium ulcerans ATCC 49185 (assembly GCF_900683735.1). Taxonomy (NCBI): domain Bacteria; kingdom Fusobacteriati; phylum Fusobacteriota; class Fusobacteriia; order Fusobacteriales; family Fusobacteriaceae; genus Fusobacterium; species Fusobacterium ulcerans. The sequence goes on from NZ_LR215979.1 coordinate 1,822,781, forward strand.
AATAAACAGAGAAATTAATATTGCTATTGACAGAAAAGGAAATGTTACTGAAATATCCATTGGAGATAGCAGCAGCGTACAGCTTCCTTTTTTGAATGTCCAGGAAAAAAGATTGAGTGGGGTAAGAGTTATTCATACTCATCCTAGTGGAAGTTCTAGTCTTTCTAATATAGATATATCCGCTCTTACAAAATTAAAATTAGACTGTATAGTTGCTATTGGAATAAATGAAGATTATATAACAGGAATGAGCATTGGATTTTGCAGTATAGATGGCAATGATCTTTCTCATGAAGTTCTAGGACCTCTCTCAGTAGAAGAAGTTGTAAATTATGATTTTCTTTCTAAAATTGAAGAGATAGAAGGATTTCTTAGAAAGAGAGAAATTAGTGAAAATGATGATGAATATGCGATTCTTGTAGGTTTAGATGATAATGAAAGTCTTGATGAACTAGCTGAATTAGCCAGAGCATGTAATGTTAAAGTTGTAGCTAAATTTTTCCAGAAAAAAACAAGAATCGATCCATGCTACTTTATTGGACCAGGAAAAGCACAAGAACTTGCTGTTTTTAAACAATTAAAAAAAGCTAATCTTATCATTTTTGATGAAGAGCTAAGTGGTATGCAGGTAAGGAATTTAGAAGAACTTACAAGCTGTAAAGTTATTGACAGAACTATTCTTATTCTTGAAATATTTGCTACAAGAGCCAGAACCAGAGAAGCAAAAATACAGGTAGAACTTGCACAGCTTAAATATAGAAGCAGCAGACTTTTGGGGTTTGGTTCTACAATGTCTAGAACTGGTGGTGGAGTAGGTACTAAAGGACCTGGAGAAAAGAAACTTGAAATTGATAAAAGAAGAATAAGAGAAACTATATATGATTTAAAACAGGAATTAGAAAAAATAAGAAAAACTAGAGTAACCCAAAGAGAAAAAAGAGATGAATCTGGTATACCAAAAATCTCTTTAGTTGGGTATACAAATGTTGGAAAATCTACTCTTAGAAATCTCCTTGTAGATATGTATGCAGCTGACAATACTTCTAAAAAAGAAGCTGTTTTTGCTGAAAATATGCTTTTTGCTACTTTGGATATTACTACAAGAGCAATAGTTCTTCCTGATAAAAGAGTAGCTTCTCTTACTGATACAGTTGGATTTGTAAGAAAACTTCCTCATGATCTTGTAGAAGCTTTTAAATCTACTCTTGAAGAAGTAAGTTTTTCTGACTTAATCATCCATGTTGTAGATGTATCAAGTGAAACTGCTCCAGAACAAATTTTAGCTGTTGAAAAAGTGTTAGGGGAATTAAATGCTTTGGAAAAACCTTCTTTCCTTGCATTAAATAAATTTGAAATGGCTTCATCAGAACAGATAGCTGCCATAAAAGAAAAATTCAGCAGATATCAAATGATAGAAATTAGTGCTAAAGAAAATAAAAATATTGATGAATTCTTACAGATGACTGTATCTCTTTTACCACAAACTACTAGAAAATGTACTTACTTAATACCTTACAGTGATACTTCTATGGGAGCTTTTCTTCATAGAAATTCTATAATTCAAGAAGAAGAATATGAAGGAGAAGGTGTAAAAATAATTGCCGTAGTCAATGATGAAGTATACAACAAATGTAAAAAATTCATGATTGAGGAGAATATATGTTAAAAATAATACTGGAAATTTTAAGACTAGCTCTTCCAGCAGTTGGGGAAATGATTCTTTATATGATGATATGGGTACTTGATACCATAATGGTTGGAAAACATAGTGGACAGCTTGGAGTTTCAGCTGTTGGACTTAGTTCAGAGGTAATGTACACATTTTCAAATATAATTGTGGCTATGGGATTATCAATTTCTATTACTTCAATAATCTCAAGGGCTATTGGTGGAAAAAACTATGAAAAAGCAAGATTGACTTCTGATATTGCTTTAAGGTTGGGACTCATATTTGCCTTTTTAATGGGTGGAATATTCTTTCTTTTCCCCCAGAAAATCTTAACAATTGTAGGAGCTGAAAAAGATATTTTATCTCTTGCAACTAAATATATGAGAATATGCTCTATTGCTGTAATGTGCAATATGACAACAAATACATTCAATGGAATATTCAGAGGATGCAAAAATACTAAAACACCTCTCTATACAGCTATAATAGTAAATATAGTAAATTTATCTCTTGATTATATTCTTATATTTGGTAAATTTGGTGCTCCAGAACTAGGAGTCGTAGGAGGAGCTATTGCTACTGTTATTGGAAATGTATGTGGCCTATTATTCACATTGAGCCAATTAAAGAAAATACCATTTAAATTAAGTCCATTAGCTCCATTTAATAAAGAATATTTTAAAGAACTAGTGAGATTAACAATTCCTTCTTCTCTACAGGAAGGGGCTTTTAGTATAAATAAATTGATAAATGTAGCTATTATTATGACTCTTGGGAGCTTATCATTTGCTTCTAATCAGATAGCTATTACAATTGAAAGTATCTCTTTTATGCCTGGCTGGGGATTTGCCATAGCATGCACATCTCTTACAGGATATTCTATAGGTCAAAAAGATTATGTCAAGGCTAAAACATATATAAATTATTCTATATACCTCGCTTCTGGTATCATGGGATTCTTTTCTATAATATTTCTTATCTTTCCAGAAAAACTCATTTCTCTTTTTATAAAGAGCAGTGAAACTGAAGTTATAGCTCTGGGGACTGTCTGTCTGATGCTTGCTTCAATTGAACAGATCCCTATAGCCATCTCAATGGTATTAGGGGGAGCTTTGAAAGGTACTGGAGATAGCAAGACTCCATTCAAAATAGTTTTATTTACAAACTGGGTTAGAAGACTTCCTCTTGTGTATTACTTTATTTATTTAAGAAGAAGTTCTGTCACTTATTTTTGGAAGATAACAGCTCTTCAATGGATAATAGAGGCTATCATTATTTTCATTGTATATCGTCATAAATGGAAAAAATATTATCAAACAGCAGATTTAAAAGAAAAGATTGCATAAAGGCTGGAAAAGGGGCTGCTGCAAATTTAAAACAGCCCTTTTTTTATGTAAAATAAAAGAGGCTATACAAATTAGTTTATAACTCACTAATTTGCAACAGCCCATTTATAATTATATTTTAGATTAAATTAAAATCTATATTTAAATAAGAAAGCAGTACCTCTGCCATTTCCTCTCCATATTCTTCAGCAAAATTTTTTAAAACTTTCAAAGCTATTTCTTCTCCATTTATTTTAAAAATAGCTGTTGTTATATCTTTAAAAGTTTTATAACAATGTCCACAATGATAATCAAATTTTTTTATATTTTCCAGACTTCTTATAAATTTCTGTTCTTTTTTAAAATCAGCTCCTTTCATAATTTGAATACAACACTCATGTTCATACATACTCTGTGGAACTTCAAAAATTAAATATGGATTAAATCCCCTCACAATGGCCTTATCTAAATGACTACAATAAACAATTCCTGCTTTATCTAAGTTCATTTTTTTAAATTGTTCTGCCCAAGGACATTGTAATATTTTTATTTCATAGTCTGGAGAGTATGTTACTTCCTCAACTTGATTAATTGCTCCTTCTCTTTTTAATGTTTCACTACTTATCCATTCTCCATATTCTCTGTATACAGCAAATGTAAGTTGCTTATTATCTCTTATTGCTCTTTGAGCCATTCTAGAACCTCTTTGTTCAGCATAACGCTGTGTTGCCATAATAAAAGCTTGCTCCCCTTGTTCTCCATAAATTTCTACAAGTTCTTTATAAAATGAAGCTGCTATGAAAGCATGGTGCTTTTCTGTGAATTCTTTCATAATCCCTCCTAAAACTTATTTTATTCTACTTAGTCAATACTATTATACAACAATTTAATTTTATTTTATTATAAATAAAGAGGCTTAAAAGAATTTTTTCTTCGGCCTCTTCTCTTTATTTGTTATTTCTCTTTTTAAAATAAATTACTTTGCCTCTGCTTCTAAAAACTTTAAAAGATCCATTTGATCTATTGCCTCTTGCCCATATTTTAATAATAAATAATTTTCTATTCCACTCATATGCATCACAATCTCTCTGTTATCTTCTTCGTAACCAGTTCTGTCATATGATCTTTCTATAGAATTAAATATAAAGCCTTGTATTTTTATTCCCATGTTCTGCAGAGCATTTACTGTAAGCATTGTATGATTTATACTTCCTACACGATTTCCAGTAACTACTATCACTGGTATATTCAATGTTTTTATTAAATCATACATATAATATTTTCCTCTAACTATTGGAACAAAAAGTCCACCTGCTCCTTCTACAATTAAAGTATCATATTTTTTACACAGCTTTTCCCAATGTTTTTTTATTTTTTCTGGTTTTACTTCTACTTTATCTAATTCAGCAGCTAAATGTGGAGATACTTCAGCTCTTAATAAATATGTTGTCATATCTGTATCATATGGTATTTTATTATACTCACATAAAAATTCCACATCTGGAGAAATCAATTTCCCTAACATTTCAAAAGCTCCGCTTTGAACTGGTTTGTAGTACCCTCCATTTATTTTCTTTACTCCCTGATAAAGAAGAGTACTCACATAGGTTTTCCCAATACCTGTATCTGTCCCTATTACAAAATAACCTTTATTTAAATTCATACCCTTCCCCCTCAATCATCTTTTTACCACTCTTAAGATTTTTTCTTTTATATTTTTAATAAAGTTTTTCACGATTTTAAGTAGCTCCTTTTTATACTTTTAAAAAATTTCTCTACATTCAAATATATCACAAAATTCCAAATATTTAAAGTACTATGTATTATTGAGATTTTTTATGATAAAATATTTTATAATACTAAAAAATAGAAAGCAGGTTTTAGATAATGGAAAAAAAAATAAGAATAACTCTCCTAAAGCAAGTCATGGAAATAATTGAGTCTGATCTAGATAATTTTAAAATAACAAAAAACTATCTTCTGAATTATATATTTGAATATATGAAAAATGAAAAAATAAATGATAGTTTTTTCTTTGATGGAGAAAAAACTATCATACAATTTAATTTAAATAAAAAAAATTTGAGTACATATTATGATTTTTTAATGGAAAAAAATATACAGGTAGAGGCAGATTTCATAAGAAAACTTATTTATAAATATGCTAATCAATCAAGGAAGAACAGAGAACTTTTTATCTTTCATTCTATAATAGAAAGAATAGAATCAGCAATAAAAGATAAAAAACTTATAAAAATACATTTTAAAGATAAAAGAATAACTTCTGTACTGCCTTTCTATATTGGAAGTTCTAAGCTGGAGCTATCTAATTATCTTTTTTGCTATGATATGGAAGAAGAAAAATATAGAAACTATAGAATCAGTAATATAGATACTATTTTTATTACTAAAGAAAGAAAAATTTGGGAAGATATGAAATTTGTAGAAAAAGTGATACAAGATTTTGATCCTTTCCTTTCACAAGGAAAAAAGATAAAAGCTATTTTAACTCCAGAAGGAGAAAAAATTTTAAAAGAAGTAAAATTAAATCGTCCTGAAATTATCTCTAAAAAAGAGAATTTTTATGAATTTCAATGCTCGGAAGAAAAGGCTAAAAGATACTTTACATACTTTTTGGACGAAATTGAGATATTAGAACCTCTAAGTCTACGAGAATGGTTTAAAAACAAATATTTAAATGCTTGTAAAAAATATCTTGACAATTTTGTTTTTAAAAAGTAAAATGATAAAAAATAAATTTCATTTAGTTTTTAAGAAATTTATTAATTTTATTTTTTAAAGGAGTGATATTTTATGACAGAAAAAAATCTTAATCTAATCAAAGAACTTGAAGAACAAATCGAAGAAATCAAAATCAAACTTAAAGCAAGTAATTGTGAAGATGAAAAAGAAAAACTAGCTGATAATTATCAAAAGATATACACAGAATTAAATGAAGTATATCTAGAAAACGAAAAAATCTCAAGTAGACTGGAAAGAGAAAATGGATTATAGTACTATATTTAAGATAATCCTATGAAAAAAGCTGACTAAATATTATTTTTAGCCAGCTTTTGTTTTTTTATTTTTATAAAACAGCAACTTCTTGATCTTAATATCAATTCCTATCAATTAAAAAATTTTCAAATATATTGTTTTTGGGCTGAGGTTTTCCAAAATAATATCCTTGTATATAATCTATTTTTAAATTACTTACAAGATCAAATTCCTCTTTAGTTTCAATTCCCTCTAGACATACTTTAATATTTACTGCATGACAAATTCTTGTAATAAACTCAATAAAAGTGATATCAAATCTACTTTTTAGTATATCCTTTACAAAAGCACGATCTATTTTTACTATATTAGCAGGAACCTGTTTTAGTATACCAAGTGAAGAATATCCCGTTCCAAAATCATCCATTGCTGTTTTTATTCCAATATCTTTCATTTGACTGTACATTTCATGCAATGTTTCAATACTCTTAATTATACAGCTTTCTGTCAATTCCAAAATAATATTTTCAGGTGGAATCTTTTCTTCTGTAATTATAGTTTTTACATCATTTAAAAAATTTTCATCTAAAAGTTGTATAAAGGAACAATTTACACTCACAGTGATATCTTTATTATATTTCAACATTTCCTTACAAGCCTTTGCAGCTTCTTTCATTACCCATTTACCAACTGGGATTATTAAGCCGCTTTCTTCTAATATTGGAATAAATTCATTAGGAGAAACACTCCCAAACTTTTCACATTTCCATCTTAACAAAGCTTCTACACCTTTTAGTTCTGTAGTTTTAGAAAATACCTGTGGTTGATAGTATACTTCAAATCCTTCAAATCCATTTTCTATACTTTCTCTGATATGACGAAGTATTTCTAAGAAACGCGATTTATGCTCCAATATCTCATTAGAGAAAAATACTATTCTATCTTTTCCACTCTTTTTTGCATATTGCAATGAATAGTCTGTATATTTATATAATTCTTGATATTTATTTCCATCTTGTGGATAAAGAGAACATCCTGCAGAAATGGTTACAAATGTTTTTGATCTTTCAAAAAGCTGCTGACGAGAAAATTTCATTTTTATTTTATCATATATATTCTGCAGTTCATCTTGATCTGTATTTTCTACTAAAATACCAAATTGATCTCCATCCAATCTATAAGCTAAAGCATTTCTTGGAAGAGATGACTGAATTATCTGAGCTGTCATTTTTAAAATTCCATCTCCAAATTCTCTATCATACATTTCATTTACCTGTTTGAAATCATCTATTCCTAAAATCATCATTCCAATAGTTTCCACAGCATAATTTTTAACTTTTTCTTCAAAAGATTTAGAAAACTCATTTATATTTAATAATCTTGTTACAATATCAATTTTATTTTGTTTTCCCAGTAATGTCATTATCCCAGCAAAAATACTTGGTTTTCCAACTTCATCACGCATTAAATGCCCTCTGCATTTAAGCCATACATATTCTCCATCTTTATTTTTAGCTCTAAATTCTACAAGATGATAATCTGTCTGATCTTCTCCTATCTCCATATTAGATTGATAAAATTTTTCCCAATCATCTTCATGAACTATATTTTTCCAGAGATAAATTGGATCTTGGACTATTTCAGAAGGAAGATTAAACATTTCTACCATTGCAGGGGTATATTTAAATCTACCTGTTTTCATATTACATATATAAATAAAATCATCTGTACTCATTACTAAAGCTTCATATAAAAGGTCCTTATCATATATAAAATCTTTTTCAGTTATGGCAAATTTAGTATTGTTTATTTCACCAGAATCATCTATTTTATTTTTATGATATTTCAATTTTTGAAAATAAAGTTTTTTGTCAGCTTTTGCTATAACATCATTTTCAAAAATTTCTTCTTCAGGCTTAGTTTCTACAGTTCCAAAACAGAAAGAAAACTCAAATTCTTTTTTCAGTTCTTTCTTCTTTATTTTTAATTTATCTATACATCCAAACAGCAGTTTTATGACTTCTTTTTCACTTCTATCTTCAAAAACAACTATAAAATTATCTCCTTCTAATCTAAATATAAATTCTTTCTTGTTTAGATAGCTTTTTATCATTTTTATAGTTTCTATAATTGCTAAATCCCCTTCATTATGACCATATTTTTCATTGATCATTTTCAAGTCATCCATATCTACAGAAGCTACTACTAAACTCTTCTTATTTTTCTTAGCTTCCTGAATAGATTTAGCCATTTCAACTTTTCCAGCTCTCCAGTTCAAAGCATCATTGCATAAAATATCTTGAATAACATTTTGCTTCAAAGCAATTGTATCAGTTATATCAGTAGATTCTTGAAAATGGACGATAGAACCATCTATCCATCTTATTAAACTGTCATAATTTTCATATGTTTTTCCTGTTATAGCTCCATTTTCTCTCCATATCATACTTGATTGTTCATCCTTTTTTTCTAGAAGCTTTGGTATAGGACAGAAATCACATCTCTTGCTCATACCTTTCTGGAGAATTTTCCAACACTTTTCTCCTTCTGGTTCAGCAATATTATAGCTTTCTTTCATCTTTTTATTCATAAATAATATTTTATCATTTTTTATATCTGTTACATAAAGATTTGTATTCATGTTATCCAAAATTTCATTGAATATCCAAGATTGTATAAAAAATTTATCATATTTTAATTTACTTGTATAATATATCTCCATAATTAAAGAAAAGGTTTTTAATAAGGTAGTTTCTTCTTTAGTCCAATTTCCATTTTCTTTTTTTCTTCCAACCAGTATTCCACCAATGCAAAAATCTTCCTGAATATTTTTTACAGGAAGAAACATAAAGCTATTTTGTGCTGTATTTTTTATCTTATATATTTTTTCATTACTATCCAAGAAAAGATACTCTTTAGCCTTCATAGACTCTTCAAATAACTTAAAAAGATTATTATATAAAAATTTTTTCATTGTAGTATTGTTTATATCACAATCATTCCAAAAAAAATCACTTCTAATCTCTTTTCTTTCATTTAATATAATTACATTAAGCAAAGAAATATCGCATTCTTTCTTTAAATCTTCTAACATTTTTAGCTTTTCTGAATATGCATATTCATCTTTTTTTAACATTTTTCCCAAATTCAAAAAAGCTTTATACACACTTTCTGTTTTTAAGTTTCCCAGATTCATATTACCACCTATATTGAATAGTCACCTTTATTACTTTCTTCCCAATAAGCTAATGTATTCTCTACAATTTAGTTGTTGAAAATACTGTTTTTATTTTATTTATCAATTTTTTTACTATTTGTCTTCTTTCTTTTTCTTTTCTAAATATTCATTCTGTACTCTTTCTATTACATCAAGCATCTTCTTTTGAATATGAGCATATCCAACCTCTTTAATATGAGGAAGAGTACAGTTTGAACAATCTTTTATTCCATGAGGAGTATATTTAAAATTTCCTCCACATTCTTCTCCCATCATATATAAAGGACAGTAGCAGAACATACAGTTGAAGTCTTCTATATTCTTTATTTCATGACATGGAAAAAATTCACATTCTTTATGATGTATAAATTTATAATTATTCATTGAAAATACCTCCTATTTACTTCTTACCTTAACTATAACCTTTTTAAGTGATTAAATCAAGAAAAACATTCCTATAAAATGCTTTTTAATACAATATTTAATAATTTTTTTATTTCTTCATATGAATATAAAAAGTCATCTTTTAACTCTATCTTTCTTCTTTTGAGAGTATTTTAATTTCTTTTTTCTCATACATTATCTTTCCATCTTTCAAAAAAAATTGAACTGGATATATTTCTACTCCTTTCTCCATAGCTTCATAGAATAATTCTGAAAATTTCGGATCAGTTTCCCATTTAGGTCTGAAAGTATCTGCTTCTCTAAAAACAAGAAGAAGCACTGCTGCTCTATCTCCACTTTCTTTTAATTTGATCAATTCTTTTAAATGTTTTTGAGCCCTTGTACTTGGAGCATCTGGGAACATTGCCTTTTTATTTAATGAAAGTGAAACTCCTTTTACTTCTACCCAGATTTTTTTATTATCTTTTTCAATAAGATAATCTATACGACTATCTCCATATTTTACTTCAGCTTTTATATTAGTATAATCTTCAAAGGGAGATAAGCTTTTGTCTCTTAAAAACTTTTCCGATATATACCTGTGATAAGATGAATTAATTAAAATATCTTCTTTATCATCTGATAATGCTGATATTACATCCCATTGAGTTTTTCTTTCGCTTCCATCTTTAGCTTTTTTTATCCCCACACTGTTACCCAGAAAAAGAAGCTCTCTTATCCTTCCTGAATCATGAACATGGCATGTTACAATGTTATTATCTGCAAGTTTAATATTTGCCACAAATCTATTTGGTCTTTCTACAAACTTTCCTCTTTTATCTATTCCTATTTCATAAATTAATTTTCCATATCTCATATACTTATCTCCTAATGTAAAACAAGGCTGACCAAATTTAGCCAGCCTTTGTTTCTGATTTTTTATTAATACTTTCCATCTGCTAAATCTCTAAAGTTTACATCTTGTAATCTAGATATAAATTGAGATTCTATATCTTTTAATACTCTATGCACTCCACAGTTTCCTTTTCTTAAAGTACAGCTTTCTGGGGATTCTAAACAATCTTTGATACAGATATCACCTTCAATTGATTCTATTGCATCTTTTAAAGTTATTTCACTGCTGTCTTTTTTCAATTTATACCCACCTTTAGCACCTTTGAAAATTATAACAAGATCAGCTTTCTCTAATTTTTTAAGTATTCTCAAACTAAATAAATGAGGAATTTCTTCCTTCTCTGAAATTTCATTTGAGGATATAATTCTATTCTCTCCATTTATTGTTAAATACAGTAGTATTCTAAATACATATTCAATTTCATTCTTTAGTCTCATTTTAGTCTCCTATGGTTCTATAAGTAAATTTATATACTGATTTTTGCACACTATACCTCATAATTATATCATACTAGTTGCATAATAACAATAATTTTTCTTTGTCTTATCCTTCAACTTCAGTAGCATTTTCTACTTCTTCACCCAAAGCAGCCTTTATTGCTACAATAGCAACTTCTAATTGCGATAAATCAGGTTCTTTTGTGGTAATTCTTTGTAGAGATAACCCTGGGAATGCTAAAGCTCTCACCCATATTTTATCTAAATGATTACTGCTATATCTCTGTATTTCATAAGATATTCCAGCTATAAGGGGCATTAATATTACTCTTAATACTACTTTTATTATTATTCTTTCTATTCCATTTGCTGGAACTGGCAGTATAAAATCCATACATGAAAATACAATAATTGATATAAGCATTACTATCAATAGAAAACTTGTCCCACATCTTGGGTGAAGTGTTGTAAATCCTTTTGCATTTTCTGGTGTAAGTTCCATTTTATTTTCATAAGCATAAATAGATTTATGCTCTGCTCCATGATATTCATACACTCTTTTTACATCTTTTGAAAATGATATTACCCATATATAAAAAACAAAAAATGCAAGTCTTAATACTGCTTCTAGTAAATTAGAATATATTCTATTATCTGCAAAAACAAAACTGCTGATAAGAGATGGGAATACTACAAATAACCCTATTCCTAGCCCCAACGATACCACTGTTGTCATTACTGCTTCTTTTTGTGATAGTTGTTTTTCCTCTTCTTCTTCTGACTGATTTGCAGAGAATGTAAGTTCTTTTATACCTAATACCAAAGCATCAAATAAAGTCACTGCCCCTCTCACAAAAGGTATTTTTGCAAGTTTATTTCTTTTTCCACCTACTTTTATTTTCTTATATACTATTTCTCCTGAGGGTTTTCTTACTGCTGTTGCCAGCCATTCAGGACTTCTCATCATTACACCTTCAATGACTGCCTGCCCTCCTATGCTAACTCTTTCTGCCAATTTTATCACCTTTCTTAAAAATTATTTTTAAGTATAACAAATGTCAAATCATCAACCTGTTCGTAGTCTCCTCTGAATTTATTTAATTCTTCAAGAATAGCTGTTTTTATCTCTTCAGGTCTTTTTAATTTATTTTGATAAACTACTTCTTTAAGTTTATTTATACCAAACATATCTTTATTTTTATTTTCTGCTTCATTTATTCCATCTGTATAGAAGATTACTATATCTCCCTTACTTAATTTAATTTCACCTTGTTTATATTTATATTCCTTCAAAAATCCAATTGCAACCCCTTTTACTGTATGAAGTTCCACAGTATCAGTTTCTGCTCTGTATATTACTAAAGGATTATGTCCTGCATTTGAGTAATGCAGAGTTTTTGTATTTTTATTATATTTACTGTGCATCATTGTAATAAACATATCTTCTGTTATATCTGGATATATTATTCTGTTCAACTCATTCAGATTTTCATCTGGCCCTGTGTCACCTGTTATTGTTAAAGTTTTTAATACTGATCTTCCTAAGGCCATAAGAAATGCTGCTGGAACCCCTTTACCACTTACATCTGCTATTGTTATAGAGAAAGTATCGTTATCAAGAATAGTGTAGTCATAATAATCTCCACCTATCTCTTTTGCAGGTTCAAAGTAATTTGCAATCTCCAGTCCAAAAACTTCATCAATATCTTCTGGAAGTATTTTCTTTTGAATTCTTGCTGCAACTTCCAACTCATTTGACATTCTTTCTTTAACAATAAGATCAGAATATATCTGAGCATTATTTATTGCTATGGAAACTTGTATCACAAGAGCCGATATAGTTTCTTCATCTAAATCAATAAGCTTATTTTTATCTTCAATGACATAAATAACTCCGAGTTCTTTACCCTTTACTACCAGAGGTGAAATAACAACTACTTCGTCCTTTTGTACTGCAAATCCTACTGACAGCTCTTCATATATTTTCTTAAAATCATTTCTTGTATATTCTTTCAATATCTCTTCTGGGTACGAAATTTCCCCTTTAAATTTTATTGCTCCCTTTATTCTTTTATTTTTCAATTTACCATTTTCCCAAAGATAAAGGGATATTCTCTTTGCTCCTGTAAGTACAAAATATGCATCAAGAATTATATTAATAATTTTATCTACTTCGAGTATAGAAAGCACTGCTCTGGAAAGAGAATTCAAATTAGACAAGTTTTCAACCCTTCTCTCCAGTATGTGATTACTATATTCCAACTGAGTTGATTTTGTAACAAGTGCATCATATGTAACTTCCAGCTCTTTTCTGTATTCTCTTAATTCCTCTATGGAATTTTCCAATTCTAATTCCTGTTTAATTATTTTGTTCAATGTTTCTGTATATTCATCTTTTAGTATATCTGGAATGTCCTCTATATCTTTCTTAGCTCTCAGGCTTGTAAGTATCCTGATTATATCTCCAAAATGTTCCTTCTCCTGTCTTTTTAAAACATAAAAAAATAGTATTAACAACAGAATCAGAAAAAATATATATAACATTAATTGATCCTCCATTGAGTGTTCCCATTTTCAATCTTTAAAATATCTCTTCCTCTTTCATTTTCCTTAACACTTGCTTTTTTTAAAATTACTTCTTTAGGTTTTATTACTTTAAAATTTTTCAAATCTTTTATTTTTAACCCTTTTTCTTCACTCTCCAGATTCTCCACAAGTGATGTTGGATCAGCAATATTTATGATACGTACTCCAAATTCATAATCTTTTATATTTTCAGTAATCATTCCCTCAGTCAGAACTATTTTATCAGATATAAGCGTTTCCCAAATAGCTTTTTTCAAAATAATTACTGGAGATAAAATACTCTCCTCTTTTTCAAAAGTGTTGTCTGTATATAGCGGAAGTCCAGTTTTTCCAGCTTCCTCTATATTAGAGCTATTAACCTCTATGATAAAATCATTTTCTATTGGCTCAAAAGTTTTTGATATCATTTTTCTATTTTCATATATTTCTTCTACCATTTTCATCTTATCAAGTTCTGTATAATAGTTGGCAGGATTGTAATCATTTTCTCTCTTTAAGTAACTTAGCCAGTAATATACCTGTTTATTTAGGTATTCCTGAAAAATCCCTGCATTTTCTGGATAATCTACATTTATTTTTGAAGATATAAATTCTTTTTCATCCTCTGTCAGTTCAGAAGCAGGTTTATAATAAATTTTTTCTGCCTCTCTAACATCTCTTTTTCCTATATTTTTTATATCTTGGTACAACTCAAAAGGTATTATCAGATTTATGTCTTTGTTATGAGCTACCATCTTTGACATAAGAATGCTGAATTTTTCATAAAAAGCATCTCTGTCTGAAGGTGTTTCTGGATAATCAAGTCTGTATATTTTAAGCGTATATTCTCCTTTTGGCATTTTGTTTGCAAATTCTACAACTTGACTTTCATCTCTCCTTGCAACAAGTTTTTGACATCCAGCTAACAGCAACATAGCTAGTAAAAATACTGCAAAAGCATTTCTCTTCATCATTTCCTCCAGTTTACTTTTTTCTTAATTTTTCCAAAATATTCTCAGCAACATTTCTAGGTACAAACCTTGAAAGCGTTTCTACATCTTCTTTTACTATTTTTGATACTGATCCAAATTCTTTTAAAAGAATAGCTTTTCTCTTTTCTCCTATACCTTCTACTTCGTCTAATTCAGAAGAGAGAACTCTTTTGCTTCTAAGCTTTCTATGATATGTTATACCAAACCTATGTGCCTCATCTCTTACTCTTTGAAATATTTTCAATGCTTCTTGATCCTTTGAAAAAACATATGGTATATTTTCTCCATATTTATATACTTCTTCATCTCTTTTAGCTAAGCTGAGAAGATCTGATATACCATCCTTACCCAATTCTCTAAAAACTTCTCCAGCAGCATTTATCTGTCCTAAACCTCCATCTATAAGTATTATATCTGGAAATTCATTTTCTGGAAGTTTTCCATAACGTCTTGTTATTACTTCTCTCATCATTGCAAAGTCATCTGGTGTATCTTTACAAGTAATTTTAAATTTTCTGTAGTCCTGTTTTGAAGCTTTACCTTCTACTGATACACTCATTGAAGCAACTGCATCTTTTCCTTGGATGTTAGATATATCAAAACACTCAATTTTTCTAGGATATCTTTTTAATTCTAAAGTGGTATACAGCTTGTAAAGCCCTTCTTCTACAACAGATTTCTTTCTGTAATAGTTTTCTATATCTCTTGTCAGATTAAGTTCTCCCATTTCCAAAAGTTCTTTTCTTCTGCTTTTAATTTTTGGAAAAAAGAATTCTATTTTTTTATTTTTAACCTTTTCTAAAGCTTCAAGTATTCTCCTGCTTTCATTTTCATATTCACTTGAAAACACTATATTTTGAGGTATCGGATGTTTATTATAAAATGCCATTACAACTACTTCAAGTATGTTTTCATATATTTTATCTTTTAAATCTATATTTGTCGAGATTTTTCCCAAAATTTTACCATCTCTCACATTTAAGACACAAAGAAATACTCTGTTATTTTCTTCTTTTATGTTGAATATATCCTCATCCAATTCTTTTCCATATTCAGTTACTTGATTATTTACAGTATTTTCTATTTCTTTTATCTGCTCTCTATACATTATTGCTTCTTCAAACTTCATGTCTTCAGAAGCCTTTTCCATTTTATTTTTTAATTCTTCTATTACACTTCTTCCCTGTCCTTTTAAAAGCTGCTTAGCCCCATTGACAAGTTCATCATATTCTTCTTTTATATTTTTGTAAGTACATGGTCCAGGACACATCTTCATAAAGTATTTAAGACATGGTCTTGTATATACTTTATTCATATCTCTGTTGCAGTCTCTGATTTTAAATATTTTTATAATATTTTTTTTCAGATTCCATCCCCCTTGAGGATATGGACCAAAATACATTCCAGTCTTAGTATCAAGCGCCCTTGTAGTCCTGATCATCTTAATATTTGGAAATGTTTCTCTGCTGATTCTTATATATGGATATGTCTTTTCATCTTTTAAAGCTATATTATATTTAGGGCTATACTTTTTTATAAGGTTATTTTCAAGGACAAAGGCATCTATTTCACTATTACATATGATAAATTCTATATCTTCTATATTTTTTACTAATTCTCTAGTTTTTTCACTTTCATGCTCTCTATTGAAATATGAAGACACTCTATTTTTTAAATTTTTAGCTTTTCCTACATAAATTATTTTACCATTTTTTTTCATTAGATATACTCCTGGATTTTCAGGTATATCTATCTTTTTAATATCTATTTTACTTTCTACCAATTTCCTCTCTCTTTCTCTCTATGGCTGATATATACATTCAGTTTATCTTTTTTAGAAAGTTCTTTGTATAATAAAGAAGCTAAAGTTACTGAACGATGTTTACCTCCACTGCATCCTATACCTATAGTCAAGTGCTTCTTTCCTTCTTTTATATAATTAGGGATCAGAAATTCCATCAAATCTAAAAGTCTTGAAGCAAATTCCTGTGATACATTATATCCCATTACATAAGAAGACACTGCTTCATCTTCCCCTGTTTTCTCTTTTAATTCTTCTACATAGTATGGGTTAGGAAGAAATCTCACATCAAAAAGAAGATCAAGATCAATAGGAATCCCATATTTAAATCCAAATGACTGTACATGGATATTTATATCTTTTGTTTCTCCATCTACCATCAATATTTCTTTAACTCTCTCTGACAGCTCTTTAGGTTTTATATAACTTGTATCTATTATCCCAGTTGCTGCCTCTCTTATAGAAAACATTATCTCTCTTTCTTTTTGAATACTTTCTAAAAGTGTATCAGCTTCTAATGGGTGTTTTCTTCTAGTTAGGTTATATCTATTAAGTATGATTTCTTCAGAAGCTTCAATAAAAATAAGGGAATAATCAATATCTGCTTTTTTCATTTCATCTAAGAGATGAAAAAGCTCATCTGCCTTTTTAAACGAACGTATATCTATCCCTAATCCTAATTTTTCAATAGAAGTATTAATAAAAAAACTTCCTACTTCACAGGGAAGATTATCAACAACATAATATCCCATATCTTCCATAGTATTTAATGCTGTTGTTTTTCCTGCTCCGCTTAATCCAGTTACTATTACAATTTTATTTTTCCCCATACCTTCACCATACTTTTTATTTGATATTTTTTAATCCTTAGAATTTAATTTTTTCTGTACAACAATTCTCTTCTATTCTTATTATATCACAAAAACAACATTCTTTACATTTTTAACCTTTTTTTCTTTTATCAGTACAAAAAAATGACTTAGATTTTAATTCTAAGCCATTTCTTTTTTTTTCAAAACACCTTCTATTTTAAAAATAGAAAAGTAAATCAAGTTTATAGAATTCTCTCTACATTCTGTCTAAAGTTTTTATTCCAAGCAAAGATAACCCATCTTTAATAGTTTCTCCTGTTATCTTAGCTATAAGTGCCCTTGAATATAAAATATCATCTTCTTGGTTTAAGATTGGACAGCTGTTATAGAAACTATTAAATTTCTTAGAAAGTTCAAATAGGTAATCTGCAATTATATTAGGCTTAAATGTTTCAGAAGCTTTCAATACAGCCATTGGGAATGCTGCTATATGATCTGCTAATGCTCTTTCCAGTTTATCTTCTATTTTTATCTCTTTATCATAATTTATAATTTTCCCTTCGCTTTCAGCCCTTCTTAATATAGATTGGATTCTTGCATAAGAATATTGAAGATAAGGAGCTGTATTTCCTTCAAAAGTCAATATTTTATCCCATTCAAATATAATAGGACTTTGTCTGTTCTGAGAAAGATCAGCATATTTTATTGCTCCTACTCCAACTATTTCTGCAATTTGATCTTTTTCTTCCTCTGATAGATTAGGATTTTTCTCTTGTACTATGTCATAAGCTCTCTTTTTTCCTTCATCCAGAAGTTGTTCAAGTCTTATTACATTTCCTTTTCTAGTTGAAAATACTCCATCAGCAAATCTCATTATACCAAACCAAATGTGATGTTTTTCCACATTCCATCCAAGCATATCTGTAATTCTGAAGAATTGCTTAAAATGGTCCTGCTGTCTTTCATCTGTAAGATATATAAGTTTATTTATTTTATAAGTATCTCTTTTAAATTTAATAGTGGCTATATCAGATGTTGAATAAAGGAAGGCTCCATCTTTTTTCTGTACTATACATGGAAAAAGATTTTCTTCTTCTGGGAAAAATACAACCTTTGCCCCATCATCTTCTACTGCTAATCCTTTTTCTACAAGTTCTTCCACTACCCCCTGCATCATAGGATGATAGAAAGATTCTCCATAGTATGTATCAAAATGAACATCTAATCTTTTATAAAGTTTATCATACTCATCTAATGATACTTTTATAAATTCTTTCCATAGAGCAAAATTTTCTGCATCTCCATCTTGAAGTTTTTTTAGTTCAAGTCTTGCTTCCTCTTCAAGCTCTGGATCAGTTTCAGCCAGCTTAGAAAACTCTACATAAACTCTTTCTAACTCTTCAATAGGATTTTCCTTGTAAGCTTCTTTATTCAGCCATCTTCTGTATCCAATGATAAGTTTCCCAAACTGTGTTCCCCAGTCACCTATATGATTATCAGCTATCATATGGTATCCTAAATATTTATAAATTCTTGTAATAGAATCTCCTATTATTGTTGATCTTAAATGCCCTATATGCATTCTCTTAGCTATATTGGGAGAAGAAAAATCTATTATTACATCTCCATCTCTGTTTAAGAAAGAAAAATCATATTCCTCTGTTCTTGATTTTTTTAAAAGCTCTCCTAGATATTCACTTTTTAAAAATATATTGATAAATCCGGGTCCTGCTATTTCTAATTTTTCTATAACATTATTTTCTTCAAGATTATCAAGAACCTCTTGAGCTATATCTCTTGGTTTTTTTCCGATTATTTTAGAATTCATCATTGCAAAATTTGTTTGGAAATCTCCATATTTCTCATTTGTAGCAACTGATATTTCTACTTTTTTTGTTTCTTTTTCACTATATAATTTTTTTATTGTATTTTCAAAAATTTTTGCTATCTCTCTATCTATGATAAGCACTATTCCACCTCGCATTTTATTTACTTGCCTTCAAAATATTAATCAAATAAAAAAGGGACATAAAGTCCCAAAAGAATAACTCCAACCTACCGCCTTCAGTACGGTTTTAGTCGCCAAAACCAAAAGTGGCAGTCAGATATATATAGCATACAGAGTCCGTAAAACAACTTAAGCTTTAAGATGATCGTGACTTTGCTGAGTTACTATATACAGCGCCAACCCCATGACGACATTAGGCCCAAAACCTCGTGAAAATAGCGAGTAGGTCAGAAACATTTATTCTTATAATGGAATTATATCATTATTTTATTTTTTTTTCAACATTTTAAAGTTCTTTTTTATCCAATAATTCGTTTTTTCTATAATTATTGATTTTTTTCTTCTACATAAGTACTCTTTAGGTATAATTCTTCCAACTGCCCTTCATCTACCCCACCAGGAGCTTCTGTCATCAGACATTGCCCTTTATTTGTTTTAGGGAATGGAATAACATCTCTTATTGAATTTTCTTTAAGCATTACCATCAGCCATCTATCTAATCCAAATGCAAGTCCTCCATGAGGTGGTGCTCCATATTTAAATGCATCTAAGAAGAATCCAAACTTAGTTTTAGCTTCTTCAGGTGTAAGCCCTAATCTGTCAAATACTTTAGATTGAATTTCTGGATTGAATATTCTGATAGAACCTCCACCTATTTCAAACCCATTAAGTACCATATCATATGTATTAGTTCTGATATTTTCAGTTTGTCCATTTAAGAAAGCATTTAAATCTTCATCTTTTATTGAAGTGAATGGGTGATGTTCAGCTTTATATCTTTGTTCTTCTTCGTCATATTGGAACATAGGGAAATCTACTACCCATAGAAACTTAAATTCATCAGGATTAATAAGATTAAACTCTTTTCCTATTCTAGTTCTGATAGCTCCTAAAGCTCCATATACTATTTTTGCTTTGTCAGCTATAATAAGGATGATATCTCCTTTTACAGCTCCTGTTGTTTCTACAATAGCTTTCATTTCATTTTCTGAAAGGAATTTAGCTATTGGAGAATTTATACCTTCTTCAGTTATTTTGATGTAAGCCATTCCTTTAGCACCAAAATATCTCTTAGCATGCTCTTCATATTCTCCAATTATTTTTCTAGAGAATCTCTCTGCTCCCTGAGGTGCAACTACAGCTTTTATTATTCCACCATTTGCTGCCGTTTCTTGGAAAGCTTTGAATCCAGAATTTCTTACTATTTCAGTTAAATCTTTAAGTTCTACACCAAATCTAATATCTGGTTTATCAGAACCAAATCTCGACATTGCTTCTGCATAAGGCATTTTTTGGAAAGTATAGTTAACCTCTTCCCCAGTAATTGCAGTAAATACATCTTTAGCAAGCCCTTCAATAGTTCTCATTACATCATCCATAGTCACAAAAGACATCTCAATATCCAATTGTACAAATTCAAATTGTCTGTCTGCTCTAAGATCTTCATCTCTGAAACATTTAGCTAATTGGAAATATCTTTCTATTCCACCAATCATTAATAATTGTTTAAATAATTGTGGTGATTGAGGAAGTGCATAAAAATCCCCTGGACTTATTCTGCATGGAACTAAGAAATCTCTAGCTCCTTCTGGAGTAGATTTTGTAAGCAAAGGAGTGTCTATATCTAAGAATCCTTCTTTATCCATATAGTTTCTTATTGCCATAATCATTTTATGTCTCATTTTAAGGTTATGAAGCATCCTTGATCTTCTGATATCAAGGTACCTATATTTCAATCTGATATTTTCATTAAGATTATCATCTATTCCTGAAATTTGGAAAGGAAGAACATCACAGCTGTTTAATACTGTAAGCTCCTTAGCAAAAATTTCTATATCCCCTGTAGGCATATTTGGATTTTTACTTTGTCTTTCTTTTACTTCTCCAACTATTCTTATAACTGATTCATTTTTAAGTTTTTGAGCTTGTTCAACTACTTCTTTTGGAGCTACATCTATATCAAAGATAACTTGTGTTTTTCCTTCTCTATCTCTCATATCCACAAAAGTCAATCCTCCAAGGTCTCTCTTTGTGTCTACCCAACCAGAAAGAATAACTTCCTGTCCTATATTTTCTTTTCTCAATTCACCTAAATTATGAGTTTTATAAATCATAACTATCCTCTCCTTAAAATTTTTCCTCTATCTAGATTCTTTAATTATTTCCATTGCTTTTTCAAATGATAATTCTTCCTGAGTTCTATTAGTAAAATCTTTTAAAAGAACTGTTCCTTTATTAATTTCATCTTCTCCAGCTATTATGCAATATTTTACTCCCAGCTTATCAGCTTTTTTCATGTGTGATTTCATTCCTTTAGAATTAAAATCTACAAAAGTTTTTATTCCTGCATCTCTCAATACCTTAGTTATTTTAATACCAAAATCTTTAACTTCATCTCCAAGCCATGCTACATATACATCAGGACTATTGCTAGGATATTCTTCCAGTAACATCATCATTCTCTCCACTCCAGCGGCAAACCCTACTGCTGGTATATCTTTATCTCCTAACTGTTTCAGAAGATTATCATATCTTCCTCCTCCTAACACAGTTCCCTGTGCTCCAAGTTTGTTAGTAACTATTTCATAAACTGTACTTGAATAATAATCAAGCCCTCTTACTAATTTTGAATCTTCAACATATTTTATTCCAAAAATATCAAGATATTTTTTTACTTCTTCATAATGAGCTCTCTCCTCTTCTGTAAGAGAGTCTATTATACTAGGAGCTTCTTTTGTAAGCTCTTTACATTTTTCTATTTTACAGTCAAGAACTCTTAGAGGATTTTTCTCCATTCTCATTTGGCAGTCTTCACATAGCTCCTCTTTAATAGGATTAAGGAAATTTAACAGTTTCTCTCTGTACTGTGTACGAGAAGCTGTTGTTCCAACTGAGTTAATATGAACTTCGAGATCGCTTATTCCTAATTTTTCGAGAAGTGTATAACTCATTGCTATTACTTCTGCATCTAATATAGGAGAACTTTCTCCTAATACTTCTACTCCTATCTGATTGAATTCTCTCTGCCTTCCAGCTTGTGGCCTCTCATACCTGAACATTGATCCATTATAATAATATCTTGTTACATCTTCTTTTCCATAGATACCATTTTCAAGATATGATCTTACTACTGATGCAGTATTTTCTGGTCTTAGAGTTATACTTCTTTCTCCTCTGTCTTTGAATGTATACATCTCTTTCTCTACAACATCAGTTCCTTCTCCAATTCCTCTTTTGAATAGATCAGTTTCTTCAAATATAGGAGTTTTTATATATGTATACCCATAACTTTCAAATACTTCCTGAGCCATTTTAGATATATATGTATATTTTACTGCTTCTTCTCCATAGATATCTCTAGTTCCTCTAACAGCTTTAATAAGCTTCATTATTCTCACCTCTTATATTATTTTCCCCATAGTTTTTCCATTTTTTCTTTTATAAGTTTCTCATTTTTATTATCCCCTGGTATATAGTACTCTCTTTTTTTAGCAGTATAATTCTGTTTTACAAAGTTTCCTGTATAGTCATGAGGATATTTGTATCCTTTTGCATTATGGCATATAGTCAAAGGAACTGTTTCCATATCACCTTTTTCAATATCTTCCATTGCTTTATTTATTCCCATGTAGCATGAATTACTCTTTGTAGATATAGAAAGATATATTACTGCCTGAGCAAGTATTATCTTTACTTCTGGCATACCTATTTTCTCACTCGCTGCCATTGCACTGCTGGCTACAAGCATGGCTTCAGGATTTGCCATTCCTATATCTTCACTGGCATGTATCATTACTCTTCTTGCTATATATCTTGGATCTTCTCCTCCATGTAAAAGACGCCCTAACCAGTAAAGAGCTGCATCTGGATCACTCCCTCTCATGCTCTTAATCAAAGCAGAAATGAGATTATATTTATCTTCTGCTTTATGATATGAAGATTGCCTTTGTCTGAATATTTCTAATACTTCATTATCTTCTAAGTCCATACAGCTATTCTGATAAAGCTCCAAGTAATTTATTGCTATTCTGCTGTCCCCTTGTGAAATATCCAGTATACACTCTATTATTTCTTTGGATATCTTTTCTTCCAGCCCTATATATTTAACCCCTCTTTCAAGTATCTGTTTGATATTCTCTCTGCTCAAAGGCTTAAATTCAAATATCATTACTCTTGATAACAAGGCATTGTTTAGACTGTAATAAGGATTCTCTGTAGTAGCTCCTATAAGAGTCAGTATTCCTGACTCACAATAAGAAAGAAGTGCATCCTGCTGAAGTTTGTTGAATCTATGTATCTCGTCTAAAAACAGGATAGTTTTTTTTCCATAAAATTCAAGATTTTTCTTGGCTTTCTCTACAATCTCACGCAAATCATTAAGACTGGCAACTGTTGCATTTAGAGTTTCAAAGTTACTGTCCAGAGTTTTAGAAATTATCTCTCCCAATGAACTTTTCCCACATCCTGGAGGTCCAAAAAAAATAGAATTTGATATGCTCTGTTTCTCTATTAATTTTCTTAAAACTCCACCTTTTCCCAATATTTTTTCCTGACCTATAAAGTCATCTAAACTGGTAGGTCTAAGTCTTAGGGCCAAAGGTTTTATTTTATCATAGTTACTTTCAAATAGATTCATCTCATCACAACCATTTTATTTTTTGACAAAAAAAGCGTATTGATATAACAATACGCCTCTTCCTTCTATTTTACTAAGTATAATAAAAGTGCACTGACAATAAATAGTACCGCAACTACTTGAGTTGCCTTAGCTAAAGGCCCACCGTCTTTTGATATTCCAAACACAGTATTTGAAGCTCCCATTCCCATGCTTGCTGACATTCCGTGGCTCCTATCAGGCTGTATAAGCACTAATATTATAAGCGCTATCGCAAATATAAAAAGCATTATTGTAAATAATGTTTCCATAGCTCTCCTCCTAAACTTCTTCTCTTATATTAAATACAATAAATTATATCACAGATAGTTAAAATATTAAAGTATAAACTTTTATTTTAATCCCACCAGAAATACCACACATGAGAATTTCTTAAACAGCTTGCAAGAGAGCGAATATCCCCACATCCCTGCATAACTATATCATAACAAAAAGCAAACTGCTCTTCTGCTAATTCTTCAAGTTCCCCATTTTCTTTTAAAGGTTCATCTACATACAGTTCCCAATTATCATATGTCACTGCTCCTGGCACAACACCATATTTTTCATACCAAAATTTAAATACTGCTGCCTGTTCTGCTGGTGTTGGACAGTCATTAAACCCACCCATAGGAAGCCATACTGCTGCTTTCCAAGGTTCACTTTCAGGTATTTTTACTATTACAACTTCTGGAAATGGAATTCCATTAGCTTCTGCAAATGTTATAAACTCATTAGATGGCTCACTGTACTTAAAATTTCCAGTTACATCATCTTTATCATGCATATCACTGTATTCATCAAAACGTTCTTTCAAAAATTCAGCTACATCTATACTTTCAGCTTCTTCTAAAGCTTTTTCGCGAAATTCTTCTATACCTTTTTGGGATTCTTCTACATCATAATCTTCATATACAAAACTAAGAGTCTCTGCTAATATGTCATTTGGAACTATTACCAATGGAGTGAAATTTTCTTTCCTTCCTATCTCTTTCAATTCTTTATATCTGTCCATTATTACACTGCTGTCTTCTTCGTTTTCAAATATTTCATACTTACAATTTAAAAATCTCAGTATCTCTCGGCAATCACTAGTCATTTTTTCCTCCTGAAACTTTTTTATATATGTAGTAATTATACAATAGAATTATAAATTTGTCTTAAAAAAATATTGATTTTTAAGTGTCTTTTTATTCTTAAATAATTAAGATAAAGGAAAAGGCAGTCAAATTGACTGCCCTAATATTTTATATTTATTCTATAATAATTTTGCTGCTATTTCAGCAAGTTTTGATCTTTCACCTTTTTTCAAAGTAACATGTCCTACAATTTCTTCACCTTTCAGTCTGTCAGCTAAATATGTCAAACCATTTGTATTAGAGTCAAGATAAGGATTATCTATCTGCTGAGGATCACCAGTAAAGATCATCTTAGTATTTTCTCCTGCTCTTGTAACTATAGTTTTTATTTCCAATGGAGTAAGATTTTGTGCCTCATCAACTATGATAAGTCCTCTTGGTATACTTCTTCCTCTGATATATGTCAATGCCTCTATTTTCAATATCCCCATAGCTTCCAAGCCTTCTACAACTTTTTCTCCAGTTTTATCATCTTTAGCTTCACTTAAAAAATCTATGTTATCAAAAATAGGCTGCATCCATGGTTTTAATTTTTCTTTTTCACTTCCTGGTAAATATCCAAGATCTTTACCCATAGGAATTATAGGTCTTGCTATTAATAATTTTTTATATTTTTTTCTTTCAACTACTAATTCAAGTCCTGTTGCTATTGCTAGAAGTGTCTTTCCTGTTCCAGCTCCTCCTACAAGAGTAACTATCTTTATATTTTCATCCATTAAAAGATCCATAGCAAATCTTTGCTCATCATTTCTAGCTCTAAGTCCCCATGCACTACTATCTCCAAGAAGAAACTTTTTAATTTTTCCATTCTCATATCTTCCAGTAAGTATATTTCCCTTGCAATTTAATTTAAAGAAACAGTTTGGAGTAGGAACAATATCCTCTCTCCCTAAATCTGCAAAATCCATCTTGCCATTTTTTTCATATTGTCCAAAAGTTTTACTGTCAACTTCTACTTCAAAAAATCCATCATATAACTCTGTATAATCAACTTTATCTGTTGAGTAATCTTCTACTTCCAATCCTAAAGCATCAGCTTTTATTCTCATATTTATATCTTTTGTTACTATTATAACTCTTTTATCTGGATTTTCTTTCTTTATTCCCAATGTAACTGAAATAATATAATTATCTACAACATCTTTTTTTAAAACTTCTGGAAGAAGTTTCATATCATTTTTTATTTCAACTCTAAAAAATATATCATTTTTTAGTTCTACACCTTTGAAAAGACTTCCCTCTTTTCTAATTTCATCTAGAACTCTTGAAGCTAGTCTAGCTTGAATAGCTGTATTCTGATTTCTTTTAAGCTTATCTATCTCTTCTATAACATAGATAGGCAGAATAACATCATTACCTCTAAAATTATAAATACAATAAGGATCATGAATAAGTATATTGGTATCTAGTATGAATGTCTTTCTCATATGCAATCAGCTCCTTTTTTAAAATCCTATTCAGGACTACATTTCAGCTTATTATAAGATACCAGACTTTTTTTAAATTTCCTCTTTTTTTATTTCTTTTTTAGAATTTCCTTAATAGCTTCCATAGCAGCAATAGTCCCATCAGCAACAGCAGTTGTAACTTGTCTCACCACTCCTGATCTTATATCTCCTATTGCATACATTCCTTCTACATTAGTCTTCAATCCATCTTTTGTTATAATATTACCTTGGTTATCTAATTGAGCAAATTCTCCATACATCTCTGTATTATTTTTAGTTCCTAAGTAAAGAAATGCAAAGTCAGATGGGTAATTTTTTATCTCTCCATCTTTTTCTATTACAAGCTCCTCTACATATTCTCCACCTTTTATTTCAAGAAGTTTTGCATCTGTTATTATCTCCACTTTTCCAGAAGCAGTCAAAGCATCTAAAGTGTCCTTATGGCATTTAAATTCTTTTTCATTCACAAATATTTTTATAGTTTTAGAAAATTTTGTAAGGAAAAGTGCTTCCTCTGCAACTTCTTCTCCCTGACCTAATAGAGATACATTTAGATTTTTAGTAAAAGCTCCATCGCAAGTAGCACAATATGATACTCCCTTTCCTAAAAATTCCTCTTCTCCCTTTAATTTTTTATTTCCATTTTTTCCAGTTCCTGTTGCTATTATTACAACTTTTGCTTTAAAATTACCTTTATCTGTTTTTACTATTTTACTTTCAGTATCTGAATACACATCAAAACCTAAAAGAGTTGCATTTAGGAATTTAGCTCCAAATTTTTCAGCCTGTTTTTTCATCAAAGCATAAAGTTCTTTTCCAGATATACCTTCTGGAAATCCTGGATAGTTGTCTATCTTATGAGCCATAAGAAGACTTCCTATACCTTCATTTTCAATTATTAATGTATTCAGTTTTGACCTTCCTATATATATCCCTGCTGTAAGACCTGCTGGTCCACCACCAATTATTATAACATCATATATTTTTTCATTCATATAAATAACCTCCTTAGTCTTTAGATTATTCCCTGCATAGATAGAAATTCTTTTTCCTCTCCTATAGATGTTTCATCACTATGTCCACTATATACTTTTGTATCACTAGGAAGTCTGCATAATTTTGCAAGGCTGTTAAAAAGCATTTCTCCACTGCTTGTAGGCAAGTCATATCTTCCATAACTTCTTCTAAACATAGTATCTCCAGAAATCAGCATTTTCGCTTCTGAGCAATAAAAACTTTTTGACCCAATTGTATGACCTGGAGTATCTAAAACTTTAAATTCTCCTACCATATCTCCTTCTTTTACTGTATGGAATTCTCCATTAAAAACAAAATTTACTCCTGTAATATATCTCATCAAATTCAATTCTGGTTCAGTAAGACAAGCTGCATCTTCTTTCCCTATGTATACTTCAACATTTGGATATTCTTCTATCAATCTATTTATTCCAGCAATGTGATCACCATGCCCATGTGTAAGAACTAAATATTTCAATGTAAGTCCATTAACTTTCAAAAAAGTTATTATTTTATCTATATTTTCTCCACCACAATCAAAAAGATAAGCATTTTTGTCATCGTTCCAAGTTAGATAGCAATTTGCCATCATTGAACCTAAGTAAAATGTTTTTATATTCATCATTTTTCAGTTTTCCTCCTTAAATTCTCAATAGAATTCATACCATATCTTTAATTATACTTCAGTTTCACTAATTTTGTCTACCTAAATTATCAATAACAACATATTATAGGTGTTTCCTCTTCCAAAAAAGCACATATTTCTCTTTTATCAGATATCTTTAAAAAGGGATACACTATTTTCATTCTTTGGTGTATAATCTACTGGTAAATATTTTATTTAGGAGGAAACAAATTGAATATAGTTTTATTATACCCTGAAATACCATATAATACAGGAAATATAGGAAGAAGTGCTGTACTTACTAATACAACTCTGCATTTAATCAAACCTCTTGGATTTTCTTTAGATGAAAAGCAATTAAAAAGAGCTGGACTTGATTACTGGCATCTTGTTGATTTAAAAGTATGGGAATCTTATGAGGACTTTATAACTGGAAATCCTAATGCCATAATATATTATGCAACTACTAAAACAAAGCAGAAATATACAGATATAAAATTTGGAAGAAATGATTTTGTTATGTTTGGTCCTGAATCAAGAGGAATCCCAGAAGAGATATTAAATAAAAATGCTGATCACTGCATTACTATTCCAATGATAGACATGGGACGTTCTCTAAACCTTTCCAACTCTGCTGCTATCATTTTATATGAAGCTTTAAGACAGACAGATTTTAATTTTAACAAATAGGAGAATTTATGCTTATTAATAAAATTCATCATATAGCAATTATCTGTTCAAACTATAAAAAATCTAAAGATTTTTATGTAAATATTTTAGGATTTAAAATTCTAAACGAAACATATAGAAGTGAAAGAAAATCATATAAACTTGATCTTGAAATAGCTGGAGAATATCAAATTGAACTTTTCTCTTTTCCAGCCCCTCCTGAAAGAATAACTTCACCAGAAGCTAGGGGATTAAGACATCTTGCTTTTGAGGTAGATGATATTGAAAATTCTGTAAAATATCTAAATGAAAAAAATATAGTTACTGAACCTATAAAAACAGATGAAATAACTGGTAAAAAATATACTTTTTTTAGAGATCCTGATAATCTTCCTTTAGAAATTTGTGAAAAATAACTTTAAATTTTTCTTTTTTTTTGGTATACTCATAGTTAAAATTAAGGAGATGATAGTTATGAGCGTTGAAAGTGTAAAAAAATTTTTTGAAGACAACAATCTTCCCTTAAAAGTTGAAGAAACAGAAGGAGATACTGCAACTGTAAAGACTGCTGCTGCAACTTGGGGAGTGGAAGAAGATCAAATTGCTAAAACAATGGGATACAAATTAAAAAGTGGAGAGTATATCCTTATTCTTACCAAAGGTGGAGCAAGACTTGACAACAGAAAATTTAAGGATAAATTTAAAGAAAAAGCTACTATGATTCCTCATGATGAAGTACTGGAAGCTACTGGTCATCCTATTGGAGGAGTTTGTCCATTTGGATTAAAAAGACCTTTAAAAGTCTATCTTGATAAGACTTTAAAAGAATTTGAAATAGTTTATCCTGCTGGAGGTTCTGATCATTCTGCTGTTAAAGTTCCTGTTGATATGTTGGAAAGTATAACTCAAGGAGAATGGGTAGATGTATGCAAGGACCCTGTTCCTGCTGAACAATAAAATAAAGATTTAAAGTCTAAACAGATAAAAATTTTAAATAATATAAAATTTTTAAACAGCTGAAGTTCTATATTCCATAGAGCTAAAGCTGTTTATTTTTTTACCAGCTTTCTTTAAATTATAAAATTTTACATAATTTCTATTTTTAAAATTCTTTTTTATTCTTTGCTGTAATTCTTTTCTATTTACTATATTTTTTAATTCATAGAAATAAAAAATAAAAAAATCTTGACCTAAAGTTAACTCTAGGTGCTAAACTATTATTAATAGGAGGTAATAATATGACAATTGCAGAGGTAAGTAAAAAATTTGAATTGACTATTGATACATTGCGTTATTATGAACGTATAGGTTTAATTCCTTCAGTTCCACGAACAAAGGGAGGAATCCGTGATTATGGTGAAAATGAATGCAACTGGATAGAATTTATCAAATGTATGAGAGGTGCTGGACTTCCTGTTGAAGCATTAATCGAATATGTTGGACTATTTCAACAAGGTGAAAAAACTATAGAAGCTCGTAAAGAAATTTTAACTGAACAGAGAAAACTACTGGCTGGAAGAATAGATGAAATGAAGCAAACACTTAATAGACTTGATTACAAAATTGAAATTTATGAGAAATGCGTTGTAAAAAATGAAAAAAATCTCAGAAAAAAAGATAGTTAAGCAATTAGAATGAAAATAAATACAGAAAACTTATCAAAATATAAATTGATTTTTAATAATAAGTCTAAGATTTATAAAAATGAAAAGTTTGTTTTTTATATACTAAAAAAGGGGCTGTTGCAAATTTAAAATAGCCCCTTTCACTTTGTAACCTTTAGAACTTATACCCTAATCCTGCTCCTACTATCCATTCCCCTTTAGCCTTGTTTTTTCCTGCTCCGTTATGTGAATCTCTTTCTACTGCATAAGTTCCCTTTACATCAAATAGTACTCCATTTTCAAGTTCAATAGCATATTTTGCATTTAGTCCTATACTATGTTCATTTTTATGAGCAACCAGTATATCAAAGTCCCTTCCACCTTTAAATCTTCCTGTGATAAACTCCTCATCTGCTCCATCAAGTATTCTTGTGTAGCTTACTCCTGCTGAAAGTGTACTTTTTCCTTTTTCATGAGGTATAACTTTCTTCAAGTCTAACCCTACTTTTCCTACTGTATAGTCAAATGATTTTGAATCTGTTTCTATTGCTAGAGTTTGATTTCCTTCATCTGCACCATCTTGATCTATATATGTATATGACAATGTTCCATAAGGTTCTAGGAATAGATTTTCTCCAATATTAAGTGAATATCTTCCATTCAAATAAATATCATATGTCATATCATTGTAATTATCTGAATATTTCATTACTGATTTTGTTTCATCAAAAGCCACTTTATTTATTATCATCCTGTCTGCGTCATAATCTCCGTACTGGAATCCTGTTCCTGCTGTTACTTTTAGATTTCCAATATACTTTTTAGCATATGCTCCAAGATACAATGCGCTTCCATCTACTTTCGATCCATTAGACAAGTCAGATTTTAATTTATTTCCTCCAATTACTACTCCAGAAGTTAGTGTATCAGATACTCCATACTCTCCAAGCATATATGCTCCAGTGATTTTTGTATCTGCGTCCATATCTGAACTTCCTATGTCATATGTGTAATATCCTTTTCCATAATATGTATCTTTTGTTCCACCATCTACATGAGTAAGTCCACCATAAATCATCCATTTATTTGCTTCTGGTTTGAAAATATTTTCAGTAACTATATCTCTGAACATTCCAGCAGATTTTCTTGATAACTCACTAGAATATGAATATGGATTTCCTGCATAGATATCATTTAAGTATCCTATGAATGTTGATAATCTCTCATCATCATCTACAATAAAATTTCCTAATCCATCTACTGAAAGTATTCCATGATATATTTTATTAAGCTGTTTGTATTTAAATATTTCTGGTATAATCCATCTGGCAACAACCTTTACTTCATTATTTGCTCCATCTATACTTTCTATAGTATGAAGTTTTGATGTAGTATCAAAATTTCCTCTACTTCCTGTTATTAAGCTGTTATCTAACTTAGTACCCCCAAAACTTATTATACTTTCATTTCCTGCTCCATTGACAGCAAGCAGAAGTTTTCCTCCAGTTTCAGATTTTATTATTCCTGTATTTCCATACAGTGCATGACCTACAATCTTACTTGCATCCCCTAAAGTACCTAACTTACTTATATCTATTCTTAAAGTAAGTATCCCATCTGCTCCTATTGTTATATTTTCTGCATCTGTTACTGTTAAATCTCCCACACTTCCATCATCTTTAACAGTTTTTTCAAATAGAGTTACATTTGTATTTGTATTCATATTTTCAAATCCTGATATGTTATGATAAATATTTATTCCACCATTAGCTGCATCTCTTGTTATTGGTGAATCAAAATTAAGAGTGTCTCTTCCCATTCCACCATTAAGAGTTCCATTGATAATGCTTTCCGCTTCTACTGTAAGGATATCATCATTATCTCCCATATTTGTGTTACCATTAATTGTTGCTCCACTGCCAATAACAAAGATATCATTTCCATTTTCCATACTTATATTTCCATTAACTATATTTCCACTTTGCAACGTTAAAGTATCTTCATTATCACTTCCTGTTACAGTATCACTTATTCCATCTGCTCCACCATTTACTATTGTTCCTGTTAAAGTAAGTATTCCTCCAGCTGTATCAAATTTTACTGCTGTTTCATAAGCATTGATTACTGAATTATTAAATTTATTATCTCCTATTGATACAAGCAATGTATCTGTTATTCCATTTAAAATATATTTCTTATCTAAAGAAACATTTTCTGTTTGAGGATTTCCAATAGAATCATTATATGTTAATCCTCCATTTTCAAGCTCTAGACTTTCAGTCCCTGTTATCTTGTCTTTATTCGTTCCTTCTGCTTTTGTATTTATTACTGTATATCTATTTATTTCAGTAGTTGTTCCAAATTTTCCATAATCAGTATCATCTTTTGCTGTATAATTTCCACTATATCCTTTAAACATCAATCCATAATTATTTAATGTTTGTGTTCCATAAAGGCTTATAACCGCTGACGTTTGTGCTGCTAATATTCCATAGTTATTTAAAGATGTTATTGTTGCATTATCATTATCTACAGCAAATTTTTTCCCATAAATAACTCCTGTATTTGTCATAGTTTCCAGAGTTCCCCTAGCTCTATTAGCAATTCCAAAACCATCACTTCCTCCTGTTCCTGTTATTAAACCATTATTTACTATTGAACCACTTGTTCCTCCCAGTCCTCCAATTAAAATCCCCCAACCTTTTTCACTTCCTGTTCCTTTTATTAACCCAGAATTTGTTAAGACTTCCATATTGGCATTTATATAAGCAACTCCAATTCCATCACTTCCTGAAGTTACTCCTGCTATTAAACCAGTATTTGTTAAGTTAGCTAGAGAAGCTGGAGAAATTGGGATATTTAGAGTACGAATTCCATACCCTCCTGTTTGTCCTGTCCCCATTATCGAACCAGTGTTAGTCAAAGTTTCCACAGCACTAAAATTATAAATTCCAGCACTACCTCCAGCTGATGCAGCAATTAAGCCATTATTCGTTATAGTTTCTACATTACTGGAATTATAAATATAAATTCCACTGCTTTCTCTAACAACATTACTTATATCTGCTCCCATTATTAAACTATTATTTATAACTCCACCTAAATCACCACTCAATTTTAAGGCACAACTTGCATTCCTTGCATATCCATCTGTTGTTATATTAATTCCAGTTGATAATAATGTCATATTATTTATATAAGTTTTAGTATCTGCATTCCAAATATTTTCATCATCATATGGATGTTCCTCATTCCAGTTTCCCCCAGTTCCTTCAGCATCAGTAGTAGCTACTGTATTAAATTTTACTGTTTCTCCATTTTCTTTTATCCACAGATATTTATCTGCTCCCATTACTGCTGTACATGATAAAAGCATTCCCACTACTGTCCCTATCGTTATATTTCTTCCCGTTTTTTTATTCCCACTTTTTATTGATTTCATAATTTTTTCTATCATTTTCCCCTCCATGAAATTTAATTCTATTTTTTAAAAAAATACTGTATAATTTTCTCAAATCCATATAAAAACTTCATAATCATATTCAATAAATGTTCGTATTTATACATAAAGGTGTACTTGCTAATATTTTTCAATTTTAAAGAATATTATTTGCAGATTAAACATTGACTTTTTATTAAATTTAAGGTATTATCTATCATAGATATCAAGTAGCTAAAACATGGATTAAAGGTTTTTTAGCAACAAGAAAATAGTTAGTGTTCTCTTTTATGTATAAAAGAGAACTTTTTTTATACCCTTTTTCTACTGCTAAATTCTCAATATTTTCAATTTCAAAGGAACTTTTTATAAAATTTCTTTTAGAGACTATCTGAAAAAATTCTTTGTAATATAAAAAAATACAGAGATATTCCCTGTACCTTTTTCTGAAAGTGCATTATTTACATTTCTTTCTTTTTTCTTAATTACTTTTTTCATTTCTCCTATGTGTGTGTATTATTTATGTCTTCTATTCTTTTATTATCTTCTAAAAGATAAATATCTTCTGATGTAAGCAAAAAACCATTAATGGTCCTCCCATTACCGGATTTTAGCTTAACGGTAGAAACACCAATTTCATCAATATTTTCAGAAGTGGATACTAAACTTTTTCCTTTTAATCTTCCATTCTTAAATATTCGCATTTTATTTTTAAAACGATTTTTTTCTTTAATATTTAATAAATTTTTTATTGTAATAATTCTATTCCATTAAGAATAAAAATTCAAAAAGTTATTGAGTTTTATATGAAATTTATTTCTCCATCAAATTTCAAATAAATATATACTATTTCTTTTTAAATTTATAGATAGAAAATAAATATTGTAAGATTTTTAGAAAATATTTTATTTGTTTTTAAACTATTTTTTATGTTAAACTAAAATATAAGCAGAAAAATATTGCAAAATATTAAAAATAATTTCTGCTTTGTTTTTATTGAAAGGGGAAAGAAATGCAGTTAATTATAATTTTAGAAGCAGCTATTTTGAGTATAATTATATTCATAATAGATTTTGCAGTTTTTAGTAAAGGAAATGAAGATGATTATGAGAATAACTCTTATAATTCAAAAAAAGAAGCTTTGAGCATTGGTAAAGAGGGAATGTTTATTTTAATTTCTTATCTTATCATCTCAATATTTTTTTATTTCTTCTTTAAAGCTGAACCTATTCGTAGTATACTTTATAATGGAAGAATTTCTTTAGGTTCTCCTTTTATAGCTGATATTTTAAGAAATATCAGTAGAGTTAGAGGACTACTTTTAAATATGTTGATAGGATTATATGGAATTAGAAGAAGAAAATCAGAAGGTTTTATTTTCATTATATTCTCTTTGATAATCCCTTCTTTCAGTTATTCACTTTTACTTTCAAATATTTTCAGATTTATATCAACTCTATTAAGAATATTAATCTTCAGAAAAAATATCTTAATGATAATCTATCTTATTTTTAATTTTTTAAGTATATCTCTCTTTATTCTTGGGAATATGCATGCTTCGTGGTTATTTTATGAATTTATAAATTTACCATTTTTTAATTTGCTATACTCTAATATGTACTGGCTGATGATAATTGCAATAATCCTAGAGATTATTAAAATTGCAAATGTAAAAGATGAAAATGAACTTTAAATAGGGAGGCCAAAGAACAAATGTGTAATTTAAACAAAAATATAACTATAGAAATATTAAATGAAAAAGGAAAAGGATTCTTACCTGAATTTATGGGAGTTGAAATTCTTGAATTAAAAGAAAAGTTTTTAAGAAGCAGATTGGCTATAAAACCATATCATATTGCGCCAAATGGTTATCTTCATGCTGCAACTGTTATTACTTTAGCTGATACTACTTGTGGATATGCTTCTTTTGCTCATCTTCCAGAGGGAGCAGAAAGTTTAACAACTATTGAATTGAAAAGCAACCATCTTGGAACTACTACAAAAGGGAGAATCTGCTGTACTGCTACTGCTCAGCATCTTGGAAAAACCACTCAAGTATGGGATGCAGTTGTTACAGATGAGGCAACTGGAAAGAAAATTGCACTTTTTAGATGTACTCAAATGATATTATATCCTAAAAAATAAAAATTAAAAATACATCCTTAGGTATCATTAAAAACCTAAGGATGTATGAAACTAAAAATATTCTATTTAAAGAGATTAATTGCTGTTAGTATAACTGGCATTTGAAAAATATCTATTAGAAAAGCTCCTGTCAATGGGACTACTAAATAGGGATTAACTGTGTATCCATATTTTCCACTTACCTCTCCCATATTTATCATAGCATTTGTTGTTGCTCCCAATCCAGAACCACACATTCCTGAAACCATAACTGCTGCATCATAATCGCTTCCCATTGCTTTAAATACTATGAATCTTGTATATAGCCACATAAATATTACCTGACAACCTAATATTATAACCATTGGTATTGCAAGTGCTGCAAGTTCCCACAATTTTAATGATATTAAGGCCATAGATAAAAATATGTTAAGAGAAGCTTCTCCCAATATATTTACAAGATTTCTATCAATATCAACCCATTTAGCTTTTAAATTAAGATTATTAAAGATAATAGCACAGAACATAGCTCCTACATATGAAGGAAGAGCTATTCCCAGCTTACTTTTTAAAAGTCCGCTTAAAGAAATTCCTATTGTCATTATAATTGACAGCATCAATATATGCTGCAGCATTGAATTAAGATTTATTTCTCTTTTTTCTATATCAATTTTTATTCCAACTTCATCTTCATTAACAACATCTTTAGGTTTTAAATCAAATTTCTTTATTAAATGTATAGCAAGAGGTGAGCCTAAAAGTCCTCCAGCTACAAGACCAAATGTTGCAGCAGAAAGTGCAACTGTTAATGCTCCTGTTACCCCTAATCCTTCCACTGTTTGTCCAAAAGCTCCTGCTGACCCATGTCCACCAGACATTGATACTGACCCTGCTAAAACTCCTAGTAATGGATTGATCCCAGTTGCTTTAGCAACTCCTACTCCAATAACTGTCTGCATAAAAGTCATAACTCCACTTAAAAGCCAAAATATTATTAATAATTTCCCACCTTTTTTTAATCCCTCAATTGAAGAACCTAACCCAATAGTCGTAAAGAAAACTACCATAAAAGGTGTTTGAAGTGTTGTATCATAGGTAATGCTTCCAATATGAATAGTTCTCATTAATAAATGAATGAGAGCAAATAATAATCCTCCTAAAACTGCTGCTGGTATTCCAAATCTATCAAGAAATGAAAGTCTTTCCTTTAGTTTTCTTCCAATATAAAGAGATATTAATCCCATTGCTATTGTTCCAACCATATCAAATTTAAAAAGTACTCCTAAATCATTCAAACTAAATTCCATATTTTTCCTCCTAAATTTCATATTTTATTATTTTGCTAAATTATTCATAATATCATATATAAGACTTCCTGCAAGTTTTGCAGTTCTACTATCTATATCATATTCTGGATTTACTTCTGCAAAATCTACACATACAACTTTTTTACTCTTCATAATTTCCCTTAAAATTCTTTTTCCTTTTTTAGGGTCAAGACCCATTATTGTTGGAGCTGAAACTCCTGGAGCATCAGAAGCATTAAACACATCCATACAGAAAGTTACATATAGAATATCTGTATCTGCAAGATATTTTTTTAATTCATCATTTATAAATTTTTCATCATTTTCTTCATCCAAAATTAATACATTATAACTTTTAGCTGTATCTATTAATCTTTTAGTATTTCCCTGTTTTTTAAAACCAACTATTGAATACTTTACATTCTTATCACTATCTAATATCTGCTTAAATGAAGTCCCAGAAGTAGCTCCATTATCATAAGATCTCATATCTAAATGTGTATCAAAATTTATAATTCCTATTTTTTTGTCAGGATAAGCTTTTCTAATTCCACTATAAGAAGCAAAAGCTATATCATGTCCTCCACCCAGTCCTATTGGAAAAAGTTCTTTCTTTATAACATTATAAATTTTTAATGAATACTCTTTTTGTGCTTCCTCTAGAACTTTATTTTTTAAGTTTTGGTAATCATAAATCCTTAAATTCTCCACTATTGGGAAAGATTGCATAGCTTTTCTTATTGCATTAGATCCTTTTTCAGCGCCTATTCTTCCTTGATTTCTTTTTATTCCATCATCTGTATCATATCCTACAAGGCAGATTCCATATTCTTTGCTAACATTATCAAAAGGTTTAACAATTTGCCAAATTCTCAAGTCAATCTCTTCATTACTATCAAATCTTCCATGCCACAAATCTTTCATAATTAAAAATCTCCTTTTTTCATTTTATAAGTAACACCGTGTTACTTAGTTGTTTTATAATAACACATAATTTTTTTTATTTCAAGGATAATTATGATTTTTTAGCAATTATATCATATAAAATATATACCATTCGTATTAATAACAAACATATTTTTTTAAAATTTAAAATATATGTTATAATTATAATGAAATTTAAAATACTTTAAGGAGCGTAAAATGGATTTTGAAAGAGTTAAAACTGAAGAACAGAGAAAAATTAGAATTCAGCAAATAAAAGATGCTGCTATTAAGTTATTTGATATTCATGATTTTCATGAAATTACTTTAGCTGACATTGCTAAGGGAACTAATTTTACAAGAGGAAATCTTTATAAATATATCTCTTCTAAAGAAGAAATATATTTATTAGTCACTATAGATGAATTCAATAAATTATTAGTTGAATTAAAAATAAAAATAAATAGAGATTTTTCAAAAAAAACTGATGAATTTTCTGAAATATTAGCTAAAGAAATAGAAAAACAAAATAGATTTTTGAAACTATTTTCAATCTTATATACTAATCTTGAAAAAAATGCTTCTGAAGAAAAACTTATACAATTCAAAGAAGAACTTAGTTACTGTCAAATTAAATTTATAAAAATTATAAAAACTGCATTTCCAAGCTTAGAAGAAGTTCAAATCAGAAAATTTTTAGAAATACTAAGTTGTTTTGTAATTGGTTTTTATCCTCTTGTTTCCCCTAACGATATCCAAAAAGAAGCTCTAAAAAAAGCTAAAACTGGCTATTATCCTCCTAATTTTAAAAAAGTTCTAAAGGAGCAGATACTATCCATATTAAGAAGTGTTATTTATCATTCAGGAGAAAAAGTTTCATCTATTCCATACAGGTTAATATAATTTTTACATTTTTTATATTTTCACTTTTAGCAATTTAAATTTATTTTATGTAAAATAAATAAAAGAAAAAGGAAGATACAAAACAGGATTTCTTTCCTTCTTGTTTCTTCCTTTTTACATTTTTAAATCATAAACGAAATCTTATAGACCATCATTAATGTAATGACAATCATAAGCTGCAAAGAATAACTATTTTCCATCCTTTCCTCCAAAGTTCCCACAATATATTGCATATTTTTATTTTATATTTAGATATTTTTTTCATTATATCATATTTATCTTTTGTTGTTAAATACTTTTTTATCCTTTTATATATGAATATAATGTTCTGACTACTTGACCAGTTGCTCCCTTTTTAAAATACTTTCCATTTTTTTCACTAAATGCTGTTCCTGCTATATCTAGATGCATCCAAGGTTTATCTTCTATAAACTCCTGTAAAAATTTAGCTGCTGTAATTGACCCTGCTAATTTTCCTGCACTATTTTTTAAATCTGCTGCATCTGATTTTATTATTTCTTTATATTCTTCAAAAATAGGCATCTGCCAGTATTTTTCTCCCCAATATTTTCCAGCACTTTCCAACTTTTTATAGTTTTCATCTGAATTTGAAAATACTCCAGTTACATTATCTCCAAGAGCTACCATTATTGCTCCTGTTAAAGTAGCTGCATCTATTACCTCATCTACATTTTCTTTTCTTATTATATAAGTTAAAGCGTCAGCCAAAGTTAGTCTTCCTTCTGCATCTGTATTAGTTATCTCTATTGTTTTTCCATTCATACTTCCAATAATATCTCCTGGTCTATAAGCATTAGAACCTATTGCATTTTCACAAGCTGCTATTACTGCAGTAACATTTTTCTTTATTTTCATTTTACTAAGAGCACACATAGTTCCTATTACAGTAGCTGCTCCACCCATATCTGTTTTCATATCAAGCATACTTGAAGTAGGTTTCAAAGAAAGTCCTCCAGTATCATAAGTAAGTCCTTTCCCTACCAATCCTATTCTCTTTTTGCTTTCTGCATCTCCTTTATATCTCATTATAATAACTTTTGGTCTATTGACAGATGCTCTTCCTACAGCTAAAAATGCTTTCATCCCTAATTTTTCAGCTTCTTTTTCATCAAGTATTTCTATTTCAAATCCAAATTCTTTACCTAATTTCTCTGCTTCTTCTGCTAATTTTTCTGGAGTTATTACACAGGCTGGTTCATTTATTAGATCTCTTACTATATTAACTATTTTTCCTAATTCTTTTCCTTCAATAATATCAATGTTATTTTTTTCTATAAAATAATATAGATTTAATTTTTTATCTTTTTTCTCACTCATATACTTATCAAACTTATAGTCTATATGTTCTGTCACTTCTCCAATTATTTCAAGATCTATTAAGTCACTGTCTTCACTGCCAATAAGAATATCTCCATTTATATTTTTTAATCCATTATATATTACATCTCTCATAACATCTCTATTTATATTTTCTTTTTTTCCTATTCCTAAAAATAATATTGTTATTAAAGAATCTCCTTCTAAAAATGAAACCTCTAATTTTTCTCCTTTCTTTCCTGTAAAAGAATTTTTTTCCATCATTTTTTCAATAAATACTTTATTTTTATCTGAAATATATTCACAAAGTCTTAAATCACCTTCACTAACAAGATTTACTGTCTTTGAATAAATTTTTTCTATCTTTTCTATTATCTCTAAACTCATTTTTATACCTCCATTTCAATAAATTGACTATCTTCCTTTTAGTCTACCACTTTATTTTTTTTATTTCAATGCAAATATCTATTGATTTTTTTTAAAAACACGGTAAAATAGAAGAGTAGGTGATCGATAATGAAAAAAACTTTAATTTTATCAATGCTTTTAGCAATATCTTTAGTTAGTTTTTCTGCTCCTAAAACAGCAGATACTTCAAGAATGAGAGAAGAAAATGGTATTACATATTATTTTAATGAAGATACCCCTTTTACAGGAAAGGTAATAGATAAAAAAGATAGAAACTATTACACTGATGGAAAGCCTGATGGAAAGTGGGTAACTTTTTTTCCTAATGGAGCTTTAAAATCTATAGAGAACTGGAAAAATGGAAAATTAAACGGAAAATATGTTATTTATCAAGAAAATGGTTTAAAGGTTATGCAAACTTCTTATATCAACGGAAATGACAATGGTGAATATTTTCTTTATCATGAAAATGGAAATCTTCAAGTACAAGGATATTTTAAAAATGGTGTTCCTTCTGGTACTTGGAAATATTATCATCCAGATGGTAAGTTAAAGGGAAAAGCTGTTTACCCAGATTAGGACAAAGATATTATTTTATAGTAAAGTATATATTTTTATAGTTTGACTTTTTTATAATTTCTATATATAATATAGGTGAGGGAAGATTTATTATAATAATAACAAAGGAGGGTTCTATCATGAATCTTGTATTAAGCAAAATTTTTGAAACTTCTGTCCTTGTATCTCCTAAGAAAGCTCTACAATTGTGTTCTATGGTTGCTAGGAAAATCAAAAAAGGAGATAGTGTTGTTATAGACTTCAATGGTATAAAAGCTACCACATTAGCTTTCCTTTATGTTCTTTTCTCTAATATAGTAAAAGAATGTGGTAAAGATGTAAAAAGCCTTGTATCAGTTGAAAATGCTTCTAAGGAGCTAAAAGAAGAAT
Source organism: Fusobacterium ulcerans ATCC 49185 (assembly GCF_900683735.1). NCBI lineage: Bacteria > Fusobacteriati > Fusobacteriota > Fusobacteriia > Fusobacteriales > Fusobacteriaceae > Fusobacterium > Fusobacterium ulcerans. Next base: position 1,864,451 of record NZ_LR215979.1, read on the forward strand.
TCAAATACTTAAAACAAAATTACAAAGAACTTTGTGAAAAATTCTCGCACTTGGATGTTATAACAGCTTAAAAATAAATTTAAAGATATTAAAAAACAGAACTCTCCATTGAGTTCTGTTTTTATTTATACTCCATTTTTTATTTTCCTTCATTAAGATATTTTTCTACTACTTTTTCCCACATACCATTTTCTTTCATTATCTTTTCAAAAAATTCTCTTACTGCCCCATCTCCACCATTTTTTGAAGAGATAAAGTTTACTCTGTCCAAAACTTCTTTTACTGCATTTTTAGGAGCTGCTGACATTCCCACAACAGACATAACTCCTAAATCATTTATATCGTCACCCATATAAGCAGTTTCCTCTAGTGTTATCTTGTATTTATCTAATATCTTTTTTAATTCAGCTACCTTATTTCCAGCTCCCTGTACTAATTCCTGTATTCCCAATTCCTCTGCTCTTCTTTTTACTATTACAGAAGTCTTTCCAGTGATAATAGCAGTAATTCCTCCATACTTTATCCATTGAGCTATTGCAAATCCATCTTTTACATCAAACCCTTTCAAGCTATTATCTTTATCATCCATATAGAGCTTACCATTAGTTAAAGTTCCATCTACATCTAATACAATTAATTTTATCATTCTCTGCTCCTTCTGAATATTTTTTATAAAGAAAAAAGGATATCCACATCTGGATATCCTCAAACATACTAGTAATTATAGTGCGTTTACTTTAGCAGCTAATCTTGCTTTCTTTCTAGATGCTGTGTTTTTCTTCATGATTCCTTTGCTTACTGCTTTATCTAACTCTTTATAAGCTACTGATAAAGCTGTTTTTGAAGCTTCTAAATCTTTAGTATCTACAGTTGTTAAAACTTTTTTAGTCATAGTTTTAACTCTAGATTTTACTGCTTGATTTCTTTCTCTGTTTCTCTCTGCTACTAATATTCTCTTTTTAGCTGATCTTGAATGTGCCAAATTAAAAACCTCCTAGAAATTTTAAAAATTATATTTTTCCATAAGATGATATCATAAATTAAACAAAATGTCAACCTAGTGATGACAAGAAGTAATTTTAATTTGTTTAAGTTAAGCTACAAAAGAGACACATCTTCTTGTACAATGGACCATAATTATTTTAACATATTCTCCGAAAAAATAAAAGCAGATTTTTAATTTTTTTAATAATATTATCTTTTTTAGATAATTCAGAATAGACTTATTAATTTTTTACAACTTTTATTAGTATAAATTCTTAATTATCTTTTTTATATGTGAAATATTTTTTCATTAAATTAAAAATATTTCTCATAAAACTAACATATCTTGAGGTAAATTGCTAAGATTCACTTTATTTTTCTTTTAAAGTTTCATTTATATTTATTAAAAATTTCTCTATATTAGATTTGGGAGTTGCCAGATTCACTCTTATAAATCCCTTACCTGAATCTCCAAAATGTTCTCCCATGTAAACATTTACTCCTGCCTTTTCAATAAATAATTTTTTTAATTCTTCACCACTTACTTTTAAATCTCTATAGTCTATCCAAGAAAGATAGGTTCCTTCAGAGTCTATTAATTTCAATTTAGGAATATGTTTTTTTAAATATTCTTTTAAATAAATCTTATTTGAATGGACATACTCTAACACTTCATCCAGCCAATAATCACATTCATTATATGCTGCTTCTGTTATTGCTGCAGCAAAAATATTTGGATTATGGATCACTGCTACATCTAATATTTCTTTTACTTCATTTCTTATTTTTTCATTAGGAATTATCAGATTAGAAGTAATAACTCCTGGAACATTAAATGTTTTTGTAATAGAAGTGCATATTATACTTATTTCCTGTGCTTCTCTTATACTAGCTACAGGAATATGTTTATTAGGTTTAAATACTAAATCACTGTGAATTTCATCAGCAAGTATTATTAAATTATGTTTTTTACAAAAGTTTACAATTTCCTGTAATTCATCTAATGTAAATACTCTTCCTGTAGGGTTGTGAGGATTACATAAAATGAATATTTTAGTGTTTTTATCAATCTGCTTTTCCAAATTACTTAAATCTAATTTATATTTTCCATTTTTTAAAATTAAAGGATTTTCAATTAAATTTCTTTTATTTTTTACAACTACATCCCTTAATGTTGGATAAGCAGGTGTTTGTAGTATAATTCCATCCCCTTTCTTTGTCATATTTTGAATTATAAGACTGGTACCTATTCCAACTCTTGGTGAGTACATAATCCATTCTTCAGAAATATTCCAATTATGCCTTTTTTTATACCAATTAATTACAGACTGATAATATTTTTTAGATAAAATTGTATATCCAAATATTCCATGTTCTACAATTTTATGCATGACATTTAGTATTTCTTTTGGAGACCTAAAATCCATATCTGCTACTGCCAGCTGCATTACATCCTTTCCACATATCTCTCTGCATCCATCCCATTTTGCACAATTAGTTTCATATCTATTTATTATCTCATCAAATTCTTTCATATTTTACTCCTATATATTAGACTGTTGTTCTTTTAAATAGTCTTGATAAATAGGACTTTTCTCATCTAATTTAGCTATAAACTTTCCAGTATAACCCCAAATTACAGCAAATATCCATCCAGAATAACATAAAATTGCCCATGGTAGATATTCTAATGTAGGTACACCTAAAGTTGTTGCCATATAAACTCCTGCTGCTGTCCATGGAACTAATGGTTCAATTACTGTCGCACCATCTTCTAATGATCTTGAAAGATTCTTAGGATGCAGTTTTCTAGCAATGTAACTGTTTCTTAACATTTCTCCTGGTATTAAAATCGACAATTGACCATTAGAAGTTACACATACTGCAGTAAAACAAGAAATTAATGTTACTAATATTAAACTTCCTGTTGATTTAACATTTTTCATTAGTCTTTCAAGAACTATATCTAATGATCCATTTACAGCAATAATCCCAGCAAAGCCATAAGCACAGAATGCTATTAAAACTGTTCCAAGCATAGAATTCATTCCACCTCTATTTAATAATCTCGGAATATCTGAAATTATATTGGCTGTATCAATATTATTCATCATAGAAATATTAAATCCACTGATTGTTGCTTCAAAAGCCTGCTGTAAAGTAAATCCTTGAAAAATAATAGCGTTAAATAATGCTATACAACTTGAAATAAGCATTACTGGTATAGTAGGTTTCTTTTTTATTGATCCATATAAAACAATTATTGGAGGCAGTATTACAAGTGGGTTCCATTTAAACATTTGATCCAATGTTTTTAAGATAATTTCTACTTTTTCTGGTGTTGCCATGGCTACTGCTGGCATTTTAAATCCTGCTATAATATACACTATTCCAGCTAGTATAAATGCTGGCCCTGTTGTGAAAACCATATGGCCTATATGTTCATATAAAGTAGTTCCAGCAGCTATTGGGGCAAGATTGGTTGTATCTGATAATGGTGACATTTTATCTCCAAAATACGCTCCTGAAACTATTGCTCCTGCAACTATTGGAAGAGGTATTCCCATTCCAGCAGCAACTCCTATTAATGCAACTCCAATTGTTCCTGCTGACCCCCATGATGTTCCTGTACATATAGAAACAAAAGATGTAACTAAAAAAGAAGTAATTACTATTAATTTAGGATTAATTATTTTCAATCCATAATAAACCATCATTGGTATTGTTCCACCAATCATCCAACTTCCTATCAAAACTCCAACTATTATTAAAATCAAAATTGCAGGCATTGTTTTAGATAATTTCCCGACAATAGAGTTCATCATATCATCCCATGTATATCCAAGTCTATAAGCTATAACACCTGCTATCCCTGCTGAAATCAGCATTAATATCTCTGCTCTAAGTCCATAAACCCCATACCCTATTCCTAATAACAGAACCATTGATATTATAGGAATCACTGCTTCAATAAAACTAGGTTTTTTCTTCATATTTCCCTCCTTATTAATTATAAAATTCTTTTAATATTGGATAAAGTTTTTTAAATTGGCTATATTTTTCATTATAATTTTTTACCATCTCATCACTTGGATAAAGCATTTCCAAAGGTTTAATAATAGTGCTGCATGCCTCATCAACATCTTTGTAAACTCCATCTCCTACTGCTGCTATTATTGCTGCACCAAATGCAGGTCCTTCCAATGAATTTACTACTTCTGTTTTTAAATTGAAAACATTACATATAATCTCTCTCCAAAGAATATTCCTTGCTCCACCTCCACTTAATCTTATAGTTTTAGATTTTATATTCATTTCTTTTAAAATTTCATAAGAATCCCTGAGAGCAAAAGCCACCCCTTCCAATAATGCCTTTGTCATATCTCCTATTTTATGGTTTATATTAAGACCTATAAATGACCCTCTTACATTTACATCATTGTGAGGAGTTCTCTCTCCAACCAGATATGGCAGAAAGTATAAATCTTTAGCTTCTGATTTTTCTGCTTCTTTTATAAGAGTTTCATAATCAGATGTTTTATTTATTTCTTCTGCCCACCATTTCAAACATGAGGCAGCAGATAAAATCACTCCCATTTGATGATATCTGCCACTTGCATGACAAAAAGAATGAAGTCTTCCCTTTTTATCATGAATATATTCTGAATTATTTGCAAAAACCACTCCAGATGTTCCCAAAGCAACAGAAATATAATCATCATTTACTACTCCCACACCAATAGCTCCTATTGCTTGATCTCCACCTCCAATTATAATTTTTACATTTTCATTCAGTCCTAATTTTTCTGAAAATTCTTTTTTTATACATCCTATATTTTTATGAGATTCATATATCTTTGCAAAATTTTCTTCTTTCAATCCTGAGATTTTTATCATTTCAGCAGACCATTTTCTATTTTTTACATCTAACAGCAACATTCCTGAAGCATCACTCACATCTGTTGCAAAAACCCCACTTAGCCTATATGCTATATAATCTTTTGGAAGCATTACTTTTGAAATTTTTAAAAAATTCTCAGGTTCATTTTCTTTCATCCATAGAATTTTTGGAAGGGTGAAACCTGTAAGAGCTATATTTCCTGTATTTTCCAGCAATTTTTTTCTTCCTATATGCTCATTTAAATAAATACATTCTTTTTCTGTTCTCTGGTCGCACCATAGTATTGCAGGTCTTATTATCCTATCTTCATTGTCTAGTAGAACAAGTCCATGCATCTGTCCACTAAAACTTAAAGCAAGTATAGATTTTTCATAACCTATTATTATTTCTTTTAATCCATCATAAACACTGTTAAACCAATATTCAGGATTTTGCTCTATCCATGTTTCTTTTACAAAATTCAATGGGTAATCTTTACTTATTGTTTTTATAACATTCCCATTTTTTTCCATTAAAAGAAGTTTTACAGAGGATGTTCCTAAATCTATTCCTATATACATCAAACAAACCTCCTAATCAAAAATATAATTATTTAAGATTGTTTCTAACTTTTCCTGTCTTCCTGATTTATTTTTAATTCCATCCAATTTTAAAGCATAGTCTGCCAATTCTTTTAGTCCTACTTTTCCTTCAATTATCTCTTTTCCTATTCCTTCTTTATAGCTTGCATATCTTTTTTCTATTATATTTTCAAAAACATTATCTTCTATTAATTTTGCAGCTACTCTTAGACCTTTGGCAAATGTATCCATTCCTGCAATATAAGCATAGAAAATATCATCTAGCTCTATTGAAGCTCTTCTTATTTTTGCATCAAAGTTAAGTCCTCCTGTTTTAAATCCTCCATCTTTTAAAATTTCATACATAGCAAGAACTGCATCATATATATTTGTTGGAAATTGATCAGTATCCCATCCTAAAAGCATATCTCCCATATTTGCATCTACACTTCCAAGCATCCCATTTATTCTTGCAAAACGTAATTCATGCTGAAATGTATGATATGCAAGAGTTGCATGATTAGCTTCTATATTTAACTTAAAATCTTTATCAAGATTATAAGTCTTTAAAAAACCTATTACTGTTGCAGAATCGAAATCATACTGATGTTTAGTTGGTTCTTTTGGCTTTGGTTCAATATAGAATTGTCCTTTAAAACCAATTTTATTTGCATAGTCTTTTGCCATCCCAAGCATTTTTGCAAGGTTATCAAGTTCTAATTTCATATCTGTATTTAAAAGAGTTTCATACCCTTCTCTTCCTCCCCAGAAAACATATCCTTCTCCATTCAATCTATGAGTAATTTCAAGAGCTTTTTTTACTTGTGCAGCTCCTAATGCAAATACATCTGCATTACATGAAGTTGCTGCTCCATGAACAAATCTTGGGTGACTGAACATATTTGTTGTTCCCCATAAAAGTTTTATTCCTGTTCTTTTCATTTCAATTTCAATTAAATCTACAATCTCATCAAGATTTTTTTGATATTCAGCTAAAGTATCAGCTTCTGGTGCTATATCTCTATCATGAAAACAAAAATATTCCATTCCTAATTTTTCCATAATTTCAAATCCAGCTTTCACTCTTGCTTTTGCTCTTTCCATAGGTTCTAGGGAATCCCACTCTCTTACAATTGTTCCTTCACCAAATTGATCATTCCCAGCAGCAGTTAATGTATGCCAATACGACATTCCAAATTTTAAATGTTCTTTCATTGGCTTACCAAGTATTATTTCATCAGGATTATAATACCTAAAGGCCAATTCATTTTTAGTTTCCTTTCCTTCATATTTTATTTTTCCTATCTCTTTGAAAAATTCCATTTTTATCCTCCATTAATTAAATTGACTTAAATTTATTTTAATATAATATTAAAATATTTTTTGTATTTTGTCAATATTAAATTTATTTTAAATTAAAACAGTTGCTTTCAAACTGAAATAACACATTATTATATATATGTTTTTAATATTTTTAATTAAATTGACTTAAATTTAAAAGATGTTAAATTATATTATACAGATTGAATTATAAAATATGCTTTAATTAATCTGTATATATTTTTAAGGAAAGGGGGAAATCATCTTTATGAAAGATGTTATTTATCAAAAAAAAGAAAAAATGAAAAATATAAACAGAGTTTATCAATTTATTTCTCAAAATAAATTTTTTACAAAAAAAGAAATTGCTGATTCATTGGATATTAGTTTTCCAACTGTTGCAAAAATAATAAATCTTTTGCTAGATAAAAAAATTGTTATTGATAAGGGTTATTCTGATAATAATATAAAAAGAAAAGCAAGTCTTTATGAATATAATCCTAATTCTTTTTATTCTATTGGTATTAAAATAGAACTTTCTTCAGTAAGTTTTATATTAATAAATTTAAATGGAGATGAAATAAAAAAAACTGTTATTATAAAAAATTTTTTTAATGATGAAAATTTTGTTTTTTATATTATGGAAGAGCTTAAGTTATTTTTAAAAAATTTTCCTTATCAAAATCTAATAACAGGAATAGGGATTTCTCTTTCAGGTATAGTTGATAATAAAAGTAAAATATTAAAAATAGGAACAAACTTTAACTTATTTGAAAAAAATATGGAAATAATTGAAAATACCTTTTCACTTCCAATATACCTAATAAATGAAGCTAATGCAGGAGCTATTGGAGAGTTCTTTCTGAATAGAACTTTAAAAGAACAGAATATTGTTTTTATTTCTATAGATTCTGGAGTGGGAGCCGGAATAGTAATTGATGGTAATCTTTACAAAGGACATTCTTCAAAAGCTGGAGAATTTGGACACTTTACTGTAGAAAATCATGGAAAGAAATGTAACTGTGGAAATGAAGGGTGTCTTGAGATGTATTGTTCAAATAGAGCACTGGTAAAAGCTTTTGAAAAAGAATTTAATCTTTCTAATCTAAGTTTTATTGAAATTTTTTCTAAGAATTTAGCAGATACTGAAAAGGGTAAAGGGATATTGGAGAAATATACTGATTATCTTGCTTCTGGTATAAGGAATTTATTATTTTTATTAGACTTAGATAGAGTTATTATTGGAGGTCTTATTTCAAACTATAGTCATTATATAAAAGAATCTCTTGAAAAAAAAGTTTTTAATAATATATTTTTTGAAGATAAATCAATTCTGGAATTTTCAAAATATGGTGATTTTTCTAATCTTATAGGAGCGGCTTTCTTACCTTTTAACGATTTATTTATTCACCTATTTTAAAAAAATTGGAACTAAATAAATTAACAGACAGCTTTAAATTAATTGTATTTTTTTATGAAAAATATGATATATTACTTCTTTGAGGTTTAATTTAATATTCTTTTTATCACAGAAATATCTGTGATTTTTTATTTTTTCTTAACATGTTTTGCTTCTTTATTATTTTTAAATTTATAATTTCTAAATATATAAAATGGGCAGCTTGCTAGATAAAACTTAATCTAACATACTGCCCATTCTTTAATTTATTTTATGCAAATACCATTTCTGTTAAATCCATAGGATCAACTATTTTCCCTGCTTTATATACACGCATATTTCCAGAAGCTATTTCATCTATAAGTATAACTTCTCCATCTTTATCTATTCCAAACTCAAATTTAATATCATAAAGATCAAGTCCTTTTTCAGCTAAAGTATCTCTTACTATTGTAGAAATCAATTGTGTTCTTTCTTTCATTGAATCATACTGCTCAGAAGTCATTACATTAAGAACTACTAATCCATCTTTAGTTACAAGAGGATCTCCTAAAGCATCATTTTTAAATGTAGTTTCTACATAAGCAGGTAAATCTCCACCTTCTGTTACATATTCATTATAACGACGATAGAAACTTCCTACAGCTTTAAAACGGCATATTACTTCAAGTCCTTTTCCAAAAGGTCTTGCTGGTACTACCTCCATAGTTCCTTTTTCTACATTAGCAGATATATAATGAGTTTTTACTCCTGCCTTATTCAATATTTCAAAAAAGTGAACAGACATCTTCAAGTTAGCTTTTCCTATTCCTTCTATTTTTAATCCTACTGAGTTTTCCCCTGGATCAAATACTCCATCTTTTCCTGTACAGTCATCTTTAAATTCAAGTAAGAAATTTCCATTTTCTAATTTGTAGACATCTTTAGTCTTTCCTTGATAAACTTTTTCCATTTGATTCCTCCATTTTATAAATTAATAAATTTTGAGCTTATATATAGATAAAAATATTCTGTAAGATAAGTATAGTATATTTCCAAAAAAAATTAAAGTATTTTTTTATTTTTTATTTTAATAGTATAAATATTTTCAAAAATAAGCATATGAAAGTGGGTAACTTATAAATAGAAATATAATTTTAAAACTTTTCCAGTAGAAAGAACTCACAAATCTTTCTAATTTCCGAATTTCTAAAATTTAATCTAGTTTTTTTGTTACCCACTAATCTAAATTTTTTATTCAGTTGTTATTTTGCATTAGCAGCATTTTTCCCAGCAATTCTTCCAAAAACAATGATATCAGCTATAGCATTTCCACCAAGTCTGTTAGCACCGTGTATTCCACCAGTAACTTCTCCAGCTGCAAACAATCCAGGAACAGCCTTTCCATCTTTTCCTATTACCTCTGCATTTTCATTTATTTTTACTCCACCCATAGTATGATGTAGTGCAGGGAAACGTAATGTTGCATAGAAAGGTCCTTTATCTATTTTATTTTCCCATATATCTCTTCCAAATTCATCTGATTTTTTATCAACAGATTCATTAAATTTTTTTACAGTTGTAATTAGTGCATCTGCTGGAACATTTATTTTTTTTGCTAGTTCTTCAAGTGTTGCAGCTTCAACCACTGTATTTTTTCTAATAAGCTCATCTAAATCCTCAGCAGAAGTAGTTTTTCTGTCTGGAGGTATTATTTTAGAATCATTTATCATATAATATTGACCATCTTTTTGAGCAAATGTAGCCAAACTTATTTCATCTCTTCTTCCATCTTCTCTTACATAACGATTTCCATCCTTATTAACGAAAATAACATTTTCTACATTAATAGTTGGTCCAAATCTATCTGCTGGCATTGGAAGCAATTGAATATGTTTCATATCTATAACATCAGCTCCAGCATCCAAAGCCATTTTTATAACCTCTCCAGTTGCTCCTGGATGATTTGTATTTTCTATTCCAGCTGGAAGTTTATCTTTTGTATATACTCCATCAGATAAAAATTCACGAACCATTTCACTGTTAGCAGCATAACCTCCGCTTGCAAGAATTATTCCTTTCTTACCAATAAATTCTGCTTCTTTTCCATCTGCTCCCACAGCAGTTACTCCAATTACTCTATTATCTTTTTTTATTATTCCCATAACTTTAGTATTTGTATATATTTTTCCTCCATGTTGTAAAAATGCTTTCTCAAGAGTATTTATATACCCTGTTCCTAATGGGTCAGTTGCCTGATTAGTTCTTGGCCACATTGAACCTACAACTGAACCGATTTTTTCATTCCATTTCATTCCTAATCCCTCAAGCCAGTCTACTCCACTCATAGCATTTTCTACAAGAGTTCTGACTAATTTTTGATTAGCAACTTTATTTCCACCCTCATAAGTTTGAGTAAAATGTTTATCAATTGAATCTTCTATTCCTTGTGCTTTTTGTTTTTTAGGATTAACAGCATTATAAGCTCCACCAGCTCTAACAGTATTTCCACCTATTATTGGCATTTTTTCAAGTATTATAACTGATTTAGCACCATTTTCATAAGCGGATACCCCTGCTGCAAGCCCTGCACCTCCTGCTCCTACTACTATTACTTCTGCTTCTTTATCCAATATTATATTTTCCACAACTTTTTTTGTAACTGGTTTAGATATAGCAGCTATAGATACTCCAGAAAATTTTAATGCTTCTTTAGTTGCTTCTATTATAGCCTTACTCGATTTTGATGCTCCAGCTACATAATCTACAGAAATACTCTGATTATCTACAATTTCTTTTGGAAGACTTTCAATAGCATGATCACTTATCCCTTTGCTTTCTTTATGTTCTACAATAACTACACTTTCAATTCTATCTTTTGATGTAGTTACTTCTACTTTTACAGGCCCTCCATATCCTTCAGAACTTCCTAGATACTTTCCAGGCTTAAAAACAGCTTCTGCTGAAAATATTGTATCACTCAATATCAGCAGTAAAGAAAATATTAAACTAAAAAAACTTTTTTTCCCCATTCTTTCCCTCCTTTTTATTTTGTAGTTAACCCTTTATTAATAACCTATATACCTCATCTTTTCATTCTTGTCAATACCAAATAATAATTCTTAATTGGATAAAATTTATTATTTTTTTCTTTTTTCTATGTCTTTTTTTATTTTTTACTAATTATTACCTTTAAATCAAATTTGTATTGCGTTTTTTTTAATAAAGTTATATAATTGGATAAAAATAATATTATTTTATTATTTATATCTATATTTTATAAAACATCTTTATTCAATTAACACTCTTTCATTAAATTTCAAGGGGAGATTCAATGCAAAAAATTTTTATAAAATATTTATCATTAGTTATGGCTGCAGCTATAATTTCTATGATAACTGTGAGCTATATTCTGCAAAACCACAATGCGCAAAATAGAATGAAAGAAAATTCAATTTTAAAATTAAATCAAATAGCTCTTACTATAGAAAATAATAAAAAATCTTTAACTGAATTAAATGAAATGCTAGATAATAATTATATTACCAAAGCAAAAACATTTGCCTATATAATAGAAAAAAATCCCAGCATTTTACAAAGTTCAAAAGAATTACAAAATATTAAAAACCTTCTTTCTGTTGATGAACTCCATGTTATTAATAAAGATGGAATTTTAGAATATAGTACTATAGTTTCTTATGTTGGTATGGATTTCAGAAGTACTAAACAGACTGAGGAATTTTTAAAACTTATAGACAATCCAACTATTACTTTTGCACAGGAAGTACAGCCTAATGGAATAGAAAAAAAACTTTTTAAATATGTTGGAGCTGGAAGAAGAGATGCTCCTGGTTTTGTTCAAGTTGGTATTTCCCCTAAGCGTCAATTGGAAGCAATGAAACAAAATGAACTTCAATACATATTTTCTCATCTTCCTGTTGAAATAGAAAGTTCTCTATTTGCAGTTGATGCAAAAACTGGTGTAATTGTTGCCCATTCAGAAAAAAAATATCTTGGAAATACTATGTTTAATCTTGGATTTCCCGTTGATTATACTAGAACATTAGAAAAAGGATGCTTTTTTACAATAGAAGGAAATATCAAAAAATATTATTTCATAAAACAATATGATAATCTTCTGCTTGGAATTGGACAAAAAGAAAATGCTCTTTACCGTGAACGTTTTAAGCAGATTTCTATTGTTATTATATTTTTTACTTTTATTTTCTTTATAGTAATATTTATGATTAATCTTTTGCTTAAAACCCAAATTATAAATGGTATTAACAAAATTATCTCTTCTCTTGAAGAAATAACAGCTGGAAATCTCAATACTGAAGTTAATATTGAAGGAAATAGAGAATTTAAAAAGTTAAGTTCTGAAATAAATAAAATGGTAAGCAGGATTTTAGAAGCTAATACTAAAGTTATTAATATTTTAAACTCTGTTGACTTCCCTATTGGAGTCTTTGAGTATAAACATGGAGTATCTAATGATCTTTTCATAACTGAAAAACTTCCTAGTATCCTCTCTTTCTCTAAAGAAGAGATACAAGAATTTAATTCTGATAAAACGATATTTCTAAAAAAAATAAATCTATTAATGGAGAAACCTTATGAAGGAAATCATATTTATTTAATTAATTCAAATCCTCAAAAATGGGTGAGAATAAATATAATTCTTAATTCTAACAGCTTATTTGGAATAGTTTCTGATGTAACAGAAGAAATATTGGATAAAAGAAAAATTCAATATGAACGAGATCATGACCCACTTACAAAGTTAATGAATCATAAATGCTTTTCTGAGATGGTAAAAAATATAATTAAAAATAGGCCATTAATTACAGCGGCTATGTTAATGATAGATTTAGACAATTTCAAAGATGTTAATGATACCTATGGCCATGACTATGGAGATACATATTTAAAAGAAACTGCATATTTTTTATCAAAACTTTGTGAAAAAAAAGGAATTGTAGCCAGACGCTCAGGAGATGAATTTTGCATATTTATTTATAGTATTTCAAGTAAAGATGAAGTTAAAAAAATACTTGAGAATTTTTATATTTATCTCAAAGAGAATAAAATTTATTTTCCTGATGGTAGCAGCGGAGTTATTTCTATGTCAATAGGTCTTTCTTGGTATAATAAAAACTCTACTTTTGAAAGCATGTTAAGGGAAGCTGATGAGGCCCTGTATATTTCTAAAAATAATAACAAAGGTTATTTTGAAGAAAAATAGCTTTAACAAAAAAATGGCTCTGAAAATCAGAGCCATTTTTATTTATATTTAATTATTTAGTATAATCGTAGAATCCTACACCAGTTTTTTGTCCAAGTTTTCCACCTCTAACCATTTTTCTTAATAATGGATGAGGTCTGTATTTAGAGTCACCAGTTTCAGATTGAAGAACTTCCATAATAGCAAGACATACATCTAGTCCAATTAAATCTCCTAGAGCTAGAGGTCCCATTGGGTGATTAGCTCCTAGTTTCATAGCAGCATCGATTCCTTCTACAGATGCAACACCTTCAGCATAGATTCCAACAGCTTCGTTGATCATAGGGATTAATACTCTATTTACTACAAATCCTGCAGCTTCTTCTACTTGAACTGGAGTTTTTCCAATTTCTTCAGATATAGCTTTTACTTTTTCTACCATTTCAGCTGGAGTATTTAATCCTGCAATAACTTCAACAAGTTTCATTACTGGAGCTGGGTTAAAGAAGTGCATTCCAATAACTGGTCTGTCTAATCCTGCACCAATTTCAGTTATTGATAGAGAAGAAGTGTTTGTAGCGAACATAGCATCTGCTTTACAAATAGCTTGTAATTCTTTAAATGTTTGTTTTTTAATAGCCATATTTTCAATTGCAGCTTCAATTATTAAATCGCAATCTCCACAGATTTCTTTTGTTCCAGTAGTTATTTTAGCTAGGATAGCATCTGCTGCTGCTTGTTCCATTTTCCCTTTAGCTACTCTTTTTTCAAATCCTTTAGCTATTTTAGCTTTTCCTTTTGCTGCAAATTCTTCATTGATATCGCAAAGAGCTACTGAATACCCTTCAGTTTGTGCAAAAGCTTGTGCAATACCTGATCCCATTGTTCCTGCTCCGATTATTCCTACTTTCATAATTACATCCTCCTAATATCGATTATATTTAATTCAATTAAATTATGTATAGATATACTCTATAATTGAAAATTAAAGACTTTAGTTATAACTATTTATTTTTGAATCCTTCTACTTTTCTTTTTTCTAAGAATGCTGCCATTCCTTCTTTTTGATCTTCACTTTCAAAACAGCTTCCAAATAATTTTTCTTCAATAACTATTGCTTTATCCATATCTACATCTAATCCTTCATTTATAGCTTTTTTACAAGCACGAACTGCGATAGGAGCATTTTTAGCTATTTTTCCAGCTAATTTTTTAGCTGCTGGTATTAATTCTTCTAAAGGATATACAGCATTTACTAATCCAATTCTTAAAGCTTCATCAGCTTTTACATTAGTTGCAGCATATATCATTTCTTTAGCTTTTCCTACACCTATGATACGAGCAAGTCTTTGAGTTCCTCCAAATCCTGGAGTGATTCCTAATCCTACTTCTGGCTGTCCAAATAATGCATTATCAGAGCAAATTCTGATATCACAGCTCATAGAAATTTCACATCCTCCACCAAGTGCAAATCCATTTATAGCAGCTATAACTGGAATAGGGAAAGTTTCTAGTTTTCTGAAAACATCATTTCCTATTTTTCCAAAAGCTTCTCCTTCAGCCTTAGTTAAAGTACTCATTTCTCCAATATCAGCACCAGCAACAAATGATTTTTCTCCAGCTCCAGTAAGTATAAGAGCTCTAGTTGCTTCTAAGTCTACTCCGTCTAAGCAAGCATCTAATTCTTTTAAAACTTCACTATTAAGTGCATTTAGAGCTTTTGGACGATTGATAGTTATGATTCCTACAAATCCTTCTTGTTCATATGTAATATAATTCATTAAACAAACCTCCCATAATTTCATTAAATTAGGATAAGAGCGTACTCAAGCCCTTATCCACTTATTTAAAATTGAATGTTATATTTTAATTTAAGAATAAGACTAGTCTCTCTTAACAATAGTAGAACATCCCATTCCACCACCAATACAAAGTGTAGCAAGACCAGTTTTAGCATCACGTTTAGCCATTTCATGAAGAAGTGTTACAAGGATACGACACCCTGAAGCTCCAACTGGATGCCCTAGAGCAATAGCTCCTCCATTTACATTTAGTTTAGCTGTATCAAATCCAAGATCATGTCCTACTGCAAGTGATTGAGCTGCGAAAGCTTCATTAGCTTCAATTAAATCAAAATCATTTATTGTCATTCCAGTTTTTGCTAATACTTTTTTAGTAGAAGCTACTGGTCCAATTCCCATGATTTTTGGATCTACTCCACCTAGAGCTCCAGCTACCCAAGTAGCCATTGGAGTTACTCCAAGTTCTTTAGCTTTTTCTTCACTCATTACAACTATTGCTGCTGCACCATCATTGATACTTGAAGCATTAGCTGCTGTAACCATTCCATCTTTTTTGAATGCAGGTTTTAATTTAGCAATTCCTTCAGCTGTAGTCCCAGCTCTTGGTCCTTCATCTTTAGTAACTACTGTATCTCCTTTTTTACCTTTTATAACTACTGGAACTATTTCTGCATCAAATTTTCCTTCTTCCTGAGCTTTTACAGCTTTTTGTTGACTTGCTGCTGCGAATTCATCTAATTGTTCTCTAGTTAATCCCCATTGATCACAAATATTTTCTGCTGTTACTCCCATATGATAATTATTGAATGCATCCCATAAAGCATCATTTACCATAGAGTCAACTATTTCTCCATTTCCTAAACGGTATCCAAAACGAGCTTTATTTAATAAATAAGGAGCTGCTGACATATTTTCAGTTCCTCCAGCTACAACAATATCAGCTTCTCCAGCTTGAATCATTGCTGCTGCCATATTTACTGCATTTAATCCTGAACCACAAACTACATTGATTGTTACTGCAGGAGTTTCTATTGGTAACCCTGCCTTTAGAGAAGATTGACGGGCTATGTTTTGCCCTAACCCTGCTTGAATTACGCATCCCATGTATACATGATCTACTTTCTCAGCAGGAAC
This sequence comes from Fusobacterium ulcerans ATCC 49185, assembly GCF_900683735.1. Classification (NCBI taxonomy): domain Bacteria; kingdom Fusobacteriati; phylum Fusobacteriota; class Fusobacteriia; order Fusobacteriales; family Fusobacteriaceae; genus Fusobacterium; species Fusobacterium ulcerans. The sequence continues at coordinate 1,880,754 of NZ_LR215979.1, forward strand.
CCCTGCTCTGTTTAAAGCTTCTTTTATAACTAGTGCACCTAAATCTGCTGCTGCAACTCCGCTTAATGCTCCGCCCATAGATCCTATTGCTGTACGACATGCTCCTGCTAAAACTATTTTTTTTGCCATAATCTTATTCCTCCATTCATTCATCAAGTGTAAAAACTCAGATTCTGATAAATTGAGTTTTATTGTAGCTTTAATTTAATAGTAACATAATGTTTTTTTATTTGCAATAAGAAGATATATAAAATTTATGTTATGGATTATTTTTAATGTATAATGACCAAATTTTTAACATTTCTATTAATAAAAGAACTGTTTATCTATCTTAAAGATTATTTTTCTATTGAAATATTTAAAATTTTTTATCTAAAATTAATCAATTCTTTTAAAATTTTAATTTTATCTATTTTTTCTCCATTTATATCTATAAATTATACAATAACACAAGTATTATAATTTTTTTTGATTCATTTTTAATCTATTGACTTTTTATTTTGATTCTTCTATGATATCTGTTTTATAAAGAATATGATTCCCATTAGCATTGAATATAAAACCATCTACCTTTTTATTCATACCTATAATATAAACTTTATAATCCAATGGGAAAAGAGGTACTTCTTCTGATATTATCTCCTGTGCCTCTCCATAATTTTTTTCTCTTTTTTCTACTGATGATGTTACTCTAGCTTCATCTAAAAGATTATCAAATTTTTCATTAGAAAAGAAACTTCTATTTCCAACTGCTCCAGCAGAAGTTGAATGGAGAAGAGGATAATATCCATAGTCAGCATCTCCTGTACTCACATACCATAAACCTATCAGCATGTCATGTTGTCCATTTGCAGTAAACTGCAGAAACGAAGAAAGTTCCAGTACTTGTATTGAAATATCTATTCCTATCTCTTTTAAATTAGATTGAATAACCTGTGCCATCTGCATTCTTGTTGGTTCTTCATATATCCATAATTCTAATTTAAGTCCATTTTCATATCCAGCTTCTTTTAAAAGTTCCTTAGCCTTCTCAGGATCATAAGGTTTCAATTTTACATTTTTATCATAACCAAACACACTTGGAGCTAAAAGTGATGGAGCTAACTCTGTCATTCCTTCAAAAACAGCTGTAGATATGTCCTCTTTATTTACTCCTAATTCTATTGCCTGTCTTACTCTTTTATCTGTTATTTTCTTAGTATTTATAGATATAAAATCTGTTCCTAAAGAAGACTTGCTTACAAGTTTAAGCTTATCATCTTTTAAAAGTCCTTTAACATCAGTTGAAGATATATCATATGCTATATCTATCTCTCCTGTTTCAAGAGCTATCAATCTATTAGAATTTTCTGGAATAGTCATAAATATCAGATTTTTAATTTTAGGTTCACCCATGAAGAATTTATCAAAAGCTTCTAATTCCACCTTTTCTCCTATTCCCCATTTTTTTATTCTATAGGCTCCAGTTCCTACTATGTTTATTCCCTCTTCATTAGCTGGTACTTCCTTTACTATTGCTATTGAAGAATGAGCAAAGTTATGAAGAAGAATTGTTGGAGCATTACTTTGAATTATTTTCAGTCTGTAGTCGTCTAATACTTGCAAATCTTTAATAGATTCCACTAATACTTTTGATATTGGTATATTTAAGTTTCTTTTTAAACTTGCTGCTACATCTTCAGCTTTCATTTCCTTTCCATCTTGAAAAAATATTCCCTTTTTCAAAGTAAGGATAATAGAATTATCTGGTAAAGTTTCATATTTTTCTACAAGCTCAGGAACTAACTCACCATTTTCATCAAGTGAAAAAAGATTGCTGTATATCTGTTTTGTAACAGCTAAAGTAGAACTATCTGTATGTTTGTGTGGATCAAAAGAACGTGGTTTATATCCAAAGGCTACTTTCAATGTCTTTTCAATTTTTGCTTCTTCTTTATTCACATTAATTTCTGATTTAGTTCCATTACATGCAGAGATTAACAAAGAAAATAACAGGATAATAATAAACTTCATAAAAAAATCCTCCTAAAGTTACAAAATATTTTTATTTATTAATATGGTTCAAATACAAAGACATCAAAAATATCTTGAAGTTTGTAAGGACTAGGAAGTTTTGCCTTTGTTTTTTCCCAAGTTTTAGAAAAAGTATTTATATCCATTTCATTTATCTGATTGATAATATGTTTCTTATATGGAAGCTCAGCCCCCATATTTTCTAGACCATGTATCATTTGATTTTTTAATCTGGTAAAATTTTGTTCATTTATATTAACCATACTGTAATAATCAGCCAAAAATTCTTTAGCCAGACAATACTCCATAGTAATAAGTTTTCTTATAGCACTAGCTATAAAATTTAAACTTAATCTATTTGAAAAACTCCCAATATTTTCTCCAACATCTTCTAAAAAAGGAAGAAATACATCTTCAAAATGATGATCCTGTATAGATTTTGTCAATAACAAAAGATTGTTTAAAAAATTATATTTTTTAAATGTTCTTTTATGAAAATTATTATCCACAAGATAGGAAGCTCCTACATGTTTAAATAATGAATTGGTAAGGTCTTTAGAATGTCCAAAATTAAATACTCTGCTTTCATAAACAGTATTATTCCTTACTCTTTCTATAAATTTTTCAGCCTTTTCCAACAGTTCACCCATATTATCAAGCTGAAACACTCCATCAAAAAAATTCTTTTCAAGTAATAGTTCTCTTCTCCTTGATAGAGGCAGCTTCATAAAACATTTTTCCAGATTTGTTGTTTTAAGAAGATTTTTTACAAAAGTTTCATCTATGTTAAAATAGACATCATCATATCTATTTACTAGACTTGTCTTACCATCTTTTATAGCACCTATTTTTTTCAATTCTTTTGATAAAAATTCTAAATATGAAGGTGCAAATTCTTTAAATTTTTCCCGTTCTTCCAAAGTTAAATCTGTATTCTCTGCTAATATTCTATCCAAATCTATAAAATCCAACACTGAGATAATTCCATCTCTATTTATTCCCACTCCATTCCAAATATATGTTCTTGGAATATATTTGGAATACTTATCTACCATAAGTACAACATATTGAGCTATTCCTCCACCTAAAGAATGTCCTGTTAAAGAAATTTTATCATGAGGTATTTTAAAATCTTTTATAAGTTTATAATATACTTCCACCCCTTCATAAAACTGTTGGGGAATCTTTCCTAATCCTAGAGCAAGATCTGTTTCTATGAAATCTTTATAAGCATCCTCAAGAGGATATTTTTCACTTCCTCTGAAAGATATTACATAATCATCTTGTTTTTTAAATACAACAGAATAAAATCCTGTATTTGTAGATGAAGGATTTTGTGCTGTCCTGTTATCTACATAATAAACCTTCCAATCATTTAAAATATCTTTAAAGTAGTCCAAAAAGAATCTATCATATTTAGGCTCCAGTATAATAAATGTTCCATTAAAAATGCTCTTTGCTGTATCCTGATAAAAAATTTCAAGAATAGTTTTTCCGTATTCAGATTCATTGAAATTACAATAAGATAAAATGCTGAGCATGATATATTCTTTTGCTGTATGCATATTTACCACCTACATTTTTAAAAGTAATAATATTAAGTAAGTAATTCCCCATCCTAAAAGAGCCCCTATTACAGTTTCAAAAAGAGTATGTATTTTTCCTTCTATTCTTGAATGCATTACAAGCACTACCAATATTAAAGAAAGAAAAAATATTTTAGGGTTATTTGTTAAAAATGTGATTATTGTAAAAATAGAACTGGCAAGGGCACTGTGTCCACTTGGAATTCCTCCTCTCAAAGGAGTTCCTTTTTTAAATAAAAGCTTCATACATATTACAATTATTATTACAAGAACAAAAATAGAAAGAGCTGTATGCTGATATGAATTTTTAAATATATAGAAAGCATTTCTCAACTGAAATGTTATCTTCTTTTCAAAAATTATATATCCTACAAGAAGGGCATTAAGTGCTGTAACCAGTACAGCACTTGCAGCTATATCTTTTGCTCTTTTAGCTAATGGATGATATTCTTTTGTTACCATATCAACACAGCTTTCTATTGCTGTATTAAAAAGTTCAGCTACCCACATCAAGCTTATACTTATTATTAAAGAGAGAGTTTCATATTTTCCCAAATCTAAAAATAACGAAAGTATAAGAACTATTATTGTACAAAAACAGTGAAACTTCATATGTCTTTCACTTCTTATAGCTTCAAATAAACCTTCAAAAGCAACATTAAAACTTTCCGTCACTCCCTTTTTTTTCCAGTCATTATTCATAATATCACATCTCTCTTGTATAACCGAATTGTCCAAGAATTTCCTCTTCTCTTGTACGCATCTCTTTTTTATCATCTTCCTCTATATGATCATATCCCAATAGATGAAGCAATCCATGAGTCAATACATAGTATAATTCTCTTTTTAGAGAGTGATTATATTCTGCTGCCTGTTCTTCTACTCTTTCCATAGAGATAACTATATCTCCAAGAGTATCATAAGGACCAATGTCAAAATCTTCTGTTTCATGATAAGCAAAAGATATTACATCTGTAGGCTGATCTTTTCCTCTATATTGTTTATTAATCACTTGAATCTCATCATTTCCTGTAAAAAGAAGTGAGAGATACACTGGTCTATCGCTTTCAAATTCACTTTCAAGAGCTTCTTTTATATATTTTTTCATCTCTTCTTCATTAACAAGATTACTATATCCTTCTATTTCTAGTGACATATCCACAACTAAATCCATACTTTTCTCCTTATATTTTCAATTTGATTATTTTTGACCTGGATATTTTATTCTTACATGATGTATACTTACAAGAGATTTTATAAATGTCTGTATAATTATTTCTATCTCTTTAAATGTTAAATCTGCTTCTGAAAGCTGATTATCTTCTATTTTACTATTTATTATTTTTCTAATCATTTCTTCCATAGCTCTTGGTGTTTTATCATCTATTGATCTCACAGCTGCTTCTATAGAGTCTGCCAGCATAATGATAGCTGATTCTTTAGTTCTTGGTTTAGGTCCACTATATCTAAATTCCTCTTTAGTTACGCTTGGATCCAAACTTTTTGCTTTATTATAAAAATATGCAAGAAATGTAGTTCCCTGATGTTCATACATTATATCCCTTATTTCTTTAGGTATCTGATATTGTTTTGCCATTTCTGCTCCATCTTTTGTATGAGATGTTATTATCAGATTACTCATAAATGGTGATACTTTATTATGAGGGTTTTCTCCATTCTGTTGATTTTCTACATAGAATTTTGGTCTTTTACACTTACCTATGTCATGATAATATGAAGCTACTCTGGTAAAAATTGCATTTGCTCCAACTGCTGTTGCTGCATTTTCAGACAAAGTTGCCACCATCATTGAATGATGGAATGTTCCTGGAGCTTCCATAGACAGTTTCTTTAACAATGGATGTGACAAATCTCCCAGCTCTAATAATTTAAAAAGAGTAAGTATATTAAATGTCTTTTCAAAATAAGGCAAAAGAGCTATTGTTATCATTCCTGAAATTAATCCTGACAGTACCATTTCTCCTGATTTTAGAGCAGCTCCAAATGTTTCCACCTGTGAGAATGCACTAAGAAGGAAGAACAAAGCTATTTTTAACACTGAAAGCTGAATCCCTACTGCTATTAGTCCTGCTCTTGTATTCACTTTCTTTACCAGATATGCTCCAAAAGACAAAGAAGCCACATATACCACAAGGAATATGAGATCATAGTCAATAATTGGTAGTAAGAACAGCATCATAAATGAAAACATCAATGTTGCATATCTTGAATTTGTCAGCAAGATTAATAAAAATAGTGCTGTATCAACAGGTACCAGATAAATCAAATCATTATTTATAAATCTGAATACCAAGAAAACTGCTGTTATTATCAAGAAAACACTTCTATAGTAATTTTTATTCAATATCTCTTTTTTATGTTTATTAAATATTACTGTATAAAACAGTGTAGATATTATAGAGAGATAAGTAAGGTTTGCAAGTATTATAACTGTACTCTTCTTATAAGAATAAACACCACATGCTTCTAAAATCTTTATTCTTCTCTCATTAAGAATTTCACCTTTTTTACCTACCAAAGTTCCTGCTTTGATCTCTATATACTGATCATTTATCTGAGATACTTTCTCTTGAAGTGATCTTTTAGTTTTATCTTCATCATAGATAAAATTAGGTGTTGCAAATGTTTCAACTACCTGTTTTTTTAGTTCTGGCAGTTTTTTCACTCTTTCATCATAAGGAGGATTATACTTAATAATTGATTTTTCCTGTACAATTCCATTCTCATAAAGTCCTTCAAGAAAACTTCTTGTTTCCTTCTGTAATTTTTTTATATCATTTACATTTAAACGAAGTATTTCTTGTATCATATTTTCAGATATTTTTCTTCCAGTATTTTTTTCCAGACTTTTAAAATCTACCTCATTATGATCTTTTTCCTTCATTGAGTATATATCATTAAAAAAATCATCAAAAGTTTCAAGATATATTCTTCCTGCATCTGCTGAATAAATATATTCTTTTCCTGCTTTCAGTATCATCTCTTCCACTATTTTTTCTTTAGCAGTTTGATCCCTAAAAACTATAGTTTTAGGAGCATATATATCTGAAATTACCACATCTCCTACTTTATAGTTATTATTACGTGACAATAAAGATATCTTTGAACTAAAAGCAAGAACAAACATTATAAGAGTAAGATACAGAATCTTTTCTCTTAAACTGTATGAACTTGAATATATTTCTGCGTCATTTCTATCGCTCCTCTTTATTTCAAACATAAATTTCAAGCCAAATAAATTAAATTTTTTCATTGTAACCACCTTTAATGTCAGCTTCCATATCTTTTAATATAGCTGATTTCCCAACAACTTTAATGTTTCTAGTTGGAATAGACTCCATAAAATATTTCCCATACCTTTTATTAATAACTCTGTTATCCAATATAGTGACAGTTCCATAGTCTGTCTTACTTCTTATTAATCTTCCTATTCCCTGTTTGAACTTTATTACAGCCTCTGGAATTTGATATTCTATAAAAGAATTTTTCCCTTGAGCTGTTATATTTTCTATTATAGCTTCAGTTACAGGATCACTAGGAACTTTAAAAGGAAGTTTTACTATTATTACTGAACTTAATTGCTTTCCTTTGATATCTACCCCTTCCCAAAAAGAATCAGTTCCAAAAAGAACAGGATTTCGCCCATTCACATACATATTTACTAAATGAGTTCTTGGTGCCATCCCATGTATAAATAATTCTATTCCATTAGCTTCCAAATCCTCTCTCAATAAATAATAAACATAATTCAATGCTGAATATGAAGTAAATAAAACAAAAGTTTTTCCTTTAGACTTTATTAATAAAGCTTTTAAAAACTCTGAAATTTCATCTACAAAGTCTCTATCAGATGGATTAGGAATATCATCTGGTATATATACCTTCATTTGCTTGTCATAATCAAATGGAGAATGTATTACTTTATCCAGAGTATCTTCTTCTAAACCTATTGATTCCTTAAAATAAGAAAAATCGCTTCCAATAGCAATAGTAGCAGATGTAAATATTATCTGCTTTAAATTGATATATAGATTTTTTTGAAGTTCATTATCTATTTTAAGAGGTGTAGCTACAAGCTTAGAATTACTTTTTCTGCTGTTGACTTCTATCCAGTAGATAAATTCCTCATCATCAAAATCATTTATAAATCTAAAATTATTGAAAAAGTTTTCCAGTCTGTCTGTATACTTTATAAAATCATTTATAGTTCCCTGTTCATCTTCTTCATCTCTTATTTCCTTTATTAAGCTTCTTACTTTTCTCATATATGAATTATATTCAGAAGTAAATTTTTCTCTAAAATCTATAAGACTACTAAGAAAAGGAGAATTTTCCATCTCTTCCTTCTTTGCTCTAAAGGTAAATGTTCCCATCTGCCCTTTTGAAAATACTTCTATTATATGGTTGAAATATTCTCTTCCCTCTAAAAACAGAGATTTATGTTTTATTTTTATATCTTTAATTTCTTTTTCCAGAATACTTCTGCTGTCTAGAGAGGTGCTCTTTATATAATTTAATAATATATCCAGACTTCCTGTATTTTTTTTCTTTCCTTCTGTTGCAAATATCTGATTCATTATTTTTGTAAAACTATATTTTGATGCCTCATAAGAAAAATAATCTCTTGCTACTTTTTCTATATTATGAGCCTCATCAAATACTACCAATCCATATTCTGGAAGTATTGAGTATTCAGTATTAAATCCTATCTCTTTTCTAATAGCTAAATCTGAAAAATACATATGATGATTTGTTATAAGTATATCTGCATTTTTCTTCTCTTCACGAGATTTTAAGAAAAAACACTCTCCTTTATATGGACACTTTGCTCCTGCACAAATATCTGTTTCACTTTGAAATAGTTCCCATACACTATTATCCACCTCAAAAGGAAGCTCTGATTTGTCCCCCTTTTCGGTTTTCTTTCCCCAGCTTATTATTTCTTTAAACTGAGTCTTTTGTGAATTTGAAAACTCTTCAAAATTTACATTCTCTCCTAAAGCCAGATTAAAATATTTTCTATTACAAAGATAGTTCCCTCTTCCTTTTACAAGGATATATCTAAAATCTCCTTGTACTACTTTTTTAGCTATGGGGATATCTTTATTTAAAAGCTGTTCTTGAAGATTTATTGTATTAGTTGATATCACTACTCTCTTCTTATTCTTTATGGCCCATTCTACACTGGGAATAAGATAAGCTAAAGTTTTTCCAGTTCCAGTTCCAGCTTCCACTATTACTTTCTTCTCATTATTTAAACCAGCCTCTATATGTTTAGCCATATGCAGCTGTTCATCTCTATATTCAAAACCTTTGAAAGTTTGAGATAACAGTCCTGTTTTTTCAAAATATGGCTCTATATCTATTTTTACATTACTGTCAGAAAAAAGTTCTACAATTATATAGATATCTGTAAGCCCATTATTTACTATATATGATGCTCCTGCCATTCTGTTGGAATACATAGAAGCAATTTCCACATCTGCATCAGATGGGTATAAAAAACCAGAGGGGTGATTATGAATTAAAACCTCTCCTTTTTTCATAGCTTTGATTATAGCTGGTACAGAATATTTATTTCCCCTTGCAAGTACTTCTACTTCTGTGACTATTCCATTTTCATCTGGAATACCTCTAAAAAATACCTCATTTCCTCCAGCTTCTTCTATTTCTAGTTTCATTATTTCTCTCACACTTAGAGATATTTTCTCATTTATATCCATCAATTTTCCTTTCATCACTAAACTATATATAGACAATTTCCCCTTATATATAATACCTCTTTTTCTCAAAAATATAAACCCTTTTTTTCTTCCCCTTGCAATATATCTCTTCAATATATCTTCTTGAAGTTCTTTTGATGGAAAAAATCCATTTTTAATTTCCTTTGCCATCTTCTTATTGTATTTAATTAACAATATTATACAAATATATTGTAATAAATCTATGTATATTTTTTATTCTTCTTCAAAAAATTCAAAAGAATATTTAAAATATTTTTTATCAAAAATAAAATACTTGATAAATTTATTTTTATATTTTTAAGAAGTATTTAGAGGAATATTTTCTCTTTTATTATACCAATTATCTCTAAATTTCTAATTGACAGAAGATGCTTTATGAAGTATATAAAATAATAACAGGAGGTGGTGTTATGGCTATGACAAAAGAATTTGAAGTGAGATTTACGGATTGGCAGGAAAAAGATTACTATACTATCAAGATAGAGCAAAAATCTATGTACAGATGGAAATTATCCTCTAATATCTGGGGAGAAGAACTCATTAATGTAGATTATCACTCTCCTGACTATTCAGCAAAGGAAATAAAAGATAAATTAACAGAAACATTTTTCAACTTTGATTTAAAAGATTATCATATTCACTGGGCAGATACAGCTGGTTTTGTTTTGTTCCACTTGATTGCACTATCTGAAGAAAGACTTACATTAGATGTTGTAAAAAATAAATTTGATAAATGGAGCAAAGTAATTCTTGCATATAATAAGATAATTAAACAAGAAGCAATCTATTAAAAAAAGAGGGCAGATCGATTTCTGCCTTCTTTCATTTTTTCTTTAAAATTTGTATTCTGATTAAAAAAACTTGACTATTCAGTAAAGTTTTTTTCTTAAAACAAACGAAGAACTATCGTAATTCCCAGGTTTTATTATTCTTTTTACAAGGTTATTCCCTTATATTGTGTGATATTATATCATATTTTTTTGCTGCCAAATTTTATATTTAAAGCTTATAACACACCATACTGATACTTCCTAACTTCTTAGAAATTTTTTAAACATCTATTCTGCAAATAAAACTAAATATTTTTTAAGTTTATATCAATAATTTTTGATGATTTTAAAACAAAATATAAAAATAATATTTTGATATTGCTCCAATGCGATAGTACAATTAAAATAGATTTTTATATAATAAAAGCTGGAGGTTTAATAATGAAAAATTACAATTTATATCCAAAAGATATAAGAATGGAATATATTAGCTTAAAGGAAGCAATAAATTGGATAAATAACTTGAAAGGTAAATGGGTATATATCAAATTTCATAATACATGTTTTTTTAAAAATAATAACTATATTTCAAGTGTTTATACAAAATTTAAAGTATCATTTGTTCAGAGTGATGATAGTAGTATTTTTATATATGGAAGATATGATGAAGATAAATTAGTATTATCAAATGAAGAAATTATTCAAACAGAAAGTACCATTGATGAAGATGAAATAAAACTCTTATTAAAAAGACCTGAAGGAGATATAGAGATTTTTTTAAAGCTTTTTTCACCAAATATTGATGACAGATTTTTAGAGTTAAAAAACAATAATAAAAATTTAATCATAACAGAAGGAAAAACTGATTGGAAATATCTGAAAAATGCATTAAATACATTTCAAGAAAAAGGACAATATAGAAATTTGAAAATAGATTTTTTTGAATACGAAGAATTGAATATGGGAAATAAAACCTTAGAAAAACTTTGTAATAGTGTATCAATTTTTGATAATGAAGCTTTGAAAATATTTTTATTTGATTCTGATGATGAAAGCATAAATAAAAATTATATAAATAAAAAATATATTAATCATGGAAATAGTGTTTTCTCCATGATACTTCCTGTTCCAGATCATAGAAAAAATACTCCTTTAATCAGTACAGAAAATTTATATTTAGATGAAGATATAAAAAAAGAAGATGGTGATGGTAGGAGATTATATTTAGCTAATGAATTTGATATGAAAACTGGGCAACATAAAATTATACAAAATATATATCATCCAATTTCAAGCAATATAGAATCTAACTATATTATTGATAATAAAGTTTTTATTATTAATACAGATATTGAAAATAAATCAGAAATTATGCAAAAGAAGAATGGAAATAATTTAGCATTATCTAAAAATCAATTTTCTAACTATATCTTAGAAAAAACTCCCCCATTTGATAGCATGAATATTGATTCATTTAAAATAGTTTTTGACATTATTACAGACATATATACTGAATATGAATATGATAGAAACTCAAATACTTCTAAGAATTTTACTGAAATATCCAAAGGAATTAAATTAAATATACACGAAAATGGGTTTCAAGACTTATACTTATACATTTCTCTAACAAAAGAATATGCATTAAAATTTAAAATGACTCAATTTATATTTTGGGAATTATCCTTATCACAATGTAAAAAAAATATAATTCTATCTGTTTTTGACAAAAATAAAGAGCTTTTATTTTGCATGCCAATAAAATTAAATGAGCAAATAATTAATTTTCTATATAAAAAATTAAAAAATAATTCAAATAGGATCTACATACATGTTTGTGATGAGCAAAGAAATTTTATATCAAAAAAAGAAATCCTACACCCTGACCTTAATCATTCAATAATAGGACATATTTTACAACAAATATATAATTAAAAGATTTATTATTCATTCTAGAAATTTTATTACTAAAAAACCCATGTAATTTTATTTCTAAAGTTACATGAGTTAAAATATATTCTATCTTACTTTGTACAATTTTTTATATTTTTTGAAATCCTTATATCTCGTTCTAAAACTTATACCCTAATCCAACTCCTGCTATACATTCTCCTTTAGTTCTGTTCTTGCCAGAATTATTATGAGAATCTCTTTCTACTGAGTAAGTTCCTTTTATATCAAATAGTATTCCATTTTCTAATTCAAGAGCATATTTAGCATTTAATTCTATGCTGTGTTCATTCTTATGAGCTACTAAGATGTCAAAGTCGTTTCCACCTTTAAATCTTCCTGTAATATATTCTTCATCTGCTCCATCTAATATTTCTGCTCTGTCTAATATTTTTGTATAGTGTACTCTTACCTTTTTCATGAGGTATTACTTTTTTAAGGTCTACTCCTGTTTTTCCTGCTACATAATCAAATGACTTAGAATCTGTTTCTATTGCTAGAGTTTTACTTCCTTCATCTGCTCCATCTTCTTATAAAACTCCAATTGATTCAAGTTTTATTTCGATATATTTTTTTAAATCTTCATAGTATTCATCTCTTACACTTTCATCTAAAAGTATCTTTTTTATTTCCTCAAGCTCCACCAATTTTTCTTTTCCTGATTTATGGAAATCTAAATAAATCTCATCTATTCTCTTTTTTAAATCTTTAAAATATTTCTCTCTAGTCATTTTCATCACTCCTTTTTAAAGACTTATATAGAAAAATTATATAATTTATCCTCCAAAAAGTCAAAACAATATAATCCCTTGTTATGTCTTCTTTTTTGTGATATTCTTTAAATATGCAGATTTTCTATATAGCTTTTTCCAAAGGAGGAATTATTATGAAAAGATACACTCAAATATATACAGGAAACGGAAAGGGGAAAACTACTGCTGCTCTTGGTTTGGCTGTAAGAGCACTTGGAAATGGATATCATGTCTACATAGGACAGTTTATGAAAGGACAGGAGTATGGAGAACTCAGAACATTTGCAAAATTAGACAATATCATCATAGAACGATTTGGAACAGAAAATTGTATAATTTCTAAAGAACATGTACAACAAATAGATATAGACAAAGCTAAAGCTGGATTGAAAAGAGCTAAAGAAGCCCTTATTTGTGGAGATTATGAACTTGTAATTTTAGATGAAATCTGTGTAGCTCATTTCTTTGGTTTAGTAAGTGAAGATGAAATATTAGCTCTTATGGAATTAAAACCTGAAAATGTTGAGCTTGTTCTTACAGGAAGATATGCTCCACAGATAATTATAGATCGTGCTGATTTGGTTACTGAAATGAAAGAGATAAAACATTATTATAATATAGGGATAATGGCTAGAGATGGAATAGAAAGATAAAAAATGGCTGCTGATGAGCAGCTTTTTTTATCCCCTATGATATTATTTCCTAATTTCTTTGTTACATCCTGTTTATATATTTTTATTTAAAAACAGTTGGTACACTTTCTAAAGCTACATTGTGATATACCCAAATACTTATGGATTCATCATCACTTAATTTTTTAAAAGAGTGCTTTGTATTTGCAGGTATATAAATTGTATCACCAGGATGCATCTCATAAATAACTCCTTTTAAATTCAACTCTAAAACTCCTTGTACCATATATCCAATTTCATCTGCTATATGAGATTCTGAAATATGGAGAACTTTGTCTGATACTATCATTGCAGTCCCTTTCATATGCCTATTTCCTTCAGTTATTGTTTCATAACGTACTCCTTCATTATCAAATATAATTCTTCTATCCTTTTTTTCAACTAAAAGCTTTTCAGAATTTAAGTTTAAAAGCAAATCCGTAAGGGTTATTCCAAGGCATTGACAAATTTTATTCAAGCTTTCAATTGTAGGACTATTAAGACCTCTTTCCAATAAGCTTAAATAACTTATTGATAGCCCAGATTTAAAAGCCAGTTCCTGCAATGTAGTTTTATGTTGTTTTCTTATTCTTTTTAAAAGAGCGCCTATTTTTTCATCCATTTTTTACCCCTTTTTAATATTGTTATAATTATTCAAATATATTATATCACATTTTAATTTTTTTATATTCCAAAAATACTTTTAAAAATAAAAAGAAAAATTTTATATATATAAAAATTTTTTAGCGTTTTGTCAATATTAAAATGTTCGTTTTATAAAAAAATAGTTAATTTACTTGACTTTTTGTATTTTTAATAGTATTAATAAATTATAAAAGATTTTATATATATAAAAATTTATTTTATAATAATAAAAAAGGAGGTTGCTATGCCACATCTTAAAATAAGTGGAATTTCCAAAGAAAAAATTATAGACTTTTCCAGCAACTTAACTAATATCATTTCCAATATCTCTAATACTTCTATTGATTATATTAAAGTTTTTTATAATCCTATAGAATATATTTCTGGTAAAGAAAAAAATATTATAATTGCAGAAATATACTGGATGCCTCGTCCTCAAGAAATATGTGATAAATTAGCAATGGAAATAACTAATTTTTTTAAAACAAAAGGATATGATTTTATTCAAGTTAATTATAGTGAATTTCCAGGAAATCTTTTTTATGAAAATGGAACTCACTATTAATGACTAAAGTGCTTTTATTAAAATATCAAGGAGGTAAAAAATGAAATTCAAAAATGCAGTATCAATTTTTTTAACTGGCTTTTTTATTTTAGGCTCTCTTACTTATGCAAAAGATACAGGTAATTTTAAACCAGTTGTTTTAAAATTCGCAAATCAACATCCAAGTGACTCAACAGCTTCAAATGCTGACAGAGAAATATGCGAAGAAATAAATAAAGCGACTGAAGGAAGAGTGAAAGTAGAACTTTATACAGACAGCTCTTTGGGGGATTATACTAGTATATTCGAAGAAACTATGATGGGAACAATAGATATGGCTCATATTACAGCTGTTGAAACCTATGACCCTAAAATGTCTGGAGCTATGCTTCCCTATTTAGGTTCTAATTATGAAGAATTGGAAAAGGCTTACGCCCCAGATAATTATCTATTTAAAACTGTATCTGAAAGTGCTAAAAAATTAGGTTTACATAGTTTTGGTTTTTACTGTGAAGGATTTTCTGGTATAGGTGTAACTAAAGAAATAAAAGATCCAGCTATCCCTGGAAAAGAAAAAGATGTTATTGTTCGTATTCCTGGCCTTGATAACTTTGCATTACCTGCTAAAGAATTAGGTTTTAGAACATCTACTATTGCATATTCTGATACTTATACTTCTATGCAGACTGGTACAGTTAATGGTTGGGTAGGAGGACCTCCTAATTTAAACTACCTATATTTCCGTGATGTTATAAAATATTATTATCACTATCAAATGACTCAAGAAGCTACTCAAATTTTTATGAATGAAAATAAATTTAATTCTCTTCTTCCAGAAGATCAAGCAGCAATTACAAAAATTATTCAAAATAAATGTAAGGAAAGTCTTGTTCTTGCTAAAACAGATGAAGAAAAATATATGAAGCTTATGGAAGATGCTGGAATAAAAGTTATTAAATTCAGTGATGAAGAAAGAGCTAATTTTGCTAAAACTATTAGAGAAAAAGTATGGCCAAAACTTACAAAACATACATCTAAAAAATTTATGGACAATCTTTTGAAAAGCATGGAGTAAAAATAAATTTAATATTCTAAAATTATTAATAATCTACAATAGTTTTTAATTAAAAACTTATGCTGCTGGGTTTGTTCTAAAATAATAATATTCAATACAGAATTATTAAAATTAAGGCTAAAATTAATAGATTCAAGCCCAGTATACATAATTAAATCAAAAATATATTTTAAGACTATAGTCTATAAAAGTTTTGCCAGATAAAAGTATAATAATTATTTTTTTAAACTTAACATTCATAAAATTTTTCTACTAAATATATCCTCATTCTACTTTCTACCTAATTCACAAAATAAAGTACATCAATTTGCCAATTAAAAAACTACTAATCTATACTGTTTAAATAAATTTATTATAAATTTAAAATAAAGATTTTTATATCTTCATTTTATAAAGGAGGAAATATGCTTAAAAAATTAGATAATTTCCTAGAAAATATAGAAAATATAATACTTATCATTACAGGTATTGCAGTGTGTTTACTTATTTTTATTGGTGCTATGATGCGTTACATTTTTAAAATTGACTTTTATGGCTCTGAAGAAATAATTTTGTTTATATCATTTTGGTTATATTTTACTGGAAGTGCTGTTGCAGCAAAAAAAAATTCCCATATTGATGCTAATATGTTAAGTATTTTTATCAAAAATCAAAAGACTTTACAAATTTTCAGCCTAATTAAAAATCTAATAGCTCTATTTATAGCAGTTATTGTCACTTTTTGGTGCTATAAATATGTTTCATGGTCTGCTGATATGGGAGCAGCATCTAATGTTTTTAAATTACCTAATATAATAGGTCAAATTCCTATTTTTATTTCATTCTTTATATGGGATATATACCTGATAAGAGATGTAATAAATAACTTTAAAAATTTAAAAACTTTTTCTTCATAAGATTATAGTGAGGTGAAATATATATGATAATTGCTGTTGCTTTAATAATTTTATTAATTATGTTAATTATAGGAATGCCTATCCCATTAGCATTTTTAGCCTCTGCTGGAAGTATTTGTTTTTTAGGTGACTATGATCCATCTTTTTTAATGGTTTATGGTTATAATAAAATAAATTCTATTCTATTGCTTACAATCCCATTATTTGTTCTTGCAGGTTCGATCATGGATAATGGTGGAATTGGAGAAAAATTAATAGGAACTGTTGAAAAACGTGTAGGAAAAGTTAAAGGAAGCCTTGGAATAGTTGCTGTAGTATCTTGTGCTGTTTTTGGAGCTGTTTCTGGAAGTTCATCTGCAACTTTATCTTGTATAGGTTCTATAATGACTCCAAGATTAAAAAGAAATGGATATCCTGAAGGATTAATAGGAGCTTTGTTAGCAAGTTCTGGAGTTCTTGGAATTTTAATTCCCCCATCAATGTTAATGATTTTATATGCATGGTCAAGTGGACAGTCAGTTCTTGCATGTTTTTTAGCAACAGTTTTACCAGGAATTTTATTAATTATTCTTATAAGCTTGGTTAATTGCTGGTATGCTAAGAAAAATCCAAACATAAAAGTTTACGATAAAGTAGTTGAAAACATAAATACAAACAAGAATTTTAAAAAGAAAAATGATAGTGCTGTTCCTGCTTTATTAATGCCAGTTATTATTTTAGGCTCTATTTATTGCGGAATATTAACAGCTACAGAAGCAGCAGCTTTATCTGTAATATACGCTGTTCCGGTTGGAGCTTTTTATTATAAAAAAATAGATAAAATAACATTTAAAACAGCTCTTATCCAAGCTGGAGAAACTGCTGGAGTCATTATGGCTATGCTTTTTTCTGTTATGATTTTAAGCAGGCTATATGTAAGTGAAAATCTACCAAATATGATTTTACAATTTTTAACATCCATTTCTGAAAAAAAAGTAATCATTCTCATCATGATTAATTTATTTATGATAATTTTAGGTATGATTATGGATGACTGCTCAGCAACTATTTTAGCAGCACCTATTTTACTTCCTGTTATTGTAGCTTTAGGAGTCAGCCCTATACATTTTGCAGCAATTCTTGGAGTTAATATAGGTATGGGAAATGTAACACCCCCTACAGCTCCATTATTATATTTAGCTGGAAGGATCTCCAAAGCAGAAGTTAAAGAAATGCTGGGACCAGATATAGCATTGATTTGTTTTGCATGGTTTCCTACTTTAATTTTGACTACTTATATCCCTGCTTTTGGGCTATTCCTGCCAAAACTATTTGGTTATCTATAAAATACAATTAAGGAGATGAAGAAAATGCTTAAATTAACTGATTACGAAAAAAAAATGCTGAATGGAGAAATGGGTGCTTTTAAACAAAAAGCTTTAGAAAAAATTATTGAATATGCAAAAGTATTAAATGCTGAAGAATTATGCGAAGTTACAAAGGCTACTGTATATTATGGGGCTCATCCTTATCTAGATGTTATAAAGTCAGATGATTATAATGAAGTCTTCTCAAAAATGATGTTATGTAGTGATGATAAAATATATGAAATTGGTGATTTCTCTGATGAATGTTTTATCCAAACCTGCTGCAGTGGATGTGATTATTATTGTTATGAACCTATAAATATATCAAAAGAAGTTTTTGAAAAGAATAAAAAATATCTGCAAATCACAAGACCAAAAGGAGTCAATATTGTTGGTTCTTGTACTCCATATCTAAGCGGATGGATTCCAATAAGAGGAGAACATTTTGTCTCAACTGAATCAAGTAATATCCTAATGTGCAATTCTGTTTTTGGAGCATGTGGAAATGCAGATGGTTTAGAGGCTTCAACTTGGTCTGCCATATGTGGAAGAACTCCAAAATGGGGGAATCATATACTAGAAAATAGACATGCCACTCATATTTTTGAAATCCAATGTAAAAGTGATACTGAATATGATTGGGATATAATTGGAATTATCTTAGGAAAAATATTACCAGGAAATGCTCGTCCTGTTGTAACAGGAAATTTTAAACATCCTAATCTCAATAAATTAAAACGACTCTTTGCTTCACTTGCTACTACAAGTGGATGTGAAATATGCCATATTGTTGGATGTACAGCTGAAGCTCCAACTTTAGAAGCTGCCCTAAATGGACATACTCCTCTTGGAACTTTTGCAATAACTCAAAAAATGTATGATGATGCTTTATCTACAATATGTGATGAAGGTAGTGAAGCTGTACAAATGGTTGTATTAGGATGTCCACATTATGCTTTAGATGAGATTAAAAAAGTGGCAGATTTATTAAAAAATAAAAAAGTCAATGAAAATGTTTCTTTACAGGTCTGGACAGATTTAGCTATTCAAAAACTTGCTGATATTAATGGTTATACAGAAATTATTGAAAATGCAGGAGGGCATCTTTTAAACAGTTCTTGTCCTCTAGTTTGTGGACGTACTATTTTTGATAATGTAAAAACAGGATTTGTAACAGATGGTGCAAAACAAGCTCACTATTTACACAGTGATTTAAAAAATATAAAAATATTTTATGGAACTACTGAAAAATGTATTGATGCTGCAATAAAAGGATGGTGGGATTAATATGAAAGAAATTATTCTAAAGGGAAGACCTGCATTTCCTGGAAAAGCTTCTGGAGAAGCAATAGTATGTCCTGACAGTATTCAAGGTTGGGCAGGAGTTGATGATAAAACTGGGATAATAATAGAAGATTCAAATATTGAAAAAGGAAAATGTATTGATAAAAAAATATTAATATTACCATATGGAAAAGGATCTACTGGATGGTCTGGGCATTTTCACTCTGCTGCAGTTTCTGGTTTTAAACCTTCAGGTTGGCTGTTTTCTAAAATAGATTCAAGATCAGGAGTAGCTTCAGCTGTTTTATCAATTCCTACTATTGCTGATTTTCCTGATGACATAGATTTATTTTCTTTAATAAAAACTGGTGATTTTATAGAAATGGATGGAGATACTGGAGAAGTTAAAATCATAAAAAGAGATGAATAAAACATCTATTTTTTAGAAGGGGGAACACATGAAAAAATATCACAGCATCTTTAATGATGTTTTAGGACCTATAATGACAGGACCTTCAAGTTCTCATACTGCTGGATGTGCAAGAATTGGTAAAATGATAAGAATTTTATATGGAAATGATATAGAAGAAGCTGAAATTATATTTGAAAAAAATGGTTCTTATCCCAGTACTTACAAAGGTCAAGGAACAGATTATGGTTTTGTTGGAGGACTTTTAGGATTTTCTCCTGATGATATAAGACTAAAGCACGCTTTAAAAATAGCTGAAGAAAGTAATCTTAAAATAACTTTTAAATCAGAAGATTTAGGAATGAACCATCCCAATGAAGCTGAAATTAGAATATATAGAAACAAAAAATTAGATATGAAAATTATTACCCGTTCTACTGGTGGGGGAATGTTTGAAATAATTAATATGGATGATTTTGACATATCAATAACTGGTGAAAATAAAAAAATTTATATTTCTACAAAAGAAAATTCATTAATTCAAGAAATTAAAAAAATTCTTTCTCCAGATCATTATTATTTACAGGAAAAAAACAGTACAATTCTTTTTGAAATATTAATAATTAATAGTGAAATTGAAAATAAAATTAAATATTTAAAAAATGATAATAGAATTATTTTTTATAGAACAGCAGATGTTATTTTGCCTGTAGCACTAAACAAAGAAAACATACCACTATTTTTTAATGCCGCAGAAGCTATTGAATACAATAAAAGTGAAAATTTAAATCTGTGGGAGCTCGCAATCAGATATGAATGTAGTATAAGTAATATTTCAAAAAATGACATTGTAGAAAAAATGAAAAACATATTATTTTTTATGAAAAAATCTTTATTAATAGATATTAATGATAAAAATACTGAATTTCAAATACTTTCTAATAATTCTGCTAAAATAGAAGATAAATTAAAAAATGAAAATATAATTGACATGGGGGTTTTAAATAAAATTATGCTTTCAGCAGTTAAAACTATGGAAAATAATTGTAAACATAATATCATAGTTGCTGCTCCTACAGCTGGTTCTTGTGGTGTAATTCCTGCTACAATTGTTTATTGTGGAGAAAAAATAAATGCTGAAGAAGATAAAATTATAAAAGCACTGTTAACATCAGGTCTTATTGGTGTCTTTATTGCTAATCAATCTACTTTTAGCGCAGAAGTTGCTGGATGTCAGGCAGAAAATGGGGCAGCAAGCTGTATGGCAGCAGCTGGAATTATTGAATTATTAGATGGAAATATTGAAGAATGTTTTTCTGCAGCTTCATTGGCACTGCAAAATCTGCTGGGATTAATTTGTGACCCTGTAGGAGGCTTAACTGAAGTTCCTTGTATAAGCAGAAATGTTTTAGCTTCTATAAATGCGGTTTCATCAGCTAATATGATAAAATGCGGTTATGATGCAGTTATTCCTTTAGACGAAGTCATTACTGCAATGTATGAAGTTGGAAAAATGCTTCCTAACGAATTAAAATGTACTTGCAAAGGTGGTTTATGTAATACAAAAACAGGAAAAGAAATATACAATAAAATTAAAAAATAACTTTTATATTTATTTACAATTTCTTTCAAAATATTCTATACTCAGCCAACTATCTAAGATTAATATTCTGTTTTATAGAAAACTCTAGTAACTGCTTTTTTATTCCGATTAAACCATTAATTAAAGCATCTTTAGTCCTATATTTTTTAACTATAATGAAAATAAATACATATCTTACAAAGTTTTTTTAATTAAAATCATTTAACTTTTTAAATATAACTGCATCCCTAAGCTTTTAATAGTAGAAAGGGATGCAGTTAAAGAATATATGAATACTCCCCCAGTTATTCTTTTATTCCATTTTATTTCTGATTGCATCTAGTTCATTTAAATTTTCTACATCAATAACTTCAACATCTTGATCTTGAAGTTTCTTTCTGAATACTGCTATTCCTAAGTATGCCATAATAATAGAAACAATTGGATTTATTAAACTTAAAAAGGCATAAGGAAAATAAGCAAAAGTAGAAACACCTAAAGTAGCAGATTGATATGCTCCACAACCATTCCATGGAAACATAGGAGACCAAAGCGAACCTCCATCCTCCAATGTTCTAGATAGATAATATCTTTCCAGTCCCATGTCATCATAAACTTTATAATACATTCTTCCTGGAATAATATTTGCTAGATATTGATCTGTAAGAACAAAATCACACAAAATTCCAGTCACAATAGTTGTAGCTACAAGGCTTCCAACTGAATGAATATATTTTATTACTTTTTCCAAAATTACCTCAGTAAATTTTGCCTTTTCCAGAATACCTCCAAAACATAGAGCAAAAATTATAAGAGAAATTGTCCATAACATTCCATTGACTCCACCCCTAGTAAGCAGCTTATTTACAATCTCTACATTAGTTTCCCCTACATATCCATTTTGCAAAACATTCAAAACATCCACAAGACTTGCTTTCTGAAAAATCATGGCAAGTATACTTCCAACTGTTGTTGCAAGTAGCAGAGAAGGAATAGCAGGAACCTTCTTTACAGCTGTTATCAATACTACTATTGGAGGTATTAATAGCCAAGGGCTAATAACAAAAGTAGTAGAAAGTGCATCTTTTATTAAGCTTATATTCTCTAAATTTATTGATGAAGTATCATATCTTAATCCTATAATCAGATACAGCAAAAGTGCTATTAAAAAACTTGGAACAGTTGTATACATCATTGATCTTACATGTAAATATAAGTCAGTTTCTGCAGTAGCAGCAGCAACATTGGTGCTGTCTGATAGAGGAGAAATCTTATCTCCAAAATATGCTCCTGAAATAACCATTCCTGCTGTTAGTGCAGGATTAATTCCAAGACCTGTTCCAATTCCCATAAGAGCTACCCCTATTGTCCCTCCAGAAGTCCAAGCACTTCCAGTTGCAACAGATACAATTGCACATAAAATACATCCTGTAGGCAGAAAAAACTTTGGAGAAATCAATTCCAATCCATAAAAAATCATTGCTGGAACAGAACCTGCTAAAACCCATGAACCAATCAACATTCCCACAATCATAACAATAATCAAAGCTTCTACAGCTCTATAAACACTTTCAATCATTCCACTTCTTATTTCAAGCCAGCTGCATCCTACTTTCAATGCCATGGCTCCTGCAAGAATAGTTGAAATTACAATAGGAATATGTGGATCTACTTTTAATACAAGCATAGAATAAACAATGATTACTGCCATTCCTACAATAGGAACCAAAGCCTCCCAAATTTTAGGTTTTCTTGCTATCCTCATATCTTTCCCCCTTTATTTTCATGATATTTGATATAATATATAGCAATTACTATGCCAATAAGAAAAGATATGTTTTACTTTAAACAGCAGAGAAAATACAATTAAATTTAATTAAAAACAGGAAATATATTTCCCAACTTGAGAAATATATTTCCTGTTTCTTTATTCTTTAAAAAATAATATTTTTAGATCTATGAAACACTTTTGCAATATAAATTTTCTCTTTTGAATTGAATTTGAAATTTTTTAAATTATATTTTATGTATCAAAGAAAGAAGTATTACTCTTTAAGAGATTGAATCCATTCTCTAAGATTATATTCTAAAATTTTATTATTTAACTGACGTTTGCTGATATCCAAGGCAGCTGCAGCCTTAGATAAATTTCCTTTGCACTCTCTGATTTTAGAACGTATAAATTCCATTTCAAATTGGTTTCTTGCATCTCGCAAATTTTCATAAGAATGTAGACTTCCATCTTCTTCTGTGTGCTGCAGATATCTTTTTGCATTCTTAAAATATATAACAGAACCTTCTGCTAAAACTATCAAACGTTCAATTATATTTTTTAATTCTCTGATATTCCCTGGATAATGATAGTTTTTTAAAAAATTCATAGTTTCTTCATCTATATATTCTATTTTTTTCTTCAACTCCATTTCAAATTTTTTAACAAAAAAATGAATAAAACTTTCAATATCTTCTGGTCTCTCCCGAAGAGGAGGAACATGGATAACAATTCCATTAATTCTGTATAAAAAATCTTCTCGAAGAATTCCACTCTTAACAGCTTCATAAATATTTTTGTTAGTTGCTGAAATCAATCTGATATTGACATCCATTTTTTTACTTCCACCAACACGCTCTATTTTTTTATCTTCCAGTACTCTTAAGAGCTTTACCTGTGTATTCATTGAAACATCTGCAATTTCATCAAGAAACAATGTTCCATGGCTGGCCTCTTCAAATTTTCCTATTTTTTGTTTAATTGCTCCTGTAAAAGAACCTTTTTCATGTCCAAACAACTCTGATTCAAGAACTCCTTCTGAATATTCCTGACAATTGACTGGAACAAATGGAAAAGTATTTCTTTCACTTTTTTCATGTATATATCTAGCTATTACTTCTTTTCCAACTCCAGATTCCCCAAGAATTAAAACAGATATATTACTTCTAGCAACTTTTTTACATATATCTAATATATTTTGCATATCAGTATTATTTGATTCAAGCAAAGATATTTCCTTATTTTGATTTTTTAGTAAACTATTTTCTAATTTGAGCTGCTTTAACTGTAAAAACCTCTCAATATCCAGAAGTAAAGTACCTGGATCATTGCTTTTAATAAAATAATTATATGCTCCACTCTGAATTGCCTGAACTGCTGTTTCAACTGTTCCATATGCAGTAACAATAATAACTCCTACCTCAGTATCATAATCTTTTATCCAGTGAAGAAGTTCTATCCCTGTTTCATTTTTCATAATCAAATCTGTTACTACCATGTCAATTTTATGGTCCTTGATGATTTCTCTTGCTTCTGCAATACAGGAAGCCATATAAACATAATACCCCTTCTCCTCTAATATTAGAGAAAACATCTCTCTATAATCTGCTTCATCATCTACAATTAAAATTTTATAATCTGCAAGCATCTAATTCTCCTTTTTAAAAATGAATAGAAATAAAAAACTTTGTGCCCATCCCATATTGACTTTCAACAGAGATATCTCCATTATATTTTTTGACTTCATTATATACAAGATATAGCCCAAGCCCTGTACCATATCCTTCTCCTTTTGTTGTATAAAAAGGATCAAAAATATAAGGAAGTCCCTCCTCTGATATTCCCACTCCATTATCTTCAATTAAAAAGTGAAGAGAATCCTCTGCAGAAGAAATAGAGATTTGTATCAAATTATCATCTTTGGTAATTGAAAAAGCATCAATTGCATTTTCAATAAGGTTAATCAAAATAATATTAACAGCTTCTGCATTTAAAGTTACCATAGGGTTTCCCTCTAAGTTGACATGGTACTTGATTTTTTTAGCTTTTAATTTTGTTTCCATTAAAGTCATTATATTACTTACTATTGTTTCAATGTTTTCTTGAGTACATTTATCAGATGCTGTTCTTGAAAATCTAAGTAAATGTTCAATCAGATTATTAACTCTTTGAATTGAATTTTCCATCATACTTATAGCTTTTTCCTGTGATTTATTAGATACTTTCATTTTAATAAGATAAATTCCATTCCTTATTGTTCCCAGAGGGTTTCTGATTTCATGTGCCAAACCAGCTGATATCTGACCTATGGTTATCATTTTATTTTCTTGATGAAGCTTTCTCTCTATAATAAGTTTTTCTGTTATATCTTCTATACTTAAAATTCTAAGTTTTTCTTCTCTTGAAATATAAGGAGAAAGTTTAACTTCATAACATCTATTTTTTAATGTATTTCTAAATTTAAGACTAAGATCTTCCTTCCATTGAGGATATTTTGATATTTCCAATAATTCAGATAAAAAAGAGAATTCAAAAAGACTTTTTTCCACTACATCCTTCCTACTCTGAGAAAGCAAAGTCAAAGAGGCACGATTACATTCTATCACTACACAAGCTTCATTGATAATAAACAGAGCTATGTCCAGATTATTCAATATCATACTGATATTTTTCTTATTTTCTTCAATTTCTTTTGTTTTCTCCAACACTCTTCTTTTCAGAAAATAATTCCATATATAAAGGCCTATTAAACAAATGAGCAAAATAATTGCAATATTGATAAATGATTCCAGTTCCCTCTTTTCTCCTCTTATAGATTCAGAAATTCCAAACCATTTCTGTTGAACCTTTGGCACTATATGATTTTTTTTCATCTGTAAAATACCCTTATTAAGTATGGACAGCAATAAATCAGAATCTTTATTTACTGCCAATACTACATCCTTTTCATATAAAAGAATCACATTATATTTCTGAGTTTCATAAACATTATACTCTTTCCAATAGGTAGAAATAACAACTTCATCTCCAATTGCAGCATCAACAATCCCTTGCTGTAAAAGTTCCAAAACTGTTTTTGTATCATTTACTAAAACAAATTGAACCATTGGTTTTCTTTCTTCTTTTAAAAAATTATTGATATATTCTGCTGCTAAATCTCCTTTTGGAATTGCTACCTTTTTCCCTGACAATTCCATAATATCTAATATATTACTCCCATCTTTTGGAGAAATAACAACAGTTTTTAATCGATATATTGGGATAGAAAAATTAAATTCCTTTGCTCTGCTTTCACTGGGAAACATATCTCCCACATCAATCTTATGCTCTCTCAAAGCTTCCATTAAATTATAAAAAGTATACATATTTATAGTAATAGGTGTTGCTGTTTCAATTGACAAAAAGTTTACATAATCAACAATCAATCCAGCATACTCCCCTGCAGTATTATCATAATAGGAAATTGGAGGGGCAGTAATATCACTTCCCAACCTAATTGGGCTATGAAATTTCAAATAATCCCTTTCTTTTTCTGTAATAGGTGATGAATACTTCAAATATGTTGGAAGAGTTGTTCCGTATTTCATAACTACAATTTGATTCCATAAAATAACACATACAACTACCATAATTACAAGAATGAAATGTCTTTGAATATTTTTCATAAAAGCCCCCTAGATCTTATGAATCAATTAAAAATTTAATATTTTAAAAAGTATAAGAAAAGAGCTAAGATAGAATTTCTTTGTTCCTCTCAGCTCAATTTTATTTTTCTCTTTTTTTGATATTTTAAATATTTTTAGATATCTAAAGTAGGTATTATTTACTTTAAGACTCTAAATTTCTCACTAGTTATATATTCAGTATAGCATAAAATAAGGATACTGTATATATTCCATTTTTCTTTCAGCACAAGAAATAGTTTAAGATATTATAAAACTATCTTTAAGAAAAAATCTGAAAACAAAAAAATTTGTTAAAAAAATCAAGAAAGTGAGTTTTGCTTCAATTATGAAAATATAGGAAGAACTTTCTCTTTTTTCTTTTATTTTAAAATTTATTCATTATACTTTATTTTTATTCCTAATTTTTTTAATAGTGCTTCATTAACTTTTCCAGTTTGCTGCATTTTATTATCTTTTTGAAAAGCATATATAGCTTTTTCTCCTTTATATCCTTTCCATAACAATACTGTAAATACCTCATCTTCTGAATAAACCAATTTTTTTGTTGAAATTTTTTTAGGAAGAGTTGTTGGTATATCTATATTTTGTTTCATAAAAAAGGTAGAAAAAACTATATATCCTAGTAAAAATATTATAATAAACAAAGATATTACAAATTTTAAATTTAATTTTCTTACTTTCTCCTCTAGCCCTTTTACTTTTTTATTCTGTCTCTCTTCTCCTATTCTTTCATTTATAATTTTATTATTTTTATTTTCTAGTTTATTTTTAGTAATATTTATTATTTTTATGAGATCCTGTCCTAAATATGAAGGAGTTTGGCAATCTATATCAGCTAATTGACACAACAATCTAGAATTATCATCTGAATGCCCCAAAGCTGTTATAAAT
Organism: Fusobacterium ulcerans ATCC 49185; assembly: GCF_900683735.1. Taxonomy (NCBI): domain Bacteria; kingdom Fusobacteriati; phylum Fusobacteriota; class Fusobacteriia; order Fusobacteriales; family Fusobacteriaceae; genus Fusobacterium; species Fusobacterium ulcerans. The sequence continues at coordinate 1,908,390 of NZ_LR215979.1, forward strand.
GGAATATTTAATTTTACTATTTCATTACAAAAATCTATATCATCAAAAAGTTTCATCTTACTTCCTCCACCTTTAATGAAAACTAAGTAATCATATGAAATATTTTGTTTCTGAGCTTCACTAATTTTTTTTTCAATTTCTTTTACAAGTTCATATTCTTTCATAAATTCATAATCATTGAAGGAAGTTCTTATTATATTTTCATCACCAACTGGTGTAAAACCAAAAAACTTTTGAATTTCATTTTTATAATTTCCATTTTTATAAAGATCATTCATTATATCAGTGTCATTAGTTCCATTATTTCCCTTTAAGCTTGTTATAATTAAAAATCTTACTTTTTCCTTTTTCTCTAATTTTGAATAAATTATATCAATTTCTTTTTTATTTTCCTTAGCTTTGATTTTAAGTAAACTTTCTTTTAATCGAATAGCACTTAAGAAATCTGGATATTCTTCAGCACTTTCAATTTTTTTAGCCTTAATTAATTTCATTTGAGTGTATAATTTTAATTTTACAGAATATCTATCAGGAAATACTTTCAATATTCCTGTCATTTCATAATTTTCTCCATTTTTTAAATCCTTTCTAGTTTCTTCAGTAGTTAAAAGAGTTATTTTATTTTTATTAACATCTTCTAATTCATCAAAAAAATAATATGATTTTTTTTCAAGAACCATATTATATTTTCCAATCAGTGTTACTTTATTTTTAGATTTAAATTCTTCATATTCTTTATTTTCCCAGATGTTGAAACTATTAAACTTAATTATTTCTTTCTTCTTTTTTTCATAAAAACCTGTATTATCCAATATTTTCTCCTTTAAAATTTATTTATAATTTCTTAATAAAGAGATTTTTAATTCATTTTTTTAATTTTTTTACTAGTTTTTAAGTGCTGTTATAAATTTATTTTACTAATTTTTTTAATTTAAAACCATTCTTTTTTAAATTTTATATTTATAATCTTTTATTATTTTGTTCTATTAATGCGATTGCAAAAAATAGCTGCCAATAGGCAGCTGATTTTCTTCAATTATAGTATTATTTTTTATTTTATTGCTTCAAATATACTAATTATTTCTTCCTGTTTTTTCATATCTGCTTCTAGTTCTTTTTTAGCCTGTCCATATTTTTTTGCTAATTCTTGATATTGTGCTTTATAAAATCTATTCTCTTTTACATTTTGAATTATTTTTTCCTTTTCTACTATTTCTGAATATACTTTTCTTTGTGAAGCTAGTGTTCTCTCTGCTTCTTCTGCTTCAGCTTTTCTTTGATTGTACATTGCTTTTTCTTCTGCCTCTAATTTTTGAAGATTGAGTTCAAGCTGTTCCAGTGTTGACATTACATCTGTTGCTGAATATGATATTGCTGATACTACTAATATACATCCTATTAACATCTTTTTCATTTTCTTTCCTCCTTATTTGTTCTCTTCTTTTTTCTTTGGATCTTCTACCTTTATATATTCTTTTAAAGTATCATTTATTTTATATTTTTCTACTAATTCATTTATTACTTTTACCTTTTCTTCACCTAGTTTTTGATTAAATAATGCCTGTTGAAGTTGTGGATATACTTCTACTGTATTCTTATCTTTTAATATTTCTGTATTATTTTTATATACTTCTAATAACTCGTAATCATATATTTTTACTGTTTTCTGCGCTATTGAATTAAGATAGAATTCTATTTCCATATTAAGTTTCATTTCCTCAAGATACTTTTTTTCCTCCTCTGTATATTCTTTCTTTTCCATTTCTGCAAGGATAGCTTTTCTTACTAAAAGCTGTGCAATAGCATCCTTATTTTCTCCTAAAGTTTCCAATTCTTTTTTTGTTAATTTAATCATTGTTATCTCCTCCAAGTTATTATGATTTTTTTATTTCTCTTTGTTAAAAAACTTTTTTTATAATATTTTAATACTAGAATTTGTAATTGAATCTTACTCCATATTTTACTGATGAATCTTCTCTGTTTCCTTCATCTGCTGCCTCTACTTCAAATGTTACTCCCATATAGTTGGCTTTCTCCACTGTTAGTCCTACTTTTCCTATCAGTTTTCCTTCTCTTTCATCTGGAGTAATCAAGCTGTAGTATCCTTCTCCTCCATTTTTTAGTCTTGCTTTGTTTCCATCATAGTTATCTCCAAGTTCATATGCATACTTTACATCTGCTGTTACTTTTACTGATACATCATTTCCTGCATAGATTCTTTGGGATGCTTTCACTCCTGCTCCCAGTTGTGCGCTTAAGTAGTCATTATCTTTAATCTGTACTTCAAGTCCGCCATTGCTTCCTGCGCTTTCTGTAAAACCATCTACTTTTCCATACTCTAAATCTAAATCTGCATATATATCCAATTCCCTTGATAAATCTGTATAGATAACTTTTGTTATTCTGTTATCAAGTGCTACAGAGTAAGTATTGTACTCTCCCTTATTCTCAAATGTTTCATGAAGGTTAAGCTTTCTCTCAGCTATATGTCTGTTATATCCTAGTTCTATTCTTGACAGCCATGATACTTTATGTTCTTCACTTAGATTTTTAACTCTATGTACTCCTGCTCTCAATGAATACACATCCTCTTTTGAATCATTTTCAAATTCAAATTTCGATCCTGTAAATCCTAGTGTATATCCGTATTTGCTTCCATACTCTGTTCCTTCTTTTTCTTTCATGTAAAGAAGACCCATTATCTTGTAATCATAATCTTCTATTCCTAAAGTTGGATCTTTGTAGTCTCCATCAGTATAGATTACACTATACTTACTGCTGTCTTTAGTTAGATTGTATGATGATTCAAGCTCATAGAAAGAGTTATCAAATGCTCTGTTGATATCCTGCATTCTTCCCTGAATAGTTGAATAGATATCTCCTCTTGCTTCTGCAAGTTTTCTAGAAGCTTCCTCTCCAAATTGGTCTCCACCAAATTCATTAAGATATGCATTTAAATTTTTTAATATTTCTGCATCCCTACCTATTCCATTACTGTTGGCAAGAATATTATCCAATCCTTTATCTAGTGCATCAAACTGCTCTCCTATTGTGATATCAGCATATGGTCTTTTTACAATAATGAGATCTCCACCATCTGTCATTTTTGCTACAAATAGAGGTGATGTTACTGGTGTAAGTTTTGTTCCAGTTATTACTCCTGTTGCTGTATTTACAAAATCTTTTATTTCATATGTGATTCCATTTCCTGTTGATGCAAAGTTTGGAAGAATGTTTACTTCTCCACTTACACTATGAGCATTAAACAAAGGTACTCCTGTTGTTACATCTACATACGCACCATTTATTATCAGATTTCCGTCTGTTGTAAGTGTTCCTCCTGCAGAAACATAATTTCCATTGATTTTAATACTTCCATCTGAAGTAATTTCTACAGACCCCATTTGTGCATTAGCTAATCCTGCTAACTGTGTTCCTGTTCCACCATTTACTACAATATGTCCTGCATTTACTGTATTTCCAATTCCTTCTATTCCTACTCCATTATTTACTGTTATTGTTCCACCATTAAAAAATGTTGCTCCATTTCCTACAAGCATTCCAACACCTGCATTTACAGTTATATCCCCATAATTTTCTATTCTAGCACCATTATAGGCTGCCATCCCTACTGTTATCGCTCCACAGTCTGCAAGTGTTCCTCCAAGATTAATATTGGCTCCTGCTGCATTGACAGCTACTGCTCCATCTCTTACAAGGATTCCTACTCCTCCATTATCTATATTTATTGTTCCAGTATTTGTAAACTTAGTTTCAATTCCTGTTCCATATACTCCTACTGAATGATCATGATTTACTGTTATTGTTCCTGAACTTGTTGCCACAGTTCCTTCTCCAATATATATACCTACTGAATTTTCATGTTTTGTTGCATCATCATGGTTTCCATTTACATTTGTTTCTCCTACAGTTATATTTCCTGTATTTGTTACTATATTTTTTCCATTTGAGTAGATTCCTACTGCTGCCATTCCCAAATCCATATTAACATTGTTATTAATTGTAGCAGAATTAGAAGTCACAGTTGATGAAATTATATTTCCACCTGCATCTTTAGTAATTATAACTTGCTGCACATAAATTCCATATCCACTGTTTCCTACAGTCCAGTCATTTCCTGCTGTAGTTGTTATAGTTCCTGTTCCATTCAGTTTATATATTCCTACTGACCCTGTATCTCCTTCCCCAGTTCCTTTGTCTGCAATAATCATATTTCCATTATGTGTTACATTACCATTTCCTTCACTTACAATACCTATACTTGTATTTGTACCAACTGCCATATCTCCTGTTACTAATGCATTCATTCCTTCTTTAGCATATACTCCTATAGAATTGTTATTTCCAAGAGTTATTCCTGTTGACATTGTTAAAGCAATATCTCCACTTCCTGAACCATAGATACCTACTCCATTATCTCCTACATTCATAGTTGTTCCACTTTGGCTAATATTTCCAGTCATATTTTTTCCATAGATTCCTATGCTGCTGTTTCCTACTGAAAGATTCCCTGTAGTTCCTGTATATGTTCCTCTATCTAAAAATACTCCAATTGATGAGTATTTCATTGGATCATCTGCATTTAATGAACTTGGTGCATCTACTGATATATTTCCTGTAACTTTTATTGTACTATTTTCTCCATATATACCAATATTGTTGTCTCCTCCAGCTACAGATATTCCACCTATAGTAAGATTAGAACTTCCTTTCGCCATTATTCCTACTTGATTAGCTGTTCCAGCTCCTCCAAGAGAAATTGTACTAGATATATTTCCTGTTGAATTATTTAATACTGCACCTATTGTATAGTTTCCTATTTGTGTAATTGTTGGCATTATTCCTATTGATGCTACACTATCATAATAAACCCCTATAGAGTATTTAGCTGGATCAAAAGCTGTTTCAGCAATTCCATTTTGAACTGTAATTGATGTTGTTATAAATGATGGAGCTGTGTTTTGTACATATACTCCTATTCCACCACCTTTAGCTATTATAGTTGAAGTTCCATTCGCAGTTACACTTCCTCCTTCTGCTACTATTCCTATTTGATTATCAGCTGTGATATCTCCTGTAAAATTCAATACAGTTCCTTTGGAATACATATATATTCCATTTGTACCTACTGTTATATTTCCAGTATCAGTAACTGTAACTGTTCCAGTTCCTTCAGCATACACTCCTATTCCTTTATCCCCAGCTGTAATTGCTGTTGTTCCTGCTAAAATTATATTAGAATCTTTTGCTACTACTCCTATTGCACTCTTACCTGCACCTGAATCTCCTACTGTAATACTTCCATCTATTGTAGAAGAAGTTGTTCCTGTTGCCATTACTCCTACACTTTCATTTCCTAAAGCAATAGTTCCTGCATTTATGTTTGAAGTGACTCCATCAAGAACTAATCCTGTATTTCCTGCAGTAGTTGAAGTTATATTATTCACTGAAAGATCATGTATGCTCCCTTTCAGATATACTCCTATTCCTTCTGTTCCTGTTATAGTCATCTCATTATTTTGTATTGATGTAGATACTGCATTATAGTTTGAATATATTCCTATTCCCTTATCTCCTACATTAATATTTTTTGTACTCACTATATCAGCTACATCTGTATATATTCCTATAGAAGGCGTAAAAGGATCTATACTTGATTTTCCACTTACATTAATAATCCCATCATTTATTATTGTAACTGCTGCTAATGGATTACTTGTTCCTTTCACTGCTGCAAGCCCTATTCCTCCACTATGAACTGTTAGTGTCCCTCCATTATTTTTTATACTTTTTGCCACTATAGTTTTATTGTCATATGTTCCCAGAAGCCCTGTTGATTTTTCTCCTACATCTAAATTACCAGCTGAAGTTAAGTCTCCATTTGAAGTTGCTATAAGTGTTCCTAATCCTTCTACAACAAAATTACTTCCAAGATTAAGAGTTCCACCACTGTTAAATACTCCTATTCCTCCATTTAAAAAATTAAATGTAAGTTTCTCTGCAGTTGTTCCTAGATTGGCTGTACCTCCATCTAAATATATTCCCGTTCCTCCATTTATATCAAGAACTGTTGTTTTTGTTGTAAGAATATTTCCTTTATTTACATATATTCCTACTCCATTATTTCCAATGGTTATCTTTCCATTATGTGTAAGAGTCTTTATTCCAGAATTAGGTTTTGTACTATCTTCTAAATATACTCCTACTCCATTTTTTGCATTTATATTTACTTTATCCAGTGTATATGCTCCAGCAGCATTTAAAAGAATTCCTACTGATGTTTTGCCATCATTTGCTCCACTGGTAGTTTCTTCTTTATTATTTCCTGTTTCTATATTTACATTCTCAAATGTAACTGTATCATCAAGAAGGTATACTCCTACAGAACCTACTCCTGTTGTTACATCTTTTGATATCACTGAATGTCCCTTGGCAGCAACTCCTACTGCTCCTTCTCCTTCTACATTTACTGCAAAATCTATTTTGGCATTATTTCCATATACACCAACTCCATCTGGCTTTATATCTAATGTTCCAGTTTTTATTTGTCCTGCAGCTGTTCCATTTAGAGATATCCCTACTCCTCCTGATGTAATAGTTCCACCAGTTCCATCAAAACTGTTAGTAGCACCATCTACATATACTCCTGTTCCTGTAGTTGTAGTTATTTTTCCTGTATTTTTACCCGAACTTGTTCCTGTTCCTGCTATATACATTCCTAGATTAGCTCCTGCTATTATCTCTTTTTCAGATATATTTTCTATTATTGCTATTTTTCCTGTACCAGCTTTAGCAACCATTCCTACAACTGTTTTATCTTGGGCACTAGCTGTTCCACTCATTGTAATAGTTCCTGAGTTGGTTCCCTTACCTTCTTCTACATATATCCCTATACTGTCATTATCAGCCATTGTGATATTTCCAGTTGAAGTTAGTTTTGAATCTCCTCCTACATATGAACCAATATTTTCAGTTTTTCCTGCTGTTGATGTTATATCAGCACTATTAGTAAGAGTTATCCCCTCTCCTGCATATATTCCTATACTTTTACTTCCTATGAGAGAAATAGCTGAACTATTTGTTGCATTTCCAACACTATAATATAATCCTATATTATTAACATCAGTTACTGTATTATTTACAGTTATTGTTCCTCCAGCTGTAGAAGCACCATTTGTAAGATACATTCCTATTCCCTTACCAGTATCTGTATTTAAAGTAAGACCTCCTGTTCCTATAGTTACAGCCCCTCCACTTCCATATACACCAACTGCTCCTACAGAATTTGTTCCTCTAGCTGTTACAATTCCAGATACAGTTGATTCTCCAGCTATATATACTCCTGTTGTTTTATCTCCAGTTGCTGTTATATTTATATCTTCTAAAGTGTTATTTCCATTAGAATATATTCCTATTGCTTCATTTATGACACTTAATTGCCCCTCTGTATATTTATCCCCTGTAAATGTACTTCCAGTACCATCTGCAGTCCTTTCAAGATATATTCCTACTGTTTTATTTCCTGAAGCGTCTGTAGAATTAACTCCATCTACTTCTACCTTTTTACCTATTCCTATTTTTACATCAGAATTTTTTCCATATACATAGATATTTTTATTTATATTATCACTTGTAAATTTTACATTATCTGTAAATTTTACTTCTGCGCCTTCAGCATAAACTCCTACACTTGAATTTCCATCAAATGTTATGCCATTTCCAGCAATTTCAGCTATTGCTCCTGATTTTACATAAATTCCTGTAGAACTATTTGCTTTTAAATTAATTTTTCCAGTATTTATTGCCTTAGCACTAGCTCCTTCTGCATACATTCCTATTTGAGAAAAATCATTAACATCAATTATTCCTGCTGTTGCATCATTAATAATATTAGCAGTTGTAGTGTACATACCTACAGCACCATTTTTACCAGATGTAAGCTCAATAGTTCCTGTATTTTTTGCTTTATTATTTACAGTTCCATCTATAAAAATACCTACTCCATTTCCACCCACTTTTAAATTACCAGAAGATGTAATATTCATATTTTTTACATATATTGCTGTCCCCTTTTTAAATTCAGATGCATCTATATCCAAATTTATAGTTTTATCATCAATTCCAGTATCTGATCCATTGTAAAAAATACCTGTTTTAGCTGTATCTTCATTATTTTCCAAAGTAACTGCTACTGCTGTAATAGTTGATGTTCCATCAACCATTACTCCTATTCCACCAGAACCAAGATTTAATGTTCCAAGTGCTGTTATTTCACTATTATTTGTTGCATATATTGCTACTCCACCACTTCCAACTGTAATATTACCAGTATTTGAAATTATAGATTTATTCCCATAAATTCCAACTGCAGCAGAAACTCCTGAATTTCCAACTGTTATACTTCCTGTATTTTCAACAAAAGCTCTATCTTTTCCTACAGAAGCTACATTATTTTCAGCATAAATACCCACTCCTGAAGTTCCTTTTACAATTATATCTCCCTTGTTAGAAATCTCTAAAACTTTAGTAGTTGTATCCCCACCATCTGTTCCATATGATTCAGGAGTATCTGGACTCCCATCAGGTTTTATTTTTGTTGCTAATCCAACTATTCCTACTCCATTTGCAGTTTCAGCAGTTCCAATATTAATAGTTCCCGTAGCTGTATTTTCTATTTTACTTCCATTTACTCCTACAGCTCCACTTCCACCATCAGTTTCTATAAGACCATTATTTTGTATATGTCCATAACTTACATATATCCCTGCTTGATTTCCTCCACTTATTTTTATTTCACCATTATTTATATATCCAGAATCACTATTTTTTCCACTAGTATTAGCAGTCACATTTGACCCAAGCACTAATCCATTACCATTGATAGAAGTTATTTCAATACCAGAATTAATAGTTATTTGTTCTCTTTCCATTCCAATATCATTAAAGGCATCTTCTCCTTTTGTATCTCCTTCAGACTTAGCATCTAAATCTATATTTTGAGCTATTACCATTGTTCCACCTTCAAGATAACTATTATACCAGTGCCCATTTTCTTGAATAGCTGCAACTTTAGGAATAGTTGCTAAATGTCCTAGATATCCTGTTTCTCCATTCCATGTTATATTTTGATTTTTAAATACACCTAGATTAATTCCATTATTTTGCAGACTTATTGTAACATTACCCATACCATTATATTTTGCTGAAGTTCCTGCTTCACTTGCATAGTCATCTCTCTCTCCAGAAAACACTGCTCCATTATACATTGTTATTGTAGTTGCCCCTGTAAAGTTTATCTTTGAAGTATCATCTGCAAAGAAAGGAAGTTTTTGATAGTGATCTCCTGCTTTAATATCCTTATGTTCAATAGTTCCCCCACCAAATTCTACATATCCACCTTTAAGACTTGCAAGCCCGCCACTGACTCCTGTTTTTATCTTATTTCCTGTTCCTCTTAAATAAACTTTAGCATTTGCTCCATTTGCAAAAGCTCCCAATCCATTTATTTCTGCATTTCCTGTTACTGTAATAGTTCCATTTGCAATAGCATATCCTCCGATATTATTATACTTTTTATTTTCAGTAGTTACTCCACTATCTATAGCTTTTATATCTGCATTGATTTTTACAGTTCCATTATCTGCATAACCTATTATAGAGCCATATCCATATCCCTCAGCAGCTTTTTTTACAGTGATTAATCCTCCATCTTTTGCGAAAAATGCTATTCCTTCTTTACTCATCATATTGAGGTTTTTATCCACTATTATTTCAGTAGGTTTTCCTTCTAAATTATTTCCAGCTAATGATGTTCCTGCAGCTGTCCATTTTCCTTCTGCAAAGGCAATAATAGTTCCCATTCCTGTATCAGCTTCTGATGTACTTGTTCCATTTATTCCATCAGAAAAAGTGGTAGTTTTTATTCCTTGTATGTCTATAACAGTTCCATTTTTAGCAAGGAACATAAATCCATTTTTAGAATATTTTCCAAACTTTATATCAAATTTATCCATTATTAAATTATGAATAGGGTCATTTGTAAAATATGATATATTTGACAGTTGGGTAACATCTACTCCATCTCTTTGCCCTGATATAGCATAGACACCTACATTTCCATCAACAGTTGTATTTGTATATCCATCTTTTTCAAGTTGTCCTCCAGCTATTTGTGTAGCCTCTCCTGTTGAATTCAATTGTGTTCCAATATTAAAATATAAATCAAAATATCCCTGATGAATTCCCACATCATATCCTGATATTTTTTTATTGAAAAAGATTCCAACATTTTCATCTCCATACATTTCCATGGGTTTTGAAGGGTCTAGCTTAACATAAGGAATATAAGCTTCCACTGATCCTTCTCCTAATGAGCCTGCTCCTGGTTTTGTTATATACTTTGATTTATCAGGAACCCATGTAAGAAATGAAACTCCTATATTAGATGCTCCATTAAATATAATCTTTCCTGTATTTTCTATTTTTAATCCACCAGCAAAATTTCTTACTGCATAAACACTATTTGTCTTAGTATCAATAGTAATATTTGCATTTCCTGCAAATTTTGTAGCAAATTGTTCTCCTCCAAAATTTTTATTTTCTTGAGCTGGGCCACTTCCTTTCAGATGAAAAACTGTATTTTCATCTCTTAGCACATTTATTGTTACATTTTTCATTGTAGTCTGACCACCTCTAAAAGCTTCAGCATTTATAAAGGCAGCTTTACCATATAGGTTGGCAGTTACATTTTCCAAATGAACATCCGCCACTAGATGAAATGCTTCTGTTCCTGTAGCTGGAGCTCCATCTGATATCCCATTAACATTTCCTGCTACATAGAAAGTCCCGCCAGTTATTCTATTTCCAGATAACCCAGTCCATCTTCCATTATATGAATTAATTATACTTAAGTGCCTTTTATCATAATTTCTAGCACCATCAAAGCCAGAAGCAGTCTGTCCTCTATATGAATCTTGTGCAGCCCCTGTATATCCTGCTGTATTAGTTATTACTCCCTCAGTTGTAACTCCAGACCAAAATGTTCCCCCTGTAACATTAATATTATCTCCTAATGAAAGGTCACTAGAACTTGAGGGATTAGTATTAGCTACTGGATTAGTACCACTCATCCATGCCCATGCAAAATCTGAAAATGGACTTGCATCTGGTTCTACTATATTTAAAACTCTATCTGGTTCTTCAGGAGCTGGAGAAGTTATTGACTCAGGTGTCTTTACATTTAGTGATACACTTATCTTCACAGGAGTTATATTAACTTCTGGTGGAACTAAAACTGGAGTCTTTATATCTGGTGTTGTTATTGTTATTTGATTGTTTTGTGTTATAGTTATAGGAACTTCTATTACTCCAGGTGTTGAAGGAATATTTACTCCTGGTACGCCAACTACTGGCAATTTTGGAGCTGTTGGAGTCAATGGTTCTGGTAAATCTCCCAAAACTACTTCTGGTGCTGATACATTTACTGATACATTTGGATTAATTTGTGGCAATACTGGTTCTACTGGTTTGATATTTGCTCCTACTTCTATTGTTTCCCTAAATGTACTTGTATCTACAGCCACTCCATTTCCTGCCATCAGCATATCTTTTCCTATATTTCCTGTAGACTTTAATATGCTTCTTCCACTTCTTGTTCCATAATGCTTGTTTATTGCATCTATCGTTTCTGAAAACTCTTTTTCTGTTACATCTTTCATTTTTCCACTATCTAAATGCTGATAGCTGAAAAAAACTTGTGTGCTGTTGAATAAAGGCTTAGAGTAAAAATCTCCCTTTCTTACAAGTTCCACAAAGTTTGAATTGTATTCTTTTATTAATCTCTCATTTTCTGCTATTTTTCTCTTTATTTCTTCCCGCTCTGTTTGTATTCTGCTTAAAAGATCTCCCTTACTTTCCTGTATCTCCTCTGCTGTTATTTCTGCCCCTATTGATATTCCTCCTGTTATCATGAAAACTATCAAAAGTGATAACGAATAACTTACTTTTCTCTTCAAAAATCTTTTTAAAGACTTTTCAATATCAATTTTTTTCATATATCTTTTCCCCCTCGGACTTTTACTACTACTAGATTTAAACTTGTAATATATTTCATCAAATTTCTGATTTAGAAATATTTCATTATCATTTAACTATATTTCTAAAGTTCTTCAAATTTACAATTCTCTGTCTATTTCAAAACTGGTTTTACTCCTGTTATTTTTATTGCAATTATATTTTCATTTTAAATACTTTTTCCAATAAATTTATTTATATATTCTCAACTATTTCTACTCTTGATTAAATATAGCTTTCATAAAAAGTTAAGAAATAAAGAGTAAATAATATTTCTATTAAGTTTTAGTTTTGATAAAATATAATATAAATTAAAATCATTGTCATATTATGTCATTATTTCACATAATCAATAATATATAGGAAAATAAAATTGATAAATAAAGATAGAGATTGATTTGGAGGGGAAGTTTATATAATTAAACTGGTTTTTGAATAGTATAGAGAGATAAAAAATTTAAAATAGCTTTACTTTGCTATATATTCTTTATTTTAAGAATTTTTTCTCTATCTTCAAATATATCAATTTTTTATTTTTTTAAATATTTATCTTAAGTTATATATTTTTTATAATTATGGAAAATACATAAACAATTTATATTATATTTTTATTCTTTTATATATTTTTTATCTTTTAAATCCAGCATTTTATGCTCAATTTTCATTTATTTAACTATTACTCTCTTCTTTTGTTATTTCATCATTCTCTACCAATGTATATGGTATGTTTTCCAATACTTCTTTTAATTGTTCGTTATTTAACTTTAGTCTTTTTAAAATAACTTTTGAATTTTCTATATAGATGCTTATAAGTCCAGTGCTGTTTTCTAAAACTTTTTCCAGTAGAATTACTACATTTGCTTCTTCTTTACTTTCAACTGAATTTAAATATTTTAATTCTAAATATCTTTTATTTAATATTTCTCCTCTTAACCAGTAAATATTTCCTAAAAATTTATAATAAAATTTTATTCCTTTCTGTTTTTTTTTAATTTCCTTACTGAGATATAGTTTCTTATAAAATTTAAAAGGCAAATAAGGAAAATGAGGAAAAATAAAACTACTGCTATCAAGTAAGTTCTGTTGCATGTCATTAAAAATTCTATAATCTTCTCTTTATCCATAGTATTTATTTCCCTTTTTTTTGTTATTTTTAAGTATGAGACCATTTTTCAATGATCTCATACTATTTTAATTACTAGAATTTGTAATTGAATCTTACTCCATATTTTACTGATGAATCTTCTCTGTTTCCTTCATCTGCTGCCTCTACTTCAAATGTTACTCCCATATAGTTGGCTTTCTCCACTGTTAGTCCTACTTTTCCTATCAGTTTTCCTTCTCTTTCATCTGAGTAATCAAGCTGTAGTATCCTTCTCCTCCATTTTTAGTCTTGCTTTGTTTCCATCATAGTTATCTCCAAGTTCATATGCATACTTTACATCTGCTGTTACTTTTACTGATACATCATTTCCTGCATAGATTCTTTGGGATGCTTTCACTCCTGCTCCCAGTTGTGCGCTTAAGTAGTCATTATCTTTAATCTGTACTTCAAGTCCGCCATTGCTTCCTGCGCTTTCTGTAAAACCATCTACTTTTCCATACTCTAAATCTAAATCTGCATATATATCCAATTCCCTTGATAAATCTGTATAGATAACTTTTGTTATTCTGTTATCAAGTGCTACAGAGTAAGTATTGTACTCTCCCTTATTCTCAAATGTTTCATGAAGATTAAGCTTTCTCTCAGCTATATGTCTGTTGTATCCTAGTTCTATTCTTGATAACCATGATACTTTATGTTCTTCACTTAGATTTTTAACTCTATGTACTCCTGCTCTCAATGAATATACATCCTCTTTTGAATCATTTTCAAATTCAAATCTCGATCCTGTAAATCCTAGTGTATATCCATATTTGCTTCCATACTCTGTTCCTTCTTTTTCTTTCATGTAAAGAAGACCCATTATCTTGTAATCATAATCTTCTATTCCTAAAGTTGGATCTTTATAATCTCCATCAGTATAGATTACACTATACTTACTGCTGTCTTTAGTTAGATTGTATGATGATTCAAGCTCATAGAAAGAGTTATCAAATGCTCTGTTGATATCCTGCATTCTTCCTTGAATAGTTGAATAGATGTCTCCTCTTGTTTCTGCAAGTTTTCTAGATGTTTCTCCTTCAAATTGATCTGCAGAAAGCCCTTCCAAGTATGCATTCAATCCTTTTAATATCTCTGCATCTTTTCCTATTCCTCCACTGTTAGCAAGAATATTATCAAGTCCTTTATCCAATGCATCAAACTGTGTTCCTATTGTCAAATCTGCATATGGTCTTTTTGCAATAGTAAGATCTCCATCTCCTGTCACTTTTGCAATAAATAGAGGTGATGTTATAGGAGTAAACTTTGTTTCATCCAATGCTCCTGCTACTGCATTTACAAAATTCTGTATTACATATGTGATTCCATTTCCTGTTAGTGCAAAGTTTGGAAGAATATTTACTTCTCCACTTATGTTTCCTGCATTGAATACTGGCATTCCTGTTGTTACATCTACATATGCTCCATTTACTACCAGATTTCCTACTGTTGAAATTGTTCCACCTTTTCCTATGTAATTACCATTAATATGTATATCTCCATTTGAGTCAATTTTTATACTTCCTACTTCTGCACTTCCTACACCTGTAGTTTCAACTTTTGTCCCTGAATATCCAGGTATAACTACAATATTTCCTGTATTTTCAAGAATTCCTTGACCTTCTATTCCTACTCCATTTTTTACCTCTATATATCCATTATTTTGGAATTTTGCATTTATTCCTACTACCATTCCTGCACCTTTATCTACCTTAATAACTCCATTATTAATTATTTCTGCAGTGTTATATGCTGCCATTCCTACTGTTATTGCTCCATAATCACTATCTACATTTCCTAAATTGATAGTCCCTGCATTGACAGCTACAGCTCCATTTTGTACTAGGATTCCTACTCCACCTTTATCAACATTGATAGTTGCTCCTGATGCATTTGTAATATGTGTTCCTTCTCCACTTCCATAAATACCTACTGAAAAATCCTCTTTTACATTTATAGTTCCAGTATTATTTACTGTAGTTCCATTTGTTACATATATACCTACTGAGTTTAGATGTTTTTCTTTATTATTAGGCTCTCCATTTATATTTGTTTTCCCTACAGTTATTGTTCCACTATTATTTACTGTATTTGTTCCACTAGAATAGATTCCTACTGCTGCCATTCCTAATGTCATATTTGCTTTATTGTTAATTGTTGCTGACTGTGATGCTTTCTGTCCTGCATTTTGCTTCACAAAGATTCCATATCCGCTGACTCCTACATTGAAAGTGGTATTCATTGTTGTTTCTATAATTCCTCCTCCATTCAATTTGTAGATTCCAACTGAACCTTTATCATCTTTTCCATTTCCCTTATCAGCAATAATTATATCTCCATTCTGTGTTACATTACCATTTCCTTCACTTACAATACCTATACTTGTATTTGTGCCAACTGCTATATCTCCTGTTACTGATGTATTCATTCCTTTAGCATATACTCCTATAGAATTGTTATCTCCAATTGTTATTCCAGTAGTACTTACACTTAATTCCTTAGTTCCTTCACCATAGAATCCTAAAGCTGAATTTCCTACTTGAAGACTTCCTCCAGTATAGTTTATGTTTCCATTTTGCATACCAGTAGCATATAGCCCTATTCCATTATTTCCAACAAGAACATTTCCAGTTCCGTTATAGCTTCCACCATTCAGTACCACTCCCACAGACATATCTTCTGTAGCAGTAAGACTTGAATTCTGTACAGTTATTGAAGTTATGCTTAAATTGCTTCCTGTTCCCAATACTCCAATATTTTCTTTTCCTCCTACAGTTATAGCTCCTAATGCAGTAGTAGAATCTGAAGTTAAGATTCCTACTTTATTCTGTCCTCCTGTAACTGATATTGCCCCATTGACTGTATTTGTTCCACCCTTAATAGCAGCCTTAATTGAATAGTCAGCATCTGTTATTGTTGGAAGATTTATAGTTCCTAAAGTATTTAAATAATATCCTCCAATAGAATAATTATCTTTATCACCAGTATGAAGGGTTATTGTTCCTGATGGTGTTCCTAAAGATGTTCCTTCAATTACATATCCAACACCTTTTGTAACATTTAAAGTTCCAACATCAATATTTCCTTGACCCTTCAGATACATTCCTATACCATTGTCAGTTACATTTATAATTGATGTATTAGTAATATCTCCAACCTCGTTATACATACCTACTGCATCTTTTCCACTTACATTTATTTCCCCATTATTCTCTACAATAGCATAATTTCCTACAGCAGTATTTTCATCTTTTGTTGCTGCTAGTCCAAAACCACCAGTCTGTACATTTATAACTCCTGATACATCATTTTTTACGCTATATCCACTTCCACCACTGTACTCTCCAAGTAACCCTGCTGATCCATTTCCTACTGTAATAGTTCCTGAATTAGAAAGACTTCCATCCTTTGTTGCTGCTAGTGTTCCTGCTCCACTTCCTATAACTATATTAGCTCCAAGATTTACTGTACCTCCATCATTATATGAAAGTATTCCGCCATTTCCATTAAAGTTTACTGTTAGATTTCCTGTTGTTCCTAAATTAGCAATAGTACCTGTTCCAGCATATACTCCTATTCCATTTCCTGTTATATTAATAGTTCCAGCATTAGCATTAAGTGTAGTTCCTAGATCTTTTAAATAGATTCCTACTGCTCCATTTTTTACATTTGTTGTTGATGAATACTCTATTCTATTTCCATCTTCTGTATATATACCAACTGCTCCTGATGCAGAAGCATTTATTGTAGAATTTCCTACCGTATGATTTGATGATGATCCACCAAGGTATAATCCTATAGCTGATCCAGTAGCTATATTTGTAACTTCACCAGCTGTTATTACTGCTCCATTTACACTAGCTGTATCATCTGCAAGATAAACTGCAACAGTATCTTTTGAATTTCCAGCATTTATAGTTCCAGATACTACTGTTCCACTCTCAGCATATATTCCAGTTCCCCCTGTTCCATTAATAGTAACTGGGAAGTCTATTTTTGCACCGCTTTTTCCATATACTCCTACTGAACCAGCAGCAAGAGCTATAGTTCCTGCATTTGTTATTTTTCCTGCTCCTGTTCCTTCAAGAATGATACCTGTACCACTTCCAGTTATACTTATTGTTCCACCAGCACCATTAAATCCTGCACTTGTTCCTTTTACAAATACTCCAGTTCCTGATGTTACATTTATATTTCCTGCATTTATTCCTATACTAGTTCCATCTTCTCCTACATACATTCCAAGATTAGCACCTGCTGTTATTGTGCCACCAGTTGTATTTTCTATTGTTGCTGTTTTTCCTGCAACAGCTTTAGCTATCATTCCTACAACTGATTTACTTGATGCGCTTGCTGCCCCATTCATTGTAATAGTTCCTGAGTTGATTCCTTTACCTTCTTCTACATAGATTCCTATACTGTCATTATCATTCATTGTGATAATTCCTGTTGAAGTCAGTTGAGAACCTCCTCCTATATATGAAGCTATACTGTCACTCTGCCCAGCTGTTGATGTAATGTCAGAATTATTTACTAAAGTTATTCCATCTGCTGCATATATTCCTACACCATTTTTTCCTGTAAGTTCAATCTCAGATCTATTTGTTACAGGTCCTGATGCAGTTCCTTTACTATAATACACTCCTATATTATTACCAGTTGAAGAATTATTTACAGTTATTTTTCCTCCAGTTGCATATGCACCATCTGTAAGGTACATTCCTGTTCCTTTGTTAGTTGTACTGACAGTTCCTATATTTAGAGTAAGTTCTGTATCTATATTTACAGCTCCTCCACTTCCATATACTCCTATTGCTCCTGATGTTGTATTTCCTGTCGCTGTAACAGTTCCTTTTATTTTTGATTCTCCATCTATGAATACTCCTGTAGTTTTATCTCCAGTCGCTGTTACTTTTACATCTAAACTATTATTTCCTTTAGAATAAATTCCTATTGCTCCATTTTCAACCTTAAGTTCTCCTGTTCCTTTAACTGTACTTCCTGTTCCAGCATTTTCTAGATATATTCCTACTGTTTTATTTCCAAGTGTTGTTGGAGTTCCCATTCCATTTACTGTTACTGTTTTACCATCAGTAATTTCTACAGCAGAATCTTTTCCATATACATAGATATTTTTATTTTCATTATTATTTGCAAAAGTCAAATTATCTTTGAAGTTTACTTTTGCACCTTCTGCATAGACTCCTATACTTGATTTCCCATCAAATACTATATTATTGTTAGTATCAAGTTCAGCTGTTGCTCCAGATTTAACATAGATTCCTGTAGCTCCATCTACTTTTAGCTTAATTGTTCCTTTATTTATTGCTTTACCATTAGCTCCATCTGCATACATTCCTATTTGAGAAGAATTCCCAACATTAATTATTCCATTACCTGTTTCATTGGCGATGGTTGTATCTTTTCCATACATCCCTATTGCTTTTTCATTTGCTTCAAGTTCAATTGTTCCCTGATTTGTTCCTATTCTGCTTATTACTGGCCCAGCTCCTGTCTTTGCAACAAAAATACCTATTCCTTCTGTTCCAACTGTTAAAGATCCAGAAGAAGTGACATTCATATCTTGTACATATATAGCTGTTCCTTTTACAAAATTTGAGGCATTTATATCTAAGTCTATATCTTGGCTGTCACTTCCAGTTGATGAACCTTTATAGAAAATACCTGTTTTTCCATTAATATCCACTGTATTTTCTTTGCTTTCTAAAGTAACAGTAGTAGCTTCAAGAGTTGATGTTCCATCAAGCATTACTCCTATTCCATCTGAACCAAGTTTTAATGTTCCAAGTTTTGTAACATTACTTCCTTCTGTTGCATAGATAGCTACTCCGCCACTTCCTACTGTTATATTTCCTTTATTTGCAATTGTAGCTTTCTTTCCATAGATTCCTATAGCTGCAGTAAAATTATCTGAATCTCCTACTGTTATTGTTCCTAAAGTATCATTAGTTACTACATTATCTGCAGCTGCTCTGCCAGTGTTGTTATTGTTAGCATAGATTCCTATTGTTCCTATTCCATCAAGAGCAATATTACCTGTATTTGTAATAGTTACTTTCCCTTGTTCAGCAAAAATGCCTCCAGTTCCAAATTCATTTGTTAGTATATTTCCTTCATCATCTTCTCTATATGCCATTCCCAAAATACCTATGGATTGATTTCCTTTTACTTCTATATTTCCAGCATTATCAACTTTACTTCCATTTACGGCATATACTCCCACTGCTTTGTCATTAACTGTATTCGCCCCTTTTTCAACTTCCACTCCAGCACCTGCTGTAATATCTATTTTACCAAAGTTCATGTAAAGACCAATAGCTCCTACACCTGTATCTGTTCTATCTGCTATTACTTTAGACCCTGCTGCAAGATTTATCTGAGCATCTGTTGCACTTGCTGCTGATTTACTTGAATTCATTTCAAGCCCAACTACCTGTCCTTTAAAATTTGCTTCTGCATCAGAGCTATTAATTTCTGATTTTACTTCTATATTAGCTAAAACATTTAGATTAAGTCTTTGACCTAAAAATCTTCTATAGTAAAAGAACCCTGTTGAAGTTGTATCAGTATCTGATTTATTCATATGAGCATTAATGTTTAAAGTTCCTCCATCTACAGCTGCTATTTTATATTTATCAAATACTTGATTTCCATCTGTTCCAGCAACTATATTTACTCCACCTAATTTAGCTTCTATATCTGTTTTAAGTGTTCCTATATTTAAAGCTCCTATATTTTTAAGATTAACTCCTACTGCATCATTAGACATTACTACAATCTTAGCTCCAGTCAAAGTTATTGGATTAGGAGAAGAATCGTTATTTAAATCTAATTCAAGAGCTGTGGCTTTTCCTCTCAGAATTATTTCTCCATCTGTTAAATTAACAGTTCCTACCCCATCAGAGTAGACTGCATATCCATTTCCTTCATAATCTACAATTCCATTTGTTATATCTACATTAGAATTACTTCCAATAGATGCAATTCCAACAGACCCATCTTTTACTTTTACATATGTGTTTTTAGTATTTATTTTTCCACCATTGTTAGCAAATAATCCTACTCCTTTAACTAAACCTGATACAGTAGTTCCTTCAACATAAATATTTACTGGTGCTGTTGGTTCAATTATTCCACCACCAAATCCAGTCTCTGAATGATCTAGTGAACTTCTATTAGCTGTTATTTCTCCATTATCAGTTGAATATATTGCAATACTATCCCCTGACAAATTCAAACTTAATTTATCTTCTGCTATATTTATTGCTGTTCCACTGTCTTTAGCATATAGGGCAACACTATCCTCAATTTTCTTAGTATTATCTCCAGCTGTCGCATTACCATTTATAGTTATTTTTTTCCCATTTTGTGCAATTGCTATCTGGTTGTTTTTTCCATTTTCTATTAAAATATCTCCTTCAAACTTTACATCTCCCCCTTGAGCAATTATTCCAATATTTCCTTCTCCACCAGATATTTTTATACTACTGTTTTCTGCTGGAACTCCATATGGTTTTAAAATTTCAATTGTTCCGTTATTTGCAAATATTCCTATTCCCCCATATGAATACTCTCCTATTTCTATTTGGGCTGCTGTTTTTGTTGTACTTAAATTGTCCATCAGTATTCCAATAGCTTGCTCTACTAAATTAGGATCATTTTCTCTGTCTACAAAAATATTATTTACAGAATTCCCTTTTGCTATAGTTTGTTTTTTCTTTCCAATACTGAACTTCACTATATTTTTTTCATTTGTTATATTGGTATTTTGTGCAACTAAACCAATACTTTTATCTCCTAATAATTCGATTGGTTTTTTTATATATGCTGCATGTCCATTTTTAAACTGCTTATTATCTGACATATATAAAGCAATTGCCTCTGCTCCTCTTATTTCAGCAGTTCCTTCATTTACAAATGCAGCTTCATTAGCATCTAAATTACTATAAACCCATTGCATTAATGAAGCTCCTACTCCATCTACATATATCTTTCCAGTTGGGCCATTTGAATAAATATATGCTTTGGATTGTTGTGTATCTGGAGAATGCATATATACAGCTGATTTATCTCCATTAACTATAATTGTTCCTTCATTATCTAAATAATTTGTTCTAAGTCCGCCATCTGTATGTGATGTTGTAAAAAAATACGCCGAATTTGTTCCATTTATTTCTACTTTACCTTTATTAACAAATAAAAGCTCCGTATTATCCTCGCCTTTAATTCCAGTATATGTCTGATACTCTCTCAATCTATCACGTGTTGCTGAAGTTATTAGCCCTTCTGCAACTCTATCATCTAAATTACCATTTACTATTCCCTCAGTTTCAAGATCAATAAGTTTAGCATTATTTGAATTAAAAGTTATTTTTACATTTTCTCCATAATATGAATATGGTACATTTAATAAAGTATGAAAAAAATCTTCATTTACAGTATATGTTCCATCTGTTGGTTTACTACCTTGAGGAGATGTTCCAGAAAATGCTTCTGCATCATAACCTGTTACTCCTACACTATAATTTCCTGAATTTCCATTTATAATATATTCTCCAGATTTTAAACTTATTTGAGATATTACTCCATCATTTCCATCCCACCAGAAGTATTGTACACTCGGATTTGCTCCACTTCCAGCTATTGATGGAGTTGAAATATTTATTGGAACTATTACTTGTATTGAAGGAGCTTTTGGAGGATTTATCATAGTTGGCTCATATCCTCCAGGTGCTGTAGGGGCACTTACTGTTATATTTTTTTCTGCTGGTGTTGTTGGTGTTGTTACTGTTGGTGCTGTTACATTTATTGAGGCAACTGCTCCAGGTGTAGTCACATTAATTGTTGGTGTTATAATTGAAGGAGGAGCTGTAGGTGAGTTTGGACTACTAGGTGTTATATTTGGTACTCCTGTAATTTGTGGTATTCCTATTGAAACATTAATTACTTTATTTATTTCAGGAAGTACTGGCACTACTGGTTTGATATTTGCTCCTACTTCTATTGTTTCTCTAAATACCTCAGTATCTACAGCCACTCCATTTCCTGCTATCAATTTATCTTTTCCTATGTTTCCTGTAGATTTTAATATACTTCTTCCACTTCTTGTTTCATAATGCTTGTTTATTGCATCTATTGTTTCTGAAAACTCTTTATCTGTTACATCTTTCATTTTTCCACTATCTAAATGCTGATAGCTGAAAAAAACTTGTGTACTGTTGAATAAAGGCTTAGAGTAAAAATCTCCCTTTCTTACAAGTTCCACAAAGTTTGAGTTGTATTCTTTTATTAATCTCTCATTTTCTACTATTTTTCTTTTTATTTCTTCCCGCTCTGTTTGTATTCTGCTTAAAAGATCTCCCTTACTTTCCTGTATCTCCTCTGCTGTTATTTCTGCTCCTAATGATATTCCTCCTATTATCATGAAAGATATTAAGAGTGCAAGAGAATAACTCACTTTTCTTTTTAGAAATCTTTTTAGAGATTTTTCAATATCGCCTTTTCTCATATATCTTTCCCCCTTAGTTTCCTATTCTTATTTTTTGTTCCATCTTATCTAGTCTGCTCAAGTATTCATTAAGCTTCTCATTTTCATGTAATAGAAGTTCAATCTCGCTGTTATTAGAATCAAATTCATCATATACTTCATCATATTTCTGACTTAAGAATACTCTTTTTTCATTTGGATTTATTCCTATTGCCTCTTCTAATTTCATGATTTCTTCTTCCTCTTCCCTTAAGAATGTCATTCTGTCTTTTCCTATTTTTAGTGCTTCTTTTGCTGCTGCCATTCTTGCTTCAGGTGTATTCTCACTTCTAAATACTTTTTCCTCAAGTGATTCATTCTGATTTCTTCTTATATCTTCAATTATTTTCTTCCCTTTTCTCTCTTCTTCCTTTGCAGCAGCAATTCTTGCTTTCTCAGCTTCTTCCTCTGCCTTCTTTGCATCTTCAATAGCTTTCTGTTTTGCCCTTTCCTCTGCCTTTATCTCTCTTCTTATCTCTTCCAAAACTTTCATTCCTTCTTTTTCACTTATTTCTTGCGCATGAAGACTTGTTCCTAATATAGACAAAAGAAAAATGCCTGCAATTATTTTTTTCATAAATCCTCCCTCTGTTTCTTTATTATTGATTAGTTTTTTATAAAGCTTTTATAAAAAATAAAGGCATTGTGAAATAAGAGCACAATACCTTTTCAATACTTAATGTTTATCTTAAACTTTTTAATTGGTTAAATTCGAATACTTTTCTCTCTTCTATTTTTACCTGTTTATCTATATCGCTTACAAATACTTGGTATTGCTTTAATATTTTTTTTACTTCTTCATTGTAAATACTTTTTCCTTCCATATTCATAAGCATTTGAGTTCTTTCATTACTCTTCCCTTTTAATGTCGTTAATAAATTCAAATTCTCCTGTGCTGTTTTTGCTATCATTTCTTCCTGCTTGAATCTCTCATTTTCCTTCTGCTCCAGCATCTTCAGTTCTGCCTCAAGTTGTGAGAATTTACTGTCTAATGTCATATCTGCTGCTGCTAGATTTGCTGATATTAATATTGCGCCTAATCCCAATAATATACTTTTTTTAATTTGCATAATTCTTTCTCCTTTGATTTAAAATATTTTTTTATTTACTTTTATTTGTTTTTAATGCTTCTAATTGTCTAAATCTATTAATTATATTTTCCTGCTCTTTCATTTGCGCTTCTAAATCTTTTAAAGCTGCTTGATATTTTGATGCAAGCTCTCCATATTGCTCTTTATAGAATTTCACATCTTTCATTTGATTTAATTTTGCTACTTTTTCTGATAATTGATTGTATATTTCTCTTTGTTTAGCCAAAGTTGATTGTGCTGCTTCTGCTATCTTTTTCTCTGTATTAAATTTTTCCTGCTCTTTTTGTATCAATAGATTGTATTCCTGTTCCAAACCTTTGAAACGCGCTTCAAGATTATCCACTTCTGCTCCCATCATTGATGCTGATAATACAATTGTTCCTAGTACTAATAGTTTTTTCATAAATCCCTCCAAAGTTTATTTTTTATTAAGTTCTTCTAGTAAATTTAATTTCTCTATTATTTCTTTTCTTCTCTCTTCCCCTATATTCTTATTTCCAAGTTCTTTATTCATTTTATTCAACTCTTCAAACAGTTCTTCTTTTGTCATTTTTTTAAGTCTTGCTTCCTCTTTCAGCTTCGCTTCTTCTCTCAATCTTTTTTCTTCTTTTATTCTTTCTTGTTCCCTTAATTTCTCCTGCTCTTTTAGCTTCTCTTGTGCTCTTATTTTTTCTTGTTCCTTTAACTTTTCTTCTTCCCTTGCTCTTTCTTGAGCTTTTAGTCTTTCCTGCTCTTTTATTTTTTCTTGTTCTCTTAACTTCTCTTGTTCTTTTAATTTATTCTTTTCCATTGCCAGGTTTAGTAATCTCTGCCTATTTTGATCCATATTTTCTGCACTTGGTCTGCTGTTTTGATTTGAACATCCTATCAATATTAAAGAAAGTAATAAAGAAGCTAACACTGCTTTTTTCATAGACATTTCCTCCATTTGCTAATTACTTTTATTTTCTTCTTCTACTTTTTCACTTTTTATTTTTTCTTCTTTTACTTCTTCTTTCATTATTTTTTCATCTTTTGCTTTTTCATCTTTTTTTACTTCTTCTTTATTTACTTTTTCATCTTTTATGATTCCTTCTGCTTTTAAAATATCATTGAGTTTATATTTTTCAATCACAGAATTATAGTAATCTACTTGAGCTTTTGTAAATTTTTCATTTGCTAAATTCTGATACAAAAGTGGAAGTGTCTCTTCTAATGTCTTGCTGTTATATCTTTCTTTATTTTTCTCATAATAATCTTGTACTTCTTTATCTGTTACAGCAGTTTTTGATTTCAGTTCTCTCTCTACAAAGTAATTAACCTTTAGATTTTCCTGAGCCTTTTTTATACTCTCTATCTCTTCTGGTGTATATTGCGCATTATCAGCTTCTATCACTAATGCTTTATACACTAGTATTTTCGCTATTTCATCTTTATCCAGTTGTTTTTCTTTATCTGTTAAAGTTATTTTTTCTTCTTTTTTCACTGAAGTATCCTTAGTTGAATCACATCCCACCATTATTACTCCAAGTATAAAAACACAAATAATTCTCTTAAATATTTTCATTGACATTTTCTATTTTTTCTCCTTTTATGTGTACTTATTAATCTATCTTTCCTCTTATTTCATTCATTAGTTGTTCATTTTTTTCTTGATATGTCATAGTTTTTGCCTCTTTCTCTTTAGATGTTTCCATATAGGCTTTTCTTCTCTGCTCTAGTATATATCTGGGATCATCTTTATTTATATTTTGACTTGAGCAACTTACAAAAAAAATACAGCATGGTATAACTGACAAAATAAATTTCTTCATATTTCTTTCTCCTTTAATTAAAATTATTTAGACATTTCATTTATTTTCTTTATTATATTTTTAGCTATAACAAATTTTACTGTTTTAGGTGGAGTTATTGTCATTCTTTCTCTAGTTGATGGATTACTTATGACCCTCTCCTTTTTTTGTAATATTTTAAATTTTCCCTTTTTTTGTAATTTTACTTCTCCATCTTTTAATAAACCAACTTTTAAAGTTTCAAAAAAAACTTCTAAATCCATTCTAGCTTCTTTTAAATTTTTTATTTCTCCATTATGAGAAGTTTTTTTTCTATATTCATTAATAAAACTTTTTTTATTCATTAGCTTTCACATTCCTTTTCATTAAGCAGTTTTTTTAAATTATCCCCAGCAGCAAATTTTATTATTTTTTTTGGAGGTATCATTTTCTTTTCAAGCATATAACTACTTTCCCCTTTCTTTTTAAATGGAAGAACAACTCTCCTTGGGTTAGTTTCTCTTAATTCAAACTTTCCAATTCCCTTAAAAATTACTTTTTTCTCTTTTAAAAGCGATTCTATAAGGGTTTCCCATATAGAATCTATTTTCTGTTTTGCTACTTTTGCTGATGCTATTTTTTCACCTTTTTCTCTATATAAATCTACATAGAGTCTTAAAAAATCTTTCTCCCTCATCTTTCCCCCTCTCTATTATTTTCTCTATTCCACGTTTTTTAAAGTGTTCTCGTTTATGTATAAATGCGAACACTTGCAAAAATATTTTTGTAATTTTATATTAAAAGAACGTTTATTTTGAAGAACTTTACTTTATACCAGTTGTTTTTTTTCAAAAAAAATCTTGACATTATTCATTAAGAAAGATATTATATACTCATTAAGAATATACATTTTTTTATTAGGAATTAAGAATGTTATAGTTAATTTTGTATGCTTGAAATTTTTCTTAAAAAGGTTCGCATTTATACATAAAGAAGAACTATAAGAAAATCCCTCTTTATTTTTGTCATTCTTTATTTTATTTACTGAGTAAAATTTTTTGTAATATAAAAAAATACAGAGATTTTACTCTCTGCATTTTATTTTTTCTTTCAGCTTCTATTCTGTTTTATCAACTGTTCCTCTATCCTTGTCATTCTCTCTTCTATCCTGTTTATTCCATCTGCAAGGGTTTTTATATTCTCCTTTCTGAATTTCTCAGCAAAGATTCTTTCTTTCTCGCAGTCTGTTTTATCCACTTTCTTTTCAAAGAGTGAAAGGATATATTTGTGATAGGCCAGAAGAAATGTTATGATGGTTGTTACTATCTTGAAATATATTTCTCCATTCTCATTCACTTTTCTCCCCTTCCAGTTTTCCAAATACAGCTTCGTATATCTTGCCATCTACCTTGCTTTCAGTTCTTTCCACAAGTTCTCCTATAGCAGTTATCAAGATATTTTCCACTGTTTTAGTCCCTAGCCATTTGTAGATAAAGTATTTTAAGAATTTAAGTACTAGTGTTTTTATACTTGCTCCTCCTTTCCTGATTCCTAGCTTCTACTATGCTTCTGGTGTATTATTTTTTACATAAAAGCTGTATGCTGCAAGTAAACTTCTGTACTTGTCTATTGTTCCCAGTGAAGTGTTGTAAGACTTAATTTCTTTCTCTGCGCTTTCCTGCCAGTCACTGTATGATTCATATGCTGAATTTTCTGGGAATGCTGTTCCCGCCTCCACTAATTCTCCTATATGCTCCAAAGTTGCTGTGATGTCATCTATATTTTTCAATATAGCCTTTTCTCTCTTAATTGCATTTTCCACCTTTACAATTTCCTTTTGTACCACTGTTAAAATTACTTGATTTTCTTCTGATGCCATTTTGTTACCTCCTATGTTTTTGTTGTTTCCATAGGTATATGATACTCTGGATGACAGCAATTAAACAGTGACGAATTGTTACAATTTGTTACAAATTGTGAAGCTCTCAAAATTATTCCATCAAAAAAATCAAGCTCCTTGTATAAATTAAAATTTTATTTCCAATTCTTCTATTGAGAACTTCTCCCCCTTCCACTTTGTCATAAATAGTATTTTTATGTCTTTTAAAATACTTGGCTACTTCCTCTATTGTTGCCCATTCTCCAAGTTGCTCCACCATTTTCTCTACCAGCAGTTTATCAAAATTTGAAAGACTTCCTAATTTTTGACACATATAATCTTCTCTAGTCATTTTGCACTTCTCCTTTTAGGTTTATATCCCTTTGTTTTTCTTTTGTATACTCTCTTCCCATTTTTCCTCTTGAATTTTTTAAGATATAAATTCTGCAAATCTCTTCTGGGTCATTCCCCTTCTGCTCTTCCCTGTTACTTCTACTGGAAAACACATATCTATTATTCTGTCTCTTATCCTGTTCTGCCCTTGTGTAGAGAATTTCTCACTTAACTCGCATTTTCCCTCATCTGCACTGAAATTCAAATTTGTTGAAATTATAAGGGGCTTCTCGCTTCTATATCTCCCATCAATGAGATTGTATATCTTTTCAGCCCTCCATCCTGTCTGATTTCTATCTAGTCCTTTTTCACTGCCGAAATCATCAATAATCATCAAGTCGCATTTTTCTGTCTGCTCCAGAACTACTTTCTCAGCTTCTCCCCACTCCATAGTCAGTTTGTTAAAATACAGTCCTAGATTAATTACCAATACAGTCTTCCCTCTTTCCATGAGATAATTAGCTATACAGGCACTTGCAAATGTCTTTCCTGTTCCTACTCCTCCATACAGGAGCATTCCCTCTCTTTTGTCCTTGCTAATAAAGCTCTCTGCATATCTTTTTGACAGCTGCATATAATCATTTTTCATATCAGCGCTTTCAAATCTGCTTCTTGTGAATTTTTCATCCGTCACAGAAATATCCTTACACTTTTTCATCTTGTTTTTCATACATTCCTGCATCCTCTTCCTTTCCAATTCCTCCAGTTCCTTTGTTTTATTTTCTTCCAGACAATTACAGGCTGGTATATATTCCAGATTCTTTTTAAAAATCTCTGGAAGGGAATCCATATACTTATATGGATTTTTCATATACTCTTTCCCGCAAAATTGACATTTTATCATCTTATTTTCCTCCATTTGCTCCATTGAGCAAGTCTTTTATAAAGTCCCCTGTAGTATTCTCATATGCTGGTCTTTCAAACTCTTTCTTGTTCTCATAGGTATTCTTTGTTCTATTTGCTTTATCTTTAAAATTTCCATTGAGGGCTTTTTTAAGATTTTCAATTTTAAATATTGCATTTATACTCATATTGTTTTTTACAAATTCAGATTGAGCCATCAATGTCAGTGCTTCATACAGCTTTGCAATTCCCAACTCCCTATATGCTTTTAAGATAATATAGTTCTCTGGAGGATATTTAAAATCTGGCAGTCCTAAATCTCTGTATTTTTTTAATATCTGCTGTATTTCTACAGGTATATCTTTCATTTTTTCTTTTTTAACTTCTGTTTCTTCTGCAATTATTTCATTTTGATTCTCTGTGTATATTATATTATTTATCTTTATGTTATTATTTATATTGTTATTATTAGTGTCCTTTTGACCGTATCTGGCAGTTTCCATATCGGTTGTCGCCATACATGGTAAAACCATATACGGCAAAATATTTATAGTATATAGATTTTGTGCAAACTTCCCTTTTTCTTTATGCTGTATTACAGTTATATACCCATTGTCTTTCAATTCTTTAATATATTTTACTAATGTTCCTTTATTTATTCCTAGATCTGCAGATATCAATTTTTGTGATGGAAAGGCGCTATGTCCTTTTCCTGTATAACTGCATATATAAGCATAAATAGCTTTAGATATAACATTTAAACTTCTGTCTTTCATTATCTTTTTTGCTATAAATCCATACCCCTCCTTATATACTCCCTTCACTTTAATTGCATTTGTTGTTGTTTCATTTTTTTCTGTTGATAAAATCATTTTCCACTCCTATAATTTTTTAATAATAATATAATTATATTTTTTAGTTATTAATACTCTTTATAAACTAATTTTAAATATTATTATTAATTTTTTTTATGTAAAGATATATTATCACACTATTCTATAATTTTATATAGATATAATTAAAAAAGTGAAATATTAATAAAATAAAATAGTAAACAAAAAACATCAGAATTTCTTCTGATGTTTCTTTTAATCGGTTCTTTCTTAATAATAAATTACCATAATTATGTTCTATTTTTTTTAAAATTTTTTAATATTTTTATTTCGATTAATCTTTATCTTCAAATAACTATTTTTTCTTTCAATTCTCATTTTTTAGCGGATCTATATTTTTATTTAATGTCTGACTATAATCTCATATTTTTCTAAAATTTTGATAAATTTTTCCCTATTTCCTTTAAGTGAAAAATATTTTTTTGACTTTTTATTTTTAAGTAAGTCACAACCAACAAATAATATACCTATTTTTTTCCTAAAAAATTATAACAAATTTTCTTTAATTTTTAACTTTGTTAATTTAATTATACCATTTTATAAAATTATTTTTAATATTTCTAAAATTATTTATCAATAAATTTCCTTACCCAATTAAAAATTTCTATCTATAATTATTTTAGCTATATTTTTTATTTATAAAAAGTATATTTTAATGTATTTTTCATTTTTTTACTGTATACTATTAAAAAATGTATTGATACTGGAAAGGAGAAAATTATGAGAGCTCTAGTTGTTGAAGATGAAAAATATATGAATCGTATTATCAGTAAAAAACTTAAAGTTGAAGGTTATAGTGTAGATTCATGTTATGATGGAGAAGAAGCACTGAATTATATAAAATCAACTTCATATGATATTATTATTATGGATATTATGATGCCTCAGAAAAATGGATATGAGGTACTCAAAGAAATTCGTTATGAAGGAAATTCTGTTCCTGTTCTATTTCTTACAGCTAAAGATGCTCTAGAAGACAGAGTAAAAGGATTGGATCTTGGTGCTGATGATTATCTTGTAAAGCCTTTTCATTTTGAAGAACTTATGGCACGGATTAGAGTAATGATTCGAAGAAGTCATGGCAAAGTCAGCAATCAACTGCAGATTGCTGATTTAATTCTTGATGTTAATGCACATACAGTTAAACGAAATAATAATTTTATCGAATTGTCAGCAAAAGAATTTGCTATTTTAGAATACATGATGCAAAATTCTGGAATTGTTCTGTCTCGAGAAAAACTAGAAACCCATATATGGAACTATGACTATCAAGGAGCTTCTAATATGATTGATGTTTATATTCGTTATCTCAGAATTAAAATTGATAAAGATTATGAAAATAAATTAATCCATACAGTAAGAGGAGTAGGATATATGATTAAAGACAAGGAGAAAAATCTATGAAATTTCTGACTATTCGTGCCAAAATTACTTTATGGTATACCTTATTTATGATAGGACTTGTAACAGCTATACTTGGAATAATAGTTGAATTTACTGATATGTCTATTCTTAATAATCAAAAACATGAGCTTGTAAAAGTAGTTGAAGATGCTGCTGAAGATATTGAAGAAGGTGATGATTTTGACTTTTATGATGATGGAGTTTATCTTTTAAAATATAATATCCAATTGGAATATATTGAAGGAAGCATCCCAGATAAATTTCCTATTTCTTTTCCATTGGAATCAGGACGTGTCCAATCAATGAAAAAAGATGGAGAAATATTTTATATATATGATAAAAAAATTAAAGATGAATATGATAATATTTTCTGGATAAGAGGTGTTGTTCCCAATATCCAAATAATGCAGCTTAGTAAAATCATTATTGGAGCAGCTTTTGTTTTACTCCCTGTATTAGTAATTTTATCAAGTCTTATAGGATATTTTATTACTAAAAAAGCTTTCCTCCCAGTAAAAAAAATTCAAGAAACTGCTCAGAAAATAAGTGAGGGCAACAAACTTTATTTGAGAATAGGTTTGCCTGATGGAAGAGATGAAATATCAATGCTGGGAAAGACTGTAGATAATATGCTTGAAAAACTAGAAAAAAGTTTTGAAAAAGAAAAACAATTTACATCAGATGTTTCTCATGAATTAAGAACTCCTGTTGCTGTTATTATGGCTGAAAGCGAATATGTTCTCCAGCATGGAACTTCATTTGAAGAAGTAATAGAATCTATAGAAAGTATAAATTATCAAGTAAATAAAATGTCTGCTCTCATTAATCAGCTTCTATTTTTCTCAAGAGCAGAACAAGGAAAAATCCAATTAAATTATGAAAAAACAAATATTCCACAATTGATGGAAGATATTATAAAAGATATTCAATTTACTGCAGAATCAAAAAAAATTGCTGTAAATATGATAAATAAACTAACTGTACATGAGTATTATGTAGATAAAATGCTTTTCAGCCGTGCCGTTCAAAATGTCATACAAAATGCCATTATTTATGGAAAAGAAAATGGTTATGTTTCTATAGAAATTTATGAAAAAAACAGTTATATTGCCATAAAAATAAAAGATAATGGAATTGGAATAAGTAAAGAAAATTTAAATAAAATATGGGATAGATTCTATCAGGTAGATCAATCAAGAACAAATCAGGAAAATGGAAGTATGGGATTGGGATTATCAATGGTTATGTGGATTATTGAAAAGCATAAAGGCTATACAGAAGTTGAAAGTACTCTTGGCACTGGAAGTATATTCACTTTATTTTTTCCAATAAAAATATAAAAAAAAATTAAAATTTTAATGTTCCTTTCATAATTGAGCTATATAATCAAAGTATAAATCAAATAGGTAAAAGGAGAAAAATATGAAAAAACTAAATGTGAATATTTTAAAAGAAAATTTAAACCAAGGAAAAAAGGGAATTAAAACTCTATTATTATCTACAGCTGTACTTATGATGTTAGTTGGAACAGGGGCTTTTGCAAGTGATTCATTACATAAAAAAAGAGCTAGAGAAGTTGAAATGAACCTTATCCAAAATCAAGCTATTAATAATGGAATAAAATTAATAAGTCCAGAAGAAGCAAAACAGACAGCACTTTCAGCAGTTGGGATCAAAGAAAGTGAGGTAAAATATTTTAAAATTAAATTAGATCAGGAAGATGATTATAGACCTGCTTTATATGTTTATGAGGTAGAATTTGTACATGATGGATTAGAATATGAATTTGATATTGATGCAGCAAATAAAAAAATTCTTAAATCTGATGTAGATTCATGGTTTGATTAAAATCAATCTGCAGTTATAAAAATAATATAAGTTTTAATAAAAAAGTTGTCTATCTCTAGCGAACTTGAGTTCTCTGCAGTTGGCAGCTTTTTTCTTTAACTTTTTCTTTTTTAATTCAAATTGATGCATTAATCATAATTGCTAAATAATTTCAAAACTTCTTAATTATTTTTATCAATATTTATTTTATATTTTTAAATCTATATTTTCTTAATAAAAGAGTTCATGAATTTAGAATCTTTCTTTCTAGATATTTCATGAACTCAAAATCTTTTAATATTTTTCAATTATATATTAAATTCCTTTTCAAATCCCTCAATTTCACTTTTAGTCATAAGTCCTGTCACCAAAGAAAAATATTCAGGCAGACGAGTTTCTGTTGCCCATCTCAATTCATAATCCAATAGTTCACTTGAAATTCCTCCTACATCAAATCCCATTGATTCAAGAGAATATCTCATCATATCAGGGTGCTGGCATTGAATATTATTTTTTCTAGAACAGTCATCACAGATTTTACACCCTCCAGCTGAAAGACTTTTACTTCCTCCATACCTTTTCTCCACTCTCAAAAGCTCTGTCATTATTTTATTTTTCATATATTTAAGAGTTTCTGTAGTATAGTCATTTATTTTTTCTTTTGTATTTATTTCTTCTAAAGTCTTTTCATCAAAAATAATTTTAACACCTACAAGGTATATATACTTGTAACCTTTCAGATAATCTTCTACCTCAAAGTTATAAGGAGGACATGACCATGTGCTTCCATAATTTCTGCATTCTCTACAAAATTTTTCAAATTTCTCTCTGTCACAGAAATCTTTTTTCAATTCATCCATAGGCACTCTTTTCAGCTTTATTTCTGTTCTATACATTTTTTCCTCCAGATTAGAATATTCTATATCCAAAAACTAAAGATAATTGTTTCAATCTATCTGATCCTCTTCTATCTCCATCTATTTTTGTTTCAGAATAAAGAAGCTCTGCTTGGAATGGCATAAAATCTACTCCAAATCCTCCAGCTATATAACCTTTTCCATCAGGGCTTGAATTTCTTACACTTTCATTTGTCATAAGCACTCTTCCTGCTTTTAAAACAATATATGGTTCAAAAAATACTGGAAGAAGATTCCATCTTGCTACAAGATATACTGGAACTGTTCCTATATCAGTACCTCCAGTTTTTCCATTATATGCTATCCCTGCTCCTAAATCTGCAAGAAGAAAATCTTGAGTTGCTTCAAAACCAAAAGTTGGTGCATAATTTTCAAAAGATCCACTTTCATGATTATAAGAATTAGTTTCAGTTATTGCTCCCACTCTTAAGTATCCATCTACAGCAAAAGCTGACATTGAAACAGCAAAAAATATCATTAGTAGTATTTTTTTCATAAAATCCTCCTTAAATTCTTTTACTTTTTATTTTTTATATGATATATTAGATTATACATCAAAGGTTAAAAAATATAAAGTAGTTATTTGACAAACTTTATATTCAAATGTATCTTTAGTTTATATATATTAAGAAAATATTATCATACGGGAGCTGAAAAGCTGAGAGGAAATTTTATTTCGACCGTTAAACCTGATTTGGATAATGCCAACGTAGGAAATGTTTTAAGTTGTCTATTTATCTATTTCAGACAGCTTTTTTTATTGCTCTCAAAATTTTTAGGAGGATGTTATGAAAAAATTTATTTTATCTTTATTTTTACTACTATCTATTTCTTCTTTTTCAGAAGAAATAGTAATTTATGGTCCTAGTTCTACAAAGTGGATAGGAAAAACTTTTGCCCCAATATTTAAAGAAAAAACTGGAGTAGATATTAAATTCATATCTATTGATGGACTTGTATCAAGACTTAAGCTTGAAGAAAAAAATCCTAAAGCTGATGTAGTTATTGGGCTGACTTCTTTGAGTACTGAAATAGCAAAAAAAGAAAATCTTATTATTTCTTATATTCCTAAAAATATTTCTAACATAAAAAGCAATAATTTTATAATGGACAAAGAGGGATATGTAACTCCTTTTGACTATGGACTTCTTGCTATAAATTATGACACAAAGAAAATTCCTGTTCCTCCAAAAAATCTTACAGAACTTGGAAAATTAGAGAAACAGCTCTTAGTTGAAAATCCTGCTACTTCATCTACAGGAGAAGAAGCTCTTCTGTGGAGTATAGCTCTATATGGAGAAAACTGGAAAAATTTCTGGACTGCTCTAAAACCTGCCATCTATACTGCTGAACCTGGTTGGAGTGAAGCATTTGCTAAATTTACAGCTGGAGAAGCTCCTATGATGGTTGGATATGCTACAAGTAATCTTTTCTTTTCACAAGATGAAGAACAAAGCAGATTCAGCAGTTTTCTTTTAGAAGATGGAACTTTTATGTATTTAGAGGGGGCATCTCTGGTAAATAAAAAAGAAACAAAAGAGGGAGCTAAAAAATTTATGGAATATATTCTCAGTAAAGAGTTTCAAAGTCTGGTTCCTAAAAAGAACTATATGTTCCCAGTTACTGAAACTGCTCTTACTGAAGAGTTTAAATTTGTTCCCACTACAGAAAATACTGTAAAGCTCAGCAATGAACAAATAAAAGACCTTGTTAATAACCTTGCTAAGTATAAAGCTGAATTAATAGAAATTTTAAAAAAATAACATAAATTTCCTCTTGAATTTTTCTAAAAAGTGTGATATCATAATCAAGATATAGAAAAATATAAGGAGGACATAGATATATGAAGATATTTGATGATAAATTGAATATATCAATTTTTATCTTAGGTTTCTTTTATTTTATTTTTCTATTTTTAAATATTTTAAAAAACATTTTTATTATAGGGAATGGAACTCACATCATTTTGTGATTTTCGTTCCCTTTTTTATGTTATTTATATTCATGGGAGGGTAGGTAATATGAAAGATTTTATCTCAATAAAAGATTTGACAAAAGAGGAAGTTTTAGAAGTTCTAGATTTAGCTCTTGAATTATCTGAAAAACCAGAACCTAATTTAATAGATGGAAAAATAGTAGGAAGTCTTTTCTTTGAACCATCTACTAGAACAAGATTATCTTTTACATCTGCTGCATATAGAATTGGTGGAAAGGTTCTAGGTTTTGACTCTCCAGATGCTACTTCTGTAAAAAAAGGAGAATCTCTGAGAGATACAGTAAAAATGGTAGAAGCATATTCTGATATTATTGTTATGAGACATAACATAGAAGGTGGTCCTAAGTTTGCTTCTGAAGTTTCTAAAAATCCTGTAATTAATGCTGGTGATGGTTCTAATGAACACCCAAGCCAGACACTCTTAGATCTTTTTACAATAAAAAAAGAATTAGGGAAAATAGAAGGTGTAAAAATAGCTTTTGTTGGAGATCTTAAATATGGAAGAACAGTCCATTCACTTACTAAAGCTTTAGAAATGTTTGATGCCGAATTTTATTTTGTAGCTCCAGATTCTATCCAGATACCTGAATATATCACAAAAGAACTTGATGAAAAAGGAATGAAGTATCATATCTACTCTGAATACGAGCCTATTCTTTCTGAAATAGATGTTCTGTATATGACAAGAATACAAAAAGAAAGATTTGAAGATATTGAAGAATTTAATAAAGTCAGTGGAGTATATAAAATATCTAAGGAAACAATACTTGGAAAATGTCAGGATCATATGATAGTTATGCATCCTTTACCTAGAGTTGATGAGATAAGTGTGAACTTAGATGATACAAAACATGCTCTTTACTTTAAACAGGCTGCTAATGGAGTACCAGTAAGAGAAGCTATGTATGCTCTTGCACTGGGAGCAAAGAAATCCACTGCTACTGTTAAAGAAGAAAAAAATGTAGTATCAAATGATAAAGTTGTATGTTCTAATCATAAATGTGTGACTCATTTTGAAGAAACACCTAATAAAGTAATAGTAAAGGATTATGGGAAATTCTGCTACTATTGTGGTAAGGAAATAAAATAATTTAATATATAGTTTGTAGGAGGAAAAATGTTTTTAGAAGATTGTCTGATTTTAGAAAATAAGAATATTGCAGGACAAAATTATCTTATGAGATTAAAAGCTGAAAAAAGCATTCCAGCATCAAAAGCTGGACAGTTCTTTATGATTCAATGTAAAAATAAACTTCATATACTAAGAAGACCAATAAGTCTGCATTATGTAGATAAAAATAAAATGGAACTTGAATTTTACTATGAAGTAAAAGGTGGGGGAACAAAAGAATTTGCTGAAATGAAAGCTGGAGAAACTATAAATATTCAAGGTCCTCTTGGTCATGGATTTTCTACTGATATGATAGATAAAAAACTTCTGGTAGTAGGTGGTGGAATGGGAATGGCTCCTATGAAGCTTCTTGTAGAAATGTTAAAGAAAAATAATGAAGTAACTTTAATAGCAGGAGGAAGAAATGCTGATGCTGTTGAAATTCTCTCTAATTTCAACTTTGATAACACAGACCTTCATGTAACTACTGATGATGGTTCAGCTGGTACTAAGGGAACTGTTATAGTTAAAATGGAAGAACTTATGAACAGCAAAAAATTCGATATGGTTTTCACTTGTGGTCCTCATAAAATGATGGAAGCAGTGGCAAAAACTTCATCAAAATATAATACAGAATGTGAAATATCTTTAGAAGAAAGAATGGCTTGTGGAGTAAAAGCTTGTGTAGGATGTTCTATCAAAACTAAAGAAGGAATGAAAAAAGTATGTCATGATGGCCCTGTTTTCAAATCTGAAACTATTGTAGATCTTGAACCTGCTGAAAGAACAGAAACTTGTTGTGGTAATTAATATTTAATCTGGAGGAAAAAAATGAATAGACTGGAAACTAAATTCTTAGGTGTCGATTTTAAGAATCCTATTGTCACATCATCTGGATGTTTTGGATTCGGACTTGAATATATAGATTATTTTGATCCAAATGTGCTTGGTGGAATAGTTGTAAAAGGGCTTACTATGGAGCCTAGAGATGGTAATTATGGGACAAGAATAGCAGAGACTCCTGGTGGTATGCTCAATTGTGTTGGACTTGAAAACCCTGGGATTGATTATTTTGAAACTCATATCTTAAAGGATATGAAAGAAGCTGGCATCACTACTAATATAATAGCAAATATCAATGGAAAAACTGTTGAGGAATATATAGAAATAGCTAAAAGAGTAGAAAAAATAAAAGAAGTGGATATAATAGAACTGAATATATCTTGTCCAAATGTAAAAGATGGGGGAATGGCTTTTGGAGCTAATCCAGAAGTTGCAGGAAGAGTTACAAGAGAAGTAAGAAAAGTAACTACTAAACCTCTTGTAGTAAAATTATCTCCTAATGTTACTGATATTGCATATATAGCTAAAGTTGTAGAAGAAAATGGAGCAGATGCTGTATCTCTTATCAATACTCTTTTAGGAATGGCTATTGATTTGAAAACTAAAAAACCTTTGCTGGGAAATACTTTTGGTGGATTTTCAGGACCTGCAGTTAAGCCTGTAGCTTTAAGAATGGTATATCAAGTATATAAAGCTGTAAATATTCCAATAGTTGGTATGGGGGGAATTTCTAGTACAGAGGATGCTCTTGAATTCATAATGGCTGGAGCTTCTATGGTATCACTTGGAACTGGTATATTCTTTAATCCTGTTCTTCCTGTAGAAGTAGCTGAAGGATTACAAAAATATTGTGAAGAAAATAATATTGAAAATATAAATGAATTAGTTGGTATAGCACACAGATAATAAAAACAAAAACTCTGGAGGGAAAAATGAACGCAAAAGATAGAATGATAATAGCACTTGACTTTCCTACTATGGAAGCTGCTAAAAATTTAGTTGAAAAAATTGGTGATGGAGCTACTTTCTATAAAGTAGGTCTTGAACTTTTCTTAAACTCAAAAGGTGAAATGATAGATTATCTTGCTTCTAAAGGTAAAAAAATATTTCTTGATCTTAAATTCCATGATATTCCAAATACAACAGCAATGGCTTCAGTTTTTGCTGCTAAACAAAATGTATTTATGTTTAATGTACATGCAAGTGGTGGAAAAAAAATGATGTCAAAAGTTGTTGAAGAAGTAAAATCTGTAAATCCTGATAATATAGTTATTGGAGTTACTGTTCTTACAAGTCTTTCTGCTGAAGATGTAGAAGAAACTTTTCACTCTAAATTATCTCTAGCAGAATTAGCATTAAATTGGGCTAAATTAGGAAAAACTGCTGGACTTGATGGAGTAGTATGCTCTCCTTGGGAAGCTAAACTTATAAAAGAAGCTTGTGGAAATGATTTTAAAACTGTATGTCCAGGTGTTAGACCTAGATGGTCAGCAACAAATGATCAGGAAAGAATTATGACTCCAAAAGATGCAATAGTAAATGGATGTGACTTCTTAGTTATTGGAAGACCTATAACTAAAAATGAAGACCCAGCAAATGCTGCTAAATTAGTAGCTGCTGAAATTGAAGAGGGAATGAAAGAGGCTGGACTATGTTAGTCAAAAACTGCAAAATCATTGATAAAGATGGAAAAGATATCATCACTGATATATTGATTGAAAATGGAGTTATCACTAAAATAGAAAAGAATATCTCTGCTCCTGCTGAAGAAATAATAGATGCAGAAGAGAAATATGTCCTTCCTGGTATAGTAGATGTTCACACTCACATGAGAGATCCTGGTCTTACTCAAAAAGAAGATTTTACTACTGGAAGTATGGCCTGTGCCAGAGGGGGAGTAACCACATTTGTAGACATGCCTAATACTATTCCAGTAACTGTTACAAAAGAGGCTCTTGCTGATAAAAAAGCCCTTATGAAAGGAAGAGCATATGTTGATTATGGATTCCATTTTGGAGGAAGTAAAAAAGATAACAGCAGTGAAATTAAAGATATAATAAATGAAACAGCATCTACTAAAATATTTCTTAATATGTCTACTGGGGATATGCTTATAGATGATGAAAAAACGGTTGAAAATATATTCAGAGAATCAAAAATAATATCTGTACATGCAGAAGAGGAAATGGTAGCAAAGGCTATTGAATTTTGTGAGAAGTATGACAAAGAACTTTATCTTTGCCACTTATCTAAAGCAAGTGAAGTAGAACT
Organism: Fusobacterium ulcerans ATCC 49185; assembly: GCF_900683735.1. Lineage (NCBI taxonomy): Bacteria > Fusobacteriati > Fusobacteriota > Fusobacteriia > Fusobacteriales > Fusobacteriaceae > Fusobacterium > Fusobacterium ulcerans. Next base: position 1,948,393 of record NZ_LR215979.1, read on the forward strand.
TTTAAAAGCTGCTAAAGCAAGAGGAGCAAAGGTATTTGGTGAAGTTACTCCTCATCATCTTTTCCTGAATACAGATGATGTAAATAAAACAGAAAGAAGCCAGCTTCTTCTTAGAATGAAGCCTGAACTGAAAGAAAAATCTGATAATGATGCTCTTTGGGCTGCACTTGCTGATGGTACTCTTGATACTATTGGTACAGATCATGCTCCGCATCTTATTGAAGAAAAACTTGCAAAACTTACTTTTGGAGTTCCAAGTGTAGAAAATTCTCTTGAAATAATGCTCAATGGAGTAAAAGATAGAAAGATAACTTTAAAAAGACTTATAGAAGTAATGTGCAGTAAACCTGCTGATATCTTTAAAATAAAAAATAAAGGTAAAATAGCTATTGGTTATGATGGAGATCTTGTAATTATAGATATAACTGATAATTCTCCTGTAAGGAATGATAAAGTAATAACAAAAGCAGGATGGACTCCTTATGAAAATCGTAATAAAGGTGGAAAAGTTTTAACAACTATATTAAGAGGTCAAATAGTTTATTCAAATGGTAAATTTAATGGATTATATGGGAGGGAAGTAAAATATTATGAGTAGAGCAAAAGAAGTAGCTAAATCATTATTACAAACAGGAGCAGTAAAGTTAAATGTAAAAGAACCATTTACATTTGTATCTGGTATCAAAAGTCCTATATACTGTGATAACAGAAAAATAATAGGATATTCTACAGAAAGAAAAGTTGTTGTTAAGGAATTTGTAAAAAAATTATCTGAAAAAGATTTCGATGTAGTAGCTGGTACTGCTACTGCTGGTATTCCTTGGGCTGCATTTATAGCTTGGGAAATGAATAAACCTATGAGTTATATCAGAGGAGAAAAGAAAGCACATGGTGCTGGAAGACAAATTGAAGGTGCTGACTTTGTTGGTAAAAAAGTAATAGTTATTGAAGATCTTATTTCTACAGGAGGAAGTTCTATCAAAGCTGTGGAAGCTGCAAGAAATGAAGGTGCTGCTTCTGTTGAAGTTGTTGCTATATTCTCTTATGAATTTGACAAAGCATTTAAAAACTTTGCTGATAATAATATTCCATGGGAATCATTATCAAACTTCTCTGCTCTTCTTGAATTAGCTAGAGAAGAAAAATATCTTACTGAAGAAGAAGCAGAAATAGCTTCATCATGGAATAAAAATACTGATACTTGGGGAAGATAAATTATTATTTCTTTCTCTATTGACAAAAGTATTTTTTTAGTATATGATCTGTATATAAGTATTAAAAGGGAGTAGTTGAAAATTATAGTATCAACATCACGAAGTCTATAAGACTATCTGGTACTATATACCTATCTTAAAGGTAACAAGACTTTTAATACAGAGATTATTGATTATCAATTCTCTGTATTGGAAGTCTTTTTTTTATGTAAAAGCAGGAATTGATAATAATTTAAGGAATATTAATATATAGTCTTATGGAGGGTGTCATGAAAAATTATTTTTCAAAATCGAAAGATGAAATCTTAAAAGAGTTCAATTCAAATGAAAAGGGACTCACAACTGGTCAGGTAGAAACTTCTATCGAAAAATATGGGTATAATCAGCTTAATGAAGAAAAGAAACTAAGTACTTTTACTGTATTTATTTCTCAGTTCAAAGATTTTTTAGTTATCATTCTTATTATAGCTTCTATTATTTCTCTTATTTCAGGTAATGAAGAAAGTACTATTGTTATTTTAGTTGTTATCATTATTAATGCTATACTTGGAACTGTACAGCATCTGAAAGCTGAGGAGTCTATCAGTAGTCTAAAAAGTCTTTCAGCTCCTAAATCAAAAGTTTTAAGAGATGGGGAAAAGGTAGAAATATTATCTAAATATCTTGTTCCTGGAGATATTGTCTTCATTGAAGCAGGGGACTTAGTTCCAGCAGATGGAAGAATTATTGAAAGCTTCTCCCTTCTGGTAAATGAAAGCTCTCTTACTGGAGAATCTGAAAGTGTAGAAAAAACAAGTGATATAATGGCTGATGGAGAACTTGCTCTTGGAGATCAAAAAAATATGGTCTTTTCTGGAAGTCTGGTAAGTTATGGAAGAGGTATTGTCATAGTTACCTCTACAGGAATGAAAACTGAACTTGGAAAAATTGCTTCTCTTCTAGAGGCTACAAAAGAAAAATCTACACCACTTCAAGTATCTCTTGATAATTTTGGTAAAAAACTTTCAATAGGAATAATCATTCTTTGTATAATTGTATTTGCAATAAATGTATTTCATGGAGTAAAAATGCTTGATTCTCTGATGTTTGCTGTGGCTCTTGCTGTAGCTGCTATACCAGAAGCTCTAAGTTCTATTGTTACTATAGTTCTGGCTCTTGGTACACAAAAACTTTCTAAAGAGAATGCTATTATAAAAAATCTAAAATCTGTTGAGTCCCTTGGTTGTGTTTCTGTAATATGTTCTGATAAAACTGGAACTCTTACACAAAACAAAATGACTGTAAAACAGGTATATATAAATAACAAAGTCTACAATGAAAAAGGAATGAATATACAAGATACTGGAGAATCTCTTATACTGAAGGAAAGTATCCTATGTAATGATGCTACAAGTGAAATAGGAGATCCTACAGAAATTGCTCTGATAAATCTTTCTGAAATAAATTATAATATGAACAGTAAAGAATTAAAAGAAAAATATCCTCGTATTTCAGAAATCCCATTTGATTCAGACAGAAAACTTATGAGTACAGTTCATGAAATTGATAATGAGATATTAATGCTTACTAAAGGGGCTTTAGACTCAATTCTTCCTAAAACTACTCATATTCTTGTTCATAATGAAGTGAGAGAAATTACTAAATCTGATATTGAAAATATAGAAAATATCAACACTATGTTTGCTGAAACTGGTTTGAGAGTATTGACTTTTGCTTATAAAGTATTGGATAAGAAAAGAGAAATCACTAGAGAAGATGAAGATAAATTTATATTCATTGGACTTGTTGGAATGATTGATCCTCCTAGAGAAGAATCTAAGGCAGCTGTTGAAAAATGTATTATGGCTGGAATAAAACCTGTAATGATAACAGGAGATCATAAAATTACTGCTACAACTATTGCTAAAGAAATAGGAATTTATCAGGATGGAGATAATGTACTTGAAGGTATTGAAGTTGAAAAAATGAGTGAAGAGGAACTTATCAATAAAGTTGCTTCTACTTCTGTCTATGCAAGAGTTTCTCCAGAACATAAAATAAGAATAGTAACAGCATGGCAGACATTAGGTAAAATATGTGCTATGACTGGAGATGGAGTGAATGATGCTCCTGCATTAAAAAGAGCTGATATAGGTATTGCTATGGGTATCACAGGAACTGAAGTTTCAAAAGATGCAGCTTCAATGATTCTTACTGATGATAACTTCTCTACAATAGTAAAAGCTGTAACTACTGGTAGAAACATTTATTCTAATATTAAAAATTCAATAAGATTCCTTCTGTCAGGTAATACTGCTGGTATTCTAGCTGTATTGTATTCATCTCTTGCAGGTCTTCCTGTAATTTTTGCTCCAGTACATCTATTGTTTATCAACCTTCTTACTGATAGCTTGCCAGCTATTGCTATTGGAATGGAACCTTCTCATGGAGATGTTCTTACAGAAAAACCTCGTGATCCAAAGGAACCTATTCTTACAAAAGAACTTGCTGGAAAAATACTTATTGAAGGATTATTAATTGCTATATTTGTAATGCTGGCTTTCTATATGGGATATCAAGGTGGAAATACTCTGAAAGGAAGTACAATGGCTTTTAGTGTTCTATGTTTAGCTAGATTATTCCATGGATTTAACTGTAGAGGAGGAAGCTCTATAATCGGATTAGGATTATTTTCTAATATGTTTTCTATAGCAGCTTTTGTTATCGGGTTTATACTATTGAATGGAATTCTTATTTTCCCAGTTTTCCACTCAATATTCCAAGTAGCACCTTTAGATATTAATGATTTATTATACATATATGGATTAGCATTCATTCCAACTTTAATTATTCAAATATCTAAATTTATTAAATATAAAAAATAATCATAATTATAACTTTTTTCAAAAGAGAGATCTGAGATTTTTCAGACTCTCTTTTTTTATTTAAAGGTATATACAGCATATATTAATTTTCTCCTACCTCTAATTAAAAATATCATTTAATAATAACTTTTATAAATATAACACACATTTTTTATAAATACTTTCATTTAAAGTATATTTTAAATAAATTTTATTTGATTTTTACTATAAAATATGATATCTTAATTATGACAAACAAAAACAATACAACATATTCTTTTTATTGGCGTTTTTGTTATAAAATAATATTTATAAAGGAGAATATCATGGGAAAAATCAAAGATAGTCTGATTTTAAAATTGATCCTTGGAGTAGGGATTGGATTAGTAGTTGGATTATACTGTAATGAAACTGTCATTGGTGTGATTCAATCTATTAAATTTATTCTTGGGCAGCTAATATCATTTACTGTTCCACTAATTATTTTAGGATTTATAGCTCCAGCTATAACTAAAATGAAATCTAATGCCAGCAAAATGCTTGGACTTATGCTTATGCTTGCATACTTTTCATCTGTAGGAGCTGCATTATTTTCAATGGTAGCAGGATTTATCCTTATACCTAAAATGCATATAGTTCCAAATGTAGAGGGATTAAAACATCTTCCTGAACTTATTTTCAAAGTGGAAATTCCACCTCCATTCACAGTTATGACTGCTTTAGTTCTAGCTCTTTTCTTAGGTCTTGCTGTTGTTTGGACACAATCTGAAAACTTTGAAAGACTTTTAGACGAGTTTAATAATATTATGCTTAAAATAGTTTATATGATTATTATACCCATACTTCCATTCTTTATTGCTTCTACTTTTGCTACACTTGCATATGAAGGTGGAATTACTAAACAACTTCCAGTTTTCTTAAAAGTAGTTATAATAGTTCTTATTGGACATTTTATCTGGCTTACAGTTCTTTACTCTATTGGAGGAGCTGTTTCTGGAAAAAATCCATTCAGTCTTTTGAAATTCTATGGACCAGCTTATTTAACAGCTGTAGGAACTATGTCTTCTGCTGCCACACTTCCAGTAGCATTGAGCTGTGCTAAAAAATCTGGTGCTTTAGATGAAGATATAGCAGACTTTGCTATCCCATTGGGAGCTACTGTACATTTATGTGGTTCTGTTCTTACAGAGGTATTCTTTGTAATGACAGTTTCTCAAGTATTATATGGACATCTTCCCGCATTTGGAACAATGGTTCTGTTCATAATTCTTTTAGGAATTTTTGCTGTAGGAGCACCTGGAGTTCCTGGTGGAACTGTTATGGCTTCTCTTGGTATCATCATCTCTGTACTGGGGTTTGATGAAAATGGAGTTGCTTTAATGCTTACTATATTTGCTCTTCAAGATAGTTTTGGTACTGCTTGTAATGTTGTTGGAGATGGAGCTCTTGCTCTCATCTTAAATGGTATATTTAAAAAAGATAAGCAAAAGGCTTAGTTAAATATATATGATATATGCCTATTGACCAGAGAATTTTCTGGTCAATTTTTTTTATTTAGTTGAGATTATTCCAAGGATTTTGAAAAAATTTTCTTCCATTTATTAATTTTAATAGTATTTTTTTCATAAATATGATAAAATGAAAAAGTTAACTAAAATAAAAAATATATATGATGGAGGGGATAATATGAATATATCAACAAGAGCTTTAGACATGAATTTTTCACCAATAAGAAAGTTGATTCCCCTTGCGGATGAAGCATCTAAAAAAGGAATTAAAGTATATAAGCTTAACATTGGGCAGCCTAATATAGTTACTCCTGATTCTTTCTTTGAAGGGCTTCATAGCTACAAGGAAAAAATCGTTACTTATTCTGATTCCAGGGGAATCCCTCAGCTTATCGAAAGTTTTGTAAAGAGCTACAAAGCTAGTGGTATAAATCTTGAAAAAGAAGATATTCTTATCACTCAAGGTGGAAGTGAAGCTATCCTTTTTACACTTATGTCAATTTGTAATGAAGGAGATGAAATTTTAGTTCCAGAGCCTTTTTATTCAAATTACTCAAGTTTTTCTATTTTTTCAGGAGCAAATGTAAAACCTATTCCTACTACAATAGAAAATAACTTTCATTTACCTTCAAGAGAGGAAATAGAAGCATTGATTACTCCTACTACTAGAGCTATAATGTTTTCTAATCCTGTAAATCCTACTGGAACTATATACACAGAAGAAGAAATAAAAATGATTGGAGAAATAGCTAAGAAATATGATTTATATATCATAGCTGATGAAGTTTACAGACAATTTGTATATGATGATACTCCATATACATCTGTTATGCAGTTTGAAGATCTTAAGGACAGAGTGGTATTAGTAGATAGTATCTCAAAACACTATAGTGCTTGTGGAGCTAGAATAGGACTTATTGCAAGTAAAAATCATGATCTTATGAATTATATCTTGAAATTCTGTCAGGCTAGACTTTGTGTATCTACTATAGAACAGCATGCAGCTGCTAACTTGATAAATACTATGGATAACTATTTAGAAGATGTTAAATTAAAATATAAGAGCAGAAGAGATCTTATTTATGGTTATCTTTCTAAAATACCTGGTGTTGTCTGTTCTAAACCTGAAGGAGCTTTCTATATCTTTGCAAAACTTCCAGTAGATAATGCTGAAAAATTTGCTAAATGGCTTCTTACAGATTATTCTTATGAAAACAAGACTCTTCTTATAGCTCCGGGACCTGGATTCTATAAGACAGAAGGTAAAGGAGAGCAAGAAGTAAGACTATCCTTTTGTACTAATGTAGATGATATTGAAAATGCTATGATAGTTTTAAAAAGAGCTCTTGAAGAATATAATAGAGATAAATAATATATTAAAGGTGACAAAAAGTCAAAATTATATTTTGCTTGTCACCTTTTTTATTATTGAAAGATTTAAAGTCAGTCAAATATTTCACTTCTATTTTTAATTAAAAGTTTATTCTTTATCTCTACTTATTTTACTAGGGGAATTAAATACCCATATCCTTCTGCCTCCATGTCTGATAAAGGTATAAATTTTATAGATGCACTATTTATACAAAATCTTAATCCCCCTTTATCTTTAGGTCCATCATTGAAAACATGTCCTAAATGAGCTTCCCCTGACCTGCTTTTTACTTCTGTTCTAACCATATTAAAACTTTTATCTTCATGATATGTTACAACATCTGGAATTATTGGTTTAGTAAAACTTGGCCAGCCACACATTGAATTATATTTATCCTTTGAAGAAAATAGAGGCTCTCCTGTTGTAACATCAATATATATTCCATCTTCAAAAAAATTCCAGTATTCATTTGAAAATGACATTTCTGTGTTTGCATTTTGAGTAATATTATATTGTTGTGCTGTTAATTTTTCTCTTAATTCTTGTTCATCTAATTTAGGATATCTATTTTTATCAATTATAATTTCACTGGCTTTCGAAAGATCAATATGACAATAACCATTTGGATTTTTCTTTAAGTAATCTTGATGATAATCTTCTGCTGCAAAAAAGTTTTTTAAACTTTCAGATTCCACTACAATTTTATTTGTGTATACTTTTTGTAATTCTTTTAATTCCTGATCTATTATTTTTTTATCATCTTCATTTAAAAAATATATTCCTGTTCTATATTGACTTCCTCTGTCATTTCCTTGCTGATTTAAAGTAGTTGGATCAATAATCTTAAAGTAATACTTTAACAAAGTTGAAAGATTTATTTTATCTGCATCATAAGTTACTTGGACTGTTTCTGCATGTCCTGTATTTCTATATACTACATCTTCATATTTTGGATTTTCCATTTTTCCATTAGCATATCCAGGTACAGCATTTACTACACCATATATTCTTTTCATATAGGCTTCTACACCCCAGAAACATCCTCCTGCCAAATATATTTCTTTGATGTTTTCTGAATCTTTTATCATTTTCTTATTTACTTCTATTGTATTTTCTATAGTTATTTTATTTTTAATATTTAAAGCTTTTTCTATATCTACTTTTGAAAGCTGTCCAGGATAATATTTTTCTATTTCCCCTTTTTCATTTATAAATATTGATGTAGGATAAGCTTTTATATCTACTATTTTTAATAACTGACCTTGCTCATCAATAAGTACTTTAATATTTTTATATTCTAAAGAATTATACCATTCTTTAAACTCTTTTGTTTCCTTTTCTCCATTCTTTCCTGGAAAAACTATAGTTGCTATCTCAAATTCTGTTGTATTTTTACTCATTTCATTTAATTCTTCTAAACCTGATAAACAAATTGGACACCAAGAAGCCCATGCTTTTAAATAAGTTTTTTTACCACTTTGAGTAAATGAATATTCTTTGCCATTTATATCTTTAATATCTACTAGATCTTTCATATTATTTTCCTCCTTTATTAAGTTTATATAACATTACTTATTTGTAAGATACAATTTTTCTAATATGAATATTTTTTACAATTACATATGTTATTAAGTGTATAATCTTATTTTATGTGAATGATAAAAATAATCTATTCTCAACCTATACTTTTAAAACAAATTTTAGATTATTTTTATATCCAATATTATTCTATTACTATTAACCTCTTCTAATTCCTTTAAACACTTTATTAAATTTTTATATTTTATCTCTAAAAATAAAAAAAGTTTTAAAACTTTTAATACAGTTCTAAAACTTTTTCATTTTTTATTTATTTAGTATAATCCTCTCCAGGACTTGGAATATCTTTAACAGCTCTTAGATTTATATTAGCTCTATACTCTGTTTCAGCCCATAAAACTCTTTGTGCTACTAATGCTTCTGGATTTAATTCTACATCTTTTAGTATTAAATCTTTAAATTTTGCATATCCTGCTCTGTCAATAAGATGTCCACCATGGAGATATACTGGTTTATGATGAAGAACATTAGCTGAGAAGTTTTGCCAGTTTTGGATTACTTTTATTACTACATCTTCTGTAACCCAGTTTAAAAACATTTTTCCCATTCTTGGATATTGTTTTCCTGTCCTTCCTCCAATTAGTACTCTATACAATTTTTTAGTAGGTCTTACCCATGCTGAAGCTGGACATGCTTCTACACATTCTCCACACCCTACACAGCAGCAGCTGTCTTTTTCTATCTTATTATTTACTAATTTAAGTACTCTTGTAGCTGCATGTTCACATACTTTTACACATCTTCCACACCCAATACATCTATCTTTCAGATAGATTGGTTTTGTAACTCCAAGTATACCAAAGTCATTGAAATGTCCTTTAGCACAATCATTAGGACATCCTGCTATCGCTATTTTTATATGATAATGACTTGGAAATATCTCTTTTTCTATTTTCTTAGCTAACTCAAAAGTATTTATATTTGCTTTTATACAATGAGAATTACCTATACAAGCCATTATATTTCTTGCTCCTATTGTTGGATACCCAGCTTCATTGACATCCATATCAACATTACACATTTCTACTTCAATATCTTTGATGTACTCTTCCAGATATTTATTTACTTCAGGAATACTTTCATATTTTATTCCAGGAGCATTTAATGTCTGTCTCATTCCTAAGTGGAAAGTCCCATTTCCCCAAGTTTCTGCAATATATTGAATTGTACTCAAATATTTTGCCTTAACAAGCCCTCCAGGTACACGCATTTGAAGCATAAATTCTCCAGGTACTTTAGATTGGCGGAAACAGTTTAACTTCAATTTATTTATATTCATATCATGTTTCATGATTATTCCTCCTCAAAATTAATCAACTAAATTTTTAGCTTTTGAATAATTAAATACAGGTCCTTCCAGACACACATAAGTTTCATCTATTCTGCAGTGACCACATTTCCCAACTGCACAAGACATTTTTCTTTCAAACGAAAGCCAAATATTTTCATCAGGAATTCCTATTTTTTTAAATTCAAGAGCTGTATATTTCATCATTACAGGAGGACCAACAATTATTATTTCTAAATCATTAAAATCTTTACATAAAAGCTGTAATTGTGGAACATATTCAGTTACTAATCCAACACATTCTCCATCTATACCACACCCTTTATCAACAGTTAAAGTTAGTTGAAACTTCTCTCTCCAATTTAAAAGATCTTCTTTAAACAACACAGATTCCATATCTTTAAATCCGAATAGAAGCTCTAAAGATTTTACTGTTTCAGAATTTTTATATATATAGTTTATAAAACTTCTAATAGGGGCAAGACCAGAACCTCCAGTTACAACAATTACATTTTTTCCTTTATAGTTTTCCAAATTAAATCCTTTTCCATAAGGACCTCTCATAGGCATAATAGATCCAGGTTTTAATTTAAAAAGTTCATCTGTTACAATTCCTACTTTTCTTATAAGAAATTCTAACCAGTTTTCTTCAATAGAAAAATTTGTTATAGAAATTGGACATTCTCCTACTTTAGGAAGAGAAATCTGCATAAATTGCCCAAATTGAACTTTAGATACATCTTTATATTCTACACGAAACAACCATTCTAAATCAGTCATTTTTGTTATATTTAAAATTTTATGTGGTTCAGGCAATAAAATATTTTCCATTTTATTTTACCTCCTTATTAAGTTTGTCAACCTCTTGAGCTAATCTATTAACAGCATGAATAAAAGAGATACCTACTGGACATCTTTCATCGCATCTACCACATCCTACACACATCTGATACTCTTTAAAGAGAGCTTTGTGATCATGTATTTTATGTAAAACTTTAAATCTCATTTTATCCCCTGGAGTATTTCTAAAGGAATGTCCCCCAGCTATAGATGTAAATCCATCTATATGACATGAGGCATGCATTCTCCTTCTTTCTCCTGCATCTGTATCTGAAGAATAATTTATATCATATGTTGTGAAACATGTACAAGTTGAACAAGCTACTGTACAGCTTCCACATTCCAAACATCTTTTATCATACTCTTTCCACATATCTAAAGTTTTTATCTTATTTTCTATTTCTTTGGAATTAATCTCTGGAATTCTTACCTCTCTTTGATTTTGAGATACTGGAGTCACAGCAAAATCATTTTTTTCATTTTCACTAAAATATTCATTAAATTCATTCTCTTTATTTTCCAGCATTATTCCTTCTTCTAGGAATTTTACTCCAAATACATATTCTTCTGCTTTATTAGTTTCCATAGAAACACAGAAACATGTATCCCATCCATTAGCTGGGCATTCCATAAGAATGAATTTTGTTTTTTCTCTTATTCTCTTATAATAAGGATCTTCGTAGTTACCATTTTTTAAATAGATATCATCAAATCTTTTTATTGCATTAATGTCACAAGCTCTTGCAAATATAAGGATATCTCTTTCATCTTTCAATTGACTTTCTGTATATTTTCCCTCAATAAAATACATAATAGTCTGATTAAGAGGCATAAAAACTTCCTTGGCTGCATAAGTTGACTTAACATCATAAATAATTTCTTTAACTGAGTTTATTTCATCATATCTTATTACATCAGTATCAGAATATCTTCCTTGACCTTCAAATCTTTTTGGAGCATATATTCTATACTCCTCTCTCATCTTATTGATAATCTGGTCAAATTTTTCATTAGATATAAAATAGCCCATTTCTCCACTTCCTTTTTTAAAAATAATTTAATTTCTACAATAGTTACATTCTTATCTAATTTATAACATATAATCAATTTTTTATCAAATTCGCTATTTTTTACAATTATATTCTTTATTTCTAATTTTAAACGTTTTTTATGCAACTATAATACTTTGTTATATATCTATAAAAAAAACAAATTGTTTAAATATAGTTTGTTTAACTTGAATTTATTATCCAAAAAATAAAAAAAGGTAATTTCTATATCTCTATAGAAGTTACCTTTTAATTCAATATTAACTATTAGAATTCTGTTGATTCTTCATCAGAAGAAACCACACCTTTTATTTTTTTCTCAGTAGCTCTTATTAATCTTGGTATAAAATATTCTTTATCTTCTCCTGCATCATCATTTTTTCTAGTATATATATTTTCTAATTCTTCTCTATACTCAGCAACTTTTCCCCCATAAGTTGAAATATCTTTTACAGGATATTGTTTTAAGTTTGGATATTCTTTATCTAATATTGCATTCCATTCATCAACTTGATCTTTATGTAATGAAAGGATAAGATCAACATCTCCACTGAATTTTATCTCTTTAATAACATCTCCAACTTCAAGTTTTCTTATTTTTTCAAAATCAGAATCACTTATGTATTCACCAAATATAGTATGTTTTCCATTTAACCATTCAGCAGGATATAAAGTCATGAAATATTGTGATCCACCTGTATTAGGTCCTGCATTAGCCATAGCAAGCATACCTTGTTGAAAGAAATCTAGCCAGTTAACTATTTCATCAGGAATAAAATACCCTGGTCCACCAGTTCCAGTTTCAGTAGGATCTCCACCTTGAACAACAAAGTTCTCTACAGCACGATGTATTTTAGTATTATCATAATAACCTCTTTTAGCCAGATTAATAAAGTTAGCAACAGTAATAGGTGCTGCTTCTGGATAAAGATAAAAATTTATTTCCCCTTGTGTTGTTACAAACGTAGCTCTTACATCATTGTATCTTGCAACTTCCTGACTATTAATCATTTTTTTCAAACTTGAACAAGAAACTGCACTCACAAAAATTAGTCCCATTAATAAAAATTTAAATATATTTTTCATATCAGTCTATAATCCTCCTGTAATTTGAATGTAATTACTATTCTCTATATTCTCTGTTATAATTATACTATACTTTCATATGTTATTACAAGTCTAATTATTTAACAAAATATTTTTGTAAACTTTTTGTAGACAAAGTTAATATTATTGATATTCCTATTAATAATACAGAAAGTGCGTTTATAACTGGTGAAACTCCCAATCTAATCATAGAATATATTCTTAATGGGAGGGTAGAAGATCCTGGCCCTGCCACAAAAAAAGTAGTTACAAAATCATCAAAAGACAGAGTAACAGATATTAAAAATCCAGATACTATTCCTGGAAGAATAGCTGGTATTATTACTTTTCTCAAAGTTTGAAGCTCTGTAGCTCCAAGATCATAAGCTGCTTCAACTATTGAATAGTCAAACTCTTCTAATCTTGATAAAATAATAAAAAGCACAAAAGGTATATTGAAAGTTGTATGTGCTATAAATATAGTTGTTAAACCAAGTTCAAATTTTATTGTAGCAAATAAAATCAAAAGTGACACTCCAAGTATTATCTCAGGTATCACCAATGGAATATAAGTTAAAAGCTGCAATGCTTTCTTGCCTTTAAAGTCATACCATTGAAGTCCAATAGCTCCCAGTGTTCCTATCACTGTAGAAATTATCCCTGACAATACAGCTATAAATACACTGTATCTAAATGCTTTCCAAATGTTATCTGAATACATAAAAAGCTCTTCATACCATTTTAAAGAAAATCCCTTCCAAACCATAGATTTTCCTTCATTGAAAGAGTAAACAATCAATATAAGCAATGGAAGATAGAAAAACAGCATTGAAAGTAAAAAGAAAAATAATGAAGTTCTTCTCTTATTCATTTTCACCAACTCCTTCATCAAGTCTCATCTTTCTATTGCTTAATTTCATAAAAATAAGTATTGCAATAGATGTTACCAGTATCAAAGCACCTGATATAGTTGATGCTAAAGGCCAGTTTCTAGTAACTGTTAAGTGCTGTGCTATTATATTTCCCAACATAGTAGCCTGTGTTCCTCCAACTAATTTTGGAACAGCATAAGAACCCAATGTAGGAATAAATGTAAATAGAACTGCTGTTATTATTCCTGGTTTTATATTAGGCATAAATATTTTGAAAAATGCCTGTCCATTTGTAGCTCCTAAATCTCTTGCAGCTTCCATTAAAGAAAAATCAAATTTTTCTATTACTGCATAAAGAGGAAGTATAGCAAAAGGCAGACTTGTATATACTGATATTACTATTACAGCTCCTGTATTGTAAAGAAACTGCAATGGCTCATTTATTATTCCCAGTTTCATAAGAATAGAATTAAGGAATCCATTATTCCCAAGAAGTGCTATCCATGCATATATTCTTATTAGAAAATTTGTCCAAAATGGTACAATTACTAGAAACAGAAGCTCTTTTTTATACTTAGATCTAGCTATGTAGTAAGATGTAGGTATAGACAAAAGAACCGTAAACATAGTTACCATTACAGATATATATATAGTTTTTAGAAGTATAGTCAGAAATACTCTGTCTGTAAAGATATAAAAACTAGCAGTAGATAATTCTAACTCTACTCCTCCATAAGTTCCTTTTTTCAAAAAAGCATATGCCAGTACAATAACCATTGGTATCATAAAGAAAATTATGAGCCATATAGTTATTGGCAGAGTATACAAAGTTCCTAGTTTATTTTTCTTCACCAGCTCTCACCTCTACTAAAAATCCATCATCTGCATCCCAAGATATGTAAGCATCTTCATCCCACCAAATAGCTCCTTCATCATTATCATCAAAATATACAGCATGCTGTTTAAAAACTTTAAATGGATTTTTTTTATCATTATTCAGCCACACAAAGTATTTACTTTGAAATCCAGAATAGATAACTTCATCTACATATACTTTCAATATATTATAATTTTCGTGTAATTTTTTAGGCATAGTTTTAGATAATTTTATCTTTTCAGGTCTTATCGATACTTGTACATAATCTCCTACTTTTGCTGGCTTATCCATTTCAAAAATAAGCTCTCCTAAATCATCATTTACAAGAGTTGCATATGTTTCATCTTGTATAGATTTTATTTTTCCATCAAAGAAATTATTTTCTCCTATGAAATCTGCTACAAAAGAATCTGCAGGAGCTTCATATACTTCTGCTGGTGTTCCTACTTGCAGAACCTTTCCTTCATTCATTACAGCAATTCTGTCAGAGATGGAAAGTGCCTCCTGCTGGTCATGTGTAATAAAAATAAATGTTATTCCTACTTCATCATGAATAGTATCCAATTCTATCAAAAGATTTTGTCTTAGTTTAGCATCAAGAGCGGATAATGGTTCATCCAAAAGAAGTACTCCTGGTTTATTTATCAAAGCTCTAGCAATAGAAACTCTCTGTTGCTGTCCTCCAGATAATTGATTTGGTTTTTTATATATATGTTCACTCAGCCCCACCATTTTAATAAATTTCTTTACTTCTTCATCAATAGTTGCTTCATCCAATTTTTTTATTCTTAGAGGAAATGCTACATTTTCATATACACTTAAATGCGGAAATAAAGCATATTTCTGAAATATGGTATTTACATTTCTTTTATTAGGAGGAAGTGATATTATATCTTCATCTCCCAGATAAATAGCTCCACTGTCAGGTTCTATGAATCCAGCAATCATTCTTAAAAGTGTAGTTTTTCCACATCCTGAAGGTCCCAAAATAGAGAAAAATTCTCCATCTTCTATATTTAAATTGATGTTCTTTAATACTTGAACTCCATCATAGCTCTTATTGATATTTTCAATTTTAATATCTTTTTTTCCCAATCTTTTTTTACCTCCACTTTTGATCTATTTTCTGTTTTAATTAATATTTTTTATAATATTTTCAATACCTCTCCTTAAATATTATGTTAATTAAAAATCACATCCTTAATTATACCATAGTTGAGAATATTTTAAAATATTTTATCTAGAATTTCCAAAACTTTTTCGAAAAAACTGCTAAAATTAAAAATAAATAAGAGTATAATTGAAGAATCTTAGAAAATATGTTATGATATCCTTGAAATTTTTTTTACATGATTTTTACATTAGACTTATGTTAAATAAAAAATTTAAATAATTCAGGAGGAAATTAATGTATTTAGACGTCTTTTTTAAGGTGGTAGGAGGACTGGGCCTTTTCCTTTATGGTATGGAAAATATGTCTTCTGGAATGCAGAAAATAGCTGGAGAAAAATTGAAAAAAACTCTGGCAGCTCTTACTACTAACAGAATAATGGCTATCATTATGGGGATATTTGTAACAGGAATGGCACAATCTTCATCAGTAAGCACTGTTATGACAATAGGTTTTATAAACGCTTCCCTTCTTACTCTTCAGCAAGGACTTGGAGTTATTCTTGGAGCCAATGTTGGAACTACTATTACTGGTTGGCTGTTAGCCCTTAACATTGGTAAATATGGACTGCCAATAGTTGGATTTGCTGCCATCACATTTATGTTTCTAAAAGGTGAAAAAAGCAGAACAAGAGCTCTTACAATAATGGGATTTGGATTTATCTTTTTAGGACTTGAATTAATGAGCACAGGATTAAGTCCGCTGAGAACACTTCCTGAATTTATAGAATTATTTCACTCATTCAAAGCACATACATTCTTAGGAGTTATAAAAGTGGCACTTGTTGGTGCTCTTCTTACTGGTGTTGTCCAATCTTCAGCTGCTACTCTGGGAATTACTATAACTTTGGCTGTACAAGGACTTATTGATTACCCTACTGCTGTAGCACTTGTACTTGGAGAAAATGTTGGTACTACTGTTACTGCATTATTTGCTTCTATTGGAGCAAACTCTAATGCTAAAAGAGCTGCTTATGCTCATACTCTTATTAATATAGTTGGAGTTATTTGGGCAACAATTTTATTCAAACCATATTTAAAATTATTAGAAAATTTTTCCGATCCTGCTGTAAATATGTCTACTGCAATAGCTACTGCACATACAATTTTCAATATAGTCAATGTCATTTTATTTATTCCATTTATTGGATATCTTGCTAAGTTCCTATGTAAAATTGTTAAGGATGATGATAATGGTATTGTAAAAGTAACTCGTTTAAGTTCTCTGATGGTAACTCTTCCTAGTGTTATTATTAGTCAAACTAAAACTGAAGTATTGGCTATGGCTTCTAATATTAAAGAAGTTTTCTTTAAACTGGAAGAACTTTATTATGATGATTCCAAACTAGAAACATATTGTGAAGAAATAAATGAAATTGAATATAAACTTGACCTCTATGAAAAAGAAGTATCAGATGCAAATTTCTCTATTCTTAATAAAGGATTACAAGCATCTTATGTAGAGCAAACAAGGGGAAATCTTATCACATGTGATGAGTATGAAACCATCAGTGATTACCTTGCCAGAGTATCTAATGGTTTAAAAAGATTAAAAACTGATGATATTCAGCTTACCAGCATAAAAAAAGAAACTCTTCAAAAACTCAATAGTATGGTTTTCGATTTCTTTGATGATATAAACAAAGCTTATGATACAAATAACAAAGAATTATTTATTGTTTCTATTAAAAAATATACTGCTATAAAAAATCTTTATAAAGAAGCAAGAAATGAGCATTTTGCCAATGAAGCCACAAATAATGATATAATGCCTTCTAAATTAAGTACTGGATATATGGATATTTTAAACTACTATAGAAGAGCAACAGATCATATTTACAATATAATAGAACACTTTGCTAAAATTTAATTTCAATCGTTAACAGCTGCCATCAAAAAGCAGCTGTTTTTTTATTTGCAACTTAAATTTGACAAAATATAAAGTGAAATCGGTTGAATGCAACTATTAAATATAGTAGAATATGATTATTATAAAGCATATCTAAATAGGAGGAGCTTATGAAAAGTATATTGTCACAAGAAACAATAAATATTTTAGAGCAAATGGACTATCTTGAAGATATTTTAAAAACTGTATATTCTGGAATAGACAAAGGACTTTATACAGAGGAAGAAATGAAAAATGATCTTGAAGCGGTTTTATGGCTTTCTTATGCCTATATTAATTATGATACTTATCCTGCATATTTAAAAGCTGAAAGATTATTGAAAAGAGTTGAGCAGCAGGGAGAAAAAAAGGGAGTTTGGTGCTACCGTTATGCTTCATCTCTTCTCTTTTTAAAAAAATATGATCTAGCACTGAAATACTGCAAACAAGCTGTTGAAAATGATCCTGAATATCCTTGGGGATGGCTGCTTTTAGCAAAAATGTATTATAAATTTAATGAAAAAGAAAAGGCTTTTGAAGCTATAGAAGCTGGATTAAAACTTGTTCCAGATGACTATGAATTTACTACTTTAAAAAAAGAAATAGAAGCTGGAGAAAGTTTTGCAAAAATAATAAATCACTATATTGATGAAGAGTATGACAAATCTCGTGAAGATGAAGATAGACTGGAAAGACTAGAAAAAGAAATTGCTGAATACAGAAAAAGATATGAAGGAAAACCAAAACAAAAATGTTAGTTTACAAAAAAAGCCCATGTGGGCTAAAATAGGCAGTCATCTAAAATATTAATTCAGATGATAGATTTTTAAAAGAACTACTGGGGGTAGAACTTTTAATTATTTTAACAAAAAACACAATAAAAGTCAATTAGAATCTTAAAATGTATATTTTATTCGTTTTAAAGAAAAAAATAAAATTACACCTACAAAAAATTAATTTTAGATAAAAAGAGCTAAACTTGTATTGTCTAAAAATTTTTCATAAATTATCATATAAAATAATTTATAAATTTTATCATCACTATATATAATTATATTTCCAAAAATCTCATTATCAGGTATATTTTGAGGATTTAAAATAGTAAAAAAAAGCTCATTTACAGTTATATAATATTCATTAGAATCATTTTTAATAACCATCAAACCAAGTTTTGGTTTGCCATAGCAAAGATATAATATTGATCCATTTTTAGGCGTTACTCTGCTAAAGAATATATTCTTTATCTCACATCACCATCCCTTCTAATTTGAATTAAAGTTCAAAAATGATAACTATATCCTATATACAAATTATAACATTTTTAAAAGAAAAAATCAAATTTTAAGATGATAATGATATATCAAATTTTGTATCAAAGTTTATTATAATGGATATTATGAAATAAAAAAAGCTGTTATAAATTAGTAGTTACTGATCTATGACAGCTTTGTCTTTTATATATACTTATTTAGCTAGATTTCCAGCAACATTTAAAGGATCCCAAGTAAGTGAAAATGGTGGAGCATAGCATAAATCTAAGTAAGCAAGTTCTTCTGTTGTCATTCCTTTATCTATTGCTGCTGCTAGCACATCTACTCTTAAAACAGCTCCTTTTTTTCCAATAAGCTGCCCTCCTAAGATTTTTTTAGTATCTGCATCATATATAAGTTTTACAAAAATATCTTCCTGTCCTGGATAATAAGAAGTTTGATTTTTATCATGTACAAATACAGATTTATAATTTATTCCCATTTTTTCAGCTTCATCTGATGATATACCAGTTCTTCCAGCTTCTAAGTCTAATACTTTTATTGCAGCTGAACCTAATGTTCCTTCAAACTCTTTATCTTTTCCAGCAAGATTTTCTCCCACTACTCTTCCTATTTTATTTGAAGTAGTAGCTAATGGAATATATACATTTTCTTTCTTTATCTTGTGATAAACTGTTGCACAATCTCCTGCAGCATAAATACCTTTTATACTGCTTCTTCCTCTGCCATCTATAATTATAGCTCCATTTTTTAAAGTTTCAATTCCTGTTCCCTCTAAAAATTTTGTATTAGGTCTTACTCCTGTTGCTAAAATAACTATATCAGCAGGATAAGAACCTTTATTAGTTTTTACTCCAGAAATTTTTCCATCTTTTCCTTCAAATTCAGAAACAGCTTCATCTAAATTTAAAATTACATCTTTATGTCCTCTTAATTCAGCTTCCATTATATCAGTTATTTCCTTATCAAAACTACCTGGTATAACTCTGTCTCCCAATTGAATTATTCTTACTTCTTTTTTTAAATTAACAGCTGCTTCTGCTGCCTCTAACCCTATATAACCCGCTCCTATTATCACTACTTTTTTATTTTCTTCTTTCATCATTGCTTTTTTTAGAATTATCCCATCACTAAATTCTTTTAATGTAAATACATTTTCCAGCTCTATATTTTTTATTGGTGGTTTTACTGCAGAAGCTCCAGTAGTAATTATCAATTCATCATATTTATCATTGAATATTTCTCCAGTTGCCTTATTTTTTACTGACACCTCTTTTTTCTCACTATCTACTCCAATAACCTCATGTCCCATTTTAACTATTATTCCCTCTTTTTGAAATTGTTCTAAAGGTTTAGCAATCATTCTTTGAGAATCATCATAAAAATTTCCTACATAATATGGAAGTCCACAGCTTCCCCAAGAAATTATATCTGTCATTTCATATACTGTTATTTCAAGGTCTTTTTTCTCTCTTTTGGCTTTTGAAGCAGCACTCATTCCAGCAGCTACTCCTCCTACTATTATTATTTTTTTCATAATACATCCCCTCACTTAATGTATGTTTTCTTTTATTATTCAATCTGAAACAACCTTTTCCTTTTCTTTATTATAATTTCCATTTTCTTTTTTATAATGATATAATATTAAAAATAATTCAATTACTCATGGAGATGATTATCATAGATAAAAAAGTTTATTATTTTGACAATTCTGCGACTTCTTTCCCTAAACCTGAATCTGTTTATAAAAGTTTTGAAAAAGCTATCAGATTTTATGGTGCTAATCCTGGAAGAGGAGGTCATAGAATGGCCGTTGAAGCTTCTAAAGCCATCTATGAAACAAGAGAAAAAATAGCTGCCCTTTTTAATATTAAAAATCCACTTCAGATAGCTTTTACTTATAATTCAACATATGCTTTAAATTTTGCAGTAAAGGGCATTATTCCAAAAAATTCTCACATAATTACTACTTCTCTTGAACATAATTCTGTTTTAAGACCAGTTTTTTATGAAAAAGATGAAAACAATGCTCGTATATCTATTATTTCTCCTTCTGAAGACGGAAATATTCATTCTGAAAATGTTATAAATGCTATGACTTCTGAAACAAAGGCAGTTATTCTTACTCATATGTCTAATGTCACTGGTGCTATAATTGACTTGCTTCCAATCACTGCCGAGGCAAGAAAAAGAAATATTTTAACAATAGTTGATGTTTCACAAAGTGCTGGTTTTTTAGATATAGATGTAGAAAAATTAAAAATAGATGTACTTTGTTTTACTGGTCATAAATCTTTATTTGGAATACAGGGAACTGGAGGAATATATATCAGAGATGAAATTAAAATTTCTCCAATAATTGAAGGAGGTACTGGCAGTTTCTCGAAAATGAAAAGACAGCCTCTTTCTATGCCAGAAGTTCTTGAAGCTGGGACTCTCAACACTCCTGGTATAGTGAGTCTTGCAGCAGGAATAGATTTCCTTAATTCTGTTGGTTTAGAAAATATAAGAAAGCATGAAAATAATCTTACTAAAAAATTTATAGAAGGTTTAAAAGATATGGAAGAAATAATAATTTATGGTCCAGAAAAAAGAGGCCCAGTAGTTACAATCAATATAAAAGGTGTAGATTCTGGAGATCTTGCTGCCTATCTTGATGAAGAATATGGCATACTTACCAGAGCAGGTATTCACTGTGCTCCTTTGGCTCATGAGTCTATGCACTCTGGAGAAAATGGAGGAGTTAGATTTTCTTTTGGGTACTTTAATACAGAAGAAGATATCACTTATGCTATTAATACTCTTAAAAATATAGTTTCAGATTTTAAAAATATTTAGTTTTTTAAAAAAAGTGTTGCACAAAAAGAAAATATATGGTATTATAATTCTTGTGTCAAGCAGGAATGATTTAGATGAAAATTGTCATTCTTTCAATCTAAATATAGTAAGTTTGATCTTTCCTTCCAGCTTTTGAACATTTGGGGATATAGCTCAGTTGGGAGAGCGACGCACTTGCACTGCGTAGGTCAGCGGTTCGATCCCGCTTATCTCCACCAATGCCTAGATAGCTCAGTTGGCTAGAGCATACGGTTCATACCCGTACGGTCGATGGTTCGAATCCATTTCTAGGCACCATTTGTATTCAACACTTCTTATTTTAAGAAGTGTTTTTTTTATTTTTTATACTTAAATTTGAGCTAAAAAATATCAAAAAAATTATTGACAGAAAATATCTTTTATGATATCATAATTCTTGTGTCAAGCGGGAATAGCTCAGTTGGTAGAGCGTCAGCCTTCCAAGCTGAATGTCGCGAGTTCGACCCTCGTTTCCCGCTCCAAAATACTGGGGATATAGCTCAGTTGGGAGAGCGACGCACTTGCACTGCGTAGGTCAGCGGTTCGATCCCGCTTATCTCCACCATGCCTAGATAGCTCAGTTGGCTAGAGCATACGGTTCATACCCGTACGGTCGATGGTTCGAATCCATTTCTAGGCACCACTTGTATTTAACGCTTCTTAAAATTTAAGAAGCGTTTTTTTTATTTTACTTGCCTGACTTATAATTTTAAAATATAATAGAATCATGAATAAACATTATAAGAGGTGGTGAAAATAATGAAAACAGAAAGAAGAAATATTGTTTTACTCTATGCAGAATCAGTGCTTCCAATGGTATTTGCATAGAGTAAAATTTACTGGATATACTGGTTCTGTAACTTAGAATTAAAAAAAACTAAGGAGTGAAACCAGAATGAAATATATAAATGCAGATATAATATTACCAAATCATTTAATAGAAGAACTTCAAAAATATACTCAAGGAAATTACATATATATCCCTGTAAAAAAAGAAAAACATAAAAAATGGGGAGAAGTATCTGGTTATAAAAAAGAAATAGAAGAAAGAAATAAAAAGATAACTGAAGAATATCATAGTGGAATATCCACTTCAATTCTTGCTGAAAAATACTATCTTTCTATTTCTGCTATAAGAAAAATAATTTATAAGAAATAAGTATTCACAAAAATATTTATAATATAATTATAGGTGGTTAAGATGAAGTATGATAAAGATTTTTGGAATGCTCTTGATTCTTTAGTTTCTAATTCAACAATAATAATTGACAGACCCAAAGGTAGCATTCATCCCAAATATGCAGATTTTACTTATAAAATAGATTATGGTTATTTATCTGATACCACTTCTTTAGACAATGAAGGAATTGATATATGGAGAGGAACTGATCCAGCTCAAAAAATAAACGGAATAATATGCACTATTGATTTAAAGAAAAAAGATTCAGAAATTAAAATCTTAATTGGATGTACAGATGCAGAGATTCAAACTGTCTATGAAGCTCATAATAACACTGAATTTATGAAAGGATTTTTAATAATCAGAACATAAATTTATAATAAAATATATCTAAGTATTTTCCAATACTTAATAACCAAGTCTTAGTTTCTTTATACTTTATATTACAGAACCATTTATAACATTGTTTTTCCTTTTTTTATTTGTTATTCTTTAAGAAAAAACAGGAGGATTTCAAATGAAAATAGGATATGGAGAAAGGGATATTACTCCTGAATGCCCTATAACAATGATAGGTTTTTACAGAGCAGATAATTTATCTAAAGGAATTCTAGACAAACTCTATACTCAATGTGCATTATTTAGTTATGATAATGAATATTCATGTGTCATCACTATAGACAGTATTGGATTTACTATTGAGGATTCTAATTATCTTCGAGATATTGTAGGAAAATTTCTAAAAATTACAAGAGACAAAATAATGATATGCTTTTCACATACTCACTCAGCTCCAAATAATGGGATAGAACGCTCTTATTTTGATTTTATCTGCTGCAAAACTCTTGAAGCTGTAAATGAAGCAACTGCTGATATGAATGTTGTAAAAGCAATCTGGGGAAGTTTTGAAACAAATATAGGAGAGAACAGAAGAGGAGAAAAAAATATTTTAGATAAAAGAGCTGGAATATTAAAAATAAGTGATTCCAAGAGTGGAGATACAAAACTTATTCTTTTAAGAGTTACAGCCCATGCAAATATTTTAAGCAGTGATAATTACTTTATTTCTGCTGACTATTTTGGAGCTGCAAGAAAATTTTTAAAAGAAAAATATAATTGTAATATTATGATAACTCAGGGAGCTTCTGGAAATGTTAGACCTCTATATAGACAAAAAAACAGTGATTTTCTTGAAATTTATTCATATGAGGCATCTTTAGTACAATCAAATAAAAATATTCCTCCTTTCGAAGCAATAGAAATGATAAATAAAACTGTCTATGAATTATATAATGGTATTGATAAAATTATCCACTCCATTGTTCCAGAAGAAATATATAGAATAAAGATGTTTTCTAAAATAAAAAGATTCTATTCTGATGTTCCTTCTCTTGAAAAAGCTAATAAAATTCTTATAGAAGCAAAAGAAGAAGCTGGAATAGATGGAAGCAGCTGGTTGGAAGAAGTTAAAAAACTGAATAACAGCAAAATTACTGAGCAATATACAGACATTGAAATACAATACTTTATCTTAAATAATGGCTGTTTTTGTGGTATACCAGAGGAAATAATGTGTGAAACAGCTTTAGAAACTGTAAAAAAACTAAAAAATAATCATATATATCTTGGTGGATATACCAATGGCTGCAATGGTTACTTTCCCACTTATGAAGAATTTCTCAAAGGAGGATATGAAGTAGTATGGTCATACCTTATTTACTATATCTATCATGGAAGAGTTTCTTCACTTAGAAAAGAAAGTGCTGACATCTTAGTTGATACAATTGTTTCTCAATTCAAAAATTTACATAAATCTAAAAATTAAATATTTTTATTAAATGGAGGTAATCTTAAATGGAAATTCGTTATGCAGTACCTAATGATTTAGATGGACTGTTGGATCTACTGAAAGCTTATCATATGAATTCAATCCCAGAAGAAGAAAAGAAAAATGGATTTGTAACTACTAACATTACTAAAGAACAATTACACAATTTAATGGAAAATGAAAAAGGTATTACAGTAGCAGCAGATGATGATAAGA
Source organism: Fusobacterium ulcerans ATCC 49185 (assembly GCF_900683735.1). Taxonomy (NCBI): domain Bacteria; kingdom Fusobacteriati; phylum Fusobacteriota; class Fusobacteriia; order Fusobacteriales; family Fusobacteriaceae; genus Fusobacterium; species Fusobacterium ulcerans. Next base: position 1,973,350 of record NZ_LR215979.1, read on the forward strand.
TTGTGGGATTTGCCCTTGCAGGAAGCTGGAAATTCTGGCAGCCTTGGCCATTGTTTACACATATGATTGAACATCTTGAGGAATTTAAGTTAAATGGAGAAACACTGACAGCCAAAAATTCTTATCAATATGGACCTGTCTGTATAGATAAAAGATATCGTGGTACAGGTATATTTGAAAAACTTTTTGCTCTTTCTCTTGAAAGTATGGCTAATCGTTTTCCTTATATGGTTACATTTATCAATCAGATCAATCCGCGTTCTTATGCTGCTCATACAAAGAAAGCTAAGATGACAGAGTCTGGTACTTTTGATTGGAACAATAATCACTATTGGCTTATGGCTATCCAAACAAAATAATTCTGATTTTAAATAACAAATATGGGGAACTAATAAGTTCCCCATATTTTATATAAATTATTTTAAGTTTTCTTTATTAAACTTTTTAATAACTTCTAAAATCTCTTCAGATGTATTTAATGCCATAACTTCTTCTACAAGAGCTTCACATTTTTTCTTATCTAAAGACATTATATTTTTCTTAATTCTTGGTACAGATATAGCTGACATTGAGAATGAATCAAGTCCCATTCCGAATAAAAGGGCAGTTGCTTTTTCATCTCCAGCAAATTCTCCACACATAGAAATAGATATTCCAGCTTCATGAGCACCTTTTATTGAAAGTCTTATAGCTTCCAATACAGTTGGATTGTATGTATCATACAAGTGAGAAATATTTTCATTTCCTCTATCTACTGCCAGTGTATATTGTGTTAAGTCATTAGTCCCTATTGAGAAGAAGTCTACCTCTTCAGCAAAGTTTCTAGCTCTGAAGGCAACAGCAGGAGTTTCCACCATTATTCCTAAAGCTATATTTTCATCAAACTTAGCTCCCTCAGCTATTAATTCAGCTTTACATTCTTCAAGGATAACTTTTGATCTTCTGATTTCTGTTATGTCCATTATCATAGGAAGCATGATTTTGATATGTCCAAAAGCTGATGCTCTTAATAATGCTCTGAATTGAGTTTTAAGAATTTCAGGTCTGTCCAGACATACTCTTATAGCTCTCCATCCTAAGAATGGATTTTCCTCTTTTGGAAGCTGCATATATGGAAGAGATTTATCTCCACCTATATCCATAGTTCTAATTGTAACTGGTTTTCCTTCCATTTTTTCAGCAACAGCTTTATATGCTTCAAACTGCTCTTCTTCTGTTGGGAATCTGTCATTATTCATAAATAAGAACTCAGTTCTGTATAGTCCAATTCCTGTTCCACCATTTCTAAGTACTCCATCCACATCTTTAGGAGAACCTATATTAGCCCAAGCTCCAACTTTTATTCCATCTTTTGATATAGCTTCTTTATCTTTTAGCTGTTTTAAAAGTTCTTTTTCTTCAAAATATTCTGCTTTTTTAGCTTCATATTTTGCTATTTCTTCTGCTGAAGGATCTAGTATAATATCTCCTTTTAATGCATCAACTATTACAGTTTCTCCACTTTTTACAACAGAACATATATTCCCAGTACCCACAACTGCTGGCAATTCCAATGATCTAGCCATGATAGATGAGTGAGCAGTTTTTCCACCAATTTCAGTGATAAATGCTACTACATTATTTAAATCTATTTGAGCAGTATCAGATGGAGTAAGATCTTTTGCTGCTACAACTGTATTAGGAGGAAGTGAACTTAAATCTAATATTTCCATTCCTGCTGTGTTGTAAAGCCATCTTTTTCCAATATCTCTAAGGTCTGCTGCTCTTTCTCTTAAATATTCATCTTCTAAGTTAGACAACATTTCACAATAATCATCTATCCCTCTTTGAAGTGCTGCTTCTGCATTTATCCCTTCATCTTCTATGATTTCAGTTACTTCATCAAAAAGATCTTCATCTTCCAGAAGTGTGATATGCCCATCAAATATTGCCGCTTTATCTTCTCCTAGTTTTTTTGCAGTTTTATCTCTTATTACTAATAATTGTTCTTTTGATTTTTCTCTTCCAGCTAACAGTTTTTCTTTTTCAGTTTCTGGATTAGAAGTTTTCCCTTCTTCAATAACAAGCTCTTTTTCCTGATATAAAAATATTTTTCCTATTGCAATACCAGGTGATGCATCAATACCCTTTATTTGTCTACTCATACCATTTCCCTTTCTTCATTCATTTTATCAATAATTACAATTAGTCAAAAAAATAGAAGGCACTTATACAGTACCTTCCACAAAACCTAGTCTTTTAAATTTTCAAGAAGGTGAGCTAATTGTTCTACAGCTGTATCAGCGTCATCTCCTTCAGCATGTACAGTTATTTTAGTACCTTTTTTAACTCCTAATGAAAGTAATTTTAACAATGAAGTTCCCTTAACTCTTTTTCCTGCTTCATTTTCTACTTCAATTTGAGAAGAAAATGTTTTAGCTAAACTTACAAATTCATTTCCTGGTCTAGTGTGTAGTCCAGTTTCATTTTTGATTTCAACAGTTTTACTTGCCATGTTTCTTTCCACCCTCTTATCTAAAAATTAATTGTATAAAAAATTTATTCTTATTATCAATAGACTACTTTATTTTACACTTTTTGTCAATATCTTTTATTTCTTAAAATTCCAAAAAAACGAAAATTTTCATATCTAATTGACAATAAGGCAAGTATGGTATAAGATAAAAGAGTAGTGGAAATTTAGAATTATAAGGGGGTTTTAGTGTGGATATTAAAACTGTTAAGGAAAATGCAAGGGAAAAAATGAAAGGTTTTTGTAATTTATGCAAAATTTGTGATGGTGTTTGGTGTTCCGGGAAAGTGCCAGGAATGGGTGGAACTGGAACAGGAGAATCTTTTAAAAACTCATATTTAAAATTGAAAAATATAAAAGTCGTAATGAGAACAATTCATGATGCAACTGACCCGATTTTAACTACTAATCTTTTGGGAAAAGAACTTTCATTTCCATGCCTTGGAGCTCCTATAACTGGAACTAAATTCAACATGGGAGGGGGAGTTACAGAAGAAGAATACTGTCTTGATGTAATAGGAGGAGCTATTGACGCTGGTACTATTGGAATGATTGGAGATACAGGAGATGCTAGCTGCTATATTGCTGGATTAGAAGCTATAAAAGCCAATGGTGGTATGGGAGTTGCTGTTATCAAGCCTAGAAGCAATGAAGAAATAATTAAAAGAATAAGATTAGCTGAGGAAGCTGGAGCCATTGCTGTAGGTGTAGATGTTGATGGAGCTGGACTTATTACTATGAAGCTTTTCGGGCAACCTGTAGGACCAAAATCTTTCGAAGAAATAAAAGAACTTGTTGCTTCAACTAAACTTCCATTTATGATAAAAGGTATACTTAGTGTAGATGAAGCTAAACTTTGTGTAGAAGCTGGAGTAGATACCATTGTTGTTTCTAACCATGGAGGAAGAGTACTTAATGAAACACTTGCCCCTTGTGATGTAATAGAAGATATAGTAAAAGCTGTTGGAGGTAAAATCAATGTACTTGTTGACGGTTCTGTAAGAGAAGGAGTAGATATCCTTAAATATATGGCTCTTGGAGCTAAGGGTGTGCTTATAGGAAGACCTCTTACTTGGGGATCTATTGGAGGAAGACAAGAAGGAGTAAAAACTATATTTGATACACTTAAAGGACAGCTTATACAAGCTATGATTCTTACAGGAGTTAAAGATATAAATAAAATAGATAAAAAAATTATCAGCAAATAATTTCTGCTTCATAAGAAAAGCTTATAAACATATATAAAATACTATGAAAGCTGGAAAATATTTCTCAATATTATAAAGTCTAATATATTTGCATATTATTGTATGCTCTTGTTCCTGTTATTATAAAGAAATGTTTTCAGTTAATTTACTCTAAGTAAGTCGCATGGGTGACTCTTACTTTCTTTAAACTAGAATACAAAATATTTTAACCTATTGTGTTTTAATAAATTGGTTAAATTTACTTTTGTACTTTAATAAAAAATTGTCCAAATATTTTTTGGATCAATTTTTTGATATGGAGGCATTTATGAAAATAGCTGTTATGGCAGGAACGCCTATTGATACACAAATGGGAGTTATTTTATTAGAAAAAAGAGGATTTTCAGCAATTCCATGTCCAATTTCCAGAACATCAAAAGAACAGGATGCAATACAATTTCTTTCTCAAAAGAAGTTATTTTCAATTGTTTTAAAAAAAATTGAAGAAGCTAAAAACAAAGGAGCTGCTGCCCTATTTATTTATTGTAATTCTCTAAGTTCAGCACTCAATATTCCTCTATTGAAAGAAAAAACAAAAATTCCTATTATTTCTCCTTTAGACAGTTATCAAAAAATTGGATTAAAACATTCTGATATTCTTTTATTAGCAGCTAATAGTATAGCAACTCAAAAAGTAGAAGCTGTTTTAAAAAGTGCAAATCCAGAAATATCAGTTCTTTCAATAGGATACTTAAATCTAGTTCATAATATCGAAAATTTACAAGATAAAGAACAAATTCTAAAAGAGAGTGCTTTACCTAAACTCTTTAACTTTTTTAACTCTTTACCTGAAAATAAAAATAGGATTGTTCTGCTCGCTTGTACACATTTTCCATATTTAAAAAAAGAAATGCAGGAACTAAGTAATTATCCTATTATTGATCCAGTAGATATTATGCTGTCTTATTTAGAAAATTTATAATGTTGGACTATTAATATAACTGTTGCTGGAATAGCAAAAGATTTAAAAATATTAATACTTATAAAATATACTAAAATAAAATTAAGGACAATTTACATAAATTCTAATTTTTACTGATATATAAAAAATTATCAACAAATAATTTCTGCTTCATAAGGAGAGCTTATGGAAATATATAAAAGCACCATAAATGATAAAGAAAATTTTATCAATATGAGAGTTTCTTTATTTAAAGAACTTGGAGAAATAGATGAAAACAGTGAAATTGATGAATTAGTAAAAGAAACTGGAACTTACTATACTACCCATATAGATAAAGATCTGTTCTGCTGGTTCGCCAAAATAAATGACAGAATAGTCGCTGTGGCTTCTATGTGTATCTTTTGCAGAATACCATATTTTCAAAATCCTGTTGGACTTGAAGGTTATATATTAAATGTATACACTCTTCCTGAATTTAGAAAAAAAGGTGCTGCTTCAAAACTTATAACTGAAATAATAGCCTTTTCAAAAAACTCAACTATAAAAAAGCTATGGCTAAACTCCAGTGAAGCTGGAAAAGAGATATATAAATCTTTAGGCTTCAAGGAAAATGACAATGAAATGGAATTATTTCTTTAAAATTAATTAATAAAAAAAGCTGAGTAACATTTAAAAAAATGTTTTACTCAGCTCTCTTTTTTGTATAATATAGTTACCACCCTAATTATACAAAGGAGACATACATGCAAATCAAACATATTATCTCTAAAATCAATATAACAAATCTTTTAGGTAAAATCAAGAAATATTTTAAAAATGAGCATTTTGAGGATGTTAAACAGACTATTCAAAAATTCTTAGCTTGTTCTATTGATAAATCTTTTCTCTCTCTTCAATGCCCTAATTGTCATGATGCGCATAAAATTAAAGTTACTTGTAAATCTAGATTTTGTCCTTCCTGCGGTAAACGTTATTCTGCTGTTTGAACTGAAAAAACTTCCGCTTCTCTTATTGATGTTAAACATAGAAGTGTCCTTTTTACTATTCCTGAAGAACTTAGAATGTTTTTCTTCTATGATAGAGATCTTTTAACTAAGCTTGCTTATGCTGTTAATGATGTTTTTAAATATCAATTTCATAACATTAAAGCAAAAAATCAAAGAATTCATAAAATTTCAAAATATTCTTCTAAATACTTTACTAACTCAGATATCATTCATTATGGATTGATTACTGTTATTCACACCTTTGGACGCGATCTTAAATGGAACCCTCATATTCATGCTATTGTTACTTTAGGTGGTTTCAATAAAAACTACCAATTTCTTGAAAAAAAATATTTTCATGTCAATTCCATTGCTGGACAATGGAAAAAAATGGTTATTGATATTGTTAAATCTGGAAATTATGACAAGCCTGAAATTAAAGCTAAAGCTTATGCTGCTGCTAACTACCTTTATCGCAAAAATACAAGATTCTTTTTCAATGTTGCAAAAAATGATTTAAATAATAATATTTATGCAATTAAATATATTGGCAGATATCTAGCAAGAGCTCCTATCGCAGAATATAAAATTATTGATTTTTATGATAATAAGGTTACTTTCTATTATGAAAGTCTTGCTGATGATAAACAAAGAATTGAGCTTACTTTAGATGCAGAAACATTTCTTTCCAAATTAATTATTCACATTCCCCCTAAACATTTCAAAATGATTAGGCGCTTTGGAATCTATTCTAGAAATATTAAATCAGAACTTAAAAACATCATGAAATTCATGAGAAAATATGTCTCTAAATATTCCAATTTTACTTTTTATCAGCTTGAAATATGGAAAGCTTTTGGAGTAAATCCTTTTTATTGTTTTAAATGTAATACCAGAATGAAAGTTAAAAAAATATCATATTTTAATATACATACAGGCTCCATTTGCTGGAAAGAATATCGCTAAATAGCTGATTAACAATCAGCTTTTTTGTGCTGTCAATTTTAATCTTATTCAATTAATATATCTAATATGAATACAAAATAATTAACATTTTTTATTTTTTCAACAAATTTATCAAATTATAATTTCCTAAGAAATAAAAAATAACGAAGCTTTCCTTTTGGGTTTGCTTCGCTTTTTTAATTAATTTTGTCCTATAGGATAATATTTAAAAATCTCTCTTACTTTTCTATCTTTTGTATAAACATTTCTCATATCAAAATAAAAGTTATCTTTCATTCTGTCCTTAATGTTGTCCATATTCATTCCTCTAAATTGATTCCATTCAGTCAGCAAAACAATACCATCTACATCATTAGCTACTGAATATTCATCTGCACAGTATATTATATTTTTTTCTATATCTGCTAATCTCCATCTTGCTTCTTTTATTCCTTCTGGGCAGTAAGCATGTATTTTTGCTCCATTTTTTACAAGTCCTCTTATTATATCTATACTTGGAGCTTCTCTCATATCATCTGTATCAGGTTTAAAAGAAAGATCCAGTATTCCAATTATTTTCCCTTTTACTCCATTCATCTTACTGATTATTTTATCTACCATCTTTCTTTTTTGTTTTTCATTTGCTTCAATAGCAGCTTTTATCACAAACATCTCCTCTCCATATTTATTAGCTATATCCACAATAGCTTTTGTATCTTTTGGAAAACATGAACCTCCATATCCAGGTCCACAATGTAAAAATTTGGGTGATATTCTTCCATCCATTCCCATTGCCCTTGCTATTTCCTGTGAATTAGAACCTACTTTTTCAGATAAGAGAGCTATTTCATTAATAAATGAAATCTTTACTGCAAGAAAAGCATTTGATGCATACTTTATCATCTCTGCTGTTTCTATGTTAGTAAATATAAAGGGAGTTTCGTTTATAAAGAGTACATCATATACTTTTTTCATTATCTCCTTTGCTTTTTCAGTTTCATAACCTATTACTATTCTGTCTGGTCTCAAGCAATCTCCAACTGCTTTCCCTTCTCTTAAAAATTCTGGATTAGAAACTATATCAAATTCTATATTTTCTCCTCTTTTATCTAGTTCCTTTTGAATATTATCTCTTACTTTTTTTCCAGTTCCTACAGGAACTGTTGATTTATCTACAATAACTTTATATTCGTCTATATATTTTCCAATATTGGCTGCTACATCCAGTACATAATGCAAGTCAGCTGAACCATCTAAAGCAGGAGGTGTTCCCACAGCTATAAATATGACTTCTGAATTTTTTACAGCATATTCCATATCTGTTGTAAATTCGATTCTTTTCCCTTTTATATTTTTCATTAAAAGTTCTTGAAGTCCAGGTTCATATATGGGTACTTTTCCTTCTTTTAATGTTTCTATTTTATGTTCATCTATATCCATACATATTACTTTAGCTCCAAATTCTGCCATTATTACCCCTTGAACAAGTCCAACATATCCTGTCCCTATTACTGCAATATTCATAATCCTCTCCTCTGTTTTCTAATTATTTTCCTTAAACCATTTAACAAACTTTTTTATTCCCTCTTTAAACTCTGTTTCTGGATTGTATCCTATTAATTCTCTTGCTTTTTTAATATCTGCATAAGTCTTATCTACATCTCCCATCTGCATAGGAAGTTTATTTATTTTTGCTTCTATTTTAAGTTCATTCTCTATTGTTTCTACCATTTCTTTTAAAGATACTGTATTAGATTCACCAAGATTCAATATTTCATAAACATTAGAATTACTCCTTAAATAATCAATAGATTTTTGTATTCCCTGTATAATATCTTTTATATATGTATAATCTCTAAATGTATTTCCATCTCCATAAAAAGGAATTTTTTCACCTTCAAGTATCATTTTTGTGAACTTATAAATTGCAAGATCTGGTCTTTGCCTTTCACCATATACAGTGAAAAACCTTAATTGAAACATATCTATGTTATATAATTTATGATATACATGCCCTATTACTTCACAGCTCTTCTTAGTTGCTGCATATGGAGAAATAGCAAAATCTACAATGTCTGTTTCTTTAAAAGGAGCCTTTTTATTATTTCCATATACAGATGATGATGAAGCCTGTATGAATTTTTTTATTCCTAATTTTTTACATATTTCAAGAATATTCATAGTTCCCCTGACATTAACCTCTTCATATTCTAAAGGCTTTTCTAAAGAAGGTCTTACTCCTGCTAAACCTGCCAGATTAATTACAAACTCAGGTTTTTCTTTTTTAAAAATTTCCTCTAAATTCTTTTTATCTCTTATATCAGAATAATAAAGTTTGTAGTCTTCACTTGAAGTGATTTTTATAAGATATGCAATTTTCTCCTCTCTATTTTTTAATTTCAGTACAGAAGCTAGCTCTCCTCTTTTTTCTATAGACTCTAAGACATTTCTGCATTTTATATCCAAAGAATAATATTCATCAAAATTATCTATACCTATCACTTTGTGATTTTCTTTCAGCAATCTCTCTATTAAATGCGACCCTATGAATCCCACTGCTCCTGTTACTAATATTTTCATCTGTATCCTCCAATTTTTCTAAATAAAATAATTTTGTATTATCATTTTTCCCTCTAGTAAATATTTTTTCATCTACTACAAAATAATCCTTAAATCTTTCTCTGTCCAATTCATGATTTTCCAAGAGAACAAACTCATCCTTTAATATTGTTTTATCATCAAGCTTATTTATGCTTTTTCCCATATTCCACACATCTTCTATTTCAAAATCTTCTGAATAGATATCCCATTCAATATGCATCTTCTTTGCCATTCTTATTTTAGGAATGTTTTTATCACTTTTTTCTCTCAGTTCTCTTTCAATAAACCAGTTGGTACTGTTATTTGCTATAAGCATTAATATTCCACTTCCTAATATTATATTTTTTATTCTCATATTCTTTTCTTTTCCAAGATACATCCAACAGTAAAATGGTATCAGCATTGCCAGCACAAGAAACACATATCCAAGTGAAATATTTTTTCTCAAATAACCACCTATGAAAAGAAATATTGGAATTCCTAAGGATACTATCCATATAAAAACATTTTGAATATTAAAAAGTATTCTGTCAGATTTTCTTAGTTCATTCCATCCTTTTTGATAGTAGTAGCTGCATATAGAACCAATCATTAAACTTGAAGTTATATATATTGGTATTCCATATCTTTTTTTCTTCATTTTAACCAAAGATAAAAGTACCAATACCAGCAGATTCCACATAAATGCAAAATCAAAAAATTTTTTATCTTCTGTTCTTTCTCTGCTCCATTTTTTTATCATTCCAAATACTGAAAAAAATATCCATATTCCCATATATACAAAGTAATCTAAATAGAATAATATTCCTTGAGTATGCTTTGATGTCCATGTATCTTTTTCTTTTTCCATTACATTTAAAAATGTCCCTCTATAATTTAATAACATCAAAACTGGCCATATACCCGAAAGAACAAGTCCAGTTCCAAACACTATCAGAATTCCTTTCCAATTTTTCTTGTACTTTTCCATTCCATAAATATATCCATAGGCAATAAAAAATGGAAGAATTATTCCATAGAGAGCTACTGGTCCTTTACTCAATACAGAAGCTGCCAAAAATATACCACTTATAATAAAATCTACTGTCTTTTCCTTTTTCATTCCTGATACCAGAAAAACTACTGCTCCAAAAGCAAATACATAACTGTATATATCCCAGCTATTTTCATTTCCTGTCTTGATTATCATAAAAGTAGAAAGTGCAACAAAAGATGTTATAAAGCTGTAAAAACTTTTTTCAGTAAACAATTTTACGAGATAATAAATAAGAAAAATAAGTATTACAGAAATCACTGCTACTGGTATTCTAAGCAAATATTCATCAGTTGTATTGTGAAATATTTTCATCATTCCAGCTGTTATCCAAGTAGGAAGTGGAGGTTTTTCAAATCTTAAACTTCCATTTAATGTTGGTATCATCCAGTTGCCACTCTGTACCATTTCTCTGGCTGTTATGAAATTTCTTGCCTCCATCAAATCTGCACTTTTTACCCATAAATTTGAAAAAAAAGACAAGATTGACAAGAAAAAAATAATCAATATATACTTTCTGTCTTCTTTTGACATTTTATTAACTCCCTTTTTTCTTTATTAAATATATGTTCCTTGAATAAATAAACAGATTAGGTGCCTGCCCAAGAATAAACACAGGATCTCTTCTGTATATTGCATAGATTAATAAAAGTGAACTTCCTCCCAAACTGAATATCCAGAAAGAAAATGGAATAACACTTTTCCCAGCTCTTTCACTAGCTATCCACTGCACAATAAATCTCATTGAAAAAAATACCTGTCCTATCATTCCAATTATTATAAAGAAATCCCAATTTAAAAATCTGTTCATCTTATTCTCCTTTTTCAAATTCATATGAAAGTCTTCTTTTTTTCATCCATCTAACTGCAAAGGCATCTTTTAATCCTTTGAAAAGTCTATTGAAAACTCCATACTTTGATTGTCCATATTCTCTGTCATAGTGTCTTACTGGCACTTCTATCACTTTAAATCCATTAATTTTAGAAAGTGTAGGAAGAAATCTATGCATCCCCTCATATAGGTAAAAAGTTTCTACAACTTCTTTTTTAAATAATTTAAGAGGGCATCCAGTATCTTTTATATTATCCCCTGTTATGAGATTTCTCATTCCATTTCCAATAAGTGATGATATTTTTTTATTTATTCCATCTTCTCTTGTAGCTCTTCTTCCATTTACCATGTCATATTCATTGATATATGCAAGAAGTATATAGATATCTTCTGGATCAGTCTGAAGATCTGAATCCATAGTTACTACAAAATCTCCTGTACATACTTTAAATCCTGCTGCTAAGGCTGCTGTTTGTCCATTATTTTTTGTAAAATGATATACTTTCACATGTCCGTTTCTTTCTGCCTCCCTATCCAATAATTCTTTGCTCCCGTCTGTACTCCCATCATCTATTAATATAATTTCATAAGAATCAAATCTTTTCTTCAAAGCTATCTCTACCTTTTCTATAAATCTTTTTATATTTTCTTTCTCATTATATACAGGGGCAATAACTGAAATTCTTTCCATTTTTTAATTCCTCCTTGTTTCTTTATTCATCTCAATAATAAAATTAAAAAGTAAAAATTTGGTTAAAATAAATAATTATTTTTTCAACAATTTTCAAATACTTTTTTTTATATTTTTTTACTTAATCTTAACTTTTTAGTGATAGAATATATTTAATAATTTTAAATGAGGTGCATAACATTGAAAAATATTTTAATAATAGAAGATGAAAAGAAAATAAGAAGATATCTGCAATTAGAGCTGGAACATGAAAAATATTCAGTTGATACTGCTCAGGACGGAGAAGAGGGATTAGCAAAATTTAAAAGCAATTTCTATGATCTTATTCTTCTTGATCTTATGATGCCAAAACTTTCTGGAGAAGAAGTTTGCAAGATAATAAGAAAAACTTCTGATATTCCAATTATAGTTCTTACTGCAAAAGATCAGATTCTTAACAAAGTAGAACTTTTAGATATGGGAGCTGATGATTATCTTACTAAACCTTTTGAAATTGAAGAGTTATTTGCAAGAATAAGGGTTGCTTTAAGAAATAAATCTAATTTTACTAACACAGATTACATATATTATGATATATTAAAATTAGATCTTAAAACTAATGCTCTATACAAAAATGAAAAAGAAATTTCTCTCACTAAAACTGAGTATAATCTTTTTCATTATCTTTTATTAAATAAAGAATTAGTTGTATCACGTGAAAAAATACTTAATGAAGTGTGGGGATATGATTATATGGGTGAGGAAAAAATTGTAGATGTCTATATCAATGCCTTAAGAAAAAAAATTGATTATAATGAAAATAAATTTATTCATACAGTAAGAGGTTTTGGATATGTATTAAAAAAAGAAAGTGATAAGAGAGGTTAGAGATGAAAAAATTATCAGATGAACTCCAAAAAAGCTATTATATTCTTGTATTTATATTCTCTTTTTCATGTCTTGGTCTTCTGTATATATTTGCTTCATATATGATAAAAGTTTCAAGTGCAGATATAACGACAACAAGCATATTCATAGACTATGAATTAAACGAATTTAGTGAAAAATTAGAAAAAAATATTCCTATAGATGAACTATTCAAAGGAGCTTTAGAAGAATGTCCTAAAATAGATAACGTTTTTGTTATATTCACCTATCAGGGAAAAATATACTCTAACAGTGAAATCTATCCAAAAGAATTACAATTAAAAGATCAGGATGAAATACAAAATATAGGTTTCTATGATTATCAATCTCTTCATAGAACAATTTACATTGATGGAATTGATCCTATTGATTTAAAAATAATAAAAGATCTAAAGGGAGATAAGCTTATATTTTTTAGAGCTATAGGGATAGCAGGTGTATGGATTGTCCTCACTTTAGTTATTGGTATCTATATATCAAAAAAATTCTACAATAAATTTATTCCTCCTTTAAGAAACATTCAAGAAATAACAAATAAAATCAATCTTGATTCTTTGGATACTGATGTAAAAACAGAAAATAATTTTATTGAATTTATTTCCATTATTCAATCTTATAAAAATATGCTTAGAAGATTAAAGAATCAGACTGATGCTCAAATAGACTTTGTTAACAGTGCTTCTCATGAATTAAAAACTCCTATATTTATAATTGGAGGATATGTAGATTTGATAAAAAGATGGGGTGCTTCTGATAAAAATATTTTGATGGAATCTTTAGATTCTATTGAAGATGAAACTAAAAATATGAATGCACTGGTTACTAAACTTTTATTTCTAGCTAAAGATAATAAAGATAGTCTTGATTGTAAAGAAATACATCTAGCAAAAATTTTAGAAGATATAATAGGACACCTAAAAGTAGCTTATCCAAAACAAGAGATAAATTTTACCTCTCAGAATGCAGTAATATATTCTGACTCTGACCTTGTAAAACAGCTTTTTCTCAATCTAATAGAAAATGCTGTTAAATATGGATTGGAAAATCCTATTGATATTTCTATTGTACACAGTAAAAATATTACAGTAACTATCAAAGATCATGGTATTGGAATAAGTAAGGAAAATCTTGAACATATTTTTGATAGATTCTTCAGAGTAGATAAAGCAAGAAGCAGAAATATGGGAAGTCATGGATTGGGAATGCCAATAGTTAAAAGTATAATAGAAGTGTTGAATGGAGATTTGGAAATAAAAAGTGAATTAGGAAAAGGAACTATTATACATGTTACTCTTCCTTTTTCTCTAAAATAATTTTCTAATTTTTTAAATCTTGTAAGTTATAACTTAGCTGAGATATAAATTTAGAACCTTTCTAATTTCCAAACTTCTAAAATTTAATCTAACTTTTTAATAATGTCTTTACTTTAAGACTATATTAGTTATAGCTTTGCGAAAATTAGAGATAATGTTGTTATTAATGAAGTGAAACACCTCGTCAAAATCGATACTGTCTGAACGCAGTGAGTTTGCCGATTTAGAGGTGTAAGCAAAATTAATAGACTATATATCTACTGTAGCAAAGCTATAACTAAAAAAAATCATTTTTATTCTTAAATTTTATTTGAACTAATCCTTTATTTTAATTATAATAATCATTATTCATATCTTGATCCTGATTTTCAAAAGATATTTTTTCTCTTTTAGAAAGAATATACCACATTTTCATTCCAACAATCAGTACTACCTGTACTCCATATGCTGCTATGACTCCACTTAATCCAGAACTTTTTATCAATGGAAAAAGCACTGCTATATATACCAAATTAGCTATGAATATTATTCTTGTTTCCACTTTTATATATCCTAAAGAAAGGAAAAGTGGGTGTACTGCAATAAAGACTGTTCCTAAAGATTTCATTAAAATATATAGATTTATTTCAAATTTATAATTTAATACAAGTTCACTAAAAAATTTAGAAAAGAAATAAAATCCTATTACATTCAAACCCACAACCATCACAGTACAGACTCCTAAAAGGAGTGCAGATACTTTTAAAAATTTTCTAAATACTTCTTTAACATCTTTTCTTGCAATAGTTTCACAAAAATATGGATACAAAGTTTGATAAATTGGTGTTCCAATCTTATCAAGCACTATGGCTACAGTTTTACAGATTTTATATATTCCTAGTTGCTCCAATGACAGCATTTTTCCTATGAGAAGATTATCAAAATACTGTACAGGTATATCCATACTTGAATTTATATTTGTCAGACATGTAAATTTAAAGAGTTCTTTATTAAAACTTGATTTCACAAAGGCAAAACCAAGAAGATTTTTTTTCTTTAAAATTATCAAAGCAAGAATATTTATTAATATTCCATTTAAAATATTTGATGAAAGATATACAAAAACAAAATAAGATAAATTTAATTTAAAATAAAATCCTGCTCCCAACATAATAAAATTATATATTGATGTGACTACCCTTTGGTTCCTCAACATATCAAATCTATCAAAACTCCTTAATATTCCAATAGGAGTTCCTTGAATATTAAAAATTATATAGACAGAAAATATCATCAATAAAAACATTTCCTGTGGAGTAAAATTATATATTTTTTTTATAAGTATTCCAGCTGAATTCAAAATAATAAAAGCAATTATAGCAGTGACTATATCCAAAATATAACTAAACTTTATAAGCTTTTTCATTTCTTCTTCTTTTCCTTTTGCTGCTGGAAAGAATTTAATGAATCCCTGCCAAGACTGGAAATTAAATATTCCATCAACCAATGAAGTTATTCCTTGTATCAACACAATAAATCCATATTTTTCCATACCTATACCCTTGGTAATAAAAGATATAGAAATAATAGAAAGCACTGATCCAATAGCATCTCCACTGAATACATTGAGAAAATTTCTTACCAGTTTATCTTCTAGTAAATTTTTTAATCTATTCATTTTCCATTCCTCTAAAAATTAATTTTTTTATTAGCTATTTTCAATATTTTCCATTCTTTAACAAATTTTAATACTCTTGTATAAATAAGAATATTTACTAATACTTTTTTAATTCCTTTAAAATGTTTAAATTCAAGAAAATACAGTTTTTTTAAATCTTTCTTTTTTCCCCAGCTTTTCCCCCACCAGTGAATCCCATGAGTTTTTTCAGTTATGTTAGAATATTGAAATTCCTCTGTAAAATGATAAGGATAAAAATAATTAGATGGATACATTTTTATACTTCCATCTTTAATATTTATTATTTCATCTTTTAATTCAAAAGAATATTTTTTCTTCAGCACTCTTGTAATTATAGCTGGAATTGTGTAGATAGGCTCATTCCATATATCTTCTTTGTAAAAATCCAATATATCTTTTACCACTTCATGATGTGGGACTGCCCCTATTATTCCTGCACTTATCATATCTTCACTTTCTAATCCAATAAAAAAATCATCTTTCAAAAACTCATCTAAATTTTTTATAATCTGCATATCAGTATCTAAATAAATACCTCCATTTTCATAAAGAACTTTCATTCTGAAATAATCAGATAAGAAAGCCCATAACTTTCTATCTAAACACTCTTTTAAAAAAGTATTATTGTTTATTTCATTTTCAAAGTCTAAATTACTTTCATTCCATTCTATGATTTCATAATCTGGAAGTTTTTCCCTCCAAGAGTTGATACATATATCCATCAAGTTTGGCTTTGAATTATTTCCCAGCCATATATAA
Source organism: Fusobacterium ulcerans ATCC 49185 (assembly GCF_900683735.1). NCBI lineage: Bacteria > Fusobacteriati > Fusobacteriota > Fusobacteriia > Fusobacteriales > Fusobacteriaceae > Fusobacterium > Fusobacterium ulcerans. The sequence goes on from NZ_LR215979.1 coordinate 1,989,757, forward strand.
TGTAATTTTTTAGGTATCATACATTCTCCTTTCCCTTAGAATTTTGGTATTTTCTGAACATTTGTTATCTGTTTTCCTAAAATTTTTCTGAGTGTATTAGGTATAAAAACTGAAAAAGACAAAAGAAATTCTTCAAATTCAAATTTTTTACTATTTTTTAAACCCTTGTAAAGCTCCTTATATCTCTTATGAGCTCTTTTCCAATCCCCTGCTCCATTATATCTTTTATATACAACTACAGAGTAGAAACTGAGTATAAGTGCAGACAGTCCGTCTTTTCCCTTTACAGAATCCAGCTTTTTATATTCATCAAAAAATCTTTCACATATACTCTCTAATGAAACTATACTTTTTTCTGAAACTTTATTCATTATACTTCCAGTTCTCTGTCTATAAAAATAAAATGCCCTGTCTATATATCTGACTTTCTCAGCTTTCAAATACACTAAAGGAGTAAACTCGCTGTCTTCATGGACAATATTTTCATTAAACCAGATATTATTTTTTAATAAAAACTCTCTTCTGTATATATCATCTACAACTTCTTCTCTAAAACACTTAGGCTTTTGAAAAAGTTCCCAGAAGAAATCAACACCTTTTAATATTCCACTGTTTTTTACCACTTCTGACCTAAATAGAGGAGCTCCTGTTTTTTCAGGAATATAATATCTCATATTTCCTACTATAACATCTAATTTATCTTTTTTCCCCTCTTTAAAAAACCTTTCAAATTCATCAGCATCTATAAAATCATCACTGTCTATAAATGATATATATTCTCCAACAGCAGCTTTCATCCCTGTATTTCTTGCAGATGAAAGTCCACCATTTTTCTTATTTATCAAAACAGTTTTTTCAGGATATATATCTTTAAATTTTTCCATAATCTTAAAACTGTTGTCTTTTGATCCATCATTTACCAGTATTATTTCCAGTTCTATATTTTTTATATTGTACAAACTCTCCAGACATTCTTCCAGATAATCTTCTACATTATATATAGGAACAATTATACTAAGCTCCATCCTTTTCTCCTTCTATAGTTTTGAAATCTTATCTCTATAAATATCTATTATTATTTTCTCATCAAATTCTTTTAATATTTTTTCTCTACCTTTTTTACCCATTCCTTCTCTCTCTTCTTTAGACAAGTGAATGAATTTTTCTATTTTTTCAGCAAGATCCCTGCTGTCCCTTACATTTACCAGATAGCCATTCTCTCCATCATCCACTATCTCTTTACATCCTGTGACATTTGTAGCTATTATAGGCCTCTCCATAGCTGCACCTTCCATTAGGACTTTTGATATTCCTTCTCTATATGATGGAAGGACCAGACAATCTATCTCTTTTATTACATTTTCAGGATAATCTACTGTTCCCAGATAATTTATGACTTTTTCCTCCTGAAGCTTATTCATATATTCTTCAGTAATTCCAGATACAGCTTCTCCTCCCAATGCTCCTAAAAATTGAAATTCAACTTTATCTCCATATTTTTTTCTCAATATTCTTGCAGCTTCTTCATACTCTCTGAATCCTTTATCAAAGAAAGCTCTGGCTACCATGAGAAATATAGTTTTGCTATCTTTTCTTTCCATAGACAATGGTCTGAACCTTTCACAATCTGTTCCTTCTCCTGGAAGTATAAATACTTTCTCTCTGTTTCCAATTTTATTTTCAATAAGAGTTTCTTTATCATCTGAATTTAAAACCCATATCTCCTTTGAAAACTTCAATGAAAATCTATACAAAGCAATTGCTACCTTTGAAATAAGCCCTCCTTTTACAAAGGAATACCCCAATCCAGTCAAGATTGCTACTGATTTCTTCTTAGCCATTCTAGCAGCTATCGTTCCATATATATTAGGTTTAATTGTGTAGTGAAATATAATATCAGGTTTTTCTTTTTTATATAGTTTATACAAATCATATGTCAATTTCATGTCTTCCATAGGATTTATCCCTCTTTTATTAAGAGTGATAGATACAGATTTTAGGCCTGGAATAGCTTTTTCCATATCTATTCTTCCATTATCTGGAGCTACTGCCACTACTTCATGACCATCAGCAATTAATGCTTTTAATAATCCTCCCCTAAAAATATATATGTCCCACATATAGTTAGCTACAAAAAGTATCTTCATATTTCCATCCTTTAGTAATCTTAAAATAGCAGTGATATTTCTTTTCCATGTCCTTCATCTTTATATTTTGCTGCATCCTCTATTTTCTGCCATTTCTCAGCAGCACTTCTATGTTTCAAAAATATATTTTCATAGATATAAATATCTTTATTTCCAATAAAACTTAATTGATTATTTATTCTAAAACAGCATATAAGAGCTGCTATGACAACAATTCCTATTTTTACAGCAGGAGCCATGGCTCTCTCTATGAGCATAGGTATTACAAACCAATAAGAATAAACAAAAAGTATTCCAAATCTCAATGATATAACTGAAAGTTCAGAAGTAAATAAAAACATAAATACAGATATATAAGTACTGTTTAAAAATATATTTCCATATCTTTTACTCATTAATTGGTAACTTGCAAAATATACTAATAAAAATATTACTATTCTTTCAGCATAAAAAAGCGAGAATCCTAATGGAAAATCTCCTGGTATTATAGAAAGATATCCAACTATTTTCTGCCCTATTCCTCCTGGAAGATAGCTCCCAAACATTCTTACTCCATTAATTATTAATCTAACATTTGAAACATAGTAAATATTTCCTAGAACAAAAAGTCCCAGTATAAATTTTCTATTCCATTTTATATTCAGTATAAAATACATTGGAAAATATATTAAAGAGCTACTGTGAAACATCATTCCCAGCATATTCAAAGCAATAAATACTATTGGTTTTCTGTCTTCAATATATTCTATTGAACATAAAAATAGCAGTATACTTTTTATATTTCTCATCATATCTATTTCCAAAGCTATTCCATGTATTCCAAAATATAGAAATAATACAAATATTGGATATTTTGAATATCTCTTAAATATAAAATATATCAAAAGAAAATCAGTTGCTGTATTTACGAAATTAAAAATCAGATAATTAGATGAAAAAGTCTTTATTACACTTGAATATAATTGAAATCCAATCTCATATCCTGAATAAAATATATTTTTATAGTTTCCAGAAAGAACCTGTAAAATATCATCAGTTTTTTCAAAATTAGGTTTATATGAATACCAGTCATAACCTAGATAACCTCTTGTTCCAAAGAATACAACCAATATCAATATTGAAAGAATGTACAATGCTTTTTTTACTCTTTCATTTAAATCTGATATATCAACCAAACTGCCTATGCCTAAAATTCCTAATATTATAAAATATATCATCATTTATCTTTCTAAAATCTCCCTATATAATTTTATATATTCTTCTGCACTATTTTCTATGCTGTATTTTTTACTTTTTCTCAAGCACATCTCAACTGTATGATCGTATAATTTTTTATCTTCCAAACTTAATATTACTTCAGCTAATTCTTTAGAATCATTTGGGCATATAATCCCTCCTCCTTCTACTACATCAGCCAATCCAGGTACATCACTTGCTATTACAGGCTTCCCTGATGCCATTCCCTCTACTGCAGTCATACCAAATCCTTCAAAAAATGAAAACTGAATAATTATATCTGCTGTTTTTAAAAGTTTAGGAATATCCTTTCTCTTTCCTAAAAATTTTACTCTTGATTCTAGTTTTTTTCCATTTACATAGCTCTTTACATCTTCTTCTAAGATTCCATCTCCAACAAATATCATTTTATACCTTTCAGAAAGGTATTCCAAAGCTTCAGCTGCCCCTTTTTGATTCTTTGACTGATGAAATCTTGAAACCATCATTAAAATTACATCTTCTTTTTCCATTCCAAGTTCATCTCTTGGAACAGCCACAGAATTTTCAAATATACTTAAATCTATTCCATTGGAAATAACTGCGTACTTTTCCTTTTCTCCTCCTACCCAGTCATACAGACTGTTTTCTGTAGCATGAGATATACTTACTATTTCATCATATCCATTAAAAATAAATTTATCTATCATACCTAAAATTTTATTGCTTCTTCTTCTGTTAGAAGTACTGTGCTCTGTTGTGAGATATTTTCTATTTTTATTATCATCCAGCAGTCGTGCCATTCTAGTCCAATATTGAGCATGAACCAGATGCACATGGACTATATCATAATTTTCTCTTTTAATTTTTTTATTTATTTCAAAAATATTCAGTGGAGATTTTTTAGAATTGTATTTAGATATATATATTTCTATCCCTTTCTCTTCTAAGTCTTTTTTAAATACTGCATCTATATCACTTAATATCATGAGTTCAACATCATGTCCTAATTTTTTTTGAGCTGGAAGCAGTTCTGTGAGAAGTTTCTCTGCTCCTCCCAATTCTAAAGAGGTTATTATATGAAGTATTTTCATTTATTTCCTCCTATAAGTTTGTAATATTTACTTTGAACAAGCCTTATTATAAATTTGATTTTATTAACAAATGGGATATTATATTTCAACATCTCTTTATAATAAAATTCAAATCCCTTTGGGTTTTTTTTCATAAGAGAATTAAAGTTTTTAGTATAACCATCTTCCAAGTACTCAAAGAAATATATTCCCTCATCTATATATCTCATTTTATACTTTTCTCCTATTTTAACCCATACACTAGCTTCTGGAATAAATTTTTCTCCTTCAAATTCTTTAAATGGATTATTTTTAAGAATATCTGTTTTAAAAACTTCTGCTTTATCTCCATCTATTCCTAACTTATAGACTATTTCTATTGGAGAAGAATCTATCCTGTATTTTGGATAAGGTTTTCCTGTAACTTTTCCACTTACCATATCTATCTTTCTGAATATCATTCCTCCAAGTCTTTCTGGAAGTTCTTTAGCTTCTTTTATAATAGTTTCTATGCAATTATCAGTAATATAGTCATCGCTGTCTACTATGAAGAAATATTCTCTCTGTGCTAACTGTACTCCACGATTGACAGCTCTCATTTTCCCACTATTTTTCTGATATTCATAGATAATATCTATAACTCCTTCATTTATAAAATCAGCTATAAGCTTTCCTGTTTCATCATTAGATCCATCATCTACTACTACCCATTGAAACTCTTTTGCAGTCTGTCTTTTAAGGCTTTCATAAAGTCTTGGAAGTGTATCTTTTCTATTGTACGAAGGTGTAAAAATTGTAATCATATTATCTTCCTTTTCCAAAAATTACTGTTTTTAATGTAAGAAGCATAATTACTATATCTAAATAAAGACTATGATGTTTTATATAGTAAAGATCATATTCAAGTTTTCTTCTAGCATCTTCTACACTTGCACCATATGGATACATTACCTGTGCCCAACCTGTTAATCCTGGTTTTACCATATGTCTTAAATTATAATATGGTATCTGTTTTTCAAGTTCTTTAATAAAAACCATTCTTTCAGGTCTAGGTCCAATAAAGCTCATTTCTCCTTTAATGACATTAAGAAGCTGAGGAAGTTCATCTATTCTTGTTTTTCTCATTATATTTCCAAATTTTGTAACTCTTGGGTCATTTTGCTGTGCCCATTTTGCTCCATCTTTTTCTGCATCATTTCTCATACTTCTGAATTTATGTACTTTAAATTCTTTTCCATTTTCTCCAACTCTGTCTTGGCTATAAATAATAGGCCCTGGACTTTCCAATCTTACAATAATTGCTGCTATTGCCATTATTGGAAGAGTTATCACTCCAATAGCTACTGCCATCCCCAAATCAAATACTTTTTTTACTCTATTTTGTACTTGACTATGAAGGATTTTAAATCCATACGCCTGAAGAAGCCATTCTTCATCTATAAATTCCACATCTATTTTTTCCTCATTTTCAAGCATATAATCAGAATAACTCTTTACTTCTATTCCTGAAAGTTTTAAGTCTAATACTTCTTTTATTTCCTCTTTTGTAAGCTTTAATTTAGTAAGTATCAAAATAGATATCCCATTATTCTTTATAAATTCTGTAAGTGATCCTTCTCTTTTACTTTCATCAATATATTCATATTCTGAGAATTTAGAAAGGCTTTCTACTATCCTTTTTCTCATTTCTCCGTTACCATAAGTAGTTACTTTTTTTATTTCAAAAGTAATTATACTTATTATTGTACTTATTAATATTTGAGATGCTGTAAAAATAAGAATAAATGGTATTATTGAAAAATCCCATATATCAATAAACCATATAAAAAATGCCACAAAATTTAGTATTAATATTATCACAAATCTTTTATTGCTATAGTGATATCTTTTAAATTCCATATTATCAGTAATATATAATCCTACAATAATAAATGTAAATACCCCTAAAGAATAAATAGGTATCCCTATTTCAAAAATGAAGAAGTATCTGCATAATAAAAATATTATTCCTAATAATACTGTATATATTAATTTTAACGTTGTACTTTTTTCCTGTTCCATTTTTTATCTCCCTTTATTCTTGAAAAAGCTCTATTCTTTTTCCTGATAATATACTGTTGTCTTCAAAGCTATTTTTATCATAGTAAAGTCTTGCTTTAAAAAGCTCATTTCCACTATCTTTTCCTATCTCAGAAAAAACCCCACTAGGATAAGCTTTATCGCTAAATCCATAAACTATAAGAATATTATTCTTCTTTGGAAGATATTGATTATTTCTAAACAGCACTCCATTTTTCCAGTTTTCATCTAATTTTATTCTGTTATTATCTTGAATATTTACTATTTTCCCCAGCATATCAAATTCAAAAATAAGATTGTCATCTACCGCTTCCCAATTTCCCTTTTCATTTCTATCAAGAAGAGATTTTTTTATAACTGGAGAAACTATTAATAGATACCTAATATTTGCATTTGAATCAAATATAAATGGAAGTGACTCATCTTTTGTATTAAAAGATACAAGATTCATTCCCTGCTCTATACTTCCATCTACTTTCTTTTCTATTACAACTGCTGGAAGACTGTCATCAATCAATGATGTTTCTATTACAATATTCTTAGTTTTTAAAGCTCCATTGTTAACCATTTTTAAAGATACTTTATTTACAGCTTTAGGGTATAATCCTATTATTGGAATTTCTCCATTAGATTTCACTTTTGTTTTGTAAATATAATCTGGACTTCCTTCTTTTCCTTCAATAGTTATTGTTACCTCTTTTCCAACAGCTTCATTTTCTATTTTTACTATTGCTGAAAGGGGAGTTCTTCCATAAGGATTTAATTTTATAAAAGGACTGTCAAAAGTATAATATTTTTCTCTGTATTGTTTTTCAAGCTCTATATCGCTGTTTTTATCTAAAAGGTAAAATTCTCCAAAAGATGACATTTTTTTATAATCTATATTTTTCAAATGTTGATCTACAATTTCTTTTAATTTTGGTGACACAAGAGTTATTTCATCAATTCCTTTACTTGTAACCACAACTTTTTTCATATCATCTAATATAAGTCTTGAATTAAAAAAGTCTTCTTCACATTTTTTAAAATTATTTATATCTTCTTCTTTAAATTCCATAAGAGAAACTACTTCAGCATTTCCAGCTATTATATTATTAATTTTATTTAGCTGTTCTCCATCTAAAGTTTTTATAATATCTGCCATTTCCTTATCTGGAAACAATTTCAAAACTTTATCTTTTATTTTTAAAATATCTGGTATCTTATTTTCATTTTTATTTATTTCATTATAATTAAAATTTGGATACTCTTTTTCCAAATAATTTTTAAATTCTACTGAAAGAACTTCTATTTCTCCAAATCCCTTACCTATATTTGCGATTCTCACAGCATCTTCCTGAGTTATATCTGGAGAAAAATATTTATCTGAATTATATTTATTTTTATCTTTTGAGTTTAATGCATCTACTACTTCTGGAAAGGCTAAACTTTCTTTCAGTATTTCCAGTTTTTCCATTGATAATCTGTTCATTATTGAATTAAAATTTTTGTCATTAATCTTTTTTTCTATTTCTTTTTTTAATTTTTTACTCTGGCTTTCTTTATATGTCATCACTAGACTTGGGCTATTTGATAATTTTTCCATTATCTTTTCTTTGGATATATACAAAAGTATACCTAAACCAATGATGCAAACTGAAGAGCCTATGAGCAACTTTTCTTTTCTATTTATCAACATTTTTACTCTCCTTTTTTATTGAAACTTTATCCATATATTATAATAAGAATTTTCTATAAAATCTAGACTATTTTTTATATAAATATTCTTATCAGAAAAAATCTCTATTTTTAAACACAAATTTCTATTTTCTTTTTCACCAGCTTTCTTAGTACTCTTTTACATTTTTTTCTTTGAGATATTAAGATTTTAATTTATAATATAAAAAACTACTTTATAATTGGAGATGATAATGAATTACTTTTTTTTAGTATTTTCTACTTTTTTCTTTTTACTTAATTTTTTTGTTATAAGAAAGACCTTAAAATATGTTGTTCCAAATGATAAAAAATTTTTTTTCCTTATATTCTTTTTATCATTAGCACTTCTTTTTTATTTATATAGATTTTTTGGATCTTATTTTTCTTATTCTCTCAATAAATTTGTATCTTACATTATTTATTATTATCTGGCATTTTTAATATATACTTCAATATTATTTATTTTTGCCTCTATCTTTACTATGATTTTCAGATATAAATTAAATTTAAATCTTTATAAAGTTTCTTTAATATTAGTTCCTATTATTTTAGTAGCTGGTACTTTCTTTAAACATCACACTATTGTCAAAGAATATGATATCAAACTTGATAAAAATTATGATATGGAACCTCTCAATATTGTTTTAGTTTCTGATATTCATCTTGGTTATATAAACGGAAATTCCTCTTTTATAAAGATGAAAAATATTATAAATTCTCTTAATCCTGATATTGTATTAATAGCAGGGGATCTTATAGATATGAATCTAGAACCTGTTATGGAAAAAAATATGCTTAAGGAGCTAAGTGATATAAAAACAAAATATGGAATATATTTTGCCTTAGGTAATCATGATATTTATGGAAAAAAAGCTGCACTTCTTACTGAAACTTTAACAGCAGAAGGAGTTACTGTCCTTAGAGATGAAAAAATACTTGTTAATAATGAAATATACATAGCAGGGAGAGATAATTTTTCAAAAAAACCTCTTAAAGATATTATAGGTGAACATTCAGATAAGCCTGTCATATTAATCCAGCATACTCCTGATACTATTGAAGAAACTGTAGAAAATAAGATAGATTTACAGGTATCAGGTCATACTCACAAAGGACAATTCTTTCCTGGAAACCTTTTCACAAAAAAAATTTTTCTGATAGATTATGGATATAAAAAAATATCTGACAGTAACATTCTTGTTTCATCAGGGTATGGAACTTGGGGTCCTCCTATAAGAATAGGAAGTTCTTCTGAAATATGTCTTATCAAATTTTATAATTGATTTTTTCAAAAACTTTTCTTTGTTTTCCTGTAAAGAAAAGTTTTTTTATTTTATAAATATTCTCCTCAAATTAAATAACAGGTGTATTTTATCATCTTTTTTTATTTTTATTTTTGTTATTTTATTATTTTTTGACTTTTTAGAAATTATTTTTAAATATACTTGGTTCATAATATATTCACCATGTTTAGAAACGAAAAAAAAGCTAAAATTAATATTTTTTCTCTTTTTTTCTCTAAGCATCATTAATTAATATTTTGAAATCATTTTAATGTACTTTTTTCTTTTTTATAGAAATTTTCAATTTGTTATCATTACATTTTGTTGCTATAATAATCTTATAAAGAAATATTATATAGATTTTATTTTAACAACTTAGAATACAAATTTATCTTAGTTTCTAAAAAATAAATTTATTTTTATTTTCAAGGAGGTAAAAATGATAAATTCACAAACAATCAAAAATGCTAAAGCTGGTAATGAAAGCGCTATACAGGAAATATTCTCTTCTTTCAAGAGCATTCTCCAATTAAAAACAAAAAATTACTTTTTCTATGGTGGAGATAAAGAAGATGTTCTTCAAGAAGCAATGATAGGTCTTTTAAAGGCTATAAATGCTTATGATGAAACTAAAAATGCATCTTTTACTACTTTTGCTATTTTATGTATAAAACGTCAAATAATAACAGCTATTAAAAGTTCTAATTCTGGTAAAAACAAAATTTTAAATATGGCTATGTATAGCCCTGAAACTGAAGATAACTCAAATATAGCTTATGAAACAAAGTCTTTTAATTTTTATAATCCAGAAGAAATATATCTTAGTAAAGAAAGATTCAGGCTTTTAAACCAATATTTAAAAAATAACCTGAGTAAAATGGAAAATGAAATATTTGAATATATGCTTTCTGAAATGACTTATACAGAAATAGCTAAAAAAACTGGAAGAGAACCTAAATCAGTAGATAACAGCATTCAACGTATTAAGAAAAAGCTTAATGGTTTTTTAAAAGAATATGACAGTATTCAATAACATTTAATATATAGATGTTATGTAAATTAAAAAAAGTCCGATTTAAATAATCAGACTTTTTTTAATTTAGATATTTTTTTATTATAGCACAATCTCCTGCTGGAATCATATTTCCATAGATGACCTTTTTTCCTTCTAACATTACAAAACATTGAAGGTCTTTCTTCTCTTTATGAATCAATATAGTTATTTTTCCATCTCCATTTTCATCTGTAAATTTTTCACTCTTAACAATTTCATATTCTTTGGCAAAATATTCAACTCTGTCTTTAAATATTTGAATTGCCTCTTCTCTACTGGCAAAAATTCCTACCACATGACTATGATTATCATATTTTACTATTCCACCCTCTATTATTACTTGATTTTCTGCAAAAATAGAAAAATTCAATATAAATATAAAAAATAATATAATTTTTTTCATAACTCCCCCCAAGCTCTAATTAAACTATACAATATTCCTTAAATTACTATACCATTCATATACAATAATATAAAAATCTACTATTCTCTTTATTCTGCTTTTATATACTTTTTCTTTTTATTTATTATTTAAAGAAATAAAAAATAGATTTACCACCGAGAGATTACCTTAGATAGAAAATCTATTTAAAATATCATTATTCAAATAATTGTGAAATACAATGCATCTCAATGAAAATAGACTTCACTATAATACTATATTTCAAAAAAAATAGCAAGATTAAATTCTCTCTTACATTCTTATTATTTTTTATTCTCTTTTAATTTATTTCATAATTCTTTATAAAAATATTTGCTTTTCAAATTATTTGTGGTATTATATGATTATCTTATATTCATATAATTTTTTTAACCTTTCTTAACTTAAAAATTACTACTACAAACAAAGAGGCTCTTCTGGGAGCTTTTTTGTTTATATAACAAAAATAGACTTCCTTTAGAGTACTCTCCTTAAAGAAAATCTATTTATTCTTTTTTTATATAAAGTTCTAAGATAAACTTTTTCATTCTATGAATAAATGATAGGATATATCTTTCTAATATGTTTAAGTTGTGAATATAAAAAAAATAGATTTAATTTCAAGCAAACTGCTAAAATTTAAAATCTATTTAAAGTAAAAAAGTATACTAATTTTGGTGCGAAGAGAGAGACTTGAACTCTCACGTCTGGAACACTAGATCCTAAGTCTAGCGCGTCTGCCAATTCCGCCATCCTCGCATATCTATTTAGTTTTACTAGTGGTGCCGCTTATCGGAATCGAACCAATCACCTACTGATTACAAGTCAGTTGCTCTACCAGATGAGCTAAAGCGGCATATATAATAATGGCGGGAGTGACGAGGGTCGAACTCGCGACCTCCTGCGTGACAGGCAGGCGCTCTAACCAACTGAGCTACACCCCCACTATTGTTATTAAATTGGTGGTCACAATAGGACTTGAACCTATGACCCCCTGCTTGTAAGGCAGGTGCTCTCCCAACTGAGCTATGCGACCTTTTTGGTTATGGTGGTACCCCGTAGGGGAATCGAACCCCTGTTGCCAGAGTGAAAATCTGATGTCCTTACCACTGAACGAACGGGGCATCTCTATGGTGCGTCATACAGGACTTGAACCTGTGACCGCCTGATTAAGAGTCAGATGCTCTACCAACTGAGCTAATGGCGCATCTGGAGCGGGAAACGAGGGTCGAACTCGCGACATTCAGCTTGGAAGGCTGACGCTCTACCAACTGAGCTATTCCCGCAGACAAGAATTATAATACCATAATCTGCATTTTATGTCAAATATTTTTTTTACTTTTTTATAAAAAATTTCTCGTTTAAAAGAGATCTCATAACCAAAACAAATCTCTCTTTATTTTTCATATATAGAGGTATAATTATCTGTTTTCTATCCAGTGTAATAATATCTAAAACTACCTGCAGATTTTTTCCTATTTTTGTTTCTGCCAATGTACAGCTCTCTATATTATCTAATGATAATTTCAATTTCTCTCCAGTTAATATTTTCTTTTCTGTATCTACTGCAACTTTATATGAAAAAGTAGTTTTTAATTGCTTTATTCCTAGAAATAAGAAAACTAATGCAAATACAACTGGCATAACTTTTACATTTTCTATAGTTGCTAAATATCCCTGAAAAAGCCCTGCTAATATCAAAGGAATTCCTATTCCTGCTCCTGAAACTATTCTTTTTACCTCCAAAGAAAACTTTTCAATTCCTTTCATCTCTATATTATTTTTAGCGTTTACACTTTTTACAAAATCTTCATAAAACAGCATCTATTTTTCTCTCCTTTACTCTCAATTTTCTATATTATATCACAAATAGAATCTCCAAACATCTTTTTTTATATTATTAGTTCAATTTATATTTCTACCTCATTTAGTATCTTTATTGCTAAGCTTTTATTATATAGTAATTGCTTTTTTATAAAAAAAATCATATAATTTATTATAGGTTTAGTTTTGTCTTATTTAATTTTCTATATTTTTTAACCAAAGGGAGAAAGTAATGACTAAAAATACTAATATTGATGTAAGTTATTATATACAGCTATATGAAAATCTTAAATCAGAAATAATAAAGAAAAATGCTCCCAATTCTAAATTTTATTCTATCAGACAAATTGGAATAAAATATAATACAAATATTAATACAGTTTTAAAAGTATTTAAAATGTTGGAAAGAGATGGATATATTTTTTCTGAAAAAGGAAAAGGATTTTTTATAAAGGAACATTCAAACCTTTCTATCAGCAAAGAATTAGTCCCTATAATGGAAAGTTTTCATTTTGGTCAAACTAATACTGAAGGAATAAATTTTTCTAATGGAAGCCCTCCAAATGATTATTTTCCAGATAAAATATATCAAAAATTAATAGATAAAGCTTTGAAAAACTATGGTTCATCTCTGCTAGGATATCAGGATGTACAAGGCTTGGAAAGTCTTCGTAGCCTTTTAGCAGATCATTTGGAAGAAAAAGATATTTTCGTTAATAAAGATAATATAATGATTACATCAGGAACTCAACAATCTTTGGTTATCTTACTAAAAACTTTTAGTGGTTCCTCTTTAAAAACTGTTGCTATTTCTAGCCCTACATACCCTAACGCCTTAAATCTATTAAAAGATATGTGTAATATAAAAACTTTTGATTTAAAAAATGATGGTTGGAATCTAATAGAATTTGAAAAAGTTTTAAAAAAAGAGAGAATTCACTTTGTATACATAATGACTAATTTCCAAAATCCTACTGGCATAAGTTGGTCAGAAGAAAAAAAGAAAAAACTTTTAAAACTTGCTCATGAATACAATTTTTATATTATTGAAGATGATTGTTTTTCTGAATTTTATTATACAAAAAGGGTAGAACCATTAAAAGTATTGGATCAGAGCGGCAATGAAAAAGTTATTTATATTAAAACTTATTCAAAACTTCTTATGCCTGCTATTGGTCTTGCATATATGATCTTGCCTCCTGCTATTATGCAAAAAGCCATTTTAACTAAGTATAGTTTAGATCACAGCACTTCTGGACTCAATCAAAAAGTATTAGAATATTTTATAGCTGATAAATACCTTGATAATCATGTAAAAAATTTAAAAAAAATATTTAAGGCTAAACATCATAAAGTACTTGAATTATTATCTGGAGTTCCTCATATAACAATATTAAATAAATCTAAAGGTGGATTTTTTATCTGGTTACAATTAGCTGATTACATAAATGAAGAAAAATTTTATCACAAATGTAAATTAAGAGGTGTTTCTATCCTTCCAGGAAATATTTTTTACCATGATAAACGATCCTCTGGTAAAATAAGATTGAGTTTTATTTCTCCCTCTTTAGAAGAATTAGAAGAGGGAGTAGAAATTATGAAGGATATTTTAATTCATTGTGATTTTTAAATATTAAAAGAGAGAGCTTTTTGGCTCTCTCTCCTTAATTTCCATATCATAATATACAGGGTGATCTTAGTATCCTTTTATTAATTCAGGGTTGATAGTTTTAAATGTTCCAGTAAAGAATCTTAATACTTTTGGCTCATAATCCCATTTCAATCCACTGATGTCCTTTCTTCTGTTATATAGATCAATAACTGCATCAGCTACAAAATCTAAGTGTGCATATGTATATACTCTTCTTGGTATAGTCAATCTGATTGTTTCTAATTTAGGGTGATGATCTTTTCCTGTTACTACATCTCTTCCTGCTGATATGATTCCTCTTTCCATTGTTCTTACTCCTGACGTTTCATACAATGCTGCTGCTAGTGATTGCGCTGGGAATTCATCCTGTGTTAAATGATCTAAAAATGCTCTTGCATCTACAAATATTGCATGTCCTCCAAATGGTTTTACCATTGGCACTCCTGCTGCTTCTAATTTCTCTCCAAGATATCTAATTTGATTTACTCTATAACTGATATATTCATATTGAACTGATTCTGTTATACCTATTGCCATTGCCTCCATATCTCTTCCTGCAAGTCCTCCATATGATGGCATTCCTTCAAATTGAACTACCATTCCTGTTGCTCTTACATATAGATCATGGTCATTCATACATAGGAATCCTCCAATATTAGTTATACAGTCCTTTTTACCAGACATTGTACATCCATCTCCATATGAGAACATTTCATGAACTATTTCTTTTATAGTTTTATCTTGATATCCTTCTTCTCTTTCTTTTATAAAATAGGCATTTTCAACACATCTAGTTGCATCATACATTACTTTTATTCCATGTTTGTGAGCTAATTCAGATACAGCTTTGATATTAGCCATTGATACTGGTTGTCCTCCTGCCAGGTTAACTGTTACTGCAAGACAGATATAAGGAATTTTTTCTCCTCCAACTTCATCTATCAATGCTTGGAATTTTTTAAGATCTACATTTCCTTTGAATGGCAAATCAGCTGCTGGATCATGTGCTTCATCTATGATAACATCTCTAAATATAGCACCATTTCTTTCCTGATGAAATCTAGTTGTTGTAAAATACATATTTCCTGGTACATAATCTCCTGGTTTAATCATTAAAGTAGATAAAATATTTTCTGCTCCTCTACCTTGATGTGTAGGAACTAAATATTTAAATCCGAAATATTCTCTTACTACATCTTGCAAATGGAAGAAGTTTCTACTTCCAGCATATGCCTCATCTCCAAGCATAAGTCCAGCCCATTGTCTGTCACTCATTGCATTAGTTCCTGAGTCAGTTAAAAGATCTATATAGCAATCTTCTGATCTCAATAAGAAAGTATTATATCCAGCCTCTTTTACTGCAACTTTTCTTGCCTCTTTATCTAAAGTTCCCATGTGTTCTACCATTTTGATTTTAAAAGGCTCTGGCATAAATTTTCTTTTTTCCATAATATTTTCCTCCTCATTTGATATATGATATTTTATTTTATCTGTTTATAAACTATTTTTCATCTCTTAAATTGTTTCCTGTATCTCTACTGTTTCTTCTGTTATTTCTACTTTTACATCTTTCTTGTTCATAAAGTTAAGTTCATAATCTTTTAATGATTCTATTACCTGCCCTGATAATGGTATTATTGCCATCATATTAAAGACTGTCATAAGTCCTACTCCTAAATCTCCTAGTTCCCATACAAATGTATATTGTGCAAGTCCTCCTGCAAAAAGCATTCCTAGTGCAAATATTTTATACAAGTTCTGTGATTTCCAGTTATCTCCAAAAACATAAGCTACATTCCCTCTTGCATAGAACATTATTCCAAGGAAAGTACTGAAACTGAATAAGAACAATATTACTGCTATGAATATGACTCCTGCCTGTCCTATGTGATGATTCATTGCTGCTTGTAAAAGATCCATTCCCATTAGTCCTTTTGTTACACTTTCAGGTGCAAGAAGCATTATGAAAGCTGAACAGCTGCATATTAACAATGTATCTATAAATACTCCTAAAGCTTGAATTAATCCCTGTTTAACTGGATGAGCAACATCTGCTGCTGCTGCCGCACATGGAGCTGACCCTGAACCAGCTTCATTAGAAAACAATCCTCTTTTTACTCCCTGCATCAATATAGCTCCAAATCCTCCTGCTACTGCCTGTCTAAACCCAAAAGCCTGTACAAATATATTTTCAAACATTTGAGGTAAAAGCCCTATATTCTTTATTATTATAAACAATGTTACTGAGAAATACAGTATTGCCATTGCTGGAACTACTTTATTAAGTACATCTACTATTCCTGCATTTTTGAATAACACTATTCCTGATATAACTACTAAAGCTATTGTTGTATATAATGGTGGAAAGTTGAAAGCATTTGCAAATGATTGACTTACTGAGTTAGCAATAACTTGACTTATTCCTGCCCAGCAAAGTAATCCAGAAAGTGCAAATAATACTCCTAAAAGTCTGAATCTAGTCCCTCTAGTATAATATTTTTTTCCATCTGCTGATACATACTTAGAAGTTCCCTTTATATTATCAACGAACTCATCTTCTTCTTTTATCCAAGTTATTATTCTCATTCTATCCATAAAGTATGCAGGTCCACCTCTGAATCCTCCATATAATGGATCTTTCTCTTTATATATCTGAGCTAAAGTTGATTCTATAAATGCGCTTGAAGCACCTATTAATGCAGCCAGCCACATCCAGAATATTGCTCCAGGTCCACCAAAGGATATTGCTGCTACCACTCCAGCCAGATTTCCCATTCCTACTCTTGAAGCTGTAGCTATGAATAAGGCCTGCAGTCCAGATATAGAATCTTTATCTGTGGAGCTTTTAGGTTCCAGCACACACTTTATCATTTCTGGAAACATTCTAAATGGGAGAAATTTTGTTCTCACTGTAAAGTATAACCCTATTGGGATAAGAATAACTACCAAAAGACTAAGCTCCACTATCGTTTCTCCAACATTTACTGTTATGAGCTTCCCCCATAACAACCCATTTAATGAAAGTACCATATTTTTAATTGAGCCAATTAAACTTTCAAACATTAACGCACCTCCTGAATTTTTTTACTCTATAGTTATTTTTTCTTTTCATTAAGAAAAATTTATATACTATTTAATTATGTTCTATATTATCAGTGGTGTTCAGAAAGTTTATGATGTAATTTTTTCTTGTCCTGCTTTATTCCTTTCCTTCTTGATATAAGTTTAGTATAAAAACTGAATATTAGCAACTGTTTCAAGACAAAACTGTTATATCACAATCATGCATATTGTAAAAAGTCCTTATTTTCTTATTTTCATTGAAATATTCTTTCATATTTTCCTCAACTGTTTATAAAAATGAAGCATTTTTTAATCACATATCATCTTAGAGTCTAAGTTCTTTTCTCTTATTTTTAACGACTTTTCTCCCTTTTCAACCATTATCTATATTTTTTCATTTTCATAAAAAAACTGCTCCTTTTATTAGGAACAGTCTTTATAATTTTTATTTATTTTACTAAATGAGTTATTTTATCATCTTTAAAATCTAAGTTATGAACTGAGTTTATATATCTTACTGTTTTACTTTTTCCTCTTACTACAAGAGTTTGTGTTCTGGCAATACTTCCTTTTCTTTTAATTCCCTCTAAAAGATCTCCACCAGTTATTCCAGTTGCTGAGAATATAACTTCATCATCTTTTACAAGATCACTCATTGTAAGAACTTGTCCAACTGTAAGCCCCATACTTTCACATCTGCTTTTTTCAAAATTAGATATTTTATCATTTTCAAGAGTTACACCTTTTACTTCACTTCTTAATTTTAATCTAGCTTGCATATCCCCACCTAAAGCTCTTATTACAGCAGCAGAAATAACTCCTTCTGGAGCTCCTCCTATACCATAAAGCATATCCACATCAGAGTCAACTATACAAGTCAGAATGGAACCAGCTACATCTCCATCAGGAAGAGCATAAACTTTGATTCCAAGTTTTTGAAGATCTTTTATAATTTGAGTATGTCTTGGTTTATCAAGAACCACAATCATAAGTTCATTTAATTCTTTATTTAATGCTTTTGCAACATTATGAATATTTTCCATTAAAGGTTTATTTAAATCTATAGCACCTTTTGCTTCTGGTCCAACTATTAATTTTTCCATATACATATCTGGAGCTTTCAAGAAACTTCCTTTATTTGCAACAGCCAAAACAGTTATAGCATTAGCTTGTCCTTGAGCAGTCATCCTTGTTCCTTCTACAGGGTCTACAGCTATATCTACTGGTGAACAGTAATCATCTTCTGGTTCTCCATCCTCTTCATATTTGTGATAAGCTCTACCAACTTTTTCACCTATATAAAGCATAGGAGCTTCATCAATTTCTCCTTCTCCTATTACTATTTCTCCATCAATAGCTATTCTGTTCAGCATAGTTCTCATTGCATCTACCGCTGCTTGGTCAGCTGCCTCTTTATTTCCTCTTCCAACCCATTTGTAAGCTGCTAATGCTGCTGCTTCTGTTACTCTGGCAAATTCCAGTGCTAATTCTCTTTTCATCTCTCCTCCTACTTTTTGTTGATCAACCTATAGATTTCTTCTCCCTCTTTGACCATCTGTAGTTCATCACGGGAAATTTTCTCTCTATGAAATTCATCCTTAAGTTCCTCGATACGTTTATTATACTCTTCTATTTTATTTTTCTCCAGTTCTATTTTTTTTAAAAGCTGTTTTTTTTCACTTTTTAGCTTGTTTACTTTTATATAACTCCTATATATTTGTGGTACGAATACATAGAGTACTATAGCAAGTATTATCCAACAACTCCATTTTCCTTTATCTACTGCCATATTGCAGCTCCTTATTCAGCATTTGGCCCTTTTAAAGTTTCTTTTTTAAGTGCCTGTAATTTTTTAGTTACCATTCTCTTAGCCATAGGAGATATTCTATCTACAAATAATACAGCCTCCAAGTGATCAAATTCATGCTGCATAACTATTGCAGGAAAACCTTCCAGCTCTTCAGTTACCTTTTCACCTTTTTCATTTAAGTAGTCAACTCTTATTTTTGCTACTCTTTCAACTTTTTTATATATTCCAGGAATACTTAAACATCCTTCTTCCCAATCTATTTTCTCTTCAGTCAATGGAGTAATTACAGGATTCACCACTTTTCTAAGAGCCTCTCCTTCTCCCGACCAGTCTAATACCAACATTCTTTTACTGATTCCTATTTGAGGAGCTGCAAGTCCCACTCCTTTTTTATCATACATAGTTTCTGCCATATCCTGCAATATTTCTCTTATATTGTCATCTACAGTTTCTACTTCTACAGTTTTTTCCCTAAGTACTGGATCACCATATTTTTTTATTTCGTATATCACTTTTTCTTCTCACCTCTATTGTTAAATTAAATTTATTGGATCTACATCAACAACTATTCTAAAATCATCTGATTTTTTATAATCTATCAGTTTTTTATTTAGTTTTCTTTTAAACATACTTATATTCTTTTTGCTTCCCTTTATAAAAATATTATATCTAAATCTATCTTTCACTCTATATACAAGACTTTTCATAGGACCATACATTTCTACATTTTCATCTTCTATACTTTTGAAAAATTCTTTGACAAATATTTCCAGCTCTTTCTCTTTTTTAGAAGATATTCCAATATTAATAGTTTTAGAAAAAGGTGGATATTCAAGTAATTCCCTATTTGAAATCTCTTCTGAATAAAATCCATTATAGTCACTTTTTTCTATTGTTCTAAAAGTATAATTTTCAGGTTGATAAGTTTGAACTATAACTTTTCCTTTTTTATCTCCTCTTCCTGCTCTTCCAGATACCTGTGTTACCAGCTGAAAAGTTTTCTCTCCTGCTCTGAAATCAGGGAAGTTCAAAATTGTATCAGCATTTATAACTCCCACTAAAGTTACATTAGGAAAATGAAGTCCCTTTGATATCATTTGTGTCCCTATCATTATATCATATTTCCCACCTAAAAAGTCAAAATACATTTTTTCATAGAAGTCTTTATTTTTAGAACTTTCAGAATCCACCCGTATTATTTTTACATCAAAGTATTTTTTTACTTCCTCTTCTACTCTCTCTACACCTTTTCCACTATGAATAAGATTAGTACTTCCACATTCACTGCAGTGACCTGTATATCTCCTTGTCTGACCACAATAATTACATTTCAATATTCCTTGACTTGCATAGTAACTGCTTTTTATAGAACAGTGAGAACATTCCTCTACATGGCCGCAGTCCTTACATTGAATGTATGTAGAATATCCCTTTCTATTAAGCAGCAATATTATCTGTTCTCCTTTTAAAAGAGTTGTTTTCATCTCTTCTAAAAGTTTTTTACTGAAATACAAGTCCTCTTCCTTTTTCATATCTATTATTTCTATTTCTGGCAGTACAGAATTATTATATCTTGACTCCATAGTTACCAGTGTATAAATACCTTTTTCAGCATAGTAAGAACTTTCTATTGATGGAGTAGCTGATCCTAAAATCAATTTTGCTCCTTCTAGTTCAGCTTTTTTTATAGCTACATATTTGGCATTATATCTTGGGTTACTATCTTGTTTATATGTATTTTCATGTTCTTCATCCAATATAATATATTCTAAATTTTCCACAGGAGCAAAGATAGCTGATCTTACCCCTAGAACTATTTTTTTATTTCCTGCATATATATTATACCATTCATCAGCTCTCTCTTTATTAGTAAGTTTACTATGAAGTATAGCAATATTTTCTCTAAATTCATTTTTAAATCTATTGATCATCTGTGGAGTAAGAGATATTTCAGGAACAAGAAATATGCTTCCTTTTCCTTTTTTAAAAGCTTCTTTTATAAGCTCAATATATACCTCTGTCTTTCCAGAACCTGTGATCCCTTTTAAAAGATAATATTTATTATCTCCATCTTTTATAATATTTTTAGCTCTTTCCTGTTCCTCATTAAGAACTACATTTTTTTCTGATACTTCATCAGATATTTCCTGCAGTTCTCTTTGGCTTTCATCTTCTTTTATATTTTTTTTCAAAATCAAAAGTTTTTCTTTAATTAATTTATTTATCAGTTCTTTTGGAAATTTAACTTCTAAGTTTTTCTTTTGAACTTCTTCTTTTCCTCGAAAATATATTACAACTTCTTCAAAATTTTTCTTCAAAATTGAAAAATCAAAATCATAGTTTAATTTAACACTGCCTTTTTCATTAAAAAGTACAGTATCCCCAATCATTTCATTTATAACTTCTTTTGTAAATTTTTTATTAAGTGTAGCCTTAGTTATAGTTATTCTTTCTTTAAAAAATTTTATTAATTCTTTTGAATAGATATCCTCTGCTCCATCTTGAAAAATATTTCTAATATCTTCTAAAACATATATTGAGTCATATTTAACTTTTAAATCACTTGGAACAGCTGCATTTATTACCTGCTCATAACTGCTCATATAATAAGTCTTTATCCATCTAAGAAGCTTTATAAAATTTTCAGATAATTTTATTTCATTTTCTAACCTAGATTTTATAGGGAGAACCTTGAATGTTATATTTTCAGCTTTATCTTCAGCTATTATCAAGCCTGATTTATCCCTGTTTCTAAAGGAAACAACCACTCTATCTCCTATCTCATATTCTTCATTTTCATCTGAATAAGTATAAAGGGACTGGGTGTTATCTACATATATTTTATAATATCTCATGACTCACTCCTATTTCAATTGTACCTCTATACTAGTTACACCTTCCAATGATGTTCCTGCTTTTGGTTTTTGGCTCTCTACCAAACCTTTTCCTTTAATTCTTACATCTATATCTGCATTCTTAAATATATAAATTACATCTTTAGGACTTAATCCTGTAAGATCAGGCATTTCTATTTTCACTTCTTCATTATTACGTTTCATACTTTCAAAATTTTTAATTTCAGATATTTTCGCAATATCCTGAGATAAAATATTTTTATTTTTTGTTATCCTTCTTACTATTTCTCCAAATACTGGGGCAGCTGTTGCTCCACCATATTTTTCAAATATAGTTTCTCCTTTAGGCTTCATAAACATTACAAGTACTACATACTTAGGTTTATCTGCTGGAAAGAATCCTATAAAAGAAGCAAGATACTCACTCTTTAAATATCCACCTTTTGTACTCAACTGTGCAGTTCCAGTTTTTCCTCCTACTCTGTATCCTTCTACATCTCCTCTTTTAGCAGTTCCATCTCTTACTACATTTTCCAGTATATCTCTCATTTCTCTTGAAATTTCTGGAGAGATTACCTGCCTTACTGGTGTAGGAAGATTTCTTCTTATTACAACATTATTATCATCTGTTATTTTTTCTACTAAATATGGTTTATATAAAACTCCTCCATTTATAACAGCAGAAAAAGCTGTTGCCAGCTGTATTGGACTCATTACTATTCCCTGCCCAAAAGACATTGTACTTTTTTTAAGTTTATCCCATCTTCTGTATGGAGTAGTATATGGTTTTATTTCAGCAGGGAAATCTATTCCTGTTCTTTCATACAGTCCAAAGCTTCTTAAATAATCTTCATAAATTTTTTCAGTAAATGTATCTCCTATTAATACCATTCCAACATTACTTGATTTTTTCAATACTTCTTCTGTTGTTAGTATTCCTTTAGTACTTCTGCTGCTTTCTTTTATTGTATGGTTATATTTTCTTATTGTTCCATCTTTTACATCAAATTTAGTATTTCTTTTTATAAGTCCTTCATTGAGAGCTGAAGCTACTATAATAGGTTTAAATGTTGATCCTGGTTCAAACTGATCTTGAAAAACTGGATTTCTCAATGCTCTTCTTTTTCTTGTATATGCAGCAGTTGCCAATATTTTTCCAGTATTTGGATCCATAATTATTCCATATGCTTCATCTGATTTTGATGACTCAAATTTTTTCTTAACTTCATCATTAAGTATAAATTGAAGATCATTATCTATTGTCATATAAACATTTCTTCCATTTAAACTTGTTCTTATTTCATCTTTTGATGTAGGTATCCTTATTCCTCTATTTCTAGTATATGGATTTTTTCTCTCAATAGTTTTTTCCTTAAGATATTTTTCATATTGCTTTTCTATTCCAAATACACCAGTTTTTATATCTTTTGAAGTTGCAGTATACCCAATAAGACCTACTAGATCGCTGTATATATCTTTCTTATAGTAAGTTCTTTCTATATTTTTTCTATAAAACATCTCATTAGTATTCAACTTATATTTTTTTAATATTTCATCAATTTCAGCTTTTTCTATTTCATCAAGATTTTTAGCTATAATCTTATATTTCTTTTTAGTTTTATAGCCTTCATCCAATTCGTCTAAAAACTTTTTATTATTTATTTTTATATATGATTTTTTAGCTATTTCATCAAACGCTTTTAATATCTCTGGTTTTTCGTATACTCTGCTTGGATCTATTATTAAATCATAAATACTTTTATTAAAAGCCAGACTTTTTCCATTAGCATCATATATGCTTCCTCTATTTCCTGAATTTTTATTTATAGTCATTGTTTGATTATTCACTTTTTCCACATACATGGCATTATCAAATATCTGTACTTGTATTAATCTAAAAAGTATAAGCATAAAGCAGAATAATATTATATTTGATGAGAGCAATGCTCTTTTATTAAAAAAATTAGTTGTTTCCATTTCTTCTCTTTTTAGAAAAACATACAAAAAATAAAAAAATAAAATGAAAGTAAACCAAGTAAGCATATACATTTTATAGTAAATAGTAGCCCCTATCCCAATAAGATTCAAAAATAAGATAAAAGCTTTTAATCTTCTAAGCACATTTTTCCTCCTGCATATTATCTTTACCTTATAATTATATCAAAAATTTTGAAATCTTGTTATATAATTTTATATTTTCTTTCTTCCATTCTATTAAATTTTTTTATACTTTATCTGTTTAATAGAAAAACGAGAATAACTTACCAGATAAAATCCAATCTAGCTTTTCTAGTTATTCTCGTTTTATGAATATTAATTAAAATATTTTTTTCTTTCATCAAGCAGATACACTTTATCTGGAGTTATCTCTGCAAATGGTGTATATATTATCCAATCTGTAAGCTCTGACTTATTGATTGTCATTTTATCTTCTTCATTAAGGTTAGCTATATAATATGGCTGATTAATAAGAGTTCCTCTTATATTATCTCCATCTATTCCTTCTATATGAAACCACAGATGCTCTAAATTAGCATCTCCCTCTGTTCTATACTGTTCATCCACTAGTATTCCAAATTTTATCAATCCATTATTTTCTGGATTAGTAACAGCATCTGCAAAATATTCCCATCTTTCTAATGCCAATCCTTTCATTCTTGCTGTTTCCTCATCAGAAATGAAATAAACTGGATTATTCTGCATAGTCTCATTTGCTGCTGATATATGTGTATATTTTCCATTCTTGTAATCTTCCTCTGTCAGATAAACATATAATACAGCTGTCTCTCCATGTTCATCATCTCTTCCAGCACTTCCACCCAGACTCTCTGCTGGATAACCATCCAAAACTTCTTCCAAAGATACCCAGGTACCAACTATCCCTTCTCCTATATAGAAAGGCTCTTTTTCTTCTTCAAGATACCTGTTAGTAACTATATTTTTAGCAATCATCTGTATTACAGTTCCATGATCTTGATAGCTTTCAGTATTTGAGCCTAAATTTCTAATTCTAATGAACCACATCTTCTAAGTCCATGAGTATGAAGCCATACACTTCCATCATCATCATTTATAGCTTGGATAGTATAAATATATTCAGGTGCTGGTTGAATATAGCTCTCTGCTGCCATTTTTGCCCATCTTCCTGATAATAGTTTTTGTGAAGAAAAATCCATTATTCCTAAAAGATTTGGCATCATAGCTGATATTAATTTTAATTGAAGATGATAGGAATCAATATTTGATTCTCCAAACTCTACAATAGTTGTCACTCCCAGTTTACTTTCCATTATTTTATTATAATCTGTTTCATTAATCTGATGTGCCACTGTAAAAAGTTCTGGTACTTCAAATTCTTCTATTAATATTTGAACAATATACTGTTCATCTTTATAATCCACTCTTAAAAATTTTTCTGTATCATTTTTTAAAACTTTTACTCTAAATTCTCTATTTTCTTCTAATCTCTTAATTAAATCATCATATGTTCCTATATCTTCTGTTGAACTTGGTATTCCCATTATATACGATAATTCTTTTTCAATAGTTCCTTTAGCAGCCATCAAATCCCTCCTATATATTGAAATTTCTCTTTCAAAATTTAACTCTGTTGAAATATTATACCATTTTTACAATATCTAAAACAAATTTAAATTTTTCTATTCTTCTTCATCCTCATCTTCTTCCAATTCACTAGGCTCTATAAAGCTTATTGTAAGAGAACATATTTTTCCATTTCTATCATATCCCCAATAACAAGGATACACTCCATCTCCCCATCCACTAGCAAATATAACAACATTTTTATCAGTTCCAGGAATAGTCCAATTTAAAAAGTCTCCACCATCTCTTTGATAATCTGGATATTTTTTGTAACTCTCTTCTAATAAATAAGCAAAATAATCATCATACATATTATCAAAATCTGAATCTTCTTCTAATTTCTTTGTAAATTCCACTGTTAATTTTGCTGCTTCTACATCTGCAAAACATCCCATCCCAGCATCTATAAAAAATCCAAAAAATTCTTTATTTTCTCTACTTAATTCTGAAATATCATCATTTTTTTGAAGAGCTAATTGATAATACTCAGCTTTCTCATTAGATATATTAAGCCTTGCTCCCATATATCTAATTCCCCAGTCTTTATCATCTAATACTGCTAAAATTACTGGATATTTTCCAGAAGGAACCTCTTCTACAAAAACTTCTCCTTCACCATTTACCAAACTTACTAGAGGATCACAGCATATTATCTTTCCAGATGTTACATTTAACTCTCCTATGTTCACAATCTTAAATTTTTCACTCTCAAATACTTCATCTAAATCATAATATGGTTTCAATATCTCTTTCATCTTTCCTCCCCTAGGCTTTTACTTTCTTTTTCTTCTTTTCAAATAACATCGTCCCTAATCCTATTGTTCCAACTACACAAAAGAATATGAAAATAGGTGTTACTTCATGCAATATCAAAAAACCAGAAAATCCAGTCAACAGTGTTCCATCCCACATTACTCTATATGTAGGATAGACTATAGACAGTATCCAAAATACTGCTATAGCTACCACCCCAACTGAAAACATTGTAAATCCAACTTTAAACATTAAACTAGTATGATGAGCTAATACATCCTTTTCTTTTTCTTTCCTTAATATATCAATACATTTTTCTTCTGCTACATCTTTTAATAAATAATCAGTTGTTACTTCAAAAATATTACTCAACTGTATTATTTTATCTATCTCTGGAAGTGACTGTCCTGATTCCCATTTAGAAACTGACTGCCTTGAAACTCCCAGTAACTGTGCCAGCTTCTCCTGTGACATACCATTCTGCTTCCTCAATTGTTGTATTTTTACAAACAGTTTCATAATTTTCCCCCTTGCATATGTGCTTTATATATTCATATTTTACCACAACTATCAGTTGCACTCAACCAAGTGTATTTTATTTTCTGTCAATTGATGGTTGCAATATAAAAAATCCAGAAGATTTTTAGGTCTTTCTGGATTTGATTTTTTATACTTTTGTAAATTCTATTACAAATCTGATATTCTTAAGTAATTTTTTTAATCTCTAATTTATTCCCCTTTACCATATCTTTTTTCCCATTCTTTCAATATTCTTTCTCTATTTTCTGAAGCCCATAATAAATTATTGGCTATCATTTGTTTGTTAATATCTTCAGGATATCCTTTTACTACCAGGACTATTCTTTTATCAGTAACAAATCCTCTATTTTGAGCATATAACTTCATAGCTCTTTCAGATATTGCCCATTGAGCAAATATTTTAGCTTCTTCTTTTATTTTAGGTTTTTTCATTATACTTACTATTTCCATTTCCCAGCCTGAACCTTCTAAGGGAAAAATAGTATTTATAGGTAACCCTTCTTTTTCCTCTCTCAAACTTTCAAATCCCATTCCTATTCCAATAACAATCTCTCCCTGAGAAGCCATTTTTGTAGGTGCACTTCCTGAATGAACATACATTTTTATATTCTCATTTAATTTATCCATATATTCCCAAGCTTTCTCTTCTCCCATTAATTGAATCCATGCTGAAACTGTCAAAAAACCTGTTCCTGAAGAAGATGGATTAGACATGATAATTTCTCCTCTATATTTTGGATTTATTAAATCTTCATAGCTTCTAGGAATAGGTATTTCTTTATCTTTACCCTCTTTAGTATTATAGCTAAATGCTGTCATCCATGCACTTATCCCTACCCATCTTGGATTTTTACTTTCTTTGTCTATAAACTTAGATTCAATATTGTTAACATCATAGTTAAAAGGTTCAAAAGATTCTTGATTTATTAATAATCCTGTGGTAGCTACTCCCCATAAAACATCAGCTTGTGTATTATTTTTTTCTGCTTCTACTTTAGCTGCAATAATTCCACTAGAATCCCTAATTAAATTTATTTTTATTTCTGGATATTCTTCATTAAAAGCTTGAATATATTCTGAAATATAATTTTCTTCAAATGAAGAATAAACTGTTATTTCTTTTTCTTCTGACTTACTTCCACATGAAATAAAAACTATACTCAAAACTCCTACCAAAAATAATCTCAATATTTTTTTCATAATTTTTTCCCCTTTTTAGCACTTTAATATTTTTTAGAAACTGTTTTTCTTACTTTTTTTGATATTGGATTTTCCATTTTTTCTTTTTAAAAGTTAAAGTGTCCCTTATCCTTAAACTTTACTTCTTCAACCATAACTATTGTTTTGGTTATAAGAAAAAATTTTTTTCATTATTATTTACTTTCTATAATTCTTCTATTGATTTTACTATTCTTTCTATTTCTCCATTATTTATAACAAATATTCTATCACAATTTTTTAATGTTATAAGTCTATGAGCTACTATGTTAATGTTCTATTCTTTAATAAATTCTATATTTTTTCATTATTTTTTCTCTTTTAAAAGTATTTCATTGTTTTTTTACTCTGTTCCTATTCTTCCAATGATGATCATTATATTTTCTTTTTCTTCAAATCTTTTAACTTTTATATTATTTTCAATTAAATATTCTTCATCAAAACCATTTGGAGTATATAAAAGTCTATTTTGAAATTTCTATAATTACAAACTCCATTATTTTTAATCATTCTGAAGCTCATTTTTGTTTCACAAGAAAAGAAATCAATTTTTTTATTTAATATTCAAAAATTATTTTTCTTATGTTTCTCTTTTTTTGATATCCTCTAATTTTTTAGGTTCAATACCTAATTTAACATAAACTTTTCCTATTTTATTAAATGTTTTATAAAAAAATATATATGGTAATTTATATGTACTTAAATGAAAAATAGTTAAATAAACTATATTTAGAAGAATTTTTAAGTAAATATCTAAAATATTTAAAATAAAAACATTTATATTATTTAATGTTAACAGCCTTATTAGTTTTTCAATTATTTTCAATGTTCTAAATGTACTTGGTAACTTTTTTGAGAATTAGAACATAAAAATTCCGTTTCTAATTTATAGCTTTTCCAATATAGTATGGCAATAGACCTTTATCTTTATATAATCTTGTCATAGTAAATTCAACTTTTGTTAAAATCAAAACTAATTTTTTCATTTTCCTTCTCTAAATAAAGTAATATTTATTTTAAATTTTGTAACTCAAATATTTTATCTGTTCTTTTATCTTTTTCTAAAAATTTTTCTATTATTTCATTTATTATTTTTGATTCATTTGATTTTAATTTATATGTTTCCTGTTTATTTAGAATTATCATGTTTAAAAATTCAGCTATTTCATATCTTAATCCTTCTCCTTGAAAAGGGTAAAAATATTTTCTATTCTTACTAAAATTTTCAAATCTTAATTCAAAATATTCTGTTTTCCACCAAGGAGAAGGAACATATATATATCCTTTTGTTCCTGAAATAATTAACTCTCCTTCTGATTTGACACCTAATCCGACTTTGGCTATTGGAGTTATTCCATTTTGATATTTCAATAAAATTTTAGTATATAAATCTATTTTTTTTTCTTTATCAAAATAAGAATAAAATTCTACATTCTCTGGTCTTCCTAAAAGTTTTACTATTGCTAAAAGTGGATAGGATGCTAATTCTGTCACACTTCCTCCAGATTCTTTACAGCTAAGTTCTCTTATCTCCCCTTCTACTAATTTCGTAAAACAAGCTTCTACATCCTTAATTTCTCCTATTATTCCTGATTTAGCAATACTTATCAATTTTTCAAATCCTGGACAAAATGCTGTTTTTATTGCTTCCAATAATACTAATTTATATTCTTTAGTTATCTCATATAATTCATTAGTTTCTTTTGATGATAATGTGATTGGTTTTTCACAAAGAACATGCTTTTTATTTTCTAAAGATCTTTTTATGTAATAATAATGAGTATTATGAGGAGTCGCTATATATACTGCATCTACTTTTTCTATAAATTCTTCAAAGTTATTTGTATAAAATTCTAATTCAAATTTTTCTGCAAATTTTTTTGAATTCTCTATATTTCTGCTCATTACACCTTCTACATTAACTCCACTAACATATTTAGATTCTATTACAAATCTCCTTGCTATTCTTCCAGCTCCTATAATTCCAATTTTTAGAATTTTATTTTTATCTTCTCTAATTTGAGTACTGGATATTCCCTTTGTTCTTTCTAAATAAACTACTTCACAAAATTCCTTCAAATAATCAAATTTACCTTTCCAATCTGACCCTATAATAAAAGTATTTATATTATATTTTTGAATATCTTCAACTTTCTGTCCCTCATACTCTTCAATTATTATTTCATCAGCATAACCAGTTTTTTTTACATTCTCTATTCTTTTAACTATCGAGTCATTAACATTTAATTTTCCTCTAGTTTTATCATAAGAATCTGTGGTTATACCTACTATTAAATAATCGCCATATCCTTTTGCTCTTTTTAATAAATTAATATGACCTTGATGTAATAAATCAAAAGTTCCATATGTTATAACTTTTTTCATTATTCCTCCAATATTACTACTTATTTTTTATTCTATTTTCTTTATCTATTCTTTATAATTATTGAATTATTAACATTAAATTTCTTTCTATTTTTATTATATGAATCTGTTGTTATTCCAAATATTATTACTTTTTTCATTTCAATTTCCCTCTTATTAATCAAATTCAACTTTTTATTTTTATAAATTTATTCTTTTTTTTATTTCTTCATATACTTTTTTTGAAAAATTTTTAAAATCTTTACTTTCTTTATTGAATAAATAATTTATTTCTTTTACATTTCCACTCTTTACTTTTAATAATTCTTCTATTTTTTTTATCAAATTTTCTTCTGTTTTTACAGAACATTCAAAAATAGTTTCATAGTTATAAAATATTCCTGTATCATTATTTAAATATTCTTTTAAATCAAAACCATAGAAAATTAATTTTTTATTTTCTTGTAAAACAAAATCAATAAATACACTTGAATAATCAGTTATTAAAATATCTGTTACTTTTAATAACCCTTGAACACTATCTATATCTCTATCATTGATTATCTTAATTGTATTTTTTTCTTGAATATTCATTTCCATCAAATAATGTAATTTTATTAAAAAAATGGAATTATTTTCTATTAATAGTTTATTTAACTTTTTATTATTTATAATTGAATTTATTCTTTCATACAATTTTTTATTCAAAATTTCATTTGCACGATAAGTTGGAATATAACTTACTACTTTTTTATCTTTTATTTTTAAAAATAAATCTTTATTTTTTATTAATTTTTTTATTTCTAAATCTCTATAAGAAATTAAAATATCATTTCTTGGTTGTCCTGTTATTACTATATTTTCATCTTTTATATTAAAACATTTTATTAATTTTTCATTCATTTCTTTTGATGTAGAAATTGTTAGATCTCTCTTTACTGGATTATATAATTTCCATTTTATTTTTTTCATTATTGCTTTAAAACCCTCTTTTTGTGTAAAATCATTGCTAGAAAAATAAATCTTTTTTAATGGCATTCCATGCCATAATGATACTCTATATGCACCATTAGATAAATCATACTTACCTAAATCATAAATCCCATTAGTATAAAAAACTACTCCTGCTCTTAATTTATAAAAAATTCCCTTCATACTGTTGGAATAGTAACAATTTTTCACCTCAGAAATTAGCTTTTTATTACTAGTTATCCAAATTAATTTTATTTTTTTATCAATATTATTTTCAAATAAATACTCATAAAAATACCTTGAATTATCTGAATATTTTTCTCCTTCCCAAGCTCCAAATATCCAAATTTTTTTGTTTTTAGGTAAAAACAAAAAAATTTGAAATATAAAATTTATCAACCATGTAATATTTTTCTCTACTATTTTTTCTTTTTGCATTACACTTTTCACCACTTTCTTTTTAATTTTAAATACACATATATAAACAAAAATAAAAATATACTTAGTATTAATTGAAGTCCAAATGGAAAATAATCTCCATATCTTGGAGAAAAAATAAATACAAATACCATTAATTTAGTAAATTCATTTGTTATTATATTCTTATTGTAGAAAATATATCTCAATCCTAATGGATATAAATACAATTTTAAATTTATCAATGAAAAAAATATTACTCCAATTATTCCAAAATCTGCAAAATATCCAATTTCCTCTCCTCCAAAAGATGGTGTATGAGTTTTAGCTGCAAGCCCAGGAAAAAAAAACTCATTTATCATAATTTTCCCATAAACATAAGGTTTATTTTGAAATAAAGTTCTGGGTACATATTTCCAAAAATTTGATATATATATTTTTCCATAAAATAATTCTATTTTATTTTGAAAATAAGCTTCATAATACATAGTACTATTTTTAGTATAATCAAAATATTTAATAAATTTTCCTATATTAATTTCACTATAAGAAGTAGATAAATTATATATAATAATAGCAAAAACGATAATTCCAACAAATAATACTCCTTTCACTTTTATAAAATTTTTATATATCCCAATCCAAATAATAAAAATATAAAAATCTATTATTCTCCCTTTTGAACCAAATATATAAATCATTCCAAAATATATAAAAAACCAAAAATAATACTCTTTCTTTTTTTTTACACTAATCATTCTAAATGTTAATGATAGTGACAAAAAAGTTAATCCTAGAGCATAGAAACTTCCTAAACCACTTCTATAATATTGGTAACCTTTTCTTGGATTTATTATCCAATTTATAACACCAAAATTTTTGCTACATATAATAAACATTATAAAAAAAAACATTAAAAATAAAAAAGAAAGATTTTTTAAATCATTTCGAGTTATTTTTTTTTCAAGTTGTCTAAATTTAATTTTATTAATATTTTTAAAAATAATTGTTATAAATATTAATAGAGATATTCTTATTAATAAAGCTAAATTTACTATATTTATTGAAAAAATAAAATAGTTATTTTGAGTAATTTTATCAATTAAAAAATAGGTGAAATAATGTATGTCATTAAATCTACCCCAAATATACTGCAAAATTTATTGAAAAATAATTTAATTTTTTTTTAAAGTATTTTTTACTCAAATAACCTACTTCAAATAATTTCAAAAAAAAATATATTGAAATACTAGTAATAAATTCTACCATTTTTCTTGTATGATAAATATATTAAAATATTTATTCCTACACCCCCCTTTCATTTATTCTCTATTTAATTTGGTTATATAATTTTATTAATGAAATATAAACTTTTTATTTTTTTCTATTGAGCTTCTTAATAAAAAATAAAAAGCAAAAAAATATTATTATTAAAATACATAAAGAAACTTTAATATAAAAATAGTAAAAATAAATATAAATACTCATTCCTAAAATTTCTATAAGTAAAAAATATCTTCGATAAATTTTTATTTTATAAATAAATTCACAAAATATAAAATGGAATAACAAAAGAAAAAGATATGAAATAATTGTGGAAACTGCTGCAAACTTATAAGTATATTTTTCTAGATATAAATAATTTAATAAAATATTTATTCCTCCTGCTAAAATTGTTCCTACCCACATTAACTTGTGTTTTTTCTTTGCTAATTGCAAATCTGCATATAAAGAATATAAAAAAACCAAATAATAACTTAAAATTATTAATGGTATTAAATTAAGAACTTCAAAATAAGTAGAATCTACAATTAATTTGAATATTTCAGGTAATATTATTACTAAAATACAAGTTAATAAAAAAAATATTATTCTAAATTCATTGCTTTTTTTCTTTATTTCATCAATATTGTCATTATAAATTTGTTCATTCAGCCAATTAAACCAATTTCTTCCAAAAGAAACTATAATAATTGAAAATATCATTCCTATATTATAGGCTAATCCATAATATCCCACTTCTTTTTTAGTATAAATTTTATCAATCATTAATTTATCAGAACTTGAAAGTATAAAATGTGATAATTGGTGAAACACAATTGGAATTGAGTATAAAACTGCAAACTTAATATATTTTATTTTAATTTTACTTTTCTTACTTTCTTTATAAATTATATAACTTGAAAAAACTCCAAATCCTAAATATAAAATTAAATTAGAATATACTTTTGCATAATAATTATTTGGCATTATTTGATATAAAATTATAATTATAATTAAATTAAAAACACCATTTAGTATATTTAAGCAAAAAAAATTATTATAATTATTCAATGCTATATTTTTTTGATTAATAATTTCATATAATAATTCTAAATATGTGCTTATTAAGATAACATATACCAAATCTTCAGTTAATCCAAATTGTATTTTTAAAAATTCACTATAATATGGCACTAAAAAAATACTTAAAATTCCAATTAAAATTTGAAATATCAATAAACTTTTCAAATAGTCATTAAATTCATTTCCAAATTCATTTCTACTAACTAATATACTAGAAGTTACACTAACTCCTCCTACTATTAATAGAATATTTCTTAAAGTATTTGCTATTAAAATTATTCCATAATATTCTGGAATTAGAATTTTACTTAAATATATTATTATTATAAAATTTATTCCCTTATTAAAACAATTACTCACTAAATAATAAAGACTTCCTTTAATTAATTTACTATTATTTTTCATTTCCATAAAATTACCTTTTTAAAAAAAATTTTTATTATTTTATAAAATAACTTTCTTTTTTTACCACTTATATATCTATATTCTAAAATATACACATTTCTTTTAAAGTAATTCTCTAAATTATTTATTCTTTCTTTTCTTTTATATTCTATACTTCCCATTTGAATTTCTTTTTTAATCAATTCTGGAATAAGAAAATTTTCCTTTACTTCTTCTTTCTTATTTTTATTTATCAAAATATTATTTTTTAAATCAGTTACATAAATATTTTTGTAATCAATATAACCCCAAATTTTAAAATTATATATAGAATAAAAATCATCATAATCTTCTATTATTATTCTTCTAGAATTAATAATTTTTTTATTATTGTTTAATAAGCTTATTCCATCTAATTTATTTGTTTTCAATTCTAAAATTTCTGAAATCGTAGGAACTATATCTACTAATGTTCTAAGACTGTTGTCTTTTTTTAATACATTATCATTTTTTTTTCTCATGATCATTGTTATATTTGTTCTATCATCATTTAAAAATAACAATCTATTTTCTTTTTTAAATAATCTATCATATTTATTTCCATGATCTGAAAAAATAAAAATGTAATCAAAAATATCCTTATCTATATTTTTAAAAAAAAATTTAAAAAAATTTGTTATTCTTTTTTTGGCTAAAAAATCTGAAAATTTATTGGCTCCATAATCATCTACAGTTGTATGATAATCATTTATATTTATAAAAGAAAAAAAATTTTTATTTTTATCCAATTCTATTTTTAAATCTTTAATTATCTCATCTTGATTAGAAATTATTTTTTTTTCATCAATTTCTAACCCTCTTGGAAAATTTCCTAGCTTATCTGTTTTTTCATCAATATAAAATTTAATATTAAATTTTTTCTCTTTCAATAATTTATATAAAGTAAATTTATTTTTCTTTAAATAATACTTAGGATAGTTTATTTTATAAGAACACCCATTCTTTTTAGGATACATCCCAGAAAAAATCATTCCTAATCCTCTTGCTGTATCTGGTGTTCCTGTATAACTATTAGTAAATATTGTTCCAAAAAAATCATTTTCCAGCCATTTTTTCAAATAATTTTTAAAAAATATATCATCTTCTTTTAAAATAGTATTTCCTCTTAACATATCACAAAAAATAAATAATATTTTCATTTTTTCTCCTCATATATCTGAAGTTTCTGTTAGTTTAAATTTATATGAACTACTCCTAACTTTTAAAGTATAATAATCATATCCTCCCTAAATATGAAAGGAGTCGTTACTAACTATGTCTAAAAATTTTAATGCTTGCTCTACTGATTGTTTTTCTAAAGATTTATACAAATATGGAAAAGATAAAACAGGAAAACAAAAATATCAATGCAAAAATTGTTTCTGAAAGACTTTCCAGCTATACAATTCATGCTAAAGTTATCTTTTGATAAAGTAGAATATATTAAAAGTCATGATGTGATAATATCACCAACAATTTAATAGAAAGCTTCT
Source organism: Fusobacterium ulcerans ATCC 49185 (assembly GCF_900683735.1). Lineage (NCBI taxonomy): Bacteria > Fusobacteriati > Fusobacteriota > Fusobacteriia > Fusobacteriales > Fusobacteriaceae > Fusobacterium > Fusobacterium ulcerans. The sequence continues at coordinate 2,026,059 of NZ_LR215979.1, forward strand.
TCAAAAGATTTAAACACAAATCCAAAACATGGTCTGAAATATTAGTTCAAGCACTTTTACAAGGTTTCTTTTTCTTTTAAAATTACATTATTCCACATAATGGATTAAATCTGCAAGAATTACTGATGTAAGATACTCAGATCTTTAAAAAAGTAATTTATTTTTATTTTAAAAATTAAAACAAATATTTTTTAAGCATAGACACCTATGATTTTTTATAATATTCTTTTTTAGGATAGAAGTTTTCTAAAAGTATTTTTTATACCTTTCCAACTTCTGAAAGCTAGTTTTCATTTTAAATTGACAGATCCTAGCTGAATATCATTTGTTTCAATATTTTTAATACATCTCCAAGGAGTATCATCATATTCACATTTCCAATTACAATTAAAACATTCCAGTTTTTTGTAAATTGCTTTAGGTAAAAATCTATTATTTTTATTTTCTAATTCTTTTGGATAAGGTAAAAATCTTCCAAAATGTCCTCCACCTAATATACATATACTTTTCACTCTTAATAATGTAGCCAAATGTATTGAAAAAGACTCATTTGAAAATATAAATTTCGATTTTTTTATTAAATTTACTATATCGATCAAAGAAGTTTTTCCAATTAAATTCATAATATTTTCTTTATTATTAATTAATTTTAAGAATTTTTCTCCTAACTTCTCTTCTGTTTTTCCACCACATAAAATGATTTTTATATTCAAAGATTTAGCTATTTCTACATATTTTTCTATCTCCCAACATCTTTTTAAGTTACTTGCTCCCATAAAAAAAATACAATAATCTTCTTTTATTACTCTTGCTTTTCCTTGAACTTTCAAAATTGGAAGACTTAATTTATAACTTTTATTAAATAATTCATTAATAAAATCTAAATTTCTATATAGTTCCATTTTATTTTCTGAATTTGTATTTATTAATTTTGTGTAATTCTTATTATAAATTTTTCTTTGAAGAAAGCTTATATTATTACAATCTCCATAATTCCCTATAATTTCTTTTGAAAAAACACTTCTTATTATCCCTTCTGTTGCTATATTTCTTGAATAAATAGGAGAAATTACTTTTTTAAATTTTTCTTTTCTTAGATTTTTTAAAAAATTATATTTATACTTTAGATTTAAATTAAATTTTTTGATATTTAAAGAAATTACTTCATCAAAACAATCTAATTCTTTAGCTAAATCATAGAAAGTTGAATTACAAATTAAAATTATCTTACCTTCTTTATAATTTTCTTTTATTTTTTCTGCACTTCCTAACCAAAGTATAAAATCTCCTATATTATCCAATCTCAATAAAAGAATAGAAGTATTTTCTTTTTCATATTTTGGTAGAATAAAAGTTATTAATTCATTTATTACTAAAACTACCCATTTTCCAAATACTTTCATATATTCTTTCATTACTTATTCTCCAAATACCATTTATATGTTTTTTCTATTCCTTCTTTTAATTCCACCTTGTATTTCCAGCCTGTAGCTTCTAATCTAGATACATCTAATAACTTTCTTGGTGTTCCATCTGGTTTTGAAAGATCATTAACTATTCTCCCACTATATCCTATAACTTCTTTTACTATTTCAGCTAATTCTCCTATTGATATATCTTTTCCTGTCCCCATATTTACATGAATTTCTTCCGAATAATTTAACATTAAATGTACTAATGCATCTGCTAAATCATCTACATACATAAATTCTCTTAATGGTTTTCCAGTTCCCCATATTACAACTTCCTCTTTATTAGTAATTTTTGCTTCATGTATTTTTCTGATAAGTGCTGGAAGTACATGGGAAGTTTCTAAATCAAAATTATCATTTATTCCATATAGATTTGTTGGCATTGCTGATATAAAGTCACATCCATATTGTCTTCTATAAAATTTACATAACTCTATCCCAGTTATTTTTGCTATTGCATATGCTTCATTTGTCTCTTCTAATTCTCCTGTTAATAAATATTCTTCTTTTATTGGCTGCTTTGCAAATTTAGGATATATGCATGAACTTCCTAAAAAAAGTAATTTTTTTACTTTATTTTTATATGATGAATGAATAATATTACTTTCTATCATTAAATTATCATATATGAACTCTGCTGGATACATATTATTGGCATAGATACCTCCAACTTTTGCTGCTGCCAAAAACACATATTCTGGTTTTTCTATTTCAAAAAATTTCTCTACATCTTCCTGTCTTCTGAGATCTAGTTCTTTGTGAGTTCTTTCTATTATATTAGTAAACCCTCTCTCTTTTAAATTCCTTATTATTGCTGAACCCACTAACCCTCTATGACCTGCTACATATATTTTAGAATTCTTTTCCATATTAATTACCTCTTACTTTTAAAATATGATCTTTTTCTACAAATTCTAAATCATGTTCTATCATTATTTTTACTAGTTCTTTGAATGATGTTTTTCTTGGATTCCACCCTAATACTGTTCTAGCTTTTGTTGGATCTCCTAGTAATGTTTCTACTTCTGAAGGTCTAAAGTATTTTGGATCTACTTCTATCACAATTTCTCCTGTTGCTTTATCTATTCCTTTTTCATTTACTCCTTCTCCACACCATTCTATTTCTATTCCTACTTCTTTAAATGCTATATTACAAAAATCTCTTACTGAATATTGTTCTCCTGTTGCTATTACAAAATCTTCTGGTTTATCTTGTTGCATCATAAACCACATACATTCTATATAGTCTTTTGCATATCCCCAGTCTCTAAGTGCATTAAGATTTCCTAAGTATAGTTTTTTCTGATATCCTTTTGATATTCTTGCTGCTGCTAATGTTATCTTTCTTGTTACAAATGTCTCTCCTCTTCTTTCAGATTCATGATTGAAAAGTATTCCATTTACTGCATACATATCATATGCATCTCTATAGTTCTTTACTATCCAATATCCATACTGTTTTGCTACTGCATATGGTGATGTTGGATAAAATGGTGTTGTTTCTTTTTGTGGTACTTCTTGTACTCTTCCAAATAGTTCCGAAGTTGAAGCTTGATATATTCTACAAGTCTTTTCCATTCCTAAAAATCTTACTGCCTCAAGTATTCTCAATACTCCTATTGCGTCTGAATCAGCTGTATACTCTGGTACTTCAAAAGATACTTGTACATGAGACTGAGCTGCAAGATTATATATTTCTGTTGGTTTTATTTCTCTTATTAATCTTGTGATACTCATAGAATCTGTCATATCTCCATAATGAAGGTATATTTTTCTTTCTTTGTGCATATCTTCTATTAAGTCATCTATATATAGATGCTCTATTCTTCCTGTATTGAAAGTTGAAGCTCTTCTTATTATTCCATGTACTTCATATCCTTTATCTAAAAGAAACTCTGCAAGATATGAGCCATCTTGTCCTGTTATTCCTGTTATTAGTGCTATCTTTTTCATTTTATCCCCTTCAATTTATTTATTTAAAATTTTTTTTATTTCCTGAGTTTTGCTTTTCTTTGTTATTAAAAGTTCTTTATCTTTTTTTACTATTATTAGATTTTCTATCCCCAATAATGATATATTCAAATCATCTGATATCACTATATTGTTTCTTGAATCCAATTCTCTTATCTCTTTTCCTCTTATTACATTTCCATTTTCATCTTTTTCAAATATTTCATCAAATGCATTAAAGCTTCCAATATCATTCCACCCAATATCCACTGGTATCACTCGTATATTCTTTGAATATTCCATTATTCCAAAATCTATTGATATTTTTTCAAATTTATCAAAGTAATTCTTTACTTTGCTGCTAAGTTCTTCTCCTGTCAAATTCTCTTTAAATTCTTTTTCTATTTCTTTAAATACTGATGAGTGTTCCTCCATTAATACTTCAAAATTCTTAAATATTGTATCTGTTGTAAATATAAACATTCCACTGTTCCAGAGATATTTACCACTTAACAGATAGCTTTCAGCTAATTCCTGACTTGGTTTTTCCCTGAATCTTTTTACTTTACATATAGAATTAAGCTCTATTTCATCATCTTTCACTTCTATATATCCATATCCTGTCTCTGGTTTATCTGGTTTTATTCCTAAAGTAACTATCATTCCATTTTTTGATGCTTCCTTTGCTGCAATTAGTATGACTTTTCTGAATTCATCCTCTTCTTTAATTAAATGATCTGAAGCTAGCACCACTACTTCCAGTTTTTCCCCATCTTTTAATCTATTTTTAAATCTGTTTTCTATTATTAAAGATGAATATCCTATTGCTGCTGCTGTATCTTTAAAAGCTGGTTCTATTATTATATTTTCTTTGGGAATATCGCTTAATTCTTTTTCTATCTCTTTTGCTTGTATGATATTTGTTGCTATAAATATATTTTCTGCTTCTATTATAGGGAGTATCCTGTCAACAGTTTCTCTTATCATTGTTTTATCTGAAAATATTTTTAGAAGCTGCTTTGGTCTTTCTGGTGTTGATAATGGCCAGAATCTCTCTCCACTTCCTCCTGCCATAATAATTGCTGTCAACATTGTTCTTTTCCTCCTAATTTAAAAGTGATTCCATATACTTTTTAAAGTTATTTAATATATCTTCTAATTTTTTATCTGCTTCTTCCTTACTTTTTTCTCTAGTATAGATGTAATATTTTATCTTTGGTTCAGTTCCTGATGGTCTTACTGTTATATATGTTTCATCTTCTAAAATATATTGGATAACATCTGACTCTGGAAGAAATAATTCTGATTCTGAATTATTTAAATAATTCTTCTCTTTTTTTACTTTATAATCTCTTACTATCTCTATCTTCTTATCTAAAAGAACTTTTAAATCTCTTTTTCTAAGTTCTTCCATCATCTTTTTTATTTCTTCTGTTCCTTGTATTCCTTCTCTTTTTACTGGATATGTTATTTCACTATACCAACCATATTTATCATAAAGTTTTTCTAGTTCTTTTACTGGAGATGTTCCTATACTTTCAAAATATGCTGTCATTTCAGTTAAAAGCATTACTCCAAGTATTCCATCTTTATCTCTTACATAAGTTCCTTTCAGATATCCAATAGATTCTTCCATTCCAAATACAAAAGAATTATCATATTTTCCCTCTTCAAATTCTCTTATCTTTTCTCCTATATATTTAAACCCTGTAAGAGTTCTAAATACTTTTAAATTTCTTTCTTCAGCTATCTTATCTAATATTGAAGCAGAAACTATTGTTGTAACTACTGCTCCATTTTCAGGTATATCTTTTTTATTATCTAAAATATATTTTAAAAGAAGCATTCCTATCTGGTTTCCATTAAGATATATCCACTCATTATCTTCTTTTACCATCATTCCAGTTCTATCTGCATCTGGATCATTTGTTAAACACACTTTAGCTCCGGTTTCATCAGCTAATTTTATTGAAAGATCAAATACATTTTCTTCTTCTGGATTGGCATATGAACATGTTGGAAATTCTCCATCTGGCTTCTCTTGCGCTCCAACTATATATACATTTTTGTATCCCAATTCATTTAACAGTCTTTTTACTGGTCTTCCACCTGTTCCATGAAGTGGAGAGTACACTAATTTAAAACTCTCTTTATTAGACAAATCTTTTAAAATAGATTCTTTTTTTACCTTTTCTAAATATTTACTATCTAACTCATCATTTAAAATATTTAATAACCCCAACTTTTCTGCTTCCTCTTGATTTATAATCTTTACATCTTCAAATTCATCAGTTTTATTTACTTCTTCTATTATTCCAGAAGCTTGAGGTTCTACTAATTGTCCTCCATCTTCCCAATATACTTTATATCCGTTGTATTCCTTGGGGTTATGTGAAGCAGTTATCATTATTCCAGCCTGACACCCTAGTTCTCTTACAGCAAATGAAAGTTCTGGAGTACTTCTTAAAGAAGAAAACAGATATGTTTTTATTCCATTAGCACATAGAACCAAGGCTGAGTTCAAAGCAAATTCATATGAATTAATACGACAGTCATATGCAATTACAACACCTTTATTCTTTCCAAATTCACCACTTGAATTGATTAAATAGTTGGAAAGTCCTTGAGTAGCTTTTCTAATCATATATATATTCATACGATTAGTTCCCATACCCATTATTCCTCTCATTCCACCTGTTCCAAACTCAAGGTATTTATAAAAACTATCTTTTATTTCTTCTTCGGTTAATTTTTCTAATTTATTTTTTTCATCTTTAGTAATAAAATTTGAGTTTATCCATTTTTTTTCTCCAAACATTTTGAACCCCTAACAAAGAATGTATTTTACCAATTCTATAATAAAATTATCTATATAATACAAAGGAGTATATCCATTTTTCTTATAAATTTCATTTCTTATTTTTATATCTTTTAAAACCTGCTTAAAACTTTTTTTAGTGCTAATTCCTCCTATCCTAAAATTAGCAATTATTTCATCTAATATTATTATTTTAAATTTTTTATTTTTTCTAATTTTTAACATAAAATCTAAATCATCATATATTGTTTTCATTTCATATTTATTTTTTTTATAGACACTAGCTTTAACAAAAGTTGTTGGATGATTCCAATATCTTGTAGAAATAATCTTTCTTAATTTAGCTTTTTTTATGTATATTTTTTCATTTTTTATTACTTTTAAATTAGCATAAATCATATCAAAGTTTTCTTGATTATATTTTTTCACTATATCTTCAATTGCATTTTTTTCATACCAATCATCACTATTTATAATTCCAATAATTTCACCATTGGCTTTATCTATTCCTTTATTCATAGCCTCATAAATTCCATTATCTTTTTCGCTAATCCATTCATATATAATCTTTTTTTTCTTAAATTCTTCTTCATAACTTTTTATAATGTCTACTGTTCTATCTTTAGAGTTCCCATCAATAATGATATATTCAATATTTCTATATGATTGATTTAAAACACTTTCTAAAGTATCTATTATAGTTTTTTCACTATTAAAACAAACTGTGATTATTGATACTAGCGGAAATTTTGTCTTTATCATTCTTTTATTTCTCCTTATCTGTTTAATAATTTACTTAAAAATTAATTCTCCATATAAACTTTCTATTGTACTAGATTTCATAATATATAATATTTTTAAAATAAATTTTGATAATTTTATCAAACAAATCTTTTTATTTTTCTCTTTTGCTATGTTTTCCACTATTTCTTTTATTGACATATCTTCATCATCTTTAGGAATGGTTATCCCTGATATCTCTTTATCTATCACTTCTTTTGTTATTTCTAATAATTTATTTATATGTACTAATGTTCTTTTGTTTTCATCATTGCCAAATGGAAGTATTGGAAAGATTTTTACTATTTTTTCTAACTTTTTCATATTTCCAGGACAATTTTCTCCGTATACCATTGGTGGTCTTAGTATTGATACTTTAAAATTTTCATTTTCCAATGCTCTCAGTATCTCTTCTGCTTTCCATTTACTTTCTGCATATGGTGTTTTAGGATTTACTTTTGAATCTTTAGTTAATACTAACTTTTCTTTAAGACTTCCATGAGTCCCATAAACAGCTACTGTACTATAGAAAACAAAATGTTTAACTTTGTTTTTCTTTGCTGCCTCTACTACTTTTTTTGTCAGTTCTGTATTCACTTCAAAATATTTCTCTCTTGGTGCTCCATTCATCTGGTGAACCAGAGCTGCTAAATGAAGTACTGTATCTACATCTTTAAAATCAAGATCTTCAGGTTTTATTTTTAATAGGTCTACTGGAATTATGTTGTACTTCTCTTTGTATTTTTCTATAAAGTTTGTTCCTATAAATCCTGATGCTCCTGTTATCATAAGAGTCTTTTTTTTATTTTCCATCAATATTCAACTCCTATTTTTTCTATTAATTCATCTTTTTTATTTAAAAGCATTTCATCTTTTACTATCCATTGAATTTTTGCTTTATTTATTATCTTTAAAAAAGTAGCTATTATCAGATAAATATCATTCCAAAAATTTCTATTTTCTACATAGTGCAAATTGAGCTCTATCTTATATGGCATTATCTGCTCTATATAGAATTTCTCTGGATATGAAACCTGATTCATTAAATATTCCTCATCTGAAAACACTATACTTGCTGGTGAAGATATTCCACTCCTTACTTTAAATATTCCCTTATCTCTTTCAGAATAGTATTTTAATCTTCTTGGAAGCTCCGGTCTTGGTCCTATAAAGCTCATATCCCCAATAAGAATATTAAAAAGTTGTGGAAGTTCATCTATCTTTGTCTTTCTAATAAATTTCCCTATTGGTGTTATTGCGCTGCTGCTTCCTTTTACTTGTATACCCTTGGCATCTTTATCAAAATCTGTCCTCATACTTCTAAATTTATATATAGCGAATTCTCTTGCACCTATCGTTAGTCTTTTCTGCTTAAATAATATTGGTCCAGGAGAAGTAAATTTTATAATTAGTCCTGTCAGTATCATTAAAGGTAAAAAGAATATTATTCCTAAAAATGATGCTAATATATCAAACACTCTCTTTAAAAACATTTTTTGCTTTCCCCCATTACTAGTAACTTACTTCTTTATATGAAACAACTAATTTCTTCATTATATCTTTAATATCATCTATATTTGCATGCTGTCCAGCTTCCCACAATCTTCCAAAGAATTGCGTTATATCCACTTCCCCATCTTCAATCTTAGTTATAAAGATTTTCTTGTTTTCTGTCTTAATTGCAGAATTCACATTATAAAGAAGCTCCTCAAAAAGTTTTTCTCCTGGTCTAAGTCCTACTATATCTATTCCTACATCTGAGTTAGATAGTTTTATCATTGTCTGAGCAAGATCATATATTTTTACTGGCTTCCCCATATCAAGAATAAATATCTCTCCTCCATTACCTAATGAACCTGCTTCTATTACTAATTGGGCTGCTTCTGGTATAGTCATAAAATATCTTGTTATATCTTTATGAGTAAGAGTAAGGTTTTTTCCCTCTTCTAAAAGTTTTCTAAATATTGGAATAACTGATCCATTACTTCCCAATACATTTCCAAATCTTACTGCCATATATTTTGTGTTTTTAGAAATCTTATTCATATGCTGAATTACCAGTTCGCAAGCTCTTTTAGTAGCTCCCATAACATTTGTAGGATTTACTGCTTTGTCTGTTGAGATAAGGACCATCTTTTCAGCTCCATATTTATCAGCACATTCTGCTACATTTTTAGTTCCAAATATATTATTTTTTATCGCTTCCTCTGGATTATGTTCCATTAAAGGCACATGCTTATGTGCAGCTGCATGAAATACTATATCTGGTTTGTATTTCCCAAAAAGTATTTCCAGTTTTTCTTTCTCCCTTACATTGCATATCTCTGATATCAATTTAAGATTTGGATATCTTCTCTTCATTTCAAGTTCGAGAAAATATATTGTATTCTCATTAATATCTATATTTATGAGCTGTTTAGGAGAATATTTAGCTATCTGCTTGGAAAGTTCAGATCCTATGCTCCCTGCTCCTCCAGTCACAAAGATAACTTTTCCTTCAATGAGATTTCTAATATTTCCATCATTAATTACTATTTCATCTCTTCCTAATAGGTCTTCTATTCTTACTTTTCTTAATTGAGAAGCCAATTCTCTATTCTCAAGTATCTCTGCTATAGTTGGAACCGTTTTAATCTCTACATTTCCAACTGATTTAATTCTATCTACTATATTTCTCATATCTGAACTATGAAGAGAAGGCAGTGCTAAAAGAACTTCTGATACTTTTTCTCTTTTAATTATTTCTTCTAAATTCTTTCTATTTCCTAAAACCTTTATATTGTATATATATGTGTCTTTTTTCTTTGGATCATCATCTAAAAATCCAACTATATGATATGGAAATATTGGATTAGTCATTGATTCTTTAGCTAATATTGCCCCTGCTTCTCCTGCGCCATATATTAATGCCCTTGTTTCAGAAACATAACATTTATTCTTTGTCTTATAGAATCTCTTTAGTCTAAATAAATACCTACAAAACAATTGAAATGAAATAGATAAAATCAATGAGATTAAAACTATTGATGCAGGATAACTTATTACCTTACTATAAATAATGACTAAAAAAATAATTGATGAAACTCCATTTAATACTATTAAATTTAAAATATCTAATATATTTGTATAAGTCCAACTCTTTTCATTCATTCTTGTATAAAAATATCCAATTAAAAATATTCCTAAATATGTAAATGCATATTCTTTTTTAAATTCTTTTCTCCAATTTAAATCATATTTAAAAATAAAAGATAAAATCATTCCAACTAGTATTCCAAAAGAGTCTATTCCGAATTTAATAAGACTTCTTTCATTAATAAATTTTTCTTCCTCCTTATTTTTATTTTCCTTAACTTTCAATATCACTCTATATATGAATAATTGAAAAAGCGAGAATACTATAAAAATAGTAAAAAGTGAAAGAGATTTATAAAACATAAAAAATATTCCAAAAATAAGGCTATTTATTAAAACTGTATTACACCTAGATGGACTAGAATCAAGTTTAAGATTTCCAGTTATTGAATAGAAAAAAATAAGTATTATGAATAACCCATATACAGATGTATTTATACTGAATCCTGTTATTCTAAACATTCCTTCATAAACTATGAATAATAAAATTACATATATTACTCCTATATGATCTAATCTTCTATTGTTCATAATCAAAATTCCTCCCAAGATAAAAAAAAACGTTTAATTTATATTTTTGAATTAAAATTTAATCTTTAGATTTTTATTATTTTAAAATAAATATATTATTTGTTAATTTCAAATAAAATATATTATTTTTTATTTTTTTAACAAAACAAACAATTAATAGTTATTTTTAGTTTTATAGAAAACTATGAGTTGATTATAGTATTATTATTTCTCTTTGTCAATCAATAATTTCACTTAAAAAACACAAAACAATCACAAAATTGTTTAAATTTAAAGGTTTATATTGGCTCAGAAAATAAAAAAACTGTTTTTCAACAGCTTAATTTTTTAAAATATTTTGTCTAATTGTAAATTTTAATCAATAAAATAGAAAAAGAGATCTAAAATTATATAAATTTCAGATCTCTCTCTTTTTTATAAATTAACTTAAAGTCAGATGGCTTAATTATCTATTCATCTCACTTGTATTTCCATTCTCATGATCAGCTATTATACTGTCTACAAGGGTAACATCTGCACAAGATATATCTCCTATTATAGTATTTTTCAATACTGAATTAGCATTTCCATATTTCATTGCTTTTTCTGGATTGTTATGTTTAAGGATTCCATATAGTACTCCTGCTACATAAGCATCTCCACTTCCTATTCTATCTACTATCTCTATATTTTTATATGGAGATTCACAATAGAAAGTATTATTTTTTCTGTTATATATTAATGAAGTAAAATTATGAGATTTGGGAGAATTTACTGTTCTTTGAGTAGAAGCAATAAATGATATATTAAATTCTTTTGCAAAAGCTCTTATAATCTCTTCTAAGTTTCCTGTTTTCTGAAACATTTTTCTAAAAGTTTCTTCTGAAGCAAAAAGTATATCAACAAATGGAAGCAATTTTTCAATCTCAATTCTTGCTTCTTCTTCAGTCCAAAGATTTCTTCTGAAATTTACATCAAAAGATACTAATGCTCCTCTATCTTTAAAATTTCTGATAAGGTCATGAGTCAATTTATTTGAAGTTTCACACAATCCTAAAGTTATTCCACTTGTATGAAAGATTTCTGCTCTATTATATACTGAACTCTTTACTTCATCTGCCTTAAAAGACTGAAATGATGAATTTTGTCTGTCATATGTAACATTTGGTTTTCTCGGTGATGATCCATACTCATAATAGTAAATAGCTAATCTTTTATTTTTAGATTCATCATATACCACAAATTCATTACTTACACCATTAGAACTTATTATCTTTTTTGCAAATTTTCCTAGTTCATTCTCTGGAAGCTTTGTTATTATGGCAGTCTTTTCTCCCAATATTGATACTCCACTGGCAACATTAAATTCTGCTCCTCCCATTTGTTTTTCAAGTAAATGTCCTTGAATCAGCATTTCATTATTCAGAGGAGAAAGTCTCATTATCATCTCTCCACTGCATATTAATCCAAATTCCTTATTTTTAAAATCAAATATTTTATCCATTACAGTCTTTTCCTCCAAATATGCCATATTATTTATTTCTTATTTCTTTTATTTTTTCTACAAATGCTTTAGCTGTAGCTATGATGTCTTCACTAGATCCAGAAGCTAATTTTCCTCCTACTCCTACAGCTACTACACCATTCTTAAACCATTCATCTATATTTTCTAAACTTACTCCTCCAGTAGGCATAATATTAGCTTGAGGAAGTGGAGCTTTTACAGCTTTTACAAATGAAGGTCCAAAAGCACTTCCTGGGAAAAGTTTTACAATATCTGCTCCATATTGCATAGCTTTAGTTATTTCAGTAATTGTCATACACCCTGGCATATATGGTACTTGATACAAGTTACATAATTTTGCAGTCTCTTCATCAAATGCAGGAGAAACTATAAATTCTGATCCAGCTAAAATAGCTATTCTAGCAGTAGATGCATCTAGTACAGTTCCTGCACCTATAACTAATTCATCAGAAGTAAACTGTTCTTTAAGAGCTTTTATTACTTCAGTTGCTCCTGGTACAGTATATGTAACTTCTACTGCTGGAATTCCCCCTTCTACACATGCTTTAGAAATTCTGATTCCTTCTTCTATAGTTTCACTTCTTACTACTGCTACTATTCCTATATCAGTTATTTTTTTTAAAATTTTACTTTTTTTCAACATGACTTTCCTCCTAAAATATTTTATTTTGATTTATATTGAAATGTTTTGTTATACTTTGTCCATATTTTATTTATACTTTAAAAAAATTAAAAATTCAATCATAATATCTTTGAAAAAATTCCATATATGAAATTAAAAAGAAAAGATAAAAAACTTTAAGGTATTAAAAATGCTGAAAGTAAGAAAAATGAAAAAATATTTTCTGTTTTATAGTTTCATATATGGAATTTTTTTATACATATTTTTTTGAAATCATCTCTTTCCCCTACTAAAACTATGAAAATATTTAAGATATTAAAGGGGGGATTAAAAATGTTTGAATTATTTTCTACTAAAATTCTGACTGTTCTCTTATTTTTTACTATCATCTAGAAAATCATAAATATATTTTGCACAGATTTGATACTATTTTCTTTATTCCTCTTTAATCTTTCATCTTTTTATTTTTATAAAATGTTCTATTTTAGAAAAAATAAATCTATTATAAATCTAAAAGCAAAAAATATATTGACTTTTACATAAAAAAATTATATCATTAAAAAATACTAGTATACAAGTTTGGGCGTATAGTATAAATAAAAAAATTAAATTTTAAAGATTATAATCAATTGATTGCTATCAAGGAGGAAGTTATGCAAGATTTTATGAATGAAGATTTTTTATTAAAAAACAATATCAGTAGAGAACTATACCATGAGTATGCTTCAAAGATGCCTATTTTCGACTATCATTGTCATTTAAGTACTCAAGAAATAGCTGAAAATAAAAGCTATAACAATCTTACTCAAATATGGTTATATGGAGATCATTATAAATGGAGAGCTATGCGTTCTAATGGAGTGGATGAAAAATATATCACAGGAGATGGAAGTGACTATGAAAAGTTTTTAGCTTTTGCTGAAACTATGGAATATGCCTATGGAAATCCTCTTTTTCATTGGTCTCATCTTGAACTGAAAAGGTTCTTTGGAATAGAGGAAGTCCTAAATAGAAAAAATGCAAAAATTATTTGGGATAAAGCTAATAATCTTCTTCAATCAGAAAATTTTAAAGCTAAAGCTCTTATCAAAAATTCTAATGTAAAGGCTCTCTGTACTACAGATGATCCTATAGATTCATTGGAATATCATGAAAAAGTAACTCAAGACAAAGAATTTGATGTAAAAATTCTCCCTACATTTAGACCTGATAAAGCTCTTTTTATAGAAAAATCTACTTTTCTTGAATGGCTATCTGTTTTAGAAAAAGTGATTGATATGAAAATAAATACTTTTAAAAATTTAATAGATGCTTTATCCAAAAGAGTTGCATTTTTTGTTTCTAAAGGTTGTGTAGTTAGCGATCACAGTATTGAAGAACCTTTTTTTAGATTAGGAAGTTCTGAAGAAGTAGAAAATATATTTATTAAAACACTTTCTGGAAAAAAGCTAACTAAAGAAGAAATAGAAATCTATAAAACTTCATTATTTATAGAATTAGGAAAAATCTATAACTCACATAATTTAGGAATGCAGATACATCTTGGAGCCTTAAGAAATAATAATTCAAGAATGTATAACAAACTTGGAGGAGATGTTGGTTTTGACTCAATTGGAGACTATAGCTATGCCAAATCTATCTCTAATTTATTAAATGAATTAGATAAAATAGAACAGCTTCCTAAAACTATACTTTATTGCTTAAGTCCTAATGATAATGAAATGCTTGGAACTATGATTGGAAATTTCCAAGATGGAAAAATCCCTGGAAAGATTCAATTTGGAGCTGGTTGGTGGTTCAATGATCAAAAAGATGGCATGATCAAACAAATGACTGCCCTTGCTAATCTTGGACTGTTGAGAAGATTTCTTGGAATGCTTACAGATTCAAGAAGTTTTCTGTCTTATACAAGACATGAATATTTCAGAAGAATCATGTGTAATATGATTGGAACTTGGGTAGAAGAGGGAGAAATTCCTTATGACAAAGATATTTTAAAATCAATGATTGAAGAAATTTGTTTTAATAATGCTAAAAATTATTTTGATTTAGATATATAAACACAAGGAGGAAATAAAAAATATGAAATTATCATTTAGATGGTATGGAGATTCAGATCCTATCAGTCTTGAATATATAAGACAAATACCCACTATGCATAGTATTGTTACTGCTGTATATGATGTTCCTGTTGGTCAAGAATGGAATATGGAAAAAATCAATGCCCTTAAAACAAAGATTGAAAATACTGGTTTACATTTTGATGTAATAGAGAGTGTCCCTGTTCATGAAGATATTAAATTAGGATTGCCAACAAGGGATTTATATATTGAAAATTATAAAAAAAATATCAGAAATCTTTCTAAAGCTGGGGTAAAAGTTATTTGCTACAATTTTATGCCAGTGTTTGACTGGACGAGATCACAACTTGATAAAAAATTAGATGATGGTTCAACTGCTCTCGTTTACTACAAAGATCAAGTAGATAAGTTAGATCCTTTAAATAGTAATTTATCTCTCCCTGGATGGGATTCAAGTTATACAAAAGAAGAAATGACTGAATTATTCAGACAATATAAAGAAAATGGGGAAGAGGGATTATGGGTTAATTTGGAATATTTTTTAAAAGAAATAATTCCAGTTGCTGAAGAATGTGATATCAAAATGGCTATCCACCCAGATGATCCACCTTGGCCAATCTTTGGACTCCCTAGAATAATTACTAATGAAACTAATTTAGACAGGTTCCTTAAATTAGTGGACAATAAATACAATGGTCTTACTCTTTGCACAGGCTCTCTTGGAAGTGGAAATTTTAATGACATGGTATATCTTGTAGATAAATATAGTGCTATGAAAAGAATCCATTTTATCCATGTTAGAAATGTCAAACTTCTTGATGATGGTATGAGTTTTGAAGAATCAGCTCATTATTCCAAATGTGGTTCACTGGATATTGTAGGTATCATGAACGCTTTACACAAAAATAATTTTGATGGATATTTAAGACCTGATCATGGAAGAATGATCTGGGGAGAGACTGGAAAACCAGGATATGGACTTTATGACAGAGCTTTAGGAGCAAGTTATATCACAGGTATCTGGGAAACTCTTGAAAGAATAAAATAATTAAAAAAGGGGGGCTTTCAAAATGAAATTATGTATAGATGAATTAAATAATATAAAAAATTCTCTTGCTGGAAAAGTAAAAACTCCTGTATATGATATAAAAAAAATTAAAGAAAATACAGAAAAAACGCCAAAGTGGCTACATTTTGGTGCTGGAAATATCTTTAGGGCATATATAGGAAAAATAGACCAAATTCTTATTGAAAAAGGATTAGAAGACACTGGAATAATTGTTGCTGAAAGTTTTGATACTGAAATTA
This sequence comes from Fusobacterium ulcerans ATCC 49185, assembly GCF_900683735.1. Lineage (NCBI taxonomy): Bacteria > Fusobacteriati > Fusobacteriota > Fusobacteriia > Fusobacteriales > Fusobacteriaceae > Fusobacterium > Fusobacterium ulcerans. The sequence goes on from NZ_LR215979.1 coordinate 2,042,260, forward strand.
TTGATAAAGTTTATACTCCTTACAATAATCTTACAATGCTTGTTACTCTTTATAAAAATGGGGTATTTGAAAATGAAATTATTGGAAGTATAGTTGATACCATAAAAACAGATACAGAAAAAGAAAAATTGAAAAAAATAATTATTGCTCCATCTTTACAAATGATTAGTTTTACAATTACAGAAAAAGGTTATAATTTAAAAACTCCCAATGGAGATTACATGAAAATAATAGAAGATGACTTCTCAGCTGGACCTGATTCTGCAAAGCATACAATGAGTCTTCTTACTTCTCTCTTATACACTAGATATAAAGCTGGAAAATTTCCAGTTAGTATGGTAAGTATGGATAATTGTTCTGGAAATGGAGATAAAATCAAAGCTGCTGTTCTTGATATTGCAGAACACTGGATAAAAAATAACTATGTTGAAGAAGAATTCATGTCATATCTGACTAATGATAGTAAAATTGCTTTTCCCATAACTATGATAGATAAAATAACTCCAAGACCTGCCAAAATTATTGAAAAACACTTAGGGAAATTAGGATTTGAAAATATGGATATAATTGTCACTTCTAAAAATAGTTATACAGCTCCATTTGTAAATGCAGAAGCTCCTCAATACTTTATTGTTGAAGATAAGTTTCCTAATGGAAGACCTCAGTTAGAATTATCTGAAGCTGGTGTTTATATCACAGATAGAGAAACTGTGGAAAAAACTGAAAGAATGAAAGTTACCACTTGCCTTAATCCATTACATACAACTCTTGCAATATATGGATGTATTTTTAATTATAAAACTATCTATGACACTGTAAATGATCCTCTTTTAAATAAATTAATAAAAGAAATAGGGTATAATGAGGCTTTAAAAGTTGTTGAAAATCCAAGTATCATTGATCCTAAGACTTTTATAGATGAAGTAGTAAATGAAAGATTCCTCAATCCATACATTCCAGATCAGCCAGAAAGAATAGCTACAGATACTTCTCAAAAAATGGGAATAAGATTTGGAGAAACTATAAAGGCTTATATGAATAGTTCAACTTTAAAAGTAAGTGATTTAAAATATATTCCTCTTGTTTATGCTGGATGGTTTAGATATCTTTTAGGCATTGATGATCAAGGAAATACAAGATCTATAAGCAATGACCCAATGCTTGAGATACTTAAAGAAAATCTTATAAGTATTGAATTTGGAAATTCAAAATCATATAATGGACAACTAAGAAAGATTCTTAGAAACAAAATTATCTTTGGAGTAGATCTTGAAGAAGCGGGATTGACTGATCTTATTGAAGAATATTTTATGCAAATGATTGTTGGCAAAAATGCTGTTTACAATACATTAAAAAAATATTTAACTGACTAACAACAAATAAATAAAAGGAGTGGAGGATTTGATGAAAAAATTTGCTAAATTTTTCCTTAGTATTGTTTTCATTTTAGGAAGTATACTTTTACTTACTTCATGTAATGTTGGAAATGGAAAAACTATAATAAGAGTTTCTCATAATCAAGCTGCTGATCATCCTACAAATATTGGGTTATTAGCATTTGAAGAATTTATAGAAAGTAGACTTGGAGATAAGTATGATGTTCAAATATTTCCAAATGAACTTTTAGGTTCTCAGGTAAATACAGTTGAACTTACACAAACAGGAGCTATCAATTTTACTGTAGCAAGTAATGCTATTCTTGAAAGTTTTGATGATATATACCAAATATTTAATTTACCATATCTATTCAATAGTCCTGAACATTACCATACTGTAATGGATAATAAAGAGCTTATAAAACCTATCTTTACTGCTACTGAGAAATCTGGATTTGAAGCTGTTGCATGGTTAGATGCTGGTACTAGAAATTTTTATACAGTTAAAAAACCTATCAGAACCCCAGATGATCTAAAGGGTCTTAAAATTAGAGTACAGCAGTCAGCTTCTAACATCAGAATGATGGAGCTTTTTGGCGGAGCAGCTACTCCTATGGGATTTGGTGAAGTTTATACTGCTCTTCAGCAAAGTGTCATTGATGGAGCTGAAAATAATGAATTAGCACTTACAAGTAATAAACATGGTGAAGTTTGTAAATATTATTCATATAATATGCACCAAATGGTACCTGATATTGTAATTGGAAATATAAGATTTCTCAATAGCCTTTCTCATGAAGAAAGAGCCATTTTTGATGAAGGATTTAAAATTATATCAAAGGTGCAAAGAGAAGCTTGGGGATCATCTGTAGAAAAAGCTATTGAAGAAGCTAAAAAAATGAATGTAGAATTTATTTATCCTGATGTACTTGCTTTCCAAGAGAAAGTTTTACCTCTTCATAAAGAAGTATTAGATGCAAATCCTAAATTAAAACCAATTTATGACAGAATCCAAGAAATTGGGAAAGAAGTTATAGGAGGTAAAAACTAATGACTGAAATAAGAAACTTTTTGAATAAAATTATTTTAAGTATATGTGTTATTCTTTTTATGTTCATGACTGCTGTAGGAACTTATCAAATTTTAGTGAGATATATCTTTAAATCACCAAGTACAGTATCAGAAGAACTTATTTCTTATTCTTTTGCATGGATGTCAATGTTTGCTGCCTCTTATATTTTTGGAAAAAGAGATCATATGCGTATGGTATTTTTTATAGAAAGATTTAATAAAAATGTTCAAGCAAGAGTTGGAATAATAACTGAAATTGTTGTTCTGTTGTTTGCTGTTGGAGTCCTTATCTCTGGTGGAGCATATATTGCTGTTTTAAGTATGACTCAAACAACTCCTGCTCTTGGAATATCTATGGGATATATTTATATGGTACTTCCTGTTTGTGGAATAATTACAGCTATATATAGTGTTCTTAATATATTTGATCTTATGAAAAAATCAAAGGAGGCATAAGAATATGGTACTTACTACAGCATTAATTATGTTTATTGTCTTAATAATAACCCTGCTTCTTGGATTTCCAATTGCAATAAGTATAGGAATATCATCTGTTCTTGCTATTCTTCCATCACTTGCTTTGGATAATACACTTGTTACTGGAGCTCAAAGAATATTTTCTGGAATCTCTAATTTTACCTTAATTGCTATCCCTTTTTTCATTCTAGCTGGTAATATTATGAATCAGGGAGGAATAGCTAAAAAAGTGGTAGCATTTGCTCAATCTTTAACTGGTAGAATTCCTGGTTCTCTTATGCAGACAAATATCCTTGCTAATATGATGTTTGGAGCTATTTCTGGTTCATCAGTTGCTGCTTGTGCTGCCATGGGGGGAATCCTTCTTCCTATGGAAGAGGAAGAAGGATATGATAAAAAATTAGGAGCCACTGTCAATATAGCTACTGCTCCTACAGGTTTATTGATTCCTCCTTCTAACTCTCTTATTGTTTATTCCTTAGTGAGTGGAGGAACCTCTGTTGCTGCTCTCTTTATGGCTGGATATATTCCTGGCATTTTATGGGGAATTGGATGTATGGCTCTTACTTTCTTTCTTGCTAAAAACCGTGGAATGAAAGGAAAAGCTAGTGTACAATTGAAAGTTATATTAATTACTTTCATTGATGCCCTTCCATCATTAGCTCTTATAATTATTGTTATTGGTGGAATTATCAAAGGGGTTTTCACTCCTACTGAAGGATCTGTAGTTGCTGTTGTATATACACTATTGTTATCAATGATATTCTACAGAACTATCAATTTAAAAAATCTCATCAGTATCTTTGAAGAAAGTGCTAAAATGACTGGAGTTATTGTTTTTCTGATTGGTGTTTCAACAATTATGTCATGGGTAATGGCATTTACTGGAGTACCTCAAGCAATCTCAACTTTAATTCTTGGAATAACTAATAATAAATATATAATACTTCTTCTTATGAATTTGCTTTTATTATTTATAGGAACATTTATGGATGTTACTCCAGCAATCCTTATATTTACACCTATTTTCCTTCCAATAGTTAAAGCTTTTGGAATGAGTCCTATCCAATTTGGTATTATCATAGTATTTAATCTATGTATTGGAAACATCACTCCTCCAGTTGGAAATACTCTATTTGTCGGAGTAAAAGTTGGAAATTTGAAAATAGAAGATGTAATGAGAGAACTTATTAAATATTATGTTGTCATAATAATTGTTCTAATGTTTGTAACATATATTCCAGATTTATCTTTATATCTTCCTAAATTAAGTGGTCTTATAAAATAATTTAAAAATAAAAAATTCCCTTTACTTTTCAATTATTGTAAGGGGAATTTTTGTATATTTTAAGAAAAATATTCTGGGTACTTTTCCATATATTCGTTTATAACTTCTTTAAAATTTAATAAATGCTTTGTTATAAGAGAATCTATCTTTTCTATATCTTTCTCTTCTATCAATTTAACTATGTCAATATGCTGTTTAAGTGTAGCTTCAACATTTGTTTTTTCTAAAGCATCTATTAATCTCAATCTATCATAATGAGTTGATAATCTTTTTATTGTTTTCCATACATTTTTTTTATTGTAATTTTCAAAAAGAATTGTATGAAATTGGTTATCCAATTCAAAAAATTTATGAAGATCTTCCTTAAACTTTATTATAATTTTTTGATACTCTATATTTTTTTCCAAAGTTTTTATCAAAGATTTAGATTGTATATCTTTACAAGCTATTTCTAACATCTCTTTCTCACAAAGTTTTCTCAAAAAAACTGCTTCCTCTACTAAATTTAAATCTATTTTAGAAACTACAGATCCTTTTTGTGGAAATACATTGAGAAGTTTTTCTTCAGACAATCTAACAAATGCTTCTCTTACAGGTGTTCTACTCACATTAAGAAGTTCACTTAATTCTATTTCACTTACAGTTTCACCTGGTTTTAAATTAAGATTCATTATATTATCTTTAAGTACCCTATAAATATATTGTCTGTTATTTTCAGTTTTATTCTTTTCTGTATTTAGTAACTTCATTTCTCCCCCAGTTTATTTATTAAAATACTCTAATCTTTTAGAAATTTCTTCACATGATTTTCTCATGGACTCAGCTATCTTCAATGCTCTCTCATCTGTCAAAGAATCTGGAAAACATGGACAGCTCACAGCAGCTACTATTCTGTTTTTACTATCCAGTATAGGAACTGCCACAGCTCTTATATTCACTGAATGCTCCATATTATCAAAAGAAAGCTTATTTATGTTTATTTTAAGAAGTTCTCTTTTTAGTTCTTCTCTATCAGTTATAGTATTTTCAGTATATTTAGGAAGATTTCTCTCTAAAAGTTTATTTAGTCTACTCTCACTTAGCTGGCATATTAAAAGTTTACTTGCTGCTCCTGCATGTAATGGAAATATTGCATTTTCAGAAACTGATATTTTGATAAAATCACTGCTCTCCACTTTTCCTATACTTCTTATTTTATCTTCATCCAAAACACTTATTTTAAAGGTTTCCTTAAACTTTAAAGATAGTTCCTCCAAATATGGATATGCTATATTTTTTATAAGAGTATATCTTTCATGCTTATTTGAAAAAAAATAAAATTTTTCTCCTATTTTGTATTCTCTTCCTTCTAAATTCAAATATTTAAGTTCTGTTAGAACTGATAAAAGTCTGTTTGTTGTTGCCTTAGGTATTTCTAAATCTTTTGAAATATCTGCTTGTGTAGCTGATTCTTTATAATAAAGATAGTTAAATATCTTATCTGCTTTTTCTATTGCAGGAACTTTTTTTTCATTTTCCATATCTCCCCCCTGTTTATATTATAATTCTCTATAATTAGTTCATCAAAATGAGTAATTTATTCAAAAATCTATAACATATTATACTATATTTTTCCATATATGGAACTAACTTTTTTATGCTTTTTTAATAGTTATTCTGTTATTTTGATAAAGTCTCATATAGTTTTATTAATTTTTGTTTCATATACGGAATTTTTTCTTTGTTTTTTTATTGTACTTTTTAATAATATTAAGTTATAAATAGATTATAAGATATTTAATAAAAAATAATATAAAAAGAAATCTAATATAACAAAAATTTCTATTTCAATACAATGTACACAATATGAATAATAAAAATTTTGTCATATTAGTAAAACTGAGGAGGACAGATTTATGAGAAAAAAACTTATGATGATTATTTTCACTTTAATGGCTGCTTGTGCCTTTGCTAAAGCTTATCCTAGTAAAAATATCAATATGATTGTACCATTCAGTGCTGGTGGTGGAACAGATGCAGTTGCTAGAAAATTAGGAAGTCTTATGGAAAAAGAGCTTGGTACTTCAGTAGTTATAGTTAATAAAACTGGTGGAGCTGGAGCTGTTGGAATGACTTTTGGAGCTACTCAAAAGAAAGATGGATATACAATTACTATGATAACTAGAGAAATAGTTTCATTACCTTTAATGAATCTTTCTCCAATCAGTTATAAAGATTTTTCATTAGTATCTTTAGTAAATATGGATCCTGCTGTTGTTTTAGTTGAAAAAGATTCTAAATATCAAACTTTAGATGAACTTTTGGCAGATGCGAAAGCAAATCCTGAAAAAATAAAATTTGCAAGTACAGCTAAACCTAATTTTTATGCTTTAGCCATAGAAAATGAAGCTGGAGTAAAATTTAATCATATTCCATATAATGGAGCTGGGGAAGTTATCCCAGCATTATTAGGAAAACATGCTGATTTCTCTTTAATGGGACCAGGAGAAGCTATTGGACAATTAAAAGCTGGTCAGTTAAGAGCTTTAGGAATTATGGCTGATACAAGAATAGAAAGCCTTCCAGAAGTTGCTACATTAAAAGAATTAGGACATGATGTTGTTTCTGGTACTTGGAGAGGTATTGCAGTACCTAAAGGAACATCACCTGAAATAGTTGCTGCTCTTGATGCTGCTATTAAAAAATCTGTTGAATCTGATGACTTTAAAGATTTTATGAATAACTCTACATTTGGAATCAAATATCTAAATGGAAAAGACTTTGAAACATTTATAATAGAAGATACTGCTACAATAGATTCTATAGTTAAATCTTTAAAATAATCATAAAGAATTCTTAAATTAATGTATGAAAGTGGGTGACCAAAAGCTAGATTAAATTTCTACTTATAAGTCACCCATATTTCATAAAAGGGGGATTAATTTTGTTAGAAACTGTTTTTTCTGCATTTCTATGCATAGTAAGTGTATTTATTTTTTATTCTTCTACTCAGTTTAATATGGCATTTATAGGAAATACTGGACTAGGTCCTGATTTCTTCCCTAAAGTTATTGCAGTTATTTTATTTATACTTTCTGCTATGCTTTTTGCTGGAAGTTTAAAAAACAAAGATAAAAAAAGTATTTACAATCCAAATATGAAATATACTTTCATGGTAATTTTTGCTTTTGCAGTATATGTATTTCTTATAGATAGAGTAGGTTATTTAATATCCACTATAATCTTTGCTTTTGTTGTAATAACTATTTTGAAAAGTAAATCAAAAATATTAAATATAGTATTTGCAGTAATATTTCCTATAGCTCTATATTTATTGTTTACTTATGCTTTTAAAGTATCTTTGCCTACTGGACTGTTTATATAATTAAAATAAGGGGGAAAATATAAATGTTTGGTCACTTAATACAAGGTTTATCTACTGCTCTTTTGCTGGGTAATTTATTTTATCTGGTTCTTGGGGTAACTGGTGGGATTGTCATTGGAGCTCTTCCAGGACTTACTGCTACAATGGGAGTTGCTATCCTGCTTCCATTTACTTTTGGAATGGATGCAGTTACTGGTCTTATAATGCTTGTTGGAATATATATTGGAGCTATTTATGGGGGATCTATCTCAGCTATTCTTTTGAATACTCCTGGAACTCCAGCATCAGCTGCCACTTGTTTTGATGGTTATGCTTTAGTAAAAAAAGGATATCCTACAAAGGCTCTTAGTGCTTCTACTATTGCTTCAGCATTGGGAGGACTTATCAGCTGTCTGGCTCTTGTTACTATATCACCTGTATTGGCAAAATTTGCTTTGAGGTTCTCTGCTCCTGAATATTTTGCATTAGCTCTATTTGGACTTACTATTATTGCAAGTATCTCAGCTGAAAATTTCTTAAAAGGAATAATTGCTGGAATGATAGGATTATTGATATCTTGTTTTGGTATGGATTCTATAACAAGTTATCCGAGATTTACTTTTGGAGTAGTTGATCTTCTTAATGGATTTTCAGTTATTCCTGTTCTTATAGGATTATTTGCTGTATCAGAAGTTTTTAATCAAATAGAAACTTTAGTTGGAGAAAAAGAAATAAAAACAGATATAGTTATGGATAAAAACTATATGAACTGGAAAGAGATAAAACATTGTCTTCCAACTATACTTAAATGTGGAGCTATTGGAACTTTTATAGGGTCTATTCCTGGTGCTGGTGCTGATATTGCTGCCTTTGTGTGTTATAATGAAGCTAAAAGAAGTAATAAAAATGAGAAATTTGGAGAAGGAAGTCTTATTGGTATCTCTGCTCCTGAATCTGGTAATAATGGAGTAACTGGAGGAGCATTGGTTCCACTGCTTACTCTTGGAGTGCCTGGAGATGCTGTTGCTGCTGTTCTTTTAGGAGCACTTATAATTCAAGGATTAACTCCAGGCCCACTACTTTTTGAACAAAATCCTGAAATTGTTTATGGATTATTTAGTTCTATGATAATTGGAAATATTCTTTTATTATTTATAGGGTTAGCAGGTATAAAATTCTATAGCAGAATTGTTGAAATTCCTAAAACTTTAATGATTCCAGCTATATTAATTCTTTCAACTATTGGATCATATTCTATGAATAATAGCTTATTTGATGTAGGAGTTACTTTTGTTTTTGGTATAATTGGATATATAATGTCAAAAATAAAAATGCCTAGTTCTCCAATAGTTTTAGCTGTAATTTTAGGACCAATGCTTGAAACTAATTTAAGAAAAGCTGTTTTAATGTATGAAGGATCATATAGTTTCTTATACACTAGACCAATTACAATAATTTTCTTAATTTTAACTGCACTTTCTATGGTTTCAGCTTTAAGAAAGAAAAAATAAAAAGGAAATATTAAATAGAATTCCAGCTGAAAGATGGGAAGAAACTTCTGGTTTATTAGGAGAAGTCTTTTTAGCAAGCAAAGCTTCCGATTGTATAACTGAACATATCTTAGCAATTAATTGAGTATGGCTTGTAAAATAAGAAATTGAAATTTGGCAAAAATATTTTATTCTATCAAAATAATCAATAATATAATGAAGCAAAAAATAAAAATATTTAAAATAGTTAAAAATATCTTGAAAGAAAAAATATTTTTAATGAGAACAAATAAAATATATCAGATTTAAAAACTGAAAATCATATTAATCAAAAAAGGAAACTATTTTAGTAGTTTCCTTTTTTATGCACTAATAGCTTTTTCTTTAAACTTTAAAAATCTTTCACATTGTTTTCTTCTATCATATCCAAGCATTATTCCAAGTATAAAATCTTCTTCTGGAGTATAAGCTGTTAAAGAAAGTTTATTTATGTTTTTTATTACTGCTACACATTCCTTTGCTCCAAAGAATACATTTATTCTTTGCTTTCCTAAAGGATATATTATATAATCTATGTTTTCAGCATTTAATTTTTCTTTTATAATTTCTATATTACTTTTATCAGTAGTATGTAATATAAGGTTTCTGATTCCTTTTTGATATTCATATATATGATGTATAAAAACTTCCATGCTCTACCTCCTAAAAATTTATAATTGATTATATCATTATTTAAAAATATTTTCAATATATTTTAAAATAAAATTATTTGAAAAACAAAATAAAAATAAAAGGCATATTAATAAAAAAAGATAGATATAGAAAAAGTTTATGGTATAATTAAAAAATAGGAATTTATAAAGGTAGGTATAATTATGTTTAAAATACATTCAAAATATAGTCCTACTGGAGATCAGCCAGAGGCAATAAAAAAAATAACTGATAATATAAATAATGGAGTAAAAGATCAAGTACTTCTTGGGGTTACTGGTTCAGGAAAAACTTTTACTGTGGCTAATATCATAGAAAAGACTCAAAGACCTGCACTGATTCTTGCTCCTAATAAAACATTGGCTGCTCAGCTTTATTCAGAATATAAAAGTTTTTTTCCTGATAATGCTGTAGAATATTTCGTTTCATATTATGATTATTATCAGCCAGAAGCTTATATCGTCACTACTGATACATATATTGAAAAAGACTCTTCTATCAATGATGAAATAGAAAAATTGAGACATGCTGCAACTGCTGCTCTTATGAATAGAAGAGATGTAATAATTGTAGCTTCTGTTTCTGCTATATATGGATTGGGATCTGCTGAAACATATAGAAAAATGACTATCCCAATAGACAGACAGACTGGAATAGATAGAAAAGAACTTATTGAAAGACTTATAAGCATAAGATATGAAAGAAATGACATAGCTTTTGAAAGAGGAAAATTTAGAATAAAAGGTGATGTTATAGATATCTATCCATCATATATGGAAACTGGATACAGACTGGAATATTGGGGAGAAGATCTGGAAGAAATATCTGAAATCAATACTCTTACAGGACAAAAAATAAGAAAAAATCTGGAGAGAATTGTTCTTTATCCTGCTACTCAATATCTTACAGCTGATGGAGATAATGAAAGAATTCTTACTGAAATACAAAAAGATTTGAAAATAGAGGTTGAAGCTTTTGAAAAAAGAGGAAAACTTCTCGAAGCCCAAAGGTTAAAACAGAGAACTGAATATGATATGGAAATGATAAGAGAAATTGGTTACTGTAAAGGTATTGAAAATTATTCCAGATATCTTTCTGGCAAGAAAGAGGGAGAAACTCCTGATACCCTTCTTGAATATTTTCCAAAAGATTTTCTTATATTTATAGATGAATCTCATATATCTATTCCACAAATAAGAGGAATGTATAATGGAGATAGAGCCAGAAAAACTGCTCTTGTTGAAAATGGTTTCAGATTAAAAGCAGCACTTGACAACAGACCTTTAAAATTTGAAGAGTTTAGAAAAATTTCTGATCAGTCAGTATTTGTATCAGCTACCCCAGGAGATTTTGAAGTAGAATCTTCTCATGGACATATTGCTGAACAACTTATAAGACCTACTGGAATACTTGATCCTATAATAGAAGTAAGACCAACTAAAAACCAAGTAGATGATCTGCTGGAAGAAATAAGAATAAGAGCTGAAAGAAAAGAAAGAGTTTTAGTTACTACTCTTACTAAAAAAATGGCAGAAGAACTTACTGAATACTATCTTGGATTTGGTGTAAGAGTTAAATATATGCACTCTGATATAGACACGCTAGAAAGAATAGATATAATAAAAGGACTGAGAAAAGGAGAATTTGATGCTTTAGTTGGGATTAATCTATTAAGAGAAGGATTGGATATTCCTGAAGTTTCCCTTGTGGCAATACTAGAGGCCGATAAAGAAGGTTTTCTGAGAAGTAGAAGATCATTGGTACAAACAATAGGTAGAGCAGCCAGAAATATAGAAGGACGTGTTATACTATATGGAGATGTAATGACTGATTCAATGAAACAAGCTATTGATGAAACTAACAGAAGAAGAAAGATACAGCATGAATATAATGTATTTCATAATATAGACCCTAAGACTATTGTTAAAGAAATCAGCGAAGATTTAATTAATCTTGATTATGGATTGGATATCAATGAAACTGAAGGCAAGGATAAAAAAATATTTACCTCTAGAAAAGACATTGAAAAAGAGATAATAAAACTTCAAAAACAAATAGCAAAGCTTTCTAAAGAGTTAGATTTTGAAAATGCAATTATAAAAAGAGATGAAATGACTAAACTTAAAAAACTATTATTAGATTTTTAGCCAAGGAGTTTTTAATGTTTGAAGAAAGAACCTATAGTGTAAGTGAATTTAATAAAAAAGTAAAAAACTATTTGGAAGAAAACAGTGACTTAAGAGAATTTTTTCTTGAAGGAGAAATGTCAGGTGTAACTTATTATAAAAGTGGCCATTTGTATTTCAATTTAAAAGATAAAGAAGCTCAGGTAAAATGTGCTGCTTTCAAATATAAATTTAAAAGAATTACAGAGGATTTAAAAGATGGAGATTCTGTAAAAATATTTGGAGATGTTGGTTTCTATGAAAATAGAGGAGATTTTCAAATACTTGTAAGACATATTGAGAAAAAAAATGAGTTAGGTGAACTTTTTGCCAAGCTTGAAAATCTAAAAAAAGAGATGGCTGATCAAGGTTATTTTGACCTTTCTCATAAAAAACCTCTCCCAAAATTTCCTAAAAATATTGGGGTAGTTACTGCTTATACTGGAGCAGCTATACAAGATATAATAAAGACTATCAAGAAAAGAGATAATACAATAAATATTTACGTTTATCCTGCCAAAGTACAAGGAATTGGAGCAAAGGAAGAAATCATAAAAGGAATTAAAGCATTAAACAAAATAGAGGAAATTGATTTAATAATAGCTGGAAGAGGTGGAGGAAGCATAGAAGATCTGTGGTCCTTTAATGAAAAAGAAGTAGCTCTTGCTTTTTATAATTCTGAAAAACCTATTATTTCTGCTGTAGGCCATGAAATAGATTATCTCCTCAGTGATCTTACAGCTGATGCCAGAGCTGCTACTCCCACTCAAGCTGTAGAACTTTCAGTTCCTGAACGAAAAAAAACTTTAGAATCTATTGAAGATAGAAACAGATATTTAAAATCTCTTATGAAAAATTATATAGAAATTTTAAAAAGAGAATTAGAAAAGCGAGAGAATAATTACTACATAAAAAATTTTAGAAGAAATATAGAAGAAAAAAATCAGGAAGTAATGGAAAAAGAAACTCTTTTGAAAAAAGCATTTGAATATCATATACAAAATCTTCAAAATAATTTAAATAACAGAATAAACAAGATAGTCAATTTAAATCCTCTTGAAACTTTAAAAAGAGGTTACAGTGTTGTTACTAAAAATGGAACTTCAATAAAAAAAGTCAGTAATTTATTAATAGATGATGAAATTGATATTAAAATGACTGATGGTTTAATAAAAGGAATTGTAAAGGAGATAAAAAATGAAAAAGATACTTATTAGTATATTTATTCTCTTATCAGCATCTTTAGCTTTTTCAGAGGAAGTCACACCTATATACGAATATAGAAATGAAGCCCTGAGAAATATAGATACTAAAATGGAGGCTGAAAGAGATAGAGGAAGGTTAAAAAGGCTAAATAATCAATTTGAGGAAGAACTAAAAAATTATATTGAATCTGTAAATGGAAATACAGAAGTAATCTTCCAACTTGCAAATCAATATTTTAGAATGAATCAATATGATCGTGCAAGAAAAATCTTTTCTATGGATAAAACTGATATAAGAAATGTCTTTGGAGCAGCTACTACTGCAAGATTTCTTGGAAGAAATGAAGAGGCTATCTCATTATATAATGATACTTTAAATATAGATTCTTCTTTTTATGAAGCTTATCTTGGAAGAGGAATAGCTAATAGGAATCTTCAAAATTACGATAGTGCTTTAAATGACTTTAGACAATATTTAAATTATAGACAAGATGAATATGTATATGCTGGTATGGGAGATATCTATATGGCAACTGAAAAATATACAGATGCAAGAAATATTCTTGAAAAAGGAAGAAGTTTATACCCTGGTTCTAAAATAATAAGAGAACTTCTGGTAAAAGTTTACGCAAAAATAAAATAGAGGTGATCTTGTTGGAATGGTATAAATTAAGGGCAGCAGGTGTCAAGGACAGTGTTATCCGTAATTTAATGTCAGCTTTTAAGGAATACTTGGATATATTTAAATTAGATGAATTTCAACTAAAAAAATATTTTAATATTGATGATGGAGAGTATAAAAAAATTATTAACTCTAAAACTCTATCTCTTGATAAAGAAATAGAAAATTTAAAGAAAAATAAAGTAAAAGTATTAAGTTTAAAAAGTCAAAATTATCCAGAAGAACTAAAAAATATAAGTCAGCCTCCTGTTTTTCTCTATTATAAAGGAGATATTTCTCTTTTGAAAAATAGAAGAATAGGAGTTGTAGGTACAAGGAAAGCTACCACTTATGGAAGAATAACATGTGAAAAAATGACTGAAGATCTTATTGAAAACGGAATTACCACTGTAAGTGGACTAGCTCTTGGAATAGACAGTATTTGTCATAAAAGAACCTTAGATAAATCTGGTAAAACTATTGCAGTAGTTGGTAGCGGACTTGATATTATCTATCCAAAAGAAAATAGAATATTATGGGAACAAATAGAAAAATATGGATTAATAATCAGTGAATATCCTCTTGGAACAGAACCTATTGGATACAATTTCCCTATGAGAAATAGAATAATAGTAGGATTATCCAAAGGAATTCTTGTAATAGAAAGTCAGAAAAAAGGTGGCAGTTTGATTACAGCTGAATTAGCTTTAGAAGAAGGAAGAGAAGTATTTGCTGTTCCAGGAGATATTTTCTCTCCTTCCTCTGAAGGATGTAACAATTTAATAAAAAACAGTCAGGCAAAACTTACCACAGATGTAAAAGATATAATTGTAGAATATGGATGGAAAATAAAAAATAATAAAAATAGTAATTTAGATCTTACTTCTTATGAAGAAAAAATATTTTCTTTACTTGAAAAAGAAAAAAATTTAGACGAACTTATTTTAGAGTCCTCATTCAAGGCAAGTGAGATTTTATCTATACTTATGGACCTTGAAATAAAGCATATCATAGTAAGTATTCCTGGTGGAAAATACAGGAGAAAAAACTAAAATATAATTGTTTGTTGCTTTTTTTATTATTTTTTAGTAAAATGAAACGGAAATATAGTAAACAAAAATTTGAATTTAGATAGGGGTGAAGAATTTGGTTAAAAAGAATTTAGTTATAGTTGAATCCCCAGCTAAGGCTAAAACAATAGAAAAAATCCTAGGAAAAAAGTTCCATGTAGTTGCTTCTTTTGGTCATGTGAGAGATCTTCCTAAGAGTAAACTTGGTGTAGATGTGGATAATAATTTCCAACCTTCTTATTCTACAATAAAAGGAAAAGGAGATGTAATAAAAAATTTAAAAGATCTTGCAAAAAAATCTGATAAGATATATCTTGCTTCCGACCCAGATAGAGAAGGGGAAGCTATCGCCTGGCACATAGCTCATGCTTTAAAGCTTGATGAAAAAGACAGTAACAGAATAGAATTTAATGAAATAACTGAAACAGCTATTAAAGATTCTATATCTCATGCCAGAAAAATTGATATGGATAAAGTAAATGCTCAACAAGCTAGAAGAATACTTGATAGATTAGTGGGATATGGTATAAGCTCACTCCTATGGAAAAGTATTTCTTCAAATACTTCTGCTGGAAGAGTTCAGTCAGTTGCCTTAAAGCTTATCTGTGATTTAGAAGATGAAATTAAAAAATTCATTCCAGTTAAATTTTGGGAAGTAAAAGGAGAGTTTTTAAATAAATTAAAGCTTTCTCTCTATAGAGTAGACAATAAAAAATTTGAAAGACTTACTGATGAAAATGTTGTTAAAGAAATTAAAAAAGTGGAGAAAAAAGATTTTACTGTAATTGAAGCTAAGGTTTCTAAGAAAAGTAAAAATTCTCCTCTGCCTTTAAAAACAAGTACACTTCAGCAGTTAGCTTCATCTTATCTTGGTTTTTCAGCTTCTAAAACTATGAGAGTAGCTCAAGGCTTATATGAGGGTATTGATATAGATGGAAATCATAAAGGACTTATAACATATATGAGAACTGACTCTACAAGAATATCTGAAGATGCTGTAGAGATGGCAAAAAACTATATACTTGAAAATTTTGGAAAAGAATATCTTGGAGTACAAAAAACTGTTAAAAGCAAGCAAAAAATACAAGATGCTCATGAAGCTATCAGACCTACAGATATTATTCTTACTCCTGATAGTCTGAAAAGTACTTTAGATAAAGACCAACATAAACTATATAAGCTTATCTGGGACAGATTCCTTATATCACAACTTGCTCCTATGAAATATGAGCAGTTTGAAATAATATGCAATTATGAAAAGTTCGATTTTAGAGGAACTATAAATAAAATAATATTTGATGGATATTATAAAATATTTAAAGAAGAGGAAGATCTTCCTCTTGGAGAATTCCCTACTATAAAAGAAGGAGATATTCTTAAGTTAGAAAAACTTCTTATTAAAGAAGACTTTACTAAACCACCTTCAAGATTCACTGAATCTTCTCTGGTTAAAAAACTGGAAGCTGAAGGAATTGGAAGACCTTCTACATATGCTACTATCATTGAAACTCTAAAGAAAAGAGAATATGTTGTAGTTGAAGGTAAAAGTTTTAGTCCTACTGCATTAGGATATGAGATAAAAGATAAATTAGATGAAAATTTCCCTAATATAATGAATGTTAAATTCACTGCTGAACTTGAAAACCAGCTTGATGAAGTTGCTGATGGAGAAAAAGATTGGGTAAATCTTCTTTCAGTATTCTACAAAGAGCTTAAACATTACATAGATAAATTTAAAATTACAGTTGAAGAAGAGATGTCAAGAATAATTGAATCTGATGTTCCATGTCAGTGTGGAAAAGGCAATATGATTCTTAAAACTGGAAGATTTGGAAGATATCTTGCATGTCCTAATGAGTCTGAAGATTGCAAAGAAAAAATATCTCTCAAAGGAGTAGAAATACCTGCTGAAGATATAAAAAATGGTAAAATATTTGTTAAAGAAAAAGTAGAAGAAATAGTAAAAGCTAAAAAAGGAAGACCTACAGATGTATATACAGATAGTGGAGCTATGTATCTTTTAAAATTTGGTAGATTTGGAAGTTATCTTGAAAGTGAAAAATTTGCTGAAGATAATATAAGAACTCCTCTTCCAACTGAAATCAGAAAAATGCTGGCCAATAATCAGATAATAGAAAAAGATGGAATAGTACAACTTAAAGCTGAACTTAAAAAAATTACTGATGAAGAAGAAAAAATACTTAAAGCTGCTGGTAAATGTGAAAAATGTGGAAGACCATTTAAAATAAACAGAGGAAGATGGGGAAAATTTCTTGCTTGTACAGGATACCCTGAATGCAAAAATATAAAAAAAATAGAAAACAAAAAATAGAAGAACTCACCCCTAGGGGTGAGCTCTTTGAGTTTGGAAATAAATTTTAGAGGAGATACAATGAATAATAAAGAAGTCATCATAGTCGGAGCTGGATTAGCTGGCTGTGAAGCTGCATATCAGCTGGCTAAAAGAGGAATAAAAGTAAAACTTTACGAAATGAAATCTAAAAAAATGACAGAAGCACATAAAAATAAATATTTTGCTGAACTTGTTTGCAGTAATTCTCTAGGTGGTGACAATCTTGCCAATGCTTCTGGACTTATGAAAGAAGAATTGAGAAAACTTGATTCTCTTCTCATAAAAATAGCTGATAAAAACAGAGTTCCTGCTGGCCAGGCTTTAGCTGTAGATAGAGATGGATTTTCAATAGAAATAACTGAATATTTAAAAAGTATGGAAAATATAGAAGTAATTGAAGAAGAATTCACTGAAATACCTGAAGACCAGATAGTTCTCATTGCTTCTGGACCTCTTACTTCTGAAGTATTATCTCAAAAAATAGCTGAACTTACTCATAGCGATCATCTTTATTTTTATGATGCAGCTGCTCCCATTGTTACTTTGGAATCTATTGATATGGAAAAAGCTTATCGTCAATCTCGTTATGGAAAAGGAGAAGGAGAATATATCAACTGCCCTATGAATAAAGAGGAATACTATGCTTTTTATAATGCTTTAATAACAGCTGAAAGAGCTCCCCTAAAAACTTTTGAAGAGGAAAAACTTTTTGAAGCATGTATGCCTGTAGAAAGAATAGCAATGACAGGAGAAAGAACTCTTGTATTTGGTCCATTAAAACCTAAAGGTCTTATTAATCCTAAAACTGATAAAATGGATTATGCTGTTGTACAGCTTAGACAAGATGATAAAGAAGGAAAACTATATAACATTGTAGGATTCCAAACAAATCTCAAATGGGGAGAACAAAAAAGAGTTTTCTCTATGATTCCTGGACTTGAAAATGCTGATTTCATAAGATATGGGGTTATGCATAGAAATACATTTATAGATTCATCAAGGTTATTAGATGAAACATTGAAGCTGAAAACAAGAGATAATATTTACTTTGCTGGTCAGATAACAGGAAGTGAAGGTTATGTTTCTTCTATATCTACTGGTGCCATGGCTGCCATCAATATAGCCCATAGATTATTAGGAAAAGATCCTTTTATCTTAGATGATAGAAGTGCTATTGGTGCAATGATAAAATATGTTACTGAAGAGAAAAAGAATTTTCAGCCTATGGGACCTAACTTTGGAATTATAAGATCTCTTGATGGAGTAAGAATAAGAGATAAAAAAGAAAGATATAATGCTATTTCTAAAATAGCCTTAGATCACCTAGAAAGTAAAATAAAAGAACTAGCGTAGAAATATTTCTCAATATAAGTTATAATATAAGAGGATGTCAGATATACAGGGAGGAAAGATGGAAAACTTAGAAAAAAATATAAAAGATTTTTTGTACTATGCTGAATTTGGAGAAAATAAAAGCCTTAATACTATAAAATCTCTAAAAAAAGATCTTTCTCAACTTAGTGAATATCTAAAAAATATAGAAAAAACTGAAGAAGCCTCTAAAATAACTCCTGTTATGCTTAGAGGACTTATTATTGAACTTCAAAAAAATGAAGTAGGAAAAAGGTCGATTAATAGAAAACTTTCATCTTTAAGATCGTTTTTTAAATATTTAATGAAAAATAATATTATTAAAAATAATCCCATTGAAGTAATTAATTCTCCCTCTTTTGAAGCGGAGAAACCAGATATCCTTACTTTAGAAGAAATAAATAAACTTAGAGATGTAATAGATATAAATAATACAAATGGATTGAGAGATAGATTAATACTTGAGTTACTTTATTCAAGTGGTATAACTTCTACTGAAATGCTTGGAATAGGAGAACAGGTTTTTGATCTTGATAACAGAACTCTTTTAGTTTCCAATGGTAAAGCTAATAGAACTGTATTTTTTAGTCAGAGAACTAGGGAATACTTTAAAAGATATGTTGAAGCAAAGAAAGAAAAATATGGAGAAAAATATAATTCGAGCATTCTCTTCGTCAATGGTTCTGCCAGTAGATTGAGTGACAGATCATTAAGAAGAATTGTTGACAGATATGCTGCAAAGGCTGGTATTACAAGGGAAATCAGTCCTTACAGCTTCAGGCATACTTTTGCTGTACAGTTATTGGCTAAAGGAATGAGTCTTAATTTTTTGCAAGAACTTATGGGACATGTTACAATAGAGAGTACAAAAATATATCAGGAAATTTTATACAAAATACCATTTGACTTTATAAATCAAAGTTAGAGGAGTGAAACATTATGATAAGAGCTACTACAATTATAGCAGTAAAAAAAGATGGAAAAGTTGCTGTTGCAGGTGATGGACAAGTCACTTTTGGAGAGGTAGTTTTCAAAGGCAATGCAAAAAAAATACGCAAAATAGGTGATTATGAAGTTTTAGCTGGATTTGCAGGAGCTGCTGCTGATGCTTTTGCACTAATGGATAAATTTGAAAATAAATTAGATGAGTTTGGAGGAAATTTAAAAAAAGCCTCTGTTGAACTTGCAAAGGATTGGAGAACAGATAAAGCTTTAAGAGTTTTAGATGCTATGCTTATTGTAGCTGATAAAAATATGATACTGATTCTTTCAGGTAATGGTGATGTAATAGAGCCTGATGGAGATGTAGCTGCTATTGGAAGTGGTGGAAACTATGCTTATGCTGCTGCCAGAGCTCTCATAAGAAACAATAAAGAAATGTCTGCTGAAGAAATAGCAGTTGAAGCTATGGAAATAGCTGGGGAAATGTGTATTTATACAAATTTGAATATAGTTTATGATGTATTAAGTTAAGGAGAGATGTGTATGGGCAAAAAATGTGTTGGGTGTGGAATAGAATTACAAAGTGAAGATGTAAATAAAAATGGATACTTGCCTGAAGGAAAACTTCAAGAAAATGGCGATCATTACTGCCAAAGATGTTTTAAAATAAAAAATTATGGTAAATATATGCCTGTAAGATTAAACAAAGATGATTACAGAAAAGAAGTACAAGAAGCTATGCAGTATTCTAAATTAGCTATAGCTGTATTTGATATAATAGATTTCGAAGGTTCTTTTGATGATGAAATACTTGATGTTTTAAGAGAGATGGACTCTATAGTAGTTATTAATAAACTGGACCTTATCCCTGATGATAAACATCCTTCTGAAGTATCTGACTGGGTAAAAAATAGATTGGCAGAAGAAGGAATAGCCCCTCTTGATATTGCAATTGTAAGCAGTAAAAATGGTTATGGAATTAATGGTATATTCAAAAAAATAAAGCATTTTTATCCTGATGGAGTGGAAGCAATAGTTCTTGGAGTTACTAATGTAGGAAAATCCAGTATTGTAAATAAACTTTTAGGAGCTAAAAAAGTAACTGTTTCTAAATATCCAGGAACTACACTTAAAAGTGTAAAAAATCAAATTCCTCATACAGATATTATATTAGTAGATACTCCTGGACTTATTCCAGAGGGACGTATTTCAGATTTAGTGTGTGAAGAATGCAATCTAAAAATGGTTCCTTCAGGTGAGATTTCTAGAAAAACATTTAAAGTGAAAAAAGGCAGAGCTCTTTTAATTGGAGAATTACTATGGTTTAAAGTGTTGAATGAAGATGCTACTATGCCTATCTTCTCTCTTTATGCTGCAAAAGATGTAACTTTCCACGAAACAAATACAGAGAAATTGAAAGAACTTTTAACTTCTGACAGAAAAGATCTTCTTTATCCTCCATGTGATAATTGCAGAGAGCAATATAAAAAATTGGAAATGATAAAGAAAAAAATAAAAGTGCAGGCTGGAGAAGAGTTAGTATTTAAAGGATTGGGATGGATATCAGTAAAAAGAGGTCCTTTAGAAATCGAAGTTACCCTTCCTAAAGAAGCTGGAATAATTGTAAGAGATGCTTTTATTAAACCAAAAAGATAAGGAACAGCAATGAAAAAAAATATTGATTGGAAAGTAATGTTAGGAACTGGTACTGTTATTTTAGGAATAGCAGTAATAATACTGATAGGTATCTATAATATCAATGATTTGAAGGAAGCAAGGAAAGCAGAAGCTACTCTAAAAAATTTAAGAGAACTTAGAGTAGCTCTTGAAAAATATTATATTTTAACTAAAGATTATCCTGATCTTACTAAAGATGGAGCAAAAGATAATCTTAAAATCTTAGACTTTAAAGCTCCTACTGGAGAAATTATTTCTTTTGCAGAAATATATGGGAGAAATAGTATTCCTAAAACTCCTGAAAATGAAAGAGTAAATGGCAGTAATGAGATTTACAATACAAATGACTTTAGGAATGGAACAAATATAGGTGGATGGAATTACGACTATTCTGGTCGTACAGGAGAAATCCATGCTAACTTGCCATTCAATGTTTTTTCACAAAACATGAACTGGTGTGAACATTAAAAAAGAATTATGCTGGAGGTTAAAATAGTGAAATATGACATTATCTTTTTAGGTGGTGGACAATCTGGAGTATTTGGTGCTTATGAAGCTGCTGAAAAAAAAGAGGGAGCTAAGATTCTTATTATTGATAAAGGAAAAATGCTCAAACAAAGGGTATGTCCAAAAGAAACTCTAGGGAAATGTGTAAATTGCCCTACTTGTTCAATAATTTATGGAGTGAGTGGTGCTGGAGCTTTTTCTGACTCAAAATTCAACATGGATTATAGAGTTGGAGGAGATGTACATAATGTAACAGGAAAAAAAATAGTTAATGATACTATTCAATATGTAGTAAACATATATAGAAAATTTGGATTTAATGAAAAACCAGCAGGAATGAATTATAATTCAGTTATGGAAAAAATAAAAAGAGGATGTATTGAAAATGGAATTCAGCTTGTTGATACACCTACTATGCATCTTGGAACTGATGGTTCAAGAAAGTTATACACTCAGCTCATAGATTATTTAATTGAAAAAGGTATAGAATTTGCTACTGAAAGAGAAATAGATAGCCTTATTATTGAGAATGGAAAAATCAAAGGAGTAACTGTAACTCATAAAGGAAAAAAAGAGGAATATTATTCTGATAATGTGGTCATTGGAATGGGAAGAAGTGGTGCCCAAAAGATGATGGACCTATGCAAAGAGCATAATATAAAATATGAAAATGGTGCTATTGATATTGGAGTAAGAGCTGAAATTCCTGATATTATTATGAAAGAAATCAATGAAAACTTCTATGAAGCAAAAATGATTTATTACTCTAGAAACTACAGAGATAAAATGAGAACTTTCTGTAGCAACCCTAGTGGATTTATTGCTGCTGAAAAATATGAAGATGACTTTGTTCTTGCCAATGGACATGCCTATAAAGATAGGAAATCTACTAATACAAATCTAGCTTTACTGTGCACTAAAAAATTTACAGAACCATTTAATCAGCCATTTGAATATGCAACTGCAATAGCTAAAATGTCATCTATGCTTACTGGTGGTAAACTTTTAGTTCAATCTTATATAGATTTAAAAGCTGGAAGAAGATCTACTGATGAAAAACTTTCAAGATTAAATATTCTTCCTACTACTGAAGATTATGTAGCTGGAGATATAGCTTTAGCATGTCCTCAAAGACTTCTGGATAATATAATGGAATTTATTGAAGTTCTTGATAAAATTACTCCTGGATTTGCCTCAGGTGATCTTCTGCTTTATTTCCCTGAAATAAAATTCAGAAGTACAAGAATAGAAATAACTAAAGATATGGAAACAAGTATAAAAGGACTTTATGCTGCTGGAGATAGTTCTGGTTATGGAAGTGGATTAAATATAGCTGCTGTAATGGGAATATTAGCTGTAAGAGATATATTAACTAAATTATAATATTTAAAATAACACTGTTCTATGAAATTAAAAATTTTCTAGTCAGTGTTATTTTTTTATTTCACTGTGCAAAGAGAGAAAAATGCTCATATCTGGATTCATTTTCACTCTTTTAAATTGAAAAACTGTATAAAGTATGGTAAAATTAATGAAAAGAAGTTATTTTTAGGAGGACATAATAAATGGGTTTTTTCAGCAAACTTTTTAAAAAAGATAAAAATGAGGAAGAAAAGAGTAATGTCACTGTTGCTGGTGTTGAAATCTCTGAAATTCTTGAAGAAAATAAAGAAAAAACAGAAGTTGAAATAGAAGAAGAAATAATTGAATCTACCCCTGAAGAAAAAGAGAAAAATTTAACTGAGCCTATACTTGAAGAATTGGAAGAAACTGTTTCAGAAACAAGGAAAGAAGAGGAGAACAAAGGTTTTTTTACTTCACTCAAAGATAAACTTTTCAAATCTAGAGAAGGATTATTTGGAAAATTAAAGTCTTTCATATTAGGAAGAAGTGTAATAGATTTTGAAATGTATGAAGAATTGGAAGATATTCTTATTCAATCAGATATTGGTATGGATATGACAGTAAAAATAGTTGGTGCTTTAGAAAAAGAGGTAAAAAAGAGAGGAATAAAAGATCCTAAAGATATTTATCCTATCTTAAAAGAGGTTATGGAAGGTTTCCTTGTTAAAGATGGAAACGATATTATTATAGAAGAGGGTAAATTAAATGTCATTCTTGTAGTTGGTGTAAATGGAGTAGGAAAAACTACTACAATTGGTAAACTGGCTGCTAAATTTATAAAAGATGGCAAAAAAGTTATTTTAGGTGCTGGAGATACATTTAGAGCTGCTGCAATTGAACAGCTTGAAGAATGGGCAAAAAGGTCTGGTGCTGAAATAGTTAAAAGTACACAAGGTTCTGATCCTGGGGCTGTTGTCTTTGATACACTTGCTGCTGCTGAATCAAGAGGAGCAGATATAGCTATTATAGACACTGCTGGAAGGCTTCATAATAAAAACAACTTAATGAAAGAATTAGAAAAAATTCATAATATCATTAAGAAAAAATTAGGTGATCAGCATTATGAATCTATTCTAGTAATAGATGGTACCACTGGTCAGAATGGACTTTCACAAGCAAAAGTTTTCAATGAAGTAACTGATTTAACTGGTTTCATAATAACTAAATTAGACGGAACTGCTAAAGGGGGGATTGTGTTCAGTATATCTGAAGAGATTAAAAAACCAATTAAGTTTATTGGAGTAGGCGAAAAGATTGAAGATTTAAGGAAGTTTGATGCAAAAGAATATATACAAGCTATATTTGACTAATATTATACTTTTATTTTGTAAATGTTTTTCGAAAACAATTGTAATTATAGTTAAAATTTGTTAGTATATATTTAACACTTGAGGGATAAGTTTGTCCTGTGAACATGAAAAGATAAAAATCTAAAAATAAATAATATTAAGGAAGTGATTGTTTTGAGTTTTTTAGTTAAAATAAGAGAAAAAGCAAGAACAGTTGGTAAAACAGTTGTATTACCAGAAGGAAAAGATGAAAGAGTAGTTACTGCTGCAGCTAAAATAGTTGAATTAGGAGTAGCTAAACCTGTAGTTTTAGGAATCAGAGAGGATATGGAAAGAGTTGCTAATGACTTAGGAATATCTTTAAAAGGTGTAGAAATAATCGAAATCGCTAATTCTCCAAAATTAGACGAATATGCAACTAAATTTGCTGAATTAAGAGCAAAAAAAGGAATGACTTTTGAAAAAGCTAAAGAAATCATGTCAACTGATCCTAACTTCTATGGAGCTATGATGGTAAAAATGAAAGATGCTGATGCTATGGTATCTGGATCAGATTCCCCTACAGCTGATGTATTAAGAGCTGGATTACAAATCATAGGAACTAAACCTGGAATAAAAACTGTTTCTTCTATGTTTGTTATGGAACTTACAGAAAGACAAGAAACTTATGGAGAAGTTTTACTATTTGGAGATTGTTCAGTTATCCCAGTTCCAACTTCTGAACAATTAGCAGATATCGCTGAAGCATCAGTTATTACTGCTAAAAACGTAGTAGGAATGGAAGGAAAAGTTGCTTTGATGACTTTCTCAACTAAAGGTTCTGCAAACCACCCTGATATCGATGTAGTAAAAGAAGCTGGAAATATCTTAAAAGAAAGAGGAGTTACATTCCCTTATGAAGCTGAGATACAAGCTGATGCTGCTATCGTTAAATCAGTGGCAATGAAAAAATGTCCAGAGTCTAAAGTTGCTGGAAGTGCTAACATATTAGTTTTCCCTAACCTTGCAGCTGGAAACATTGGATACAAATTAGTTCAAAGATTAGCTGGTGCTAATGCTTATGGTCCATTAATTCAAGGACTTGCATCTCCTATCAATGACTTATCAAGAGGATGTTCAGTAGATGACATCGTAAACCTAGTAGCAATTACAGCAGTTCAAGCAGCTGAATAATAATAAAAAATATAATCTTGGAGGTTAAACGTATAATGAAAGTTTTAGTAATAAACTGTGGAAGTTCATCATTAAAATATCAATTAATGAATCCTGAAACTAAAGAAGTATTTGCAAAAGGACTTTGTGAGAGAATCGGAATCGATGGTTCTAGAATGGAATATGAAGTACCTGCTAAAGATTTTGAAATTGAAATAAAAAAACCTATGCCTACTCATAAAGAAGCATTAGAATTAGTAATTGATGCTATAGTTGACAAAGAACATGGAGTTATCGCTTCTGTTGAAGAAGTTGGAGCTATTGGACATAGAATGGTACATGGTGGGGAAACATTTGCTTCATCTGTATTATTAAATGAAGATGTTATGAAAGCTGTTGAAGAAAACAATGACCTTGCACCATTACACAACCCAGCTAACTTAATGGGTGTAAGAACTTGTATGGCTCTTATGCCTGGTAAACCTAATGTAGGAGTTTTCGATACTGCATTCCACCAAACAATGCCAGCTAAAGCATATATGTATGCTTTGCCATATGAAGATTATAAAGAATTAAAAGTTAGAAAATATGGATTCCATGGAACATCTCATCTTTATGTTTCTGAAACAATGAGAGAAATCATGGGAAATCCTGAACACTCAAAAATCATCGTTTGCCACCTAGGAAACGGAGCATCTATGTCAGCTGTAGTAGATGGAAAATGTGTTGATACTTCAATGGGACTTACTCCATTGCAAGGTCTTATGATGGGAACTAGATGTGGAGATATTGACCCAGCTGCAGTTCTATTTATCAAAAACAAAAGAGGATTAACTGATAAAGAAATGGATAACAGATTAAACAAAGAATCTGGAATATTGGGAATCTATGGAAAATCTTCTGACTGCAGAGATATGGAAAATGGTGTAGCTGAAGGAGATGAAAGAGCTATACTTGCTGAAGAAATGTTTATTTACAAAATTAAATCTTATGTAGGAGCTTATGCTGCTGCTATGGGTGGAGTAGACGCAATCTGTTTCGCTGGAGGAATTGGAGAAAATGCTGCTGGAATAAGAGAAGCTGTTATCAGTGGACTTGAATTCATGGGAGCAAAAATTGACAAAGAAGTTAACTCAGTTAGAAAAAAAGGAAATGTAAAACTTTCTACTGAAGATTCTAAAGTTTTAGTTTATAAAATACCTACAAATGAAGAGCTTGTAATAGCTAGAGATACTTATAAAATTGTTTCTGGAAAATAATTTGTTAAAAAATATCAAAAAAAGTGAATTTATAATTGACAAATTTTAATAATGATTTAAAATATATAGTAGAGTAATTTTTTTAAAATACTTTAAAATTATAGGAGGATATTGTAATGGTTAAAAAAATGCAGACTATGGACGGTAACCAAGCTGCTGCGTACGCTTCATATGCGTTCACAGAAGTAGCAGGAATCTACCCAATCACTCCATCATCTCCAATGGCAGAGTACACAGATGAATGGGCTTCAAAAGGAATGAAAAATATTTTCGGAGTACCAGTAAAAGTAGTAGAAATGCAATCAGAAGCAGGAGCTGCTGGAACTGTACATGGATCTTTACAGGCAGGGGCACTAACAACAACTTATACTGCTTCTCAAGGATTATTACTAAAAATACCTAACATGTATAAAATAGCTGGAGAACTTCTTCCAGGAGTTATCCATGTATCAGCAAGAGCACTATCAGCTCAAGCATTATCTATCTTTGGAGATCACCAAGATATATATGCTGCTAGACAAACTGGATTTGCTATGTTAGCAACTAACTCAGTTCAAGAAGTTATGGACCTTGCAGGAGTAGCTCACTTAGCAGCTATTAAAACAAGAATTCCTTTCATGCACTTCTTTGATGGATTCAGAACTTCTCATGAAATTCAAAAAGTAGAAGTTATGGACTATGAAGTTTTCAAAAACTTAATAGATATGAAGGAAGTTCAAGCTTTCAGAGAAAGAGCTCTTAACCCTGAGCATCCAGTAACTAGAGGAACTGCTGAAAATGATGATATTTATTTCCAAGCTAGAGAAGCTCAAAATAAATTCTATGATGCAGTACCTGATGTAGTTGCTCACTACATGGCTGAAATCTCTAAAGTAACTGGAAGAGATTATAAGCCTTTTAATTACTACGGAGCTCCAGATGCAGAAAGAATCATCATTGCTATGGGATCTATCTGCCCTATATCTGAAGAAACAATTGATTATTTAAATGCTAAAGGAGAAAAAGTTGGATTAGTTTCTGTACACTTATTCAGACCATTCTCTGAAAAATACTTCTTTGATGTATTACCTAAAACAGTTAAGAAAATAGCTGTATTAGATAGAACTAAAGAACCTGGATCAGTTGGAGAACCTTTATTACAAGATATCCAATCTATTTTCTATGGAAAAGAAAATGCTCCAATAATCGTTGGAGGAAGATATGGACTATCTTCTAAAGATACTACTCCTGCCCAAGTAGTTGCAGTATTTGAAAACTTAAAATTAGATCAACCTAAAAATAAATTTACTGTTGGTATCGTTGATGACGTTACTTTCACTTCACTAGAAGTTGGAGCACCTATATCTGTTACTAGCCCAGATGTTAAAGAATGTTTATTCTTTGGACTTGGAGCTGATGGTACAGTTGGAGCTAATAAAAACTCTATCAAAATCATTGGAGACAAAACTGATTTATATGCTCAAGGATACTTCGCATATGACTCTAAAAAATCAGGAGGGGTTACTAGATCTCACTTAAGATTTGGAAAAACTCCTATAAAAGCAAGTTACCTAATTTCTAACCCAAGTTTTGTTGCTTGTTCAGTACCAGCTTACTTACATCTATATGATATGACTTCAGGAATCAGAAAAGGTGGATCTTTCTTGATCAACTGTATCTGGACTCCAGAAGAAGCTATAAAAGAAATCCCAGCTAAAGTTAAAAGAGATTTAGCTAAAAATGGAGCTAGATTATTCATAATCAATGCTACTGCTCTAGCTGAAGAAATTGGATTAGGACAAAGAACTAATACAATCATGCAAGCTGCTTTCTTCAAATTAGCTGATATTATTCCATTTGAAGAAGCTCAACAATATATGAAAGACTATGCTAAAAAATCTTATGCTAAAAAAGGTGACGATATTGTTCAAATGAACTATAGCGCTATTGATAAAGGAGCAGAAGGATTAGTTGAAGTTCCAGTAGATCCAGCTTGGGCTGATCTTGATGTTACTTGTGATTGTTCAGGACACGAACATGAAAATTGTTGTTGTGGAACTTGCAGCAGCGAAATGACTAAAACTGAGAAATTTGTAGAAAAAATTGCTAAACCAATTAATGCTATAAAAGGATATGATTTACCAGTATCTGCATTTGATGGATATGAAGATGGTACTTTTGAAAACGGAACTTCTGCTTTTGAAAAAAGAGGAATTGCAGTTCATGTTCCTGTATGGATTGCTGAAAACTGTATCCAATGTAACCAATGTTCATATGTATGTCCTCATGCAGTTTTAAGACCATTCTTAATGACTGCTGAAGAAAAAGCAGCTTCTCCAGTTGAATTAAAAACTATAAAACCAATTGGAAAAGGATTAGAAGGATTTGAATATAGAATGCAAGTTTCTGCTCTAGATTGTACTGGATGTGGATCTTGTGCTAATACATGTCCTGCTAAAGAAAAAGCTCTAGTTATGAAACCTATTGCTGATTCTCTAGAAGCTGGAGAAGACAGAAAAGCTGGATATATGTTCAATAATGTTGAATATAGAAGTGACTTAATGTCTAAAGATACTGTAAAAGGATCTCAATTTGCTCAACCATTATTCGAATTCCATGGTGCTTGTCCAGGATGTGGAGAAACTCCATACCTTAAAGCAATTACTCAATTATTTGGAGATAGAATGATGATAGCTAATGCTACTGGATGTTCTTCAATATACAGTGGATCTGCTCCTGCTACTCCATATACAACTAATAAAAATGGACATGGACCTTCATGGGCTTCTTCTCTATTTGAAGATAATGCTGAGTTCGGAATGGGAATGCATGTAGCTGTTGAAACTATGAGAGACAGACTTCAAAACATAATGGAAGAAAGCATGGATAAAGTTCCAGCAGAAGTTGCTGAACTATTCAAAGAATGGATTGCAAACAGATCATCAGCTGCTAAAACTCAAGAAGTTTCTGCTAAAATAATTGCTGCTCTTGAAGGAAAAGACTGTGAAATCTGTAAAGAGATCTTAAGTTTAAAACAATATTTAATCAAAAAATCTCAATGGATCTTCGGAGGAGACGGTTGGGCATATGACATCGGTTATGGTGGAGTTGACCACGTTTTAGCTTCTAAAGAAGATATAAACATAGTAGTACTAGATACAGAAGTTTACTCTAATACTGGAGGACAAGCTTCTAAATCAACACCTACAGGAGCAATTGCAAAATTCGCTGCTGCTGGTAAATCAGTTAAGAAAAAAGACCTTGCTGCTATAGCTATGTCTTATGGACATATTTATGTTGCACAAGTTTGTATGGGTGCAAACCAACAACAATACCTAAAAGCTCTTAAAGAAGCTGAAGCATACAATGGACCATCTCTAATCATAGCTTACTCTCCATGTATTAACCATGGATTAAAGAAAGGTATGTCTAAAGTTCAAAATGAGATGAAACTTGCTACTGAATGTGGATACTGGCCAATATTCAGATACAATCCAGCTCTTGAAGCAGAAGGTAAAAATCCATTACAAATAGATTCTAAAGAACCTAACTGGGATAAATATGAAGAGTACTTATTAGGAGAAGTAAGATATGCTACTCTTTCTAAAGCTAACCCAGCTCACGCTAAAGAACTATTTGAATTAAATAAATTTGAAGCTCAAAGAAGATGGAGACAATATAACAGACTTGCTTCTATGGACTTTGCTTCTGAAAAAAAATAATAAAGATTTAAATATCTAAGTATTTTTGAGACTGGCCTCTGGTCAGTCTCTTTTTTTATGGTATAATAAATTGAATAAATCTATTAATAGAAAAGGAGTTATTATGCTAGAGCAGGATATATTAAAAGCTATTGAAGAAGAAACATCAGTTTGTGGAGAATATTTTCAAGAGTCTATTTCTGATATGAAATTAAGAAGAATAGATTTTGAGAATTGCATTTTTCAAGAATGTAAATTTGAAAATTGTGATTTTACAAACTCATCCTTTTCTCACATAGAAATGACTAAGTGCAGTTTTAAAAAATGTAAATTTATTTCTTCTTATTGGAAATCCAATACCATAAGTGGCTGCAATGGAGATAGCTGTGATTTTAGCCAAAGTATATTTAAAAATATTGATATAAATAAAAGTTCTTTTTTTTATGGAAATTATTCTAATTCTCTTTGGGAAAATATGAATATTAAAGATAGTTTTTTTAATTATGGATTTCTTTCTGAAATGAAAATGAAAAAAATTAAATTAAACAATGTAAATTTTTCTAATGCTGATTTTTTTAAAACACCTTTGAAGGGAATTGACTTTTCCAATTGTGTAATAGAAAATATAAGAGTATCTGATAATTATAGTGAATTGCGAGGTATGCAGCTTAGTATAACTCAAACTATGGATATAGCTTTAATTATTGGAATAAAAATAAAATAAATAAAAATATATCATAAATGGCTTTTTTTACTCTCTTATAGCTTATTTCAGCAAAATATTGTATAATAATTATGGAAATATTTTTTTTATTTAAGATATAATAATCTTAAATTTTAATCATTTGGGAGGAAAAGAATATGGAAACTATGAAATATATTTTTGGTCCTGTTCCTTCACGAAGGCTTGGAAATTCTCTAGGAATAAGTCCTATCCCTCGTAAAACGTGTAATTATTCATGTATTTACTGTCAACTTGGAAGAACTGACAAAATGATTGGAGATAGAAGGGAATTTTTTAAACTTGAAGAAATTATAAAAGAGTTTAAAATCTATTTGAAAGATTCTGATAAATTTGATGTTATTACTATTGTTGGTGAAGGTGAACCTACTCTTTATTCAAGACTTGGGGATCTTATAAAAAAAATTAAAAGTTTTACTGATAAACCTGTAGCTGTTATTACTAATGGTGCTCTTCTACATGACTCTAAAGTAAGAGAAGAACTTTATGAAGCTGACATAGTCCTTCCTTCTCTTGATGGTTATAATCAGGAAACTGCAAAAAAAATTGACAGACCTTTAGGATATATACAATTTGAAGACGAATTAAATGGTTTGATTAAATTTTCCCATGAATACAAGGGACAATTATGGCTTGAAATAATGCTGATTGATGGAATTAATTGTAATAAAAAATCTATTGCTTCTTTTAAGGAATTACTAAAAAGAATAAAATATGATAGATTATATCTCAATACTCCTGTAAGACCTCCTGCTGAAGATTATGTAAAAACTGTAAGTAAGGAAGATATGGAGTATGCTGTTCATGAACTTAGAGGTATATCTATTGATATGTTGAGCTCTGGAAGTTTTTTTAGTGAAATAGCAGATAATTATGAAGCTATTCTAAGCATAATAAGAAGACATCCCATGAATCAATTTGAAGTTGAAAGTTTTATGAGTTCAAGAAATGAAGAAAATATTAAAAATATATTTATAAAATTAGAAAATGATTCTAAAATTAATGTAATAGACTATAAAGGAATAAAAACATACAGACTAAAATAAAAGGGGAATAAAATGGATAATATAGTAAAAAAAGTAGCAGCTATTCATGACCTTTCTGGTTATGGAAGATCTTCATTAACAAGCATCATCCCTATACTTTCAAGTATGAAGTTACAGGTATGCCCTGTTCCTACAGCAGTACTTTCTACTCATACTGGAGGCTTTGAAGGTTTCAGTTTTCTTGATCTTACAGATTACATGGAGCAGCACATAGCACATTGGAAAAAACTTGGACTTGAATTTGATTGTATATATTCTGGATTTTTAGGTTCACCCAGGCAAATAAAAATAGTTGCTGATTTTGTTGATTTCTTTGGTCATAAAAATAATCTTACTGTTATAGACCCTGTATTAGGAGATAATGGAAGACTATATGGAACAATGGGAAAAGAAATGGTAGAAGAAATGAAAAAACTTATTGGAAAGGCTGATATAATCACTCCTAATTTTACAGAAGTTACTTTTCTTTTAGATAAAGAATATAAGAAGGAAATAAGTGAGGCTGAAATAAAAGAATGGCTTATAGAACTTGCAGCACTGGGTCCTAAAATAGTAATAGCCACAAGTGTTCCAGACGAAGATTCTCATTCTACTGACAGAAAAACAAATGTTGTAGCTTATGACAGAGAAAATAATGTTTTTTGGAAAGTAAGCTGTAAATACATTCCTGCTTCTTATCCTGGTACTGGAGATGCTTATACAAGCGTTGTTATAGGAAGCCTTCTTCAAGGAGACAGTCTTCCTATTGCTATAGAAAGAGGGGTGCAATTTATTACTCAATGTATTTTAGCAAGCTATGGCTTTAAATATCCAAATAGGGAAGGAGTCCTTCTTGAAAGAATGCTTGATGTATTAAAGATGCCAACTATTTCAAGCAGTTATGAACTTTTAAAAAATGAAAAATAATTTATAAAGGAATTAGGAGATATTTTTTGTAATATATATAAAATCTCATAATTTAAAGAAAGGAAGTGAATAAATGTTTGAAGATGTAGCAGCGATAAGAGCATTGATTTTATCTTTCTTAGCTGGGATGTCAACACTGCTTGGGGCTTTCATAATATTTATAACTAATAAAAAAAGTGAAAAGCTAGTGACTA
This sequence comes from Fusobacterium ulcerans ATCC 49185, assembly GCF_900683735.1. Lineage (NCBI taxonomy): Bacteria > Fusobacteriati > Fusobacteriota > Fusobacteriia > Fusobacteriales > Fusobacteriaceae > Fusobacterium > Fusobacterium ulcerans. The sequence goes on from NZ_LR215979.1 coordinate 2,075,639, forward strand.
TATCACTCGGATTTGCTGGTGGAGTAATGGTAAGTGTATCATTTACTGATCTTATGCCCAATGCTAATATTTTATTAGCAGCTTATGCTGGAGAAAAAATGGGAGTAGTATTAGGAGTAGTTTTTCTTCTTGTTGGAGTATTATTAGCAGCTCTTTTGGATAAATTTGTTCCTCATGAAGATGAACCTCATGGAGATGGAAAACAGCATGAAAATCTTTTTAGAGTAGGTTTTGTTTCTACTCTTGCAATTGGACTGCATAACTTTCCAGAAGGGATAGCAACATTTATGGCTGGTTATGAAAATATGACTTTGGGAATTTCTATTGCATTGGCTATAGCTATGCACAATATTCCAGAAGGAATCTCTGTAGCAATGCCTATTTATTTTGCCACTGGAAGTAAAATGAAAGCTTTCAAATATACTTTTTTATCAGGAATAGCAGAACCTATTGGAGCTACTTTAGCTTTTCTTATACTTAAACCTTACATAAATGATTTAACTCTTGGTATGATTTTTGGAATTATTTCAGGAGTAATGCTCTATATAGCTATTGAAGAACTTCTTCCCAGCTCAAGACAATATGGTTATACTAAGGAAGCCTTGATAGCAACTTTTGCAGGTATTATTTTAATGCCTCTAACTCATGTAATATAAAAAAATGGTGACTTATTCAGCCACCATTTTTTTATTTACTTAATAATCAATTATTTCCATTGGATTTAGATTTCTAATTCTGCATCGCTAAGTCTTTCCTTATGTACTGGATTCCAAAGTTTTAATACAAATGCTGCTACAAAACTTACTACTAATGTTATAACCATAACTGTCATAAAGGTATTTACTCTTCCAGTACTTAACAGAATTGGCCCTAACAATAGAGTATAGTACTCAACAAAGTCTATTGGTGAAGTTACTGCTGCATCTTCCAAAGTTTTTGATTTTCCTTCTGGATCACATATTCTTAAAAGAGTCAAACCTATTGCATACACTCCTGTACAATATCCATATACAAATATACAACGCTCAAACCAGTATTTATTATTCAAACGAGGTCCAATCATGTACATACAAAGTAATAAACTTCCTAAAGCTAAAGCTGATAAAACTATAATTGGCATTGCATACTGCATAACTATTTCTATCTTGATTCCTGCTACTCCAAAGAATACAAGAAAATCAGTTGCACTCCCACTTATTCTTGAGATAGAACGTTTATCTACATGTTTTCCAATTCCAGAATATTTCAATAATTGTGTCATAGCCACCGCTATAAGAAAAGCCCATAAATATGTAGGCATTGTAGAAAGATATATTCTTACATACTTAATAGTTGCATAAGCTAATCCAGTTGGAATTATTATCATTAAAAAGCTCCAAGCCAGTGGATCCAAAGCTATTGGACTTACCATTTCTTTTCCCATTTCTGGTTCATTATTTTCTGGCATCCATCCAGTTTTAAATTGTTCAGGCAAAGCATCAAATCTATTTACAAAACTTGTGTATTTATTATTAGTAGCATTTTTTATTAATATTATTCCACCAATAAGACCTACAAGAACACCTACAGTAGCAAATGTCATTCCAACATCAGTAGCTCCTGTCCAACCAGTTGCTTCTGTTACAGCTGATCCAAATGCTGCATTAGTTCCATGACCTCCTACAAATCCTCCTCCTACAAGGATAGTAAATCCTTCTGGAAGTTTCATAATAAATTTATCTATAATATATACCCCTACACCAATTGGAACTATATACACCAATATTGAGGCAATAGAACGATAAACATATAAAGCAAGTATTCTTTTTAAGCTTTCTCCCTTTGATTCTTTCAATTCTCCAAGTCTTTTCTCTTCTTTGACTACCGAGAAACTTCCATAAGCAATTGCTGAGAAAACAATAACCATAAATGCTGATGTATAATTTCCCATATGACTAGAAAAACGAAGAATATTTATTCCATATGGTCCTATAGCTAGTCCTATAAACCCTGCTATTAAACTTGATGGTATATATAAGTTTTGTAAAAATTTAACCTTACTTCTCAACATATGCCCTAAAAAAATAAGTACTGCTGCCTTCATTAAATCCAAAAACAACACTTCAATGCTAAAATCCATGATTACCTCCTATAATAAAATTTTCCCCTTTTACTTTTTAGAAAAAAATGGATAAAGTGAAATGCTCTGGTCTTAGCTTTTTTCTTACTTTATCCATCCTTCTAAAGTACAATCTATGTTTGAGTATATGGTTGGCTATTTTTTACAAGTTGTAGGTTTTGATGAAGTACTTGTAGCTTTAGGTGCTATGCTATAAGTTCCTTCTTCTAATCCTAACATCTCTTCTGGAGTTACCCATTCTCTTCCTTGGATAGCTGATGTTTCTTCATGTGTAAGCACTCCCATATATGAAGTCATGCTTCTTCTAAGGTATCCATTAAGTCTGCATGCTTCTTTTACTCCATTTTGAACTATTGATTTGAAATGTTCTATAACACTTGCTGCATAAGCTATAGATGTAGTTTTTGAAGCTGCCCCTGGTATATTGTCTACTCCATAATGTACTATCCCATCTACAACAAATGTAGGGTTTTCATGAGTAGTATGATGATAAGTTTCAATAGCTCCACCAACATCAGCACTTACATCTACTATTACAGATCCTTTTTTCATCAGAGAAAGCATTTCTCTAGTTACTAGGTGATCTCTTCTATGTTTAGGCCATTTTACACAGTTTAATATAATATCAAGATTAGGCATTAAAGCTTTTATATTTGCTGAGTTAGATATCATTGTATTGATACCTGGATATTTTTCTATTAAATCTCTTAATATTTTTACATTGATATCCATCACTGTTATGTTAGCTCCAAGTCCATAAGCTAGTTGTAATGCTCCAGTTCCTGCAAGTCCAGCTCCTATAATAAGAACATTAGCTGCTGGTGCTCCTCCTGCTCCACAAATTAACTGTCCAGAACCACCATTAGTTCTCAATAGATGTTCAGCACCTTTTAAAAGTCCTAATTTACCAGCTATTTCACAGTTAGGTGATCCATATCTGTGAGTGTCTTCTGCAGTGAAAGCTATAACTTTTGATTTTAGTAAAACATCTACTTCATCTTTTGAAGCTGCTGGGTGCAGACAAGTGAATATTATTTGCCCCTCTCTTAAAAGGTCAAATTCACATTCTTCCAATTCTTTTACTTTTGTAACAAAGTCACAAGTTGCATAGATTTCTTTCATATCTTTTGCTATTTTTGCTCCAGCTTTTACATAATCTGCATCTTCAAAACTTGCCCCTGCACCTGCTCCAGTTTCTACATATACTTCAGCCCCTATTGAAATTAATTCCGCTGCTTCATTAGGTGTCATTATAGTTCTGAATTCTCCATCCTTAATATCTTTTAATAATCCTACTTTCATTTATCCTCCTTAGTATACTGCTTTATTTATGCCATAATATAAAGCAATATTCATGCCAATAATTAATATTTTTTTTATGATCTGAAAAGGATAAAATATGTCATTATTATAAAATTTATTTCTTTGTTTTTTTACTTTGTGTTTTATTTTCAAATTAAAAGTTTTATTATAATTCATTATAAATTATATATATTGCCCATATTTGAGCAATTTAATGCCAACTTTTGATTTTCTAATCATATTTGAGCTAGGTAAAAGAAAAGCCCAGAAATTTAATTACAAAATTTCCAGGCCAAGTAATTTTACATATCTTTTTTCAATTTTAATTACCAAAAAATTTCTTAAACAAAGGATCTAAGGAAGGATCATGAATAATATATCCAACTGCTACTTTATTATCTGTCATTTTTACTACTTCGTCTGCTTTTTCTTTACCAAAAGCACCACATAGCTCTATTGCCCCAACTCCTTCTCCCATCAAATATTTTATTTTTTCTTCCATTTCATTAAAACTCTTTATAGTACAAATATAAGTCACCTGATTTTCAGTTTCAAATACAGCTTTATGTACTTCTGGAGTATAATGATTTCCCATAAGTATAAATGCAAATTTCTTTTTCAATATTCTCACTCCTTATAATTCATATTGTTTTATTTTTCTCTGTAAAGTTTGTCTTGGTATTTTTAGTATCAATGAAGCTTTTGTTATATTGTGCATAGACATCTCCAGAACTTTTTCTATTACACTTTTTTCATATTCCTCTACCATTGTTTTTAAATCTTTAACAGGAAGTTCTGTTTTTTGTTTTTTCTTCCCAGTTATCTCTACCCATTTTCTTTCTAAATCAGAAAATTCAAGTTTTTCTTCATCTGGTCTTATAACACTCATACCAAAAGCTACTATATGCTCTATCTCTCTTATATTTCCTGGCCAATCATATGTCTGGAATGCCTGACAAATATCACTTGAGATATATCTAACATTTTTTTCAAGAAGTTCATTATATTTAGCAACAAAATAATTTACAAGAACAGAGATATCATCTTTTCTCTCTCTCAATGGTGGAATAGTTATATTTAAAACACTAAGCCTATAGTAAAGATCCATTCTTAATTCATTATCTTCTATTGCTTTCATAGGATCTTTATTCAAAGCTGCAATTATTTTTACATTGATATCTATTACATCCTTTGCTCCTATTCTTCTTATTTTATTCTCCTGTAAAGCTCTCAATAGCTTAGACTGCAGATTCATAGGCATAGAGTTAATCTCATCTAAAAAAATAGTCCCTCCATCTGCTATTTCTAATAATCCTGGACTGTCTACAGCCCCTGTAAAAGCTCCTTTAGATGTTCCAAAGAATATACTTTCAAGAAGATTCTCTGGTATAGCTGCACAATTTTGAGCAATGAAAGGTTTATCCTTCCTCTTGCTTTCATTATGGATAGCTTGGGCAAAAAGCTCTTTTCCAGTTCCTGTTTCTCCATAAATCATTATTGGAAGATATGAATCAGATATAGTCTTTATAAATTCTTTTAACTGCTTCATTTCAAAGTTATTGGTAATAATATCATTAAGAGTATATTTTGCTCCATTTTTATTTAAAGAAAGATTTTTTAAATTTATTTTTTTTAATTCATCTAAATTTATTTCAGTATCTTTTTCAAATTTTTTGGAATCAGTTATCTCTTCTGAGGATAAGTCTATTGCTCCAACTACTCTTCCCCCAAATTTTATTGGTATTGATAATGAAGAAATCAATATTTCTTTATGATTTTTAGGTTTAAGTTTTTGATTTTTAACATATATAGGCATTTCCAATTCCATAGCTCTATACATACTGCTTTTATTTCCAGAAAGATTTTCATATATTTCATAAAAATTTTTCCCCATTACTTCATAATCTACACTATTACTATTAAGCTTACTATTAAATTTAACAGTAAAAAGTATTTCCCCTTTTACATCTATAATTGTTATTCCATCAATATAACCTTTTTCCCCAAAAAGATTTTTTATAAGTTCCATAGCTGCTCCTTAACCTTTCCCCCAATATTTTTATTCTTCACTTATAACTATAATAACATATTTTATAATATTTTTAAAACAATTTAGTATAATGGAATACAGCAATATAAAAAACCAAGGAGATAAAAAATCTCCCTGGCTGTATAGTGTATTTTCAGTAATTTTCATTTAACCTATATAAAACTATTTTTTATATTTGAAATACAATGATATGGAACAGAAGCTCCTTCTAATTCTTTTACTGTTCCTATAAGAGCTCCAAACGCTGATACAGGATCAAGAGGTGCTCTGTAATGTGTTATGTTCTTTGATGCTTGTTCTATTCTTCTCTCATCTTCTGATGCTATTAATAATGTTACCAATGAAAGTCCAGCAGAATTATATACAGCACCTAAGAGATTATCTTCCAAAACATTTTCGTTTCTTATATTTGAAACAATTGCTGCCTGTGCAAGTCCTCCTCCTAATGAATGTCCTGCTACTATTATTTTTTGCTCTTTAGGATAATAGCTTCGCATAATTGATACTATTCCTGCTGCTCTTAAATACATTAAATTAGGAGATAGAATTTGTTGGATATCAGTCCCTAAAGTTGAGAGTTTACTTGTTATTTCTGTCCCTGCAAATCCAATTACTATATCTTTTTCTAATTTACCAAATATAACTTTCATACTTCCTGGAATTTCCAACATTCCTGTACTCTGATTGTAAGACTCCATTCCTCCTATTGCATCAGGCAGTTCAATTTTTCTCATTGGAGAAATTAAATATTTATTATTTTCTTTTATTCCTGAATATGCATATTTTGCTACACGCAAAAGTCTCTTTGCATATTCAATAGTAAAATTTTCTGTTTCTTTTCTATATTTATTTCCTAAATCTTTAGCTTTTTCTAACTCTTTTAAAACTAACTCTATCATTTTAGAATCTGGGATAGCATAAGTAACAGCACTTTCTATTATATCAGCGATAATAGAAGCTGGATAATTAGCCATTACTTCAAGACCTTTTTCTTCAATAAATTTTAATAATTCTTTATCATTTCTTGAAATCTGATATCTTTCATATAAGTAACTTACAAGATTTATCAGCTTTCCTATTCCAAAAACTGTTCCAGTTATTATCCCGTCTGAAGGAGGAAAAATTGGCACTTCTGTATCTAGTGCTTTCTTACATTTATCAAGTAATTCTTTTTCTTCATCTGTAAGAAAAAGTTCTTCTTCTAAATGTATTTTAATATTCTGTAATACATTTTCTCCAATTTTCATTACTCGTTTTTGAATACCTTCAGCATCAGCTAAATTTTGAACAGATTTTTTATCTCCTGCTTTTTTACTTTTAGCTTCATAGTTATTACAAATAAAATTAAGCGCTTCTAATTCTGCTTTATAATCTTCTATAGGTCTTAAAATTTTTTCTTCCATAATTTTTTATACCTACCTCTAGTATTTTTTAATCTACTATTACAAATTTCGAAGTACTTCTATCATAAGTTATTGTTCTTTCTGGTTTTTCAGTAAAATCTACTAGTAAGGCTTGTGATTGTGCTATTGATATTACTTTACCATTTTCAGCTTTAGCTGCTAAAAATACTTTTACTTTTTCAATTGGAATAAAATATGCTTGTTCATTATTAAATACAGTCATTGCATTAATAGGATTTGCTTCATATACTTGTTTTCCAACTTTTACTGTTTGAGCTAATCCAAATGTTTCAGGTTTATCATATCCATTTTTTATAAAATAAGCTGTTGGATGAGCTTCTCCATTAAATTGAGATGCAGAAAAATATCCATTATCAAATGTATACATTTTTGTTTTTGGTTCTGCTTCTTCATATGATGCTTTTTCTATCACTGCACCACTTTGTTTTTCTACATCTGAAGCATAAACATAATATTCTTCCTGCCAAGTTACATTATTTAGTTCCCAAAGTTGAAAAGTAACCCATGCTACATCATCAATAAATTCTGAACCTGATGAGAAACTTCCTTCTCCATTCTCTTTTACTAAAACTACTCTTTTACCTGCACCATTTATTAATTCCAAATCCTCTTTTGATACTTTTAAATTTAATTTATATTCCGAAGCCATTTCTTATTCCTCCCTACTCTCATTTTAGGATTATATAACCATCTTTTGCTAGCAAATATATTATAACAAGAGATGGAGCAGCATAGCATACTTTCAGGCAAAAAATTTTGCTGCTCCATCTCTGAGATGGAGAAAAAGTCAATATTTTTTTATACATTAATATTCAACCTTTTAACTTTTTTCTATGTTACTTTATTACTCTATAATTCTATTTTTGTCAACATTAAACTTAGATTAATTATTTTTATCAATATAAAATTTTATGTTTTATGAATCTTTTAAATTTCAAAATTAAAACCCCTTATTTAATTATGCTTGAAATGTATTTATTTACGTTTTCCAAATTATAGTATATAATATAATATATTTTTAAAAATGATATAATTTCATTCAAGGAGGAATAAATGAATAAAATAGATAGAAGAAAACTTATAGAAACTGCCCTTGGAAAGAGAGAAGCAACTTTAAAACTGGAAAATGCTAATCTTGTAAATGTGTTTTCTGGGGAAATCTATATGGCTAATGTATATCTATACAATGAATATATTGCAGATGTAGTAGAAATTGAAAATGATAAAAATAAAAAAGCTGAGAAAATAGTAGACTTGAAAGGAAAATATCTTGCTCCTGGATTTATTGATTCCCACTTGCATATAGAGAGTAGTCATCTGACTCCATATCACTTTGCTGAGGCTGTTATTCCAAAGGGAACTACTACTATAATAGCTGATCCCCATGAAATAGGAAATGCTTTAGGAGAAGAGGGAGTTGACTATATGCTTGAAGCTTCTGAAAATCTTCCTATGAATCAATATTTCCTTATTCCTTCATGTGTACCATCAGTAGTAGGGCTTGAAACTACTGGAGCTGAACTTACAGCTGATATGATAGACAGAATGCTGGATAAAGATAGAATTCTTGGATTAGGAGAAGTAATGGACTATGTTGGTGTCATTAATTCTGATAAAAGAATGGAAGATATAATAGATGCTGCATATCAAAAAAATAAATTTCTTCAAGGACATGCTCCTGAAGTGACTGGTGAAGATCTTTCTGCTTATCTATGTGGTGGTCCTGTATCATGTCATGAAGTAAGAAATGGAATCCATGCAAAAGAAAAAATAAGAAAAGGAATGATTGTTGACGCTAGAGAAAGTTCTATGTCAAAGAATATTACTTCTATTGTTGAAAATATAAAAGACTTGAAGTCACCTAGAAACTTAACCTTATGTACAGATGACAGAGAGCCTAAAGATATTCTTGAAAAAGGTCATATAAATGATTGTGTAAGAATTGCTATAAAAGCTGGACTTGATCCAATAGAAGCAATAAGAGCGGTCACTTTAAATACTGCCCAAGCTTACCACTTGGAAAAATTAGGTGCTGTTGCTCCTGGCTACTTTGCTGATATGGTAGTATTTGATAATCTTAAAGATATCAATGTAAGTTCTGTATACTATAAAGGTAAATTAGTCGCAGAGAACAATCAGATGATCATTGAAATCAAAAAGCCTGTTATTGAAATAGAAAATAGAAATACTGTAAATATAAAAGATTTCTCAACAGAAGATTTTAAAATAAAAGTTCCTGTAGAAAATGGAAAAATAGAAATTATTGGTATGGAATATACTGATAGGGTAAGAAGTATTACTAGAAAAAAAATATTTGAAGTTCCTGTAAAAGATGGATATATTGATCTTAGTGGAACTGAACTAAATTTTGTTGCTATTGCTAATAGATATCACAATGATAATATTGCTTTAGCTGTAGTTGAAAATTTCTATATGGCAAAAGGAGCTGTAGGAACTACTTACTCTCATGACTCTCATAATATTACCATTATATACAATGACCCTCAGGATGCTGTGGCTATCTCTAAAAGAATAGCTGAAATAGGTGGAGGAGTAGTTGTAGCTGAAAATGGAAAAATAATTGATGAACTTCCATTCCCAATAGCTGGTATGCTTTCACAAAAACCAGCTAAAGATGTCAGTTTAGATATTCAAAGAATGAATGCTCTCCTTAGAACTTATGGTATAGAAACTGACAGCCCTATAACTAGACCTAGTACTCTGGCTCTTATTGTTATTCCAGAGGTAAAAATGAGTGATCTTGGTCTTATAGATGTAGTTAATCAAAAAGTTATCAAACAATTTTAAATAATGCTTTTTAACAAGGGGGAAAAACAAAAAAATGAACAGCAAAAATGAAAGTTTCTTGGATAAATATTTCAAGATAACAGAAAGAGGAAGCAACATCAAGGTTGAGATGGGGGCTGGATTGGCTACTTTTATGACTATGTCATATATCCTGATAGTTCATCCAATGATTATGAAAGGGGCAGGAATGCCTGCCAATCAAGTGTTCACAGTAACAGCTATTACATCTTGTATTTTTACACTGCTTATGGGATTTTATGCTAAACTTCCTTTTGCATTAGCCCCAGCCATGGGAAGTAATGCTTTCCTTGCTATGACATTAGTTGGAAGCGGAGCTGTGACATGGCAACAAGGTCTTGCTATGAACTTTGTATCTGGAATAATCTTCCTTATTATGTCTATATTTGGTTTTAGAGAAGTTATTGTAAGATTTCTTCCTAAAAGTTTAAAGCTTGGGATAGGAGCAGCAGTTGGAATTTTCCTTATTGAGTTAGGATTCAAAAATGGTGGACTTATGAAAGCTGTTAATGGTTCTGTTTCAATAGGAGATTTGAGCAATCCAGCAGCTATGACAGCACTTTTTGGAATTTTTGTAACAGCTATTCTTGCTGCCAGAAGAGTTAAATGTGATATGCTTCTTGGAATAGTTTCTGCTACTCTTATAGGAATTCCTTTGGGAGTTACTAAAATTCCTGCCAGCTTTGTAGCTATGCCTAGTACTATAAGTGATATTGCTTTTAAACTTGATTTTTCAAATATATTCAGTATAAAAGTACTTCCTATATTATTTGTATTCTTTGTTGGAGATTTTTTCTCTACATTGGGAACATTGCTGGGAGTATCTGAAAAAGCTGGTCTTTTAGATGAAAATGGAGATCTTCCTGATATTCAGAAACCTTTCTTAGTAGATGCTCTAGGTACAGTAGTTGGAGCTGCTATGGGAACTACTACTATCACTACATTTGTTGAATCTGCTGCTGGTGTTGGGGCTGGAGGTAGAACAGGACTTACTGCTGTTTCTACAGGGATATTATTCTTCTTCAGTTTATTTTTAAGTCCACTGGCTCTTATGGTACCTGCTGCTGCAACTGCTCCAGCTCTTATCATAATGGGTATACTTATGCTTGGTGGAATGAGAAATATTGAATATGATAATTTTACAGAATCTTTCCCTGTATTCTTTATGGTTATCTGTACAGCATTTACTAACAGTATTTCTAATGGGGTTGGTGCTGGAATAATTTCTTATGCAGTAGTTAAGATAGGTGCTGGAAAAGCTAAAGAGGTAAGTATTGGGTTATATGTCCTTGCAGCTATTATGGTGTTCTATTTTATAAAATAAAATATTGAAATTATAGAAAATTAAAAAGTTTTAGGAGTTGTTTATTAAAGATTCCTAAAACTTTTTTTGACTCTTTTTTTAAACAAATCATAGTTTAGGAGTAACGAAAATTAGAAAGAAAGTCGTGATTAATAAAGTGAAACAGCTCGTTAAAAATCGCTACTGTCTGAGTGAAACGAGTTTAGCGATTTAGAGCTGGCGAACAATATTAATAGACTTTCTTTCTACTGAAGTTACTCTTAAACTAAAAAATAATTAATTTTAATAGCCAATTCTATTTTAAAAAAACATAAAAAAAGGGATATTTCTATCCCTAAGTTTTAATATTCTTCTTCTAATCTTTTATGATGAGCAATTTTTTCTCTCCCCACCATAGCTGAATAGTCCATTCCACTATTTTCTATAACTTTTAGAACACTCCTTGCTTTTGAAGCAGTAGCAAGATTTAAAGCAGTTCTTTGATGATTATTCTTGATATTAACTTCTCCACCAAATTCTATAAGAAGTTCCATTATCTTTCCTAAATCTTTTATTGCTGCTATATGCATAGGTGTATCTCCATCTTTATTTTTAGCATTAGGATCAGCACCACAATATACTAAAGCATCTATAAAATCATATGCTCCATCTTCAACACAATAATGTAAAATAGTATTTCCATTTTCATCTGTTTCTTCAACACTGTCCATATCTAAATTTTCTTTAAATGCTTCTAAATCATTTTCTTCTAAAAATTGTAAAAGTTCCATTTGTCACCTCTAAAAATATTCTCCTTCTAATTTTTTAATTACATATTTTTAAAAATCCTCAAAACTCTATCTTATAGCTTCCTGTCTTCAGTAACCACTCTCCTCTAAGTAAAGCGGCGGTTCTATCTCCAATTTGCATTTCTTACCCTTCCAGGCTTCAATCAGAACAAGGTTTGAATTTTTTTCCTTAGAAAAATAAACAAATCTCACTCTTTTAAGAGAGAACCCACTATCTTCAAGAATTCTTGATATATCTGTGAATCTATAACTCCTATGAACCAAAGAGAAACTTCCCACTGGCTTTAAAAGTCTTTTTGCACTTTGCACCAGTTGAGAAAGATTCAATTTTATCTCATGTCTTGCTATAGATTTGCAGCTAAGGATATTTTGCTTCTTTCCATCCACTTTCATATATGGAGGATTTGAAACTATATAATCAAAAGAATTTCCCATAGAATATTCTTTGACATCACCATGTACTATTTTTATATTTTCTTTAAGGCAGTTAAGTTCAATATTTTTTTCTGCCAGTTCAATATTTTCTTCCTGTATATCTATACCAGTTATATCTTCTCCCTTTTTTTCTGAAGAAAGAAGTATAGGAATGACACCATTCCCAGTTCCTATATCCAATATTTTTCCTTTTTTAGGATAAGCAAAAAAGTCTGATAAAATTACTGCATCTACAGAAAATCTAAACCCATCTTTCTTTTGAATAAGCTTATATTTCCCAGCCAGCAACGTAATATCTTCATTTGCTAACATTTTTACTCCTTTTCAAGTTCCTTATGTTCAAGTTCTTCACGAGTTTTTTCACTTTTCAGCTTACTTGCCTCTTTTTTATTGAACTTTACTTCATCGATCTCAAATTTCATAATACCTATATTTTCCACATCAACAAAAAGGAAACCATTCAATGGACTTATACTTATAACCTTTCCATCTCCTTTTTCAGTTCTTACTTGTTGATTTACAGCTGGATAACTTCTCAACACCTGCTCATATTGACTATATTCATAGTTTATACAACATAGAAGTCTTCCACATACTCCTGATATTTTAGCAGGGTTTATTACAAGTCCCTGATCTCTTGCCATTTTAATAGATACAGAATCAAATTTATTTATAAAAGTTCTACAGCATAGTTCTTTTCCACAAATACCAATTGTTCCCAGTATTCTTGCTTCATCTCTCACACCAATCTGTCTAAGTTCTATTCTAAGTTTAAAAATATTAGCCAAATCTTTTACCAATTCTCTGAAATCTATTCTTCCTTCAGCAGTAAAATAGAAGATAAGCTTAGTTTTATCAAATGTATACTCTGTTCCCACCAACTTCATAGGCAGTTTATGATGAAGTATTCTCTCCTTACATTGAGCATTTGCTTTAGCTGATTCCTCTTTCAATTCATTATATCTTTTTATTTCCTGCTCATCAGCTTTTTTTATAACAGGCTTTAAAGGAAGTACAAGCTGCTCTTCTTTCATCATCATAGGTTCTCCATAGACAACCCCTATCTCTTTTCCTCTAACTGTATCAACTATTACTTTATCGCCTTTTTTATACTCAATATCATCTACAACTTCAAAGTAATATCTTTTTTTAGTTATCTCAAACATTACTCCAAGTACTTTATATAGCTTTTTTTCTGCTGGAGCAGCTACAGTTTCAGTTGAAACAATTTCCTGCTCTACTCTGTTTTCTTCCATTAATTCCTCCTAATATTCTATCAATCCTTCTTCTAAAAAACTAAAGTAGGAATTTTTTGTAATTATTATATGATCAATCAGCCTTATATCTAAAGTTTTAAGACTGTCATACATATGTTGTGTCAGTTCTATATCCTGCTTAGATGGGCTTGTATTCCCAGATGGATGATTATGAGCAAAAACTACTGATTTAGCTCCATTCCTTATTGTCCTCTCCACTATCTCTCTTGGATAAACTGCACTTTTATCTATTGTACCATAAAAAAGTGTTTCACTTGCTATTAAATTATTTGCTGAATTTAAAAACAACACTTTAAACTCTTCTCTTTTAGAAAAACCTATATCTCCTCTCAAATAAGATATAAGATCATTTTTACTCTTTATATTTAAAATATCATTATCTTTCAAATTTTCTTTGTAACTGTTCTTAGCTATATCTCCCATTAATTTTAGAAATACAGCACTGCTGTCTCCTATTCCCTCTACCTTTAACAATTCCTTTATATCTGCACCAAATATTTTTCCTGTTGACCCAAATACTTTCAAAAGGTTTTTTGCTATTGGTTTTACATCTTTTCTTGGAATAGAATATGTGAGCAGTATCTCTAATATTTCATATTCATGAAAAGCTTCATATCCACTTTTCATATATTTTTCTTTGAGTCTTTTTCTATGCCCCTCTGGAGAATATTTTTCCATACCTCCACCTATAGAAAAAGTTCATATACTGCTGTTGGTGTTTTCATTCCATTTATTACTTCTATTGCACAATCAATTATAGGGTAAGCAAGAACTGCTCCTGTTCCTTCTCCCAGTCTCATTTTCATATTAAAAAATGCCTCTTCTCTCAACTCTTTTAATACTAATTCCATTCCTGGTTCTTCACTCATGTGAGTTGCAATTATATAATCTTTTATCTTTGGTTCTATTTTACAAGCTGCCAAAGCTGCTACACTTGATATAAATCCATCTACAAGCATAAGTTTTTTGTATCTGGCTGCACCTATATACATTCCTACCATACAAGCTATATCCAGTCCACCTACATGAGCCAGTACATCTACTGGATCCATATTAAATGTATCATATTTTTCACAAGATTCCACTATTATTTTTTTCTTTTTTATAAAACCGTTGTCAGAAAGTCCTGCTCCCCTACCAACTATCTTATCTATATCGCCTTTTGTAAAAGAATATAGAACTGCTGAACTTGTGGAAGTATTACCTATTCCCATTTCACCATTTGAAAAAATATCATAGCCTGTTTCTACTTTTTCTTTTATCAATTCTATTCCTGTCATTATTGCTTTTATACATTCTTCCTGTGTCATTGCAGGTTCTTTATAGAAATTATTAGTTCCTTTTTTTACGTTTTTTCTGTATAGATTAGGATAATCTCTAGGAATTGAATCTTTTATCCCAATATCTACAAGGTTGAAATCCACTCCTATAGTTCTTGTCAAAAGACCTATTGCCGCTATTCTATTAAGCATAGCTTCAGATACTATACGTGTATACTCCAAAGGACATGAAGAAATCCCTTCTTCTATTACTCCATTATCTGCTGATGCTACTATATGACATCTTTTATTTACCTTCTTCACAGGAAACCCACTAATTCCTGCTAGTTTTAGAGCTATATCTTCAAGAGTTCCAAGACTCCCATTAGGCTTCATTTTTCTGTCAAGTTCTTCCTGTGCTGCTCTTACCGCTTCTTTATCTGCCCCTTCTATTTCTCCAATAATTTTTCTTAACTCTTTCATCTCATCACCCTATGTTTAGTCCTTTTAGTATTGGGAAACCATCTGCAAACTCTATTATACAGATTCCTCCATTTTCTACACTATATTTCCAGTAACTTTCTAGTTTATCTGAAAAATACCAACTTAATATACAGTTAATAACACCCCAGTGAGTTACCACTAAATTATTTTTTGTTTTATCCAGACTTTCTATAAATTCTATAGCTCTGCTTTGGAGCTTTTCAAGACTTTCTCCAGTAACAAAATCAAAAGTTTTCCATTCATTTTTACTCTTTTCACACTCTGCTGGATACTTTTCCTTTATCTCTGTATAGCTCAATCCTTCAAATATTCCAAAATCTATTTCCTGAAGCCTTTTATCAAATTTAATAGGAAGCTTTAAATAATTTACCAGCTCTGCTGTTTCTGCGGCTCTCAAGAGATCACTTGAATAAACTGCGTCATAACCATGTTTCTTCAATATATCTTCAGCTTTTTTACACTGTACTCTTCCCATTTCATTCAGCCCTGGATTAAGTTTTCCAAAGAATATTCCTTCAACATTCATTTGAGTCTGACCATGTCTGACAATTATCAATTTCCCCATTTAGACCACCTATACAGCTGCTAATATGTATATAACAAACATAGCTATTATTTCTGAAAGCTCAACTACTGCCCCTAAAGTATCTCCTGTGATTCCACCAATTTTTCTAGTCATCAATTTTGCATAGAAGAATCCAAGAAGCATTATTATTGGTATAACAATCAAAATTGTATAAGGAAGTCCAAATAAGTAAGCTGCCCCTCCTACAAAAGCTGCTGTTAATACTGTAGCAATAGCTACTCCTCCAGCATCAGTATGATCTACGAAAGTTTTTCCCATTCCAGTAGATCTAGCATATGGTGCTGATGCACAATTTACCACACTGTTTAATCTTGCTATCACTGGAACTATTAGAAGTAGTATTCCCATATTAAGTCCTGCAAATTCTGATATCTCTACAAGAAGAACTACTTTTAGCATGAAATATAGTATAAGGACAAGTCCTCCATTAGTACCTAATCTTGAATCTTTCATTATATCAAGCATTTTTTGTTTGCTTCTATAGCTGAATATCCCATCAAATGTATCTGCCAGACCATCAAGATGAAGTCCTCCTGTAAGTATTACCTCTATAGTTACAAGCAGTACTGCCATGACCATTGGTGAATATACTACAGTATACAGCAGCCAGAATGCTCCAAAAAGTATAAGACCTATTATCATTCCAATTACTGGAAAAAATTTCATGCTCTTTCCTAATTCATCAGAATCAAATTTTGGATCTAATCCAATAGGAAGTCTAGTCATAAATCTAAAAAGTAACAATATTCCTTTCATTAAATATCCTCCTAAAACTATTTTAATTTCATTTTTATTCCAGAAACTACAAAGTATGCTTCATCAGCCTTTGCTGCTGCTATCTGATTCATTCTTCCGCATATATCTCTAAAATGTCTCCCTAATGCATAAGCAGGAACTATTCCCATTCCTATCTCATTGGAAACTATAACAATATCCTGATCTGATGATTTTATATATTCCAGAAGTTCTTCTACTTCTTTTTTTATGTTGTTTTCTATTGATGTAAGTTCTTCATCAGGTATATGATCCCAGTCATATTCTTTCTCCATTATCATGAGGTTGGTTACCATATTTGTCAGACAATCCAGCAGGATAACTCCCCCCTGCTTCATGTGAGGTTTTACAAGTTCCACTGTATTTTTGTATCCCTCTACAGTAGTCCAGTTCTCCCCTCGCTGCTCTCTATGCTTAGCTACACGGGCTCTCATTTCATCATCAAATATGATTGCAGTTGCCAGATATATTCTGTCTTTATAATTTTTATCAATTATATACTGCTCTGCATGTCTGCTTTTTCCACTTCGAGAGCCTCCAGTGAAGTAAATAATTCTTCCCAATTTGCCATCTCCTCTACTTTATTTCAATGAATTAATTATATCATATTTTTCTATATTTTACACTTGATTTTCTGCTCATACACTATGTTAAAGAAAAAAGCCTCTCGGTTATTTTTAGTTGAGAGACTTTGGTTTTTGGTTGGCTATTTAGTATTTAGTTTTATTTATTCTATTATTAATACTTTTGACTGTACAAATTTTATTGTTTTTTTAGGGATTATTTCTCTCACTTCATTTGATGTTGGACTTCCTATTCTTCTTTTTTTTCTTTTTAAAAGCGAAAATGTTCCTTTATTTTTAAATTTTACTTCCTCATCCATAGCTGTTACTTCTGCTATTAGATTAAATATTTCTTCTATTTCTTCTCTTGCTTCTTCATATTCTGTTGTTTCATCTTTTTCTTTTCTCAATTTTCTATAATATGATACAAATTCTCTAGTGTTCATATTCCTCCTCTATTAGAGTATTGAGCTCATTTACTTTATCTATCATTTTCATTCTAGGTTTAAATTTAATAACTTTCTTTTCTTCTGTTATCATCATTTCCCTAGTAGCTAAATTAAGTATTTTTCTTGGTTTTACTTCTTTCTTTTCAAATATTCCCCAATCTTTTATTATTACTTTGTCTTCTACATCTAAAACATCAAAAAGAGATTTCCAGAAAGAATCTAATCTTTCTTTTGCTTCTCTTATGCTTTTTAGATTCCTTCTTTCCTTGTATAAGGTTAAAAACTCTTTTTCTGTCATTTTATTTCCTTTCTATAATTCCTCTACTGATTTTACTATTCTTTCTATTCCACCATTACTTATAACAAATATTCTGTCACAATCTTTTAGTGTTGTAAGTCTATGAGCTACTATAATTAGTGTTCTATCTTTAGATACATCATATATTTCTTTCATTATTTCTTCTTCAGTTTCATTATCTAATGCTGAAGTAGCTTCATCTAATACTAATATTTTAGGATTATCATAAGGAGCTCTAGCTATTGCTATTCTCTGCTTTTGTCCTCCCGATAGCATTATTCCTCTATCTCCTACTATTGTTTTTATTCCCTCTTTTTTCTTTAAAAATTCCCATATTCTTGCTTTTTTTAATGATTCTATTAATCTTTCTTCATTATATTCTCTGTTAAATACAACATTATCTGCTATTGTTCCATCAAAAAGATATACTTCCTGTGGTATATATCCTATACTTTGCCTCCAATATCCAATATTTTTATCTTCCAATTTAATATCATCTAAATATACATTTCCATTTTTAGGCTTATACAATCCTGTGATCAAGTCTACAAGAGTTGTTTTTCCTGATCCTGATTCTCCTACAAATGCTATCTTTTCCCCTTTAACTATATTTAGATTTATATTTTTTAGAACTTCCTTTCCTTTTTCAAATTCAAAACATATATCTTTTAATTCTATTTTTTTATTAAACTCTATAGGATTATTTTCAATATTTTCAACTTCACTTTCTAATTCATCAACTATGATATCAAGGGATTTTCTATAAAAAAGAATTCCTTGATAATATTCTTCCATAGCTTTGCTTCTTTCTGTTCCCCATTTTTTTGTTTTATTTAATATTAAATATTTTATAAGAAGTATATTTATCCCCATAAATACAGTAACAAATAATGTTATTTTTAAATCAACATACAGCATTACTAGATATATAAAAAATACTACACATATTTCACTTAACATCATTAAAAAATTTTGAATTAATATAACTAATAAATTAGCTTCTGTTGTAATATTTTTCATAAGATCATTAGAATTCTTTTTTATAAAATTTTGATAAGAATATTTTAAATAATTCTCCATCAATTTACATGTAAATTGATAATAAGAGTTTCTTGAAAAAGATATTAATATATAATTAAAAATATCTATTCTCAAATATTATAGTCTGTTTAGTTACCATTGCCATAAATGGAATTATTATTGATAATCCTATTACCTCACTTAATGAAATTACTATTGAAAAAGCAGTTATTCCAAATAATTTTTTTATTTCGTTTTTAGAAAATAGTTTCTTTATTTTTTCAAACATTTTTTTACTCCTTCAAATCTTCTATGTTTATATCAAAAAATTCTTTGATTTCTTTGATTTTAACTGAAAATAGAAAATTCTTTATTATTTGATGTGCCTTTTCTAAACTATTTTCTTGAAAATATGGATTTTTTTCTAACTTTATCTTGCTTTTAAATTCTTTATTTAACATTTTAACAATTCCATTTTTTATTTCTTCTTTATCTGTTGATATATCTATTACTGATTTTCCTCTCACTCTTCCTTTTTGTCTATCCCCAATATTTAATGTAGGAATGCCAAATGATGGAACTTCTATTAATCCTGAAGAAGAATTTCCTATCAACCCTTTTGAATATTTTATTAAAGATAAATATTCTTCTGGTTTTACTGAAGTTAAAAAGTCAAAATTATTTTCTAATGTATAATCATAAAACAATCTATATATAGTTTCTGAACCTGTATCTGAATTTGATCCTATAAATATAAAATCATATTCTTTTTTAAATAAATCTAAAGCTTCCAATAAGTTTCTTGCTTGCTTTTCAATATCATTCCCTGTAACAGTTTCAGGGTGAAAAACAATTAAAAAATATTCTTTTTCAGTAATATTTAATCTTTTTATTAATTCTTTTTTATCTAATAATTTTAATTTAAAACTATTTTCAGCACCTAATGCTCCTATATTATGGACAGATTTTGGGTTTTCTCCTAGTTGTATAACTCTTCTTTTATACTCTTCTGTTGAAACTAAATGAAGCTTACTCATTTTAGTTATAGAGTGCCTAATAAATTCATCATAGTTTCCTAAAGTTATTTCTCCACCATGTAAATGAATAATTGGAATATTGTGCATAGCGGCTGCAATAGCTACTGATAATATTTCATATCTATCTCCAAGTAGTATAACTGCATCAAAAGATTTTTCAAATAAGTATTTTCCAAATTCTTGCAGACAAATAGCCATTGAATAAATAACTTTTTTATTATTGGAGTTATCCAATTCTATATCTATTAGTTTATCTACTTTTAATCCATCTTCCTCAATTACTTTGTAAGTTTCTCCATATTTTTTATCAGCATGCATAGCAGTAGCAACTATTGTTAATTCTATATCTTTATCTTTATTTAGCCTTAGCAACAATCTTTTCATTATTCCATATTCTGCTCTTGATCCAGTTACATATAGCACTTTTTTCATATTTTTATTTCCTTTACTAAAATTTCATATAATTTTTCATAACCTTTTTCATTAAAATGTAATCCATCATTTGTATAATCAATATTTAGATTTCCAAATTTATCTTGTAATTCATTTAATTTTATATAATTTACTTTTTCTTTTAAATTTTCATATAAAAACTCATTTAGATTTAAAATAGTCTCATTACTTCTATCCAATCTTGAAATTACTCTAGGTACTTCTAAAAAAAATATTTTTACATTATTATTTATTTTTTTAAAAAATGAAATTGTATCTTTTATCCATAATAATGTATCTTCTTTTTTCCAATTTTCAATAACAATATCATTTGTTCCTGCCATTAAAAAAATATAATTTCCTAACTTTGTTATTAAATTTTCTTTTAATACAAAATCTTGATATTGCTTTGTATTTATACCTCTTATTCCTAAATTATTTACTTCATACTCTTTAAATTTCCTTATGTTCCAATTATCAAATAAGGAATGTCCAATTAAAGTTATTTCTTTTTTTTCTTTAAATAAATTTTTCTTCTCTTCTATTCTTGCTTTTATATTTTTAATAAGCTGTTCTCTTTTGTTCTTTGTATTCATTATTAAAATAGCCAGTTCAAAATCTAATCTATCATCAATATCTATTGAATCTTCCTTATTCATAAAATATGCTATTGACTTTTTACCAAAAAAATCTTTTTTTAAAAGATATTCTTCTTTTTTACCTATAAAAATAGCTCCATTAGGATAATATTCTTTAAATTTCTGCCTTTTATAATTTGAAAAGTCAATATTATAATTTTTTAAACTTTCATCTTGATCTATTTCCTTAATCAATATAGAAGCTTTTGATGATTCTGCTACAGATACTAAGAAATCAAAATTATCTATATTTTTCTCAAATTTTATTATACTTTCTTTTATGTGCTCCGAATTTCTAAAAGGAGAAGTAGGTTGCAAAAGTGCAAAATAGTCATATTCTAGTTCAAGATTTTTATCCAATATATCTTTTATCACCATATATGAAGTTGCATTATCATTTGATAATTCCTCATTTCTGACAATTACTTCAGCTCCATATTTTTCAGCAATTTCTTTATATTCTAAAGAGTCTGTGCTAACAATAACTTTTTCAAAACTTTCAGATTTTATTGCAGCTTCTATTGTATAAGCTAAAATAGGTTTATCCATTAACATAAGTATATTTTTATTAGGTAATCCTTTTGATCCTGAACGAGCAGGAATAATTGCTATTTTTTTCATTTTATACCTCTTGTATTTTAAATCTTGAATCTATTATCAATTCATCTTCTTTAAAGTTCTTTTCTGCAGTTTTTCCTAAAATATCATACCAACACATAGGACTTATACCATTTCCTGGTCTTTTAGTTGTAAGATTTTCAATTGTAAATTTTTCACCTTTTTTTATAGCTTTATTAGCTACAATTGATTTTCTTGCAACTATTTTATTTTTTTTCTCTGAACTTGTTACTTTTTTATCAAATATTCCTAATGATCTTTCAATAATCCTTATTCCTCTGCACAATTCTCTTAATTCATCTGGAGTTACTGAAGCTTTATGATCAGGTCCTTCAAGATTTTTATCCAATGTAAAATGTTTTTCTATAAAAGTGATTCCATATATCACTGAAGCAATTCCAGGAAAATACCCTTCTGAATGATCTGAAAATCCAATTTTACATTCTTTAAATCTATCTTTTAAATATGAGATAGAATTAAGGTTTACATCTTCAAAAGGAGTTGGATATTCAGTATTACAATGTAATATTGTTATTTTATCTTTTTCCATTCCATTTTTTTCTAATATTTCTAATGCTTTTTCTATTTCTCCTATTGTTGCCATTCCTGTTGAAATTACTATTTCTTTTTCAGAGATATCTAATTTTGCTATCTTTTCTAGATAAGGAAGATTAGTAATTTCTCCAGATGGTATTTTCCATATCTTTTGTTTTTGTTCTGCTAAAAATTCTATAGACTCAAAATCAAATGGAGTTGAAAATGTTATTAGTCCTAATGATGCTGCATAACTAAATAATTTTATAAGTTCATCATTGGGAAGTTCTAATTTTTTTGTCATTTCTAACTGACTCTCATCTTTAGAAGTTACTTTTTTTTGATATTCTGCTTTTGGAGCATATTTAGATATTAATTTATCTGCTTTAAATGTTTGAAACTTTACTGCATCTACTCCACACTCTTTTGCTATCTTCACCATTTTTTTTGCTAGTTCAAAATTACCATTATGATTACAACCAATTTCTGCCACTATAAACACTCTATTCATTATTCAATCTCCTAATTACTTTTCCAGGTATTCCAGCTACTATTACATCTTTATCTATATTATTTATAACTACTGTTCCTGAACCAACTATACTATTTTCTCCTATAGTTATTTGTCCATTCACTACAGCAGAACTTCCTATAAAACAATTATCTCTTATTTTTACATCTCCATTTAAAATAGTTCCTGTAGAAATATTAACATTATTTCCTATTCTATTTCCATGTTCCACTAAAGCTTTTGTATTTATTATTACATTTTCACCTATTCTGGCATCACTATTTATTATTGCTAATTTTCCAATAAAAATACCTCTTCCAAAAGTTATATTTTCTGAAAGAACAGCAGTTTTATCTATTACATTTATTATTTCCAAATTTCTTTTAGCTACTTCTTTATACCAATAAGTTCTCTTTTTATTATCACCTATTGCTATAAAGTAGCAATATTGTTCTGAATTCTCCAATTCTTTGAGGTCATTTGCAAGTATTTTATATCCAAGATGTGAACCGCTTTTAATATTATCTACAAATCCTTCAATATTATATTTTTTTTCATCTATTGAGTCTATTACTGACTTTGCAAATCCTCCAGCTCCTATTAATATTAATTTTTTTTTCATCTATTCCCTCTTTAATAACTATTTAAAATTACTCTAGAAACCTATTTTTTATTATTTCCATATTAGGTTTTTAAGTTCCCATTCTTCAAATTTATTTTTAAAGAATATTTCTCTATTGTACCATTTGTCCAAAATATCAGAAAACTCTTTGGGCAAATATTCCACAAACTTTATAAAATCTTCTATCATTTTTATATCAGGATTATTTTCTGTTTCTTTCACTTTATTAATAGTATATTCTCTATTCTAAATTCCTTCTCTTGCAAACCTTGATGCATGATCTGATGCATGTGCATGCCCAAATTTAGGACACTTCATCCATCCATTAAATAAATAACCATATGAATTAATTTGATTGAAACTTTCAACATGATGACTTCTATTCCATTCCTGACTTAAATCTCTAAATCCATATTTTTTAGCTATATTATAATTCATTATTCTATTCTATGGAACAAAATAACTTATATAAATTGGATCTAATTTTTCCAATTCTTTCCAACGTGCGCTCCAATCTATATTTTTTCTTTTTTCATAACTTTGACATGCTGAACAAATTCCTTCAACACTAAATTTTATTCCTGGTCTTGTATCTGGCATTAAACATTTTTTACAATATTTCATTTTAAGTTCCCCCCTTGTATAATGTGTTTATAAATTATTTATTAAATATTTTTTTACTTTTATAATATACTGTTATTAGGTACTGTGGATTAGTTGTTTCCCCAAATTTGGAATAATACTCCCATTACTTCCTAAAACATTACCAAATCTAACAGCCATAAATTTTGTTTTTCCTTATAATTTTTTTTATTCTTTCCTGGAATTCCTTTTGATCCTGCTCTTAAGGGAATAATTGCTATCTTTTTCATAATCTCCTCCAAATTATCTTATATATTTTTTTATATCAAATATCCAAAATCCAGATAAATGTTTTTTTAATAGTTTTCTACCATCTATTGAAAATAAATCTATAATCCATAATGATATAAACTGAGTTATTGTTGTTGCTGTTGCTGCTCCATAAATTCCATACCTTTTTATAAGAAAATAATTTAACATTAAATTACTCATCATAGCAATAAGTTCACTTTTTAAAAGAACTTTGCTTCTATTCGCTAAAACTATGTGACTGCTTCTTAGAAATACATTTGCTTTAACTAATATCCCTATTGAAAGTATTATATAAATATTAATAGCTTTAATATATTCAATAGAAAATATATGCTCAAATAACTTTTTCAATACAATTATAGATATTATTATTCCTACAAAATATATATTTGTGAGAATTTTAGTATAAAAAATATATTTCTTTTCATATTTTTTTATATCTTTTTCATTATATAATTCTAATAATTCACTAAAAATTGTTGATTGAAATGAACTTATAATTATTGTTAATATTCCTATAAGCTGAACTCCAATAGAATATACTCCTACTTCTCCAACTCCTAACATATTTCCAATCATTACTTTATCCATATTTGTTGAAATAATATAAGATATAAAAGATAACCATAAATAATAACTTTCTTTTATAATTTTTTTAAGTATTTTATAACTAAAAAGGATTTTTTCATTAGTTTTATAGACTTTTCTATAATTATATCTAAGTAAAATACCTCTTATTAAGCTTCCAATACATCTTATTATTGGGATCATTATTATTTTAAAGCCTAAAATAATACCTAAATATTGTAGTAAATAAGAGAATATTTTTATAACATTATTAGTAAGAACTATATACTTAGAGTTTAATTTGTATTCAAAATAGTTTTCAATACCTATAGTAGATGTAATAAAAATATTGTCTATACTTAAAAATACAAGCATCAAAAACAAATTCTCTTCAATTCCTATAACAAATTTAAAAATTATTATAAAGATTAAAATTATTATAGAAATAATATTTTTAAAAGTAGATACTATAGAAACTATCAAATTAAAATTATATTTATAAAAAAATTTTTTTATAATTCTAACATTTAATATTTCTAGAATAATTGGAGCAAAAGCCACAATTGATACAGCATAGCTGTATTCCCCATAATTTATTTTTCCATAATGGTTTGCTATTTTTACTCCAATAAAAAATTGTAATATTAAAATTACTATTTTATCTATTACCAGCCAATATATATTCTTTATTATTTTGTTCTTTATAAGTTTCATTTATTTCCTCAACTTTTATAAATAACTATTTCTTTTCATTACATTTTCAAAGCTGCCAAAATATCTTAATAATTTATCTTCTACTTCTGTTCCATAAAAATCAATATTTATATCCTGTGATAAATTTAATGCTGCAGTAGAAAAAATAGTTATTATTTTTTCAAATTTTATGTCCAAAAAATCGAATATTTCTGCTGGAAAACTTTCTTCTATAACCAATATATTGTTAAATATTTCTTTGTAATCAGTTTTCTCTCTTGGATGTTTCTTAATTACTAGTTTTTCATTATCATATTTTCTTATAATTTTCGAATATAACTCTATTTTCTCTTTTTCAGTTATTATCCCATCTTCTGATAGGGGCTGAGTAAATAAAATCATATTTCTTCTCTTTATCTTTTCTTTAATATTTAAATCAAATGAAAAAATATCTAATATTTCATTTTGTTCTTCTAATGTTTTTTTATTCCATAACTCTTTTAAATTTATTATCTCTACTTTATGAGCTATTTCTTCTGGAATAGGAGCTAATCCTGTCAAATATATCTTTTTTACATTTGATGCCTGTCCTAATATAGCTTTTTTTAAAAATATTCTTTTTATATAATACTTTAATTTTGAATCTTTTTTTTCTTTATAATTCATTAGTCCATCTTCTAACAAAATAAAATTTTTAGCTAATAACAACTTATTTCCAATAGCTGTATGATCTTGTCCATAAACAGTATTGTATTTAAAAATAATTTTTAATATAAATAACCATATTTTTAGTTTACTGCTTTTATCTATATCTGTTTCTCTATATATTTTTATATCTTTTTTATTCTTTATATTAATTAATAAAAATATTAACAAAGAATATTGATTTTCTAAAAAAGCTACTGTTTTCATTTTTTATATTCTCCTTTTATAATATACTCTCAGATGTAGTTATAGTATAATTCTTTTCTAAATGCTATAAAAATAATTATAATTAATTTTATTATTAATAAAGTTGCTCCCATTTTTTCTCTTCTCCTTTTATAAATATATTTCTATAAGGATGATAATAGTATTCTTTTGTTATGGGATGTACATCATTTAACTCTTTTATAAAAAAAGCAACATTGTAAAAAACTATAAAAATAATTATAACTAATTTTTTTTTATAGCTTTTTATACTGGTAACTAATCTTATGCCTAATAAAATTGAAGCACACTGATAAAATTTAGATATTCTTCCTGCTAATACTCCAACATTAGAAAGTAAAAAATAGATACTTACAGAATAAATAATTAAATTTGCTACAATAATATCATATTTTTTTTTACTATTTTTTAATAAAAAAAGAGCCTGCATAAAAAGTACTAATCTATATATATAGCCAATTATTGAGTTTCCTCCAAACTTTCCTTTTGATTTTATAAAATAATAATAATGTACTCTTCTTACAAATTCAAAATTATTAAAATTTTCATTAAGAAAGCTAATTACTTTTGCATCAATAAAAAATAAAGAAAAAAGAATACTAATTAAAATTAATAGTAAATAATTTAATATTTTTTGCTTTTTTCTAATAAATAAATATCCACATAAGGCTAAAAAACTAATTCGATGAAAAGTTAAGCCTAATAAATTAAATATAAAATACTTTTTATACCTATCTTCAATAACAAATTTCAAACTATATAAAAAAAGAATTTCTGAAATTCCTTGTCTTAAATTATTAAAATTATTAATTAAATAATATAAGCAATAGTACATAAATAGCCCTAAATTTTTGTTGCTTTGTTTTTTTAAAACTTTATATAAAAAAATAAATAAAATAGCATGTAATAAAAATATGAACACTTTATAATCCAAATTACTTTTTGTAAAAACATAATTTAAATATAAGTATCCTCTTTCTATTTTGATTTGATTTAATTCTTGAAATTTTTCTAATTTTTTTATCTGATTATAAACTTTTTCAAAAAGAGAATAATCAGATGCTATCTTATATCTTAATGCTGCAATTAAAAATAATACTATAATATTAAATTGAAATATAATTTTATTTAAAATTTTTATTTTTACAAAGTGCTCACTAAATACTCCTAATAAAAGACTACTCAACACAATTAAATATATAATCATTTCTTCTCCATTTTTCAGTATAAAATTCTTGCTTTTAATTTTTTTAATTTTTTATTCAAGTATTTTTTTCTAGAATTTTCTATTTTTGTTATACTATTCAATTGTTTTCCTGTATCTACTACTTCCTTTAATTTTCCATTTTTTTTCAATAAATAATAAAGACTCCAAATTATGTAATTTGATATTTGATATTGTGGAAGTAAATATCTGCTTCTTACTATAATTTTGTTCCTATATCTAAGATAATCTTCTTCTTTTCTAGTTATTCTTCCATTCTGAGAAACTTTATGAAATATTTCCAAATCACTACAGTACTGTATTTTGTACTTTTCTACTATTCTGTAAGAAAGATCTTCTTCTTCTCCACCATATTTTCCTAAATTATTAGGATATTTTCCACATTCTTCATATACTTTTTTTCTTATAGCATGTCCAGCTCCAATGAAGTAATAAGTTTCCAAATTTTTTGAAAAATCCAAATTTTTATTTCCATGAGGAATTTCATGCCTTAAAGGCTTTCTAGTATAAAAATTTTTTATATTAAAAGCTAAGCATCCTACTTCTGGTAATTCTTTAAAATAATTTTCAATCTTATAAATTAAAGAATTTATATCTTTAATTTCAATATCATCATCTAAAGTTACTAATATTTCTCCCTTTGCTTTTTCTATAACATAATTTCTTCCTAAAGCTACTCCATAATTCATTCCATCATGGAAATATCTTAGTTTTACTTTACTTTTTTCAAAAATTTTAATTATTTTTTCTTTTCTATAATTAGTTTCATTATTATCCAATAATAAAACTTCTAAATCATCTTTTTCATATGGATAAATATCTCTTAACGTTTCATACAATTCTTTTTCTCTACCATAAGTTATAATTAATATTGACTTTAACACTAGTTAATCACCTTTTATTTATATTTTCTTATTCCTCTCAAAGTATAATTAATAAAATAATAACAACTTTTTACTAAGTTTAATTTTTCATATTCTCTATATATCTTCCATGTCCATATTGCACTTTTTAATTTATTTGAAGATATACTTACTTTTCCTATTCTACAAATAGAGTCATAATATTCATTTTTAACAGAAATATTTCCTTGTTTTAAAATATTAAGAAAAAAAGCATAATCTTCATGTTTTATATTAGGAAACAATTTTTTATTCAGAATTTTTTTTTCTATAATCATAGTCATTGTTTTAAATTGATTTCCTAATAATAATTTTTTATAATCAATTTCTTTATCTACAGTTACTTTTTTTAAAATTTTCCCTTCTAAGTTACAAAAGTAATAATTTCCATGGCTGATTTTTAATCCTTCTTCCACCATGAAATTAATTTGATTTTTTAACTTATCTTTATACCAAAGGTCATCACTATCTAAAAAAGCTATATATTTTCCTTTAGAAATATTTATTCCATTATTTCTTGTAACAGCTGGACCACTATTTCTCTTATTTTTTAGATATTTTATTCTTTTATCTATTCCTAAATATCTTTCTATAATTTTATAACTATCATCTTTTGAACAATCATCTATTAATATTAATTCCCAATTTTCATATGTTTGATTCAAAACTGATAATATGGTTTCTTCTAAAAATTCTTCTGCATTATATACTGGAGTAATTATACTTACTAAAGGTTCCATATCAATATGCCCCCCTTTTTCCAATAACATTCTTTATTGTTTTCACTGTTATTATTATGTCCAGCCACAATGACCAGTTTCTTATATAGTAAAGATCCAATGCTATTCTTTCATCATAGTTCTCAACATCTGACCTTCCATTTGCCTGCCACATTCCTGTTATTCCTGGTTTTACCATAAATATCTTTTTGCTGTTTTCTTCACCATAGTACATACCTACTTCTTTTTGCACTACAGGTCTTGGACCTACAAATGACATTTCTCCTTTTATTACATTTATAAATTGTGGAAATTCATCTAATGATGTCTTTCTTAAAAATTTTCCCACCTCTGTTATTCTTGGATCATCTTTCAATTTAAAATTCTTATAGAATTCCTCTTTTAGTTTTTCATCCTTAGATAACATCTCTTCCAATCTTTTTTCTGCATCAGCATACATAGTCCTAAACTTATACATCTTAAAAGTTTTTAAATATTGTCCTATTCTGGTATGAAGAAACATTGCTTTTCCTCCATCCTTTTTTATCCTTGGGGCATATATAAGGTAAAGCATAGAAAAGACTAAGCATCCTACTATTCCTGTCACTATATCAAAACTTCTCTTTAGAAATCTATTTGTTCTTCTATTCATTCCATTGTATGAAGATACAAGCATTATTCCATCATAGTCTTCTATAGTTGCGTTAAAAGTATATGTTCCATTTAACTCTGGTGTAAATTTTATCTTATTTACTTTTCCATCCAATCTATTTATTATCTCTGACATCTGTTTATTATCTGCTAGTGGGAGAGCTATTATTACTTCATTTATTTTATTTTCTTCTATTACTCTTTCAATATCACAGCAGTTCCCCAGTATCTTTTCTTCTTCTACTTTTATACCTTGATTAACTCCCTCTAAAGAATTAGCTGATATATATCCCAGTAAGTTGTACATTGTAAAATTATTTTCTTTTATTACATGAGTCAGTTCTCTGGCTGTATTTCCAATTCCTATGATGAGAAGTCTTTTTTCCAATGATTTTCTAAATATATTTCTTATGATTTTTATTATGATTAAGTTAAAGAAGGTAAATGTTATTCCCACTATCAGATGAACTGGTATATACTTGCTTCCCCAGAATGCTGCATCATTTATCAGCATTATTATGAGATATTCAGTATGTACAAATAGTTGTTTTTTCAATTCTTCCCATATTAGTATAGTTTTAAAGGAATACATGTTCTTAGTAAGGTTTAATACAAGATAGATAAAGAAAGTGTTGTACATAATTCTATCTGGAACTTTAAATATTTTATTTATTAAAAAATAGAATATGAATTGTAATACTATCATTAAAATCTTTGAACTCTGTCTTTTCACTTTCCCCTTGCTCCTTGACTTTTATTTTAAGATGTTTCTTTTTTTATATTTTTTCATTTTATATATTTCTCTTTTTTATTTTCTTAATTTTATATATTTTGTAATATTTTTAATTTTAAATATACAATTAATAGTATTATTTGAAATAGATAGATTTCAACTTATATTGTCTGACTTCTACCTCTTTTTTTTCACTCTTTTCCAAAACTTAACTCTCATATTTTTTCCAGCTTTCAAAATTAAATATCAATTTTAAAGTTTTGTAAAAATTACTACTTTCATAAAATTGAAAAAAGTTCGCATTATTACAATAATGAGAACTTTTACACATCCAAAACTCAGCAAAGTCGTTTTAACATTTCTTAAAAATATCAACTTATGACTTTTTTTGGTATTGACAATATTCTATTTTAGTAGTATTATTTCACTATACTATTCTATAATTCTAAAAAGTTTCAAAAGAAATTTTCTTGAAGAGATTTCTACAGGGCGCTTTATTGTAATAAGGCGAACTTTCACATCACTTGAACCCTTATTTTTTAAGGAGTCATTTTTTACCTCTCTATTTTAGAACTTTTTTACTTTTCCCCTCTGATATAATTTTTTTCTTTTTTTATATTTCAATTATCTGTTTTTTATATATTTCATCATACTTTATTTGTTTTTTTATATTTCTCTTTTCTTATCTTTTTCTTTCTTATTTTTATTTTTTCTTTATATAATAGTTTTTAATTCACATAGCTACTTTTTCATATATTCTTTATTCTTTTCTTTTATTTAACTTAATTACATTAATTAAAATATCTTGATTTATATGAGATTTATTCTCTTATTGTCTTTCATCAAAAAAAGACTATATATTTTCTCTTTTAAAATTTTTTATTTTTTTAGAAATATATCATTTCTTATTTTTATATACACTTTAAATTTATTTTTAGGCATAAAAAAAGGAACCCTAATCATTTAAGGTTCCTTATCTTATTTATCTTATTCTATTTTCTGACTTGTCCATTACCAAATATTACATACTTAGTGGTAGTCAATTCTTTCAACCCCATAGGTCCTCTTGCATGAAGCTTTTGAGTACTGATACCTATCTCAGCTCCAAAACCAAACTGTCCTCCATCTGTAAATCTTGTAGAAGCATTTACATATACAGCTGCTGCATCTATTTCATTTAAGAATCTTTGTGCATTTGAATAGTCCTCTGTTATTATTGATTCAGAGTGTTTAGTCCCATACTTTCCAATGTGTTCTATTACCTCATCTAAATCTTTTACAGTTTTTACTGCAAGAATATAGTCTTCATATTCTGTAGCCCAATCTTCTTCAGTTGCTTTTTTAGATTTAGTAATATATTTATTTACAGTTTCATCTCCTCTTATCTCTACATTTCTCTCTAACAGCTCTTTTCCCATTATAGGAAGTAATTCAGCTGCTATATCTTCATGTACAAGTATAGTTTCTACTGCATTACATACTCCAGGTCTTTGAGTTTTAGCATTGATTATTATATCTACAGCTTTTTTCAAATCTCCAGTTTTATCAACATATATGTGACAATTTCCTATTCCTGTCTGTATACATGGAATAGTACTGTTGTTAATAACAGTATTTATTAATCTAGCACTTCCTCTAGGAATAAGGACATCTATGTATTCGTTAGCTTTCATAAGTTCAGCAGCTTTTTCATGGCTTGTATCTTCAAGTACCTGTACAGTATCTTCTGAAAGTCCAGCCTCTCTCAATACTTCTTTAAATACACTTACAATAGCTACATTTGTTTTTATTGCTTCTTTTCCACCTCTTAGAATAACTGCATTTCCACTTTTTAGGCAAAGTCCAAAGGCATCAGCTGCTACATTAGGACGTGATTCAAATATTATAGCCACCACTCCTAGGGGAACTCTTTTTTGCTGAATGATAAGTCCATTAGGAAGCGTTTTACCATATACATATTCTCCAACAGGGTCATTAAGCATAGCTATTTCCCTCAATCCTGCTGCCATGTCTTCAATCCTTTTCTCTGTCAAAGTAAGTCTGTCTATAAAGGACTGCTTCACACCATTTGCAAGGGCATTTTTTACATCTTCCTTATTTATTTCAATTATTCTTTCCTTATTTCTTATTAAAGCATCTGCTGATTTTTGAAGTATATCATTTTTTACTCCAGTAGAAAGCTGAGCTGTTTTTACAGAAGCTTTCTTAGCAGCTTCTCCTATTTTTGATATTTCCATAATATTTCCTCCTAAGCCATACAGTCAAAAACTGTTCCTACATCTTCCCCTGATATTAATTTTTCTATAAGGAGAGGGTTAGAACCATCTAGTATAGCCATTACTACACCACCATCACAACATTCTCTTGCTGCCAAAAGTTTTGTTTCCATACCTCCAACACTGAATTCACTTCCCTTTTCTCCACCCATTTCCATTATCTCATCAGTTACTTTCTCTACATATGCAATTCTTTGAGCATTGGGATTAGTTTTAGGATTAGAATCATACAGTGCATCTATATCAGTGAGTATAATTAGAAGATCAGCTTTCAGCAAAGAAGCTACACTTGCAGAAAGTCTGTCATTATCACTGAATTCTATTTCAAAAGTAGAGATAGTATCATTTGCATTGACAATAGGGATAACTCCATATTCCAGTAATGTTTCAAATGTATTGTTAGTATTAGTTTTTCTTTCTCCCTCTTTAAAATCATCTTTTGTCAAAAGTATTTGAGCTGTCTTCTGACTGTACTCACCAAAAAAATTTTGATATATATGCATAAGTTCAGCTTGCCCTACTGCTGCTGCTGCCTGTTTTTCTCTAGTTTCTTTAGGTCTTGTTTTAAAATTAAGTTTTTTAGACCCCACTCCTATAGCTCCTGATGTTACAAGAACTACTTCTCTTCCTTGGTTTCTCAAGTCACTAAGCCCCCAAGCAAGTTTATTTAAAAGACTCAAATTAAGATTTCCATTGGCATAAGTCAATGTAGATGTTCCAACTTTAATTACTATCCTTTTAGCGTTTTTAATTCTTTCTTTTATATCTCCATTCATCTCAGACATCACCTCTTCAACATTTTATTTAATGATACTATTATACTAAATATTTCCAAGTTTTGCACATTTATTTTTATTTTTCTCTAAAAATGATAAAATATTTTTTAAAATTCAAAAAATAAAAAAGCAATGTCAAAAGACACTGCAGATTATTAAAATAAATGGTGCAGAAGAAGAGATTTGAACTCTCACGGGGGCACCCCCACTGCCGTCTGAAGACAGCGCGTCTACCATTCCGCCACTTCTGCACAACTACTGGTAGTATATACCTATTAATGTAAAAATTCAAGTATTTTTTCTAAAAATTTAAAAACCCCCTTCATCTCTGAAAGGGGTAATAATAACAATTATTTAACTATTTTTTAGTTGCTGGTTCTACATGAGCATAATCTCCATCTTTTCTCTTATAGACTATATTCATTTCTCCAGTTTCACAGTTAGTAAATGGATAAAATGCTCTGTTTAATAATTCAAGTTGAAGTATAGCTTCTTCTATATCCATTGGTTTTGGAGGAAGATAAACTTTAACTACATTTACTGCTGCTTCTTTTTCAACTGTATTAGTTTCAGGATCATATTTTATTTTTTTAACTCCTGGAACCTGTCCATAGTTTATTGCTCTTTTTTCTTTATGCTTTTTAAGCTGTGCCTCTATAATATCAGAAACTTGGTCAATAGCTGCATATAGATCAGTATCTGTACAAGAAGCTTTTAAAGTACTTCCACTCAGATATGCCAATACTTCAGCTGTATGGCTGCTTCCAGTTTTAGTTCTCACTGCTGATAAGCTAACATCTAATTCTATGATACTATCGTGATACTTTTCAACCCTCCCTAGTTTAGTTTCCGCATACTTTTTGATTGCATCAGTTACAACTAATTGTTTTCCATGGATAGACATTTTCATAATACCACTTCCTTTTAAGTCCGCAAGTTCTCTTTGCTTTGTATAATATTATACTGCTGTTTTTTCAGATTTCCTCTTTTTTTATATAAAAAATTTGAAATTTTTTTCTAATCATCTGTTAAATGCAGAATACCTTTTTTAAGATAAAGTTTTTTGTCCGAAATCTTTGCCAAATCTTTTGAGTGGGTAACCACTATTATAGTCTGCTTTCTATTTTTATTAATATCTCTTAGTATATCAAAAATAGTTTCGCTTGTTTCCTCATCAAGATTTCCTGTAGGTTCATCTGCCAAAAGTATTTTAGGTGAGTTAATCAAAGCTCTGGCTATTGCGACTCTTTGCTTTTCTCCACCTGATAATTGTGAAGGTTTATGTTTTACTCTGTCTTTCAGTCCAACAGCATCTAATATTTCCATTGCTCTCTCTTCTACTTCTTTTCTATTTTTGAAATCATTCACCAGAGCAGGAAGCATTACATTTTCCAAAGCAGTAAATTCTGGGAGAAGATAATGAAATTGAAATACAAAACCTAGCATTCCATTTTTTAAAATATCTTTCTTTTCATCAGAAAGCTTTTCCACTTCCTGACCGCCAATATATATTTTTCCCTTATCTATTTTATCCAACAGTCCAATTATATTCAGCAGAGTAGATTTTCCAGAACCTGATCTTCCCAGTATTGAAATAAATTCTCCTTCTTCTACAGTTAAACTCAGATTTCTTATAATATGGAGCTTATCTATATTCCCACTGTAATATTTTTCTATATTTTCTAATCTCAATATCTCTCTACTCATGTCTTAATGCCTCCACAGTTTCCATTTTGGCAGCTCTATATGCTGGGAATACACTTGATACAAAGATTATTCCAATATTTGCTCCAATTATTATTCCTATCTCTTTAAAAGATATTTCAACAGGTATCTTAGTGAGATAATAGATAGAAGTTATAAATGCAAGGGTATAATTCTTAATGTACCATAGGAAGCAAAGAGCAACAATTGTTCCAATTATTATTCCTGCAATTCCCAAAAGCATTCCTTGAATAAGAAAAATCTTCATTATACTTTTTCTTGAAAATCCCATTGATCTCATTATTCCTATATCTTTTATTTTTTCCCTTACAAGCATATTCAATGTTACCCACACTACAAACCCTGCTATTATTACTATTAAAGAAAATACCATTATCATAACAGTTTTTTCCAATGAAAGAGCTGAAAGAAGATTTCTGTTAAGATCTCCCCATGTTCTTGAAAATATTTTTGTTTCAGACATTATTTTATCAGCTATTTCAGGAGCTTTGTATGGATCATTTAATGTTACATCAATCTTATTTACTGTATCACCACTATACACAAGATATTGAGCAGCCTTTAGAGGAAGGAGTATCATATTTATATCATAATCATAGTATCCACTTTGGAATACTCCTTCTATCTTAAATTTTATCTCTTTATTTTCTGATGAAATAATAGTCACTTCATCTCCAAGAGAAGCTCCAATATTTCTAAAGAGTTCTTTTCCTATAAGAACACCATCTATTTTATCAGGAGATATACTTCCTTCTACAATTTTTTTATCTAGGTCCATAGCTTTTTTGGCACTTTCTAAATCAAAGCCTTCTATTTTTACTCCAGATATGTATCCCCCATATATTCCATTATATTTAAAGATACCCTGTGTTTCTATACTGGGAACAGCTCCCTTTACACCAGGAATTTTTTCTATTTTTTCTTTTAATTCATTATAATCTGATAATTTATCTCCATTCTCTACCAGTACATGACTTGTCATAGAAAGAATACTG
This sequence comes from Fusobacterium ulcerans ATCC 49185, assembly GCF_900683735.1. Lineage (NCBI taxonomy): Bacteria > Fusobacteriati > Fusobacteriota > Fusobacteriia > Fusobacteriales > Fusobacteriaceae > Fusobacterium > Fusobacterium ulcerans. Next base: position 2,112,094 of record NZ_LR215979.1, read on the forward strand.
TTTATCATATTTTTATCTAATCCATTTGCTATTCCAATAGAAACTATTAAAACTATTATCCCTATTGCTATTCCCAAAGTTGAAATAAGACTCTGTCTTTTTCTCTCAAATATATGTTTCTTTGCTATAAAAAACTCTACCATTCTACTTCCTTCCTACTCTATTTTTTACTATTTCAAATTTTACTTTTTCTGTTTCACCATTTTCAGCTACTACAGTTATTTCATATTCTCCTTCTTTTAGATTAAGACTTTTTTCTTTATCTTTGTCTCTACCTATATATTCCTTATTGATATACCAGTAAAGATTTTGCTTTTTTACATTTGCTACTTTTACTATGACGCTCTTCTCTCCATCAAAATCTTTTGGTATAACTATCTTTAAGTTCTTTATTGGATATATGAATTTTACACTTTTTTCTTTGATTTTGCTACTAAAAATATTTGAAACATCCATATTCTGTCTTATGAAATAGTTTATTATCTCAATAGGATAGTTAAGCACTACTTTTTCCTCTTTTTCAGTAAAGTCTTCATTTCTTGAATCTATCTCTTCTCCATCTTTGTTTAGAAAAACTTTTTTATAGTATGGAGAAAGCTTTAAAGGTTTAGCTCCTACAGGATAGAGTATCTCTTTTGATGGTACATCAAACTTCATTCTATATCCAGTTTCTTTATCTACTTTTATAACCTCAAGATCTTTTTCTGGAAGATTGAATAGAGCTGTTTTCTTTGGAAGAGCATTAAATACATTAAACAAAAGTTTTCCTGCACTAACTACTCCTGACAAATTACTATTACTTTCTCCTGTAAAATTTCCTACCCAAACTACTACTGTCCAGTCTGGAGTAACTCCAGCTGCCCATCCATCTCTTCGTCCATAACTTGTTCCAGTTTTCCATGAAACAGGATTCTTTTCCCTATACATACTTTCAAGTCCAGGTCTTTCCAGCTGTCTTATAGTATCCAATGTAAGATATGCTGAACCTCTTGATATAAGCTGATTTCCTTTTTCTTTCTGCCCATCTCTTGTATATTTTAAATCTCTAAAATTTCCATAATTTCCCAATCCAGTGTATAGTTTAGCTATATTTTCCACACTTAGCTCTTTAGTTCCAAGTATTAGAGAAAGTCCATATCTTGATGGGTTATTGTCTTTGAAGTCCAATACCTCTTTCAAAAAATAGAAAAATTTATCATCTTTATATTCCTTCAATAACGATACAAAAGGAATATTTAATGATTTTATAAGAGCTTCTCTCATTTCAATCAATCCATAATATTTTTTATTAGCATTTTGAGGACTGAAATTTGAAAAATATAAAGGAACATCTGGTATCTTTGACTCTGGAGCTGCTATCCCTTCATCTATTGCCAAAGCATAGAGGAAAGGTTTCAATACAGAACCTGGTGATCTCTTAGCAGTTATTCCATCTACCTGGCCATTAGTATTAAAATCATAAAAATTCTGTGACCCTATATATACTTTTACTTCGTAAGTTTTGTTATCTACTACTAATACAGCTGCATTTCCTATTCCTTCACCTTTTAGGTATTCAGAATAATCTCTCACTATTTTTTCTATTTTTTCTTGAAGCTGGCTATTGATAGTACTATTAATTATTTTTTCATTGCTTTCCTGTGTCAATCTTCTAGTCAGATGTGGAGCAAGAGATCTAAATCTATATCTTTTTTCAGGAATAGGCTCCATCTTTGATAAAGCATACTGCCTCTCATCAATGACACCTCTTTCCAATAATTTTTTTAAAAGAGCATTTCTCTTATTTATAAGTCTGTTTCTGTTTCTTTCCACATGCATAAGCCCAGGAGAATTAGGGAGCACTGCTAACAGTGCTCCCTCTGCCCAAGTAAGTTCATCTGGATTTTTTTGAAAGTATAAAAGTGAAGCTGTCTTATATCCTACAATATTTCCACCATAGGGAGCATTATTTAGATACATTGATAATATCTCATCTTTAGTGAATTTTCTTTCTATCTTCACTGCATGAATTATTTCTCTATATTTATTAAAATAGCTCCTCTGCTTTGGTTCAAGAACTTTTGCTACCTGCATAGTTACAGTACTGGCTCCTGTTCTCCTCCTTTGGAATATATTATCTCTTGCAGCTCTAATTATTGCTTTTCCATCTACTCCCTTATGAGAATAGAAATTTTTATCTTCATAATTTAAAACTGCTTCTCTTAATTTTTCAGGTATTTTATCTGTACTTTTCAAATGCCACTGTTCATTTTTATTAAGATAAGCTCCAAGGATGTCATTTTTATCATCTAACACCACCTGACTGTATCTTTCTTCAAATGTACTAAGTATTTTATCAGTATCATATTTTAAATATGTCCATGAAGTGAGAATAATCCCACTTAGAACAATTCCTGAAAATATCAGATATTTTTTCTTCATTATTTGACCTCTACTTCAAATCCTTTTAGGTAAGCTTCATAATTTTTATCATACATAGCTTCTGCCATAGTTCCTGGGAATTTATATTTTCCAACTGTTACAGTATTTATCTTAACAAAGAAGCTATTTCCAGTTCTGCTGTAGTTATTGAAGTCAAAGAACCACATAACTCTGTCATCTCTGATATCTTCATAATCTATATTAGTACTTCCCATTCTAGTTTTTACCCACTCTGGATACTGTTGTTTCAATGCTCTTACATTTTCTATTTCCCATCCTGTAGGAAGTACTTGTGTCAATGCTACATCATTTATATAGTAGTATCCTCTTGTATTTTCAGGAAGTACTTTTACTTCCAACCAGAATGTAGTTCCTGATGTAAGAGATTTTGGATCTATTTCTGCTCCGTTGATATCATAGAATTTTCTTTCTATTTTGATATTTTTAGCAATATCCTCTCCCTCATAATTTACTGGAACTCCTTCCCAATAGTAATTAACAAACATATCTTTTGAATTGCCAGAAACTATTTTGATATCTTTCACTTTATCAGAAATTGATTCTGTATAAGTTCCATTTTTAGTTGTAAATCTTTTTAACTGTCCATCTATTTCGATAGTTCCAGATACCTCTTCTTTAGCTCCTGATTTTACCATTTCAGCTATAGTCATCAAAGAGTATCCTGTACTTTGAGTAGAAAGCCAGTTTTGTGATTGAAGTGCCTGAAGTAAATCGTTGTATAATTTTTCTTCTATTTTTCCATACACTTTATAGTATGCTCCAAGTACAATAGCTTTATCTCTCAGATTTGAACCATAAGAATATCTATAGTAGTCATAATCATATTCTGGCACAGTTAATGGAAGAGTATTAGCAATGTCTACAGCTATCTTATTTTCTCCTATTAATTTATATGCTGCTGCCATATACCATTTACTCGTTATTGAAAGACTTTCCATATAGTTTTCATATATAAGGTTCATTTCACTTATCTCAGGAGAACCAGCTGAGGCTAATAAATATAAAGTATATGCCTTTCTGTCTAAATCAGCTCCTGCTATTTTGCTTTGTTTTTTACTGAAATCCAGCCATCTGTTATACATATCTTCTGGTACATAATATCCGTTATCTCTTGCACTTATCAGAAATTGTCCAATATAGTTAGTTACCCATAAGTCAGCCTCTCTGCTTCCAGGCCAGTATGTAAATGACCCATCATAAAGCTGGAATTTTGACAGTCTAGTGATTCCAGAATTAATATTAGCTGTTATTCTCTTTTTATCAAAAGCATTTTCAGAAGACAGTTCTTTTATAAATAATTGAGGAAGCACACTTGATGTAGTCTGTTCTGCACATCCATATGGATATCTGATAAGCCATTTAAGTCTTTGGTCTATAGCCAGTATAGGTGAACTAGAAATAGTTAATGTACTTTCTACACTTCCTTCTATTGAATCTTTTGGTGCATTAAATACAACTTCTTTTCCACCTGGTACAGTTTTTATATTATTCAGATAAATATATGGATTATTTGAATTTATATCTATATCAGTAATTTCTTCATAATTATATTTATTAGATTTTGCACTTATAGTTATTTTATCTGCCCCTATTTTATTAGGAACTTTTTCTGTAAAGTATACTGTCTTCTTCTCTTTATTTTTCAAAGTGAATTTTTCAGTTTTTGTTTCTCCATTGAAATTGATACTTACAGTTATCTCTCCAAGATCATCTTCTAAAGCAAATATTTCTACTGGAACCTTGAATTCATCTCCAACTTTTAATGTTCTAGGAAGTGAAGCATTCATAACTATTGGAGCTTTTACAGTAATTGTAGATTCTGCTCTTCCATACATTCCTTTATCTGCTCCTATTACCATGACTCTTACAGACCCCATATAGTTAGGCATTGTAAATTCTACTTCTCCCTCACCTTTATCATTAGTAGTAAGAACTCCTTTGAACATTGCTACTGGTTTAAATCTTTGAGCTTCTTCAAGTCCCATTTGTTTGCTTCTAGATTTATCCATTGCTGACATTTCAGCTAAGAATTCCCCTCCTCCAGTTTTCAATACTTGATGTACTTCTCCAAAAGTTTTTCCTATAATTTCATTATAGTTATCATAAGACATTATTTGAAGAGCTTCTTTCTGATAGAAATAGTTCCAAGGATCTGGAGTTTTAAATGCTGTTATATCTAAAAGTCCTTCATCTACCACAGCTACTGTATACTCCATAGGTCTTCCAGCTTTATTTTTAACTTTTACACTGAATTTTTCATTTGGTCTTAACTCCTTTGGAGTATTTAATTCTAAGTTTAGTCTAGTAGCTTCATTTTTTACCATTAGAGGTACAGCACCATATAGTCTTAATGGTCTGTCATTTGTAAAGTTATTATAATCTTGGAATAAAGATATAGTTACATAAGCATTAGGGAACATTCCTTCAGTAACTTCTATTTCTTCTTCATTTTTAATATCATTAACATCTTTCCAATATCTCTTTACTATTTGACCAGATTTTTCTATAGTGATAAGAGCTTTTGCTCCCTTTTCTCCCTCATATATAATCTTAGCCTTTTCTCCTATATTATAAGATTTTTTATCAGTTTCCATTTTAAGTTTATCCACTTTTTTACTTACACTAGGGTCCATCCAAGTACTTACATAGAGATTTACTCCTGTACTTTGTTCAGTTTCTACATCTTCTACTTCTATAAATATTTCTCCTGTTCCATCTATTGGATAATCTATAATATATGGCTTATCCCCTGATATAAATTCCTGTTCATAAACAAAAGTAGTATTTGTATCTGTTTTTATTGATTTCAGGAAACTTCCATAGTCATTATAGTCCCACCACCAAGAATACTCATTCTTATATATTCTATATTTCATTTTTCTTCCAGGAACAAGTTTTTCTCCATCACTAGATACTGCTATAACTTGAAGATTTACTTTATCTCCACTCTTCATATATCTGTCAGATGGTATTTCCATTCCTACATATGTATCAAATTTCTTTAATGTTACCATACTTCTATCTAAAACAGGTCTTCCACTTGTTTCCAATACTTTAGTAGTGATAGTTCCTATTAAATTTATATTTTTAGGAGTAACTTTAGCTATGTCAAAATTAATAGTTCCTTTTCCTTCGTTGTTCAGTACTCCCTCTTTATAATCTCTATGATAGAAATTATATGATGTAGGATTTGTAAAAGTATAGTTTTTGAACTTTTCAAATCTTACATTCTCTTCTCTTATTTGCAATTCACTGTTGAATCTCAAGTCACTTCCTGGTGCACCAAAAAGATAATCTGAAGCAATTTTTATTTCAAAATTACCAGTTTCATTTATATCAACTACTTTAGGTGCATCAACATCAACTTTTATTTTATATGGAACTACAGTTTCTACAGGAATATCTTTTCTGAATGTAGTGCTTCCTACTTGTGCCTCTACTCTCCAAATACCAGTTTCTGAATCCAGATTAGTTTTGAAAGAATATGTATAGAATCCATTTTTTCCATTATTTAAAACATAATTTTCTAAGAATTTCTTCCCTGTTGGTGTATATATGTTTAATTTGATTGGATGATTTTCAGGGAAGCTGTCATCTGCATTTCTAGCTATTACAGAAAGATAGATATCATCTCCAGGTCTATATATTCCTCTGTCAGTATACATAAAACTTTTTACACCTTCAGTTGCATATATACCATCTACAGCAAACCCATCATATGACAGAAGAGAATCACTTAATTTAAGTATTGATTTTTCATCTCCCAATTCACTTATGATATAGAAAATCTTATCTTTTCCATCAAAAGTTACCTCTCCATTTTCATTGGTAGTTTTTTCTTCAATTACCTGATTATTGTAAGTTATAGCTTTTACTTTAGCACCTTTTACAACACTGTTTTTGGCTACATTAGTCACAGTTACTAAATATTGATCTTTAGTTTTTTGAGCAAGGATACCCATATCTGAAAGTAAAATAACTTTTCCTATTTTTCCATTATTTTCAAAGAAACTATATTGCTGCCAATTTTCTACACCTTCTGGGAAAGTGTAGTCTATTCCATCTTTATTAAAAGATAATTCAACTATAAAAAATCCTTTATAGTCTACTAGACTTCCTAATTCAATTTCAGTTTGAATCCATTTATTTTTAATATTATTTAAATCATAATCTTTTTCAAAAAGAACATCTCCGATTTTATAGAAATCTCCCTGCAATCCATAATTGAATACATTTCCATTTCCCTTAAATACAAAATTCTGTAAAAATTGAGTAGTATTATTTTCAAAAACTTTCTTAACTTTTACATTTACTTTTTTTACATTAAGAGATTTAAAACTTATTCTCTTATCATTCACAGCTGGAAGAATTATTCCTTCATTTGAAAAAGCTATCTTAGGCTCGATTTCTTTAAAAGCTACTGTTGTATTGAAATTTTCATTTAATACAACTCCATTTTTAGATTTCAATCCTTTTAAAATTTCTATTTGGTATGTTTCTCCAGTAGAAAAATCTCCTCTTATGATTATCTTATTTTTCATTTTAATAATATCATAACCATTTTCCCCATCAACTTTTATATATGCATCTATATCACTATTAAGTCCTATTTCATCAGAAAGAGTTATTTCAATATTAGGTTTTTCTCCAGATGTAGTTGATACATCTAAAATTTTTAATTCTGTTTCCTTTACTGGCGGAGTTACCACCACATTCTCTGTTTTTGTTGCCTCTGGTGTTTTTTCTGGTTCAGCCGTTTGCTCTGGTGTTTTATCCCCTGGATTACATCCAAGTGTAGTCAATAAAACAAGAAATGCCAATATTTTTTTCATTGTAACCTCCTTAATGTTCTAACTAAATAATGACTTAATTAAAATTTCTCTCAATTTTTCTGAACTTATATTTATTTGTAATTTATTTTTTAAGTCTTCCAGTTTAGATTCTTCCAGATATTTATCTTCAACTATACTTTCCAGTCGGATAATCTCCATATCTTCATCTGAAAAACTATTTATAACTTTTAAAAATTCTTCCCCATAGTTTTTAAATTTCTGATTTCCTATTCCTCTTATTTTCAACATATCCCATCTATTTTTAGGTTTTTTCTCTGCCATTTCCATAAGTGTCAGATCTGAAAACACAATATATGGAGCTACTTTTTCTTTCTCCGCTATTTTATTTCTCAGCTGATTCAAATTTTCAAATAATGGATCTTCATAGTAATCAAATGTTACTTTTTCATCTACTCTCCTAAATACAGTAGTTTCATTCTTCAACACTTTTCTGGCCCTTTCATTTAGTCTAAGCACTGGAAAACTTCCCGCACTCTGCTCAAGATACCCATCTGATATCAAGAAATTTATAAATTCCTCTATCCAGTTTCTTTCTCTTTCCTGCATTATTCCAAAAGTAGATAATTTATGATATTCCTTTTTATCCATTTTGGTATCTGATTTCCCTACAAGTATATTTGTTAAAGTAGATATTCCTATACTTTCCTTTGCTCTTCCTATACAAGAGAGTATTTTTTGAGCTTCTACAGTAAGATCTTCAACATTTTTGAAAGATTTGCAGTTACCACATTTTCCACAATAATTCTTTATCCTCTTATCTCCAAAATATTTCAATATATATTCTCTGTAACAGCTTTCAAGATAAGCGTACTCCACCATCTTATCAAGCTTTTCCCTTTTCTCTTTCTTCAACTGATTTTCAGTTTCCTCATTCATTTCTATGAGATATTCCTGTGTTCCTACATCTTCTTCAAAATACATGAGAACAGCTTCAGCAGGGGCACCATCTCTTCCAGCACGTCCAGCTTCCTGATAGTAACTTTCCATATCCTTTGGTATATTTCTATGAAGTACAAATCTTACATTGGATTTATCTATTCCCATTCCAAAAGCATTTGTAGCTACCATTATTTTTATTTCATCTTTAATGAACTTCTCCTGAAAATCTTTTCTCTCTTTTTCAGTAAGTCCAGCATGATATTTCCCCACACTAAATTCCCTAAGTTCAAGATAGGCATATAGGCTGTCTACCTCTTTTCTGGTAGAAGCATAGATTATTCCTGATTTTTTAGGAGCTTTTTTTAAATAATCTACTATATATGCTTCAGCAACTACATTTTTTACTACTTTAAAAAAGATATTTTCTCTATCAAAACCTGCTACATAACTGAATGGATTTTTCATTTCAAGTTTTTCTTCTATATCTTGTCTTACTTCAGAAGTTGCTGTTGCTGTAAGAGCCAACATCTGTATTGGTTTTCCTATTTTTTTTACAAAATTAGGTATTTCTAGATAACTTTTTCTAAAATCATGACCCCATTGAGAAATACAATGGGCTTCATCTACAGCTATCATAGCTATATCCAGTTTTTTTATAAAAGCTACAAACTTTTCATTTGCGAGTCGTTCAGGTGCTATATATATTATCTTTGCATTTCCACTTCTTATTCTATGCATAGCATCAGAATATTCTTCTCTAGAGAGAGTAGAGTTTATATACACACTTTTTATTCCTAAAAGTTTTAAAGTATCTACCTGATCTTTCATCAAAGATATCAGAGGAGAAATAACTATTGTTATCCCCTTGAAAAGAAGAGCTGGAATCTGATAGCATATAGATTTTCCTCCTCCAGTACTCATTACCCCTAAGGTATCTCTTCTTTGAAGAACTGAAGATACTATTACTTTCTGTCCATCTCTAAAATCATTATATCCATATATTTCTTTAAGCAATCTTCTAGCTTCATTTTTCATTAATTTTTTCACCAACATCTATTATTATATTTGTTAATATTATACCATTGAAATTAGTAAAAAGTAAGGTATGAAAAACCTCTGCAGTCATAATATCAATTTTAAAGATTAAAAATATTCTAATTATTTTTTATTCTGCCAAACTTCCTAAATTCCTATTTCCAGAAGATATTTTATTTTATCATTTTCCATCTTTCCATACTACCAACTATCTGCTACTTTTTGTCTACCTATAGTTGCATAAGAACTAAAATTATTAATTTATTAAAGTAAAAGAACCCCTTGGGGTTCTTTTACTAACATCATCTATCAAATTTATTAGGAAATTATCTAAAACAATTATACTTTATTTATATCTATAATTCAAGTTTTTTTCTTTAAAAAAAACATTTGCAAAGACTACAATCAAACTTTAAAACCTAACTATTTCTACATAAAAAAATAAATTTCTAAATTAATAAAATAAAAATGATTCAAAATCAACTTTTGAACCATTTTTATTAATTCATATTATTCACATTTAGAAAAACCACAGCTTCTGCAAGTATAACATCCACCAGTAACATCTATTATTTCACCACATTCAGGACAACGAGTGACATAATCAGCTTCTCTTTCACTAATTTCTTCTATCTCTTTTCTTTCCTCTTCATCTATTTTCTGTATAGCTTTTTCATGTGCATCTAATCCCATATCTTTTTCAAAATTCTTAAGAATATTAAGAATAGCTGATGGACATGTATTTCCTTTGCTTATCTCTTGATTTTTACTTCTAGCTACAGCAAATGATGTACATCCACTTACTCCTGCTATTGCTTTTTCCAGCATAAATAGATTTCCACCTAGTCTAAGTATTCCAGACATATATATTGCCACAGCCTGAATATTTTTCTCACATCCACCTACTCCGCTTCTTATTACATACAGGTCTTGAATAGCTCTCTCACTTGGGGAATAACCTATCATTACTTTAAGTTTTCCACAACCTATTCTCATTGTAGTTGGATAGTAAATTGTATCTGGAGCTATTGGTTTCAACTCTCCTCTAGGTATAGTTGGTAATGTTAATTCTTCTACTTTCTTTTCTGTTTTTGGTGTTACAGTAAGTATTCCTTCCCTGTCACAACCAGCTCTATATATTGTCATTCCTTTAAGTCCGTTTTTCCAAGCCTCTAAATATAGCTTTTCAACTTCTTCAACAGAAACTTTATTTACAAGATTAATTGTTGAGGAAATACTTGCATCTATTCTTTTTTGCCATATTCCCTGCATTTTTATTCTATCATATGGATTCAGATTTTGAGCTGTTACAAAATATTCTGGTAAATCCTCTTCATCTATAATATTATTTTCTTCCATATACTTCTTGGCAATTGGAATGAATACTTTATAAAATACATCTTCTCCATGAAGACTTTCTGTTTTTCTTACATAAGAAAATGCAAAATTAGGTTCTATTCCTGTACTTGTTTCTAACATTGTTCCTATTGAACCTGTAGGAGCTATAGTTAAAAGCTGTGAATTTCTAAGTCCATACTTTTCAATTAACTCAAATGTTTCTATACTCGCATTTTCTAATAGAAATTCTGATTTCAATACTTTATTGGCTTTATATTTAGGATATGCTCCAAAATCTTTAGCTAAAAGTGCACTTGCTTTCAATGCGTTGTCTACTATTACTTTTGCTATATTATCACAGAATTCTAAAGATTCAGGTGATCCATACTTCAATCCAAGTTTAATTAAAAGATCTCCTACCCCTAATATTCCTAATCCAATCTGTCTCCAATCTCTTACTGATTCTCTTTGCTCTTCAAGAGGATGTAATGGTAGTCCTTCATCAAGTACATCATTAAGAGCTTTTACAGATTTTTGTACAGCAGATGCTAATCTATCAAAGTTAAACTCTTTTCCCTCTGCAAATGTTGGAAGTATAAGAGAGCCTAAAAGACAACTTCCTCCTGCTGGCAGTGGTTCTTCTGCACATGGATTTGTTCCAGCATATTCAAATTCTTCATCTTCACTTAATAGATTCCATTTTGATATTCTATCCCAGAAAAGTATTCCTGGTTCAGCAAATTTCCAGTTTTGTCTTGCCAGTTCTTTAAAAAGTTTTCTTGCATCTATTTCTTTAGTGATTACCTCACCAGTATCTTCTACTAAAAACTCAGTCACAAACTGCAAACCTTCAATTACTGCTTTCATAAAGTTAGCATCTACTCTTACAGATATATTTGCTTTCTGTATTTTGTTAAGATCTGATTTAATAGAGATAAATTCAGAAACATCTGGATGATTTACATCAATAGATATCATTAATGCTCCTCTTCTTCCTTTTTGACCTATTATATCTGTAGTTAAATTATACAGTTCCATAAAAGATATTGAGCCAGTAGTATATTTGGCTGAGTTATTTACCTCTGATCCTTTTGGTCTTAATTTAGAAATGTCTACTCCGCATCCCCCACCATAAGAATAAGTTCTTGCCAGTTTTTTAGCAGTATCAAATATAGATTCCAGATTATCTTCTGGAGGTGCTATAACATAACAATTTGAATAAGTTATCTTTCTTCCTAATTTATACAATCCTCTATTTGAAAGAATTCTTCCAGCAAAGATGAACTCCTTATTAGCTATCATTTCTTTTAATTCCTGATCTCCACCAGAAACTCTTTCTAACCATTCATTGAATGTTTCGCCATCATATTTATATTTTTTTTCCCAAATATCCATTCCTAATTTATTGTCTTTTCCTAACCAGCTAGCTATATCCATGACTACCTCCCTGTTATATTACCAAAAATATTATAGCATAATTCTTACAAAATATAGTGTTTATTTTTTTAAATAAAACTATATATAGTATGAATTTGATTTTTTTATATTTTCGAATTAGCTCAATTATATATACTTTTTCCATACTTTTTTCCCTTTTTTATTTTTTTTATAATTTATTTTTTCAAATATTTCAGTTATAATATATACATATTTTTAATAATAATTTTTTATTAAGATTCCACTCTTTATTGACTTTGAGTCGATAAAAGGTGTATATTATATATATTATGAATTTTGGGAGGATTTTTTATGAATACAATTACCTATAGGGAACTTTTAGAAATGGATAACTACATTTTGGTTGATGTAAGAACTCCAAAAGAATTTGAAAGTGAACCTATCCCCAATGCTGTAAATATCCCAGTTTTATTAGATGAAGAAAGAGCTGCTGTTGGAACAGCTTATGTACAGCAGTCAAAAGAATTAGCTAAAGAACTGGGGGTAAATTTTATTTCTAAAAGACTTCCTGAGATTTTTAAGCAAGTACAGGAACTTTCTTCTAAATATAAAAAAATAGTCTTCTTTTGTGCAAGAGGAGGAATGAGAAGCGGAACTATGTGTTCACTTTTTCAGGCATTAGGATATAAGTGTACAAAGCTTGAAGGAGGATATAAAGCTTATAGAGAATTTGTATATAAGTCAATACCTATTCTCAATGAAAAGTTTAAATATGTCATCATTCATGGAAGAACAGGCATTGGAAAAACTAAAATACTTGCCAAACTTCACGAAATGGGATATCCTGTATTAAATCTTGAAAAAATTGCAGATCATAAAGGTTCTCACTTTGGAGCTCTTGGAGAGAAAAGAAAACAAAGCCAGAAAAGATTTGAAACAGAGCTTTATGAATTTCTTGTTTCTAATAAGGAAGGATATATTCTTGCTGAAAGTGAGAGCAAGAGAATAGGAAATATTTACATTCCTGATTCTGTCTATGATTCTCTTGTTTCAGGATATCATCTGATAGCTGAAACTACTCCTGAACATAGAATAAAAGTTCTTATGGAAGATTATGCTGATGCTCCTGAAGAGGCATTAAGAGAATGTATAATGAAAATCAGCCGTTATACCTCTAAAAAAAATATTGAAAGCTATTTACAGCTGCTCGAAAATAAAAAACTTCCAGAATTAGCAGCAGAATTGATAAAAGAATACTATGATCCTCTTTATCAAAAAAGTATAGACAAATATCAATTTAATCATACAATACAGTATTCAACTATTGATGAGGGTGTAGAAAAAGTTATTGAGTTCCTAAGAGAAAAAGAATTTATATAAAAAATGAAGCTGGTTTATCTATCAGCTTCATTTTTATTTTGGTATATACATTCCCCTGCCAAGGAACTCCATTTTACCACTTTATTACTTTTCAGTAAAGGCAAAATTTCCATTTTTCATTATCAAAGTTTCATTTCCAAGATGATCTATTCCAATTATTTCTAAGTCAGAAGTTCCAATCATAAAATCTTCATGCACCATTGAAATATTTACTCCTTTTTCTCTAAGCTGGCTCTCATCCATTTCACTTCCATTTTCCAGGCAAATAGGATAAGCTTGTCCTAATGCAAGATGACATGAAGCATTTTCATCAAAAAGAGTATTATAAAATATAGTATCTGAATTTGAAATTGGTGAATCATATGGAACAAGAGCTACCTCTCCTAGATAAGTTGCTCCCTCATCACTTTTTAAAAGCTGTTCAAGAGTGTCCTTTCCTTTTTCAGCAGAAAAATCTACAACTTTCCCCTCTTTAAATGTAAGTGAAAATTTTTCTATTAAATTTCCTCCATAACTAAAAGGTTTACTGCTGTAAACTATTCCATTTACTTCATCTTTTTTAGGAAGTGTAAATATTTCTTCAGTAGGCATATTAGCTACAAAATATACACCTTCTTTTGAAGTTTCTCCTCCTGCTGTCCAGATATGCCCCTCTGGAAGACCTATTTCCAGATTTGTTCCAAGGGAATTTTTATATATCAATTTTTTAAATTTCTTTTCATTAAGATAATTCATATTCTTTTTTAATGAGTTTAAATGATTTTTCCATTCTTCTATTGGATCATCTTTATCCGCTCTCACTATTGAGAAAATAAGATCCCATAATTTCTCTTTACTTTCTTCCTTAGTTAGATCAGGAAATATCTTCCCAGCCCAGGCATTAGTTGGCACAGATACTACACACCACTGATTATAGTTATTCATTATTCTGTCATAATGTTCTTTCAATGCTTTGCTTCTTGTTCTTTGATATTTTGCTATTTTACTTTGCTCTACATCTTTTAGTAGCTCTGGATCAGAAGCATATACACTTAAAAAAGCTGCTCCTTTTCTCATATACTCCATAATAGATTCTACCTGCCATTGAGGATAATTTTCAAATAATTCCTCTGCTCCATACAGATATTTATATTTTCCACATATCTCATCATTCCAGTGGACTACTACCTCTTTTGCTCCATTTTTATATGCTTCTTCTACAATTTTTCTGGTAAAATCAGCTGTTTCTACTGGAGAATTTATAACCAGAATCTGTCCTTGCTGAAGATTTATACCAATCTTTACAGCAAGTTCTACATATTTTTCTATCTTTTTTTCCATTTGCTCCCTCCAATTAATCTACTCTGAACTGTCCCTTTGATATAAAATTATTTATATATTTTGCTGTTCCCATTTTTTTATGTATTTCATCATGAACAAGAGGAAGAAAAAGAGTATCTTTTGCATAATCCAACATACATTCTTTAGAATTTACCAGCCCATCATTATATTCTCCCAGCCATTTACTAAATATCCCCTCTGTTTCTGTTCCTATAATCAATCCAATTTCTATTTTTCTATCTATTTCATATTCTTTTTTTCTTTTAAAAAGTTTTAAAGGTTTAAATATAGTATCCAACAGGGGAAAAATTCTTTTTAATCTTCTATGAACAACTGAATCTCTCAGTGGAGCAGCTATCAATACTATTTTATCAACAATATCCTCTGCCTCTTTGTCTTTCAAAGTTTCTTCAATAAGAAGTCCTCCAAGTCCATATCCAATGAGAACAATTTCCTCTTTTTCACTAAGTCCCCCATATTTAAGATCCAAAAGAAAGCTTTTAAGCATATCCACTGAAAATTTTATATCTGGAAAAGTAAGAGGAAAATTTAAATTTTCTACTTTATACCCTAATGAAGCTAAATTTTGTTCCAATGGTTCCATATCTCTGTAATCTCTATGAAATCCATGAATCAATACTATCCTGTAACTCATCTTCTCACTTTCCTTTTTTAGAATTTTATCAAAATTATCTTTCTTTTTTATTATAACATTTTTTAGAGGAACTTGAAGAAAAAAAGAAAAAATTTCTGATATCTTTTAACAAAATTGTGTTATTATATATTTAAAACAACTTTTGAGGTGATAATTAATGTATAGATTTAAGAAATACCTTTTTACTATTTTGCTTTTTATACTTTCTATAACTGTTTTCTCAAAACCTTTGGAAAACAGTCCAAACCTAGTTACTGGAAAACTTCCAAATGGAATAACTTATTATATATACAAAAATAAAAAGCCAGAAGAGAAAGCTGAACTTAATCTTGTAGTAAAAGCTGGTTCTTTATATGAAGAGGAACAGGAGCAGGGGTTGGCTCATTTCCTTGAGCATATGGCTTTCAATGGTACTACAAAGTATGAAAAAAATGATATGATCAAGTATCTTCAATCACTTGGTTTAAATTTTGGTGGAGATTTAAATGCTTATACTTCTTTTGACAGAACTGTATATAAGCTACAAGTACCTTCTACTACAACTGAAGATATAGAAAAAGGTGTAGAAGTTCTTAGAGAATGGGCTACAGAAGTGACTTTAGCACCTGATCAGGTAGAAAATGAAAAGAAAGTAATAATAGAAGAATGGAGATTAAGACAAGGTCTTTCTCAAAGACTAGGAGATATTCATAAAAAAGCCATCTTTGGCAACTCAAGATATTTTGACAGATTTCCTATAGGTCTTACAGAAACTATAAATGGAGCTACTTCTGAAATCCTAAAAGGCTTCTATGATAGATGGTATCTACCTGAAAATATGTCTGTAGTTGCTGTTGGGGATTTTGATCCTGTTCAAGTTGAAAATATAATCAAAAAATATTTTGACTATACAAGTGACAAAAAAGTTACTGTTCCTGAAGATTATAGGCTTGCTGAACTTAAAAATAAATATATAGTATTTACTGATCCTGAAATTACTTACAACACTTTCTATATGACAAAAATATTAGATAGAACTATAATAAATACTGAGGAAGGAATGGAAGCAAGTATTATAGATCAGCTCCTTTTTAATATTCTTAATACAAGATTATCTAATCTTTCTAAAAAAGATAATTCTCCTATTATTGAAAGCCTTGTGTATAAATATTCAATCAACAACCACAGTGATATTTTCAGTGCAGTAGCTGCTATAAGAGATGGAAGAACTGAAGAAGGGGCTGCTCTTCTAAATGCAGCATTAAAAACTTCTATGATAAAAGGAATAAATCAGACAGAACTTGAATTAGAAAAGAAAAATATTTATAACAATTATAAAACTTTAGTTGCAAATAAAGAAAGCATACAGCATGGAACATATATAAATGCTCTTGTGGAATATATTATGTCTGGTGACAGCTTCTTAGATGTAGATAAAGAATTTGAAGTATTTTCAAAAGAATTGGATAAAATAAAATTATCTGATCTTAATAAAAGAATGGAAGAAATATATAACAGCAATACTCTTTATTTCCTTACTGCTCCTTCTACTGGAAAAGGGATTCCTGATGAAAAACAGCTTGAAAAAGTAATGACTGAAAGCAGAGAAGCAAAAGATAACCTATTGGATTTTTCATCATCAAATGTAGAACTTCCTCCTATTCAAGTTACAAATGGAAAAATAATTGAATCCTCTGATGGAAGTTTTAGTCTTTCTAATGGAATAAAAGTATTATCTAAATCTACAGACTTTGATAAGGATAAAATATATATAAAACTATTTAAAAAAGAGGGAAGTTCAGTTGATGCATACCCTGAATATCTAAATTCTATTTTCAGCAGTGATCTTGTAATCAGTTCTGGTGCATCTAACATTTCACCAAATGATTTGGAAAATTTTATGAAAGGAAAAAACTTCAGTCTATCTCCTTATATCACTGACTATGAGCAGGGAATTTCTATTACAACAGATAAAGAAAACCTTATTCCAGCTTTGGAATATATGAGCTATACTATAAAAGAACCTAAAATTGATGATGTAATATTTAAAACAATGATAGAAAATACCAAAGAAGCTATTCTTAATAGAAATAACTCTCCAAGAGCAGTCTATAGTGACGAAATTTCTAAAATATATAGTGGAAATAATCAAAGAAGACTTCCTTTATCTCTTGAGGATTTAGAAAAGATTAATAAAAATGAAGCTTTAAATACATTCAAAAATAAATTTGATGATTTTAATGGATATCAATTATTAGTAGTTGGTTCATTTGATGAAAAGAAACTTCCTGCACTTCTTGAGAAATATTTTGCTTCGTTGCCTAGTAGTGAAAAAGTAATTTCTCCTAAACCACTTGATTTGAATATCCCTAAAGATATTGTGAAAAAAGAAGTGGTAAAAGGAATTGATAAAAAATCAACTGTAACTTTAATATTCCCATATAACAGCACTTATGGAGAAAAGGAAAGAATCCTATACAGTGGTTTTTCAAGAGTATTAAATATAGCTCTTATTGAAGATATAAGAGAAAAAATAGGTGGTGTATACTCTATTTCATCTAAAGTTTCTCTTTCACCTAATAACTTTGGAGAAGACAGAATGACAATAAGTTTCAGCTGTGATACTAAGAGAGTTAATGAATTGACAAAAGCAGTACTGCAAGTTATTTCTGATATGTCCAACAAAGATATAGATCAAAAGAAAATAGACAGTATTATAAAAAATTATGAACTTTCATACAAGAATGAATTGAAAGAAAATGTGTTCTGGCTAAATTATTTCTACCAAAAATCTACTGTTGACCCAGAATATAAGGTTCCTACACCAGAAGAATATGCAAAAATAATGCAGAAAAAAGATTTAATGGACTTTGCTAAGAAAGCAATAAACTTAAATAACTATATTGATGTAACTTTGATTCCTGAAAAGGAGTCTTTATAATAAAAATTTAGGAGGGAATTATGCCACATTTAAAAGTTAGAGGAATGGATAAAAAAGCTTTAGTTGAAAACAGCAAGGAGATAATTGATGGTCTTACTGAGATAATCAAGTGTGACAGAACTTGGTTTACTATTGAACATATGGATACTGAATATATCTATGATGGAAAAATAGTAGATGGATATACATTTGTTGAACTATACTGGTTTGAAAGAACTCCAGAAGTAAAAGCTACAGTTGGAGAATTTTTAACAAGAGCTATAAAAAAAATAAATGGGGATAAAGACTGCTGTATTATCTTCTTCCCACTTCTTGGAGAAAACTATTGTGACAATGGGATATTCTTCTAATGAAGATTATATTCTCCCCAAGCAAAGAGATGAGAGATAGTGAGATATTATCTCTATCCTCTTCTCCTTTATTTTTTAAAGAAAAAAATAATAAACTTTTGAAAAAACTTCAATCCTTTTCAAAAGAAGAGATTGCAGAAATTATGAAAATTAAGGGTAAACTTTTAGATGAAACTTTTAAAAATATAAAAAATTTTGATTCTTTAAAAGAGATATCTGCATTTTCATTATACAATGGAGTTTCATTTAAAAACCTAGAATTAGAAAAATATGATAAAAATAATATTGAGTATGCTGAAAATACTCTACTTATTCTTTCTGCTTTTTATGGAGTTTTACATCCTTCTAATTTTGTCAAAAAGTATAGATTGGATATGACTATGAAACTAAATTCTTCCTCTTTATATTCATTTTGGAATAATTATGTTACAAATTATATCACAAATCTTTTACAGAAAGATTCTGATAAAATCCTTATAAACCTTGCTTCAGGCGAATATTCTAAAATGATAGAACGAAAAAATTTTCTTTATAGAATTATTGATATTGATTTTAAAGAAAATAAAAATGGAAAATTCCAATCAGTGAGCAGTTTTGCAAAACAGGGTAGAGGAAGTATGCTTAATTATCTTATTAAAAACAAAATTAATGATGTAGAAAAAATCAAAGAATTTTCTGAGCTTGGATATTCAATTAACATTGAATTATCTGATAAAGATAAATTTATTTTTACTCGATAATACTAAAATGAAGGGACTGTTGCAAATTTAAAACAGCCCCTTCATTTTTTATTTATATATTATAAATAATAAGTGTGATTAACATTATTATAAAACTTGATAAAAACCAAAATAGTTTTTTCAGATTAAAAATATATTTATATTCTATTTTTTTATATTTATAGAAAAATACAGTTAAAACAGTTATCAATAGCAATGCATACAACAAAAAATAGTAATAATCCAAATATAAAAGTTCATCTGTTGCTATATTATCTCTAAGGCGACTTTGAGATAATATAACTGTAAAGAATAGCCCTGAAGATGATCCTAAAGTAAATTCTGTTCTTTCATTCTCTTTTCCCTCTTCTATTAAAATCAATATTCCAAATATCATCGATAAAATAATAAAAACTGGAAGAAGACTTGAAATAAATGGGGACAGCATATTCCTTTTTAAATAAATATTAAAAACAAGTTCTTGCTCTAGGTCAGAAATTTTATTAAAGCTGAAAAAAGTTCCTATCATGTTCCAACCATTTAGGACAATATCTTTTCTGATTCCATGATTAGCTGACATCAGCATTCCTTCAGGATATTCTGTAAAATCTGGAACTACAACTTTTCCTTCATCCATGCCTCTTCCCTGCATTTTTAATGAAATTACATTACTTTCAAGAGGATACTTATAATAATTAAATTCCTCTCTAAGAAGCATTAAAAACTTTTTAGTAACAATTCCATTTTTCTCATTTACAACCCATTCACTATATTCTACAGCATCTGGAAAGAAAATATCATATTTAGGTTCACTCTCATGTTGGATTGTTCCTGTCATCTTCACATTATTTGCTTCTTTAAATTCTATTGATTCTATCTGTAGTTTTACAGTAAGGTCTTTGCTTAATTTATTAGTCCATAAGTAATTATTTAAAGCTTCCTTATTGTTTATTGTTTCAAATTTCTTCATCTCTTCTTTTAACGAACAATAATTTATTGTTCCTATAAAAGCACATACAAGAAGTATTTGTATTCCTGACACTAATGCTATTTTTTTCCAAGATATTTCTTTTAAATTCATTACAAGATAACTTCCTAAAAATAGTGAGAAAAATATTATCATTAAAAATAAATCTGTTTTTATATCTATTATTCTTCCCACAACAGATTCCTCATCTATAGTTACTATTCCTATATATAAAGGTATTTGTGAAAAATATTTATATCCCATAATTGAAGATTGAGATGTTACTTTATTTTTACTTACTCTTGAAAAATATTCTGATGGATTTTTTTCATACAGCACTTTTGCAGCTTTATTTAAATTCTTATCTTTATCTATTAAAGCCTCACTAAATAGATCCATTCCTAAAAGTTCCTTTTTAGGATGATATATATATCTTGTTGAGGGAGATATTAAAAATAAATACTCATATCTTTTAAATTCTGGAGTTTTAAGAAGAGTTTTTAAAAATAAATTATAATTTTTTATTTCTAAATAATAAATTTTTCCATTTTTCTTCTTGTAAAATCTCATATTTTTTCCAGAAATTATTGGATATTTTAGTGATTCACTATAGTATTTTTCCTTCAACTCATCAAGTACTTCTTTAGAAAAAATCATTCTATAGTCATTATTTACTGCTACTATTCTAGTATTTTTTAAATTTTCATTTTCTAATATTTTTTCTATTTCATTTAAAGTACTTAATTCCTTAGACAAAATTCTTTCTAATTTTTTATTATTTCTCTCATTCTCTTTTGATATAATTATCCCATTGTTAATAATTGAAGAAAACTTTTCTCTAACATATGGCAACTTATATATTGTGTAATTTTGATTTATATTTGTCTTAGGTTTATACATAAGATAATTTTGAAATATAGTATTATAATTAATTTTCTTTTCATCTATCTCTTCCCATTTAAAAGTTTTTAAATACATATCTAATTTTTTTTCTGCCAGTGATAATGAGTTTTCTATTTCATTATCTAAATTTACTTTTTCGTCATATATTACATAAAAAAATCTTCCCATGAAAAAAAGCGATAAACATATAAAAATAAATAATACCAAATTTTTAATTTTTTTTACTTTGTTATTGATTTTCAAAAAATTCTGATCTTTTTTTCCTCCTTCTAAATTCTCCATCTTTCCCTCCATTATTTCAAAAAATCAAGTCCTATTTAAATCCAGTTTTAAAGTCTATTTTCCCCATTTATAACTATTATTTTTTAAATTAATAACAAGAGTTTAATAAAAATTTCACAAAACATTCTTATTAAAGAAAAAGCTGGATAAAACATCACTTTTATCACAGCTTTTTATTATTGATTTTCAATATTCAATTTTTATGAAATTACTTTACTAATCAGCTACTGCCAAAGTTTTTGGAAGGACAATTCCTCTTCCATCTCCCTCTTCAACAGTTCCTGATTTTGTTATTCCATCTTCTGTCCAAATAATATATAAAGATTTTCTTCTGCCTACAAAAGGATCTCCAGCAATATCATTTCCAGCTTTAAATTCTATTTTTCCAGTTTTATATCCAGCTTTTATCTTTTCAGTTACATCAATTGTTTTTTCATGGTATCCATATCCTGCAAAAATAATAGTATTCTGCCTTAATTTATTTATTATTTCCATAATTTATCCTCCTCAATTTTTTATTTTACCATTCTCTCTCTATATTATTCCATCTTCTTTTGACATCTTCTGGATGCTCTTTTCCCCATTTTAGTCCTAATTTAAAGTTAAGTACATCATCTGGTGTCAATAGTGGTTTTAACTGTAGCCATTGATGCATTTTTCCACCTTTGCTTAGATTAAATTGATTATGGTAATCTACTAAATGAACAAAAGTTTTTTCATCCATATCAGGAAGTTTTTCCAATGATGAAACATGTGTTATCATTTTTTTTATATGCTCTGCATCAAGTTCATCTATCTCTTTTCTATGGGCTTTTAATTTTTCATTCAATGGAGCTATATCTTTATCCAATCTTAAAAGTTTATCCATCTCTGCTTGTGTAAACCCACATTTGTTCTTGAGGAAATTTCTAGCTGCTTCATTATGTTTCACATCAAACTGACTTCTTCCAAAGCTATATCCAGATATTCCTCCAGCAAAACTAAATTTACATATAACATTTTCATTTCCACTTATTTCATTTAAAGCTATTACTCTCATAACTTTTTTGGTATCAATAACTTCACATATGTCTTTAACTTTCATTCTTACCTCCTATTTTTTAGTAAGTATCAGCTTTATATTATTATCTTTTTTAATGATTTCATAGTTAAATAATTTTCTTCCTTCCAAACCATTCTTTATATCTTCTATTATATCATCATTTTTAAAGGAAAAATATATTTTAGCTGAATAAAAATTATATTTTTTAAGTGTATTTTCTAAATATGTTATTTCATCAGCTATGTAGAATATTTTTTTAGAAAGATCCTTTCTCTTTTCTTCAGGGGTTTTATAAAATTTTCTTTTTATCTTTTGGAAGAAGTTTTTGATTTTTTTATTCATCATCTTCATCATATAAAGCTTTTTTACGTTTTTTCTTTAAAGAATTTTTTTTCTTTGGCACCTCTTCTATTTCTTCTTCCTCTTCTTCAATCTCTTCTTCATTTTCTTCTTCATTTTCTTCTGTATCAAACATAGTATATATGAGAGGTCTGTTTCTAAATTCATCCATTATTCTTTCTATTCCTTCTGGATTATCCTGTTCTTCAAATTTTAATTTTATTCCTATATTATTTGAAGTTCTTCCTTTAGTATTATCACTAGTAGGAGCAAGAGTAACCTCAAAACTTGTTCTGTCAGCATATCTTACTTCATCTTCTTCAGGAATCCCATCTTTAGTTTTTACTTTTCCCTCATCTATTCTAACATTGAGATCTATTTCTATTTCTTTAAGCCTTAATCCTTTAGGTTCTGTTAAAGCTAAAAGAGGGATACTTGCTTTTTTATTATCTTGCACTTTAAAATTATACATTATAGGGTTGCCATCTTCATCAAAATACTTGGCTATAGACTCAATATAATGATTATTTAATATTTGCTGAGCAGCGTTAGCTGAATAAAGAAGCCCTCTTGTTATATCTGAAAGAGATTGGTCATTTTGTGACTTTCTAAATTTCCAAGGATAACATTTTATCATTTTCTCCTCCTTTTATCAGGGAGCTCTAATGAGCTCCCATTAAATTATTATGCAGCTGTTTCTTGAGTATTTATAATACTCTCACTATTTCTAGGTGCATTTCCATCTGTTATTTGAGATGGTTTTGTTACATCATTAGTTATTGCCTCAATTATTCTCATTAATGGTTCTGGAGTATCCTGTTTCCTAGCTTCTACATGGAAAGTATATTTAGATCTTGTGTCTGATTTTCTTGTTTGTTCTGATTTATGTGATACACTACCACTAAATTTTACTCCAAAACATCCTCCTGAAACACTTGCTCCCACATCAGTAGAGCTTGTACTTGTATCTGAAGTTGAAATTTCCATTTCAAAATCTATTGTAACCAGTTCCATTGATAAATTTGGAATCCCTGTCATTGCAATAAATGGTGCAGAGATAGTTTTTTCTACTTTTTCTCCATTTTCAACTGCTGAATAGTTAAAATTAACGTTTTTTACATTGCCATTTTCATCAAGAGCCACCTCTTTAATAAAACTATACATAGAAGCACTTAATTGCTTTTGTGCATCTACTACTGCTACTAATGGACTTGCTACTAACGATTCTATTGGTATTGCTTTTAATTGATTCCCTGTAAATGTTTCTGCCATATTAATTCCTCCATTTTTTATTTTTTCTCTAGAGATAATTGGATTATATACCTTCGCTTATTTTATACCAAATTTGTAATATATTATTTTTTTTTCTTTTTGTTTGAACTATATGCTTTAAAAAATATTTCCATTCTTTTCATAAAATTTATATCTAATATTTCACAAATTTCTGCAAGCAATTTTATATTCATTTCATTTCTGCAATTCTCATAACAACTTACTGTTTTTTGTGATATCCCCAATTTTTGCGAAAACTCCTTTTGAGTATATTTTTCTTCTCTAGTTTTTTTTATTTCCTGAACTATTTCCTCATAACATTCATCATAAATCATTGTCCATTTACTCATATTTCCTCCAAGCTATCTATATTATTAAATTCAATATAGAATATCAAATTTTTTAGATTCTCTCTAGAGATATATGAATTATACATTTCTTCGATTCCTTTACCAAATCTGTATGGTTAATTATTTTTTAAAAGATTTTATAAAGTATTTTCATTTTATATTGATCGAGAATAATTTTGTAAACTATATTTTTGCTAATATTCTCTATTATTTTTTTTATATAAAAAAACTCTTTTTCATAAAATATTTTCTTTTTATTTTACAAAATTATAGAATCAAATAAAAGTTTTTATAATAAATTTAGAAAATAAAAAAATCTTGATAAAATTTTAATTCTTTTAATGTAAATAAATTAAAATATATTTTACTAAAAAAGGAGTGAAAAACTCCCACTCCTTTTTTTAATTTTATAAAAGCTCTCTATAACGTTTCACATATATCTTCTTTAGGAATGTAACTAATACCATATAAAGAATAACTGTAGCTATAAGGAAAGGCCAATATACAGCTGGCAGTACTGTAAGTCCTATCATTTCTCCAAGTTTTGTATACGGAATTAATGAAAGGAATAATATTCCACTGCAAGTAAGCAAAGTTACTGACAATGAAGCTCTGCTTTGAATAAATGGAATTTTTGGTGTTCTTATCATATGGATAACCAATGTCTGTGTCCACATAGATTCGACAAACCACCCTGTTTGAAACAAAGCTATAAACATAGTTCTCATTGATTCATCTGATGCTGGAATCATATGATAAGGAAGCCCCCCTGATACAAACATTGGACATATAATAAAATAAAGTACAAGATATGTTGTTATATCAAATATTGAACTTGTAGGTCCTATCCACAACATAAACTTTCCAACAGATGAAGCATCCCATTTTCTTGGTATTCTTAAAAATTCATCATCTACATTGTCCCAAGGAATAGCAGTACATGAAAGATCATAAATCAAATTCAAAAATATTAATTGGACACTCATCATAGGTAAAAATGGAATAAATGCACTTGCTGCAAGTACAGAAAACATATTTCCAAAATTTGATGAAGCTGTCATTTTTATATATTTTATCATATTGGCATATGTTTTACGTCCTTCTATTATTCCCTCTTCAAGTACCATCAGATCTTTTTCCAAAAGAATAATATCTGCTGATTCTTTAGCAATATCCACTGCTGTATCCACTGATATTCCTATATCTGCTGCTTTCATAGCAGCTGCATCATTTATTCCATCTCCCATAAATCCAACAGTATGTCCATTATCACGAAGTATTTTTACTATTCTGGCTTTTTGATCAGGAGAAAGTTTTGCAAAGACACTTATATTTTCTGCAGCTTTTCCTAATTCATAGTCACTCATTCTTTCCAAATCAGAACCTAAAAGTATTTTTTCTACTTTAAGTCCTACCTTTTGACATATACTTCTTGTAACTTTATCATTATCTCCTGTTAAAATTTTAGTAGTTACTCCATACTCTTTTAATGCTTGTATAGCTTTGGCTGTAGTTTCTTTTGGAGGATCAAGAAAAGCAAGATATCCTATGAGAACCATATCACATTCATCTTTTACTCCAAAAGCTCCTACTGGAGAAGGATTTGTTTTCTGTGCTACTGCTATAACTCTCATTCCATCTTCATTAAAATTATCCACTGTTTGAAGAATATCTTTTTTTAATTCATCATTCAAAAGTTCTACATTACCTTTATATTCCACATATTTACATATAGAAAGCATTTCTTCCACTGCTCCCTTAGTAATCATCTGTGTTTTTCCACTGCCATCTTCAACAACTACTGTCATACGACGACGAGAAAAGTCAAATGGTATCTCATCTACTTTCTTATACATTTCATTTAATTTTTTCAAAGAGATATCTTCACTGCTCTCTTCTTCTGTTCTTTGGATTATAGACACATCCATAAGATTTTTAAGTCCTGTCTGATACCAGCTGTTAAGAAAAGCATGACGAAGCACACGGCTGTCCTCTTTACCATGAACATCCATATGATATTCCAACACTACTTTATCCTGTGTCAAAGTTCCTGTTTTATCTGTACAAAGAATATCCATAGCCCCAAAATTCTGAATAGAATTGAGATTTTTTACTATAGTTTTTTTCTTTGACATAGATACTGCACCCTTTGCCAAACAAGTAGTCACTATCATAGGAAGCATTTCTGGAGTAAGCCCTACTGCTATAGATACTGCAAAAAGAAATGCCTGTATCCAATTTCCTTTTGTCATTCCATTGATAAAAAATACCACTGGAACCATTACCAGCATGAAACGAATAAGTACCCATGAAACTGAATTTACTCCCTTTTCAAAACTTGTAACCACTGGCTCTTCTGATATCGATTGTGCCATTGAGCCAAATATAGTATCATCTCCAACAGAAATTACTACTCCAGCTGCTGCTCCACTGATGACATTACTTCCCATAAATGCTAGGTTATTGTATTCAGTAAGAGTTTCTCTCTCTTCTTTTGCCACTTCTGATATTTTCTCTAAAGGTTCACTCTCTCCAGTTAAAGCTGACTGACTGATAAATAAATCCTTAGCTTCAATGATTCTCATATCTGCTGGAATCATATCTCCAGCTGCAAGATGTACTATATCTCCAACTACAACTTCTTCCAAAGGTATCTCTTTTTTTCCCTCTTCCATTCTTTCTACACATGTAGTAGTTGTAATCATTTCGAGAAGTCTTTCTGCTGCATTATTGCTTCTTGCCTCTTGTATAAAACGAAGAGCTCCTGATATCAATACCATAGTTAAAATTATTGTTACTGTCATAATATCCACATCTTCAGGAGTATTATGATAAATAGGAAGAATAATATCTGTTATTCCAGAAACTATTGCTAAACAAAAAAGTATTGCTGTAAAAGGATTTATAAAAGCATCACATATCTTTTTGAAAAGAGATTTTTTCTTTCCCTGTGTTACTTTGTTTCTTCCATATTTTTCTTTAGAAAATTTTATTCTTTCCTTTGTTATTCCTTTTGCTGTGCTTCCTAATCTTTTTAATATGTCAGCAATATCATTATTTGCTGCATATTCCATTCTTGCATTTACCTCATCTCTATGAACTAATTTTTCTGTATTTTTTCTTAGATGAGTTCTTTTCATTTTTTCTTTCATCATTGGTCTGTTCCTCCTTTACTTTCTAATAAGTTTTTGAAAGCAAGCAAAACATAACTAAAAGAACAAAGATTATATATTATATATTTTTATAGAGCAGAAGGACAGACATTCAGTCTCATCTATTCCACTCATACTCTGCCCTTTCAGGTCTGTACTGTTGCTATTTCCCGTGTCCATCCTTCTCACCTCTCTACTTTCTAAAAATTATTATCAATAAAAAAATCCCATACCAAAGCAAAAACAATGGTATGGGAAATATCCCAAATATAAAATCACCACTACATGATTTATGCCACCGTTTGAGCTTTAACTCTGCAGGGCGGTGAAATTGCATTAGATGATACCTTGGTTTCGATATCGCCTGTTCAAACCAACGCATAGTGTCTCCACTATTTTGCGGCAGCAATCCATATCCCTGTAGTAGCCTTACCTACCGGATCTATTTTATTCATGTTTATTGTAGATGTTATTCTTACTTTTGTCAAGATCTTTTTTTACATAAAAATTAAAATCAGCTTCTTTTCAAGAATAGGTCATCTAAATAAATTTTATTTTATATTATTTTTTATCTTTTTAAGCTTGATATTTTAATTTACCTTTTACAAAAGTCATATTAACAGAATAATCTCCATTTAATACAACAAGGTCAGCATCTTTTCCTTCTGAAATTTCTCCAGTATTAAGACCAAATTCCTTAGCTGCATTTGTACTTGTCATTTTAACTGCATCAAAAATACTGTATCCTAATTCAATAACATTTTTAAATGCTTTATCTAAAGTAAGAACACTTCCAGCCAATGAATCATTACTTACAAGTCTTGCCTGACTGTCTTTTACATAAACATCAAGTTCTCCAAGTTTATAATTACCATCAGGAAGTCCAGTTGCACTCATAGCATCTGTAATACATTCTACTTTATCTACACCTTTTGCTTTTAACAAAAGTCTTACCGCTTCTGGATGTACATGTATTTTATCAAATATAATTTCTGCCATTACAGCATCATTAGTTAATACTGCCCCTACTACTCCAGGTTCTCTGTGAGTAAATCCTCTCATTCCGTTATATGTATGTGTTGAGTGACTTAATCCAGCTTTTATAGCTTTTTGTACATCATCAAAATAAACTGCTGAGTGCCCGACAGAAACTATTACTCCATTTTCTTTTAAGAATTTGATTGCTTCAAGAGCAGCATCACCTTTAGGTGATAATGAAAATAATTTTACAAGTCCTGGTTTTACATTTAAATACTCTTTTATCTCTTCTATTCCAGCTGGTTTCATATATTTTTCATTTTGAGCACCTTTGTATTGTATATCAAAATATGGTCCTTCCATATGAGCACCAAATATATTTGCTCCATCTAATTCTTTGTCCTGCACTTCTCCTATTTTTTCCAAAACATTTTTTAATATTTCTTTTGTACTTGTAAGAGTTGTAGCAAGGAAGTTAGTAGTTCCATGTTTTACCACAAATGATGAAATAGTCTTTAATGCTTCCACAGTTCCATCCATCGCATCTGCTCCATATGCTCCATGAATATGTGCATCTATAAATCCTGGCACTACATATTTTCCTTTTAAATCTATACCATTTTCATATAAAGGATTTTCATTTTCTGTTATTTTTTTTATTTTACCATCTATTACTAATAAATCTCCTGAAACAATTCTATTTGCCAAAACAAATTTCCCATTTTTTAAAAGTATTTTTTCCATATACCTCATCTCCTCTTGGGGGTTTGAATTTTAAAAACATAATTTTTTATTTATAATAATATTTTATTACATTTTCTATTTTTTCTCAACCATTTTTTTATTCTTGCCCAAAAAGAAACTTCTGCATATAAATAATTTCCTCTGCCAGATTTAAATATCTTCATAAATCAGCTCCTATCTTCAATTCCTAAAATTATATTTCTTCTTCAATAACTTCTTCATTATCAACATCAAAATCTAATACGTCATTTTCATCCGATTCAGTACTTTCTGTCGCTTTCTTTTTAGAAGGTTTACTATCTAATCCCCCCTTTTCTATTATTTCAAGAACTTTTTTCTCTATCTGTTCAAATAATTCTGGTTCTGCTTCAAGTCTTGCCTTTACATTTTCTTTTCCCTGTCCAAGTCTGATATCTCCAAAGCTAAACCATGCTCCAGATTTTGAAACTATATCATTATTCAGAGCTATTTCCATTATTTCTCCTACTCTAGTTATTCCTCTTCCATACATTATTTGGAATGCTGCTTCTTTAAATGGAGGAGCCACTTTATTTTTAGTAACTTTTACAACAGTTTCATTACCTATTACTTCATCTCCCTGCTTTACTGATCCTATTCTTTTTACCTCTAATCTTACTGATGAATAGAATTTTAAAGCTTTACCTCCAGTAGTTGTAGTTTGAGGTCCAAATCCAAATCCACCAATTTTATCTCTGATCTGGTTAATAAACACCATTGTTGTTTTAGATTTGTTTAATGTTGCTGTAAGCTTTCTCAAAGCCTTTGACATAAGTCTGGCTTGAAGTCCCATCTGCTGATCTCCCATTTCTCCATCTATTTCTACTTTAGGTACAAGTGCAGCTACTGAATCCACTACTATAATATCTACAGCATTTGATCTTACAAGCATATCTGCTATTTCCAAAGCTTGCTCTCCATAGTCTGGCTGAGATATCAACAGTTCATCTACATCTACTCCCAAGGCTTTTGCATATACAGGGTCCAGTGCATGTTCAGCATCTATAAATGCTGCTATTCCTCCAGCTTTTTGAGCCTCTGCCACTATATGAAGAGCTATTGTTGTTTTTCCTGAACTTTCAGCTCCATATACTTCTATTATTCTCCCTCTAGGAACCCCTCCTACACCTAATGCCATATTAAGATTTAAACTCCCAGTTGAAATAACTTCTACATTCATACTTAGGTTATTTCCAAGTTTCATTATAGAACCTTCTCCAAACTCTTTTGATATTTGTTTTATAGCAAGGTCTAATGCTTTTTCTTTACTCACTTCTTCATTTTTTTTAGCTGCCATTTAAATCACCTCTTTTTTATCTATATATATTTATGTATAGATATTACCATATTTTTTTTCATTTGTCACTCAATTTTCATAATTTTTTTCTATAATGATATGTATTATAAAAAACTAGAGGAGTGTTCTAATGATTTTAACAAAGCGTTCTCTTAAAATTATTAACTTATTCCTCACTGGGAATAAGTTTACAATTGAGGAACTTGCAGATTTTTTTTCCATAACAAATAGAACTGTAGCAAACAATATAAAAACAATAAAAGATTTCTTAAAAAACAACAATCTGAACTCTTTAGTTGAAAATAATGGTGTTTATTACATTAAAAACAAAGATTTTCGATTAATTTCCCATCTTATTTCCAAAGAAGTTATAACTGTAGAAGAAAGAAAAGAATATATTATATTAAAACTACTTACAGATAACCTTATAACATTAAATCCAATATCAGAAGAACTTGGGATAACAAGAAGAGCTCTCAACTATGATATGATAGATGTAAAAGAGTTTTTCTCTAATAAAAATATTGAACTCATTCCAGTAGCAGGAAAAGGAGTTACCTTAGTTGGAAAAGAAGCTGATTTAAGACAGCTTCTTAGCCAGTTTATAGAAAAATTACTGATAAAAAAAGGGAATATTAATAAAATATTTCAGAAATTCTTAAAGGTGTTTAATGAAAATTGCAGTATATCCTTAATAGATAGAATGCTTATGGAAGTTACAAGAGATATCAATATTACTCTTCCTCCAGAAAGCTTTTACTATGTAATAGGCATTATATTATCTGGAAAATTAAGGAAAAATTTTAAGGATGATTCTTTAAAAATAGAAAATAATTCACATTCTCAAAAATATCAAAATCTTAAGGAAAAATTATTAAATAATATCCATATACCTATTGAAGATTATGAGACTGACCAAATCATATCTGTTTTTCTTGATTCTGATATTGAAACTTATAAAGGAGAGTATAAGTTAAAACCAGAGATTGAAGAATTTCTTGCTATTTTAAAAGAAAAATTAAATATTAATTTTACTATTGATGAGAATTTTTTAATGATACTTTCATATTCTTTTAAGCTTTCTAACTATAAAGCTGAATTTAATATAAGCCAGCATCAAAAAAAAATCTCTCATATTCCTGATTCATGTGAAAATATTTTTGAAATTGTAAATGATTTTACTAAAAAAGTATTTAGACAATTTCATGCTGATGATCTCCTTTTCATTACTTTATTATTGAAAAATCATATTTTAAAATCTGATGGATTAAAGACAAGCAGGAAAAGTATTCTGATAATAGATAACTCTATTAAACATTTTTTAGGAAAACTTGTTTCAAAATATCTTAAAAACTTTTATAAGATAAATAACATCACTATAATTTCAAGTTATGAATTAGATTGTTTCTTTTCAAATAATATGAAACCAGATTTAATTTTAACTCTTGATAACAGTAAAATAAATACTAATATACCTATAATTAAACTTGATTTTGCAGAATTATGGCCTAATCTGAACTTTTTAGAATACTACTTTTAATTCCTTGGAGGTACATTTATGAAAA
The DNA here is from genome assembly GCF_900683735.1 of Fusobacterium ulcerans ATCC 49185. Classification (NCBI taxonomy): domain Bacteria; kingdom Fusobacteriati; phylum Fusobacteriota; class Fusobacteriia; order Fusobacteriales; family Fusobacteriaceae; genus Fusobacterium; species Fusobacterium ulcerans. The sequence continues at coordinate 2,144,292 of NZ_LR215979.1, forward strand.
AACAACTTATAGGATTAATGCTGATTATGTCTTCTTTTGCTTTTGCTGGTGGAGATAAGACACTTGATTTATTAGAAGAAAAAATAGAGCTGAAACATTCTTATATCACTGATGGTACACACAAATTAAAAATTGATGATATAGATATAGGAGTGATTAATGGAACACCTTTTGTAGTTATAGAAACAGATAGTCTTTTCACAGATAAAGCTTGGGAAGAATTTAATAAAAAAGCTTATAATGATGTGGCTAAAGATATAGCTGATGAAATAAGAGCTGCTTTAGACACAAAAGCTGAAGTAAATATTACTCTTATTCTAGATAAAGAATTTGGAAAAGACAAAGTTCTTTCAGAAGCTCAATATTAAAATATATTAAATATGCATTCAACTATAAGAACATATCAAAAATAAATTTTGATATGTTCTTTTTCTATAAAAAAGAAAAAAGTTGTATTTTATAACGAGTTATGATAATGTTAAAATATATAAAATAGAAGAATTTATTAATGTGTATAGTAGAAAACATATTAAGGAAACTGGGAATATCAAAGGAGCTTATATGTTAAATAAATTAGATAAAATTTATGAATTAAAAAAAGACCTCTTTCACAAAGTGAACTCAAAAGAATTAAAGAAAATTATATAATAAAAAATACATATAATTCAAATGCTATTGAGGGAAATACACTTACAGAAATAGAAACAAAAGTTATAATAGAAACTGGCATCACTATTGCTAAAAAAACTTTAAGAGAACATTTAGAAGTTAAAAATCATGCTGAAGCTCTTTTATTTATTGAAGAATTGAAAGATAGAAAATTATCAGAATATGATATAAAATCGATCCATTCTATAATTTTAAGTGGAATTGATAGAGTCAGTGCTGGAAAATATAGAGATGCAAATGTACAAATAGGTGGAGCTTCTCATAATGTCATTCCTTCTCATTTAATTTCTCAGGAAATATATGCACTTCTCAACTGGTATAATGGAGGTCCCATTACAATAAATAGAATTATAGAATTCACTTGCCACTTTATTAACATACATCCTTTTATAGATGGCAATGGCAGAACTTCCAGACTTTTAACTAATTTAGAGCTTTTAAAACTTGGTTATCCTCCAATTACTATTCTAACTGTAGACAGATTAGAATATTATCAGGCTCTTGATAAAAGTTACTATAAAGACTATTCATTAGCCCATGATTTCTTTTATAACTGCATCATTGAAACTTTAGAAGAATATTTAAGTTATACAAAATAGAAGTTGGCTGCCAAATGGCAGCTTTTTTGTTCTTTTCTTTCTTTTTTCAAAATCTTAATTCATAAAAAAATTATATCTTAAAATCTGTAAAATCAAGTTTTTTTATAGAAAATATTAATTTTTCTAATTTCTATTTAAATTTCGAAAGAAGCGTGGTATAATCAAAAATTATGGAATATAGTTTATTTTTATAAGTGAGGGGAAACATGAATATAAATCTAATTAAGAAATATGCTCTTTGGATTTTTTCAATTTTAGTAAATGCTTTTGGAAATTTTTTGTTAATTAAAGGAGATATTGGAAGTGGTCCTTGGGTTGCTGCAAGTATAGGAATGTCAAAAGTCTTTCTCCTCCAAATAGGTATATGTACTATTATTCTTAATTTTTTAGTTTTTATACCAATTATATTCATCAGTAAAAAATTTGAATTTTTCAAACTTGCTGGTTCTTTTTTTGTAGCATATATATTTGGAAAATTTCTTGATTTCTTTTTAAATATATTTTCATGGGTGCATCCTGAGCATATAGTTTCAAAAATACTTTTCTTTATAATTGGAAATCTTATACTCAGCTGTGGAATCTCTGTTTATCTTAGATTAAATATAGCTATGAACCCTTTTGATCAATTTTTAAAAACTGTTAATGATTATTTGGTTCCTGATATGAAAAAGGCAAATTATGTATATCTTGGTGTTCCTTTTGTTATAGCTCTTCTTTTTGGAATATATAATAAATCCCTCCAAGGTATTGGAATAGGTACACTAATTATGCTTCTTTTTAACGGAAGTTTTATAAAGTTATTCAATAAAAAAGTACCTATACCTGATAATATTTTAACTCCAAGAAAATATATCTAAATTTACCATTCAAACTTGCTTTTTTTAATGTTATAATATATTGATACTACTTTTTAGGAGGTCCTTTATGAAAAATATTTTAGTTACAGGAGGAGCTGGATATATTGGAAGTCATGCTACTGCAGAACTTCTTGATTCTGGTTATTCTGTAGTTGTTATAGATAGTTTGGAAAATGGTTTTATGCAGCTTGTAGATAAAAGAGCAAAATTCTATCATGGAAATGTTCAAGACAGTAATATGATGGACAAAATATTTAATGAAAACAAAATTGATGCTGTAATGCACTTTGCTGGGTATATAAAAGTCCCTGAAAGTGTTGTAGAGCCCAATAAATATTATATGAATAATACTTACACTGTTATGTGCCTGTTAGAATCAATGAGAAAAAATAATATTAAAAATATAGTTTTCTCTTCTACTGCAGCTGTTTATGGAAATGTAAAAGAACCTGAGCCTGTAGATGAAAATCATTCAAAAGATCCTATTAACCCTTATGGAATGAGTAAACTTATGTCTGAAAGAATTATTATGGACTGTGCAGAAGCTTATAGATTAAATTATTCTATATTCAGATATTTCAATGTAGGTGGAGCTCATGAAAAACATGAGATTGGTCAAATGGGAGAAGGAATTACTGCACTTATTCCTCTTATATTAAAAGCTGCAAAAGGAACTATTCCTAAGCTTTCTATTTATGGAAACGATTTTAATACTAAAGATGGAACTGGAGTGAGAGATTATATTCATGTTGTAGATTTAGTAAGAGCTCATATCCTATCACTCAAAAAATTAGAAGAAAATACAAGTGGTATATACAATCTGGGTAATGGCAGTGGTTTTACAGTTCTTGAGATGCTTAATGCTGCAAAAGAAGTAACTAAAATAAATATTCCTGCAGAAATTACATCAAGAAGACCAGGAGATCCTCCATGCGTTATAGCTTCAAGTGAAAAAGCTATAGCTGAACTTGGATGGAAACCTCATTACACTAATGTAAAAGATATAATAAGAACTGCATGGGAATGGAATTTAAAGGTGAAATAATATGAAACCAAAATTGACTACAAAACTTTATTATCAATATGTTGGAAATATCCCATGGTTAAAAAGTGAAATACTCAATGGAAAATATGATGCTTTAAAATACCTCTTATCTGTGGAAGAAAAAAATAAAAGTAATTTTTTTATAAATATATATATAGATCCTGAAGATGAAAATATCAGATATGTTTCTTTTTTTATCACAAATAAAGTTTTTAGTATATTTCCAATGAAAAAATCTCTTGGGGAATTCGTTATATTTAATAAAGAAAATTTTGTAAAACTTTTTAATTTCTTAAAAGAAACCACAGTTGAAAATTTAGAAGATTAAATAACAGTACCTCATATATTTTAAAAGATATATGAGGTATTTTTATAATTGAGAAAAGTATAAAAACCTCTAAACTGAATTACCAGTCTAGAGGTTAAATTTTTTAAAGGCTTAAACTTACATATCTTTCTTCTGTTAATTTTAATTTGTCTGCATAGACATATATAATACTTCTGCCTTTTATGGTATCAATTATTTCATGATTGATATCTTCTGGGACTGCAAAACATCCAAAACTTCTTCCCAATCTTCCAGATGTTTTTATCATTTCAGGATTAGCATAGTCAGCTCCATGTACTACTATATTCCTCTTCATAGCATTATCATTTATTCCTTTTTCCAATCCAGCAAGCCTCAATGAATATCCATTACTTCCTTTATATGGTGCTTCTGTCATAAAAAATCCTAAAGAACTCTTATTAGACTCAGCTACATTAGAAAAATTTTCTGCATATAAGTCACCTGTGTTTTTTCCATGAGATACATAAGATTTAAAAAGAAGTTCCTTCTTTTCTAAATCTAAAACATACATTCTTTCTTCTGTTGAAGGCAATGAAAAATCAACTATTGTAAGAATATTTTTTTCTTTCTTATCAATTTTATTAAATCCTTCTACTCCTTGTACAAAAACATCATATTTAATGAGCCCATTTAATTTCATTTCATTATACAGCTCTTTTGCTTGAAAAGCAGTTCCATTAGCATAAACTACGACTGATAAAAATAATCCTATAAATACTGCTGATAGCTTTTTTCCTAAATCCATCCCCTTTTACTCCTTATCAACTAAATCTTTTTACTAAAAGTTCTGCCACTTTATAAATTATAAATAAAGCAATAGCGCAGTATGAAATTAATAATAGAGTAGCTCCAAATCTATTGTCATACTCATATTCATCTTCAATTTCCTTATTTGTTTCCTCATCTATTTTATCATTCATTAATTCTAATTCTTCCAATTCCATTTTCTCTTTTGCACTTAACATTTTTTTCCTCCATTTTTTTATAATTGTTATTTAAAAATGAAAGAATATATCAAATCCTCAATACCCGTTCTCTATACCGAGAAAGTATGGTGTATAATGGCTTTTTATACTGTTTGTTCTCAATTTTTTCATGAGTGATTATTTTTTCTTCTTGGACACTGCTTTCTATTAAGACTTCTGGGAGAAAATCTCTCCATACAGCTACATCTGTGTTCCCATTGTCTGTTAAATTTGCAGAGACATAATTTTGAATTGGTTGTTTTTCATGCAAAAGAATTAGATTTTCTTGTGTGCTTCTTACTATTAAAGGAGGTCTGGTAGTCTTTATATTTAAAGTTGAAGTAAAAAACAAAAAGACAAATGCCATAAAATAATATACAATCCCTGTTTTTATCTTCATTTTAAATACCACCTCCTTTTGTGTAAACATTACTTGTCAGTTTATATTTTACTATTTTCTTTAAATAATTTCCACTTTTTTTTGACAAATTTTAAAATATTCTAAAAATTTAAAATAAATACTTATTTTCTGAATATATCAAGCGAATTATTAGTAAATCCTATCAAATCTTCACGTTCACAAGTAGCAATATGATATTTTAAATATAATTCAAATGTTTTATCATCCATAGCATCTATCTTTTCACGCATAAATAAAGTACAACCATTTGATGCAACATAGTGTAACCGTGACACAGAAAATTTTGACATCAAATCATCAATATTTTCTTTACGAACAAGTTCAAATAAATCTTTTGGCTGTGATTTAGTTGCAAATGTTTGAGCATCAATCAAACCTTCTTCTATATATTTTTCAATATTAACATTATTACGATTGAATCCTTCATCAAGAATACACATATCAGATATAACATATGCAGCAAAAATAACTCCTCCTGGCTTTGTTACACGAATTGCTTCTTTTAAAGCTTGATGTTTATCTTCTATAGTATAAAGATGATACAAGGGACCTAACAATAAGGTAATATCATATTGATTGTCTGAAAATCCAGATAAATCCATGGCATTTCCCTGTCTAATTGTTATATTTTCCTCAGGATGAGTATTCTGACGAAAAATCTCTATGTTATGTCCTACTAACTCCACTGCATCCACACTATATCCCAGACGTGCTAATGTATGAGAATATCTGCCAGTTCCTGCACCAATTTCAAGTACACAATCACCAGGTCTTATATATTTTTCAATATAATGCATAGTTGTGAGAAACTCAACTGATCCATGTTTTAATGTTAATCTCTTATCTTCATCATAGTTATTATAAAAATCAATTAAGTAGTGATTTGTTTTCATATTCTCCTCCCTTATACATTCAGCATCAAATGGCTGAATTCCAATCTGGTTTTTCTTGTTTAATAAAAGCTGATAATATATTCATTAACATTTTTTCAGCATTATTCCTATCTAAAGTTAATTTTTTCATAACTGTTAATACTGCTATTCCATGAGTATAAAGAAACAAATCCAAAAATATTACTTTTGCGCATTCCAGCCTTATTCCTATAGCTTTTGAAAAAGCTTCTGCTCTTTTTTCATTGTCCACTTCTTTGTAAAAATCTTTTATATCTGTCATTTGCAAATCCATATCACTTATAAACAGCAGCTTAAATAAATATGTTTCTTCTTGAGCAAATTCAATATATGACAGAGGATGGATTAAATAAGGACTGATATCTACAGAATTTTGATAATTAATTACATATTGATTGTAATATTCATAAGCAAAAATAAGAAACTCATTTTTTAATGCATCCATATTCTCATAACAGGTAAAAATTGGTCTGGTAGAACATTGTAGTTTATTTGCAACACTTCTTGCATTTACAGTTTCAAATCCTGTTTCTCTTGTAATATCCAAAACTGTATCTAAAATCATTCTTTTGGTTATTTTTGCTTTAGGTGGCATATAAATTCACTTCCCCCATTAAATTTTTATTTAAAACATATGTTATGTAACTATTGTTACATAACTGATAAAATATGTCAAGAAAGAATTCTATATTTTCATACATCATTAAGAATTTTCTATAATAATAAATTTTTTTTATTATTAAGCATATACAAAAAACACTGCCAAATGAATGACAGTGTTTTTTATTTATTTTATTCCTTTTGAATTCAAAAATTTTATCATAGATTCATTCCTAGTATCTTTGGCTATTGATAAAGCACTATCCCCATAAGACATATAATTAGGATTTACCCCTATTTCTAAAAGTTTTTCTATAACAGAAGTATAATTATGAGATACTGCTCTAAGATAAATTTCTCCTAAAACATTTTCTCCTTTTTTATTTTCTGTATTCAAATCATACTTTGCACTATTTAAAAGTTTTAATAAGACTTCTTTATCCTGTGCATAGTATATTGGATAATTTCCTGTTAAATCTTGTTTTGTAAAATCTCCCTCACTATTTTTCATAGCTTCTATCAGAGAAATATCTGTTCCTACTGCTGCTCTGAATACTGGTGTCCAGTTATTCTCTTCCACTGCATTTACATTTGCCCCTGCTTCAATGAGATATTTACTATAACTTAAAGGTTTTGTTTCTATGAAATAACTTAGCAAAGTCTTTCCACTGCTATTTTTTCTATTTATATCTGCCCCTGCTTTTACTATCTGTTCCAAAGCATTCAGACTCCTTACATAAAATATAGGTGTCTTTCCCTCTTCAAAAGTTCTTTCTAAATATACTCCCCTTGCAAGAAGCATATCCAAAACTTTCTGGCTGTCATTCTCCAGTGCTACCACTAAAAGACTTTTTCCTTCTTTATTCACAAAATCAACAGGAAAATCTGATGCAAAAAAGTTATTTAAAAGCATTACATTATCAGTTTCTACAGCATTCAATACTTCTTCTGGAGTTACTAAATAGGTATCTTTATTTCCAAAACTGCTGCAGCTGATAAATGTGATAGATATTATGAAAAGTATCAGTAGTTTTTTCATATTTTACCTCTCTATGATTAGTCTTCATTTCTCTTTTCAAATTTTCTTCTTTCCCCTTCTTTAAGGACTTTCTTTCTCAATCTGATATTTGTTGGAGTTACTTCAACTAATTCATCTTCTGCTATATAATCAAGAGCCTGTTCCAAGCTGAATCTTCTAGGAGTAGCTAATTTAACAGCATCATCAGTTCCTGCTGCTCTCATATTAGTAAGCTTTTTAGTTTTACAAACATTTACTACAAGGTCATTTTCTCTGTTATGTTCTCCAACTATCATTCCTTCATATACTGGAACACCTGGATCAAGGAATAATATTCCTCTGTCCTGAATATTATTAAGAGCATATGGAACTGTTACTCCTGGTTCAGTTGCTATAAGAACACCTTTAGTTCTCATAGGAATTTCTCCTTTATGAGGCTCAAAACTGAAGAATGAGTGATTGATTATTCCAGTTCCTTTAGTATCTGTAAGGAATTCATTTCTGAATCCTATAAGTCCTCTTGCTGGTACTTTAAACTCTAAACGAGTATATCCATCAGCACCTGGAACCATTGATACCATTTCTCCTTTTCTGCTTCCTATTTTTTCTATAACTACACCTGTATAGCATTCATCAACATCAATAAGAGCCATTTCAATTGGTTCCATCTTTTGACCATTTTCTTCTTTCATAAGAACTCTTGGTTTTGAAACTTGTATTTCAAATCCTTCTCTTCTCATATTCTCAAGAAGTATAGAAAGTTGAAGTTCTCCTCTTCCTTTTACAACAAATGCATCTGGAGCATCAGTTGCTTCTACTCTCATACTTACATTTGTTTGAAGTTCTTTTTGCAGTCTTTCCCATATATGTCTAGAAGTTACAAATTTCCCTTCTTTTCCAGCAAATGGTGAATCATTTACCATAAAAGTCATTGCAAGAGTAGGTTCATCTATGTCTATAAGTGGCAAAGCAACTGGATCATTTACATCAGCAAATGTTTCTCCAATATCTATATTATCTATACCTGCTATACAAACTATATCTCCTGCCTGAGCTTCTTGAACTTCAGTTCTTTTCAATCCTTCATATCCATAAAGAACTGAAATTTTCCCTTTCATCATTTTTCCATCTCTTTTTATTAACATAACTTCTTGATTTCTTTTTACAATTCCATTATGTATTCTTCCTACAGCTAATTTTCCAACATAGTTATCATAAGCTATATTAGTAATAAGGAATTGCATAGGTTTTTCAGGATCTCCTTCTGGGTCATCAACATGATCAAGAATAGTTTCAAATAATGGAGTCATATCATCACTTACATCAGTAAGTTCTTTTTTAGCAAATCCACCTTTTCCAGAAGCATATACTACTGGGAAATCTAATTGAAGATCATTGGCATTCAATTCTATAAAAAGATCATAAACCATGTATAACACTTCTTCTGGTCTTGCATTTGGCTTATCTACCTTATTAACTACAACTATTGGTCTATGTCCTTGCTCTAATGCTTTTTTCAAAACATATTTAGTTTGAGGCATTGGTCCTTCAAAAGCATCAACTAATAGTACAACAGATTCTACCATTTTCATGATTCTTTGTACTTCTCCTCCAAAGTCAGCATGTCCTGGAGTATCAACTATATTAATTTTATAGTCCTTATACTGCACAGATGCATTTTTAGAGAAAATAGTTATTCCTCTTTCTTTTTCAATGTCATTTGAGTCCATTACTCTTTCTTCTACTTTTTCAAGTTCATGGCTCCCAAATACTCCTGCCTGTCTTAAAAGACAATCTACTAGTGTTGTTTTTCCGTGGTCAACATGGGCAATTATTGCTATGTTTTTGATTTTCATTCTTCAACCTTCCTTACGGGAATTAAAAATATTTATATCCCTTTAATAAATTATTACTTACATTACACAATCCTAAAAACTTTCCAGTATCATCATATATCCTATATCTACCATCAGCAGTTATGAGTCTTACTGTATTTCCATTGAGAAAAAGAACCATATTCTTTTCTCCCTCTAATGTTATTTTAGGATATCTGAAGAAATCTTCCACACTGCATAAAAAATCTGTTTTCTTTTCAAGAGAAATAGCTTCTATCTCTTCCAGCGTATAAGAATCTTCAATATTTGAACTTCCTACTTTTTCTCTCACTAAAGATGTCATTGTAGCAAGAGTTCCTAAAGCTTTTCCCATATCATCTATCAACGAACGGATATATGTTCCTTTTGAAACACCACATCTAATTTTTCCCTTTACTCCGTCAAACTCTATGATATCTATAAACTTTATCTCTATCAATCTGGCTTTTCTTTCAATTTCAATTCCTTGTCTTGCCAGTTCATAAAGTTTTTTTCCATCTACCTTTAAAGCTGAATACATAGGAGGAACTTGCTCTATCTCTCCAATGAAATTTTTCAATACATTTTTGAGTTTTTCAAGAGTAATATCACTAACTTCTCTCTTTTCTATTATCTGACCCTCTGTATCATAGGTGTCTGTTCTATATCCAAGTTCAAATCCTGCAGTATAAGTCTTTTCATATCCCTCTATATCCTGAACCATTTTTGTTGCTTTGCCTACACATACAACTAAAACACCTTCTGCTAAAGGATCCAGAGTTCCTGTATGACCTATCTTTCTTTCATGCAGAATTCTTCTCAATTTTCTTACGACATCAAAAGAAGTTATTCCGCTAGGTTTATTCACATTAATTATACCTTCCAAAATATCAACTCCTACACAGAACTATCCCTTATTATAACATATCTTATTCGATCTTCAAACACTTTTATTATTTTTTTCTATTTATGGCTTTTTTACAGCTTCAGTTTTCTTTACTGTTTCAGCCTTTTTAGTTGTTTCTGCAGTTTTTATAGTTTCTGTTTTCTTAACAGAAGATGACTCTTTTTCTATTCTATATTTATTTGTAGGGCTCCATAAAATATACTCATTTATTCCCAAATCTTTTAAAGCTTTTACTTGTAATTCTATTTGTTCAGGTCCATAAACTATATATCCTTTTACCCATCTAGCAGTAAAAGCCTGTATCCATGGTCTTATCATAGCTGGAGTATCTATATTGGCATTTCTATTCATAGAATCTTGTGTTGAACGATATACTGTTTTATATGGTTCAGCATCTGGAACAGGAAGTCCATACACTCCTTTTCCATAATGGCTTGGATATATCATTGGACATATATAATCTACTACATTACTTACTGATTCCCAATGCTGCCCTAGAGCCATATCATCTGGAAGGCTTCCCACCTGACCATACACATCAGCAGCAATATATACTCCTAAAGGTTCTAATTCTTTTCTTGCATACTGAAGATACTTTTGTATAGTTTCAGGTTTTGACTCTTTATTAGGATTTCTATAATCAAGTTCTTTATCGAGTTTCCCACCATTAGAAGCTGGAAATCTTACATAGTCAAACTGTATCTCATCAAATCCTGCAAGAGCAGCTTCTTTAGCTACTGCTATATTATATTCCCAAAGATATCTGTCATGAGGAGATACCCATATAACCCCATCACTGTTTGTAAAAGGCTTTCCAGTAGCTTTAGTGATTATAGCCTTATCTGGATTAGCTTTTGCATAAGTAGGATCTTTAAAAGATACTATTCTTGCTATAGTATATATGTTATTGTCTTTTAATTTTTTCATAAATTTATTTATGTCTTTTATTGGAGATCTTCTATTGGCATTGGGATTATACTTTGCCCCTGCCTCCATTTTAAATAAAAGTGTTCCATCATCTTCTTTTACATCTATTACAAAAGCATTAATCTTAGTTCTCTTAGAAAGAGCTATAAGGTCATCTACCCTCTTTGTTAATGAAGCTGAACTGCTTGTTACATATATTCCTCTTACTTCTCTTCTCTTATTTTCAGGATAGTTCTTCTTCTCTACTGGAGAAAAATCAAGATTTTTCCATTCTTTAGGAAGAGTTGCTCCAAGAGTATCTACCAGTTGTTTATTCTTTATCCAGCCAGTTCTTTTCTCTCTATTTTTTTGATAAGATATTTTTTCCCAGTTTTCAACAGTAGTAGTTTTTTGAACCTCTGTTTTTCCATCAGGTTTTTTTACAGTTTTTTCTTTCACTTTTTCAACTTTTTTCTCTTCAAGAACTTCCACTCTTGTTCCTATTTTTAAGTTATCTTCTGCTTTAGGAGTCATTTTAGCTTCTTTAAAAACTCTTATATTCCCTTTAGCATATTTATATTTCTCATTTATTATCTCAGAAGATTTATCTGTATTTTCAACCTCTTTTGTAATTGATGAATTTTCAGTTTCTTCTGCTATTTTTTCAATTTTTTGTTTTTTATCACTTTCCTCAGTTGCTTTTTTCTCATCAGTTTCCTGTTTTACTTCATTTACATTTTCTTTTTTTACTTCTTCCAGCCTTGGTTTTTCATCTAATATTGTCTGAGCTCCCAAAGACATCCCTTTAGTAATGTCTGCTGTTGTAATCAGAAATACTATATAACAAAATATAGAAAATAATATCTTTCTGATAAACCATGCTTGTTGCTTTGTTCTGTTATGTTTCACTTAAATCCCTCCAAAAAAATTTCACCTAGTTACTTTTACTATTTTATACTATTTAAGAAAATTTATCTATATTGAAATTTTATTCATTCTATTTTATGAATTGAAATATTGTTTTTTTAGTGCTACAATTGTATATACTTCAAATAAAGCTGGTGAATTTTAATGAAAAAAGAAATTTTAATAAAAGAACTTAATGCCCTTAAATCTGTTAATAATTTCAGGGAGTTAAAAAAATGTGAGAATTTTCTTATAAATCTTTCATCCAATGATTATTTGGGAATTGCAAATGATGAAAAGCTATTAAATGAATTCTATTCCAAATACAACCCAAAACTTTCTTCAAGTTCTTCCAGACTTATAGATGGTTCTTATTATGAGGTCATGGAATTGGAAAAGGAACTTGAAGTTATTTATAAAAGTCCAGCTATATTATTTAATTCTGGATTTGATGCTAATTCCTCTATTATAGAAACTTTTTATAATAAAAATTCTTTAATACTTACTGACAGATTAAATCATGCCAGTATTTATGATGGAATTCTTAACAGTGAAGCTGTTTTTATGAGATATAAACATCTGGATATGGAAAATCTTGAAAAGCTTCTCATAAAATACAAAGACAGTTATGAAGATATTCTTGTGGTTTCTGAAACAGTTTACAGTATGGATGGAGATATAGCTGACCTCCAAAAACTTATTCAACTAAAAAAAACATACAACTTCGACCTTATGATAGATGAAGCTCACTCTTATGGAGTTTATGGTTATGGAATAGCTAAAGAACTTGATGTTGTTAATGATATTGACTTCCTTGTGATTCCTCTAGGAAAAGGCGGAGGGTCTGTGGGAGCATATGTTATCTGTTCTCAATTATCAAAAGATTATATAATTAATAAAAGCAGAAAATTTATATACAGTACTGCTCTTCCTCCAGTAAATCATATGTGGAATCTTTTTATATTGAAAAAAATCCCATATTTTAAAGAAAAAATAGAAAAACTTCAAGAAATTAAAGAATATACTCTTTCTCTTTTGAAAGAAAATCATATAGAAACTTTATCTTCAACTCATATAGTTAGTATAATAATAGGAGATAATTCAAAAATTATAAAAATATCTGAAAATATGAAGAAAAAAGGATTTTTACTTTATGGAGTAAAAGAGCCTACAGTTCCAAAAGGAACAGCCAGATTTAGAATAGGATTAAACCCATCTCTTTCAAAAGAAGATATCTCAAGACTTGTAAAGGAGCTAAAATATGAAATTGATACTGTTTTTTAATGGCTGGGGAATGGATGAAAACATCATTTCTCACTTGGATATTCCTTCTGGATACACTTTAAAGACAATAAATTTTCCATATGATATTAATAGTGCTATTTTTCAACAATACAATGAAGTCATTCCTGTTGGATGGTCTTTTGGAAGCTATTATCTTGCTAAATATCTAACAGAAAATAATATAAAATGTAAAAAAGTAATATCATTAAATGGTTCTCCAGAAATGATTGGAAAAAATGGAATTTCTGAAGGAGTGTTTAATCTAACTCTTGATACTCTTACTCCTGATACTTTACTGAAATTTTATGGAAATATGGGGATTGATGATACCTTTTCTCCATCTAAAAAGAATTTTCAGGATATAAAAGATGAACTACAGTATTTTAAAGACCATTATGTCCCACAGAAAAATGTATTTACTCATGCTTTTATTGGAAAAAAAGATAAAATAATTCCTGTTTCAAGACAAAAAAAATATTTTGAAACTAATGAAACTGCTTTCACAGAAATAACTTGCGGACATTATCCTTTTTCTGCAATAAAAAGCTGGGATATTTTGATTGGAGAATAATATGACTTTTGAAAAAAATTTTACTACATATGATAAAAATGCAATAGTTCAAAAAAAAGTAGCTGCTAATTTGGTTGAATATATAAAAAATGATATTTCCCTTTCTAAAGCTATGAATAAAGTCATTGAACTTGGATGTGGAACTGGAATATTCACAAGAGAATTTCTCTCTAAAAATAACCCTCGCTATCTTATTCTTAATGATTTTTTTGATGTGGAAAAATATCTGTCTGATTTAGATTATAACGAATTTATTCAAGGAGATATTGAAAGTCTTACTTTTCCAAAAGCTGATATGATAATTTCCAGTTCAGCTTTTCAATGGGTAAATTCTTTTGAAAAACTGATAGATAATATTTCACAATCAAGTGATAATCTAGCTTTTTCTCTATATACAAAAGGAAACTTAAAAGAGATAGATGAACATTTCAATATTTCATTAAATTATTTAGCAAACAATGAAATTAATCAAATATTAAAAAAAAGATTCAGAGATATAAATTTCATGAAAGAAACTGTAATCCTTGAATTCAATAGCCCTTTAGAGGCATTAAGACATCTGAAAAATACTGGTGTTACAGGTTTTCAAAAGACAAGCATCAGTAAAATACGTTCTTTTGCTTCTTGTACTTTAACTTATGAAATAAGTTACTTCATCTGCAAGGCTTAATTTTTATACCAATTTTATACTTAAATAAAAATTTTATATTTCATTAAGAGTAGATAAATATCCAAATAGCTTTATTAGTTTTTTAAGCTTTAATTTATGATGTTTATTTACTTTTTTTATTTTCAATAAAATATTTTAATTCTTAGAAATACATAGTATACTATTTTTAAGAATATTTTATCTTGGGAGGTATTTTATGAATTGTTTAGAGCTTATCATGAAAAGAAAATCAGTAAGAGTATATGAGGAGAAAGAAATTCCTCGAGAAATAAAAGATAAAATTATAACAGCAGCTTTTCAAGCTCCTACAGCAGGTAATATGATGATGTATTCCATTATCGACATAGATGATCAATCTATAAAAAATAAGCTTGTTAAAACTTGTGATAATCAGGGAATGATTGGAAAAGCTCCCATTCTGCTTTTATTTCTTGCTGATTTTCAAAGATGGATGGATTATATAGAAGCCTCTGGAGTAGAAAAATTTAATAAAGAAAATAATTTGGAAAAGTATATCCCTAAAGAAGGAGATATGTTTCTTGCTATTAATGATGCCCTTATAGCTGCTCAAACAGCTGTCCTTGCTGCTGAGGATCTTGGACTTGGAAGCTGCTATATTGGTGATATCATGGAAAATTTTGAAATACATAAAGAACTTTTTAACCTTCCTAAATATGCTCTTCCTATTACAATGTTATGTATTGGATATCCTACTGAACAGCAGAAAAACAGAACTATGAAAAGAAGATATTTTACTAAGGATATGCTTGTTCATAAAAATATTTATAGAAAACCTTCAATAGAGGAATTTGAAGATATGGACAAAGAAATAGCTGAAAAAGATTCCCCTGCATTTCTTTCTGGATGTCACAATCAAGCTATTCATATGTACAAAAGAAAAATTACATCAGATTTTATGACTGAAATGAATCGTTCAGTGAAAGCTATGATAAACTCATGGTTAAGAAATTAAATTTTAACAGAATAATTTAAAAAAACGTTTAAAATCTTTTTAAAATATAGTATAATTTTAGAATATTAAAACTTTAACAAGGGGGAAATAATGAAAAAAATTATTATTGCTGCTGCTCTTATTATCAGCTGTATAAGTTTTGCGGAAACAGTAAAAAAAGAAAAACCAGTTCTAGAATGGAGTGTCCAGCCACAATTAGGAATCATCAAAGGGGATTATTACAAAAATGAAAAAAGATTCCGTCAAGGACATCTTGGAACTTTAGAAGTTGTAAAAAAAGATGGAAAAATTGTTCTAGTTGAATTTAATGAAATGACTAGACCTAATTACTACAACCGTTACTTTCAAAATGTATCAAAACGTATGTCTTCATATAACTTCAAAATGGGAGAAGCTAAAGGTGCTGCTTGGATACAGGGAGTATTAAAAGCTGAGAAACAAATGATGGATGAGCAAAGATTAACAGGGGATTTTGATACAGTAGCAGGGGCTTCTAACAGTATTCAGCAATCTATGGTTCCATTAGCTGCTGAACTTGCACCAGCAACTGAAAAACCTTCTAAAGCTAAATTTTACAGTATAGCTGAAGATCTTGGAAAAGGAATCACAGGAAGATTGAAAGTTGTTGTTGAAGATGGAAAAATCATCTCTTGCAGATATGATGAAATATTTGCAGACTCTCCTGAAGATATCAAACTTCCTAGACAAAAACAATACTATAGACAATCAAAATATGAAAGTGTAGACTTTGATGAAGATTCTCGTATTGGTTTTAATATCCAAATGGATGAACTTAATGATAAAGTTGTGGCTACTCAAAATATGCTTGATCTTACAGGGCTTCCTGCGACTGAAGAAACTGGAGATTATAAAAAATCAGGATTCACTATTCGTAATACTGCATGGGACAATTATTTAAAACTTGCAGAGAAACTTCAAACTGAAATGAAAAAGGATAAAGTTATCAAATAAAAATAATTTTTCAAAAAATATTTTTTAAAAAAAGATTGACTTCAAAAATATGTTGTGATATTATTAGCTTATTAAAAAATAAAAAAGGAGGGTCATCATGTTGAAGGCATTAAAATTGAGGAACAGGAAATATACTACAAATGCATATTCTATCTTTTTTAATGAATCTGATAACATTATGGCTTATTCTAAAAAAGATGTTTTTTTGAAGCATAGGTAATAGTTTATTTCCTGAAAATATTTTGAAGATTAATAAAATTCAATTTATACTAAAGGTATGAGCTATATCTCTATTCAAAGAAGCATCAGCCATATCACTGTGTATTTTATATTTTAAAATATCAACAGATCAGCATTAAAAAATTTGCTGGTCTGTTTTTTTTATACCCAAATATAGCCAAAACATTTATTTTAAACATATTAAAAGATTAAAGGGAGGAAAAATTATGAAAAAATTATTTTGTGCAGTTATGATGTTGCTTATGGGGATTGTTGGAAGTGTAAGTTTTGCCAAAGAAAGTAAAGTTCTTTATGTGGGAACTAATGCCGAATTTCAGCCGTTTGAATATCTTGAAAATGGAAAAATAGTTGGATTTGATGTGGAACTTATGGAGGAAATTGCCAAGCTAATGGGAAAAAAGATTGAATGGAAAAATATAGCTTTTGATGGACTGCTTCCAGCTCTTCAGGCTAAAAAATTAGATGTAATCATAGCTGGAATGACAGCTACAGAGGAGAGAAAAAAATTCGTCAACTTCTCTGAAACTTATTATACATCTAATCAAATGATTTTAATCAACAAAGAAAATCCAGTAGTTGAATCTTTTGATAAACTTGCTGGACACAATGTTGGAGTTATCCTTGGATATACAGGGGACATTGCTGTAAGTGCAATAGATGGAGTTAAAGTTCAGAGATACAACGGAGCAGCAGAAGCTATAATGGCTCTTAAAGCTAAAAAAGTAGATGCAGTGGTTTTAGACTCTGAGCCTGCTAAAAATTATGCTAAACAAAACAATGAACTTGGACTTATCAATACTGATGTATCTAAAGAAGAGTATGCAATCGCTGTTGGAAAAGACAACAAAGCTCTTGTTGATAATATAGACAAGGCTCTAAAGACGCTTAATGAAAATGGAACTTATGATAAACTTATTCAAAAATATTTTGGAGATAAATAAAAAAATTCAGAAATAGATTATTTTAAAACTTAAGGGAGGCATTAAAATGAAGGAAAAAGTTGTTTTAGCATATTCAGGAGGGTTAGATACTTCTGTTATCATTCCATGGTTAAAGGAAAATTATGATTTCGATGTTATAGCTGTAGCAGTAGATGTTGGACAAAAGGATGATTTTGCAGCTGTTGAGAAAAAAGCTCTGCAGATAGGAGCTTCAAAGTTCTATGCTGCTGATAAAAAAGAGGAATTAGTTAATGATTTCATAATCCCTATGCTTAAATCAGGAGCAAAATATGAGGGAACATATCTATTAGGAACATCTATAGCCAGACCTGTAATAGCTAAAGCTCTTGTAGAAATTGCTCAGCAGGAAGGTGCTTCTTACATAGTTCATGGAGCTACTGGAAAAGGTAATGACCAGGTGAGATTTGAATTAGGTATCAAAGCTCTTGCACCTAATATGAAAGTTATCGCTCCCTGGCGTATCTGGGATATCAAATCTCGTAAACAGGAAATTGAATATTTGAAATCTCATGGGATAGAACTCCCATTTAAAGAAAACACTTCTTACAGCAGAGATGAAAATCTATTTCACATAAGCCACGAAGGACTTGAACTTGAAAGTCCTCACAATGCTCCAGACTACAATCATGTACTGCAGTGGGTGCTTCCTCTGGAGAAAACAAGTGATACTCCTGAGTGCATATCTATAGATTTTGAAAAAGGTGTTCCTGTAAAACTTAATGGAAAGTCTATGTCAGCTCTTGATATTATAAATTCTTTAAATGAGATAGGAGCAAAGCATGGAGTGGGAGTTATAGACCTTGTTGAAAATCGTCTTGTTGGAATGAAATCTCGTGGAGTGTATGAAACTCCTGGTGGAACTATACTTTATTTTGCTCATGAAGAGCTTGAAAGATTATGTATGGATAGAGAGTCCCTTCAAGCAAAAATGAAACTATCTAATGACATGGCAAAATTAATATACAATGGACAATGGTTTACTAGATATAGAAAAGCTCTATCAGCTTTTGTAGAAGAAACACAAGAATTTATAACTGGAACTGTAAATCTTAAACTTTACAAAGGAAATATTTTGTTAAATGGTATGGATTCTAAATATTCTCTATACTCTGAAGAATTTTCTACATTTGATGAAGATACTGTGTACAATCAACAGGACGCTGAAGGATTTATTAATCTTTTTGGACTTCCTATCAAAATTGAAGCTCTTCTAAGAAATAAATAATCTATAAAAAGAGAATGATTATTAAAAAAATTAAGTTTTAGAAATTTAAAAATTATATTTTATTTAATCATTCTCTTTTTTATATTCTATCCATCTTATATTTTCTAGCTTTTCAAACTCTTCAATAGGCATAGGTCTATAAAATATATATCCCTGAATCATATCGCAACCTGCTTCTCTAAGGAAATCAACCTGTTCCTCTTTTTCTATCCCCTCTGCTACTATAGTCATATTAAGGTTTTGGGCTAAATCTATTATTCCTTTTACAACAATTTTTTCTCTCTCTTTATTTTCACTTTCGTTAAAGAATAATGAATCAATTTTAAGACTGTCTACCCTCATATCCTTTAAAGCATTCAAAGAAGAATAGCCCTTTCCAAAATCATCTATTGCACATAAAAATCCATTTCTATGAAGCTCAAAAATTATTTCTTTTACTCTTTTTATATCATTAAAGATAGCTGATTCAGTAAATTCAATTATCAATATGCCATCTGGTATACTATGTTTCTCTTTTATTTTACTGTAAACCATTATAAAATCCAGACTATAAAACTGCATTTTAGATACATTTACAGATACGGGAAATACTCTTTTATACTTATCCATCTGTTTTCTCAACCATTGGCATGTCTTTTCAAAAACATATTGATCTAAAACACTTATTAATAAATCTTTTTCAAGAATAGGAATAAAAACTCCTGGGGAAAGCATTTTTCCTTCAGAATTTTTCCATCTTACTAAAGCTTCCACATTTCTTATTTTACTCTCTTTTAATTCTACTTTTGGTTGAAAATATACTATAAATTCTTCATTTTCTATTGCTTTTAAAATATTATCTCTTATATAATTTTCTTCTCTCATTTTGCTTCTTATACTTTCATTATAAAAAGCATAATTAGTAAGCTGTCCCTTTATTGTTTTTTGAGCAAAATTGGCTTTATCTATCAGCTCTGTTATTTTCATATCCTCATTTACATCTTCAAGGCAGCATATTCCCCAATATATGACTGCATTATAGCGTTCATTACTTTTTTCTACAACTCCTTTAAGCTTCTCATTTACATTTTTCTGACGTTCTATAAGTTCAGATTTATCTGTATATTTTCTCAAAACAACAAATCTATCAGCTGAAATACGTCCAAATATCTCCTTCTCTTCCATGTCCTCTTTGAGCAGTCTAGTATATTCTTTTAATATATAGTCCCCAAATTTATATCCTAGTACATCATTACAGTATTTAAAATTTTCAAAATCTAAATAAAAAATAGCAAATTTTGTTTCTGGATTTTCTTTTATAATTATTTCTCCATCTATTTTAAATTTTTTTGAATTCCACTCTCCTGTCAAATCATCTTTATATATCATATCTCTAAATTTATTATTCATTTTTTCTAAATAACTCTGATTTTTTGACTGTAATATGAAAATAAGCAACCATGTGATCAAAGAAGATATAGAAAGAAGAACTACTAATAACATTAGTTTAGTAGCTTGATTTTTTGTGTATTCCTCTCCAGCAAAAACAGTCTTATTAGCCAACAAAAAAAAATCTTCACTTGCTTTTAGAAGATCTGTACTATCTTTTCCATTTCTTGCATCATAAATATCCTGTTTAATTAATTCCCATTTTTTATTCAACTCTTTCAGATTCTCTGAATAAACTGGATCTTTTTCCACATAAGGAAGTCCATATTTTCCTTTTCCTGTAGAAAGGTCATGTAAAATATCATCAATATCACCAAGAAGTTCATCATTTCCTTGATGATTTGCTTCTAGCTTAAATATTCTTTGAGATACTCCTCTTACTATTCCTAGATAATTGATCCAGCGGCCATATTTTTGAAGCTGTACAATGGAATTTATTGAAACTAGGCATGCTGCACATAATAAAATGAAAAAAATAGATTTTATAAGCTTTTTATTTTTCACCATTTTTGCTCCTTGTTTTGCTAAAGTATTTTATTTTGAAAATTTTATTATTTTACACAACAATTCTTCGTTCTTTCAAAAAATATCTTTAAACTTAAAGAATACACATATTATTATAATGATACTATTTAAATCTATTTTTTTCAATATTTTTTTATTATTTTTAAAATAAAAATCTCATTGAAGAACTTACTCATACTGAATATAAAATGCTAAACCAAATTTTAAAAACTATTAAATAAAAATTTAACTAAGTGGCACACATGTCACTTAGTTAAATCAACAGCATATTTATATAAATATTTTTTATTCTTATTTCATTCATTAAATAATAGAAGCCTATCTAATCCAATACCACTAATTAAACATCTTTCTTTTTTATTACCAAGTATCTGAGAAATCCAATCAACAAATCCACCATCACCAATTTCAATTTGACAGTCTTTTGTTTCTAGCATTATCTTAAAGTTGATACCCTGATAATACTTATTATCTACATTTTCAAAATCAAATGAGAGCGAAATTTCAGGGAATATAGTTTCTATAGTCTCAGTCATTTTACCAAAAAAACCATCAATATCTTTGTAGCCTCCCCTTTTCCGTAAAATAATTGATAACTTTGCTCCAAATTGTGTTTGGAGCATTTCTTTATAAAAAGTTAAGTGTTTTTCTAATAGCTTTTTTTCACTAGTATAAGAACCATTATCCTTACATGATGATACCATACAATATATTCCAAAGTGAGAAAAAAATCCTTTTCCCTCAACTGGCTGTGCTCGGATTACCCTTGCTGTCGTTGAATAATGCAAGGGAGAGGTGTTGGTGACTGTTTTATTTCTTAATTTATCAGCAATTATGATTGCCAACATGTTGGATGGGTCAGAAAGTGTTTCTGTTCCACGTAAAGCACTTACTACATTGTACTGGTTAACACAACCAAAGACACTGCAACTACCAAGAGGTGCTGAGGGAGAAAGTAAAACTGTTTGAATATTCATTTCCTGTGCTATTGATAAAAGTTGTGCTTCCAAAGCATGAAACCTTGCAGGATTTATCTTGCTAGGTACAGAAAATCGGTTTAACCGATATGACTTTAGCATATTTGCTGGAGTAAATTTCTCAGTTTGTTTTTCAAAAATCTCCAAAAGTAGCGAATTCAAATCTGCTTGTGACAGGGATAGCAGCTTATCAATAATCTCATGGTCACCTATTTGGTTCAAAATTCTATCTATGATTACACTCATTATACACCACCTCAATATATAGTTAATTTTCTAGTTGATTTCATTATAAATTACAACTATAATTAAAGTAAAGGTCAGTTGACCCAAAGGGGAGAAATAAAATGAAGTTAGTTGATTTTATGCCCAATGATGTGAAAAAAAAATTACAACACAATACATTTTCTCCAGGTGAAATTATACTTTATGCAGAAACTGAAAATGATTATGTCCATTTCTTGATTGATGGTATGGCAGAAGCTTATATTCCAAATTCACAAGGAGGGTTTTCAACTGTTCATATTTATAAACCAGGTAGTTTTTTTGGTGAAGCAGAACAGTTCTATACAGGAAGAAAGCCAGTAGAAATTTCTGCTATGACTCCATGTATAGTAGATAAACTCCATAGAAACGATTTTTTTGATTGGATGAAAAAGGATTTTGAAGTAACCAAACTAATTATCAAAGAGATTGTTCATAAGTTGATTTTGAATAGTGAGTATATCGAGGAGATATCACAATTGACTGTTAAAGAACGTTTTTTACGCTGTATTGCTACTCATTATCAACTTAACAACATAAAATCTCTAACAAAAGAAGAAGTGGCAAAAGAAACTAAATCCCCTGTGCGAAGTATCAATCGTGCTATTGCAGCATGTACAAAAGAAGGTATACTATGTTATAAAAATAGGCAAATTCATATTTTAGATAAAGAAAAGCTACAAACATATTTAAGGTAAATAAAAAAGAGGTTGGTGTAAACCTCTTTTTTACTTGTCGTTTTTACAAACAGACTTTTTCTATTTTCCTACTTAATTGTATTACTCTTTTAAAGGAAAGCCAAATAATTTTTTATTGAAGGGAAGATAGGTGTAATATCTCTCCTAGGCAAAAACTACCAGTATTCTATTTTTATTGTTTCAAACTCTTATTTTACTTGATAAATCTTCCCCACTATTATTACTTAAAGTTAAGTCTATTATTAAACAATAATATAAAACTTGATCTTATAAATTCAAATTATATCCTTCTAAAGCTATATATTTTTATTTTATCTTCTTCCCTTAGATATTATGAGTGATATTTTTTATTACTTATTTATATCATTGTATTTACAAATACTTAACTTTAGACTCATTAAATCTCTTCAAATAAAGTTCTTCTAGAATCACCAATTGAACAATTCAAATAATTATTCTTCAAGTTCATTTCTGCAACAAAACATAAAAAATACTCTTTTGCATTCTCTTTAGTATCTGAAAAATTAATTCCTATATACTTGTATACAGTTGGACTAAGAGAGACACTACAAATTTTAAATAGTGTATTACGATTTAAAATATTCAAATAATAGCGCTTAACTTCTTTTGATTCTTTTTCACTAAAAGAAGCAACATATATTTTACATTGTCCATAATAAATTTTTAATATATTTATATTTTCTTTTATCGATCTTGAATATAAATTGATATTAGGTAGATATTTTTTTTCCTTTTTGGAATTTTCAATCACAAACATATCACTACAACTATCTTTATTAAGACTTTCTATCATATTATTCATTTCAGTATTATGTATACTTTTCTTAAGCATTTTATTCATACATAAAGTCAATCTATTTTTTATATCATCCTTATCTACTTCACCATAAAATTGATTAATTTCTTTCTTTGTTGCCTTTTCCAACAAATATGCACATCCTTCATCATGTTTCCCCATATCTGAGTTAACCACTTTAAAATACTTACGCTCTATACCATTAGCAATAGTCAAAGGTGCTTTCAAGCACATTGGACAATACATTTTACCATCATATTTCTTTATTGTACTTATTTTATTATTTTCATATGCATCCCAATATTCTGAATCAGGATAAATTATTCCATCATCATTAAAATAAAATTCATTATATTTCTTTTTCATTAGTCTCCCCATTAATTTCCACTTTATTTATTCGTATAATATAAACATTTTTTAATATGATTAGAATTTAATTCCAAATTATTATTTATAGTATAGCATAAATAATTTTATTCTGTAAGGAGAGTATTTTTTTACAACTATTATATAAAAAAGTAATATTTTATTCTACTATCTTTGACAATCAGATCTATTTCTTTATTTTTTGTATATTGATTTTTACTCTCACTCAAAAATACTCTAATAACTTAAATTTTCTACTAAACCTTTGTAGTTTTTCCTTGTAATTAAAGTCAACTCCTATGCAATATGTAAAAATTCCTAAAATAGAATTAAAAAAATCTAAAATAAATAAAAAAATAATCTCTATTGAAGATTTTGAAAAAATTATAAAAAGATTTAATGAAAGTTCTCCCTTTTATATATCTCTAATAATGGGATTTTATACTAGATGCAGAATTGGGGAAGTAATGGGATTAACTTGGAAAGCTATTGATTTAGCTAAAGGTTTTATTGATATAAATAAAATTATTTATAAGAGAGAAGATAAAAGACCTCCTGTTTGGTGTTTTGGAACAACTAAAACTCCAGGATCTGTAAGGAAAATAAAAATAGGTCAAACCTTAATTGAGGTTTTAAAGAAATGGAAATCACAGCAAAAATTAAATGAAGAAAAATATTTAGAATATTACATTAATCAATATGTAAGAATTGAAAGTACCCCAAAAAAGATATAAAAATAATTCATTCTTTTGACTCTTATGTTGATACACAAGTTTATGATTTTGTAGAAATGGTTTGTACAAAAGAAAATGTAGCAATGATTACTCCTGATTCTTTTAAGTATGCTTCAAAAATTATTAATTTTGAATTAGGAATTGAATTTAATTTCCACTCTTTAAGACATACCCATGCTACATTCTTAATTGAAGCTGGGGCTAATATTAAATCTGTATAGGACAGGTTAGGGCATAGTTCTATAAAAACTACTCTTGACACTTATACCCATGCTACTATAAAAATGGCTGAAGATTCTGTTAAGATTTTTAAAAATTTAGTTATAATCACAAACCACCACTTGAAGTGGTGGTTTGCTCCACCGTACTAGCTTAGGCTTAAGCCTTACTGAATGGTTTGCCAACCGCGTAATTCTTCATTCAGCTACTTAAGTAGCTGGTGTGCTTTAGTTTGTTTTTTCTCCGAAAGGATCTATATACTCTTTCAATGTCAATTGATCATTCGCTATATCTTCTTGCAACTGTTCCCTTATATATTTTGCAATCCTTTCTTTATTTCTTCCTACTGTATCAACATAATATCCTCTACACCAAAAATGTCTGTTCCCATATTTATATTTTAAATTTACATATTTATCAAATATCATCAATGAACTTTTCCCTTTCAAATATCCCATAAAACTTGATATGCTTATTTTCGGAGGTATACTTACCAACATATGTATATGGTCTTTACAGGCATTAGCCTCTATTATTTCTACTCCTTTAAATTCGCAGAGTTTTCTTAATATCTGCCCTATATCTCCTTTGATTTTTCCATATATTACCTGCCTTCTATATTTTGGTGCGAATATGATATGATATTTACAATTCCATGTTGTATGTGATAGACTATTATTGTCATACATCTTATGACCTCCTTTGATTAGTTAATCGGCCAGCAAACCTAATTAATTATATCAAAGGAGCTTTTATTTTCTAAGCATAGCCTTCCGGCTTTTTTGTACCACTCGCTTAGCAAGTGGTTTTTTTATACAATAAAGAAAAAGTCAGAATAAAATTTCTGACTTTTTTAAAATATTGGAAATAGCATATTATTAATTTCATAACTATTTATAGTATGGCTATTATTAAACATTTTATAATAATTTTTAAATAATCTTGAATTAAGAAATGAGCATATTTTTTTTGCTTTTTCTAAAGACAGATTCCCATCAGCAGAAGTGATATATGCTAGATTATTATCTATTCCTAAATACTCAGTTTTTAAAGTATTTTTTTTATAAACAGCTGCTTGAATAAAATTTTCACTTTCAAAATCAACATTTTTTCTCAAAATAACATAATTTTCATTTTTAATTAGTTTTCTTTTTGTTTTTTCATTAAAATTTAAGGAAATTATTTTTCCTTTTCCTTTATTTCCAGTCAAAGGAAAATAATTAATATTATTTTTAGTTATATGCTGAACAAGTAACAAAGGAACTTCTCCTTCAGAAAAAGCTTGTATTTTTTTATCTTCTTTATCAATTCTAAATTGTACAATTTGACCAATTTTAAATTCTAATCCTTGTTCTAATAAAGTTTTATAACCTTTAGTTAATTTCTTTTTATATTTCAACTCTATTTCATTTTTAGGAAAAATAAGAGCATTTGAATTTTTTAAAAATATATCTTTAGTATTTACAATAAAAGAATCATCTTTTTTTCCATTATAAGATATTTCAATTTTATCTTTCTTTTCATTTATAAAATAAGCAATACATATTTCTTGAAGAACTTCACTTCCAAAAGCCTTATTTCTTTCATTAAATAGATGTATACTTTCTAATGAAAAATTATTAAAAATAAATTTTCTAAGATTTTCAGTATATTTTCCTCCCAAATAATTTTTAGGTGAAATTAAAATATACTTTCCACTTGGAACAAGTAATTTTAAAGATAGTGCTATAAATAAATGATAAATATTTGGCTGTCCCAATATTAAATCATTAAAATATTTATTTTCTTTATCATTTTTATTTATTTTTTTAAAAGGAGGATTTGAAATAATTAAATCAAATTTTGTTATTTCTTTTTTGGTATTAAGATAAGAAAAAAGATTTTTATCATTTGTTTCCCATACCTCGCCATATAATTCAATAAAATTCTCATTTAGAAGCAAAATATTCATTTCTATTTTATTTAAAGTATTCATTTTTAAATACTTCATATTTTCTTCTAAAATTTTATAAAGTTCTTTATCCAACTCTATTGCTTCTATGTATACTTTTTTTATATTTTTAAATTCTAATAATATTTTTTCTATCACAGCAAGGATTAATATTCCTGTTCCAGCTGAAGGTTCAAGAATCTTAATCTCAGTAACTCCATTATAAAAAGATATATCTTTTACCATAATTTTAGCTATATCCTTTGGAGTGAAAAACTGAGAAAAAGTTTTTCTATATTCTTTATTTTTAGAATTTAGATAATTACTTGTTTTTTTTTCAAAATATTCATAGATTTTTTCCATTACTCCACCTTATCTATTTTTTTTTAACGATAGCTATTATAACAAAAAAAGATTGTCTATAGATTATTTTATATCCTCTGTTAAATTTTTTAAACTTAAATATATAATAATCATCCACAAAATACAATACTTTCCAAAAAGTTTTGAATCAAAACTTTTACTAATGTAGATATCTTCAAAATTTGAAAAATCTCCATGTATAAGATTGGTTCTTATATTTTTATATATATATCTAATTTGAGATTTAATTTGATTTATGTTTTTTAACAGTTCGATATCTATTTTTCTTAAATCTTGATCTATATTTTTATCCTCTAATTCAGTATCTATAATTTCTTGAATTGCTCGTATCTTTTCTTCAATAGTCTCCAAATTAAAAAAAGGCTGTACTAACATAATATAAATATCTTCTGTACTTTCAAAAGACTTATATTTATCTTTAAAAGATCTCTCTTCTACCAATTCTATAATATTTTCATTTTTACATTTATCTTTATATTCCAAAATATCTTTAAATTCAAAATTTGATATGAACTTACCTTTCTTATAGATAATTGATAATAAAACTTTTAATTCTTTCTCTTTTCCTTTTTTAGAATAACTCCATACTTTTAAATACTTATTTAAAAAGTCCTTCATATATTTTTCATATAAAGAATTTAAAGAAGCTATTCCTGCAATAATAATAAAAGATTTTTCTATATCTTCTTTTACTTCTCTTAATAATTTTAAGTATACATCTACTACTAATATTATTTCAATTATTGAATCTTTAAAATTTTCATCAATTATTTTTTCTGTTAATTTTATATTTTCAATTCTCTTGTTCTTCATATTTTAAAATCTCCTTAGCATAATTAATAGATTCAAATATTCTAACTATTGCTGGTGGATTATTTTTCTTTATTTTTATTTGCCATTCTGCATATGACATAGAAAATTCTTGTTTTAAAAATTTCTCATTTAATAATAAACTTCTTTTTATAAAAAATATAGTTGAAGCTATTTCAAAAAAGGCATTTACAAAAAGACCTTTAAATTTTTGTGCTTTTTCATCATATCTTTTAAATCCAAAATCTTTTGTCATTTCCATAAAAATTTCAAATTCTTTCAATCCTATCTCTATATATTCTTTATTTCCAATTAAAGTATCTGTATAATAATCTAATAATTCTCTAAAATTTGTACTTTTATATTTTATTGAATTAACCATATTTTCATCTTCTAAATATTTTTTTATTAATAAAAACATAATAAATAACTCTATATCTTTTCTGTAACTTTTTTCAGTTTCACTTAAGAAATCAAGTTTTATTTGATTAGAAAAAGCATCTATTATTTTTTTATATAATTCTGTATCAATCTCAGCTATTGTTGCATTTCTAATTTCTTGTGGCTCTAAAACTGTTGAAGACTTATTCAATCTTCTAAATAATTTATATTTAATTGATTTATCATTTTTATTACTATCTAAAACTATGAAGTCTAAGCTTCTTGAAAGAAATGTAAAATCTAAGCCTTGAATCTCAAAATCATACCATTCCTTTCCTTTTAACTCTTCTAAAAATGGTGTTCTAGTTAATTTACTTAAATCATATTTTGGAATTATTTCTTCTTTTCTTAAATTTCCTGTAAATTCAAAGATAGTAGCTAATCTTTGCAGTCCATCTAGAACCTCAAATCGTCCCTCTTCCTGAGATTTATATAAAAATAATGGTGGTATTGGAAATCCCAATAGAATAGATTCAATTAATTCAGATTTTTGTTCATTTTCCCAACGATAAAATCTTTGATATACTGGATTTATTATTAATCTTGGTCTTTTAGCTGTATACCATGAAATTAATTCACTTATTGATACACTAAATTTTTCTACATCAACCTGTTTAGCTGTTCTTTTCCATTCCTCATATAGTTTCTTCATACTTTTCTCCCTTCTGAATTTAATTATCTCTGCCAATATTATTATTTTTAGTTGGCAATTGGTAGGCAAGGCTACCAATATTTTTTTTATTACTTCAAACGCTTATTTTACTTGATAAATCTTCCCACTACTTCAGTGTGGGCAGTACCTGGAAACATGTCTACAGGCTGTACTTTTTCAAGAATATACCCTTGTTTGCTTAGTATCTCAGCATCTCTGGCAAAAGTAGATGGATTACAAGAAATATATACTATCTCTCTTATATTGCTCTCAGCTACCTTTAATAAACTGCTTTCTTCTATTCCCTTTCTAGGTGGGTCAAAAATAATTGCATCTACCTTTTCTCCTTTTTTTATAAGCTCAGGAAGTTTATCTTCTACAGCTCCATTTATAAATTCTATATTCTCAATTTTATTTTCTTTAGCTGTTTTTATTCCATCATTAGTTGCTGACTGTACTAATTCTATTGCAAATACTTTTCTAGCTTTCTTAGAAAGTATCATTGCAAGAGTACCAGTTCCTGAATAAGCATCTACAACATTTTTATTTTTAAGATCTTTAAAATAGTTCACTGCTGTATTGTACAGTTTTTTAGTTTGAGGAAGATTTATCTGAAAAAAAGAAAGTGGTGAAATATTAAAACTTATTCCATCTATCTCTTCTGTTATAGTTTTTTCTCCCCAGATAAATATATTTTTATCTCCCAAGGCAACATTAGTTCTCTTTGGATTTAAAGATATATAAATAGATTTTATCTCTTCAACTTTATTTTTAAGTTCCATAAGTATGTCTTTGTATCTTTTTTCAACTTTTACTGCATTTATAATAAGTACAAGCATAACTTCATTTTTAGAATTTGTTCTTACCATTACATTTCTCAATATTCCTTTATGCTCATTCTCATCATATACAGAAACTTTTTCTCTGTTCAATATACTTTTCAGCTCTTTTATTATTTTATTTCCAAGTTTTGAATTCAGTATATTCTCTTCTACCTCAAAAACATCATGAGATTTTCTTTTAAAAAATCCGCTTATAATTTCTCCCTTTGATTTTCTGAAAGGTTCTATTATCTTATTTCTATAATGATATGGATCTTCACTTCCAATTACATCTTCTACAGATACATTTTCTATTTTTCCTATCTTTTTAATAACATCCTCAACCATAAGCTTTTTATATTTCAACTGAGCATCATATTTAAGCATTCCAAAATCACACCCTTGAAAATCCTCAAAAGATATTTTATTGATGTCTTCTACTCTCTCTTCACCTGATGCAATTATCTCTTCAATCAAACCTCTGGCATAAGTCTTTTTAACAGAAATTATTTTTACTTTTAATATATCTCCAGGTACAGACATAGGTACAAATACTGCAAAATCATTATAGTATCCTAACCCTTCTCCCCCATTTACTATCTTATCTATCTTGAGTTCAATTATCTCAAACTTTTTTACCATTTTTCCTCCAAAACAGCATTATTCTTCAATTTGAAAAAATTTTATACTGTTAGATATCTCCATTTTATTCTTAGTTCTCATTTCTTTTCCTATTTTTTCCAAATCCACTTTAGAATCATATTCTATAATTTTTTTATCCAGATCTTTCTCTACTGTTTCTAAGGTTTTTCTATCAGCATTTATGGCTATTTCGAGCTTTGATATTTTTATCAAAAACATTCCATGTATGAGCCATACTATAACTATAGTAATAAGTACACTAAAAAAAGTCTTTCTCACTTCTACCCTATCCTTTCAACTACTCTTAATTTTGAAGAGTGAGCTCTATTATTGAATTCTACTTCATTTCCTTCTGGAATTATAGGCTTCTTAGTTATCAATTTAACTTTAGCCTTACCTCCACATACACATATAGGTAACCCTGGAGGGCATTTACAGGCAGTTGCCAAATCTTTAAATTTAGTTTTTACCAGTCTGTCTTCAAGAGAATGGAAAGTTATTATTCCTAATCTTCCTCCTACTTTTAAAGAATCTACAGCTTTATCTATAGCTTTTTCCAGCACTTCGAGCTCTCTATTTACCTCAATTCTAATAGCTTGGAATGTTTTTTTAGCAGGGTGTTTTGCTGCTCTTTCTGGGTAAGCTCTTTTTATTATAGCTACAAGCTCTCCTGTCGTTTCTATCTTTTTTATTTCTCTCGCTTCACAGATAAATTTCGCTATTCTTCTTGAGTTTCTCTCTTCTCCATATTCAAAGAATATTTTCATAAGAGCTTCTTCACTGTACTCATTTACTACTTCATAAGCAGACAGAGGACTATTCTGATTCATCCTCATATCAAGCTTTGTATCATATCTATATGAGAATCCTCTCTCTGGATCATCCAGCTGTGTAGAAGATACTCCAATATCCATAAGTATTCCATCTACTTTATCATAGCCAGCCATATATATAACTGTATCCAGATTTTCAAAGTTATTTTTAAAAACCTGCCATTTATTTCCATATTTTTCTAATCTTTTCTTAGCAAAATCTATTGCCTGCTGATCCTGATCTATAGAGATAAGTCTTCCCTTTTCAGAAAGCTCTTTTAATATTCCTTCAGAATGACCTCCTCCTCCAAGAGTACAGTCAAGATAAATACCATCTTTATTTATAACAAGGTTATCAATACATTCTCTATACAGGACAGGTATATGATATTCACTTATAATTTCTTCCACTCTATAATCAACTCCTGTTTTATTATTCTTAAAAATTATAAAATATGGGTGACCAAAAAACTATAAGTCACCCACATCTAATTAAAGCAGTATCATAAAAACTACTCTTCTTACTATTCCAAAAAAGATATATGCAATTATAGGTGCAATATCCAGTCTGAAATTTCCCATTGGCAGCAACACTCTAAATGGTCTCAAAATAGGCTCAGTCAGATTATAAACCAATTCTGTAAAACCATTTGTTGAACTAGGAGAAAGCCATGAAAGCACTACTCTTATTAATATAAGAGTATTTATAACTGTTATTAATAAATCAAAAATTCTAATGAACATATACATAAATAAACACTCCTTTTTCTTTATTAAACATTTATTCTATTCTATTTTGAGTTCATAAAATAATGTTTAGCTTTTGATGTATATTCCCATCCAGACCATAAAGTTAGAATTATTGGTATAAGCATAAGGTAAAAATTATACCATTGATTTCCTACTATAATCATTATCAGGATAACTATCATCTGACTTGTTGTCTTATATTTTCCAAGTTTTCCTGCTGGAATAACCTCACCTTTAGCAGCAGCAAGCATTCTTATTCCACTTATAAGAAATTCTCTTGCTATTACTATTATTGACATCCAAGCTGGAATATATCTCAATTCAACAAAAAGTACCAAAGCTGATATGACCAGTATCTTGTCTGCCAATGGATCCATAAGTTTTCCAAAATCAGTTACCAGATTATATTTTCTAGCTAGATAACCATCAAAAAAATCTGTTAATGAAGCCACTACAAACAATGCAAAAGCTATCATTCTATATACAAAACCTTCAGCATTTGATTCCTGAAGAAAATATATGAAAGGTACAGCCAATACTAATCTTATAAAAGTTAACTTATTAGGTAAGTTCATAATTTGACATCCTCCATAGAATTTATTATTTACTGCTCATTTTCAACTATTGGCCCTATAAAATCGTAATCAAAGTTCTGTTCTAATTTAACTCTAACAATTTCTCCAGGTTTTGCTGTTCCATCATTTGTAAGTACTTTTCCATCTATTTCCAGAGCCTGACCTTTTGTTCTTCCTTCTAATAAGTACTCACTTTCACTAGAAACACCATCTATCATTACTTCTACAATCTTTCCTAACATATTCCTGTTTTTATTTTCAGCAATTTTACTTTGAAGATTTGTTATTTCCACCCATCTTTTTTCTTTTATTTCCTCTGGAACTTGATTTTCCATGTCATAAGCTTTTGTATCTTCTTCTCTTGAATATTTAAAAACTCCTACATAATCAAACTTATATTCCTCTATAAAAGCTTTAAGCTCTTCAAAATTTTCCTCTGTTTCTCCTGGAAAACCAACTATAACTGCTGTTCTTATCACTGCATCTGGTATCTCTTTTCTTATTCTGTTAAGTATCCCTTTAATATGATCTCCAGATTTAGCTCTTCCCATCTGTTGAAGTATATTATCAGATATATGCTGAACAGGTATATCAAAATATTTACATATTTTTTCTTCATTTTTCATAACATCTATAAGTTCATCAGTAAGAGAATCTGGAAACATATAGTAAGTTCTAAGCCATTTTAACCCATCTATTTTCACTAATTCTTTCATCAATCTTGCCAAAGATTTCTCTTTGTACAAATCTATTCCATACTCAGTAGTTTCTTGAGCTAAAAGGTTAAGTTCCCTCACTCCAGAATCTACAAGTTTATTTGCTTCTTTAAGTATATCTTCTATAGTTCTGCTTCTCAAGCTTCCTCTTAATTGCGGAATTATACAGTAAGTACATTTTCTGTCACAACCTTCAGCTATTTTTAAATAAGCTGTATGAGAAGCTGTAGTCAAAACCCTATCAGTTTCAGAATCTGCTAGAAAATCCATTTTAGTACTTTCTACAACTCTTTTATCTGCCAGTACTTCCTCTACTACTTTTTCTATTTTATCAATTTCACCAGTTCCAATTACAGCATCAACTTCAGGAAGTTCTTTTAATATTTCTCCTGCATATCTTTGTGCTAGGCATCCAGTTACTATTATTTTTTTTAGATTACCATTTATTTTTAAATCACTAACCTCTAGGATAGTTTCAATTGATTCTTTCTTTGCATCTCCAATAAAACCGCAAGTATTAACTATTATAATATCTGCTTCCCCTAATTCACTAGTTACTTCAAATCCTCTTTTGTTTACTAATATCCCAATAAAATTCTCGCTGTCCACAAGATTTTTGCTGCATCCCAAGCTAATTAAAGCAAATTTCATTCTTCACCTCATCTAAAATAACTTCATACTAAAGAGAACACAGAAAGGTATCTCTGTGTTCTCTTTGTATAAAGAACTAAATTTTCTTTTTACTTAAACTAATTTTTCCATTTTCAGTAGAAATAACTTTTACATCAAATTTATCTCCAACTTTCAACACATCTTCTACATTTGCTACTCTTTCATTTGAAATTTCAGAAACATGAAGAAGTCCTTCTTTTCCAGGAAGTATTTCCATAAATGCTCCAAATTTAGCAATATTTACTACTCTTCCATTATATATTTCTCCTACTTCTACATCTTTTACAAATGCATTTACAAGAGTTATTGTTTCTTTTAATACTTCTTCATCTTTAGAGAAAATAGAAACACTACCATCATCACTAATGTCAATAGTTGCTCCAGTTTTTTCTATGATACCTTTAATATTTTTTCCTCCAGGTCCAATTAATGCAGCTATTTTATCAGTAGCTATTTTCATTTGATAAATTCTTGGTACATTAGGTCTAAGATCTGCTGGTGTAGAAATAGCGTTATTCATAACAATTAATATCTCATTTCTAGCATCTAATGCTTGTTTTAAAGCTATTCTCATTATTTCTTCTGTTATTCCAGTTATTTTTATATCCATTTGAAGTGCAGTTATTCCTTTTTTAGTTCCTGCTACTTTAAAGTCCATATCTCCTAAGTGGTCTTCAAGTCCCATTATATCTGTTAATACTGTGAACTCTTCTCCCTCTTTAATAAGTCCCATAGCTATTCCAGCTACATGTTCTTTAATAGGTACCCCAGCAGCCATAAGTGAAAGTGATCCTCCACAGATTGATGCTTGAGAAGATGATCCATTTGATTCAGTTATCTCAGATACTACTCTTATAGTATATGGAAATTCTTCTTCTGATGGAATTACATAGCTAAGAGCTCTTTCAGCAAGAGATCCATGTCCTAATTCTCTTCTACCAGGTGATCCCATTCTTCCAGTTTCTCCTACTGAGTATGGAGGGAAGTTATAGTGAAGATAGAATTTTTTGAAATATTCTTTTTCTAAGTCATCAACTAACTGCTCATCTTCTTTAGTTCCTAGAGTAGTTACAACAACAGCTTGAGTTTCTCCTCTTGTAAACATTGCTGATCCATGAGGAATAGGAAGAACTCCAATTTCTGCAAATAATGGTCTTATTTCAGTAGTTTTTCTTCCATCTACTCTATGTTTATGATAAAGGATAGCTTCTCTTACTAATTTTTTCATAAGATCATGATAATATCCTTTGAATTCTCCAATTACTTCTTCTGGAATATCCTCTTCTTCAACACCTTCATAATTTTCAAGAATAAATGCTTCCATTAATTCTTCTTCTAATGAATCAACTGCTTCTTCTCTTGCTTTTTTACCTAAAGTAAGAACAGCCGCTTTCAATCTTTCCATTCCTTTTTCATCTATAAAATCTTTTACTAATGGTAAAACTTCTTTTTTAACAAAATCCATTTTTTCTTTTCCAGCAACTTTTGCAAATTCTTCTTGGAAAGCACAGATTTTTTTGATATTTTCATGAGCAAACATTATTGCAGCAAGCATAGTTTCCTCATCTAGTTCTTTTGCTCCTGCCTCAACCATATTTACTGCATCTTTTGATCCTGCTACAGATAGTTCAAGGTCACTTGTTTCTAATTCTTCTGGAGTTGGATTTAAAATAAATTCTCCATTTTTATATCCTACTACTACTCCTGCTACTGGTCCATAGAATGGAAGATCAGAAAGCATAAGTGCCATTGAAGATCCTATTATCCCTAAGTAGTCAGGTGTATTTTTTTCATCATATGAAAATACAGTATTTACAATATGTACATCATGGTTAAACCCTTCTGGGAACATTGGTCTTATAGGTCTGTCTATAAGTCTAGCTGTCAATGTTGCATTAGTTGAAGGTCTTCCTTCTCTTTTATTAAATCCTCCTGGAAATTTTCCAGCAGCATAAAACTTTTCAATATAATCAACTGTTAAAGGGAAAAAGTCAGCCCCTTTTCTTGGTTCTTTACTACGGTTTACAGTACTTAATAATACTGTATCACCATATTGAACCATTACAGCTCCGCAAGATTGTCTTGCTATTTTTCCAGTTGAAAAACTTAGCGTCCTTCCAGCTAATTCCAATTCAACTTTTTTTTCATCAAACATAAATTCCTCCTATTATTTTCTTCTAGTCTACTTAGAAACTTAAAAGGTAAATAATAAGGAGTAAAAGCAGAAATGCTGTTCACCTTTTACCTCTTACTACTTACGAGCTTTTAAATTTCAGTTTTCTAGTAATTATATCACAATTTTCTCATTTTTTCCATATCTTATTATCTAAGTAGCTCCATACTTTTTTCCTATTCCTCTAGGCATTGCTATAAAAGAAATTTCCTAACTCAAAGATTATTTCTTTTTTCTTCTCAATCAATTGAAGTATATAAAAAAAGCTCCCCATGATAAGGAAGCTTGTATTTTAAAAATTAATACTCTTATTGAACTTGAAAATTTTTCTCAGATTCTTTTTTAGCCTCTTTTAATTCTACCATTCTTTCATCTACTATCTTTTTAAATTCTTTTAAATCTTCAAGAGTAATATCTTTTGTTATAAAATTTCTTGCTTTAGTTCTAGTTGATCTATATGTTGAATCTGCTTTACTATTCTCTTTAGCTTTTATTTGTCTTCTGAAAGTTTTTTCTAATTTAGTTAAAAATGAATTGCTTGGATAAAATAAATATCTATATCCTACTTTAATTTCAACTGTAATATATTCAAAATCTTCTGAAATCTCTAATTTGTTAAATAATTTGTGTGTTTTAGAAAAATTTTCATTTCTAAAAGCAAAATCTGTATTATAAATTGCTTTAACAGCTTTTTCTATTATATTATCTGATATATTTTTATAATTTAAACTTTTTAATTCTTTAATTTCTATCTTTGAATTAACATAGTTTAAAGTATCTATTTTACTAACAGGGTTTTTATTACTTTGATCTTTTAATTGCTTTTGCAGTAAAAGAATTAAATTCCAAAATATTTCTTTGTTAACAGCAGTCATCTTATAATTACTTCCCAGCAACTCAGGGTGTCTATCAGCTTTCATCTTTTGTTCTCCTAATTTTTAGAATATTTTATAAAATCTTTTCATATTTTTACTTAATATTTATCCTAGTATATTTCGAATAAATTTTATAAAAAGAAAATATTTCTTAACATCTTAACGCTTCTTTTCTATTTTTCTAGCAATTATAACACTTATATCACTAAAAATCAAATTTAAGATATTTCTTATTTTCTTTATTATGAAAAATTGCTATAATATAGATTATATATTAAAAATATTACTAAAATATCACACTAGGAGGATTTCATGAAGAGAAAGTTTCTTCTCATTTTTACTATACTTTTCATTGGATTAATACCCTCTAAAAGTTTTTCAAATTTAAAATCAATAAGTAATAATTTAACTTTAGAAGAAGATATTGAAATAGATAAATTGAAAGCTCAAGTAAAACTTTTAGAAGAAAAAATAGAAACACTAGAAAAAACAAAAGCTGTTAAACTTAAAAAAAATAAATCTGAGCTGAAAATTGGACTTGCATTAAGTGGTGGAGGTGCAAAAGGGCTTGCCCATGTAGGAGTTCTTAAAGTACTTGAAGAACAAAATATTAAAATTGATTATATTACAGGTACAAGTATGGGAGCAGTAGTTGCATCTCTTTATTCTGCTGGATATACTCCAGATCAGATAGAAAATATTCTGGTAGATATAAACTGGAATGGATATATAAGTGGAGAACTTGACAACAAAAAAATTCCTCTTGAGAAAAAACTAAATAACCAAAAGTATGCTGCTACTGTGAGATATGATAAAGAATTTAATCTTTCTCTTCCTAAGGGATTTGGAAGTACAGAGATTATCTATTTAAGACTGAAAAAATTGCTTGCCAATGTGGATAATATCAATGATTTTGATAAACTGCCTATTCCTTTAAGAATAATAACAACTGATTTAAACTCTGGTAAAGCTGTAGCCCTTTCCAAAGGAGATTTAGCCAGAGCAATAACTGCAAGTGTTGCTATTCCTACTATTCTTGATCCTGTTGAAATAAATGGGAATCTCTATGTAGATGGATTGATTTCAAGAAATCTTCCTGTTGAAGATGTTATCAACATGGGAGCAGATATAGTAATTGCCAGTGATGTAGGGAATGAAGTAAAAGACAACAAAGATTATAATATTCTTAGTGTTATGAATCAGCTGGTAACTATACAAAGTGCCTCTTCTACACAACATCAGAGAGAAATGGCTACTATTCTTATTTCTCCAGATATACAGGCATATAATGCCACTGATATGAAAAGAGGAAGGGAATTTATAACTCTTGGATTTGAAGCAGCTCAGGAAAAAATACCTGATTTAAAAAAACTTCCTAAAAGAGATAAGATAGTTAAAGCCCCTGTTTCAAATAACAATATTTATATTGAAAATATTATGTATTCTGATAAGTTTTCACCTGACAAACAAGAGATATTAAATAATCTTCTAGCAAAATATATGAATAAATCTATTACTGATGAAGAAATGGAAGATATAATGCTGAAACTTTATGGAATAGATTTTATAAATAAAATATATTATGAAGTTGAAGGAAATACTCTTTTCCTTGATGCAGATATTAATCCTGCAAATGTCTTTGGTATAGGAGCAAGTTATGCCACTGGCTATGGAACTACTTTTAATATTGGTACTGAACTTTCCAATGCGAAGAAACTTGGAAGCAGCAGCACAATAAATGCACAATTTGGAGATTATCTAGGTCTATCAACTAGAAATTTCTTCTACTATGGAGTTTCTAATAAAATAGGTATCTTTGCTAATGCAAGCTACAAAGAGTCACCTCTTTATTTATATGACAATACAAAAAAGATTTCTGATTATACTACTAAAGCTCTAAGGCTTGAAACTGGAGTTCTTACTCAGTATGACAACCAGCTTTTAGCTTCTTATGGAATTGCTGTAAATTATTCTAAACTTGAGCAGGAAACAGGACTTGAATGGACAGAACAATTTGAATATTCTAAAAACTACAATGAAGCTTTCTTTAAATTATCTCTGGATAGACTAAGTGGTGGAAATCGTCCTACTTCTGGTGTAAAAGGTGAACTAAACTATGTATGGGGAGGAACATTTGGTGCTTCTAAATCAAATTTCTATGGTCCTCTTTATCAGTTTGATGGATATATTCCTATAAACAAAAAGTTTAATTTCTCTTATGGATTCTATGGTGGAGTTATCTCTGGAGATAATATACTTCTTGATCAATATATAAAACTTGGAGGTACTAAAAACCATATTCAGAATAAAGAATTTGCTTTCTATGGATATGAAGTACATCAAAAGCTTGTTGACCAGTTCCTTATAGGAAGGTTAGGACTTGATTATGAAATATCTACTAATCTTTATCTAGGAACTAATTGGAATATAGGAACATTTAGAGAAGTTAAAGAAAAAAGTGATACTATGAGCAGAAATGACAATCTCCTGTGGGATGACTATCATCAGGGATTTGCTCTTTCTCTGACATATGAAACTATGTTTGGACCAATAGAACTTTCAGTATCTAAAGATAATAAAAGAGGAGATGTAATATCTCAGTTTAGTATTGGATACATACTTGATTAAAAAAAAGCTGCCTCTGTGCAGCTTTTTATTTTTCTTTAAATACATAAAATTCTACTAAAAAAATTTAACAATTTTATAAATATTTATTTTTTTCCTATTAACATGGTATAATCTTATTAAAAGGTTAGAGGTGAAATAATGAGTAATTTTATAATAAACATAATAAATGATATTTACTTTACTAAATTTTTTATGGTAGTAAAGGCAGAAACTAAAGAACAAGCTATAGAAAAGGCTATACTTCGTTATAGAATGAGAATAGTAAAAAAACTAGGTCATTCTGAACCTAGAATAAATATTGGAGAAAATATAATTATAAAAAAAATAAATTAAGAACAACATTTAGAGAGGTAAAAAAAGAATTGCTGAAAAAATCAATCTCTTAAATAGTTTATAAATATTCTAAAAACAAAGAGGGCAGCTCCTAAGCAGAAATATAATCCAGCTTTTGGCTGCCCTCTTTAATTTATTTTATAAACATTGACATCAGGTTTTTTATTCCTGCTCCTACATCTATTCCAAATATAGATTCAGCAATCATTTTTGAAAGAACTACTGTAGTTACTATGAGGAACATAGGTTTTATAAATTTTGTTCCTTTTGTCACTGCCATTTTAGCACCAATTATTGCTCCAACCACCATTATAGCAGCCATAGAAAAAGAATAAATATATGCTACTTTTCCCATAGATACAAACATTATAACACTTGCCACATTACTTGAAAGATTTAATATTTTTGCATTTCCACTTGCATTAGTAAAATCTATCTTGAATATTCTAATCATAGCAAATATAAGAAAAGAACCTGTTCC
The DNA here is from genome assembly GCF_900683735.1 of Fusobacterium ulcerans ATCC 49185. Classification (NCBI taxonomy): domain Bacteria; kingdom Fusobacteriati; phylum Fusobacteriota; class Fusobacteriia; order Fusobacteriales; family Fusobacteriaceae; genus Fusobacterium; species Fusobacterium ulcerans. Next base: position 2,184,918 of record NZ_LR215979.1, read on the forward strand.
TGGGCCAAAGAATCCATCATAAAAACCTAAAGCAAAAGCCATTATAATTCCCCATTTTACATTCTGTCCATTCAATCCCTCAAATCTATTCTCTTCTCCAAGATTTTTATTACGAAGTGTATATATCAACACCATAATAAGAAGAACTATCGCTATTGGATAGAGGTATTTTGAATCTATCATTACTACTGTCTTTACTCCAAGTACTGCTCCAATAAATGAAAATGCTGCTAATTTTTTCATCAATTGCCAGTTAATTTTTCCTGACTGAGCAAATTTAGCGCTGCTGGCTATTGTAGAACAGCAAGCTGCTACCTTATTTGTACCAAGTGCCACATGAGCAGGAAGTCCAGACGCCAGAAAAGCTGGTAAACTGATAAGTCCTCCTCCACCTGCTATTGCATCAATAAAAGCTGCAAAAAAGCAAGCTACTCCTAAAAAAATAAACCCTGATAAATCCATACCTTCCATCAAACCAAACATTGCTTCACCCCAAATTTAATTTTATATTTTATATTTAAAATATTACCATACTCTTCTTGCCTCATAGCTCTCTACACTATTAAGATAAAAATCTATATCCTGATTAAAGTTTCTTATAAAATCTTTTCTCTTATCAATTTCATTCCACTGAGTATTTACCTGTTGTCTTAAAGCCAGCATTTTTATTCTCAGCTCTTTAACCTCTTCAATATTTGGATTTTTCTGAGCACTAAGCTGATCATATCTTTTTACAAGATATTTATAGTTTTTAATATAGAAATCTCTATATTTACTGTCTGATCCCCAATCCCCATCAGGTTTCATCCATGTATTCAAAGATATTCCTGCTCCTACTCTTCCTCCACTTCCCCAGCCTATTCCTATTCCAGGAGAAACTCCAACAGTAGTACATCCACTCAAAGCTGCCGCTATTATCAAGCCTATAACATATTTTGTTGTTTTCATAGGTAACTCCTTGTTGTACTTTTCTTATATTATAAACATAAGAAAACTTTTATTCAATATATTTTTAGAAAAATATAAACTGTAAGAATGTATACCATGTATTTTTTTAATTTCCTCTGAATAAAAAGAAAAAGATGATTCAAATTTTATATCTTTTAGGATATTTGAATCATCTCTTAATTTAAATTTACATGAAAGATTTAAGAATTTCTAACTTTCCAGTTATTTTTAATTCTAACCCTGCTGGAATAAAGTATGTATCCCCTTTTTCAGCCTGATATTCTTCTCCGTTATATATTATCTTACCTTCACCATCTAATATAGAATAAATTTTAAAATTTCTATTTATCTCATCCTTAAATTCTCCATCTACAAGATATTTATCTATGCTGAAATATTCTCCTCTGATAAGTTCCTCTTTCTCTGCTCCTGCTAAAAGTATTTTCTTTCTTCCCACATCAGTTGTTATTTCTACATCTCTTTCAAAATCTATTACATCAAGTGCTTTATCTATATGAAGTTCTCTAAGTTTTCCATCAACCAGTCTGTCAAAATCATATATTCTGTAAGTAGTATCTGAATTCTGCTGTACTTCACAAATCAAGATAGATCCTTCCATAGTTGCATGAACAACTCCTGGACATAGATTTATAAAGTCCCCTTTTTTCACTTTTACTGTATTAAACAGTCCATCAAATTCTTTTGCCTCTACTTTTTCTTTAAATATCTCTTTTGTTATTCCTGCTTTGATTCCAAGTATAAGAGTGGCATCATCACTAGCTTCCATTATATACCAGCTTTCACTTTTCCCAAACTCTCCTTCTACTCTTAAAGCATATTCATCACTTGGGTGTACCTGAACTGAAAGTCTGTCATTAATATCAAGATATTTTATAAGAAGAGGAAATTTCCCTTTGAATTTATCTGTTATCTCTTCTCCTAATATATCCTTTCCATATTTTTCTATAAGTTCTATTAAAGATTTTCCTTGGAATTCACCATTCTCTACATAAGATAGTCCACCTTTGTGAGAACTTACCTCCCAAGATTCTCCATATAATTCATCATCTGGAAGTTCCATATTTAAAATTTCTTTAAATTTTCTTCCACCCCATACTTTTTTTACAAGATTCTTTTTAAATTTTAATGGATACATCTATATTCCTCCTGCTTTATATTCTTTTCAATTATAAGTGTACAATTTATTTGAATTTTTTTCTATGTATATTTTCTTTCAAAAAAAATTGAAACTTTCTATCTCCTTATAATTTTACTATTTTATTTGCAATAGTTTCAGAGAATACCATATCATGTTCTACAAATATTATAGTAGGCTGAAATTCCAGAAGAAGTTCCTCTATCTGCATTCTTGAAAGAACATCTATAAAGTTCAATGGCTCATCCCACACATAAAGATGTGCTTTTTCACATAGACTTCTAGCTACAAGGACTTTCTTTTTCTGCCCTCCACTATATGAACTTAAATCTTTTTCAAACTGCTCCCTTGAAAAATCCATCTTCCTTAATATAGCTCTGAATAATGTTTCATCTATACTGCTGTCACGAGCAAAATCTGAAAGCTTCCCTTTAAGAAACCCTGTTTCCTGTGATACATAGGATATCTTCATTCTGCTTCCTTTGTAAAGATTTCCTGTATATTTCAAATCCTCTCCTAATATAAGCTTTAATATAGTAGATTTTCCAGAACCATTTTTACCTCTTAAAGCGATTCTATCTCCTTTTTCTATAACAAAACTAATATTTCTGCACACTTCCTTTTCTCCATAAAATATAGAAACTTTATCTAAAGTTATCATTCTATTTGAATGATATTCTTCAGGTTTTATTTTTAAGGACTCTGAAAGCTCTATATTTTTAAGAAGTTTCGTTTTTTCTTCTAAAGCAGAATTCTGCCTTGCTTCAAGATTTTTTGATCTCTTCATCATTTTAGCTGCCTTTGCACCTACAAATCCTTTATCTATCATGGCTGGAGCTCTTCCCCCATAACTTTTTTTACTTTTCTTTTCTTCTTTTTTATCTGACCATTCTGAAGTTCGTTTAGCTGCTTGTTCTAATCTTTTAATATCTTTCTTTAATTTATAGTTTTTGGCAATTTCAAAATTATCCTGCATTTCTTTATTCATCTGCCATGATGAAAAATTTCCCTTTTGTATCTCTATATTTGTCCTGTTTATTGATAAAATATGATCTATACAGTTATCTAAAAACCTTCTATCATGGGATACAAGAATAAATCCATTTTTAGATTTAAGATATTCAGCAACTACCTCTCTCCCCTCTGCATCTAAGTGGTTGGTAGGCTCATCTATAAGAAGGAATCTATCCTCTCTCAAAAAAAGAACTGCAAGAAGTATTTTAGTCTGCTCTCCATTAGATAATGTATCAAACCCTCTGTATAATACATCTTCTGAGATATCCAAAAGGGACACCTCCCTTTCAAGCTCCCACATCTGATAATCACGGTTTAAGCTGTTTATTATATCTATTGTTTTTAAAGTTTTATCTTTTATTTCAAATGGAAAATATTCAAATATAACCCCATCTGAAATACTTCCCTTATATTCATATTTTCCCAAAAGAAGATTTAAAAAAGTCGTTTTCCCTCTTCCGTTTCTTCCAGTAAATCCAAGTTTCCAATCTGTATCTATCTGAAAAGATACATTTTCAAAAATATTTTCTCCACTGCCATCATAGGCAAATGTCAAATTTGATATATTTATAAGTGACATACACATCCCCCCTGTGAAATTAATAAAAGCCGCAAGAAAGTCAATTCTTACAGCTCACAAAGTCACAGAAAAAATATACTTCAAAAAAGAATCTTCTGTATATATAAATGAGAGAAAAAATGAATTACTTTCCTGCTAAGGCACATCAAAATCAACGGCGATGCCGTTTGTCATTTTTTGATACACCATTTAAATTATTAGCAAGAAATTTTCTTCATTCCTTCACCTCCATTTTTTGTATATGCTAACTTTATTATACAGATTTTAATTTTAAAAGTCAATATTCTCTCACAACAATTGATTGATTTGCTTTTTTAACAGTTTTCCTCAAATAATTTTCCTATCTTTTCTTCAACTTTATTCATACTAAAAACATACATATAGTTTTTTTTAAATTCAAAATATTCCTATTGATATATTTCTTTTCACAAAAAAAGTGAAAACCATTTTACTTGAATATCTTATGAAAGAAAAGTATACTTAGAATATATTGAGGGAGGTTGAAGTTATATGGCCATGACTAGAGATATTCTAAATCTCATAAAAAACATAACTCAGAACAAAATCAACACATTGGAAGAAAATTCTAAAATTATGGATCTCAGTGAAAGAAGTCTTAGATATAAGATAGATGACTGTAACTACCATTTAAATATTTTAAAACTTCCAGAGCTAAATATTAAAAAAGGCATAATCACTTTTTCTTCTACACTGGATACAGTAGTGGAGAAAATAAATGAAAACATATATCTTTACAGTTTTTCACAAGATGAAAGAGAAAAGATAATAATCAACTTCTATCTTTTCAAAAAAGAGCCTACTACTATAGAAGATATAAGTATATTTCTAGGAGTAAGTGCTGTAACATTAAAAAATGACATCAAACGTATAAAAAAATATTTAAAAACATTTATGCTGAATCTTTCTAATGAAAATAATAAATGCCTCACTATCACAGGAGATGAAAGAAATGTCAGAAAACTTCTTCTGGATATTCTTTTAAAAAACTATGATATTGCATTTAAAAATGATGAAATAATCATAACTAAAACATATTACCATGGATTCTTTATTCCATGGAAAGAGATGGACGATTTCTTTGATAAAGCTATTACAGATAAAGCATACAAGCTTTTAAAAAATATTCTCAAAGAAAACAACAAAAATATAAGTGATGAAGCTTTTAAAGTTTTGTTCTTCTATATTCTTATACTTCTTAACAGATATAAAAATCATGAAATAACTACAATAAAGAATATGAACTTTCTGTCAAACACCCCTGAGTATCAGGGAGTAAAGGAATTTCTCAAAGAACCTGAATTTTCAGAGGGGGAACTTCTCACACTTACTGAATATTTTCTTGGAAGCAACACTTTCAATTTTGATCATTCATTCTATGGAAACTGGGTGCAGATAGAAACCTTCATAATGCAATTGATTAAAGAAGTAAGTAAATTTGGATATTCTGGTCTGGATAAAGATGAAACTCTTCTGGAAGGACTTATCAACCATATAAAACCTGCTATCTACAGAGCAAAAACAGGAATACAGCTAAGTTCAGAAATATATAATGATTTTAAAGAAAGCTATCCACTGATACTATCTCAAGTAGAGGAAGCATGGAAAAAATGTGATTTTCAAGGACTGAGTATGTCAGATGAAGAGATAGCATATATAGCAATGCACTTTCAGCTGGCAATCAAAAGAGTTAAAAAAAGAGTATTTAAAGATATTCTCATAGTATGTGGTTCAGGATACAGTACTTCTAAATTTTTAGCAGAGAGCATTCAGGAAAAGTTCTCAGTAAATATTGTGGATACTATTCCATATAATATGCTTGAAACTTACAAGAATGTTGAGAATATAGACTTAATAATAACTACTATATCTAATCTGGAGAGTACTCTTCTCCCAGTGGTAACTGTATCTCCAATATTGAGCAAAGAAGATGTAAGAAAGCTGGAAGCTCTTCATCTTTCTCAATCTAAAAACAAAATAAAATTATCTAAACTTCTAGAACTTACAAAGAGAAATGCAGATATACACGATGAAGAAAACTTTATCAAAGATATGAAAAGACACTTCAAAAATGAAATACTAGATGATATTTCAAAAGCAAGCTTCTTAAAATTTACTGATATGATCAGTATGTCAAGAATTGAAAAAAGAGAAAAAGCTGATAGCTGGGAAGAGGCAATCAAAATGAGTGGAGAAAAACTCCTTCATGAAAATATTGTGTCTGAAGGTTATCTTGATGAAATAATAGATCTTATCAACAAATTCGGAAGCTATATGGTAATACAGGAAGGAATAATTCTCTCTCATGCCAGAGGAAACGAAAGTGTATTAAAAACAGGTATAAGCGTTCTGCTGTTAGATGAGCCTGTGGAATTTCCTGAAAATGAAAAAGTAAAACTTCTTATCACTCTTGCCAGCAAGGACAAGAGGGAGCATCTCAATGGATTAATGGAATTCATTAACACATTAAGAGAAGTAAAGCTTCTGGACACTTTAGAAAATTGTCAAACTATTAGTGAAATTTACATAACATTTAAAAATTTATTTAATTAGGGGGAAAACAAAATGGCATTAATAAATGCAAATCGTATCTTATTAAACAAAACTATGAAAAACAAAAATGAAGCAATTAAAGAGATGGCAAAATTATTCGTTGAAGATGGGGTAGTGGATAATTATGATGAATATCTTAAATCTTTAATGGACAGAGAAGCTATTGCTGAAACTGCTGTAGGTTATGAAGTAGGACTTCCTCATGGAAAAAGTACTGCTGTGAAGTATCCTGCTGTAGCTTTTGCAAGACTTAGCAATGATATTATGTGGAGTGAAGAGGAACAGGAAACTGCAAAATTTATATTTATGCTTGCTATTCCTAGTGCTGCTGCTGGAAATGAACATATCAACATTCTTGTAAATCTTTCTAAAAAAATATTAGATGATGACTTTAGAGATCTTTTATCAAAATCTAATGATGTAGAAGAAATAATGAACGCAATAAATAACTAATATAAATAAAAATATGGGGAGGAAACAAACAATGAAAAAAACTTTGCTAGAACTTAGAAAACATCTTTTATTTGGAACTAGCCACATGCTTCCATTTATCGTAGCAGGAGGAGTACTTTTATCACTGGCTGTTATGATGGGAGGAAAGGGAGCTGTTCCTGATTCTGGACTATTAAAAAATATATCTGATATGGGTATTGCTGGTCTTACTATATTCCCAGCTGTTCTTGGTGGATACATTGCTTACTCTATAGCTGACAGACCTGGACTTGCTCCTGGTATGATAGGTTCTTGGATTGCTGTTCAACAATATAGCACTGGGTTCTTAGGTGCTATAATAGTTGGATTCTTAGCTGGATTTATCGTTAATCAATTGAAAAAAATCAAACTTCCAGCAAGTATGAAATCTGTTTCAACAATATTCATCTGTCCACTGTTTGGAACTTTAATTACTTGTGGAGTAGTTATGTGGGTAATAGGAACTCCTATTGCATTGATGATGGCTGGATTAAATGGTTGGTTAACTGGAATGCAGGATGCCAGCAAAGCTGTTCTTGGGGCTATACTTGGAGGAATGACTGCATTTGATATGGGAGGACCTATCAATAAAGTTGCTACATTATTTGCTCAGACTCAAGTTGGAGAGCATCCATGGCTTATGGGAGGAGTTGGTATAGCTATCTGTACTCCACCTATTGGAATGGGACTTGCTACATTCTTGGCTCCTAAAAAATATTCACAAGATGAAAAAGAAGCAGGTAAGGCTGCTATACTTATGGGAATGATTGGAATTTCTGAAGGAGCTATTCCTTTCGCTGTATCAGATCCATTAAGAGTACTTCCATCTATTGTTGTTGGTGGTATGGTTGGAAATATTATCGGATTTATAATGAATGTTATCAATCACGCTCCATGGGGTGGTTGGATTGTACTTCCAGTAGTTGAAGGAAAAATAGGATACATCATTGGTACTATTGCTGGAGCTGCTGTCACAGCTATCATGGTTAACACTATGAAAAAACCTATATCTGAATTAAAAGAAGCTATTGAAGCTGAAAAGAAAGAAGAGGAACTTGAATTAGAATTAGATTTCGACTAGAATATAAAATGGGTTATATGGGATAAATTAAAATTGTAATAATAAATAGTTAGTAAGTAATTTTTGATAAGGGGGAATTATAATGAAAATAGTTGCTGTTACAGCTTGTCCATCAGGAGTAGCTCATACATATATGGCTGCTGAAGCTCTTAAAAAAGCTGGAGAAAAATTAGGGGTAGAAGTAAAAGTAGAAACTCAAGGTGGCATTGGTATTGAAAATGTTATCACAGAAGCTGACTTAACAAATACAGACTATGTAGTTTTAACTAAAGAAGTTGCTATTAAAAATGAAGAGAGATTCAAAGGGAAAAAAATAGTAAGAGTTAAAATAGCAGATGCTGTAAAAAAAGCAGAAGAAATAGTAAAAAAACTTATTGAGCATCATAACTCTAATAATTAATTTGCTTTCACTCAAACTCAAATATAAAAAAAGCTGCCTTTAATAGGGCAGTTTTTTTATTGTATTAGAAAAGGACTAGGTCGCAACTCCTAGTCCCAGTGTGACAGCTTATATAATAACAGTGGTTCTACCTAATAGGTTTTATGGACTATCAGGAAAAACAATATTATTATAACCGCAATTATTTCAAGTTTTCTCAACAGCAAAATACCCCCTTTCTTTTAAGGGATTAAAGCCATCACACTGATATATAATACCACATTTAAAGGTAAAAAAAAGAACTATCTGGTTGCGACAGATAGTTCTCTCTGGTATTTTGCCGTTTATAATAATTGCTTAATTAATTATATCTTAATTTATCAAAAAATGCAAGATTGAAATTTATAACTCCCCCTTAATAACAAGATACACCACTTTTTCCTTACCCTTTTCTAACAAAGTATTTTTTTAATTCTCTGCTTTATTTAAATATTCTATTGGATTCAGGTACAGCATCTTTCTCCAGCCCTGTCTTGAATCATCTTTCAGCCAAGGATAAGGAATCAATGTAACTATTGAATAATGAAGATGATGAGGCTTTCCTGCTGCATTTCCCGTATCTCCTACACTCCCTATCTTCTCTCCTCTTTTTACAAAAGAAAATCTTTTTGTATCTATGGTTTTTAAATGAGCATAGTAATGTAATCTCCATTTAGGTCCAAGGACTAATACGACATTTCCTCCTGACTTTAAATTTCCCTCATATATAACAAGTCCTATTGTAGAGCTTAGTACATTTGTTCCAGATTTAGCAAATATATCTACTCCCTTATGAGTTATAGATTTTCCCCATGGATAAAACCAGAAGCTTTTCTGATTGTAATCCCTCCTTGTAGCATTCTCCACAGGCATAGAAAATTTTTGAGGAATAATCATTCCACATATTACTATCAGCAGTAAAAATATAAGTATTTTTGATTTTAGTTTCATTATCTTTCCCCTTTTTATTTAGTTTTTTCTAAATCAATATCTAGCAATTTTATACAATACTCCAACTTTTATCTATGATAATATTAAAACACTTAGATAAAATTAATTATGGGAGGTTTTAAATGAATTTTATAAACTTATTTGAAAATTTCAACACTAATGGAAAACTTTTACTGCCAGAAAAAATAATCTCTTTCAAAGATATTCTATGGTCTAAACATCCAACATTTGAAGGAGTAGAGTTAAAGCATTTACTCACATCAAAAGAAACAAATGGAGAATTCAGCTATCATTTAGTAAAAATAGCTCCAAACAAGAAAATTGGCAGCCATATCCATGAAACTCAACTAGAAACTCATGAAGTGATATCTGGAAGCGGTATCTGTATAAATTCAGAAAAAGAATTTATATATGAATCAGGAAGTATATCTATTTTTCCAATAAAAGTACCCCATGAAATAATTGCAGGTAAAGATGGATTATATCTTTTTGCAAAATTTATTCCAGCTCTTCTTTAAAAAGATTAATTCTCTTAATTGAAGATTGATATTCTAAAGGTGTCATTTTTACTATTTTTTTAAAATTTCTTATAAAGTGGCTTTGATCATAAAATCCTGTAGTCAGAGCCACTTCTGTTGTTATAGAAAGTTTTTCTAAAAGCTTTTGAGCTTTTCTTATACGATTTTGTATCTGAAATTGATGTGGTGTAAGTCCTATGCTTTTTTTAAATTTTCTTATAAAATTAAACTTGCTTGAAAATGCAATATCTGCCATTTCATCTATAGTTAAAATATTTTCTGGAAATATTTCCAAATATTTCTTTACTTTTTCCAACTCTCTATCTTCATCAATATTTGTATATTTTTCTAAAATTTTTAAACTATTTAAAAGCAAATCAATTTCTTCCCTATCTATTTTTTTACTCTCCATTATATTTTCCAATATGAGATTCAATATTCTTTGGATTCCTGTAATACCTTCTTCTCTCAATAAATTTTTATTTATACATATACTTAAAAGAGAATATGAATTTAAAGATTTTATTTCATGAGGAATATACGGGGGAATTATAAAAATTTGTCTTAGCTTATAATTATAGGACTTGTTTGCTATTTTAAGTTTTATCTCTCCATTTAATACCATTCCAATAATAAAAACAGATATATGATTATGGAGAGGGTAGGAATGAGGAGAATTTTCACTTATAACTAATTCTATTCCAGTATTCAAATAATGGAAAAAATCTATCTTTCTTTTTTCTGACATTTTTCCCCTCCTCATACTTTTAATATCCTTATTTTTATTATACTAAATATTTATTGATTTTATTAGTGTTATCTATGTATTTTTTATACTTTTCTAAAAAATTTATTTTCCTATTTTAATATTATTTTAAATAAACTATATTTTTATGATATAATTATTCTGAAATTAAATAATGAAGCACTGGGAGAGAATTTATATGGAAATAATACACTTTAATTCTATTGTATGTACAGAATTATGTAAAATTCAGGGATATCTTAACTTTACTTCTGAAAAAAAAGTAACATTAATTGGAAGATATGTAGAAACTAAACTTATCCCTGTTAAAAATTTTTATTTAACAATTTTTGAGGATTTAGAAAAAAACAATATAACAGTTAAAATACCAGAAAAAATATATATAAAATATAATCAATTTGAAAAAAACTGTGTATATAAAATACAAGGACTTTTAACAATATATTCAGATCAATTTTCTGATTCAATGAAAACATATGTTCAAGTAAAAATTGATAATATTGAAGAAATCAAAAAATTAGAAAACTCCAGTGAATATACACCTGATTATCAAAAACTTCTAAATGATAAAAATGGACTTCTTTCTATAATGGAGAGAAAAAAGGAATCAAAAATTTTTAGCAAAGATTTTATCACATCTAAAATTTCAAATGAGGAAAAAATAAATTTTCTAGTTTTAACAAGCAATCTCTTTGAAAAAAATGGTAAAACAAGTGATATTTTAAATGATCTTTATTCAGAAGAAGAAATTAAAGAAAATATTGAAAAGAATGAAAAACAAATAGAATATAATAAAAAGAAGCTTGATAGATATTTTAATTTTTCCTCTGAAAATGATAAAAATATTATTAGAAGTAGTTTTAATAATTTGGATCAAACTCTAAAAACTATTGATAATATTAAAACTAATTATCTTCCTAAACAAAAATATGATTATCTTGTCATAATAAAAGGTGGAGGAATCACAACTAATATTTTTAATAATATTGAGTTATGCAAAAAGATTCTTGAATTAGATATCCCTATTATTACTGCTCTGGGACATGCTGATGACAATGATATACTTCTTTGTAAATTGGCAGATATAAATATCAATACTCCATCTATTTTAGGAAAAACTCTTTTAGATATAATAAAAAAATATGAAAAGAAAAAATATGTTTATTCTGAAAAGAAATTTTCTGATTCTCTTGTTTCATCTTTTGATAATGCTCCTGTTGAAAATGAAAATATAGTTCAAAAATATAAAAAAGAAATAGATGAGAAAAATAAAATTATTTCGCTTCATGAAAACAATATCAGAACTTTAAAACTTAATGTTAATGAAAAAAATAATTCTATAGCAAGGCTCAAAGAAGAAAATGAAGAAAAGAATAGAGAACTTAGCAAAAGAAGATTTCAGCTTATAATCTGTTTTGTCATTATTATTTTTTTAATTCTTCTTTCTGTGTTTTTTAAATTATCAGAATCTAAGGTAGAGGTAATTGAAGAGATAAAACCAATAGAAAATGTTACGGCTGCTCTTCCAGCTAATAAAGGAAATGAAGAGGATAAAAAAAAGATTCAGAAAGATGAAGAAGTAGAGAAAGTTGAAATCTCTGCTCCTAAAAAAATTGTTTCTATTATTTCATCACTTCCTGCCCCTGAAAAAATAGAGGTAAAGCCTGCAGAAAAAGTAAAAACTGAAAAGATTAAAACAAGTGAAACTACTGTTCCTCCTAAACCTAAAAAACTTGTATATTCAGAAGATGAGGTATACACAAGACTTATCTGGAAAGGATATAGAGGAGAAAGGGCACTCTATGAATTCCAAAGAGATAATGGTATGCCTCAAACTGGAAAAATTGATGAAAAGCTTTTAAATAAGCTTGGAATAAAACCAAGATTCAAATAACTTAAAAAGGCTATTACTATATGTAAGATTATGAAAAAATTCCTGTAAATCATAACTTTCTATAATAAAAAATTTTAAATTCTTAAAGTAGTAATATTTTGCAATGAAAATAGTATAAATCATATTTTTTTATGTTAAAGACACTCTCAAATGAAAGTGTCTTTTTATATTCTAAATCTCATTTATTCTCAAAAATAATCTTCAAATGCTATCAATTTTTTATCTAGAATTATCATCTGAATGTCATAAAGTTGTTATAAATAGAATATTTAATAAAGATTAAATCATATGAATATTTTTTATTTTATTGCCTCAAATATACTAATTATTTCTTCCTGTTTTTTCATATCTGCTTCTAGTTCTTTTTTAGCCTGTCCATATTTTTTTGCTAATTCTTGATATTGTGCTTTATAAAATCTATTCTCTTTTACACTTTGAATTATTTTTTCCTTTTCTACTATTTCTAAATATACTTTTCTTTGTGAAGCTAGTGTTCTCTCTGCTTCTTCTGCTTCAGCTTTTCTTTGATTGTACATTGCTTTTTCTTCTGCCTCTAATTTTTGAAGATTGAGTTCAAGCTGTTTCATTGTTGACATTACATCTGTTGCTGAATATGATATTGCTGATACTGCTAATATACATCCTATTAACATCTTTTTCATTTTCTTTCCCCCTTATTTGTTCTCTTCTTTTTTCTTTGGATCTTCTACCTTTATATATTCTTTTAAAGTATCATTTATTTTATATTTTTCTACTAATTCATTTATTACTTTTACCTTTTCTTCACCTAGTTTTTGATTAAATAATGCCTGTTGAAGTTGTGGATATACTTCTACTGTATTCTTATCTTTTAATACTTCTGTATTATTTTTATATACTTCTAACAATTCATAATCATATATTTTTACTGTTTTCTGCGCTATTGAATTAAGATAGAATTCTATTTCCATGTTAAGTTTCATTTCCTCAAGATACTTTTTTTCCTCTTCTGTATATTCTTTCTTTTCCATTTCTGCAAGGATGGCCTTTCTTACTAAAAGCTGTGCAATAGCATCCTTATTTTCTCCTAAAGTTTCCAATTCTTTTTTTGTTAATTTAATCATTGTTATCTCCTCCAAGATGTTATATTTTTATTTTCTTATTTTTTAATTTATTTTTCTTCTGTTATTTCATCATTCTCTACTAATGTATATGGTATGTTTTCCAATACTTCTTTTAATTGTTCGTTATTTAATTTTAGTCTTTTTAAAATAACTTTTGAATTTTCTATATAGATGCTTATAAGTCCAGTGCTGTTTTCTAAAACTTTTTCCAATAGAATTATTACATTTGCTTCTTCTTTACTTTCAACTGAATTTAAATATTTTAATTCTAAATATCTTTTATTTAATATTTCTCCTCTTAACCAGTAAATATTTCCTAAAAATTTATAATAAAATTTTATTCCTTTCTGTTTTTTTAATTTCCTTACTGAGATATAGTTTCTTATAAAATTTAAAAGGCAAATAAGGAAAATGAGGAAAAATAAAACTACTGCTATTAAGTAAGTTCTGTTACATATCATTAAAAATTCTATAATCTTCTCTTTATCCATAGTATTTATTTCCCCTTTTTGTTATTTTTAAGTATGAGACCATTTTTCAATGATCTCATACTATTTTAATTACTAGAATTTGTAATTGAATCTTACTCCATATTTTACTGATGAATCTTCTCTGTTTCCTTCATCTGCTGCCTCTACTTCAAATGTTACTCCCATATAGTTGGCTTTCTCCACTGTCAGTCCTACTTTTCCTATCAGTTTTCCTTCTCTTTCATCTGGAGTAATCAAGCTGTAATATCCTTCTCCTCCATTTTTAAGTCTTGCTTTGTTTCCATCATAGTTATCTCCAAGTTCATATGCATATTTTACATCTGCTGTTACTTTTACTGATATATCATTTCCTGCATAGATTCTTTGGGATGCTTTCACTCCTGCTCCCAGTTGTGCGCTTAAGTAGTCATCATCTTTAATCTGTACTTCAAGTCCGCCATTGCTTCCTGCGCTTTCTGTAAAACCATCTACTTTTCCATACTCTAAATCTAAATCTGCATATATATCCAATTCCCTTGATAAATCTGTATAGATTACTTTTGTAAGTCTGTTATCAAGTGCTACAGAATAAGTATTGTACTCTCCCTTATTTTCAAATGTTTCATGAAGGTTAAGCTTTCTCTTAGCTATATGTCTGTTGTATCCTAGTTCTATTCTTGACAGCCATGATACTTTATGTTCCTCACTTAGATTTTTAACTCTATGTACTCCTGCTCTCAATGAATATACATCCTCTTTTGATCCACCATCGTCAAAGTCAAACTTTGATCCTGCAAATCCTATTGTATATCCATATTTGCTTCCATACTCTGTTCCTTCTTTCTCTTTCATATATAGAAGTCCCATTACCTTGTAATCATATTCATCTATTCCTAATGTAGAATCTTTGTAGTTTCCATCAGCATAGATTACACTATACTTACTGCTGTCTTTAGTTAGATTGTATGATGATTCAAGCTCATAGAAAGAGTTATCAAATGCTCTGTTGATATCCTGCATTCTTCCTTGGATAGTTGAATAGATATCTCCTCTTGTTTCCCCTAGCATTTTCCCTGCTTCTTTTTTATAATCCTCTTCTGATAATCCTGATAAATAATGGTTAAGACCTTTTAAAATATCTTTATCCTCCGAATTTCCATTTCCCATTAATATATTATCTAATCCTTTATCCAAATTATCAAACTGATTTCCAATAGTAATATCAGCATATGGTCTTTTAACTATTATTAAATCTCCATCTCTATCTATATCTGCTACCCATAATGGTGAGAGATTTGGAGATACTTTTCCTCCAGAAAGAGCTCCATCAACTGTGTTTAAAAACCCTTCTATTTTATATGTATATCCATTTCCAGTTAGTGCAAAATTAGGAAGTATATTTACTTCTCCTGTTACACTGTCTGCTTCAAATACTGGTTTTCCTGTTATATCTACAAATACTCCATTTAGATCCAGAGTTCCATCAACAGTTATTGTTCCACCAAGAGCGTGAAGCTTATCATTTATTGTAACATTTCCATTTTTATCTATTTGAATACTTCCAGTTGATATAACAGTTCCATCAGATATCAAATCACCAGTTCCACCAGGAAGTATATAGATGTTACCATGGTTTACTATTTGTCCATCTCCAAAAATTCCAGTTCCATTTAATATACTTATTGTACCTTTATTTTCTAGCATAGCTCCTGTAGCAACGTACATTCCTATACCCTCTGTTACATTGATAACTCCTGAGGTATTATTTACTATTGTTGAGCCTGAGTATCCAGCCATTCCTATACTCTCTCCTGCAGTATTAATAGTTCCACCTAAATTAATAGTTCCATTATTTTCTGCTATTGCACCACCTTTAACTATAACCCCTATTCCACCATTATCAACATTTATTATTCCAGATGCTTGATTTATAAATAAATTTCCTTTTTCAGCACTATAAACTCCCACTGAAAGAGTTTCATTTACATTTATTATTCCAGTGTTAGAAACTGTAGTTCCTCCACTCATAAATATTCCAACCGAATTTATGTTGTCACCTGTTGTTCCTGGATTACCATCTGGTCCAAAACTTGTTTTACCAACAGTTATAACTCCTGAATTGTGAATTGTATTTGTTCCGTTTGAATAGATACCAATCGCTGATTCTTCTAAACTTATATTAGCATTATTTGTTATTGTTCCTGATGTTTCTGTCGCATATATTCCGTATCCTTTTTTATCTACTGTAAATGTTCCTGCTCCAACTGTTATATCTCCAGAACCACCTATTTTATAGATTCCTATAGAAGAATTTCCTATTGCTATATCTCCATTAGAAGCTATATCTCCATCTCCTTTTGAAACAATTCCAAAACTTGTGTTTATTCCAATAGTAAATCCACCTGATATATTAATATCTATGTTCTCTCCAAAAATTCCAATAGCGCTATTGTCTCCAACAGTATGAGTTCCATTAATTACATCTATTTTAGCATTTCCTGTTTTTTTAGAAGCATAAATTCCAAGTCCATTATTTCCTACAGATATATTTCCATTAACAAAAACATCTCTTCTTGCCTCTTCTGAATAAATTCCAATACTATTATCATCTATGTTGATACCACTAGTAGATATTCCTCCATTTTCTGCATAAACTCCTATCGAAGATAGAGATTTATCTTCACTATAGCTAGAATTTGAAACATTTAATAGCCCAGTTGTTACAACTCCACCTTTTGAGTGAACTCCAATATTTTTTGCACCACTTACTGTTATATTCCCTATTGTCAAACTATTATTTGCTGAAGACTCTATAATAATTCCAACACTGTTAGAGGTATTTGTTAAATTAAGAGCCCCTGTTGTTCCAGAAGTATTCTTTAGTAGACTTCCTATTGTATATGCACCTGTTTGAATTATTCCATATAGATTAACTGATGATGCTATGTCTTTATAATACACTCCAAGCGATTGATTATCTTTATCTCTACCTGCTTGAACATTAATATTTCCTATACCTAATCCACCGATATTAGTACTATCTAGGTAAAGACCTGTTCCACCATTAGAAACAGTTGCATCTGTTATATTTCCTGTAATGCTTCCACCTTTAATGGATATTCCTATTTTATTATTTGCTCCTATTGATCCTGACACATTTGTGAGTGTAGAGCCTACACTGTATAGCGCTGTACCACCAGCTCCAACAGTTATCTTATTCAAGTCAATATTTGATACAATTGCATTATCATAAGCATAGACACCTATCCCTTTTACTCCTGCAATTATATTCCCCATATTAACAAAATCCATATTTGATTTCTTCGCCATTACTCCTATTGCACTTTTATCAGCACTTGAATCTCCTACACTTATGTTAGTTCCTGTTGGTGCAATTTGAGCTTGTCCATCACCTACCATCACTCCTACACTTTCATTACCCAATGATATATTTCCTAGTGATATATTTCCTAGTGATATATTATTAAGAATTACTCCTATGTTCTTTGAAGATGTTGATGTTATTCCATCTAATATTACATCTCCCACATTTTTCTCAGCATAAACTGCTACTCCGTTTGCTCCTGTCATATCTATAGTAGTAGATGTAATATCCTTTCCACTATCCTCTATAAATATTCCTACTCCATCTGTTCCAACCTCTATATATCCTTTGTTTTCTACTTTGGCAATATCTGTATACATTCCTATTGAAGAGTCATCTCCATTTTTACCAGATACATAAAGCTTTCCATTAGTATCGTTAGTTATTGTTATATTTCCAGTTGGCGATGTGCTAGCTTTTATAGCTGCAATACCTATTCCATCTGATTGAACTGTTATTGTTCCTCTATTTCTTATATATTTATCTACTGTGGTAGCATTACTATATTTTCCTAAAAGTCCAGTTGCTCTAGCTCCAACAGTAAAGTTTGCTTCAGATATGATATCTCCATCTGTTGTTCCTACAAGAGAACCAGAACCAGTAATTGCCACATTAGCTCCTAGATTAAGAGTCCCTCCAGCATTGTGTATTGCAGTTCCATCATTTAAGTTAAATGTTGTAGTTGTAGTTTGTCCAATATAAGCAGTTGCTCCACTAGCTATGTATACTCCTATACCAGTAGTTCCATTCACATTGAATGTTGTCATTCCAGTAGTTAGTGTGTTCCCAGTATTCACATATATTCCTTGACCATTTGTTGTTGTTATAGTACCGTTGTAAGTAAGAGTCTTTGCTCCTGAACCACTAGTAATGCTATTATCTAAACATATTCCAATACCATCTTGTGCGTCTATATTTACATTAGATAATGTATAGTTTCCTGCGGCTTTAAGATAAACTCCTGTTGATGTTGATGTTGATGTTTTTTGTCCAGTTGTAATAGTTAGTCCACTAATAGTTGTAGTATCATCAACAAGATATAATCCAATAGCTCCTGTTCCTGCTTTTATCACTCCAGAAACCCTACCACCTTTAGCAACAACACTTGTTGCACCAGTAGAAGTAGAAGTGTCAACAGTAAAATCTATTATAGAGCTATTTCCATACACACCAACTCCACCTAAGGCTATATTTAAAGTACCAGTATCAGCAACAGCACCTGTTACTGTATCTTTTAGGTAGATTCCTACTCCATTTGTTTCTGTTGTTGATGTCCCTCTTGTAGTTATAGTTCCAGCTGTTCCATCAAAACTTGCATTTGCTCCTTCTAGATAAACTCCTGTTCCTGTTGTTACATCTATATCTCCTGTATTCTTTCCAGAACTTGTTCCTGTTCCTTCTATATACATCCCAAGATTAGCTCCTGCTTCTATTATAGCTTTATTTTCAATTGAAGCTGTAGCTCCTGCATCAGCTTGAGCCACCATTCCTGTTACTGACCCTGTTGCAGGAGTTGCACCACTTATATCAACAGTTCCTATATTTATTCCTGTTCCATCTCCAACAAATATTCCTATATCATCTATTCCTGACATAGCTATGTTGCCAGCTGAAGTTAGAGTTGACCCTTCTCCTACATATGAAGCTATATTCTTATTTGTTCCGACACTTGATATTATCTTAGCATTATTTGTAAGAGCTATTCCATCAGCTGCATATATTCCTATACTCTTATTTCCTTTAAGGGAGATTTCAGAGCTGTTTGTTACACCTGCCGTAACTGCTCCTTTACTATAGAAAACTCCTATGTTGTTATCTGCTCCTGAGTTATTTACAGTAATTAATCCTCCATCTGCATATGCTCCACCTGTTAGATACATTCCTGTTCCTATTCCATTATCCATTTTAAGAATTATTCCAGTAGTTCCAATAGTTACTTTTCCACTGCTTCCATATACTCCTATAGCGCCTGCAGTTGCGTCTCCTTTTGCAGTTACAATTCCTGATATAGTTGATGCTCCATCAAGAAATGCTCCAGTTGTTCCTGTTCCTTCAGCCGTTAAAGATATATCTAAGGGAGCACTTCCATTAGCGTATATCCCAATCGCTCCACCTTTTACTGATATATCTCCTTTAATTGTACTATTATCTGTAATAAATACTCCAATTGTTTTTTTATTTTCATCTGGTGATACTGGAATTCCTCCTCCATCAACAGTTAAAGTTTTTTTAACAGCTATATCTATATTAGTATTTTTTGCATACAAATAGATATTTTCATTTATATTACTATTTGTAAAATCTAATGAATTTTCAAATGTTAAATCTGCTGAATTATCAACATAGATACCTATGTTCTTGCTTCCAGATAAATTTATTTTATTAGAAGTATCTATCTTAGTTGTTGCACTATTTTTCAAATAAATTCCTATCGATCCAGTTCCATTTAAATTAATATTTCCAGAATTTGGACTTTAGATATACTACCTTCTGCATACATACCTATTTGAGAATTTCCTTCTAAATTGATATTTTTTGAAATACTATTAACAATTTCAGAGTTTTTAGTGTACATTCCAATGGCATTAACCCCATTAGTTTGATGTAGAGTAATAGTTCCATCGTTTGTTCCATTTTTTCCGTCAGCTACAATTCCAATACCTTTTTTTCCTATTGTAAGAGTTCCAGATGAAGTAATATCCTTATTTTTTGCATAAATTGCTGTACCCTCTTCCAAATCCGAAATATCTATTGCTATTGAAATAGTTGAAGTTGAAGTTGAATCTCCATTATAATAAATTCCTATCTGACCAGTTGATGTTACAGTTGCATCTAATGTAATTGAAGAAGCAGTAATTTTTGAAGTTTCATCAAGCATTACTCCTATTCCGTCAGTGGCAAGTGTTAAAGTTCCTATATCTGTTACAGTACTAGCTTCTACTGCATATATACCTACTCCATCACTTCCAACAGCTATCTTTCCTTGATTTGAAATTGTAGCTTTTTTTCCATATATTCCTATTGCAGTTTCTTTATCCGTAGAATTTCCTACCTCTATTTTTCCAGTAGTTGTATTAGTTATTTTTGTTAGTGTAGATGAGGCAGTGCTATTATTGTTATCTGCATAGATACCAATACTTCCATTACCATCAAGAGTTATTTTAGCAGTATTGATAATATCTACACTTCCTTGCCCAGCAGCCCCAGGTCCATATTCTGCTCCCACTACTCCACTGTTATCTTCTTTATATGCCCTTCCTAAAATACCTATTGAAGCAACTCCACCTACTTCAATAGTTCCATCATTTGTAACTTTACTTCCATTTACTGCGTAAACTCCTACTGCTCCAGCATTTGCAGCGTTTGTTGTCTCTTTTTCAACTTTTATTGAACTTGTCCCATCTATTGTTACTTGTCCATAGTTTATAAAAGTTCCTATCGCTCCTGCTCCTGACTCAGTTCTGTCAGCAACAATAGTTGAATTTATTAAATGTATCCCTGCTTCAGCATTAGTAGTGGCTAATTTACTTGAATTCATCTCTAAACCAGCTACCTGATCATTATATTTTGAAGCCTGCATATTATTAAGAACTGCAGAAATTGTGCTTCCTGTTGCTGTTGCAACAAGTCTTTGCCCTAAAAATTTGTCATAGTAATATGCTCCGTTTGTTATAGCATTTGTATCTGAAGTTGTTCCACCTTTGTCAAGATTTCCTATTGCGATTTTTCCACCATCAACTGCTGCTAATTTAAAATTAGAAGCTTTCGAATTAAGTTCATCAATAATGCCAATTGTTCCCCCTACTATTATCTCTATACTACCTTTCAAAAAATCTGTACTTAAATTATCAGTAGGTTTTAAATTTTGAATATTAAATACTATAACATCATCAGAATTAACTCTAATTTTTGTACCATTATTTAGGGTTATTGGAGAAGTTGCTTGATTTCTATCTATCTTGTAGGCTACAGCTTTTCCATCTAATATTAAAGTAGAACCACTTATATCTATGGTCCCTACTCCATCTGAAAAAATTGCATATCCATTACCTTTATACTCTATTGTAGCACCTTTTGCATCAATATTAGAGCCTATTCCAAAAGATGCTATAGCAGAAGCTCCATCTTCAACTTTAATATTTTTATCATCTCCAACTATATTTATTTTTCCACCAGCCTTAGCTAGAAGACCAAATCCACTAATATTTTGCCCTGACTTTACTTTACCAGTTACATTAATATTTGCTTCACCAGTTACCGTCACTTCTGCTTTAGCATTAGAATAAATAGCCCCAGTATTTGCGTTTCCACTATTTTTAATAGTTGCATTTAATTTACCTATCACTATTTTTGCATCTTTATCTCCTATAGCAGCAAATGAATCCATTGCTCCAGCTTCTGTAATTTCTATTTTATCCACGGTTAATTTTTGGCTATTAATAATTGGATCATTCGCATTGCCACTTGCTGGATTCTTTTCTGAATAAGCAGCGATATTTCCAGTTCCACCTGTAATTTCTATTTTATCTATAGTAGTCCCTCTTCCTTGACGTGTATAAACTCCATATCCTTTATCTCCACCTGTAATTGATATAGTTCCATTATATGCAACTTCCCCATATGATACAACTCCTAATCCTATATTTCCAGTTCCACCAGATATATTTATCCCGTTTCCATCTGGGTTTAATTCAATCTTTCCTGAAAGAGTGGGACTAGAAACTTCACTATATTCCCTAGTCAGAACTCCAAAATTTTTAGTTCCATCTGTTATATTTATTTCTACTCCATTTAAATTATATTCTTTATTTGCTGCTCTAGCAGCTAACCAAATTCCTAGATTGTTTTCCCCACCTTTTATATTAATTTTAGCTTCTGCAATTTTTTGTTTGTTTCCTCCTAAAGTGTTATGCGTTGAAAAATATAACCCAGTATTGTTTATTCCATCTTCTATCTCTACCTTTATTTTTGAATTTTCATTAACGTTCATTTCTGGTGGCATATTTATTATAACACCTACATTTCTCTGTCCATCTACTATTGTTATCGGTTTTTCTAAATCTATATATCCATTTTTCATTTCTGCCCCAGCCTGATAACCAACATTTTCTCTTCCACTTATTTTTATTACCCCATTATTATGAAAATTACTTACAATAGGTATATTCGTTGCAGCTCTACTAATAAGAATAACTGTATTTTCTTCACCATCTATTTCTATTGTTCCTGTATTTGATATAATTTCCATTTTCTCTTTTGTTCCACTCAAACCCGAGCTCGCTTGAGGCAAGGCAAATACTGAATTTAACTTACCATTCACTTTGATAGTTCCATCATTCAAAATTATAGTACCAGTATCTATATTATCTCCTTTTCTAGCAAGTTGTAAACCAACTATATTTATTCCAGTTCCGTTTACTTCTATTGCTCCAGAAAGTGCTAGAATTTGAGATTTAGTCGAAGTTATGCTAGAAGGTCTATATTTTTCAAATAACTCATTTGCTAGATTTTTCTCTTCTTCAGTTTTAGTAGATATATCATCTATTTCGGTAGCTGTTCCATATGGTAAAAAATTTATAATTGTTCTCTGCCTCAAATTAAACTTTGAATATCTATCTCGACTAGTAGCGTCAATTATAATTTTTGTATCCTTTCCTAAACTAGAATATGTAGTTCCTCCAACTCTTATTATTTCAGAGCCTGTATTATTTGCAACTGTTTGAGTTAGTTGTACTTCTTCTATTTCTCTTTTACCCACATATCCAGAATTATTTCCTTGGTCAACCACACCATCTGCGAAAGTAGCTTTGTAATTATTTATTGTAGCTTCGTATCCAGCATAAGCTCCAAAATCAATCTCTGTATAATCATTCATTACTATATCTAATTCTCCAGATTCCATTATCGGTTGTGAAATTAAAGCATTGTTAGCAAATATTTTGTTACCCTCAGTATTCCAAGACTTCAGGGTATTCCAAAAATAAGCTTTGTCATCACTGAACTGCCATTCTGGTTGTGAAGATAGTTGGTTTCCTCCTGGAGAATCAAAAGCAATTCGATCTATAGGGGCAATTATTGGAAGCTCCGTTTCTGCTATCTGATTTAGAGTAAATCCTCCTGGTAGTGTAGGGTTTCCTATATTAATATCCTTTGCAATAACAGTTGGTATAGATGAAATAGTAGGGATAGCTACTGTTCCTACTGTTCCTACTGTTCCTACTATTGACGTCTCTATTTGATCAAGTGGTATTATTGTTGGAACAGTAGGAGTGTCGATATCCAATTCAGGCATATTTATTTGGGGAGCACTTGGTATTTCACCTAAGTTTACAGAAACTTTTGGTGGATTAACTCCAACTTCTGGTTTGATTGATGGAAGTTTTATTTGAATTGGTTTTATATTTGCCCCTACATCAATTGAAATAACGTGTTTTTCATTATTAACAATAACCCCATTATATTTTTTTAAATCTACCTTAGAAATACTACTGTTAGCAACTAAAGTTTCTTTAAATTCTTTTTCTGTTACATCTTTCATTTTTCCACTATCTAAATGCTGATAGCTGAAAAAAACTTGTGTGCTGTTGAATAAAGGCTTAGAGTAAAAATCTCCCTTTCTTACAAGTTCCACAAAGTTTGAATTATATTCTTTTATTAATCTCTCATTTTCTGCTATTTTTCTCTTTATTTCTTCCCGCTCTGTTTGTATTCTGCTTAAAAGATCTCCCTTACTTTCCTGTATCTCCTCTGCTGTTATTTCTGCTCCTAATGATATTCCTCCTGTTATCATGAAAGCTATCAAAAGAGCAAGAGAATAACTCACTTTTCTTTTTAGAAATCTTTTTAGAGATTTTTCAATATCGCCTTTTCTCATATATCTTTCCCCCTTAGTTTCCTATTCTTATTTTTTGTTCCATCTTATCTAATCTACTCAAGTATTCATTAAGCTTCTCATTTTCATGTAATAGAAGTTCAATCCCACTGTTATTAGACTCAAATTCATCATATACTTCATCATATTTCTGACTTAAAAATTCTCTTTTTTCATTTGGATTTATTCCTATTGCTTCTTCTAATTTCATGATTTCTTCTTCCTCTTCCCTTAAAAATGCCATTCTGTCTTTTCCTATTTTTAGTGCTTCTTTTGCTGCTGCCATTCTTGCTTCAGGTGTATTCTCACTTCTAAATACTTTTTCCTCAAGTGTTTCATTCTGATTTCTTCTTATATCTTCAATTATTTTTTTCCCTTTTCTCTCTTCTTCCTTTGCAGCAGCAATTCTTGCTTTCTCAGCTTCTTCCTCTGCCTTCTTTGCATCTTCAATAGCTTTCTGTTTTGCCCTTTCCTCTGCCTTTATCTCTCTTCTTATCTCTTCCAAAACTTTCATTCCTTCTTTTGCACTTATTTCCTGCGCATAAAGACTTGTTCTAATATAGACAAAGAAAAATGCCTGCAATTATTTTTTTCATAAATCCTCCCTCTGTTTCTTTATTATTGATTAGTTTTTATAAAGCTTTTATAAAAATAAATAAAGGCATTAATGAAATAAGAGCACAATACCTTTTCAATACTTAATGTTTATCTTAAACTTTTAATTGGTTAAATTGAATACTTTTTTCTCTCTTCTATTTTTACCTGTTTATCTATATCGCTTACAAATACTTGGTATTGCTTTAATATTTTTTTACTTCTTCATTGTAAATACTTTTTCCTTCCATATTCATAAGCATTTGAGTTCTTTCATTACTCTTCCCTTTTAATGTCGTTAATAAATTCAAATTCTCCTGTGCTGTTTTTGCTATCATTTCTTCCTGCTTGAATCTCTCATTTTCCTTCTGCTCCAGCATCTTCAGTTCTGCCTCAAGTTGTGAGAATTTACTGTCTAATGTCATATCTGCTGCTGCTAGATTTGCTGATATTAATATTGCGCCTAATCCCAATAATATACTTTTTTTTAATTTGCATAATTCTTTCTCCTTTGATTTAAAATATTTTTTTTTATTTACTTTTATTTGTTTTTAATGCTTCTAATTGTCTAAATCTCTATTAATTATATTTTCCTGCTCTTTCATTTGCGCTTCTAAATCTTTTAAAGCTGCTTGATATTTTGATGCAAGCTCTCCATATTGCTCTTTATAGAATTTCACATCTTTCATTTGATTTAATTTTGCTACTTTTTCTGATAATTGATTGTATATTTCTCTTTGTTTAGCCAAAGTTGATTGTGCTGCTTCTGCTATCTTTTTCTCTGTATTAAATTTTTCCTGCTCTTTTTGTATCAATAGATTGTATTCCTGTTCCAAACCTTTGAAAACGCTTCAAGATTATCCACTTCTGCTCCCATCATTGATGCTGATAATACAATTGTTCCTAGTACTAATAGTTTTTCATAAATCCCTCAAAGTTTATTTTTATTAAGTTCTTCTAGTAAATTTAATTTCTCTATTATTTCTTTTCTTCTCTCTTCCCCTATATTCTTATTTCAAGTTCTTTATTCATTTTATTCAACTCTTCAAACAGTTCTTCTTTTGTCATTTTTTTAAGTCTCTTGCTTCCTCTTTCAGCTTCCTTCTTCTCTCAATCTTTTTCTTCTTTTATTCTTTCTTGTTCCTTAATTTCTCCTGCTCTTTTAGCTTCTCTTGTGCTCTTATTTTTCTTGTTCCTTTAACTTTTCTTCTTCCCTTGCTCTTTCTTGAGCTTTTAGTCTTTCCTGCTCTTTTATTTTTCTTGTTCTCTTAACTTCTCTTGTTCTTTTAATTTATTCTTTTCCATTGCCAGGTTTAGTAATCTCTGCCTATTTTGATCCATATTTTCTGCACTTGGTCTGCTGTTTTGATTTGAACATCCTATCAATATTAAAAAAGTAATAAAAAGCTAACACTTTTTTTTCATAGACATTTCCTCCATTTGCTAATTACTTTTATTTTCTTCTTCTACTTTTTCACTTTTTTATTTTTCTTCTTTTACTTCTTCTTTCATTATTTTTCATCTTTTGCTTTTTCATCTTTTTACTTCTTCTTTATTTACTTTTTCATCTTTTATGTTCCTTCTGCTTTTAAAATATCATTGAGTTTATATTTTTCAATCACAGAATTATAGTAATCTACTTGAGCTTTTGTAAATTTTTCATTTGCTAAATTCTGATACAAAAGTGGAAGTGTCTCTTCTAATGTCTTGCTGTTATATCTTTCTTTATTTTTTTCTCATAATAATCTTGTACTTCTTTATCTGTTACAGCAGTTTTGATTTCAGTTCTCTCTCTACAAAGTAATTAACCTTTAGATTTTCCTGAGCCTTTTTATACTCTCTATTTCTTCTGGTGTATATTGCGCATTATCAGCTTCTATCACTAATGCTTTATACACTAGTATTTTCGCTATTTCATCTTTATCCAGTTGTTTTCTTTATCTGTTAAAGTTATTTTTTTCTTCTTTTTCACTGAAGTATCCTTAGTTGAATCACATCCCACCATTATTATCTCAAGTATAAAAACACAAATAATTCTCTTAAATATTTTCATTGACATTTTCTATTTTTCTCCTTTTATGTGTACTTATTAATCTATCTTTCCTCTTATTTCATTCATTAGTTGTTCATTTTTTTTTCTTGATATGTCATAGTTTTTGCCTCTTTCTCTTTAGATGTTTCCATATAGGCTTTTCTTCTCTGCTCTAGTATATATCTAGGATCATCTTTATTTATATTTTGACTTGAGCAACTTACAAAAAAAATACAGCATGGTATAACTGACAAAATAAATTTCTTCATATTTCTTTCTCCTTTAATTAAAATTATTTAGACATTTCATTTATTTTCTTTATTATATTTTTAGCTATAACAAATTTTACTGTTTTAGGTGGAGTTATTGTCATTCTTTCCCTAGTCGATGGATTACTTATTACCCTCTCCTTTTTTTGTAATATTTTAAATTTTCCCTTTTTTTGTAATTTTACTTCTCCATCTTTTAATAGACCAATTTTTAAAGTTTCAAAAAAAACTTCTAAATCCATTCTAGCTTCTTTTAAATTTTTTATTTCTCCATTGTGAGAAGTTTTTTTTCTATATTCATTAATAAAACTTTTTTTATTCATTATCTTTCACATTCCTTTTCATTAAGCAGCTTTTTTAAATCATCTCCAGCAGCAAATTTTATTATTTTTTTTGAAGGTATCATTTTCTTTTCAAGTATATAACTACTTTCCCCTTTCTTTTTAAATGGAAGAACAACTCTTCTTGGATTAGTTTCTCTTAATTCAAACTTTCCAATTCCCTTAAAAATTACTTTTTTCTCTTTTAAAAGCGATTCTATAAGAGTTTCCCATATAGAATCTATTCTTCCTTTTGCTGCTTTCATTGATGAAATTTTTTCACCTTTTTCTCTATATAAATCTACATAGAGTCTTAAAAAATCTTTCTCCCTCATTTTTCATCCTCTCCATTATCATCTTTATTCCACGTTTTTCAAAGTGTTCTTCTTTATGTATAAATGCGAACACTTGCAAAAATCTTTTTGTAATTTTATATTAAAAGAACGTTTATTTTAAAGAACTTTACTTTATACCAGTTGTTTTTTTTCAAAAAAAATCTTGACATTATTCATTAAGAAAGATATTATATACTCATTAAGAATATACATTTTTTTATTAGGAATTAAGAATGTTATAGTTAATTTTGTATGTTTGAATTTTTTCTTAAAAAGGTTCGCATTTATACATAAAGAAGAACTATAAGAAAATCTCTCTTTATTTTTGTCATTCTTTTTTTATTTACTGAGTAAAATTTTTTGTAATATAAAAAAATACAGAGATTTTACTCTCTGCACTTTCTTGTTTAACTATTTTCTTGTTTCTTCCAGTTTATGTTTAAAAGCTATAATACTTCTAGACTATGCTTCTGGTGTATTATTTTTTACATAGAAGCTGTATGCTGCAAGTAAACTTCTGTACTTGTCTATTGTTCCCAGTGAAGTGTTGTAAGACTTAATTTCTTTCTCTGCGCTTTCCTGCCAGTCACTGTATGATTCATATGCTGAATTTTCTGGGAATGCTGTTCCCGCCTCCACTAATTCTCCTATATGCTCAAGTGTTGCTGTAATGTCATCTATATTTTTCAATATAGCCTTTTCTCTCTTAATTGCATTTTCCACCTTTACAATTTCCTTTTGTACCACTGTTAAAATTACTTGATTTTCTTCTGATGCCATTTTGTTACCTCCTATGTTTTTTTGTTGTTTCCATAGGTATATGATACTCTGGATGACAGCAATTAAACAGTGACGAATTGTTACAATTTGTTACAAATTGTGAAGCTCTCAAAATTATTCCATCAAAAAAATCAAGCTCCTTGTATAAATTAAAATTTTATTTCCAATTCTTCTATTGAGAACTTCTCCTCCTTCCACTTTGTCATAAATAGTATTTTTATGTCTTTTAAAATACTTGGCTGCTTCCTCTATTGTTGCCCATTCTCCAAGTTGCTCCACCATTTTTTCCACCAGTAGTTTATCAAAATTTGAAAGACTTCCTAATTTTTGACACATATAATCTTCTCTAGTCATTTTGCACCTCTCCTTTTAGGTTTATATCCCTTTGTTTTTCTTTTGTATACTCTCTTCCCATTTTTCCTCTTGAATTTTTTAAGATATAAATTCTGCAAATCTCTTCTGGGTCATTCCCCTTCTGCTCTTCCCTGTTACTTCTACTGGAAAACACATATCTATTATTCTGTCTCTTATCCTGTTCTGCCCTTGTGTAGAGAATTTCTCGCTTAACTCGCATTTTCCCTCATCTGCGCTGAAATTCAAATTTGTTGAAATTATAAGGGGCTTCTCGCTTCTGTATCTCCCATCAATGAGATTATATATCTTTTCAGCCCTCCATCCTGTCTGATTTCTATCCAGTCCTTTTTCACTGCCGAAATCATCAATAATCATCAAGTCGCATTTCTCTGTCTGCTCCAAAACTACTTTCTCAGCTTCTCCCCACTCCATAGTCAGTTTGTTAAAATACAGTCCTAGATTAATTACCAATACAGTCTTCCCTCTTTCCATGAGGTAATTAGCTATACAAGCACTTGCAAATGTCTTTCCTGTTCCTACTCCTCCATACAGGAGCATTCCTTCTTTTTTGTCCTTGCTAATAAAGCTCTCTGCATATCTTTTTGACAGCTGCATATAATCACTTTTCATATCAGCGCTTTCAAATCTGCTTCTTGCGAATTTTTCATCCATCACAGAAATATACTTACACTTTTTCATCTTGTTTTTCATACATTCCTGCATCCTCTTCCTTTCCAATTCCTCCAGTTCCTTTGCTTTATTTTCTTCCAAACAATTACAGGCTGGTATATATTCCAGATTCTTTTTAAAAATCTCTGGAAGAGACCCCATATACTTGTATGGATTTTTCATATACTCTTTCCCACAAAATTGACATTTTATCATCTTATTTTCCTCCATTTGCTCCATTGAGCAAGTCTTTTATAAAGTCCCCTGTAGTATTCTCATATGTTGGTCTTTCAAACTCTTTCTTGTTCTCATAAGTATTCTTTGTTCTATTTGCTTTATCTTTAAAATTTCCATTGAGAGCCTTTTTAAGATTTTCAATTTTAAATATTGCATTTATACTCATATTGTTTTTTACAAATTCAGATTGAGCCATCAATGTCAGTGCTTCATACAGCTTTGCAATTCCTAGCTCTCTATACCCCCTCAAGATAATATAGTTCTCTGGAGGATATTTAAAATTCGGCAGTCCTAAATCTCTGTATTTTTTTAATATGTCCTGTATCTCCATAGGAGTATCGCTTAATTTATCTTTTTCAAATTCTTCTTCCTGTTTTAGTTTATCATGAACTTTTTTATCTTCCCCTGTGTGTGTATTATTTATATCTTCTATTCTTTTATTATCTTCTAAATAAAGACTATCTTCTGATGGCTCTAAAAATTCGGGAACGGTTTTATCAGTAATGGTATTCTCGTCACTGATTTTTTGTTCATTGGTAAATTTTTCCATTTCTTCTATATTTTCAGGAGTGAATATTAATCTTTTCCCTTTAAATTTCCCCTTGTTTCTCTCTTCCACAAGCTGTATCACTTTTAGGTTTTCAAATATTTTTAATCCTTTGGGTATCCAATCTTTGCTTAAACTGCTATATTTAATTATTGTTTGAGTGTAGTATTTGATATCTTTCCCATTAAAATCACTGTAGATTTCTGTAAGAGTTAAATACAAATTTCTAAGTTTGTCATGTTCCTTTCCCTCATACTGACACCTTAGCAACCGCAGTATTTTTTTCTCCTGCCAGCAAAACGGCTGATTCTTTGTGCTTCTTTTGTTATCCATCTTTCACTCCTTCAAGTTTATATTAATATCTACTAATTTTTTATAACTAATACTTTTTTATAATCTTTTTAATTTTTAAACTTTTTGCAAATGTTACGATTCATATATTAGCATAACATTCTATTCTTGTATATAGCAGAATCAAGTTTTAAAATAAAGAACAGAATAAAATATATTCTATTTATTTATGATATATCTCTTAATCAATTTTATTTTGCTGATATTTTTAAAGCTTTTTTTAATGATTTTTTTATTTTTCTATTTTAAAAATTCGCTATTTTCGTCACAATTTCAAAAAATCCTATGATTTATTTTAATATTAAAGTTATCTTTTTATTAAAATCATCTGCCATAATAAAAAAAATCACCCACAAGGTGAATTTCCCTCATGGGTGACAATTTTTTTGTTAAAATATTTTTTTATTTATGTGAATTTAATCTCAATGGACTTCAAATATATATAAGCAAAAAAGAAATATCTAGTTATAATAAATCTCTCTCTACTTGGCACTATTCTAATTTAGATTATTTTACTATGTCTTTCTTAATATCATATTTTAATCTTTTATAATTTCCTTACAGGAATCTGTAATTCTGTTAACCATTCTTCTTTACTTTTTTTATTCCATATTCCATCTATGTAAACTTCTCTTACTTTATCAACACATTCATAATTATTCTTATTTATCCATGAAAAAAGGTAATTATATGCATCTCTTAAATTATTGTAATCTCCTTTATGTAATGTTGATACAACTAAAATACTTGGGAGCCTTTTAAATTTTATTGATTCTGTTTCTTTTCCAAATTTTGTTACAGCTTCACAATATTCAATACTAAAATTCTGCTCTTTATATTCATCATCTAAGTATTGAATAAAACAGTATTCTGGAATCATACATTTTAAATCTGGATTTGCTTCTATTACTTCTTTGCCTATCTGTGGAATAACTTTAAAATAATCATTATAATTTGCTATTGATAACTTTTTGTAATAAACAATACATTCAGGTGTATTTTTTATAGCTGCTTGATAATTCATAAAACCATCTCCTTTTATATTTTCATTAGAAAAATTGTTTAACCTTGTAAGTTGATCCACTAAACATGCTATTTCTTTTTCCAAGTTAATTTTTTTTCTATTTATTATTTGTTTGATATTATCATTATTTAAAATTGTAGAAATTTCAGATATAGAAAATCCCATTTGTTTTAAGCATAATATTTTATGAAGAGTATATAATTGCTCCGTTGTGTAGTATCTATAATTATTTTCTTTATTAATTATAGAGGGTTTTAATAATCCTACTTCATCATAATACCTTAATGCTTTTATAGTTGTTTTTGTTATTTGTGAAAACAAGCCTATTTTATACAAAATAAATCACCTCTTAAAAATTTTACACCATCCTGTAAGAGGAGAGTCAATAATAATTTTAATTATTCTTTAATATATATTTTCAACTGTAACTGTTGATACTTCATTACTAATAGCTACATTCATTTTATTTCCTGTTCTTAATCTAGAAAAAAATGTACAAAATAATTAGACTGTATATTCAATTTTTGAAAAATATTTTGAGGAAGCTCAGAATCTTGTAATATTCTATTTTAAAAGGCAAGTATATTATTAGAAAATAGTAGAAAAAATTTTCTTATAAATACTCAACTTATTTTTTATATAAATTCCAGATATACTATTATAAATTACCTGTAATTTTTAAAAATCTTTGAAGTAATTTTGTATTTCTATATTTTCAGATGAAAAATTTTCTCTAATCTTAATTTTTAAAGACTTTCAGCAACTATTAAGTGCGTAATTGAATATTCAGCTTTCTTGTATGCAATCACAGATTGTGATACAAGTTATTAAGACATCCCCATACAATATACATCTTTGGGCAGACAAAATATTGGAGAGTGATCAAATGGAAAATAAAGTAAAAACAGTAACAGATAAAATGATTGAGATTTTTGAATTTTATGAAAAAGAAATCAGAGAAGCTATAAAAAATGATGAAAGATTGCCAGAGGATAAATTTATGCCTGGCTGGTCAAAAGGAATTCATTTTTCTTGGTATCATCACAAAGCACAGCCTGAATATGATGCAAAGGAAAGTAATGAAATTACATGCTTCTTTGAATTTAATGGAATTCATGTATCTTATAATAGAATGAAGGAACAAATTGATATAGATTTAAAATTCTTGACAAGTGAAATTTTTAAAAATGAAATAGTTCCAACAATACAAAAATGGCTTCAGAATAAAGTAGATAATGAACCTTATGGGGGATTATACAATGCTGTCTTTGGAATTACTATGACATTAAGTGTTTCTCGTGATCCTCTTCCCACAGATGCTCCACATATGCAGGGACAAGTATGGGAACAAACTAGAATAACAGCTAAAGATGAAAAACGTCTAAATAAACGTAAAGAACTTATATACAACTTCATCAAAAATAAAGAATACAAAACTACTGATATCAGTGAAATAGATAATTCTCTAGTTCCTATATGCTCTGCTGCAGTACAGTATTTTCTTGAAGAATTTGGCAGAAACTATCTTATAGAATTTTTTACTGCTCTTATTGAACAAGCTAAAAAATCCAGATTCAGCAGTACTATGACTGATCTCATTTATGGTTTTGCCAATGGAGCTGCTATACTTACTCAGGTAGATGAAAGTCACACTCCTAATGAAGAGGAATTGGCTCTTGCCTGCTGGTTATCTATGATGATGCTGATACATGGAACTGATAAATATGAAAGACAATATGGACGAGATTATCTGAAAAAGGCTGGTGAACTAGGATACAAAGAAGCTAAAAACATATTAAAATTTGGAACAGGGCAGATTCCAGCTGATATAGTACAATATAAGGATAAATATGTAACTTGTTTAGGAAATGATATAGATAAAGTTATAGATCTCAAGATAAAAGAAGAGTGTGAAGAAGCATATAAAGCTATGATTGAATTTATAATTCGTTTAATAAAAGCTGGATTTCCTAATGAATACAGCATAAAATTCAATTCTAAAGTTAAGGAATTTCTTCCTATTCCTGATTTAAAAAAGACAAAAGCAAATATTTTCTGGAATAACTGTGCAAAGTATCCAGCACTTTACCCATTGATGAAAGAATATGCTGATACTATAATGGATTCATATGATTATTACAGCGATGCAGATAGTGAAGAAGCAGTTCCAGTAGGTGGATATGCGGTATTTGCTCTAGGGTTGGCTGATATTTCAAATGGTGACATAGTACAAAAATTTATGGAACAAAATGATTCTGAACACTCTATCAGTCCAAGCTGGTTTGTAGGAGAGTATATAGATAAATTCGGCATAACTCCTGAGAATATTCCTGTAGTTATTGCCTGTCTGACTAACTCAAATAATCATGGTTACAAAGGAGATAATTTTGCTGGATTAAATAATACTGATATTTTAAGTAAGTTTGTAGAAGAACTGGAAAATAGTGAAATCAGCAGTTATTCTATATATGAGCTTATAGAAAGCATATGGGGTGGAGAAGATGAATTGAAAGAAGTTATAGATGAAGCCAGTAGAGCAAATCAAGAATATCTTCAAAAAATTCTTGAACTCTCTGAAGAAGATGAAGATTAAATAATAATCATTTTCTATAGCAAAATAAATATTATAAGAGATTGTTTTAATATAGAAAAGAGTAGAGGTTAGTTCTCAATCTCTACTCTTACTCTATTTAATAATAATTTATTATTTAATTTTATTTTTTATTTAAGGAACTAAAATAACTTGAACTTTCTCTTTTGGAGTAATAGTTGTAGCATCTGTAGATAATTGTAAATATTTATCTGACATTCCTCCATTATTAACAAATGTAACATAATTTCCACTTGCTGTTCTTAAAGCATATTTTCCATTTTCAAGATAACATAATGTAAAACGCTCCCATTCACGAATCCAAACTGCATCTGTATGAACAGGGAAAGCATTTCCAGGATCTGTATTATTATTCGACTTGATTGATAAATATTTTCCAGAACCAGTTTTAATAGCTACATGTGTATCATCACATTTTTCAAAACTAAATTCTTCCCAAGGACCTATAGCTTTCGCATCAGTGTGAATACTCAATAAATTTTCTTTTTCTCCCATACCTCCACGATTTACAGCAGTTAAATATTTTCCACCTGAAATTGCAATTGCTACAGTTACTTCTTTCATAATTTTCATATTTAAACCTCCTTTTATATTTCTCTCAACAAAATAACCAGTTTTAACAACTCATTACTTCACATAAAATCCTTTAACATTACATTCTTTCTCCATAATTCATATTATACTCCTCTATTTTTTTATTTGCAAGCCTTTAATTCTTAATTTTTTAAACACATAAAAAAACATCTAAATTATTAAATATCATTCAATAATTTGGGTGTTTAAATTTTTTTAAATATTCTTTTATATTATTCTTTCAATAAAATTAAGATTCCCAGAATGGATCCACTTCAGTTTCTCCATAATAGTATCCACCATAGATAGTTGTTGACATATCCTCATCAATATCAGGCATAGTGTCTCCAATCCAATGATACACTTCACTATCTAATGAAAGGTATCCCTCTGAATGATTTCCAAAACATATATGTTTTATCAATTCCATACACTCATTAAAATTTTCACTTTTCGCTATGTAAAAAACACTCTCATCCTCTTTGCTGTTCAGCTCACTTCCATCACCTGTGGCAAATGCAAAAAGCTTCTCATCAACATCAGCAATAATAATCATCTCATTCAGCTCATCATCTTCATTCTGCATTTCTTTGAATTTTTCCAAAGCAATGTTTATATGCTTTGAAAGTTCAGGAACTAATTGCTCATTTCCTATCTCAAAAAAAAGTTTCCCCAATTCATTAATTGTTTTTTCAGCATACTTTTCCATAATATTCATAATTATACCTCCGCAAACGAATTTTATGTACTATAAATATGATAACATTTTTTTATAATTTTATATAGTTTTATTCTTATTCTCATCAGTTCAGATAAATAATAACTCCAATTTATTAATCTGTTTTTTTTAATAAAATTTTATTTCTAATCTCAAGTTATTTAAGCTGTTATGTTTAATATATTATTTCTTTTTTATTACTTATTAAAATATAAAATTTCAGGATTTTTCATACTTGTTTCAATAATACTAAATACAATTGGTAATAATAGATCATATAAAACTTTATGAATATTATCTAAATTTGTTTCATGAAATAATATATTTCTTTTTTCTCTTATTTTTTTTATATCTTTTGCTGTTATCAAAGTAATCTCTTCTGCATTTATAGCATTCCTTTTCTCTTTAATTTCATAAAAATACAAAGTATCTAACATGGCTAAATCTTTCATCTCCCCTTTGTAAAGTAATGGCATATTTCTATATAACTTTTTATTTTCATTATAATTATTTTTTAATATTTCTTTAAATTTTTTAGAATGATATATTAATTCAAAGAAACCAAAAAGTGTAACAAATTTTGCAATAGGATTTTTATATTTAATTGCTTCCATATATCTTTTTATAAGCATCAATTCATATGAAGTTTTAGAAATAGAAACATTACTTAAATTCTGTTGTGAAATCATTTCTATTTTTTCTATTTCACCAGCAAAATTCATACATTCTATTGTAAAAAGTTTATCTGTTTTTCCATAATATGTTTTATATCCAAGTGCTGGTACAAAATTAGGGAATCCTTCATGTTTATTATAACTTTTTTTTGACAATTCAAAATTTATTACCAAACAAATATTTTCTAATATGCTTTCTTTTATATCTTTAGAATATAAATTTTTCATTACTATTTCAATTTTATATTCAAAAAGCCTTTCCTTTTCTTTTTTTTGATTTGAAAGAACATCAGATATATAAATTTTTTGACAAAGACAATTACCTATATAAATATTATCATACTCAAAAAAATTTTCCCCTTCTAAATTAATGATATGGTAACTTTCTGATTTTTCATAATCACCATAACCTTTTTTAGAAATTATTTTTCCCTCTATTAAAATATATTTCATCTCTTTTACTTCTTCTTCATTTATTACTTTTTTTTCAATATTCTTTTCAAACATTTTTAGATCTCCTATTCAATAATTTTATATTATAGTGAATTTTTTAGAGTTAAAAAAATTACTACTTAAATTTTCTATTTAATTACTGGATAAAATAATTAGTCCATTTTTCATCTCTTAATTTAAAAATCACCCATAAGATAAATTTATCTCATGAGTGATTTTTTTATTAGAATGATTTTATTACATCTTTATTCAATTCTTTGATTACTTCTACAGCTAATGATATAGCTGCTGTTAAATCATCTATTGAGGCATATGAATAATGAGTATGAATATATCTAGTTGGAATTCCCAGCACAAGTACAGGAATACCAGTTTCAGAAATATGATATTTCCCTCCATTAGTTGATCCTTTTTCTCTTGCTATCATTTGGTATTTTATTCCCTTTTTATCAGCTATATCTCTTGCAAATTTTAATACTCTTGGATTAGATATCATAGCTCCATCTACAACTCTCAGCTGTACACCTTTTTTCAATGCTCCATGAGAAGCTGTTCCTTCCTTAAAACTGTCATCAGCAGGTGATCCCTCAAATACTATTGCAAAATCAGGCTTTACTCTATAAGCAGCTACCTGTGCTCCTCTCAATCCAACTTCTTCCTGTGAAGCAAATGCTCCCACTACATTGACATTTTTTATTCCATTATTTTTTACAGCCTTCAGAACTTCAATAGAAGCTGCACATCCAAGCCTGTTATCAAAAGCCTTTGCTCTCATTATACCTATTTTTTCATCATATACAAAACTTACATCTGGAACGATTGGATTTCCTACTTCTATTCCATAGAGTTCAACAGTTTCTTCATAACTGCTTGTTCCTATATCAATAGTAAGTTCTGACATTTTTGGAAGCCTATTTTTTTCTTCATCAGTCATAAAGTGAGGTGGTTTAGATGTAACTATTCCTTTGATATATTCTCCCTTATTATTTTTGATAACAACAGCACTGGCAGGAACATTTCCTACATGCCATCCCCCCAAAGTAAGGAAGCTGATAGACCCATTTCTATTAATATTTTCTACTATAAATCCTACTTCATCAGTATGACAATCTAATGCCACTGTTGGTATAGTTGTATCTCTTTCTTCAAGCCCCATATATAGATTATTTATTGAATCTCTTTCAGAACTTAGAAAATTTATCTCTTTTTTTATTTTTTCAATAACCTCATCTTCAAAACCGGGAGCTCCAAAAGTATTTGTCAGTTCCTCAATCATCTTAATAAGTTTTTTCATTTGATTATGCCTCCATCTTTAATTTTGCTGATTTATTTTTTAAAACTTAATTCATCAAAGTTAATGTAACTTGTTGCTTTTACCCCTTCTATTCCCTTTACAGCTGCTACTGTATTATTAGAATAGTACATAGGAATAACTGGTACATCATCATAAATTATTTCTGCAACTTGTTTGTATAATTCTTTTCTTTTATTTTGATCTACTTCTTTTTTAGCTTCATCCAATAATTTATCCATTGCTGGATTTACATATTGTGATCTGTTTCCTGCTCCACCTAATTGAGAACTGTGAAAATTAGGGTAGAATCCATAATCTCCATCATATGTAGATGGTCCCCATCCAAGTGTGAACATATCTAGATCTCCTCTACCTGTTGCAGCTAGGAAAGTTCCCCACTCTAGAGATTCAATAGATACATCTATCCCTACTTCTTTCAATTGAGCTTGAATTATTTCACACATTTGCATTCTTACAGGACTGTTGCTTACTCCAAGACTTAATTTAGTTCCTGTTAATCCTTTTTCTTGAATTATTCTCTTTGCCTCTTCTGGATTATATTCTAAAACTTTTGAATCAGGACTGTATCCAAATGTTCCTGGAGCTATGAAGCTGTTAGCTTTATCTACTGTTCCCATCATTATACTGTTGATAATGTCATCTCTGTTTATTGCCATTGCTATTGCTCTTCTTACATCTCTATCTTTTAAAACACCTTTATCTGTATTTATTCCTACATAGTTTACAGATATTCCGCTTGATTCAAGATAATTTATTTTATCTTTATTATCTAAAACTATTTTTCTTGATTCTGCACCAAGATCAGCAGTCATATCAATTTCACCAGTTTCAAGCCCTATAACTCTGCTGTTTTCTTCTGGTACTGCTCTTACTACTATATATTTTATAGCTGGTTCCCCTTTAAAATATTCAGGGAATGCTTCTAAAGTTATTCTGTCTCCTATTTTCCAGTCTTTATATTTATATGGACCAGTTCCAACAGGATTTTCAAAATATTTATTTCCTTTTTCAGCATAATATTTTTCACTTATTATAGATGCTGTCTTGTGGCTCAAGTGAGCTAATAACGGAGCAAAAGGCTCGCTAGTTATAATTTTTACTGTATTATCATCTACAACTTCTACATTACTTATTAACTTGTATAAATGTCCTACTTTTGGTAACTCTTTAGCTCTTTCAATAGTAAATTTTACATCATTTGCTGTAAATTTTTCCCCATTATGAAATTTTACATTTTCATTAAGATGGAATAAAAGAGTATTGTCATCTATTCTTTCCCAGCTTTTTGCCAGTCCAGGTACTATTTCTCCTGTCATCTCATCTACTTCTACAAGTCTGTCATAAAGTACATTTATTATTCTTTGAGAATACTGCTCTGTTGTATCTT
Source organism: Fusobacterium ulcerans ATCC 49185 (assembly GCF_900683735.1). NCBI lineage: Bacteria > Fusobacteriati > Fusobacteriota > Fusobacteriia > Fusobacteriales > Fusobacteriaceae > Fusobacterium > Fusobacterium ulcerans. The sequence continues at coordinate 2,224,358 of NZ_LR215979.1, forward strand.
GTGGATCTAAAGTTTTACATTCTGATATTTGGGCAAATACTAATGTATCCTTTGGTGCAGCAGCTGATTTTTCAGCTGTCTTACTTCCTCCACAGCTAACCAATAAAAAAGATAATAAACATGATAATAATATTAAAATTCTTTTCTTCATTAAATCCCCCTCTGTATAATATTCTTTTTCCCTTGTATTTTATATATACCACATTTTTTCAATAATAAAAATATTATATATATATGTATACGATTTATTTTATTTACTGTATTCATTTCTTAAAATCTTTTACTTATGCTTTTTATATCTATCTTTTATTCCTGTTTTATGTTAGAATAATGCTCAGAGGTGAGAATAAATGGAATTAACAGTTAGAAATTGGGGCAAAACAAAATTTGATGAAACAGTGAAATTATATACTCTTAAAAATGATTTTTTAGAAGTAGAAATTCTCAATTATGGGGGAATTATAAGGAAAATTTCTTTTCCAGATAAAAATGGAAAGATTGAAAATATAGTCTTAAATCTAAGCAATATCTCTGATTATGAAGAAAGATCTCCTTACTTTGGAGCTATTGTTGGAAGAAATGCTGGAAGAATATCAAATGCTGAACTAAAAATAAAAGATACTATATACAAACTTAATGCTAACAGTGGCAAAAATAATATTCATGGTGGAATAAATAATTTCAGTCATAAAATATGGAATTCCAGAGAAATAAAAGGAGATGACTTTATTGGTTTAGAACTCACACTTAAAAGTCCTCACTTAGAAGAGGGATTTCCAGGAAATATTTCTGTCACTGTAAAATATATATTAAAGAATGATGAGCTATCCCTTGAATATTATGGAACTACTGATAGAGAAACATATATAAATCTTACCAATCATTCATATTTTAATTTAAGTGGAGATTTTAAAAGAACTATATCTGATGAATATCTAAAACTAAACTCTAGCACTTTTATAGCTGTAGATGAGGCTACTCTTCCAGTAAAAATATCTGAAGTAAATGATACTTCTTTTGATTTTCGTGAATTTTCTCTTTTAAAAACTTCTCTTGATTCTGACGATTCTCAAATCAGAATTGTAAATAATGGATTAGACCATCCTTTTATTTTAGATGAAAATAAAGATGTTCCTGCTGCTCAGCTGAAAGATGATATCTCTGGAAGAATGATGAAGGTATTTACTGACCAGCCTGCAGTTGTTATATACACTGGAAACTATCTTCACGAAATAGGAAAACTTTCAGATAGTTCAGATTGTAAAAAACATATGGGTATCTGCTTTGAGACACAGGATTATCCTAATGTTTTAAGATTCCTTCCTGAAAAAGGAAAAATCTATACGCCATTAAATCCTTATATTCAAAAAACTATTTTTAAATTTTTAATAAATAAAAATTAATAAAGGGGGAATTTTATGCATGACATCATATTGTATATTCTTATAATCTCTGTAGGTTATTTTATAACTAAAAAAGGTTGGATTCCTAAAATTATTGATAAGAAAGTTGGGCTTCTTCAAACTTTATCTCTATTTTTCCTGCTTGGAGTAATGGGATATAAAATAGGTTCAGATGATAAAATTATTGCTAATTTCCATATACTAGGATTAGAATCTATCATAGTAGCAGGATGTGCAGTATTGGGCAGTATACTTCTGACTCATATCTTTTACAGAGGAGGGGATAAATAATGCTTGGAATAGCTTTATCCGTTATTATAGGAGGTCTTCTTGGATTTTTCTGTAAAAGCCCCCTTATATTAGCTCATGCTGACAATCTTATTAAGTTTGGATTGTGTCTTCTTTTATTCTTTGTTGGAATAGACATAGGAAAAAATCAAAGTGTATTTGAGCAGTTGAAAACTTTAAATAAAAAAGTATTATTACTGCCTTTTATTACAATAATCGGTTCTTTACTTGGAGGAGTTCTTGCCTCTTTTATTACAACTCTTTCTTTAGGAGAGGGAGTCGCAGTAAGTTCTGGTATGGGGTGGTATTCATTTTCTGCTATAGAACTTTCTAAAATAAATGCTCAATTAGGTGGAACCGCCTTTCTTTCAAATGTATTCAGAGAACTTTTGGCAATATTTACAATCCCATTTATAGCTGCTAAAATTGGATCATTTCAATCAGTGTCATCTGCTGGAGCTACTGCAATGGATTCTGTGCTTCCTGTTATAAACAGAAGCAATCCCCCTGACATATCTATAATAGCTTTTTATTCAGGTCTTGTAATCACAATAGTTGTTCCTATTTTGGTTCCAGCTGTTGTAGCAATATTCAATTTAAGTTAAAATTTTAAAGCAACTATATAAAAAATAATCATTCAGCTTAATACAAACAGTCATTAAAAATAAAATTAATGACTGTTTTTTATTTTGTAATAAATTAAAATTTCATAACAGAATTAAAAAATATAAAAATAAAATTATTTTCGTTTGTTATATATACATTTATAATACAATAAGATCAATAATATATAAACTTAGTTTTAAATTCAAGGTCTTTATAAGTTGTAGTAAACAATAAATACCAAATATATATTTTAAATTTAATTGTACATTTTAAAGGAATGTAAATCATTTCATTGTATACTCATTATAATATAAAAAAAAATATTGTTTATATAGCTCAATTGCTAAAAAAGTTGACTTTAATTTTTTTATGTTAGCTTTAATGTATATAAAATTATGAGGTGATTAAAATAATGTCAGAAAATTCTGTAAGAAAAAATAAAATGAAAAAGAAAATCTTATCTCCACTGCTCACAGTAGGTATCATGTCCCTTTGCATATCTTTAGAAGATGCTTGGGCCAGCAGCCCTGTTGAATATGTGGGAACAGTCAACCTCCCTGCTTCCATTGGTACAGGTCCAGGAAATACAAACAATGATTGGACAGTGACTATTGGTAATGGCAGTACCCCAACTAAAGTGACACAGGATGGTAAAACGGTTATTAGTGTGAACGATAGTGCCAATATCACAGTCAAAGGTGATGCCACTGTAGAAGGAAACAGCTCTCCTTATAATAATGGTCATTTTGGCAGTGGTCCTAATGTCATTGAGTTTAATAGCAACTCTACATTGAATATTGAGGCTGGAGGTACTGTGCAGCAACTAGGTACTACTAACAATGGAGAAGCCATCAATGCACATGGATTTGGCAATACCATTAACAATTATGGAACTATTCACAGCAACAATGGAGCAGCCTTATGGTTTCAGGATGTCAGCACTTCTAGTTCAAAAAATGATAGAAATAAGGTTGTAAATCATGGAACTATCTCCACAAGTAAGGGCGATGGTTACAATGTGTTTGGCAGCAGCCGTGGCAGTGGCGGTCCAGGTTTGGTATTTGAAAATTATGGAACTGTTAAGGGATCTCTGAAATTTGGTAATGGTGATGACAGTCTGCTTTTTGGCCCTGGCTCAAAGATTACTGGTAACGTTGATGGTGGGGGTGGAACAAATGATTTGACTTTGGATGCTAATTTAGGGGAGTCAGCTACATTGGGTGGTTCAGTTCTGAACTTTTCATCCCTCACAAAAAAAGGTGAAGGAGCATGGGCTATTCTTGGTGGTGTTCCCACAATTCCAGGCGATCTACATCCATCATCACCTGTCAATGGTTCATTGACAGGAGTAAAGTCTATATTTATTGAAAATGGCCTGTTATCATTGGTGGGAGCCAACCCAGACTTTAAGGGAACTATTGAGATTGATGCTCCAGGTATACTGGATGTTCAAGCTCAAGGAATAAACAATGCTACTAGTATGACAAATAATGGTATTCTAATTTTTGACCAGCCTATAAATGACAACTATACTGGCAGTGCCATAACTGGAACTGGACAGGTTGTTAAAAATGGTACTGGTTCTTTGACTATGGCTTCTAAGGATGATAATACATACAGTGGAGGAACACTAATCAATGAAGGTGCTCTTGTTGTGGATAAAGACAGCGATCTTGGAGCCACATCTGGCAGTATAACACTTGGTGTAGATAATACATTAGGAGGTACTAATGGAATATTGCGTTTTGATGCTGATTTTGATCTAGCAGATACCCGAGTAATTACTTTGGAGGAAGGTGGTGGAACCATTGATACTCAAGGATATACTACCAATATTGGTCAAAGCATTTCAGGTGCTGGAACTTTGACAAAGGCTGGTTCAGGTATTTTGAATTTGAATGGTGCTAACAGCTACATTGGTGGTACTGTACTTGAAGAAGGAGTGTTAGGTATAAACTCAGACTCAGCTTTAGGAAACAGCAGCAGCCGTTTGGTAATGTATGATGCTACAACACTTCAACTCAATGGAAATGTTGATTCAAATCGACTTGTTACTCTAGCTGGTGGGCCATCAAGTATGATGACAATTAATACACAGGCTAATAATGGTACTTTTAATGGTAATATAGATGGACTGGGAGGCCTTGTAAAAACAGGCAGCGGTACACTGTCTCTCTATGGAAATAATCTATATCAAGGTGTAACTGTACTTGAAGAAGGGGTATTAGGTATTAACTCAGATTCAGCTTTAGGAAACAGCAGCAGCCGTTTGGTAATGTATGATGCTACAATACTTCAGCTCAATGGAAATGTTGATTCAAACCGACTTGTTACTCTAGCTGGTGGGCCATCAAGTATGATGACAATTGATACACAGGCTAATAATGGTACTTTTAATGGTAATATAGATGGACTGGGAGGCCTTGTAAAAACAGGTAGCGGTACACTGTCTCTCTATGGAAATAATCTATACCAAGGTGGTACACAGGTTAAAAAAGGAACACTAGCAATTAATTCTGATGCTTCTCTTGGTGGGGCTACTGGCTCACTTGAATTGGAGAACAATACTACTTTGAAGCTGGATGGCAACGCCTATATGAACTCAAGACCTGTGATCATTGGTAGTAGTAATGCATCATCACAATCAGTGACTATTGATACACAAGGATATACAGGAATTATTTCACAAACTATTGAGCAAAGTACAGGTGGAGAAACTAAATTAATCAAAACTGGTACTGGTACATTGGGATTGTATGGCAATAATACTTATGCTGGAGGTACATGGATAAAGAATGGTACAGCAGCAATTACATCTCCCCTTAGCTTGGGAAAAGGTGATATGGTGCAGCTAGGAGATAGTGGAAGTGGAAGTACACAAGGTACTTTACGTGCTGATGCTGATATTGATTTCAGAGGTTCTGGAAAATCCATCATTTTGAACGAAGGTGGTGGTACAATCAATACTAATGGAAATATTGTTACATTAGATGAAAATTCTCTTAAAGATGGTATTGCAGGAACTGCTCCTGATGTAGGAAGAGATCTGCATAAAACAGGTGCAGGAGTCTTAACATTGCTTGATAATCAGTATTATTCTGGCCGTACTTTTATTGATCAGGGAATCTTACGCCTAGATGCTGTTGATCCCAGCACACCTTTGAATAATTCCAAGGGCTTGTTGAATACTCCAGAAGTGACTATTGCTACTGGAGCGAGATTAGAGGGACAAGGGATTGTAGGAAATTCCATGAGTGTAAATCCTCCAGCTGCAAACTTAACAACTATTATTAACAATGGTACTATTGCTCCAGGTCTTGAGCGTTTCAATAATACTTTTGATAGTACAGATTCACAATTTGTACCTCTGACTCTGGCAGGTAACTACAAAGCTGGAAAGGATGCTGTAGTGGAGATTCATACTGAACTTCTGGATGATGTATCCAACCATGGCTCATTAACTATTGATGGTGTAATTGATCCCGCTTCAGACAAAAGCGGAACTGGCGTAGTTGTCATTCATCAGGGTGGAAATGGTGCAACTACGAACCATGGTATTGAGATAATCCGCCTACGTGGGAATAACTCTGGAACTACTCAGACTGATTTAATCAAACAGCTTGATGAAAATTTCCACCTTGTTACTGACTTCAAGACAAATAAAGGTCAAAATGCAGTTGTAGCTGGTGCTTACAGCTATATTATGGAGAGTGACAAAGATTGGTATGGTGATCTTAACAACCAGGCAGGACTCTTTTTACGTAATGCTACTAACAGTGATGGTTCTCGGGTACTCCATCCAGCAACACCACTTTATGAGTCATATTCATTGATTCTGGGCAGCCTTAATAAGCTGCCTACACTGGAACAACGGGTTGGTCATCGTCCTTGGCTGAATGATAAAAATGGATATGAAGCAGGTTATGACCGAGGTAAAACTGATGGTTCTCCACAAAATGTCTGGATGCGTGTAGAAGGGATGAAGGGCTATTATGAACCAGATCTAGATTCAAACAAGGGCAGTACAAGTTCTTATAGACTTCGTTTCAGCAGAGTTAATGTTGGTGTGGATACGCCTATCTATGAAAATGCTGATGGTTCTCGTTTAATTGCTGGAATCAATGGTAATATGAGTAAAGCTTGGTCTGACATAGACTCTATACATGGCAGTGGAGATATAACTACTTCTGGATATGGACTTGGAGCTACTTTGACTTGGTATAACCACAATGGTTTTTATACTGATGCTCAAGCTTGGCATAATTGGTATAAAAGTGATATTGACTCTAACACAATCACTACAGACTTAGACCAAGTAAAAGGAAATCATGCTAAAGGATATGCATTAAGTCTTGAAGTAGGACGTATTTTTGACCTTAATCAACATTGGTCACTGACACCTCAAGCTCAGATTGCTTATTCACGTGTCAATTTTGATAGTTTTACTGATCTCCAAAACAGCGTGATTATAAATGAAAAAGATTATATTGGACTGGAAGGAAGACTTGGTCTAGCTCTTAATTATGAAAAGAGCCACCTAGATTCTTCTGGTAAAATCAAACGTAACAAGCTGTATATTTTAGGAAACATTCATCAAGAGTTCAAAGGTGACTCCACTGTCAGTGTTTCTGGTGTAGACTATGAAAGCAAAATGAATAACACTTGGGTGAGTGTAGGTGTTGGTGGATCACACAATTGGAATAATGATAAATATTCCATATATGGTGAATTAAGTTTAGCCAGCAGTACAAAAAAATTTGGTGAAGAATATGAAGTAGCTGGTGAAATAGGCCTGCGTATAGCTTTTTAGATTTTAAGAAATAATATGTTATTTCTTCTAGATATATTGCAAAATAATTAGTTGTAATATGGTGGATAATATATGAATTTATGACCTCGTTCTTTTAGAGAACGAGGTTTTTATATTATTCACAACTTGTCAGTTCACAAAATATTTTAATAAATTTTTAATAATCATTTTTTCTTTTTAGTGATATAATATAATAGTATAAGATTTTATTTTATAAATATATCTTATTATTTAAAGTATAAATGATTTAAAAGATTAAATATGGTTTTTATCTATGGGTTAAGCATAGCATAAAAATTGACATTTTCAGTAAGAAATGTTAAGATAATTCTGTTATCTTAAACAAATTTAATACATATAAAGAGGTGAAAAAAATTATGTCTATAATTGAAAACTGGGAAGAGCAGCTGTATGATTCTACTTTTGATACCATATATGAAGCTCTTGTTGAAGAATATAAAAGAGGAGATCTTACTATTGAAGAATTAGATAGAAATATTGCTGAACAACAGCAGATACTTCTTAATGCTTTCTTTGAAGGAGAGACTAAATCTGTATATTGCAATGCAGTAGTAGATGCTCATCAGTTTGTTCGTTCGTTGATTATTCAAGGAAAATTAACTGTAGAAAATCTATAATTAAATAAAATATACCAAGGAGGCATCAATATGAAAAAAGTTTATGTTTTATTAGCAGATGGTTTTGAACTCATTGAAGCCCTAACTCCTGTTGATGTGTTGAGAAGAGGTGGAGCAGATGTTATAACTGTTTCTATCACATCTGAAAAGGATGTTATGTCAGCTCAAAAAGTACTTGTTAAAGCTGATACTACTTTAAAAGAAACTGATATAAAAGATGGAGATATGATTGTACTCCCTGGAGGAAATCCCGGATATATCAATCTTGGAAATTCCAATGAAGTAGTAGAAATTGTCAGATTCTATGCAGCTAATGATAAATTTATAGGTGCTATATGTGGAGCTCCTTCAATTTTAGCAAATCATGACATTGCTTCTGGAAAAAAAGTGACATGCCATACTTCGATTAAAGGGCTTATGAAAAATTATCAATATGAAGAAAAAAATATTGTCAAAGACGAAAAACTTATAACTGGTATGGGTGCTGGACATTCTTTAGCTTTTGCTTTTAATTTAGCCGAAGTTTTACTGGACTCAGATACTATTAATCAAATAAAAACTGGTATGGAATTATAAAAATTAGTCAATTTTTGTTATTTTTTTATTTGATTGCAAAAAATTTTAATATTGACTAAAAATAATAGATGGGGTATACTTTAATCGAGACTGACACAGTAAATTAGATTTCTGTAACCCCCAGAGTCTATTTTTAGTCTTTGTTTTTTTAACACTCCCCCGTGTTATAAAAAAAGCCCCTCTATTGCAGAGGGGATTTTTTTATTCAAATATTTTATTTTTGTAATTTTATCTTGCCAGTTTTAATATTTCAAATACATCATTTTCATACAATTTTTTGAAATTTCCCTGTGGTCCTTTTCTGCAGCATTTCTCTGCCATTTCCTTCAGTCTGTCATCAGGAATATCTACCTCTTTCAAATATACAGGAAGTCCTAAACTGTAATAAAATTCTTCCAGTTTTTGAATTCCCTGTTTTACTACAAGCTCCTTATCTGTAAGAGTCATACTCACTCCAAATACACGAACAGCAAACTGTACAAATCTATCCATATTCTCATGGCAAACATATTTCATCCATGCAGGGAATACAATGGATAATCCTGCCCCATGAGCTATATCATATATAGCACTGATTTCATGCTCTATCTGATGAGAACCCCAATCTCCAAGACGTCCTGTGTTTAAAAGACTGTTATGAGCTATAGTTCCTGCCCACATAATCTCAGCACGTACATCATAATTTTCTGGCTCTTTAAGTGCAAGAGGAGCATAATCTATAACTGTCTTCATAGTAGCTTCTATCAATCTGTCTGTAAAATCCACATGCTCTACTTGTGTGAAGTAACGCTCCATAAGGTGAGCTAATATATCTGAAGCTCCACAAGCTGTCTGATAACTTGGAAGAGAGAATGTAAATTCTGGATTCATTATTGCAAACTTAGGTATCATAGAAACATTTCCACATGATCGTTTTAAAAGTCCTTCCTCTTTTGTAATAACACTTCCCATACTTGATTCGCTTCCTGCTGCTGGTATAGTCAGTACTACCCCAATTGGAAGAGCTTCATCTGGTCCTGCTTTTCTTTCATAAAAATCCCATACATCTCCATCATAATTTACCCCTGCTGCTATTCCTTTGGCAGTATCTATTGTACTTCCTCCACCTACAGCCAGTATTGCATCAAGATTATGCTCTCTGCACAGTTTAATACCTTCTTTTACCAATTTTAATCTTGGATTAGGCTGCACTCCCCCAAGTTCTACAAAAGAGATATTTTCGGCATTTAAAGCCTTCACAACAGTGTCATATAACCCTATTCTCTTAATAGTTCCTCCACCATATACTAAAAGTACACGGCTTCCTAGTTTTTTCATTTCTTTTCCTACTTGATTTTCAGTTCCTTTTCCAAAAATAATTTTCGCTGGGTTGTAAAAAGTAAAATTATCCATACTATACTTTCCTCCTCGTTCTTTCCTATACTTAGTATATACATTAGACTATACTTTAAGTCAAGAACAAAAAATAAAAAAAGATGATTTTCAAAATAATTCAAGCTTTAGACACTTTTATTTTAACAAATCATCCTTGATATATTATTGTATTTTTTTAAACAAACATTCTTACTAATGGAGCTATAACTATTGTAAGTATTCCTGCAATAACTATTGATAAAGCACTCATAGCTCCTTCTATTTCCCCCATTTCTATTGCTCTGCTGGTTCCTACAGCATGGCTTGATATCCCTATTCCAATACCTTTAGCTACTGGATGTTTTACTCTGAATATCGAAAGTATATATGGAGCAGAAACATTTCCTGTTATCCCTGTTATTACTATTGCAAAAACTGTTATTGAAGGTATTCCTCCAAGAAGTGTTGAAAGCTCTATTCCAATAGGTGTAGTAATAGATTTAGGCATAAATGAAAGTAAAAGCTGTTCATCTATTCCCATTAATTTTCCTAAAACAACTACTGAAACAATAGCAACAATTGATCCAACTATACCCCCACCCATTATAGGAACAAAATTCTTTTTCAAAAGATCTATCTGTCTAAAAAGGGGGATAGCTAATACAACAGTAGCTGGTGCCAGAAAGAAAACTATGAAATTTCCTCCCTGCATATAATTATTCACAGATATTTTGAAAAAATGAAGAAAAAGTATAACTATGATAGTTCCAATAAGAAGAGGATTAAATAATGCCATTTTTGTTTTTTTAAATACCAGCTTACCTATTTCAAAAGCTACTAAACTTATTATTACTCCAAAGAATGGAGTACTAGTTAATACTTCCACCATATTTTTTCTCCTTTCTCTCTATGAGATATTGTACAGTAATTCCTGTCACTACCATTGTCAATAAAGTTGTAAAAACAAGCAGAAATAAAATTTTAAATAAACCTGTTTTTAATAAATATAATGATTCAATAAGTTTTACAGAAGGAGGCATAAAAAATATTGTCATATTCAGCAGCAAAAAATCTCCTGCTTTTTCTATCTTTTCCAACTTCAGCACCTTAAAATAAAGCAGTGCAAAGAGCAAAAGCATTCCACTAATCGTTCCTGGAATTGGCAAATTAAGCACTTCTGTAAGAATAATCCCAATATAATTAATTATAAAAATAATTAAAAATTCTTGTATCATTTTCTTCCCTCCTACATTCTTAAAAAAATATTTTAGCACATTTTGTTCTTAGTTGCAAAGTAAAAAAAATATTTTTTTCTTTTTATAAATACTTTTATACTAAAAAAGTACACCTCAAAAGAACATTTTAATTCTGCTCCTATTGGTGTACTTTAATATTTATTCTACATTATTTTAAAATTTAAATTAATCTCTTGGTTTCATTTGTGGGAATAATAATACATCTCTGATAGAGTCAGACTGAGTAAGAAGCATAATAAGTCTATCAATACCAATTCCCATTCCTCCTGTAGGTGGTAATCCATATTCTAATGCTTCTACGAAATCGTCATCTATTACTGGAGTTGCTTCATCATTTCCTCTTTCAGCTTCTTCCACTTGATCTTCAAATCTTCCTCTTTGATCAGCTGGATCCTGTAACTCAGAGAATGCATTTGCATACTCTCTTGCATCTATAAACAATTCAAATCTGTCAGTAAATCTAGGATCTTCTTCATTTCTTTTAGCTAATGGAGAAATTTCCACTGGATGTCCAAATACAAATGTAGGCTGAACAATTTTTTCTTCACATTTTTCTTCAAAGAACTGGTTAACAACATGCCCAACACTGTTCATGTGATCAGCAACTTCTACATGATGTTGTTTTGCAAGAGCTTTAGCTTCTTCAAAAGTCATATTTTGATCCCAGAAGTCCACTCCAGTAACTTCTTTTACAAGGTCTACCATATGTACTCTTTTGAAGTTTTCAAGAACTAGAGTTTTTCCATTGTACTCAACAGTTGTAGTTCCTAATACTTGTTTAGCCAGAGTTGTGATTATTTCCTCTGCTAAGTCCATCATATCATTAAAATCAGCATAAGCTTGGTATAGTTCAATCATTGTAAATTCAGGATTATGTCTTGTTGACATTCCTTCATTTCTGAAGTTTCTTCCTAATTCATATACTCTTTCCAATCCTCCAACTATCAATCTTTTTAAGTAAAGCTCAGGAGCTATTCTCATATATAGATCAACATTTAGTGCATTGTGGTGAGTAATAAATGGTTTTGCTGCTGCTCCTCCTAGAATTGGGTGCATTAATGGAGTTTCAACTTCTAAGAAACCTTTATTGTCAAGTATTGTTCTAATTCCTTTTATAATTTGAGTTCTTTTTATAAATGTATCTCTTACTTCTTTATTCATTATAAGGTCTACATATCTTTTTCTGTATCTAGTTTCAACATCAGTCAGTCCGTGGAATTTTTCTGGTAAAGGTCTAATATTTTTAGATAATAATTGAATAGAAGTAACTCTTAAAGTTAACTCTCCTGTATGAGTTATAAATAATTCTCCCTCTACTCCTACTATATCTCCTACTCCAATTTTATTTACCATTTCAAAAACTTCATCACCTAATTCATCTTTTCTTAGGTATAACTGAATTCTTCCAGTACGATCTTCTATATGAGCAAATAAAGTCTTTCCTTTTCCTCTATATGCCATTATTCTTCCAGCTGTTTTATATTTTAAATTTTCTTCAGGAGTATGAGTTAATATATCCCCTACCATGTACTTTTTGTCAAACTTACTTCCAAAAGGTTTTACTCCTAACTCTTTTAATTCTTCTACTTTTTTCCATTTTTCCATAACTAAATTTTCTTTAGCTACTCTGTCAAAATATCTTTCCATGGTTCTTCTCCTTATAAATTTTTTGATTTTAATTTAATTTTAACAAATATATACTACTTTTTGTACTCCATGATGATTTTGGATATTTTTGTCTTACAAAAGTAAAGTAATTTCTACTTTCCTCTTTATTTCCAAGTTTATCATAAGCTATTCCCATATTATAGTATATTTCTGCTTTTTTGTCATCGCTTTTTTCTATATCCAATGCTTTTTTATAATTATCAATAGCTTTTTGATTGTTATCTAATTGAAGATTGCTTTGTCCCATATAAAAGTATATATCCTTAGTTTCAGCATAATTCTTATTTATTTCTAAAGCCTTTTCAAGATGTACAAGTGCTTCCACATAATTTCCTTGATTAAAGCTGTTCTCTCCATCACTTAAAAATGTTCTGAATTGAGTATAGTTTTTATTTTCAAGTTCTGCCATTGGATCTACTGTTCCCTCTTCAGTTTTTGTAAATATAGATTCCAGTAATTCAGGAGCAATTCCTTCAATAGTTCCATTTATATACTGTGTTCCTCTGTTTATATCTCCATTTCTCAAATACCAGTTTCCTATGAAATCTGCTGCCTCTTTAGTTGGCTCATCTCTGAATACTTTTTCTAAAAATTCTATTTCTTCTCTGTTAGCTGAAGATTTTGAAAGTATTATCTTTTTAAGTTCTCCATTAAGTATAGTATTTGCTGAATCATATTCTAATAATACTGAATCAAGATTAGAAGATGTAGCTCCTATTGCAGTAAGAGTATCAAGTATTGTCAATTTATCCTGTTCATCTAAAGTTTTATATTTTTTCAGGAATTCAATTTCTTCCCTTACTACTCTAACATTTCCATCTTTCCCTGCCAATTCCATAAGCATAAAAGATATTTCCTTATCTCTGAAACTATCTGGAAATGCCATTCTATGTAATGCTACACTATTTTGTAACTGTTTTATATCATTTGCAGCGTAATTTTTTAGAATTATATCATAATTATTCTGTTCCGTAAATCTATATTTTAATTTATTCGAAATTTTTACTCTTCTTGTTACTCCTCCTAAAGAGTATAAATCTAAAGTAAATTCTCCCTGATATATACTTCTAAATACTAGATTATTTCCTTTTATTCCCAGTTCATAAGAAATACTTCTAGGATAAGAAACTAATTTAAAGTCATCTTCAGATTTTAAAGGAATAAAAAGATAATCTCCTGTATACACTTCAAAAGTGCTTCCATTGTAGCTTTCAGAATATTCTTTAGTTTTTCCTTCTTTCAATGATCTTGAAACCTCATCTAAAATTCCTGAAGAATCATTTTCTGTTAAAACGATTGTTTCCTGTGTTATTGGCTGTTCTTCATTTCTTCCCCATATACTTCCTAAATCAGTTTTTTGAGGAAGTCCAGTACAGCTGTACATAGTAAGAAGAATTAATAAGTAACCTATTGCTTTCATTTTACCTCCCGTTTATAAAAATAGAGCATAAATCAGATATGCTCTATTCAAAGATTATCAATATTCTTTAATGGTAATTGAAATATTATTGACTTCTTCTCCATTATCTAATATTTTATAGGAAAATTCCAATATATTTTGTTTATAAGTTATTTTCTCTCCCAATATATGAAAGTTTTTCTCAAATCCTTCACCGCAGTACAAAAATTCAGTCATATTGTCTAAATCAACTTCTATAACATTTTTTATACCATTATTTTCCCTCTGAATAAATACTTTATTATCACAAAAAGATATTTTGCAATCACCTAATTTACTTTTGTATTCATAGATAATTTTATTATTTTCCTCTTTTTTTAATCCAGTAACCATTTCAAATGATTTTTCATTGTAACTATCCAGACTTTTTATCATGAACTTATTCATTAATAGTATTCCTCTTCATCTTCATAGTAATCTTCATTGTCAAATTTTTCACTGTAGTCATCTTCTCTGTCATAATATTCATCTTCTTCATAGTCACCTATATCATCACCAGACAGATATTCTTCTCTCCAATATTCTATAACTTCCATAGCATCACTATCTTCCATTAAATAAATATCTTCTTCATCCTCATTGTATAAAAACACATGGATTTGTCCATCAAAATCCTCTGCAATTATATACTCCTTATCTCCCATTACAACATTTTCAATTACATGTAATTCGTACTCTTCATCATCAATGTCATGATAAAAAGTTTCTCCTTGCGAATACATAGCTCTTCCCTCCTAAATTTTATTAACTTTAAATATTTTTGCTGACTTTATTATTTATGGTATTTAGTATTTTTTATAATACTGAACCATCTGTAAATTTGCTCACTGAGTATCAATCTCATTAACTGATGAGGAAAAGTCATTTTAGAGAAGCTTAATCTCATATCTACTGCTTTTCTTACATTTTCTGATACTCCATATGAACCACCAATTATAAAATTTATACTGCTCACACCATTTACTGTAAGTCTTTCTATTTCTTCAGACATTTCCTCTGAAGAAAAGTTTTTCCCTTGAATATCCAGAAGAATATTATATCCACCTAGTTTTTCCATAGTCTTAAGAATGTCTTCTGATTCTTTTTCAATAGAAATATTTCTATTGGTATCATTTCCATCTTCTTTCAATTCCACAATTTTCATTTTAGCAAAAGACTGCATTCTTTTCAAGAATTCATTTATTCCCTCAATTATATACTTTTCTTTTACTTTTCCTACACATATAATAGATACATTCAAAATATACTCCTTTTTTCAAAAAAATTCAATTTATTTTCTCTTAAAAAGTTTTTCTAAATCATTCAGAGTAATTTTTACTATAATTGGTCTTCCGTGAGGACAAGTATATTTACCTATTTCATGAAGTTTCTTTATTATTGTTTCCATTTCACTAATAGAAAGTTTTTCATTGGCTTTTATAGCCCCTTTACATGACATTGAAATTATAATACTTTCTCTGATATCTGTTTCTTTATTCTCTTTAAGATTTTTAATTATATTTCTGAAAATATTTTCTGTGCTGTCCCTAAAATTCATTACTGGAACTGATCTTATTACTACTTCATTCTCATCAAACTCATCAATCTCAAATCCAAACTCTGTAAAATATTCCATATTTTCAAAAATAAGTTCTCTCTCCCTTGGGTCAAGATTTATTCTTATTGGCACCAAAAGCTGCTGTCTGCTCACACTTGTTCCATAATATTCTTTTTTTAATTTCTCATAAAGTATTCTCTCGTGAATTATATGCTGATCATATATTTCAAATACTCCATCTCTTTCAACTAAAATGAACGAATCAAATATCTGTCCTAAAACTTTAAAATCTATTTTAGGAACAGCATTCTTTTCTTCTGGTATAACAGCTTCTTTAATTTCAGGTTTTACTTCTAAAATAACATTGCTTTTCATTGTATCAGATTTTTCATTTTCTTCAAATGCTTTTATTTCTTCTTTTATCTCAAAAACAGAATTTTTCTTCTTCTCACTGAACATATTTTCAAAATCATCTTCATCTGATTTTTCAATCTTCTCAGTTTTTTCAATTTCTTCTTTTACCTCTATGTCAGAAATTTCTATCTCTCTTTCTGCTTTAGGATATTTTTTCACTTCAAGTCCTTCAAACTTTGTATTTTCTGCCTTCATAGGAACAAATTTTGAAAATTCTGTAAAGTCTATTAAAGCTTCTTTTTCCTTTTCAATATTCTTTTCCATAGTTGGAGAAACAAAAACATCATCACCTTCAAAACAATTTTCAATTTCTCTCAAAACTTTTCCATATATATTAGATTCATTTGAGAATTTCACTATTTTCTTTGAAGGATGTACATTAACATCTACCTCTTTAGGATCTATCTCTAGGAACAAAATTGCAAAAGGATATTTTCCTTTCATAAGCTTTGTATAGTACCCATCAATAATAGCGTTCTCCAGAAGTTTTGATTTTACCATACGCCCATTTACAAATGTAAATATAGAATCTCTTGTAGCTCTATACAATGAAGCATTTCCCAGATACCCCATAGAAAAAGCTTTTGAATTTTTTAAAACATTTCTTCCAAATATTTCTACAATAGTATTCTCTATCCCATTTCCTGTTGTCTTTATACTCACTTTATCATCAAGTATAAGAGTTATAGCAGTATTAGGATTTCCCAGTGCTTCCTGTACTATTATATCTTTTATATTCATATATTCTGTTGTAGTCTTTCTCAAAAACTTTAGTCTTGCAGGAGTATTAAAAAACAAATCTTTTATTTCTATGGTAGTTCCCACATTTCTCTGAATTTCTTTAAGACCTGTTATTTTTCCACCAGAAACTGTTATTGCTGATCCTACTTCATCATCTTTAGTTCGAGAAGATAAAGACATTTTTGATACTGCTGAGATAGAAGAAAGTGCCTCTCCTCTAAACCCATATGTAAAAAGATTATATAAATCTTCCTTTTTAGCTATCTTACTTGTAGCATGTCTTTCTACAGAAAGAAGCAGATCATCTTGAGTCATTCCCTTTCCATCATCAGATATTATCACATGTCTTCCGCCAGATTTAACCTCTATTTTTATACTTTTGCTCTCTGCATCTAGTGAGTTTTCCAAAAGTTCTTTCAGCATACTGGCAGGATTTTCAACTACTTCCCCAGCTGCAATTATGTTAGAAACTGATTCGTCTAATACTTTTATTATTCCCATCTCCACCTCCTAAAAAACAAAATACTGCTTTCCATTATCTAATATATTTCAAATAATTTCAATATTTTTTTTTAAAAATAAAAAAATAATATAATTGTTGCCATTTTTAAGTAATTTTGCAATAATTATAGTAGCATATATTTTAATAAGAGGTGTCTAAAAAATGAGAAAAATATTTATGATTTTATTCTTTATTATAAATAGTTTTATGGCTTTTACCTATACTTATGAAGATTATGATATTTTCATTCAGGGAAAAAATGCTTATTACAACAGAGAATATGAAGAAGCTCAGAATAAATTTGAAACTCTTCTGAACAGTTATTCCTTTTCTCCTATCTTAAAAAATAATTATGCCTTTTATTTTATAGGAATGACTTACTATAGAATGGGAGATTGGAAAAAGGCTGTCTTCTATCTTGAAAAAGCTGTTTTCAGCCATAAACTTTCTTTTTTTAATCGAGGGTCGGAAATAGAAAAAAATATTTACTTTGCTGAAAGAGATTACTCCCTTGGAGATGCTCTTATAAAAACTGGAAATAAAGAAACTGGACTAGTATATCTAAAGAGGCTGGATTACTCTACTTTTTCTCCTCTCACTTCACATTTTGAAGAAAAAGCTCTCAGCCTGCTGTCAAAAGAAGATATTTCGTATCAAAATTATTATAATCTAAAATTTAAAGGTGATTTCTCTCACATTAAAGAAATTTCTACAAAGGAGCTTTTAAAAGCTGCTCATTTTTTCTTTTCAAAAAAAGAATACGAAAAAGCTGAAAAACTCTATAAAGAAATTTTAAAAACTCCTGATATTACAAAAGCTGATAAAGAAAAAGCTGAATCTGAACTTTTCAGAACATTAATCAGAGCAAAGAAAAATAAAGATATTATTACCTTAACAAATGAATATGGGAAAAATGGAAATAAAGATTTATACTTCTTCTACAAAGGACTTGCTTACTACAGAATGAAAGATTTTTCAAGATGCCTTTATGCTTTTGAAAATGTAAAAGGAGGAAGATATGCTTCTCTTGCATTATTCTATAGAGCTGGTATTTATTATTCCTTTGGAGATTATGAACAGGTATTAAAAACAACTGCTAAAATACCTCATAAAAACATAATAACTGAAATAATGATTGCAAATTCATATTTAAAACTTGGAAATGATAAATTTTTTGAGAAAAAAGCTGAAAATATAATAAAAAAATATCCTAATTCATATGAGGGAATGTTTTATTCTTTTCTTTTAAAAAATAATGGCATTGATATAAATAATCATAATTCTGTTTTTAAAGTTGGACTAATACTTGACAATCTTCTTGCAAACTGTAAAAATATAGATGATAATTTTATCAATACAGTAGATAAGTTGGAAATTGAAAAACTTTCATCTATTGCAGCTATGAAAGATGAAGAGCTTATAAAAATAGAGATAGAAAACAGTAGCTTTATTAATAAACATTCTATTCAAAATGGTTATGCAATAACTACAATTCTTGAAAAAGGAGAGTTTTTTGATCTTGCCTATAAAAATTCTTCTACATACAGAAAAGATTTTTTTGAATACAAAGATTTAATAAAATATAGTTATCCTTTATATTATAAATACTCTGTAGAAATGAATTCAAGAAAATATGATGTTCCACAGGAACTTATTTATTCGACAATACTTATTTCCAGCAAATTTAATAAAAGACTTTTATCTGAAAATTCTAAAATAGGTCTTATGCAAATACCTTATACTTCTCGAGAAGAAATAGTTACACTCTTTGACCCAGATACAAATATAGCAATGGGAACAGAGAAATTAAAATCCCTTCTTGAAACTTATAAAGGTGATAAGCTTAAATCTCTTATAGCATATGTTTACGGAGAGGAACTGTTAAATAGAATTCAATTTGATTATGATGGAGATCTGAATTTAGATTTAGTAGCTGATCCAGAAGAAAGATATGATTTACAAAACTTAATACTTACATATATGTTCTACAAGAAACTATACAACTTTTAAAGGAGCAAAAATGAGAAATACAAGATGGGTTTACAGAGATAATTCTCTGAAAAACAACAAAGATATTCAAAATCTTAATTTAGATAAGGATATCCTTAATCTTTTATATAATAGAAATATAACAGAGAAAGAAGATATAAAAAATTTCCTTGATGTAAATATAAAAAATATAGCTGATCCTTTTTCTTTAAAAGATGTTGATAAAGCAATTAAAAGACTTACTCAAGCAAAAGAATCAAATGAAACTGTATGGGTATATGGAGATTACGATGTTGATGGAATCACATCAGTTTCTTTATGTTATTTAGCCTTGAGTGAATTAGGAATCAATGTAAAATATTATATCCCCTTAAGAGATGAAGGATATGGACTTAACAAGGAAGCAATAGATCATATAAAAAGTGAAGGAGGAACCCTTATCATAACTGTTGACTGTGGTATCTCCTCACATGAAGAAATAACTCATGCTTCATCTTTGGGTATAGATATGATAGTTACTGACCATCACGAGATAAATAATGGCAATCCTGAAGCTCTAGCAGTTATTAATCCTAAAAGGGAGGATAATGAATATGGATTTAAATATTTAGCAGGAGTAGGAACTGCTTTTATGATGATATCTGCCCTTTTTAAAACTCTTGATAAAGAAGAAGATGTTTATAAATACCTTGATATAGTTGCAATAGGTACTGTAGCAGATATTGTTCCCCTTCTTAAAGAAAATAGAATATTTGTGAAAGAAGGGCTGGAATATCTCAAAAGAAGCAGATGGCTTGGACTAAATATGCTTATTAAAAAAATTTTTGAAGATTATGATATAAGAAAATTCAATACTTATGATATAGGATTTATCATAGCCCCTATATTTAATGCTGTAGGAAGACTGGAAGATGCTAAAAAAGCTGTTGAACTTTTTATAGAAAAAGACCATAGAGTATGCTCTGCAGCAATAAAAGACCTTTTAGAAAAAAACAGCGAAAGAAAAGAGATACAAGAAGAGATATTCCAAAAGGCTATTGAAAAAATAGAGAATGAAAAACTTTATGAAAACAGTGTTCTCATAGTGGGAGAAGAGGGATTTCATCATGGAGTTATTGGTATAGTTGCCTCTAAAGTTCTGGACAGATATTACAAACCTACTATAATTATGGAAATAAAACCTGATGAAGGAATTGCCACTGCTTCATGCAGAAGTATAGAGGGATTCAATATAATAGAAGCTATTAATAATTTTTCAGACCTTCTTGTCAAATATGGAGGACACAGTGGAGCTGCTGGTTTTTCAATCAAAATAGAAAATATTGAGGAGTTCAGCAAAAAACTTAATGAATATGCTAAAAATGCCATGGAAGACAGTACTCTTGTAAAACCAGTTAAAGTGGACAGACCTCTTCCTTTTTATAAAATATCATATGATTTCCTGGATAAGATCTCACTTCTTGAACCATTTGGTTTTGGAAATCCCTCTCCTTTATTTTCACTGGATAACTGTCAGTTTGATGGATTGAGACTTATAGGTAAAGATAAGAAACATCTTATGATGAATATTATAAAAAATGGAAATGAAATAAGAAACTGTGTGTGGTTTAACAGTGATGATGTCTTTGAGGACCTTGTTAACTTAAGAAATATAGATATTGCCTTTAAGCTAAAACTGGAAACATACAAAGACAGATACCAATATAAAATGTATGTTGAAGATATAAGAGAGACTATTCATACTTCAAATGAAACAGAAAATATTTTTGATCTTTATGATATACAGTTTCCAATAGAAACAGTTATTTATACCAGAAGAAAAATGGATTCTCCAAAAATAAGGCTTACTTTCTCTGAACAGGGAATAACTGTAGCTAATGATCGTACATATCTGGGAAGTTTAGATGCTCAGACTGAATATATACTAAGTTCTTTAAAAAAAATGTATAACGTTGAATTCTCTGCTGCTGTAAAAGATGTTATATTAAAAGATGAAAATTACAATGTTCATCTCCTTATTGATAAAGATTATACTTTTTCATCTTATGCTATAAAACAAAGTGAATTATTCAAGGAAATAAAGAATTTTCTTATAGGAGAATTTAATTATAACTATATTCAAAAGAAAACTTTAGCATCTGTTTTTAAAGATAAAAATAATACAATAGCAATTATAGAAAAAGGAAGAGGAATTGAAACTATAATTCAAACTATAGGACTTTATTACAAAAATATAAATGAAAAAGCTCTTCTTGTAACAAAAGAAAATATATCTAAAAAAACTATTTCAAGTATAGGAATAGGGGATAAATTTATTGGAGGGTATGATTTTTATATTTTCCTTAATCCTGAAAAATCTCAAATAGAAAAATATATTGATAGAAAAATTCTAGTAATAACAGAAGATAAAACTTTTAATATAGATGGATTCAGTAATATTGTTGATGACTATGAGATTCCACAAAATATAAGATTTGTATCTGAAGAGGAGCTTAAAGATAAAAATATAATTTTCAGTAAAAAGCTTCCTTTAGATAAAAAAATTCAGGTTATTAAAAATCTAAAAACTTACTTAGAGGTGTATTCAACAAAGAATATACTTCCATATCTATAAAATAGAACTTTTCAATTTATTTTCAATATAGAAAAAGAGCAGTATATATTTCCCCTGCTCTTTTTTGTTATTGCTTTTTAATTAGAAATTAAATTTGTATCCAACAGAAAGTGTTACTCTTGAATAGTCTAAATCTTTTTTAATTCTTTCTCCATATATATCAGCTTTTATTTTAGCTTTATTTACTTTATACATTAAATCTACTACAAAATTATTATATTCTGCTCCTGCACCTATTCCATAATATAGTCCGTTTTCTACTTTTGTAAGAAAATTTAATCCAAGTTCTGAACTACTTATTTTTACATCTCCATTTTCATCATTAAATGAATATCCTAAATCCGCTTTCAAATATGGTTTTACATTTCCTTCTACTGGAAAATTATACTTAGCTGTTACATATAGTGGTACTGATTTAAATCCTGGAATTTCACTCTTAATATTTTCATCTACATAATATGTAGTTACTGACTTTGGATTACCATGATCCTGATAAGATAGTCCAAGTCCTAATTCTAAGTTAGAGTAAACTTCTCTCATTACTTCTACTGTTAATTCGTAACCAAAGTCATCTCCCTTATCTTTGTTTACCTTTTCCCCTTCATCTTTTACCTCATCAAATCTTTGAAATACATCTGCTCCTGCTTTCAAATATACATTTGTCCCCTCAGCTGCTAAACTTACACATGATAATGCTGCTAATCCTAATAATACTTTTTTCATCATAACTATCTCTCCTTTAACTATATTTTTATGAAATATAGAGTAATTATATGCTGTTCAGTTTACCCATAAAAACTTAACAATTGGTAAGTATTCTCTTTTGTATATAAAAGCGAAGTTTTTATTATTCTATCTAGGCTTTAAAATGTAATTTTTAAGATATTTTACAAAGAAATAAAGAGAAGATTTATTAAATTTAGATTGCTTAATTTAAAATTTTATGTTATAACTTAATTGTTGGAATATAGAAGGTTTTAATTTGTTTTTTTTATAATTCTGTTCGCTTTTATATACAAAAGAGAACACTTATCTATTCTTTAATTTTTATGGTACTATTAGACTTCCTTTGATCAATTATTTCAAAGGAATTTTTATTTCCCATAAAAAAACAGAGGATGCAATAATGTATCACACCCTCTTCTTAATTTTAACTATGCTCTTTTTTTCTTTAAAATATCAAAGAAATTATTACTCATAGCATTTCTTGCCTTTTTTATTGATTCTTTATGATAATGTTCTTTGTAATATCTTAATTCTCTCATTATCTCAATATACTTATCCAACGACATTGCAATAACTTTAGAGGAGTCATTTTCAATAATCACATCTTCATAATGAGCTCTTTCCAAATATTTTTCAGATTTTTTTTCAAATTCTCCTCTTTTAAGTATCAACACGCCCAACCACCACCCTTTTCTGTTATTATTTTTTTATGATAGTATTGATATCTATTTTCTTTTCCTGAAGACCATTCTCTATTAAGAAATCTTGAGTTTTTACTAAGTCTTCTACATCTGAAGCTTTAATTTCAGTATTAAAATCATATAATGGATAAAGTTCCATTACTTCATCTTTTGAAAGTCCTGTATCCTCAGCTGTTATTTTCAAAGTAGTTTCAAAGTCATCTTTTATAAACTTAACAGCATCTTCATTTACTTTAAGGAATCTTTCTACAAGCTGTGGATTTTCTTTAAGGAATTTTCCACTTACAGCAGTAACAACAATTCCCTCTACAAGTCCTTCTCCATTAGTTACTACATTAGCACCATTTTTTATAGCCTTTAATGCAACTGGTCCTGCTAAAAGTGCTGCATCCACATTTCCACTTTCAAGTGCTGCCATAGCTTCTGGTAATCCCATATTTATAAATTCTATATCATCAACTTTTAAATTGTCTTTTCCAAGATAAGTCAGAAGAAGCTGATGAAGTATAGTTCCTTTTGGTCCAGCCACTTTTTTCCCTGCTAAATCTTTAGGTTCTTTTATATCAGCTGATTTAGATATAAGCATAAATCCTTTTGGTGATCTGCTGTAAATATTAGTTATTTTTAAGTCTACACCATTAGAAGCTGCTATAATAGCCGATGTTCCTCCAAGTGCATGAAGAAAATCTAATTCTCCTGCTGCTAAAGCTTGTGTTTGTTCTGGCCCTGTTGTAAGTTCATGAAATTTTACTGTTATTCCATCTTTTGAAAATTCTTTTCCAAACATATCCTTATTTTTCTCTAAAATGGATGGTATATTTAAAGGAGCTTTTACATAGGTTATATTTATCTCCTTTGGTACAGTAGTTTTTTCTTTTCCGCAACCAGCAATAAGAAGTATTGTTCCTACTGCAGCTGCTGCAATGATTTTCTTCAACATCTTTTCCCTCCATTTAATTATTTATTTTTTTCAAAATTTCTTTTTTTAAATTAATAAGCTCCATATCAGCTATATCTCTTGGAAATTTTTTTGCTATATCATAACTGTGTATTTTTCCCTCATTTATAACTATTATTCTATGACCAAGCATCAAAGCTTCATCTATATTGTGAGTAACAAAAATTATCCCAGTTTCAGTTTTTTCATATACCTTTATTATCTCTCTTTGGAGCTGTTCCCTTGTAAAATAATCCAAAGCTGAAAAAGGCTCATCCATTAAAAGTGTATCAGGCTGATATGACAAAGCTCTCGCTATAGCTACTCTTTGAGCCATTCCTCCAGATAATTGTGATGGATAAGCATCTTTAAATTCCTCTAAAGATATCATTTTTAAATATTTATCTGTATCTATTTTATTTCCATGTATTTCTATATTTTCTTTTACTGTAAGCCAAGGCATTAAACGGCTTTCTTGAAATACCATTCCAATTTTTGCCTTTACCTTTTCTCCACTCTTATTATAAAAATCTATACTCCCATATGTTATCTCTTCCAAACCAGCTATCATTCTTAACAATGTAGTTTTTCCACAACCACTTTTTCCAAGAACAACAGTTATTTTATTATTATCTATCTCTAAATTCATATTTTCAAATATTATTTTTTCATTTTCGCTTATCTCAAATATTTTTTTGAGATTTAAGACTCTATACATATTATTCAAAGCAATCACCATGTTTCCTCTTTATATAAGCAGAAACGACCATGGAAAATATATTATCTGTTATTATCCCTAAAGTTCCAATCACTATTATTCCCAACATAACTATATCTGACCTTGATATCTGCTGTGCATCTAATATGAGATATCCTATTCCAGAAGAAGCTGCTATAAGTTCAGCTCCAATTATTGCTCTCCAACTATACCCTATTCCTAATTTTAATCCTATCAAAATATCTGGAACAGAGTTAGGAAGTATTATTTTTAAAAATATATCCTTTTGCGACATATCAAAAACTTTTCCTACTTCTATATATTTTTTATCACAACCTTCTACTCCTTTCAGCACATTTAAAAATACTGGAAAAAATGATGCCAATACTATAATCACTATCTTAGAAGTTTCTCCTATCCCAAACCAAAGAATTATCATTGGTATAAGTGCAAGAGGTGGTGTATGACGAAAAAATTCAAAAATTGATTTGAAATAAACATATATATTTGTAAAAACACCAAAAAATATTCCAAGAGGAACTGCTAAAAAAACAGTAATAGAAAACCCTATAAATATACGCCTAAGACTTATACCTATATGTCTTATCAATTTTCCATTTTCCACCAGTTTCACAAAGGAACTGATTATCTTTGATGGAGCTGGAATTATATAGCTGTTCCACAGGTTATAGTGTGATCCTACTGTCCATACAATTAAAATAACTGCTATTAAATATATCCCTTTTAATTTCTCACTCTTCAAACTATCCACTTCACCTTATTTTAATTTTAATATCACCTCAAGTTTAGCATAAATCCAACAAAAATGTAATACCTAAAAATCATTCTCAGGAACTAAAAAAAATTTATAACTTTTGTTCTTTTTACAAGAAAAATATGTTACAATAAAAAACAAAGACCTTTGACATGAAGACTATATTTTATTAAAAAATTTACAGATAAATTTATTTTTATTCTGTAAATTTTTATTTTTTATAATTCTTCATTGAAAGTGATTACACTAAGGAGGATTGGCATTATGAAAATAGGTCTCTTATCATCGAATGTCCAAAAGAGACGTGAAATGATTCTCAATGGAAACATTCTTAACACTCTGCTTTTTTTATCACTTCCAACTATTTTAATGGGTATGGTTTCATCTCTCATACCATTATCAGACGGATTATTTTTAAACCATACCTCAGGATATCTTGTGGCAGCAGCAGTTGGTTTTGGACAGCCTATAATAAATATACTGAATGCTCTGTCTTTAGGATTAGGTGTAGCTTCTATGGCTATTGTTGGGCAGATCAATGGAACTGGAGATCTGGAGAAAGTAAAAAAAGTTTCTACCCAAATCATGGTATTTGCATTTTTTATAGGTCTGCTGGTTGCTCCTACTTCTATCATATTTGCTTCTATTGTATCACAAAATATAAGCCCTGAGATAGCTCATCAGGTTTTCCTTTATTTAAGTCTTTATTCAATAGTTATTCCATTATTATTTATGGCTGCAATATACAATGCAATAAAAAATGCAACTGGACAGCCTGAAGCAACTCTTATCAGAATAATAATTTTATTACTGTTGAAAATTATATTTAACACATTATTCCTTGCTGTTTTTCATCTTGGAATAATTGGAGCTGTTATGGCTTCTCTTTGTTCATACATAATTATAGCTATCTGGATGTTTTATGATTTATTTGTAAAGAAAAGTGAAACTCAGCTTGTTCTCAGAGGTTATTACCCTGATTTTGCTCTGCTGAAAAAAGTTTTAATTTTGGCTCTTCCTTCTATGATAACTTATTCATTGATAAACTTTGGATTCTTTCTTATCAATATGGAAGTTGAAAAATATGGAGCAATTGTTCTTACAGCTCAAACTATTGCCAGCAATATCAATACTATGTGTTTTACTCTCCCTTCTTCTATTGGTACTACTGTAACTACTATGGTCAGTATGAATATAGGAGCTGGAAAACCAGAAAATGCTGAAAAATCTTTTAAATATGGTTCATTGGTAAGTTTAGTTATCTCTTTTATTCTTATAGTAATATTTCTTCCAAGTAGTAATTTTCTTGTTAGATTATTTCAGAATCATGAAGATATAGTAAAATTAGCTGATCACTCATTAAAAATATATACTTTCTCTATTATAGGTTTTGGTTTGTTTATGGTATCTCAAGGTGCTTTCATTGGTCTAGGAAGAACAAGACTACCTTTGGTTATGGGACTTTTAAGAGTATGGCTGATAAGATATATCTTTATTATTATAACAAAAAAATGGCTTGGAGTAGATTCGGTATTCTGGGGAAATCTAGTATCTAATACTGTAGCTGGTCTGTTATTCTACTACATAGTTACAAAGACTCCATGGGTATCAGTAATAAAGAAAGATAAAAATTCAATATAACAAAAAAAGGATGGGGCGCCATCCTTTTTTCTTTAGAGAATATATTTATCTAGATTTTCTTCTTCATTTTCTTTCTTAAACACCTTTTTAACAAAATTAGCGTCTATACTCACTTTTTTCTTCTTTTCATATGGAGCTTCATACATCACCTCTCTCAATAGCTCTTCTACCACTGCTGACAGTCTTCTCGCTCCTATATTTTCTACTTTCTCATTTGCTGCTGCTGTTATATCTGCTATTTTTTCTATAGCTCCCTTTGTAAAAGTAAGCTCTACATTGTCAGTAGCCAGCATTGCTGTATACTGATCAAGGAGGTTATACTCTACTTCTGTAAGTATCCTTACAAAATCTTCTTTTTCCAGATTCTTTAATTTTACTCTTATTGGGAATCTACCTTGTAATTCAGGCATCAAATCAGATGGAGAACTTTGTGTAAATGCCCCTGCTGCAATAAAAAGGATATGATCTGTCTTTACAGGCCCAAATTTTGTCATAACTGTACTTCCCTCTACTATTGGAAGGATATCTCTCTGTACTCCCTGTCTTGATACTTCCCCTTTTCCTACACCATCTCTTTCAGCGATCTTATCTATTTCATCAATAAAAATAATTCCATTATTTTCTACATTCTCTATAACTTCTGCATTAAGAGAATCCAAATCAAGTTTCTTTTCAACCTCTTCATCCATCATTATTCCAATGGCATTCTTTACAGTTGTTATCATCTTTTTGCTTTTTCCTGATACTCCTGCCATTACCTGATCCAAAATACTTCCAATTCCAGAAGTATCATCACTTCCAGATACAACTTCAATTATTGGAAGATCTAAATCTTTTTTAGTTTTTTCTATCTCAACTTCTGTATCATCATATTTTCCATCATCAATATCCTGCATTATTTGAGCTTTTTCTTCATCATTAAGAGAATCATATGGTTTTACAAGTTTAGCAGCTTTTTCCAATGCTGTTTCATATGCTTCCTCTCTTAATTCATTAAATTTCTGTTCTTTCATTTTTCTGTAAGTAAGAGAAGTCAAATCTTTTATTATACTTTCCACATCTTTTCCCACATAACCTACTTCAGTATATTTAGTGGCTTCTACCTTTAAAAATGGAGCATCAGCTATCTTAGCTATTCTTCTAGCTATCTCTGTTTTTCCAACCCCTGTTGGACCCATCAAAATTATATTTTTAGGAGTAATTTCCCTCCTTAATTCCTCATCTTCTATATTTTTTCTTCTATCTCTATTTCTCAAAGAAATAGCAACATTTTTTTTAGCTTCATCTTGTGATATTATATATTTATTAAGTTCTTCTACTATCTTCTTTGGAGTAAGTCCTCTGTTCATTATCTCTCCTTTTTCTTTTCCTTCTTTTTATATTTTTACACTATGCTTATTATATCACAAAGTTATAAAAGAAAAAACTTCAATTATTATTTTAATATTATGATATTTTGTTTAACAAAATCTCCAGGGGCTGTATCTAAATATTTCTTAAAAACATTGCAAAAATGCTTATAATCTGTAAAGCCTACCATATCAGATACTTCATATATTTTATATTCTTTAGTTAATAATAGCCTTAAAGATTTCTGTACTCTATATTTGTTCAAAATATCCAAAAAAGTTTCTCCTGTTACATCTTTTATTTTTCGACTGAGATAACTTACACTTATATCCAGCTCATCAGCTATATCTTTTATATTCAATTTCTCTGAATAGCAATTCAATATTTTTTCCAGAGTTTTTTCTACATATCTATTTTTATCACTATCTTTTCCAAGATATATCCTTGGAGAGAAGAATTCTATATCCTCTTTAGTCTTTGTTATATTTTCAACATCTCTCAATGTATTTTCTTTCTCTATCTTTTCTTTTACTTTTTTCACAGCTTTTTCCAAAAGTTCTTCATCTATTGGTTTAAGGATATAGTCTGCTACCCCTAACTTTATTCCCTCTTGAGCATATTTGAATTCTCCATAACTGGTTAATATTATTTTTTCAAATTTCAATCCTGCTTCTTCTGCAGTTTTCAGCATTTCAAGTCCATCCATTACAGGCATTCTTATATCTGTTATTACAAGATCAGGAGCAAATTCTTCTATGAGCTTTAATCCTTCTCTCCCATTTATTCCTTCTCCAATTATCTTACAATCCATAGAGAGCCAGTCTATTGTGTTTATCATTCCTTTTCTTATGATATATTCATCTTCTACTACCAATACTTTTATCATATCTTTATCCCTCTGTTTTTATGGAAAATACCAATTTTACAATAGTTCCCCATCTTTCAGAACTCTGTACTTTTATTCCATAATTATCTCCATATATAAGCTGTATTCTTCTGTGAACATTGTATATTCCAATATGATTCCCAATATTCAGCTCTTTATATTTAAGTCTTTTTCTTAATTCATAGAGTTTTTCTTTTTCTATTCCATTTCCATTATCATATATATCTATTACTAATTTATCTTTTTGTTTTTTAGTTTTTATAAATATCATCAATTTATTTATCTGGGTATACCCATGCTTAATAGAATTTTCTATTATTGGTTGAAGTACCAATTTAGGAACAAGAAATTTTTCTGTATCTTTATCTACATCTATATAATAATCAAAATTTTCTCCAAATCTGAATCTCTGTATATCAAGATAATTTCTAGCATATTGCAATTCTCTTTCAAGAGTTACCTCTGAAGATTTATTTTCTATACTAAATCTCAGGAGTGATGATATATTTAATATTATTTTATTTGCCATGGAAGTATCAGTTTTAATTGTATATTTCAGCATTTCTAATGTATTGAAAAGAAAATGGGGATTAAATTGACTTTCAAGCTGTTTTATTTCTAAAAGTACTCCATGTTTTACCTCTTCTTTATTTTGTTCAATGAGAAATTTTATATTTTCCAGCATTTTATTGTATGAATCTGCTATTATTCTAAACTCATCATTTGTTTCTACATATAGAGTATTACTCAAATCTCCTGTTTTTATATTTTCTATTGCTTCTACTATTTTTTCAACAGCAGCTGTTTTTTTACTGGTTATTATTTTAGCTGCTTTATGCATTGTAAATATTATAATCATAAAAACTATACATAAATATACTATTCCATTTACAAAACTATCTGTAAGATGATTCATTCTTGAAACTGTATAAAGCACTAAATTTGAATAATATACAGGGCTTTTTGTCACATAAAATTTTTCTTTATTGATACTTACATAATGGTCATCTTCCCTAAGCTTCTTTACTACTTTTCCGAATTTATCTTTAAATATATCATTAGTAGTAAATGCTATTTTATTAGTCTTATCAGCAATTATTGTATTGTAAGAACTTCCCTCTCCTACAAATTCTCTTAAATCATCATTCAATATATTAAAGACTATATATCCTATAAGCTTCCCAGATTTTTTTACAGCTCTTCCAACAGAAAAAACACTTACACTGTTATTTTTAAAATGCATCTTATTTATATAAATTATTGTATTATTGATATTATCCTGCATTCTCATAAAAAATCCCCAGCTATACCCATTATCACTTCCTATAAACTGAGCATTATTCATAAGAACATGCAGCTCCTCATCATAGATTATAAAATTTCCCCTTAATGTTGTAGAATTTATACACTTATAAATTTTTTCATATGCATCCTTATTTGATTTTTTATTAATCATAGCATTAATAATAATTTCATCATTATACAAATTTTCTATTTCATTAAAATACTCTCTTACCATATTATCAAGATTTTTGGTCAATACACGGCTGTTATATTGATTATCTTTTTTTATAGCTTCAAATTCAAAAAAATATATAAGTCCATAACCTACAAAAGATAAAAAAATTATGGGAACTAATGAATACAAAATCAGCACTTTTCTCATTTGTTCTTTAAAACTTACAAATTTACTGTCTTTCATATCCATCATCCCATAATCGCAATTTTTTAATATATTATACCTTATTTCTAATTTTTGTACATCAAATATTTACATCTCTTCCACCAGTAGCCTTAAAGAATATTAATAAAGATATTACAGTTGTTATAGTCAAAATCGTAGACAGTGCAGCTGCTGTTCCATAGCTGGCTCTTATTACCTCTGTATATATAGCTACTGACATAGTTCTTGTAGTCCCTGTGTATAGAATGACAGAAGAACTCAACTCATTGATAACTGTTATCCAGCTTAGAATAGCTCCTGATAAAACTCCCGGAAGCATCATAACTGCTGTGACTTTAAAGAACGTTTTTACTGGAGAACATCCCAGGCTGATAGAGGCCTCTTCCAAACTTGGACTTATCTGATACAAAATAGCAGCTGAAGAACGAAGTGTATATGGCATTCTTCTTATAACAAAAGAAATTACCAATATAGCAGCTGTCCCACTTAATAAAAGTGGTCTGCTGTTAAAAGCTAAAAGAAGAGTTATACCTATTACAGATCCAGGAATTATATATGGAAACATAGTTATAGTATCTATTATCCCTGTAAGAAAGTTTTTCTTTCTAGTTGAAATGTAAGCTATGAACATTCCTAGAAATATAATTATAACTATAGCTGTTAATCCATACATATAGGTGTTTAAAATAGCATTTCCCATTCTTGAAAAAACCATCTCATAACTTTCAATTGAAAATTCTCTAACAAACATAGATCCTCTTGTTTTCAAGAAAGAAGTATATATAACTGTTATTTGAGGGATAATTGACAAAAATACTACTGCATATATAAAAGCATGCATAAGTTTTCCTTTTATTCCTTTAAGTTCAACTGGCTGTACTGGTCTTATTGAACTCATAACAAATGATTTTTTATTTACTATATACTTTTGTCCCAAGAATAGAGCTATGGTTATTACTATCATTATTGTAGCCATGGCAGCAGCAAAGTTTGCACTTCCTCCCATTTCTCCAACAAATTCTGAATATATCAATACAGGCATTACATTATACCCTTCTCCTATCAGCATAGGAGTACCAAAGTCTGCCATTGCATTCATAAATACCAGAAGGGCTCCAGACATAAGAGTTGGCAATATCAAAGGCATTATTATTGTATATACCTTCTTAAAAGTACCGCACCCTAAGCTTTCTGCTGCTTCACTCAAAGCCACATCTATTTTTTTCAAAGCTCCTGATACATAGAGGAAAATAAATGGGTATAGCTTTAAAGTAAATACCAACAATATTCCTGAAAATCCATAGATAGTTGGGAGATTTATATGAAGAACCTCTCTAAAAAAAGTAGTCACTACCCCGCTTCTTCCACATAAAAGAACCCATGAATATGCTCCAATAAATGGAGGAGAAAGCATTGAAATAATAATAAGAACCTCTACCAATGCCTTAAATTTAACCTTATAAAATGTCATAAAATATGCCATTGGAACTCCAATTATGATAGCAATAACAGTAACACATGTAGTGACCTGAAAACTATGAAGAAGCCCTTGATAATAATATTTTCTGCTGAAAAATCTATGAAAGTTTGTCATACTCCAGTTTTCAGTCAAAGGATCTTTAAAACTGCTGAGCAAGAGAGAAAATAATGGATAAATTAAAAACAATGCAAATACAAGAGTTATAACTAAAGTTACAACTGTCCAGAAGTCCCATTTTATTTTTTTAGTCAACATATGGATCTACTCCTTTTATTAAGCTTTTCTTTCCATCTTCTGTGAATATATTAATTTTCTTTGCATTTGGTTTTAATACTATCTTTTCTCCTACCTGATATATATGAAGAGCATGTCCTACATCCTGAGAAAATTCAAGAGCTGGCATACCACTTACTATCTCATCTGCTTTAGCATCTATCTCATAATTAGTATATTTTCCCAAAAACATACTTGTTTTTATAGTAGTTTCAATTCCCTCATCAGATATAGAAAATTCTTCTGGACGAACTGCAATAACTATTTCCTGTCCATCTTTAACTTCATCTGATAAATTATTCATGCTTACTTTATAACCATTTTTAAATACTACATATTTCTTATCACCATCTATTTTGATATTCCCTTTAAAAAGATTTGAATGTCCTATGAAAGTTGAAACAAACTGATTAGCAGGTCTTGCATAAATATCATGAGGCTGTCCTATCTGTTGAATTTCTCCTTTATTTATTACTGCTATTCTGTCAGATACAGAAAGTGCCTCTTCCTGATCATGAGTTACATATACAGTAGTTATTCCAACTTTTTTTTGAATATCTCTTATTGCAGAACGCATTTCTACTCTTAATTTAGCATCTAGATTAGATAGAGGTTCATCCATCAAGAGTACATTTGGATGAATTACTATAGCTCTGGCTAAAGCTACCCTCTGCTGCTGCCCTCCTGAAAGTCTTTCAGGCAGTCTTTCTTGATACTCAGTTATTTTTACTACATCAAGTATGTCATCTGTTTTTTCCTTCATTTCTTTTTTGTTTACTTTTCTGAGTTTTAATCCATATTCTACATTTTCTCTTACAGTCATATGAGGAAAAATAGCATAACTTTGAAATACCATTCCTATATTTCTTTTATGAGCAGGCATATCATTTATAACTTTGTCATCAAAGCAGATTTCTCCACCCTCTATACTATTGAATCCCGCTATCATTCTAAGCAGAGTAGTCTTTCCACATCCTGAAGGTCCCAGCAATGTAAAAAATTCTCCATTTTTTATATTAACAGACATTCCAGGTATTATTATATTATCTCCAAATTTCTTTATAACATTACTTACTTTTATAGCTACACTCATTTTACACCTCTTTTAATTTTTTCTGATTATAACAATAAGGCTGCTTCAAAAGCTTAATCTTTAGACTTTTGAACAGCCTCATTGTAGGAGTTTATTAATTTAAAAAACAAGTTTTACTTTAAGCTTTTTTATTATTTAGTATAGATATCTTTGAATTTATCTAACCATACAGGTTTTTGATCTTTTACTACATTAATGTCATCTTCTATAACATAAATATCCTCAAGTCTTTTTAATCCTTTTCCTGGCTCAACATCTTTTCTTACACTTCTTCTATTTAATTGAGATGAAACCATAGTTTGAGCTTCTTTACCAGTTGCAAAATCTACGAATTTTTTAGCATTTTCCATATTTTTACAATTTTTGATTATATATACACCATCTGGTTTTACAATAACTCCCTCTTCCATATATACTACTTCAACAGCTGCTCCAGAATTTACATATTTTACTGCTCCTTCTTCAAATGTAAGTCCAACTGTATATTCCCCATCTGCTACACCTTTATATACAGCTGATGATCCAGAAAGAAGAGTATAGTTTAAGTTTTCCATAAACTTCTCTACATATCCCCAACCATCATTTGGATTTCCTTTTCCCATTGCATAAAGCATATTTACTAAATGTTCAAATGAAGATGATGATTTAGCAGGATCTGAAAAAGCTATTTTTCCTTTTAATGCTGGATTTAATAAATCTTCATATCCATTTATTTTTATATCTCCAATAAGATTTTTATTAATCATAATAACACTTGGAACTGCTGAGAATCTTGTCATATTTCCTTCAACATTTTTATAAGAATCATAAAAAGCTTCTTCATTAGTTGTAGTATAATTTTCTAAATTATCTTTTATAGGATCTACAACTGTTATTGTTCCTCCCCATAAAATATCTGCCAGAGGATTATCTTTTTCAGATTCAACTCTTTTCATCAATTCCCCAGTTCCAGCAGCTATAACTTCTACTGATATACCAGTTTTTGTTTCAAATTCATTAACTAGAGGATTGATGAACTCTAATGGATGTGGGCAATAAATTGTAAGATTTCCTGCCCCTTTAGCTTCTGCTTTCTTTTCTTCCTTTTTATCACTACAGCTTATAAATAAAACAGATAATATTAAACTAAAAATAACCCAAAATCTTTTCTTCATATATTTTTCCTCCCTAATTATTTTATCTACTATAATCCAATGATATTACATTTAAAGGAAACTAACAATCCCTAAAACTATTTTTTTATACTTAAAAATGAACTTTTTTATATTTATATGTTTTTTTTATAGATTTTTTATATTTATATCAAACAAAAAGATAATAATTCAACAAAAAAAGAGATTGATTTATAAGCAAAAATCATTTTGCTTTCTAATCAACCTCTTCAATATTGCATATTTATTTTTTTAATCTTTTAATATGTTTTCTAACTCGGCTTCAAGTTTTTTTAATGCATTAGCTCTATGGCTTATTATATTTTTTATATCTGGCATCTCTGCAAGTGTCTTTCCATATTCAGCTACAAAAAAATGAGGGTCATATCCAAATCCCTTATCTCCTCTTGGTTCATCTATTATCTCTCCTGGAACTTCTCCTCTGAAAGAATAACTTCTTCCATCTGGTTTTCCCAGAGTAACTACACTTACGAAATGAGCCTTTCTGTTTTCTTTACCTTGTAATTCTTTAATAAGCTTTTTATTGTTGGAATCATCTGTTGCATGTTCTCCAGAATATCTGGCAGAATATACTCCTGGAGCTCCATCCAGAGCATCTACACATAATCCTGAATCATCAGCTATTGTTATCATTCCAGTATATTTGGCTATTTCCATTGCTTTCTTAGCAGAATTTGCTTCAAAAGTATCTCCATCTTCTATCACTTCTGGTATATCTATCCCATCTTTAATAGAAAGTATCTCTATATTTTTTACACTTTTGAAGATAGCTGTTATTTCTTCTATTTTATGTTTATTTCCTGTTGCTAGAAAAATTTTCATAGTATCTATTCTCCTATTACTTCATTTTGAATTCTGATTATCTCTTTTATTCCAACTTCAGCTAAATCAATCAGTTCATTAAGCTCTTTTCTAGTATAAGTAGCCTCTTCTCCTGTTCCCTGTACTTCAACAAATTCCCCTTTACCATTCATTACTACATTCATATCTACTTCTGCAGCAGAATCCTCAGTATACATCAAGTCAAGCATTGGAGTTCCTCTTACAATACCTACACTGATAGCAGCTACATTAGAAATTATTGGATTTATAGATAGAACTCTATCTTTCATGAGCTTTTTAACAGCTAAAGCAAGAGCTATAAATCCTCCAGATATAGAAGTAGTTCTAGTTCCTCCATCTGCCTGAATAACATCACAGTCAATAGTTATAGTTCTCTCTCCTAATTTATCTAAATCTACAGCTGTTCTTAAAGCTCTTCCTATAAGTCTTTGTATCTCCATAGTTCTTCCAGAAAGTTTTCCTTTTGCAGATTCTCTCTGATTTCTCTCTCCAGTAGCTCTCGGTATCATAGAATATTCAGCTGTAAGCCATCCTTTTCCTTGTCCTCTCATAAAAGGTGGTACTTTTTCACTTACAGAAGCTGTACATATTACTTTGGTATTTCCAAATTCTATTAATACTGATCCCTCTGCATAAAGATTGAAATCTTTTGTTATTTTTATCTCTCTAAGACTGTCTACTTTTCTTCCATCTTCTCTTAATTTCAAAGTTCTTAAATCTTCTTCTATTATCATTTCTTTGACTTCCATTATTCTATTTCTCCTCTTGATCTGTCAATTTTTTATGCTAATACTTTTTCCTTTGTCTTTTCTTTCTTTCCAAATTGTATTTCATAGAAATGTTTATACAATCCTTTAAACTCAAGTAATTCCTGATGAGTTCCTATTTCTTTTATTTCTCCATTTTCCATTACAACTATCTTATCTGCATTTATTATAGTTGATAATCTATGAGCTATTACAAAAGTTGTTCTATTGACCATCAATTTATCTAAAGCATCCTGTACTAATCTTTCTGATTCAGTATCTAAAGCAGATGTAGCCTCATCCAGTATCATTATTTCTGGATTTTGTATAAGGGCTCTGGCAATAGCTATTCTCTGTTTTTGCCCACCAGAAAGAAGTACTCCTCTTTCTCCTACCTCTGTTTCAAATTTATTTGGAAGTTCCATAATAAAATCATAAGCATTAGCCATTTTAGCTGCATTCATAATTTCCTCTTCTGTTACTCCATTTTTTCCAAAAGATATATTTTGGGAAATAGAACCACTGAAAAGAAAGCTTTCCTGAGGAACTATTCCTATATAATCTCTATATTTTTTCAATGAAATATTCTTTATATCTATACCATTTACTTTTATAGCTCCCTCTGTAGTTTCATAAAATCTTGGAATAAGGTTTACAAGAGTAGTTTTTCCACTTCCACTTTTTCCTACAAGGGCTATAACTTCTCCAGCTTTTACATCTAAATTTATATTTTTAAGTATCAATTCTGGAGAATCATCATAATGGAATGATAAATTTTCAAATTTGATATCTTTTATTTCAGTTTTTAATTCCTCTTCTTTTTCACCATAGTAATCCTGTTCCAGAGGAACATCTAATATCTCTATTACCCTGTCTGCTGATGGCAGAGCTTCTTGAAGGTCATTATTTTTATTTATAAGTCTTTTCAGTGGCTGGCTCATCAATCCCAAAGCAGTAACAAAGGAAATCAAATCTCCTGCTGTCATAGTTTTTAAAACAATTATCTGATATCCTCCATATGAAGCTACCAACAATACCATTACTGTTGTAATTATTTCATTGATAGGAGAAACTTTTGCTTTTATCTTTGTACTTTTATATGATTTTTCAAATTCATCCTTACTGATAACTTTATATTTTTCAATCATATCATCACTGTTATTAAAAGCTTTTATTACAAAGATACCAGAAAGAGTTTCCTGAATAAATGCTGTAACTGCTCCTGAAGTGTCTTGTCTGATTCTACCAGATTTTCTTATCTTCTTAGTATATTTTTTCACTGTACTTATGATAAGAGGCATTACTATCAAAGCTACAAGTGCCAAAATATAATCCACCTGAAACATTCTGAAAGTAAGAGCAACCACTGTAAGAAATTCTTTAAACATATCAAATATGATAAATCCTATTCTCCCTAAAGTTGCAGAATCCCCAGAAAGTCTTGCCATTACATCACCCAGTTTATTCCTTTTAAAATATGACATAGGGAGTTTTTGAAGATGAGAATATACGTCTATTTTTATATCTCTCTTTATTGTTTCTGTTACATAGTTTGATGAAATAGAAGCAAAATATCCAGTTACTACTTTAAGTATAGTAGAAACAAATATTCCCCCTATTACCATAGCCATCATTCTTGCATTTTTATTTACTAATACATCATCTATAAGGTATTTGCTCAGCCATGCTGGAACTGCTCCCATAGCTGAACTAAAGGCAGAAGTAAATACTACTGCTCCCATTACCCACTTATATTTAAAACTATATTTCAAAAATGTATTTAATGATTTATTTTTAAATATACTTAATTTTTCTATCATTGTTCTCCTTTAATCAGAAAATTTCCATAGCTCTTTACAACATCTTTTCCTGATAGTTTTTTTCTCACTTCAGCTATGTCTTCAGCTATTTTTTCTTTGGAATTTTCAAAGTAATCAAGATATTTTTCTATCTCTTCTGGATTGCATTTTTCCTGTAATAATTCTGGGTATACTTCTCTATTAAGCGTAAGATTAGGTAAGGAAACAAATCCTACTTTCAAAATATGTCTTGCTATGAAGGCATTTATAAAGCTTGTCCTATACACAACAATAACAGGAATACCCATCAAAGCAAGTTCCAGTGTTACTGTACCAGAAGCTGCTACAGCTGTTTTTGATTCTTTTACACATTCAGCCAGACTTTTATCTGATACTATCTTTAAATTTTCAAATTTATTCAAATCTTCATCTATCCATTTCAGATGTTCACTACTGGAAAGTTTCAAAAGAAATGTTTCTTCTTTTTTCTTTTCTACTACTTTCAGCATTACAGGAATAAGTGTTCTTATTTCCTGTTTTCTGCTTCCTGGAAGAAGAAGTATATTATTTCCTGTTCTCTCAATTACTGAATACTTATCTACAAATGGATTGCCAAAGTATACAGCGTCTACTCCATGTTTCTTGTAAAAATCTACTTCCCAAGGAAAAATAACCATTATGTGATCTGCTTTCACCAGCTTTGTTATTCTATTTTCTCCCCATATCCAAAGTTTTGGGGGTATGTAATAGTAAACTTCTACTTCTGGTACTTCTTTTTTTAAAAGTTCAAGAAATTTGAGATTAAACCCTCCATAGTCCACAAGAATCACTTTGTTTATTTTTTCTTTCTTTATAAAATCAATATATTCATTTGCTTTCTTTTTTAAGAAACTATACTTTTTGAACACTTCGGTAAATCCCATTACAGCAAGCTCTTCTATGTCCTGTATCACTTCTACTCCTTGAGCTCTGCTGTGATTTCCTGCTGCACCATAAAATTTCAGATCTTTATTTTGTTCAAGCATAGCTTTTACTAAATATGAAAGATGTAAGTCTCCTGAAACTTCTCCTGTAGATACAAAAAATTTCATAAAAATCTCCTCTTAAGCTTTTATTCCCATAATAAAAAGAGAGTTCTCTTCAGCAAGCTTTACAGCTTCATCTCTGTTAAGAAAAAGCATTTTCCCAGCTTCTCCAACAATTCCCTTTGCCCCTATCTCTACTGCTCTCTTTATGGTTTCTATTCCCACTGCTGGTATATCTACTCTCATATCCTGCTGGGGTCTTGACATCTTTACAATTATTGTTCCTGTTCCAGCCAGTTCTCCAGCTCTTTTAATAGTTTTATCTGTTCCTTCTATTCCTTCCAATGCCACAACAGAAGAATCCTTGCATACAACAGTCTGTCCAGCATCCACTTCACTTAAAGCTTTAGCTGCTTCCATTCCGATTTTTATAGTTTTCATATCCTCTTTCGAAGGTTTGTTCCCTGTATAGCACTTCTCTTGAAACATAAAATTTTTCAAAAGATAGTTCTGTGGCAGAACTTTTATTCCATTCAATCTAAAAAATGCAATAATTGCAAAAAGGAGAGTTTCATCTTTTTTGTCTGGTAACCTTTTAAGAAGCTCCTCTCCATATTTGTCTAATTTCATCTCTTTAAAAATAATTTCTTTTTCAACTTTACCAAGCATAATGATCTCTCTTATATCATTCAAGAGAAAATGTTTCACTATAGCTCCTACTTCACCTATATTAAAAGCTTTAAAGTTGCTGCAACTTTTGATTTCAGGTTCAATAGTTTCAAAAAGACCTATGGGAAAAACATTGATCTTCTGCTTTTCAGCTTCCTGCAGGAAATAAAGGGGCAGTTTTCCATTACCAACTATTATCCCTAATTTATCCATTATCTAGTTATCCCCCTATTACTGTTATTTATGAAATCCAGTAAATATTTTATATTGTCATCTTCACCATACTCTTCCTCTACCTGCTTAATAGCTTCTTTTAAAGGAAGACCATTTCTAAATATTATTCTATAAGCTTTCTTCAGATTTGACAATGTTTCATCAGAAAAACCTCTTCTTCTGAGTCCAATACTATTTAATCCTCTTACTTCAGCTTTATTCCCTTCAGCAAGTACGAAAGGACAAATATCCTGATTTACAGCACTTGCCCCTCCTATCATAGAATAAGAACCTATTCTGCAGAATTGATGGATAGGAGTAAGCCCTCCTATTATTGCAAAGCTATCAACTACAACATGTCCTGCCAGAGTGACATTATTTGCAAGTATACATCCATCACCAATGATGACATCATGGGCAACATGAACATAGGCCATAAGAAGATTCCCATTTCCTATTCTTGTTTCCCATCTGTCATCTGTTCCTCTGTGAATAGTAACAAATTCCCTTATTGAGTTTTTGTTTCCTATAATAGTTTTTGTGGGTTCATTTTTATATTTTAAATCTTGAGAAGCTTTTCCAATAGAAACAAATGAGTAAATAGTATTGTCTTCCCCTATTTCTGTAATTCCTTCTACAACTACATGAGATTGTATAACTGTATTTTTTCCTATTTTTACATCTTTTCCTATTACACAGTAAGGTCCTATCTTTACTCCATCTTCTATAATTGCTCCTTCTTCAATTATAGCAGTGCTATGAATATCTACCAAAATGAATTCCCCCTAATCTATTTGTCTGTTATACAGAATGTAAATGTAGCTTCACATGCTAAAACTCCATCTACTTTTGCCACTCCATGAGCCTTTACAAAGTTTCTTTTTATTTTTTCTACTTCTACTTCATAAATAACTTGATCCCCAGGTTTTATTGGACTTTTAAATTTAGCACTTTCAACACCTACGAAATATGGAACTTTCCCTTCTACTCCATCCATTACAAGTACACCTAAACATTGTGCCATTCCTTCTACTATAAGTACTCCTGGCATAATTGGGTGTCCTGGAAAATGTCCGTTAAAAAATTCTTCATTGATAGTAACATTTTTCAATCCTTTTATTTTTTGCTCTTCTTTGTTCACTTCAAGAATTCTATCAACAAGTAAAAATGGATATCTGTGTGGGATTCTTTTCATGATTTCTAAAGTATCTAACATATTTTTTTCCTCCTAAGATTTAAATAAATTATAAATTTTTCAGTAATTTTGCAAATTCTATATCTAAAGCATGCCCTGCCTTTACTGCTATTATATGACCTTTGATAGGTCTGTTCAATATTTTTAAGTCCCCTATGATATCAAGCATTTTATGTCTTACAAACTCATCTTCATATCTTAGTCCTTCTGGATTCATTACACCATCTTTTTCTATTACTATGGCATTTTCAAGAGTTCCTCCTAAAGCGAGGTTGTTTTTTTTAAGGTATTCTATTTCATAATCAAATCCAAAAGTTCTTGCTGGAGCTATCTCTTTTTTATAATTTTCAAGATTTATTTCAAACTCTGCCAACTGTGATTTTAAAAAACTATGTTCAAATCTGATAGCATATGTTATTTTATATCCATCATATGGAAGAGCTACTATATTTTTATCACCTACTGTAAGATATATTGGTTTAGTTATAACTATAGGCTCAACCTCTCCATCTAGTTCTTTTATTCCAGCATTTTCAAAAAGATCTATAAATCTTCCTGCACTTCCATCACAGATAGGAAGCTCATTTCCATCAAGCTCTATTACAAGGTCTGTTATTTCCGCTGCATATAATGCTGATAAAAAATGCTCTATTGTATGAACTTTTGCTCCAAACTCATTTTTTAAATTAGTTCCTCGCGTAAGGTCAAAAGTATTTTCTATATCTAATTTTATTTCATTTTTTCCATCTTCAAGATCAACTCTTTTGAAAATTATTCCATTGCTCCCAGGGATCAGCTTCATATCGATATTTTCTCCTTTATGGAGTCCAATACCTGAATATATAATCTCTTTTGCCAGTGTTTTCCTTTTCATCTTCCCTCCTTATCTAGTTTTTTGTTAAAAATTTATCTGCAACTGCCATTGCAATTTCTCTTTTTCCATCTACAAAGTCTACTTCAACTTTTTTATCTGTTACTCCTCTTACCACTCCCAACCCAAATTTCTTATGCATAACCTTTTCTCCAACAGAATAAGGATATTCCTTATATGTTTTGTTCAAGTCTTCTATAGTTATCATTTTTTTGAATTGTTGTTTCACTGGAGTTTTTGTAGGATTTATTGCTTCTCTCTTAAATTGAGATTCTATATTACTTTCAAGAAGATTCTCAGGAAGTTCATTTATAAATCTCGATTTAGTTCTGAAACTTTCCTCTCCATACATAAATCTGCTTGCAGCATAAGAAATATATAACTTATCCTCTGCTCTTGTTATTGCCACATAACACAATCTTCTTTCCTCTTCAAGCTCTCTAGGTTCAAAGTCAGCTTTTTTCCCTGGGAAGACTTCATCTTCAGCTCCTACTAAAAATACTGTAGGAAATTCAAGTCCCTTTGAGTTATGAATAGTCATGAGTTTTACATAATCTTTCTCTTCTTCCAGATTATCTGTAGCACTTACCAATGATATATTCTCTAAATATTCTCTTAAAGTAAGAGTTTCTATTATCTTTTCCATTTCTGTAATAGAGTTTCTTAATTCCTCTATATTGTTTATTCTATTCTCACTGTCTTCATAGTTTGATTCCAGATAATCAAAGTATTTTATACTTTTTATTACTTTATCAAAAAGTTCTGAAACAGCTTCACTTTCGCTCATATCAATAAGTTCCATCATCATTTTATGGAATTCTTCTAATACTATTTTCATATTAGCTGTAAGAGTATCTATCTCTTTTGCTCTTCCTAAAGCTTCAAAGAGAGTAAGTCCATTTGCAGAAGCAAACTCATTTATTTTTTCTAAACTCTTATCTCCTATCTTTCTCTTAGGTACATTAAGTATTCTGCTCAGGTTAAGACTGTCTTTAGGATTATTGATAACAGCCAGATAAGCAACTATATCTTTAATTTCTGCTCTTTGATAGAACTGCATTCCACCAAATATTTTATATGGTATATTGAATCTCAAAAAACCTTCCTCAAAAAGTCTTGATTGAGCATTCATTCTATAAAGAATAGT
Organism: Fusobacterium ulcerans ATCC 49185; assembly: GCF_900683735.1. Classification (NCBI taxonomy): domain Bacteria; kingdom Fusobacteriati; phylum Fusobacteriota; class Fusobacteriia; order Fusobacteriales; family Fusobacteriaceae; genus Fusobacterium; species Fusobacterium ulcerans. The sequence continues at coordinate 2,268,156 of NZ_LR215979.1, forward strand.
AAAATCTCTATATTTCTTACCTTGATTTTTCCCTTTAATTATCTCTTCAATTATGACATTTACTTCCTGTCTTCCATCATTACATTGAAGAAGAGTTATTTTTTCGCCAGTTGTTTTCTTAGTCCAAAGTTTTTTATCCCTTGCACTTGAGTTGTTACTGATTACAGCATTGGCTGCATCCAGTATCACTGAAGTAGAACGATAATTTTCTTCTAATTTTACAACTTCTGCATCAGGATAATCTTTTTCAAAATCAAGAATATTTTGAATATTAGCTCCTCTGAATCCATATATACTTTGGTTTTCATCCCCAACTACACATAGATTTCCATATTTACCAGCTATTTTATTAATTATCTTGTATTGAATATTATTTGTATCCTGGTATTCATCAACCATTATATATCTAAATTTATCCTGAACTTTATTTAAAATATCAGGTATCTCTAAAAGTTTTGCTGTATTGATTAATATATCAGAAAAATCCATTCCATTATTGTTTTTAAGAGCTATATTATATCTTCTATATACTTCTGACACTATAGCAGCATTCATATTATATTTATTTTCTGCTTTCTCATATTCATCAGCAGATACTTCTTCTTCTTTCAATTTTGAAATAAGAGAAACTACCATACCTTCTGTAAGATTTTTGTCTTTGACTACCAGCTCTTTCATTATACCTTTTACTACTCTTTTTTGATCATCAGCATCATAAATAGTAAAATTAGCTCCATAGCCAAGTCTGTCCCCATATGTTCTTAAAAGCCTTACACCAAATGAGTGAAATGTAGAAACCATTGTTCTTTTCCCATCTTCCCCTATAAGATCTTCAACTCTTTCTTTCATCTCTTTAGCTGCTTTATTGGTAAATGTCACAGCTAATATTTTATATGGAGATATCCCTAATTCTTGAATCATATGGGCTATTCTATAAGTTATTGTTCTTGTTTTTCCAGAACCTGCTCCAGCAAGTATAAGCAATGCCCCTTCTATTTTCTCAGCAGCTTTTCTCTGTCTGTCATTTAATTTTTCTAATATGCTCATTCTATTTTATCCACTCCTTCTAAAAGTTAATTATACCATAAAACACCTGCTCTTATCAATTAGAAGTCATCAACACTCTATAATATTCAATATCTTTTATTTATGGTTATCATTTATTGAGCAGTCTATAAAAAAAGGAAGAAGCTCTGCTTCTTCCTATGTAAGCTTTTTTAAGTGTCGTGAAAACTGAAAGAAGTTTTAACTCACACCCACAATAAATACCTTAGTGCTGCTTCCTTCCAGACCTGACACGGTTCGATAATATTGCGCCATGAGATTCCTCAGACAATTTCCACGACGATTAATTATATCAAGTTTTTATAATTCAGTCAACAATTTTATTCCTTAAAATCTTTTAAACAATTCATTTAATATATCTTTCTTGTTTTTTGACTTTAAAAAATTTATCTGCTCCTCAATTTTACTAAGCTCATTCATCTGAATTTCCAGTCCATCTTCTGATTTTTTTCGTATATCTTCCTCTTTTGCTTTTAAAATTTCTTCATATTTAGCAATTTCTTTTTCGCTGTTTTTCTTCATGTCTTCAATTATTTTCTTTTTCCAGTATCCATCTTTGTTATTTAATACCTTTAATATTTTTTCAGAAAGATTACTTTTTACAGTTACTCTTCTTGTATTAGAATTATAATTGTAACTGATATCCCCATCTCTTACATCACTAAGAAGAGGTATTATCATATCTCTAAGCAAAGGTATTTTTATATTTAAAGAATCTGTTATCTTCTGCCCATTAAGATCCATATTATGTATATTAAGTTTACCATTTATAACTATATCATTTTTTGAAAGAACAGTTTTTTGCGAAAGCCCTGCTGAACCTCCAAGTATATATTCATTAAGTTCTTTCAATTCTTCAAGATTAACTTTTGAAATATCTATATTTATGTACCCTTCTAAAGTATTTACATTAAAATATCCATCCATTTTCCCATAACTGTCTTTTTTATTTCCATTTAAAAAGAATGTTACATTATCTTCGTTTCTTGAAAGTCTACTTGAAATATTATTTAATTCTCCATTTAAAGAAAATCCATATAATTCAGATGTAAGATCAATCTTTTCAACATATATTTCCCATTTATCTTCTTGCTGCAAGTCTTCATTTTTTCTAAGTTCAATTTCTTTTAAAACATCTCTGTATTTTACAACTATTTCATATATCTTCTTTTCATAAACTTCATTAAGATATATATTTACAAGAGAATCTAAATCTTTTATTGCTATTTCTCCATTTTGTACAAAAGCCTCTACCCCTTTTTCCACAGAGAATTTTAATTCAGGAGAATTTTTCATATCTTCCAAATCTAATCTTATCTGTTCTTTCTCATCTTTCAGCTGATCGTTTAATACTTGGGCAGATTCTATTATATTTTTTACCTCTCTATCCATTTTGAAGATATCCAATGGATTTTTAAGGCTTGTTACTTTTTTCAAATCTTCTCTTATACTTTTAAATTCTTTCCCTTTTTCTATCTCTTTTATTCTAGTTTCCCAATAATTTCTCTTTTCTTCCAAAAGTTTATTATTTCTTTCATATTCACTTTTCAAAATATTCTCAAGATTCAAGTCATTTATTTTCATACTATCTAAATACGAATTTTCTATTTCTGTTACCAATACCTCTTTATTTTTTTCATCATCATCTGGGATAAGGACTTGTGAAGCATCTAATGGAGCATTTTCTTTTATTCCAATAGTTCCATCTGTCTTTCTGTCTGTAAGAAAATCTACATTTATTATATGAGCTTCACTTATCAAAACTTTTTTATCTGAAATATAAATATCATAATCAGCATTAAATTCTTTTACTGTTACAAAATTTTTCATGCTGTTTCTCTGACTTGTTGCTTCTATATCTCTAACTACTATTCTCTTATTAAAAGGAGAGAACTCAACTTTTCCTATATCTACCTTACCTTTATTTATTTCTGTAAGTTTTTTCTCTAAAATATTTTTCACTATGATGTTTCTGGCAGCATATACTCCAATTACTATTATAATAATTCCTGCTGCTAAATACATAATTAACTTTTTCATCTTTTCAACTCCTTAGCTGAATTTTTTTATCAGTATCCTTATTTTTCCCTTTTTACTCTCACCTAAAACAGAATCAATCAAAAATTTTCCTTTTCTCCTTATGGATATAATATCCCTCTCCTTTACTACTCTGCTTTTATCTTTATCAGTATTGTAGTTCAATGCTACATCTCCAGCTTCTAAAGCTTCTATTGCATTATTTCTGGAAAAATTTCCTAAAGCCGCTGTTATTACATCCAGCCTTAAAGATGCTATACTTTCTACCAATTCCTTGAATTCTGTTTCTGGAATATCTCCAGAAATTATCTCTTCAGCTTCTACAGGGATTTTACCTATCATCTTAAGGTTTTCCTTTAAAAACGTAAATAATTCTTCATTTATTATACCATAACATATCCCATCTTTTACAATCAAATCTCCTAATATTTCTCTTTTTAATCCCAAAGACATAATACTCCCAAGATAATGTTTATGTTCCAGCTCCTTGAACTTAGATCCATTGGCTATTTTAAAATATTTAACTGGAAAACTTAACATAGCTGAATCAAAATCTTTTGGATATACTCCTATCATTTTCTTTTCGCAGCTGTCATTGATTCCCAAAAAAGAAAACTTTACCCCTAGGTTTAAATTCTCTAATCTAGTCCAAAAATTAGGTGGATAAAAATATCTGCTGTACACAGGATAATCTATCTCTTCACAAAGTTCTATATCATCACATATTGCTCCTACTAAAAATTCATCTATATCAGGAAATACTGATTGAAGTTTTTTTCTGTTCAAAATTTTTCTCCTTTTTTATTTTTCTCTACATATATGATTTTATATGATTTTTTTCAGAAAAGGAATACCTAAAAAAAGTTTTTTTATTTAATATAAAAATAATGGATATTCTACTACTTCAGATGCTTGTATTCAACATTAGATTGAAAATTTGTTTTTTTTATGCTAAAATTAAATGAATATTTTTCAACATTAAGGAGATGAAAATTAAAATGGTAAAAAGAAAGTATATAGCACCTAATGCAATCACTGCTGCTGGTTTATTTTTAGGTTATTTAAGTATCACAGCATCAATTAAGGGTGAATTTATACGTGCTATAGTCTTTATTATATTGGCTATGGTTTGTGATGGATTAGATGGAAAAACAGCAAGAAAATTAGATGCTTTTAGTGAATTTGGTAAGGAATTTGATTCCTTTTGTGATGCAGTTTCCTTCGGTCTTGCTCCAAGTCTTTTAGTTTATTCTATATTGACGCAAAAAATTGCAGCCAGCCCATTTATAGTTCCAGTTTCATTCTTATATGCTCTGTGTGGGGTAATGAGACTTGTAAAATTTAATATTATCACAGTTGCTTCAAGTGAAAAGGGTGACTTTAGTGGAATGCCTATTCCAAGTGCAGCTTCTATGGTTTGCTCTTATTTCCTTTTCTGTTATATGGTAAACAAACATTTAGGAATTGACCTTTTTAATATAGATGCTCTTATGGCTATCACTGTAATTGCTGCTGTACTTATGGTAAGTACTATGAAATTCAAAACTCCAGATAAAGCATTTCCTTTTATTCCAAAGAAATTTGCTGGTGCTTTTATAATTTTAGTAGTTGTTACACTTCCTATAAGCTTATTTATAGTAACTTATGCTTATGTTCTCATAAATATCATGTCTCATGTTACAAAGAGATTCTTTGGTTCTGAAAATCCAGCTGATGATAATGATGAAATAGAAGAAATAATAGAAGTTATGGAAGAAGAAGAAAAAGATAAATAAAACTATATTTAAAATATAAAAAATGGGCAGATTGATAATATCAAATCTGTCCTTTTTGTATTGAATTAAATATATTTCTTATTTTTTCAAATATATGATATCATATACATAAGGCTAAAAAAACGAGGTGATTTAATTTGGACTTTACATTAAAGCTAAAACAGGAAATGAAACTTTCTTTAACACAGGAAATGAAAATTTCTATGAGTATACTTCAAATGTCTTCATCTAACCTAAAGGATTTTATCGAAAAAGAAGCATTAAAAAATCCAATGCTGGAGGTAACATATTCTGCTCCTGCAGCAAAATATAATTCTGATGAAGAAACTCCCTCTCCCTTTGACTTTATCATTGAAGAAAAAACTTTAATTGATTTTTTAGAGGAACAACTTGGTTATTTAAAAATTTCACCTAAAATAAAATCTATATGTGAATATGTAATAAATAATTTAGATGACAGAGGATACCTTTCTATGTCTAAACTGGAGATAAAAAAAGCTCTCAAAGCTTCTACAGCTCAAATGAAAGAGGCTATGGATATTATATATTCATTAGAACCAACTGGTATAGGTGCTGAAAACTTAAAAGAAAATCTAAAAATACAGCTTCTGGCTAAAAATATTACTGATGAAAAACTTTTCTATCTTATAGATGATTTTCTGGAAGAACTTGGAGATAAAAATTATTCCCTTATAAGTGAAAAATTAAATATCTCTATTGAGCAGATAGAAGATTACCTTGATATAATCAAGACATTAGAACCCATACCTGCTAGAGGATATTTTGTTGGGAATAAAACAAACTATGTTGTCCCAGAAGCTAAAATAGAGATAGTTGATGATGAACTTATAGTTACATTAAATGAAGAGGCTATTCCTAAAATCAAAATAAGCAGTTCATATGAATCTACAAATTCATTGTCTGATAAAAACAATATGTACACAGCTATAAATCTGATTAAAAGTATTGAGAAAAGATATATCACTTTAGAAAGAGTTTTAAATCAACTGATAATAAAGCAGAAGGATTTCTTTTTTAAAGGCAAGGATTTTCTACAGACTTTAACTTTAAAAGATATTGCAAAGGAATTGAATCTTCATGAATCTACTATTTCTAGAACTGTAAGAGATAAATTTATAGAAACTCCTCAAGGAATGATTGCTATAAAATCTTTATTTTTATTAAATTCAGAATGCCTTGAAATAAAAAAGACCATTGAGAATCTTGTAAAATTAGAAGATAAAGCTTCTCCTTTATCAGATGAAAAAATATCCCTGCATTTTAAAAATAATGGATGTAATGTAGCTAGAAGAACAATAGCTAAATATAGAGAAGAACTTGGAATTGCTTCTACCAGAGAAAGAAAAAGAAAATAAAAAGAAGCTAACTTAAGAATAGTATAATTTTAGAACTTTTCCAGTAGAAAGGTTCTAAAATTTACTTTATCTTTCTAATTAGCCTCTTTTTCCCCTATGTTTTTATATAGCTTTTTTTAAATTTCCATCTCTAGCAGAGCTGAAGATAAACTTTTCCCATGTTTATCCAAAGCCAGAGATCTTGTTACTCCCCCACCTAAAGCTTCATCCATGACAAAGTTTAAAGCCCCTAAATTTGGTATTTCATATCTAACTACTTCTCCATGTACTATATCTTTAAAATATTCTTTTACTTTCTCAGCAGTTACTTTTTCACGAATTAATTCATAATCTTTTTCATCATAAACTATAAGAGAAATATTTGAAATATTTCCTTTATCTCCTGTTCTTGAATGAGCTATATCTAATAATTTCATTTTAAACCTCCTCATACATAACTTCGACTTTTATATCTTCTCTAGGAACAAATATAGAACATATTGAAACTACTTCACTTACGCTCTTAGTTACTCCTCCGCCACCAGATGGTCCATTAGTATAAAGAGTTTCTACTTCATTTACTATTTTAGTTGCTTCTGCTTTATTTGCTGTTCTTCCTGCTACTCTCAATCTTACTTCACCTAAAGTAGATGGATCACATAATTTTCTTCCAATAGTATCTCCATAAAGAGAATTTACTCCTAAAAGATCTATTTTCAATTCTTCAAATTTTACTCCTGTATACTCTAATCTTTTCTTAACTACTTCTCCTGCAAGAGCTGCTTTGGCATAAGCAGTTGAACCTCCATAGCTGATTCCAGCATCTCCTATAAAGCAATCTCTATATCCAATACTTACTTTTAAAGTTTTTGGTTTTTCTTTTCCTGTTGCTCCAGTTAGTAATACTTTATCTTCTCCTATTTCTTTTAATGAAATAGTTGTAAAATCAGCTACTCCATCAGGAGTTAAGTAATTTGCTGGGTCATGTATTTCATATATAAGCTGTTCTTTACAAGTGTGAGTAGTTACAAGTCCACCAGTTGTTTCAGTTTTTGTAATTACTACTTCACCATTCTCACTTACTTCAGCAATAGGGAATCCTACATTCCATAGATCTTTTACTTCATTGTATCCAGGTACTGCAAAATATCCTCCACATACCTGAGCTCCACATTCAAGAAGATGTCCTATCATAATCCCTTTTCCAATTAAATCAGCATTATTTACATCCCAACCAAATTCATAAATCAATGGAGCCATGAATATTGCAGGGTCAGCACAACGACCTGTAACTACTATATCTGCTCCATTTTTCAATGCCTCTACTATTCCATCAGCACCTAAATATACATTTGCAGATATTAATTTATCTTCTAGATTTTTTAAAGGCATACCTAATTCTAATATATCACGATCAAGGTATTTTCCAAGATGTTCAGATATATCATCTCCAATTACTGCTGCTAATTTAAGATTTTTTATTCCCATAGATTCTGCCATTGATTTAATTTTTTTGATAGCACTCAATGGATTAGCAGCTCCCATGTTAGTTATTACTTTTATTTTTTTCTCTGAGCATATAGGAAGTATTTTCTCAAATCTATATTCAAGCAGACCATTATATCCCTTGTTTGGATCTTTTAATTTTTCCTGTTGAGCTATTGCTATTGTTCTTTCTGCAAGACATTCAAAAACTATATAGTCAATATTTCCATTGAGCATTAAATCTACAGCTGGCTCTATTCTATCTCCAGCATAACCTGCTCCTGAACCTATTCTTACTTTTTTCATTTTAACCTCCTGAAGTTAATTATCTATATAAAGCACCTGTTACTATTGCTACTATAAGCATTACTATTGTAGTTAAAAACGCATATGGAATTGTTTTCTTTTGATGTTCTCCAAGTTCTACTCCTGTCAATCCAACCAAAAGGAAAGTTGACGCTGTAAGAGGACTTACTGGGAATCCAGTCGTCATTTGTCCTAATATAGCCGCTCTTCCAACTGCTATTGCTGAACTTCCAAATTCTTGAGCTGTACTTGCAAGAACTGGTAGTACTCCAAAGTAGAATGAATCTGGATCAAACAGTAAGCTTGCTGGCATACTTATTACTCCTGTAATAACTGCCATATAACTTCCCAATGATTTAGGAATTGTTTTTACTATAACTGTAGACATCTCTGTTATCATTCCAGAATTTTGCATAATTCCAATAAATGCACCTGCTGCAAATAATATACTCGCCATCATAAGAGCTGCTTTTGCATGAGCATCCACTCTTTCTTTCTGCTCTTTTACAGAAGGAAAGTTTATTACTATTGAGATACAGAAAGCAATCATAAATACAACTGTTGGAGATAATTTTCCTGATACAAGAACTACTATTGCAACTATTATCGTCAAAATATTTACAATAAAGTTTCTGCTTTCTTTCTTTTCTCCCAGATTCTCTGTATCAATATTTATATTTTCTATATTTCCAATTCTAACTTTTTCATCTCTTCCTAATTTAAAAGCTACAAAAAGAACAAATAATATTCCTGCTAAAACAGGTATAAGTAAAGGATTAAAAAGTTCTGTTACTGGTATTTTTAAAGAAGTTGCTGCTCTGATTGTAGGTCCTCCCCATGGAAGGATATTCATTACCCCTGCTCCTAGTGCTACTATTGTAGCAAGAGTAGTTTTTCTCATTCCTAAAGCTTCATATAGAGGAAGCATTGCTGGAACTGTTACCAGAAATGTTACTGCTCCTGAACCGTCAAGATGTACTATCATAGCTAGTATTGCTGTTCCTATTGCTATTCTTATTGGGTCTTTACCAACAATTTTTAAAATTTTATCAATTATCGGCTGGAAAGTTCCTGCATCTGTAAGAATCCCAAAGAATAAGATTGCAAAGATAAACATAGTTCCAGTTGGAGCTATTGATTTTACCCCATCATTAATATATTTTCCAATATTTAACCCATGTCCTCCTATAAGTGCTGTTATTACAGGCACAGATATAAGTGCTACTAATGGAGACATTTTTTTCAACATTATTACTGCTAATAGTACAATGATCGTTATAAATCCTAAAGCCGCTACCATATTTTCCTCCCTTAATTTTATTAATATTTATTTTCGTCTGACATTTTCTTTGTTAAAATATAAAGCAAATCCTATGCCATAGTAAATATTTTTTAATTGCCTTGATTTATCAGGGTTCAGAAAATTTAAAATAAATTTTATATAAAAAAAATTCTAATTTTTTAGAAATAAAAATGTGAATGACTTTTAAGCAGAAATATAATCTAGCTTTTTGATCATTCACATTGACAATTTTACAACTTAATAATTCTTAAATACATGTTTCTAATTTTTTAGAAATAATTACTGTTCTATTTCTAGTTTTTTAGAAACAAACATTATCTTTCCAGTTTATTATATAATGTAGCAAGAGATATATTCAAAGCTTTAGCTGTTTTTTTCTTCCCCTCTACACTGTCACCATATATCTCTATTACTTTTTTCAAATAATTCTGCTCTGCTTTCCTTACTATTTCACTAAGAGGGAGGATATTTTCATTCTCATTTATATCATTCTTTATAGTTATTGGAAGATGTTCAGCTTTTATTTCATTTCCTTCAGCCATATTAAATGTAAATTCAACAATATTTTTTAATTCTCTTATATTTCCTGGCCAGTCATATTCTTTTAATACTTTCAAAGCATTTTCATTTAATCTTACTTCTTTCCTATATTTCATTGAAAGATCACAGAGAAATTTTTCTGCTATTGCTTTTATATCATTCTTTTTCTCTCTCAATGGAGGTATAGACATAGGCATTATTGCAATTCTATAATAAAGATCTCTCCTGAAAGTGTTCTCTTCTATCATTTGTTCCAGATTTTTATTAGTAGCACAAATCAGTCTTACATCTATTGGTATTTCTTTTGATCCACCAATTTTTCTTATACTTTTTTCCTGAAGCACTCTAAGAAGTTTTCCCTGCAGTCCATATTCAAGTTCTCCTATCTCATCTAAAAACAGAGTTCCTCCCTGGGCAAGTTGGAACAACCCAGTCTTACCATTTTTCTTCGCTCCTGTGAAAGACCCCTCTTCATAACCAAAAAGTTCACTCTCTATTAAATTTTTCTCAAAAGAAGCACAATTTACAGGAATAAACGGAAAATCTTTTCTTGGACTGAAATTATGAATAGCACTTGCATAAAGTTCTTTTCCAGTTCCACTTTCCCCTGTTATCAATACATTAGAATCAGCCAGAGCTATTCTCTTTGCAAATTCTTTTACTTCCATACTTTTTTCATCTACAGCTATAATATCATCAAAACTGTATTTCCCATTTCCTAATGTTTTTACATGCTCTTTTAAATTTTGAATTATTATTTTTGAAAGATTTAATTTTTCTGTAAGCTTATAAATATCTATCAGTTCATTAAGAAGAGATATTCCCCCTATAACCTTTCCATTTTCATAAATAGGCACCATATTTACAAGATATTCTACTTCTCCCATCTTTCTGTGAGCTCCCAGTTCCATTTTTTCATCTTTTACAACATCTGTAAGGCGGCTTCCAGGACGTACTTCAGAAAGATATTTTCCTATTATATTTTTTTCTTCTACTTTTGTTATTCTTGTATATGCAGGATTTATGTATCTTACTATCCCTTCTTTATCTACTATAAGTATTCCATCATAAAGTGAATCAAATACAAGTTTTGCATGCCCTGTTATTTTTATCATATTATTCTCCATTCCATATTTTTAAACTTTTGTATCTTAACTCAAGTTTCTCCTCTGGAGTCTTTTTCCAATAATCCTTATATAGTCCTCCCTCCCAATCTCCATACATTGGATTTGGAAAAACTATATATTTAACTCCATATTCAGCCTTATTTTTATCCACATGTTTTATTCTTTCCTCATTGCCTTTTTTCCTAATTTCAGAATCAAAATCATCTAAGTTATCCCCTAAAAGCATTACTATTTCATATCCACTTTTTTCTATTTGCTTTCTTCTTTTTGCTTTATCTGATGTTTCTTTTACCAGTAAAAGAGTTTCTTCTGTAACTTCTGGAAATCCTAAAGCTATGAGATTTTCCTTTATAGCATCAAATTCCTTATGAGAACGATTAGATATATAAAACATCTTGCCACCATTTTCATTTACATATTTTGAAAATTCAACAGCTCCTGGTATAGCTTCTGCTTCCTTTGCTTGAGCCCATTTGTGCCATGCATCTGAACTGTATGTCACCCCATTTTCTATCTGCCACCCTGCCATTTTTCCATTATCTACCAATGTTTCATCGAGATCAGACACCACTGCCTTTTTCTTTCCATCTTTTGCTTTTATATTATCAAAAGATAATTTTGCTGTATTAAAAGTCTGATACACTAATGCTCTATATTCTCCTGACTTCTGCATCCAAAGAGTTGCAAGCACCATTTGATCAACAAGTCTTCCATTCATATCCTTTTTTAACTCTTCTCCAAATAAAAGGCTTGTAACTATAAATAGACCCAAAATTATTTTTTTCAATTTTATGCCCCCATTTTTATATATTTTCTATATCAATTATACTATAAGAATCTATTATTTCAAGAATACATTTTTTTAATCCTAATAAAAAAGAATGACTGAAAGCTAAATTTTACTTTAAGTCATTCTACCTATTTAAATTTATTTTAGATACTGTATACCTCTATAATATTAAAGATATGATCTCTTACTCTTCTGTAATGATTTAAAATATCCATATAACTTGTAGTAAGCATAGCTATTGGATTTTCCTGTCCACCATCTTGAAGATGTATCTGTTTTGCCTTTCTATATTTTTCAGTTATTTTGTTAGCTTTGGTTATAGCTTTCACAAGTATATCTCTATTTTTTAAAGCATAAGCTGTATTTACATTTCTAAATAGTTCTCTTGTATCTTCATTAAATTCCTTCAATGTACTTTTTTCTTCATCAGTAAGGCTTATAGAGTTGTCCTGGAGTTTTTTAAGCGAATTAGTTACTCTCATGAGATAATCACTGATAGTTTCATATTCATCACACACTTCCAGATTATTTCTAGTATCCATTTTCATTTTATCAGTTATATTCTTATTCAATATCACAAAGTTTGCATCTGTTATTTCTTTCTGAAAAAGGTCTAGATCATTTTCTATTTTTCTCATTTGAGCTACTTTTTCCTCAGTTATAAATTCATCATTTATATAAATATTATCTAGAGCTCCAAACATTTCTTCAATATATTTTCCCATTGTAAGTATTTCTGTCTTTGTCTGCCCTACAACCACGCTTGGAGTTTTAAGCATAAGAAAATCAATTTTAGTAACTCTTTCATCTTTTTTTCCATCATCTTTTACTATTTTAGTTAAAAGGTCAGCCATAACCCCTATAAAAGGAGTAAATATTATCACATTAGTCACATTAAACATTGTATGAGCTGTGGCTATTGCCATAGTTATATTGGCCTCTGGACTTCCAAAATTTGAAAGAAATTTTAAATAATATGGAAAGACTGCTGTTACCCATATAACTCCCAAAGTATTTATAATAGTATGAGCATAAGCAGCTCTCTTAGCATTTACATTTGCATTTAATGTTGCGAGTATAGCAGTTATTGTAGTTCCAACATTTTCTCCAAGAACTAAAGCAACAGCTGTTGGATAATCAATAAGTCCTTGAACTGCAAGAGTTATTGTAATACCCAGTGTAGCAGATGATGATTGAACAACAGCAGTTATCAATGCCCCAATTGCTGCAACTTTTATTACTCCAAAATATGTATCAGCAGAGAACATATGAAACATACTCACAAATTCTGGCATACTTCTAATAGGTTTCAATCCATTGCTCATTAATTGAAGTCCTAAAAAAATCATTCCAAGCCCCATAAAAGTAAGAGCTTTTGTTTTTGCCCTATCTCCTTTTAAAAACATATATAATATAGCTCCTGCCCCAACAATTGGCAGCCCATATTTCCCTATATTCAATACAAGTATCCATCCTGTTATTGTAGTTCCTATATTAGCTCCAAATATTACTCCAAGTGCCTGTTTAAGCGTCAGTAATGAAGCATTTACGAATCCGATTGTCATAACTGTACTTACAGATGATGATTGAACCAACATAGTTACTCCCATTCCCATAAGTATGGCCATAATTCTGTTTGTTGTTAATAATGCAAGTATTTTTTTTAATCTCTGTCCTGCTAATTTCTGCATTCCTGATGACATACTATCCATTCCATAAAGAAATATTCCCAATCCCCCAAGAACATTAAAAATGATATCTAAATACATTCTTCCTCCTAAGTTTTTATAAACATCTTCAACTGAAAAATATACTATCATTCTAATGTTATTCTATTGTTAATTCTATGTAAAAATTGTGTAAAAAAATATTATTTCCCCTTAAACCTTTGTTTTTCCTGGATTTAAAAAGAATATTTTTATTAAAATTTCTGTATTTTTTTTATATTCTGTTGTAAAAAATATGTGAATATATAAAAAATAGAATATTATCTCTTGGAATGCAGACCAAAGACTATAGATAATTTTAATCATCTACAGCCTGAGGCAACTTGTAGGTTGTCTTTTTTATTTTAAAATTAATCCAGACTTAATCTCCTACAATTTGTATATTTTTTCTACTACTTTCATTCCAGTACTGCTTTGTAGATGGATTTACTGCTGTGGGAAGAATAAAGATAGTTTTTTTCTTTCGATGTTTAGAAAATCAACATATGTTTGTGGATATATGTTTACTCTCACTGATTTTTATAGGGACTAGAAATGCTTTCTACACTCGACCTTTATGTGATTTTATAGAAGCTGTGACTCCAACTGTAGTATTCTACTTTGTATTTAACAAACACTTGAAAAAAAGAGACCAGAGATTAGTGAAAATTAATCTGCATGGTCTCTTTTTAGATTTAGTTTTTAGGAAGTAAATATTTAGAATAATTTCATTCCGACGAAAGACCAGATGAAAATATAGATAAGAACAACCATTGAAACTCCCCATCCTGCATAGAGCATCGCTTTGATATTATTTGATCTGGCAATTCCCATAGGACTAATCATATTAGTTCCTGGATAGATAGAACTTGTTATTCTTGAAGCTGCAATTAGAGCTATCGCCCACATTTCCATAGGGACATCTGTGACTTTTAAAGCTGGTAAAAACAGATCATGTGTTATCTGCATTTGAGCCACTGCTGCTCCATTTATTCCAAATGCACCAACTATACTTCCCACTATGACAAGAGTTGTCTTTCCTCCTTTATTTATTAATGGCATAAATAAATTACTTAATGCTTCAAATCCTCCACCAATGTTTATTAACTCCATAAAGACATTTAAGAATATGAAAAGTAAAAATAGTTTTGCCTGTTTTGATATTCCTATTCCTAACTCTTTAAAAGTATCATCTAAACCTAAACCTCCAGCTACTCCTATTATAGAAGAAAGAATTAGCATTACAATAATTGTATAGTTTGTTCCCTGTTTTGTAAGCAGTCCATATCCCACCATTACCATAAACGAGATACAAAATAGAGTAGTTGTTCTTTTTTGTTTTTGATTGGGAACAAATTTTTCTTCAAGCTCTTTAGTCAAATCATATTTTTCTTTTCCCCTTGTTTTTTTTTGTATTTTCAGAGCTAGAAAATATATTGAAATCAGCCAGATTATCCCAAAAGGTAAGGCGGCCCATATCATCATTTTGCTATATGATAATCCTGTTATAGCCAGTAAGGTTACTACTGGTCCTGTAAATGGTCCCCATATGAGCCCAGTTTCCCCTGAGGTTTGGAAAACAGCTCCAACTGTACTTGGAGTAAGACCAACAGCAGCTACAACTGGTATTAGAATGGGAGCTATTATAGAGCACCCACCAGCTAATGTTCCTAGCAGTCCACAAATCAGGACACATGAAAACATCACTGCTAAAATAGCCTTTTTTTCATTGTTTACCCCTATCTTATTTATTATCCAAGTGACCATAGTCTGACTGACTCCAGTTTTTGTCATTAGATGTCCTAAACCACTTCCCAGTATGATTATAAATCCAACTATTCCTAATGATGAACCCAATGATTTAGCAAATAATTTTCCTATTGATTCTGGACTTTGTCTTGTTATAAAATATCCAAAAATAATAGCAACTCCAGTAGCACCTGTACTGTTTTTTTCTTTAAATGCTAATATCAAATATACTATCATAGGAATCAATGCAATTAAAGAAGGCGGTTCAAATAAAATTTTTATATCCATAACTATTCACCTCTTTTTAAAACTACTCCTGAAAATTCTTTTGTTTCCTCATCATTTATAAGTGCTATTTTTCCATTAACTATTACTGTATCTATTCCTTTTGAATATTGTTTTGGATTGGCATAAGTTGCTCTATCTTCTATTTCTTCCAAGTCAATAATAGTTATATCAGCATAATAATCTTCTGCCAGAATACCCCTATTTTTTAATCCAAGACGATTGGCAGGCATAGAAGTCATTTTTTTGATTGCATCTTCTATTGAAAATAGATTCAAATCTCTTGCATATTTTGATATAACACGAGCATGACTTCCAAAAGCCCTTGGATGTGGTTTCCCTTGTGATAAAATTCCTGTTTCAGATAGACTCATAGCATCTGAACACACTATTGCTAAAGGATGTTTTATTATCTCTCTAACATCATTTTCTGACATACGTTTCAATATTACCTGTACTCTCCCTTTTTCCTTTTGTACTATGTCAAAAACTGTTTCCAATGGATCTTTTTTCCACATCTCTGCTATTTCTCTAATTGATTTTCCTTCTAATAAATGACTTTCTTCATTGAAAACAGATGCTATCACTACTTCATCCCATGAACCTAAAGTACTGATAGAATTCTGCCAGCCTTTGATTCCTGTCTTTATATCTTCACGCATCTGTTCTCTGATTTCTTTTTCCCTAAGTCTCTCTATCAGCTTCTCAACTCCTCCTTCAAATCCCCATGGAGGTAGTAGAGAAGAGAGTGAAGTTAGTCCAGCATCATATGGATATACATCGAAAGTCACATCCAATCCATCTGCCTGAGCTTTCTCTATTCTTTGTAATAATTGATCTGTTTTTCCCCTGTTTTTCAATCCAGCTATTTTCAAATGTGATATGTGTAAAGGAATCTCACTTTTTTCCGCTATAGTTATAGCTTCTTCTAAAGCCTCAAATATTCCGTCACTTTCTGTACGCATGTGGGTAGTATAATACCCATTATATTTTTTTACTTCCTTGCATAATTCTATTAGTTCTTCTGTACTGGTATAATCTCCTGGCAGATAAACTAACCCAGATGTGATAGCAAAAGTTCCAGCTTTCATACTTTCATTTACTATTTTTTTCATATTGTTTAATTGTTCATCTGTTGGAGCTGCCTTGGAGAAGTCCATTTCATTTATTCTCACTACCCCCTGAGCTAACAGAGGAATAATATTTACAGCAGGAGGAGTATTATCAATAAAATCGAAATATTCATCTAGAGTATTCCATGGTAATTTTAATTCCACAGGAATACTTCCTATCAGACGAGTAGCAAGATATTTTAGCAAATAATCTTTCTTTTCCTCAAAAATAGGTGCTACAGCTATACCACAGTTGCCTATTACTTCAGAAGTTACCCCATCTCTTATCTTGCTGCTGGCGCATCTGTCATATATCACTGATACATCTGAGTGTGTATGTATATCTATAAATCCTGGGCAAACCAGTTTGTTCTCAGCATCAATGATTTTTTCTGCATCCTCTTCTATTTTTCCTATTCTTATTATTTTATTTCCTTTAATTCCTATATCAGCTCTATATCTCTCTTTCCCTGTTCCATCAATTATTTTTCCATTTATGATTTTTATATCCAGCATAATTTCCTCCTAGTTATTATTTTTTTTGTTCATAACATAAACCAATCTGGCACTACTGATTCCTCCAATTACTGTACATAGAGTTACT
This sequence comes from Fusobacterium ulcerans ATCC 49185, assembly GCF_900683735.1. NCBI lineage: Bacteria > Fusobacteriati > Fusobacteriota > Fusobacteriia > Fusobacteriales > Fusobacteriaceae > Fusobacterium > Fusobacterium ulcerans. The sequence continues at coordinate 2,285,395 of NZ_LR215979.1, forward strand.
ATACCACTAGGTACTCCCAGTTTAGGTAGAACAAGGAAAATAAGTACAGTTAATATTATAGTAAGTATACCTATTTTTCTATCTTTAGACATCATGTCTATATATACTGCTGCAAATAGAGATGGTAATATATATGTAAATGAACTTAGAATAAATTTAGGAAGATAAGGCATTATCCCTGCTCCAATCAGAACAAATATACTAAGAAAACTGAATGTTATAAAATTTGAAGCTGCTACTCCCAATGTAGCTATAACATCTCCCTCTGGAGTTCCTCCTTCATACCCAGTTACCTTCTGTGCCATTCTGGCTGCTGGCATACGAATATCCCCAACAGATCCAGATAACCATGACATATATGTTCCCCCAGTTCCCAATACTCCAAAGTATGATAATGGTTGTACTATCCAGCTAACAAATCTGGCAGAAGCAACAAGTACAAACAGTGTTATGAATTTTGAAGGAAAAACGTGGTGTATTACTGCCAAATAAAGTACTGGAAAGAAGTTAAAAATAATTGCCAGTGATAAAGTGATGGTTCCTATTTTAATAGATGCTTTAGTAAAACTGCTCATAAATTTCCTCCCTTTAAAGATATAATTTTATTGCATTTGTTATCAGCATTCCACAGAGCATTGCAATTCCTAAGGAAATTTCTTGAATTCTCTGATTTTTTCCAAATAATTTTCCTAGAGCCAGCATTACAATTGCAGATATTACTGCTGCCAGTATATAGTAGTTCGGTTTTCCAATTATGTTGCTTGTCAATAGATATCCAAATACTCCCAATACAGAACCTTTCATCAATAGTTTTATCCATTTAGGGTCATATTTAGTATTTAATTTTTCAACCATAATTCCCATTTTTCCAGCACATAATAGTGCCATTATCATCCAGCCAACATTGTTTAATGCCATTGCCCATAGAGAATAACTGAATGCTTCTACTCCATAGCCTGCTGCTCCAGGCTCAACTCCAAATACACTGGCTCCTATAGATACCTGAGCAATTTCTGATCTTCCTGCTCCTACATCGTTGATACGCATCCAAGCATTAGGGGCTCCAACTACTGCTATTAAAGACATTAGTATTACTATTTGAGCCACAGTAGGACCTATGGAAGTCACCATTGCTGATCTGATTCCCTCTTTTATTTTCTGCTGATCCATTCCCAGATTCTTACTTTCTTTCAAACTTACTTTTACAAAGAGGACACTTTGAATTATAAGTACTAACATCATAAAACTGCATGCTATCCACATTCCATAGCTGTTCATTATTTCATTTAATTTCAATCCAGTTTCCATACATTTCCTCCATTTTTATATATTTTGTTACATTTTTAATTCGTTTTTTACAATATATCATAAAGACTTTTGACTGTATATTGTCTTAATATTGTCTTTAAGTGAATTTTATGAAATTTATATAAAAAAAGCTGAAAAATTCAGCAAGTATTTCACTAATTTTTCAGCTTTTTAATTAAAATTTATTTTTATTATTCTGCTTGGTCTTCCATATTGAGTTATAATATTTTTTCCTACAATTTCTATATATCCAGCATTTTCCAGCTTTTCAATTATTCTGTCCATGCTTCTTATTGATATCCCACATTTAGTTGCCAGCTCTTTAGAAGTAAAGTTTTTCTTTTGTTCTCTTTCTATGATATTATAGATTTGAAATATTTTATTTAGACTCACTTGAGATTCATCTGCTATTTTATAAAATCTTTTGTTTATCTCTAAAGAATCATCTGTATTATTGTATTTGATAGGACCATAGATTCTATTGCCACTGTATATAACATAGAGGATATTTTCACCTTTCTGTTTTGCTTTTTCCATGGCAATATTTGCATTATATTTAGCTTCTATTGCAGTTTCTCCATATCCTATTCCAATAGAGATAGAATTAAAAATCTGATTTTTTAAATTTTCAAAAAGTTCTATATTGTATAAATTATCTGTTTCAGACTCCAAAATTTCCTTAGTGGAGAAGAGTAGATAACTATCCTTTGATGGTTCTATTACGGCTGCCTGAATCTTTTGAGCAAAAAAATAAATCTGTTCTGATACTTTCATTTTATCTAAAATATATCTATATTCATTTTTATCATTGATTGAATACTCTTTTGGAATATTTATACAGATTGATAAAACAACTAACTGACTTTTTTGATTGATTTTTGCCTGATATTTTAGATATGCCTTTTTAAAGGACTCTCTTATGGTATTGTAAGTAGGAACTGCTACAATATGTGGTATTCCCTCTTTTTCTAACATTTTAGTAACTTTATACAATGCAGTTATACAACAACTTGTTTTTCCCTGCCTATAATTTGTCCTGTGAAATTCAAAAACCCTGTTATTATACTCTACATCTAGTATAGACTCATTGATTACCTGAATTTTTAAATCCTGAGCAAATCCTATTTCAGCGTATATTTCCTCCAGAACATCTTTAGAATATGTATCAAAACTTATATTTTTTATATCATATCCTCTTTCTATAACTTCCAGTAAAGCTCTTAGGAGTCTGTCACCATGTCGAGGGAATTTTTCCCAGATAGTCTCAGGTTGAATGTGTTGTAAGGCATATTTATAGCATAGCATTCCTGTGAACATCAAAACATCATATTTTTTTTGGATTTTTTCCAACATTTCAGGAACTTTTTTGTAATCATCATAAATAATATTGGTTATATTTATTTGGTCAAATTCTTTTTTTACAACCATATTTATTTTTTCTATGTATGATGAAGATGCAACTAATCCAACCTTCATTTTCCCCCCCTTTTTTTACTGTATTATAGCATGGGATTTATAGAAGTTAAAATAAAAAATCATCTCATAGAATCAGAAACAGGTTTGAAATCTAAAGATGGTTAGTCTTTTAATTATGTAAATTCATTTTAAATTTTGTTGTTAAATAGTTTTGGATGAAAGAAAAAAATTATGATTTTCTCTCTTCTTATTCCTTCAACATTATATGAATCTAAATTATCTATTGATAATGCATATTTAGGATAATTGTCATTTATATTTTTTAACGGATTTTATCCTTGGGCATTAGTAAAAGAAATAGATATTGAAAAAATAAAATCAGAAGATTTCAGTTTAGAAAAAACTTTAGAAGGAAAACATTATTAATAATTTATAATAAAAAAAGCTGAGTAACATTTAAAAAAATGTTTTACTCAGCTCTCTTTTTTGTATAATATAGTTACCACCCTAATTATACAAAGGAGACATACATGCAAATCAAACATATTATCTCTAAAATCAATATAACAAATCTTTTAGGTAAAATCAAGAAATATTTTAAAAATGAGCATTTTGAGGATGTTAAACAGACTATTCAAAAATTCTTAGCTTGTTCTATTGATAAATCTTTTCTCTCTCTTCAATGCCCTAATTGTCATGATGCGCATAAAATTAAAGTTACTTGTAAATCTAGATTTTGTCCTTCCTGCGGTAAACGTTATTCTGCTGTTTGAACTGAAAAAACTTCCGCTTCTCTTATTGATGTTAAACATAGAAGTGTCCTTTTTACTATTCCTGAAGAACTTAGAATGTTTTTCTTCTATGATAGAGATCTTTTAACTAAGCTTGCTTATGCTGTTAATGATGTTTTTAAATATCAATTTCATAACATTAAAGCAAAAAATCAAAGAATTCATAAAATTTCAAAATATTCTTCTAAATACTTTACTAACTCAGATATCATTCATTATGGATTGATTACTGTTATTCACACCTTTGGACGCGATCTTAAATGGAACCCTCATATTCATGCTATTGTTACTTTAGGTGGTTTCAATAAAAACTACCAATTTCTTGAAAAAAAATATTTTCATGTCAATTCCATTGCTGGACAATGGAAAAAAATGGTTATTGATATTGTTAAATCTGGAAATTATGACAAGCCTGAAATTAAAGCTAAAGCTTATGCTGCTGCTAACTACCTTTATCGCAAAAATACAAGATTCTTTTTCAATGTTGCAAAAAATGATTTAAATAATAATATTTATGCAATTAAATATATTGGCAGATATCTAGCAAGAGCTCCTATCGCAGAATATAAAATTATTGATTTTTATGATAATAAGGTTACTTTCTATTATGAAAGTCTTGCTGATGATAAACAAAGAATTGAGCTTACTTTAGATGCAGAAACATTTCTTTCCAAATTAATTATTCACATTCCCCCTAAACATTTCAAAATGATTAGGCGCTTTGGAATCTATTCTAGAAATATTAAATCAGAACTTAAAAACATCATGAAATTCATGAGAAAATATGTCTCTAAATATTCCAATTTTACTTTTTATCAACTTGAAATATGGAAAGCTTTTGGAGTAAATCCTTTTTATTGTTTTAAATGTAATACCAGAATGAAAGTTAAAAAAATATCATATTTTAATATACATACAGGCTCCATTTGCTGGAAAGAATATCGCTAAATAGCTGATTAACAATCAGCTTTTTTGTGCTGTCAATTTTAATCTTATTCAATTAATATATCTAATATGAATACAAAATAATTAACATTTTTTATTTTTTCAACAAATTTATCAAATTATAATTTCCTAAGAAATAAAAAAAGCTGAGTAACATTTAAAAAAATGTTTTACTCAGCTCTCTTTTTTGTATAATATAGTTACCACCCTAATTATACAAGGGAGACATACATGCACTTTTAGGTAAAATCAAGAAATATTTTAAAAATGAGCATTTTGAGGATATTAAACAGACTATTCAAAAATTCTTAGCTTGTTCTATTGATAAATCTTTTCTCTCTCTTCAATGCCCTAATTGTCATGATGCGCATAAAATTAAAGTTACTTGTAAATCTAGATTTTGTCCTTCCTGCGGTAAACGTTATTCTGCTCTTTGAACTGAAAAAACTTCCACTTCTCTTATTGATGTTAAACATAGAAGTGTCCTTTTTACTATTCCTGAAGAACTTAGAATGTTTTTCTTCTATGATAGAGATCTTTTAACTAAGCTTGCTTATGCTGTTAATGATGTTTTTAAATATCAATTTCATAACATTAAAGCAAAAAATCAAAGAATTCATAAAATTTCAAAATATTCTTCTAAATACTTTACTAACTCAGATATCATTCATTATGGATTGATTACTGTTATTCACACCTTTGGACGCGATCTTAAATGGAACCCTCATATTCATGCTATTGTTACTTTAGGTGGTTTCAATAAAAACTACCAATTTCTTGAAAAAAAATATTTTCATGTCAATTCCATTGCTGGACAATGGAAAAAAATGGTTATTGATATTGTTAAATCTGGAAATTATGACAAGCCTGAAATTAAAGCTAAAGCTTATGCTGCTGCTAACTACCTTTATCGCAAAAATACAAGATTCTTTTTCAATGTTGCAAAAAATGATTTAAATAATAATATTTATGCAATTAAATATATTGGCAGATATCTAGCAAGAGCTCCTATCGCAGAATATAAAATTATTGATTTTTATGATAATAAGGTTACTTTCTATTATGAAAGTCTTGCTGATGATAAACAAAGAATTGAGCTTACTTTAGATGCAGAAACATTTCTTTCCAAATTAATTATTCACATTCCCCCTAAACATTTCAAAATGATTAGGCGCTTTGGAATCTATTCTAGAAATATTAAATCAGAACTTAAAAACATCATGAAATTCATGAGAAAATATGTCTCTAAATATTCCAATTTTACTTTTTATCAACTTGAAATATGGAAAGCTTTTGGAGTAAATCCTTTTTATTGTTTTAAATGTAATACCAGAATGAAAGTTAAAAAAATATCATATTTTAATATACATACAGGCTCCATTTGCTGGAAAGAATATCGCTAAATAGCTGATTAACAATCAGCTTTTTTGTGCTGTCAATTTTAATCTTATTCAATTAATATATCTAATATGAATACAAAATAATTAACATTTTTTATTTTTTCAACAAATTTATCAAATTATAATTTCCTAAGAAATAAAAAAGGATGATATGAAAATAAATTCACATCATCCTAATATTTTATTAAAAATTTAAACTAATCTTTTAAATATTTCTCAAACCAGTTAGTCATTTCTTCAAGTCTTCTTACTCTATGTTTTGGTTTTCCACTTCTTGAAAGTTCATGGTTTTCTCCTCTGAACATGCAAAGTCTAGCTTCCACACCATGATATTTTAAAGCTGTAAACATCTGTATTCCTTCAGCAAGCCAGCATCTATAGTCTTCTTCTGAATGGATAAACAATGTAGGTGTTTTAGCTTTATCTGCATATTTCATTGGTGAATGCCACCATAATTTTTCTTGATTTATCCAAGGAGTTGAAGCATTCTGATCTGCATTGAAATAATATCCTATATCTGTAGTTCCAAACTTAGATATCCAGTTAGCTATACTTCTTTGAGAAGCAGCACATCTGAATCTGTCTGTATGTCCAATTATCCAGTTAGTCATGAATCCACCATATGACCCTCCAGTTACTCCTACTCTGTCAGCTTTTATTGGATATTTCTCTAACACTACATCTGTAAATTTCATTAAATCATCATAATCAATAGTTCCATATTTTCCTCTGATATCAGCAAAGGCATTCCCTCTTCCATCTCCTCCACGTGGATTACAGAAGAATACAAAATATCCCATATTTGCCCAAACCTGCATTTCATGATAAAATACTTCCCCAAATACAGTTTTTGGTCCTCCATGAATATCCAAAATAGCTGGATAAGTTTTTGTTTCATCATAATCTACAGGTTTTAATACCCATCCTTCTATTTCAATTCCATCATTTACAAAATTACATTTTTCAGGAATAGAAAGTTTTTTATCTGTATATATATTTTCATTGAATGCAGTAATTTGAGTTTCTTCACCATCTTTTAAACTATATATTTCTTGAAGTTTTATTCCTCTAAGTCCAATAAAAAGAATTTCATCTCCATGGACATCATAGGCATCTACTGATCCATTAGCTTTAGTAAGCACAGTTTCATTTCCAGCAAGATCTATAGTATTCAAAAAAGAATCTTTAAATACAGTAGTTGGGAAATACAATTTTCCATTAGCTACTCTGTAAGCTTTTCCTCCACCATATCTGCAGTCTGAACCAACAGTATTTATCATCCATGTGTCATGTTTTTTCAACAATTCAACTTTTCCATTTTTAATAACATAGAAACTTGGATTTTGGTTCATTCCATATTCTTTGCAGTCGTTTAATGCACATATAACTGCATCTTCTAAAAACTCAGCATAACTTACTCTGAAATTTGCATCTATTGGAAGAAGTGTTTCTGTTTTTTTAGAAGCTATATCATAACAGAATATTCCTTCTCTTTGCTCCAACTTTCCTTCAAATACATTTCCAACATAAAGTACTTTTCCATCTTTATATGAAAAATAAGTTACAACTGTATGTTCACAAGTCAATGGTGTCACTTCATTAGATACTCTGTTATATAAATAAAGTCTATTTCTTTTTTGATTAGTAAATCCTCCACCATTACTCCAGAACGGAATTTCATCAAGAACTTCATAATCTTTTTCCTCTTTTAATTTTGCAACAGCTTTAGTCCTCTCTTCTCCTGTCATCTCATTCAAATTAATTCCATAGTTGTCATATTTAGCTGTAAGAAGAAAGTTATCTTTATCTATCATCTTTATAGCAGTAATCAAAAGAGGAATCTGCATATATTTATCTGCTTCTCCTCCATTGATGTTTATTGAATAATAAGCAGTCCATTTTTCTCCTTGACTTACTTTTTCCTTTAATTTAGCATCTCTTGCAGCTGGAAAAATAATTGTAGAATCATCTATCCATAAAAATGATCTTTCCTCATTTAAAGATGTCAATTTTGAATATTTTTTAGTTTTATTATTTAGAAGCCAGATATTAGATTGATAGTTGTTATCATCATAATTTGTAGTATTTACTACAAAACCTGCATTTTCTCCATTTGGTGAAAATTCAAGATTAGAAAGATATTTGTAGTCTAAAAAATCTTTTAACTTTAGGTTTTCCATTTGTGTGCCTCCATCGTTTTAATATATTAATGCTTGAATTACCTAATATTATATATTAGAATCATGGACTTTACAATTGATTATTTACAAATTCAAGATGTTTTTTTTATTTAGAGAATTATAATTTTCACTATTATTTTTTCATTATGAAATTTATTATTTCTATTAATTATATCAAGAAATTTTTGCAATATATCAGAAATATAAAAAACATAAAAAATAAATTCAAAATAGCAAGATAATAATTTTAATGTTATACTTTATATGAAAGGGTAAAATCTTACTTCTTGGATAAAAATCTAAAAACTTTTATTTAAATAAGATTCCCTATTAAAAATAAAATAAATTTATTCTTTATTTTAAAATAATAATATATAATCATAAATATAAAAATCATACTTACTAGGAGATATTATGTATTTAAAAGCTGTTGAGATATTTGGATTCAAGTCTTTTGGAGAGAGAGTATATATAGAATTCAACAGAGGGATTACATCTATTGTAGGTCCTAATGGAAGTGGAAAATCAAATATTCTGGATGCAGTCCTATGGGTACTTGGAGAGCAGTCCTATAAAAATATCAGAGCAAAGGAAAGTTCTGATGTCATTTTTTCTGGTGGAAAAGATAAAAAACCAATGAATTCAGCAGAAGTTTCATTGTATATAGACAATACTGATTCTTTTCTCCCATTAGAAAATGAAGAGATAAAAGTAACTAGAAAACTTTATGCCACTGGTGATAATGAATACTATATAAATGATGTAAAAACAAGATTAAAAGATATAGGAAACCTGTTTCTTGATACTGGAGTAGGTAAAAGTGCTTATTCTGTTATTGGACAGGGAAAAGTAGAACGTATTATTGGTTCATCTTCAAAAGAGATAAAAGGAATTATTGAAGAAGCCGCTGGAATAAAAAAGTTTCAAATAAAAAAAAATGAAGCTGTAAAAAATCTCAGTAATGTAGAACTTGAATTAGAAAAAATAGATTTAGTTTTAAGAGAAGTAAAAGAAAACAGAGATAGAGTGGAAAAACAAGCTGGAAAGGCTCAAGAATATCTTAATCTCAAAGATGAAAGAGATAAACTGGCAAAGGGAATATACCTCAGTGAATTTAATGAGAAACAGACTCAATTAGATGATGGGGATGCTGTAAAGGAAAAGCTTACATCTGAAGCTGCTGAACTGGAAATGGAATTTAATTCAATTGAAAACAGGCTTGATGAAATCGATAAAGAAAAGCTTGTACTGAAAAAAGAGATTGAAGAATTAAGTGGAAAAAATCAGGAACTAAAAAGAGAGATTGAGCTTAAAGAAAGAGAAAAAGTAAGAATAAGCGAGAGAGTAGAAGGGTACAAAAGAGAAGTCAGTGACAGACATGAAAGAATGACAAACAGCGACCTCAAAATATCTGAAAAATCAAAATCTCTTGATATGTTGGTTGAAGAAAGAGAAACGCTCAAGGAAAAAATAGAAAAACTTTCAGAAGAAAATTTAAAATTTGAATCTCAGTTAAAAGAACTGGAAAATACAAAAAAAGAATTTGATCTGGGAATGGAACTTAAAAAGAAAAAAGTTATGGAGCTGGAACTAGAAAAACTAAAGCTTCTAAATGAAATAGAAAGTTCAAGTAGAAGAGTAAAAGGAAGCAACACTAAAATTACAAATCTTAGAGAAGAACTTTCATCTTATGATATCAAATTAAATTCTGCTGTAACAGAACTAAGAAAAGCTGAAATTTCAAAAGCTGAAAAAGAGAAAAAACTTATTGAAATTGAAGAAAGAGGAACATTTCTAGAAGAAGAAATAAGCAAACTCAGCCAGAGAAGTAACAAGCTTTCTGAAATAGTGAGAACTGCTGAATATGATGAAAAAAGACATTCTGCTAAACTCCAAGCTCTTGTGAGAATGGAAGAAAACAATGAAGGATTCTTCAAAGGGGTAAAAGAAGTACTTAACAGTAAAATTATTGGGATAGAAGGTGTATTTATCTCCCTTGTAACTATTCCAGAAAAATTAGAAAAGGCGATTGAAGCTGGAATTCCAGGAAATATACAGGATATTGTTGTAGATACTGGAGATACAGCTAAAAAAGCAATCAATTTTCTTAAAGAAAGAAAAGCTGGAAGAGCTTCATTCCTTGCTCTTGATACCATCAAAGTCCCTGTAAAAAGAGAGATAAAAATAAATATTCCTGGAGTAATAGGAAGAGCTGCTGAACTGGTCACAGCTGATGAAAGATACAAAAGTGTAGTTGAATTTGTTCTTGGAAATCTCCTTATAGTTGAAAATCTGGATACAGCATTAAAAATAGTTAAAAACAATATGTTTATGGGAAATGTAGTAACTCTTTCTGGAGAGCTTATGAGTTCAAGAGGAAGAATAACTGGAGGGGATTCTGGCAATTCTACAGCTAGTCAGATATTTGAAAGAAAGAAAGAGATAAGAATCCTTAAAGAAACTGTTGAAAAACTTACCAGCACCATAAAAAATGCTTCTACTGAACAAAATGAAATAAGTAAAAATCTTGAAAATTTTGAAAATGAAATAGATAAGATAGATTCTTTAGAAGATGGAGTCAGAAAACAACTTAAACTTGCAGAGGAACTATATAATGACTATATTTTGAAAAAAGAAAGAATAGAAAAAGACAGAAGAGTTGTGAAGGTAGAACTGGAAGAAGAAGAGAAATACAGTCAGGAATTTGAAAAAAGAATAAACAGTTCTAAAGATGAAAGAGAAAGAGTTGATCAGGTTATTGCTGAAATCAAAGCTGATGAAGAGCATGAAACTGAAAAGATCAGGGAAATAAATACTGCTATTGAAAAGAAAAAAGAAGAGTTTTCAGATGTAAGAATTCTCTTTATGAATAGTCAGGATAGACTTGGACAACTGGACAGAGAAGAGGAAAGGGAAAAGAAAGAGTATGAGTTCCTTGTAGATGAAAAAAGAAATATGGAAGAAAAGACTGCTTTTCTTGAAAATGAAATAATTTCTCTGGAAGAAAAAGAAAAAATATTAAAAACAGAAATTGAAGAAAGAATAAATAAATATGAAAGCGAAAATACAGAAGTTCAAGAGAGAAAAGTAAAAAATGAAGCTCTTACAGAAGAGGAAAGAACTCTTAACAAAAAAAGAAAAGAAACTGAAAGTTATCTCCTTCATAAAAGAGATAGCCTCAACAGAGTAGAAGAAAGTCTGGAGAGAACTAAAATTGATTTAGAAAGACTGAAAGATATTCTTAGTACTCTTGAAGAAGTAGAAGCTATAGAAGTTGAAGAAGAAAAACTGAAAGAGTTAAAAGACAGATTAAAAACTCTGGATAACAGATTAAAAAATTTCCAAGCTGTAAATCTATTAGCAATAGAAGAATTTAAAGAGTTAAACAACAAGTATATTTTTCTTACTACTCAAAAAGATGATCTTGTTAAAGGAAAAGATATATTAATGGAACTAATCAAGGAAATTGATGATACTATTCACGAAAAATTCTTCACTGCTTACAAAGAGATAGATGCTAACTTTAATCAGATGTGTATGGAAACTCTTAATAACTCTGAAGGAAAACTTCTGGTTATTAATCCTGAAAATTTTGATGAATGTGGTGTTGAAATATTTGTAAAATTCAAAAATAAAAAAAGACAGACACTATCTCTTCTTTCTGGAGGAGAAAAATCTATGGTAGCCATAGCATTCATAATGTCTATTTTTATGTACAAACCTAGTCCATTTACATTTCTTGATGAAATAGAAGCTGCTTTGGATGAAAAAAATACCAGAAAACTTATTGGAAAATTAAAGGAATTTACTGAAAAATCTCAGTTTATTCTTATTACACATAACAAGGACACTATGAGAGAATCAGAATCTATATTTGGAGTAACTATGAATAAAGAGATAGGTATCTCTAAAATAGTTCCTGTTAAATTCTAAGAATTGCTTTTTAAATTTAATAAGAAAACATAAAAAAGCGTGAAATTCACAAATAGAAGTTAGATTAATATAATGAAATTGAATGTTGAATAGTCGAGTTCCTTGAATATAAAACACTTCTTAGTTTTCTCTAATAAATAACTAAAAAATAGGACTTCACATTTTGTGAAAGTCCTATTTTTTATCTATATATTAAAACATCTTGGGGAAAGATTTATAAGATAATAATATCAAGCCATTATGTCATTTGTGTTACAACTATATTAAAAAACTATTCAATATTAAATTATTAGCTTTTGAGAAAAAATAAAGTTATAATATATTATAAGTATATATCAAAGAAAGGAGAATTATGGGAAATAAAGTAATTAAAGATTTAATACACAGTTATATAACAATAGATATTGATGTTCAAAAAATAGTGGATACTCCGTCTTTTCAAAGATTGAAAAGAATAAAACAGCTTACTTGTGAATATCTTTTCCCTTCTCTCAATCATACAAGGTATGAACACTCTCTTGGAGTAATGAAACTAGCTTGTGATTTTTTTGATTCTTTGAATAAAGATATGGAAAGATTTGGAATATCTAAAAAACAAATAGAAAATTATAGATTCCATATAAAATTTGCTGCCCTTCTCCATGATGTAGGACATGCTCCCCTTTCTCATTTAGGAGAATCTTTTTATGATAAGGAAGAAATTTACAAGTCATTAATTGAAAACCTTTCAGATGAAAAAGAAGCTGATAGAATATTTAAAGATAAAAAGGGAAATATTGTAGGAAGCCCTCATGAATTAATGTCATGTCTTTGTATTATAAGAAAATTAAACCCTACTCTTACAGAAATAAATCCCAATATAAATATGGAATTAATATGCAGAATAATAATAGGCAACCAGTATCATGATAAAAATTTATGGTTGGAAAATATTCTCGTGGAAATAGTCAACTCTAAAACAATAGATGTAGATAAGCTTGATTATTTAATCAGAGATAATCATATGAGTGGATACATAGCTCCTAGAATAGATATTGAAAGACTTTTTTCATGTACTTTCATAGGTGAAGATAAAAAATTAAAATATAGTTCTAAAGCTATCCCTGCTATGCAGTCTGTTGTCGATTCAAGAGATTTGCTCTATCTTTGGGTATATAACCACCATATCTCTGTTTACACTGAATTTATCATAAGAGATATACTTGGTCATTTTATGAAGCTTTATGATGAGCAGAGAGGAACATTTCCTGAAGAAATGAATAAAAAAGATTTCTTTTCAACTGAGGCAGTAATAGATAATCTAGTAATAGATGATGATATTTATTCTCATTTAAGAAAAGCATATTTAGCTTCTCTCAATGGAAAAACTGTTGAATACACTTCTATTGTTATGAAGCAGCTAATGGAAAGAAAATTTTTAAAACCTTTATGGAAGACTATTTATGAATATGAATGTCTAGAAGATGAGCTTGAACTGGAAAAGCTGGTAACAGACAGATTGGATAAGATATTAAAAGATAATGAAAAAATAAAAAAAATAGTTGGAGAAATTGGAGAAACTCTTAGTTTAAAAAAAGGAGAGATATTTATAATAACAAGATACAATAAATTCTATCATGCTGTATCTGAAGCTAAGATATATGTATCTCTTAATGGTGAAGACAAGCTTCTCTCTGATCTTCTTCCACAGAAAAGTTTCAAAAGATTCAGTAATATCTCATTTTATATATTTGGTCCTGGAGAGAAGAAAGAAGAGATTAAAAAGTTATTCTTAAAAATAATAAAAGAAGAATTATAATCTAAATAAAAAAATCTCTCTAAATTTAATTAGGGAGATTTTTTTTATCTATATATTAAAACATCTTGGGGAAAGATTTATAAAATAATAATACCAAGCCATTATGTCATTTGTGTTACAAAGAAAAAAATAATAATTCATAATAAATTTTATTAAAAAAATTATTAAAAATATTTAATCTTTATAAATAAAAATATATTTGACTAGATTCAGTAGTCATTTTAATAACTCAAGATATTTTAAGCTTGATAATCTTGACATTTTTTATCTAATATTTTTTTCTGTCTATAAAGGAATTAAATAATTTTTTAGTAAATAATTAAATATATTTAATATTTATAAGGTATAATAAGTTCTATTTATACAACTAAGGAGGAATCATATGTTTAATGACATACTTTTAACAGATAACATTAGTTTTATTTTAGTTTTTTTAGGAGGAATATTTTCTTTCTTTTCTCCCTGCATTATTCCGCTCCTTCCTGTTTATATGAGTTACCTTTCAGGAAATACTGCTACAACAGACGATCAGGGAAATATTTCTTATAATCAGAAAAAAGTATTTACACATACTATATTTTTTATCCTTGGAATATCTGCTGCTTTTTTTATTTTAGGACTTTCCTTTTCAAAGTTAGGAGGATTCTTTAATACTAACAGAATTCTTTTTACTAGAATAAGCGGTGTACTTATCCTCCTTCTAGGATTATTTCAAATAGGACTATTAAAAAATAATTTCATGGAAAGAGAGCATAAAATAGATTTTGAAGCTAAAAAAATAAATCCATTGATTGCTTTTATAATAGGTTTTACATTTAGTTTTGCATGGACACCATGTATAGGTCCAGTATTATCTACTGTTCTTATTATGGCATCTGGAGCTAAAACTGCCTTTTTAGGAAATATGCTTATATCAGTTTACAGTTTAGGATTTATTATTCCATTTTTACTTTTAGGGATATTTACAACTAAAGTTCTAAATTTCTTAAAAGCAAAAAAATCTTTCTTAAAATACAGTATAAAAATTAGTGGAGCTATTCTGATAATAATTGGAATTATGACTTTGAGTGGATTTAACTTTAATGTATTTGCAGCTGGACAGCAGTCCCAAAATACAGAATATGCTGCAAAAACTGAAGAGCCAGCTAAACCTGCTCAGGAAGAAAAACTTCCAGCTTATGATTTTCAGTTAAAAGACCAATATGGAAATACTCATACTCTTTCAGACTATAAAGGAAAAGTGGTATTTCTTAACTTCTGGGCTACATGGTGTCCTCCTTGCAGAGCAGAAATGCCTCATATAGAAGAAATATACAAAGAATATGGATACAATAAAAACGATGTAGTAATATTAGGAGCAGCAAGTCCAACAACTGCTGAAAATCCTTCTCCCCAAGATGAATCAGAAGAAAAAATAAAAGCTTTTCTTACTAAAAATAATTATACATTTCCAGTAGTATTTGATGTAAAAGGAGAAATATTCAGAAATTACTATATAAGTGCTTTTCCTACTACTTTTATGATAGATAAAGATGGAAACATAATGGGATATGTAGCAGGTGCTCTTTCTAAAGAAAATATGAAAAAAATAATTGAAATGACATTAAATAACGAAAAAAAATAAGATAAAAAAAAGAAATAATAGTTTCTACTTGAATAATGTAATATACAAATTTTAAGTTAATGCATTAAAAGGAGGACTATTATGAACAATAAAAGCTTTATGGATGTGTTGAAAAGCAGAAGAACTATATATACTCTGTCTAAAGAAACAACTATTCCTAATGAAAAAATAGAAGAAATAATAAAAGATGCAGTGAAACATGTTCCATCTGCATTTAATAATCAAAGTGCAAGAGTTATAATACTTTATGGGGAAAACCACAAAAAATTATGGGAAATTGTTATGAATACTCTTCGTAAAGTAGTCCCAGCTGGAAATTTTGAAACAACTGAAAATAAGATTAAAGGATTAGCTAATTCTTATGGAACAGTTCTTTTCTTTGACTCTACTAGAACAACAAAAGAACTTATGGAGAAATTCCCTTTATATAGAGATAATTTTCCAGTATGGGCTGAACAAGCTAATGGAATGCTACAGTTTGCTATATGGTCACTGCTTGCTGAACAAGGATTAGGAGCAAGTCTTCAACATTACAATCCTTTGATTGATGAAGAAGTTAAAACTGTATTTGAAATCCCTAAATCATGGAAGCTTATAGCACAAATGCCTTTTGGAAAACCAACAGCTCCTGCAATTGGAAAAGAATTCCTTCCAATAGAAAAAAGAGTTATAGTATTATAAAGTACTAACATTATGAGACGAAATGAATTATTTCGTCTCTTTTTTTTATTGTCAAAGTATGAAATTTAAGCTATAATTATAATAGTGAAACAAAATATCTTGGAGGAGGACAAATATGAACAAAAAAAGAATTTTATCTCTTATATTATGTGTAGCTTTAAGTATTTCAGCTTTTGGAGTTGAATTCAAAGAGGGAACATATATAGGAGAGGCTAAAGGATACAGAGGGGAGGTAAAAGTAGAAGTAAAAACTTCTAAAAATAAAATTGAGAAAGTAAAAGTAATAAAAAATACTGATACTCCTATAATCTCTGAATCAGCAGCAAAAAAAGTTCCTGAACAAATAGTAAAATATCAATCTCTAAGAGTAGATGGAGTATCTGGTGCTACTGGTACAAGCAGAGCCCTTACTTCAGCTGTAAGAAATGCTCTTAAAAATTCTGGAGCTGATCTTAAAGAATTAAATAAAAAACCTGTTATAGAAGCTAAAAAATTAGCTAAAGAAACTCAAAACAAAGATGTAGTTGTAGTTGGAGCAGGAGGAGCAGGTCTTGTTGCTGCTATCGAGGCTAAAAACAATGGTGCTCAAAATGTCATTGTAATTGAGAAAATGGCTTTTGCTGGAGGAAATACTCTTATATCTGGTGGAGAATATGCTGCACCTAACAACTGGGTACAAGTTAAAAAAGGATTAAAAGATAGTAATGATATTTTTTACAATGATATATTAAAAGGTGGAGATCATGAGGGAGATCCTAAATTAGTAAGAGTTTTAGCCGATAATGCCCTAAGTGGTGCTGAATGGCTTAAGGACTATATCAACATGACTTTTGAAGATAGACAGATGTTCTTTGGTGGGCACTCTGTAGAAAGAAGCCTTGTTCCTCAAGGAGCTACTGGAGTTGAAATGATATCTAAGCTTCTTGCTAAAGCTGAAGAATTAAATATTCCTATACTATATGAAACTCCTGCTACAGAACTTATAGTTGATAAGGGAAGAGTTACAGGAGTAAAGGCAGTAGATGAAGATAAAGAATATACATTCCTCGCTAAAAATGGAGTTATCCTAGCTACTGGTGGATTTGGTTCTAATCTTGAAATGAGAGTTAAATACAATAAAGATGTAGATGAAAATATTCTTTCTACAAACACAGTTGGAATAACTGGTGACGGAATAACTATGGCTGAAAAAATAGGTGCCCAGCTTGAAGATATGCCATTCATCCAAACTTACCCTACTTGCGACCCTATAAGTGGAGCTCTTCTTTATTTTGGTGATGTAAGACTTATTGGTGGAAGTATTCTTATCAACCAAGAGGGAAAACGTTTTGTTGAAGAATTAGAAAGAAGAGATGTTATCTCTATGGCAATAAAAAATCAAACTGGAAATGCTGCTTACCAATTCTGTGATGAAGCACAAGTAAAAATAAGTGGAGTAGCTGAACATCATGAGGATGAAATGAATTACCTATTTAATAATAAACTTTTAGTGAAAGCTGATACTATAAAAGAAGCTGCTGATTTCTTTGGAATAGATGCTGCTGAACTTGAAAAAACTGTAGCAAAATATAATCAATATGCTAAAGATGGAAAAGATTTAGAATTTAATAAAAGAGGAAAACTTACTCCATTTGAAGCAAAAGGACCTTTCTATATTATGAAAGCTGTCCCTGCTGTACATCACACAATGGGTGGAGTAAAAATTGATGAAAATGCAAGAGTTATCAATACTAAAGGGGAAGTAATAAAAGGACTTTATGGAGCTGGAGAGGTTACTGGAGATATTCATGGTACCAATCGTCTAGGTAGTGACGCAATTGCTGATATTACAGTATTTGGAAGAATTGCAGGACAAAATGTAGTTAAAGATAATAAATAAAAATTCAATATAAATAATTAAGAATGACCTGAAATTATATTAAGTAAATGACTAAAAAATTAGATTAAGTTTTAGAAGTTATTTATATATTCTTTTCAAAAGGTCATTCTTTTTTTATTGAATTTATTTTTCTAAATATTTTTTTAAAAAAATAGATTTTTTCATTACAATTGCTATTGATATTATACAGTTTTTAAAGTATAATTAAATTAAGAATAGTAGTACATAAATGTACTACTTAAATATAGAGGGAGGAAGTTATGCAGGATGTAGTAGACAAACTTATGAATTTCGGTTTCACAAGAACAGAAGCTGTAGTCTATATAACCTTGCTTAAATCAGGAAAAACAAATGGTTATAAAATGGCTAAAGAACTAAATCTCTCAAGATCCACTGTTTATCAGGCTTTAGAGTCTTTATATAAAAATGGATATGTTTTTATGATTCCTAATGGTAGTAAAGAATATGAAGCAAAAGAGCCTGAGATAATTTTTGAAGAAATAGAAAAGAAATTTCATAAAAATGCTGAAAGTATAAAACAACAACTTAAAAATATAGAAAGACCTTTAAAAAAAGATTATTATCTAAGAATAGAAGGCTATGAAAATATTCTACATACTCTTCACAGTATTATTAAAGATGCTGAAAAAGAAATATATCTGAATACAGATTTCAATCTTGAAATTATGGAATCTGATTTAAAGGAAGCAGCTAAAAGAGGAGTAAGAATTATTATATTTTCTTTTAATAAATTAGAAGATATTGGAGAAAATATAGAATATTATCATAAGACTGAATTAAAAGAAACTCATAAAAATCCAAAAAGAATTATGATGGTAACTGATTTATGCAATAGTTTTGTAGTGACTAATACTGGTGATAAAATGATAGGCACTCTCACAGATAATGAAGTCTATGTACAGATAATCTCAGAACATATACACAGTGACATCTATATGGCAAGATTAGCTAAAATATATGAAAAATCTTTTGAAAAGAAAATTAGTATAAACAGCCTTCATGAAAAGAAAAACTTTATTCAGTAACAGGGGGAAAAATGTTTAAAAGAAGCAGTGGTATATTAATGCATATAACTTCTCTTCCAAGTGAATATGGAATAGGAGATTTTGGAAAAAAAGCATATGAATTTGTAGATTTTCTTGAAAAATCTAAACAGAAATTATGGCAGATACTCCCAATGGGTCCTACAGGATACGGGGATTCACCTTATCAGTCTTTCTCAGCTTTTGCAGGTAATCCTTATTTCATAGATTTAGAAGAATTTATAGAGCTTGGATACATAGATCATAATGACCTCTTGCCTTTAAGAGAAATAAACTATGAAGATAATCTTGATTATGAACAGGTAAATGAAAGAAAAACTAAACTTTTAAAAAATATTTTTGAGATTTTCTGGAAAAAAACAGAAAAAAATGATGAAATAGAGGAAGACTTCAAAAAATTTAAAACAAAAAATGCTTACTGGCTGGACAACTATGTTTTGTATATGGCATTAAAAGAAAAATTTTCTGGAAAGTCATGGCAAAACTGGCCTAAATGTTATAAATATAGAAATTTAAAAAAATTTGAAAAAAATGATGAAAATTTGAAAAAAAATATGGATTATTTTTCTTTTGTGCAATATACTTTCTATAAACAATGGTTTAAGTTAAAATCTTATGCTAATTCCAAAGGAATTTGCATAATTGGAGATATTCCTATCTTTGTAGCAACAGACAGTGCTGATACTTGGAGTGAATCAAAAATATTCCAATTTGATAAATATAAAAAACCAAAAAGAGTTTCAGGATGTCCTCCAGACTATTTTAGCAAAGATGGTCAACTGTGGGGAAATGTATTGTATGATTGGAAATATCTTAAAAAAACAAATTATGACTGGTGGATAAAAAGAATAGCTTACTGTTTTGAAATATATGATATTGTCAGAATAGATCATTTCAGAGGATTTGAAGCTTATTGGAGTATTCCGTCAAAAGATACTACTGCTGTAAGAGGACACTGGGAAAAAGGTCCTGGAATGGATTTTTTCAGAACTGTTGAAAGAAGATTAGGAAAGCTTCCAATAATAGCTGAAGACCTTGGCCTTCTTACTGAAAGAGTAAAGAAGCTTTTAAAGAGAAGCGGCTTTCCTGGAATGAAAGTACTTGAATTTGCTTTTGATTCAGAAAACAGCGACTATCTACCACATAAATATGAAGAAAATTGTGTAGCATATACAGGAACCCATGATAACAATACTGTGACTGGATGGTATGAAACTATCTCTCCTGAAATTAAACATTATTGTGATGAGTATTTAAAAAATTATCTCAGTAAATTTGGGAGTGATTACTGGCTTCCTATTAATCTTAGATTTATTGATGCAATATGGGCATCAAAAGCTAATATAGCTATAGCTCAAATGCAGGACTTTATTGGTTTAGGAGAAGAAGGAAGGATGAATGCTCCATCTACATTAGGAAAAAATTGGAAATGGAGGCTCAATGAAAAATATATTACAGATGAATTATGTAATAATATAAAGACAATAACTAGAAAATTTAAAAGATAGACAAATTATTAAAGGGAGAAAATATGAAAATTGAAAAAAATGAGTTAAAGAAACAAATTGAAAAATATGTAAAGATAAGTTTTGGTAAAGATATAACTGAAGCTAATGAATTTGAAATTTATAGAGCTTTAGGACAGGCTATTATGGAAGAAATCGCTGAAGACTGGTATGAAACAAAAAAACTTTATTCTCAAAAAAAACAGGCTTTTTACCTTTCAGCAGAATTTCTTATGGGTAGAGCATTAGGAAATAATCTTATTAATCTTGGATTATTAGGTGAAGTCAAAGAAGTATTGGCAGAATATGGTATTGATTATAATAAAATAGAAGATGAAGAAGAAGATTCTGCTTTAGGAAATGGTGGATTAGGAAGACTTGCTGCTTGTTTTTTAGATTCTCTTGCTACTCTTAATCTTCCTGGACAAGGATATGGTATCAGATATAGAAATGGTATCTTTAACCAATCATTTAAAGATGGATATCAGGTAGAAAAACCTGAAACATGGCTTAAATATGGGGATGTATGGTCTGTTGAAAGACCAGCTGATGAAGTTATAGTAAGTTTTGGAGATGAAAATGTAAGAGCAGTTCCATATGATATGCCAATAATAGGTTATGGAACTAAAAATATAAATACTTTAAGGCTATGGGAAGCTCATTCTATAATAGACCTTGATCTTGGAAAATTCAATCAACAGGATTATCTTCATGCTACTCAGGAAAAAACTAGAGCAGAAGATATATCAAGAGTTCTTTATCCAAATGACTCAACTGATGAAGGGAAAAAATTAAGATTAAAACAACAGTATTTCTTTGTATCTGCATCATTGCAGGATATTTTAAGAAAATTTAAAAAAATACATGGAAGAAATTTTGATAAATTTGCTGAATTTACAGCAATTCAATTAAATGATACTCACCCTGTTATAGCTATTCCAGAATTAATGAGATTACTTTTAGATGTTGAGGGAGTGTCTTGGGAAAAGGCATGGGGAATAGTTGAAAAAACTTTCTCATATACTAACCATACTATATTGGCTGAGGCACTTGAAAAATGGTGGGTAGGACTTTATGAGCAAGTTGTTCCAAGAGTATATCAAATAACTCAGGGAATAAATGATCAACTAAAAGGATTCCTTGCTGAAAAGTTTCCTAATGATCCAGCTAGACAAGGAAGAATGGCTATTATACAAGGAAATATGATTCATATGGCATGGCTTGCTATATATGGAAGTCATACAATAAATGGAGTTGCTGCTCTTCATACAGAAATTCTTAAAAAGAAAGAATTAAAAGATTGGTATGAAATATACCCTGAAAGATTCCAAAATAAAACTAATGGTATAACACAAAGAAGATGGCTTCTTCAATCAAATCCACAACTGGCAAAGCTTATAACTGAACTCCTTGGAGATAAATGGATTACTGATTTAAGCCAGTTAAAAAGATTAGAAGAATATGTTGAAGATGAAGGAATTTTAAGAAGAATTTTAGAAATCAAACACGAGAAAAAAATAGAATTAGTTAATTATTTGAGAGAAACTCAAGGGATAGAAATTAATCCAAATTCTATATTTGATATGCAGATAAAAAGACTTCATGAATATAAAAGACAGCTTTTAAATATATTCCATGTTATAGGTCTATATCATAAATTAAAATTAAATCCATCTATGGAATTTAATCCAGTTACTTATATCTATGGAGCAAAGGCTGCTCCAGGGTATCTTATGGCTAAAGGTATAATCAGACTCATCAATGAAGTTGCTCAGGTCGTAAACAGAGATCCTGATATAAATGGAAAATTAAAAATAGTATTTGTTGAAAACTATAGAGTATCAGTAGCAGAAAAATTATTCCCAGCAGCAGATATTTCTGAACAGATATCTACAGCAGGAAAAGAAGCTTCTGGAACTGGAAATATGAAATTTATGCTGAATGGTGCTTTAACTATTGGAACTCTAGATGGAGCTAATGTGGAAATAGTAGAAGAAGCAGGAATAGAAAATAACTATATTTTTGGATTAAAAGTTAATGAAATAGAAGAAATGAGAACAAAGGGATATGATCCTCATGTTCCATATAACAATATTCAAGGATTAAAAAGAATAGTTGATTCACTGATTGATGGTACTTTCAACGATCTTGGAACTGGAATCTATGGAAATATTCATAGATCTCTTATGGAAAATGCTCCTTGGCAACAAGCTGACCAATACTTTGTATTAGAGGATTTTGAATCTTACAGAAAAGCTCAAAAGACTATTAATAAAGAATACAGAGATAGAATGGGATGGGCTAAAAAACAGCTTATGAATATTGCTAATGCAGGAAAATTCTCATCTGACAGAACTATAAAGGAATATGCAGATGAAATATGGCATATAGAACCAGCTAAATTATAAACTGGTTCATGTAACATCTTTGTTATCAAGGAGGTGGCGTTTTAAAATGGAGAGAGAACTAGATGTGTATCTTTTTCATAGAGGAGAACACAGAGAAGTATATAACTATATGGGAGCACATTTAAATAAAAATTCAGTTATATTCAGAGTATGGGCCCCTCATGCTAAATCAGTTGCTGTTGTTGGAGATTTCAATGAATGGACTGGTTATAACCATATGATGAAAAGAATAAATAATGAAGGCATATGGGAACTTGAAATACCAAATCTTAAAAAACTGGAAAAATATAAATATAGAGTAGAAGGTGCTGATGGAAGAGTGGAAATGAAAGCTGATCCTTATGCCTTTTATTCTGAAATGAGACCTAATACAGCTTCTATTATCTATGATATTCCTAAATTCAAGTGGGCAGATAAAAGATGGCTGAATAAAAGAACTACTGGATTAGATAAACCAATTAATATATATGAAGTGCATTTAGGTTCTTGGAAGAGAGGAATCCATGGAGAATGGCTGAACTATAAAGATTCTGCTATTATGCTTGCTGAATATCTAAAAGAAATGAACTATACTCACATTGAGATAATGCCTATAAATGAATATCCTCTTGATGCTTCTTGGGGATATCAGGCTACTGGATATTACTCAGTTACAAGCAGATATGGAACGCCAGAAGACTTTATGTTTCTTGTAAACCTTATGCATAAAAATAATATTGGAGTCATTTTAGACTGGGTGCCTGGACATTTCTGTAAAGATGCTCATGGACTCTATAGATTTGATGGAACTCCAACTTATGAGTATTTAGATTCAAGAATTGGAGAAAATAAAGAATGGGGTACTTGCAACTTTGATGTTACAAGAAATGAAGTTAAAAGTTTTTTAATATCTAACCTTACTTACTGGTTCAAAGAATTCCATATAGATGGTGTAAGAATGGATGCAGTAGCTAATATGCTCTACCTATCATATGGAAAAGATGGAGAAGATGATTTAAGAAATAAATATGGTGGAAAAGAAAATCTAGGTGCTGTGGATTTCTTTAAAGAATTAAATTCTGTTGTGCATGATGATTTCCCAGATGTTCTTGTAATAGCAGAAGACTCTACTGCATGGCCTAATGTTACTAAACACCCTATTGATGGTGGACTTGGATTTGACAGCAAATGGAATATGGGATGGATGAATGATACACTTAAATATTTTAGTATAGATCCTATATTCAGATATCAACATCATGGAAAGCTGACTTTCTCATTTATGTATGCTTTCTCTGAAAATTATGTACTCCCTCTATCACATGATGAAGTAGTACATGGTAAAAAATCAATAATTGAAAAAATGCCTGGATATTATGAAGATAAACTAGCTCATACTAGATCTCTTTATTCTTATCAAATAGCTCATCCTGGAAAAAAATTAAATTTTATGGGAAATGAATTTGCTCATGGGCTTGAATGGAGATTTTATGAATCTCTTGAATGGCATCTATTAGAGCAAAATACTGGAAATAAAGAAGTACAGGCTTATGTAAAAGCTTTAAATACACTTTATCTTGAAGATAAATCTCTATGGGAAGACAGCTGGGATACATTTGAATGGATAGAACATGAAAATTATACTGAAAATATGCTTGCCTTTCTAAGAAAAACAAAAGATTTCAAAGAACATTTAATAGTAGTCTTTAACTTTTCTGGTGAAGACAGAAAAAAATACAAAATTGGAGTACCAGAAAATAAAATATATAATGTTATCCTAAACAGTGATGACAAAAAATTTGGTGGAAAGGGAACTGCTAAAAAGAAAACATACAAACCTATTGACAAGAGCTGGAACTATAGAGAACAGCATATAGAATTGGATATCCCTAGAAACACAGTAATTTTTTTAAAAACTGAAAAGGTTGAAAAGAAAAAAGGAGGAGTAAAGGGAAAAGGGAATGGGAAAGAAGCAGTAATAGAAACAACTGTAACAAAATCATCAACTAAAAAAGAAAATAAAAAGTTAGCCAAATAGTATTACATCAAATATTAGGAGGAAGTTATGAAGAAAAAACAAATAATAGCTATGATACTGGCTGGAGGACAAGGAAGCCGTTTATTAGATTTAACTGAAAAAATAGCTAAACCTGGAGTTCCATTTGGTGGAAAATATAGAATCATAGACTTTACTTTAAGTAATTGTTCTAACTCTGGAATAGATACAGTAGGAATACTTACTCAATATGAACCTCATATCCTTAATGATCACATTGGAAGAGGATCACCTTGGGACTTAGATAGAATGGATGGAGGGGTAACTGTACTGCAGCCTCATACTAAAAAAAATGATGAAGGTGGATGGTATAAGGGAACTGCCAATGCTATCTATCAAAATATTCCATTTATAGATAAATATGATCCTGAAAATGTTTTAATTCTTTCAGGAGATCATATATATAAAATGGATTACGAAAAAATGCTTAAATTCCACAAAGAAAAAGATGCTGATGTAACTATTGGGGTATTTAACGTTCCAATGAAAGATGCTCCAAGCTTCGGTATTATGAATGCTAATGAAGATTATTCAATATATGAGTTTGAAGAAAAACCAAAACAGCCAAAGAGTACTCTTGCATCAATGGGAATTTATATTTTTAAATGGAGTGTATTAAAAGATTATCTCCTTGAAGATGAAAGAGATCCTGCTTCAAGCAATGACTTTGGTAAAAATATAATACCTAATCTACTAAATGATCATAAAAGATTGTTTGCATATCCGTTTGAAGGATACTGGAAAGATGTTGGAACTATTGAAAGTTTCTGGGATGCTCATATGGATCTTTTAAAACCAGATAATGAATTAAATATTTTTGATAAAGACTGGAAAATCAATACTCGTCAAGGAATTTATCCTCCTCTGTATGTAAGTGATGATGCTGTAATTACAACTTCACTGGTTGACAAAGGTTGCGAGATAGAAGGTGTAGTTAAAAATTCTGTCATTTTCCCTGGTGTAAAAATTGGAAAAAATAGTAAAGTCATCAATTCTGTAATAATGCAGGATACAGTTATTGAAGAAAATGTTATTATAAACAAAGCAATTATAGCTGATGAAGTAGTTATCAAGAAAAATACAGTTATTGGAGATGATACTGAAATTGCTGTTATTGGTCATGGAAGAATAATAAAAAGCGAAGTTATAAAATAAGCTTACAAGGGAGGACTTTATGCTAAATAATTATATGGCTATAATATTTTTAGCCGAATCTCTAGATAATATCAGATCTCTTACTAAAATGAGACCTCTGGCATCTGTTCCAGTAGGTGGAACTTATAGAATAATAGATTTTGCTTTATCAAACTTGGTTAATGCTGGAATAAGAAATGTTGGTATTTTTGGTGGAAATGAAGATATGAATTCACTTACTGACCATATTGGTAGAGGTACAGAATGGGATTTAGATAGAAAAAAAGATGGTATATTCATTTTCAAACAAATGGCTGACTCTACTTATTCAACTAATGTAAAAAGAGTTAAAAAGAATATGGAATATTTCTTCCGTAGCAAACAACAAAATGTAGTTATATTAAGTTCTCATATGGTATGTAATATTGATATTGCTGATGTTGTAAAAAAACATGAAGAAAGTGGAAAAGATGTTACTCTTGTATATAAAAAAGTAGACAATGCAAATGAAAGATTTGATAATTGTGACAGTGTAAAAGTTGGAGAAAATGGGGAAATATTAGGAATTGGACAAAATCTTTTCTTTAAAAAAGATGAAAATATTTCTATGGAAACTTTCATTATAAAAAAAGAACTTCTGATAAAATTAATATGTGATGGAATTCAAGATGGAGCTTATTACACAGTAAAAGATCTTATCTCTAGAAATGTAGCTAGATTAAGCATAAATGGCTATGAATTTAAAGGATATTTGGCTTGTATAAATTCAACTAAAGAATATTTCGATTTCAATATGGATCTTCTGAACAAAGAAACTAGAGATGATATATTTAATAAAGATGGAAGAAAAATATATACTAAAACAAAAGATACTCCCCCATCAATGTTTAAAGAAAAAGCTGAAATAGTAAATTCGGTTATAGCTAATGGATGTATTTTAGGTGGAAAAGTTAAAAACTCTATTTTAGCTAGAGGAGCTACAGTTGAAGAGGGAGCTATAGTTGAAGATAGTATTCTTTTACAAGATAGTGTTGTTAAATCTGGAGCTGTATTGAAAAATATAATTGTAGATAAAAATAATGTAATCAAATGTAATGAAAGACTAAGTGCTTCTAGAAATTACCCTTTAGTTATTGAAAAGAGCATCAAATGGGATAAAGAACACTACAGAGATCTTTTAGAATATCTAAAAGGTAAGGGTAGAGATTAGTTCTTCATAAAGGAGTGATGAAGATGAAAGTACTTTTTGCAGCAGGAGAAGCATGGCCTTTTGTTAAAACAGGAGGTCTTGGTGATGTAGCTTACTCACTGCCAAAAGCATTAAAAAAAGAAAAAATAGATGTGAGGGTAATATTGCCTAAATATAGTGCTATTCCTGATAAATATAAGGAAATGATGCAGCATTTAGGAGATAAACAGATATGGGTGGCTCATCATAATGAATATGTAGGAATAGATTA
Source organism: Fusobacterium ulcerans ATCC 49185 (assembly GCF_900683735.1). Taxonomy (NCBI): domain Bacteria; kingdom Fusobacteriati; phylum Fusobacteriota; class Fusobacteriia; order Fusobacteriales; family Fusobacteriaceae; genus Fusobacterium; species Fusobacterium ulcerans. The sequence continues at coordinate 2,312,956 of NZ_LR215979.1, forward strand.
TTGTGAACTTGATGGTATAACTTACTATTTTGTTGATAATGAAAGATACTTTAATAGAAGCAGAATCTATGGTGAAGGTGATGACTGTGAAAGATTTGCATTCTTTTCTAAAGCCATCATAGAAACATTCTATATCACAGGATTTGAACCAGATATAATCCACTGTAACGACTGGCACACTGGATTGGTTCCTATCTACTTAAAAGAAAGAGGAATGTATAATATAAAAACTATTTTCACTATTCACAATTTAAGATTTCAAGGTTTCTTCTATAATGATGTAATAGAAAAAACTTTAGAAATAGATAGAGGAAGATATTTTGTTGAAGATGGAATCAAATATTATGATATGATTTCTTTCTTAAAAGGTGGAGTTGTATATTCTGACTACATCACTACTGTGAGCAATTCATATGCTGAAGAGATAAAAACTCCTGAACTTGGTGAAGGATTAGATGGCCTATTCAGAAAATTTGATTATAAACTGAAAGGTATTGTTAATGGAATAGATGGAACTGTATATAAGCTTCCTAGAAAAGGAAAGAAAAGATTGAAGTCTGAACTTCAAGAAAGCTTAGGCCTTAATCAGGATCCTGATGCTCCTTTAGTTTCTATTATCACTAGATTAGACAGACAAAAGGGAATAGATCTGATTATAGACAGCTTTGACAGATTAATGAAATTAGGTATCCAGTTTGTCCTTCTTGGAAATGGAGAGCCTAAATATGAAGATTTCTTTAAATGGAAAGAAAGACAGTACCCTGGAAGAGTCTGCTCATATATTGGATTTAATCAGCCTTTATCTATGGAGATATACAGTGGATCAGATATGTTTCTGATGCCTTCTATCTTTGAACCTTGCGGCCTTTCTCAAATGATTGCTATGAGATACAGCTGTGTTCCTATTGTTAGAGAAACAGGTGGATTAAAAGATACAGTCACTCCTTACAATGAATATACTGGAGAAGGAGATGGATTTGGTTTTAAAAATATAAGCAGTGATGAATTATACAAAACTCTGGAATACGCAATTTCTATTTATAAAGACAAAGATAAGTGGGAAAAAATTGTAAAAAGTGCTAAAGCTAGAGATAATAATTGGAATACATCTGCTAAAAAATATATTTCACTTTATAACGAAATTACAAAATAGGAGAAAAGGGAGAATACTTACAAGTAAACTCCCTTTTTATTATTTACTCAAAATTTTCTCTATCCATTCCTGATTATCCAAATACCATCTTATTGTCTTTTCTATTCCTTCATCAAAAGATGTTTCTGGATACCACCCTAATTCTGTTACTATCTTCTCTGGATCTATTGCATATCTTGCATCATGACCCAGTCTATCCTGTACATAGCTTATCAAATCATATGATATATTTTCTACATCAGTTTTTAATACCTTTCTGTACTCTGGTTCCTCTTTCATTATCTTAGCTATAGTATCTATTGTTAGTTTTACTATATTTATATTCTTTTCTTCATTAAAACCGCCAATATTATACACTTCCCCTAATCTTCCACTATTTATTACCATATCCACTGCTTTATTATGGTCTTTTACATAAAGCCAGTCTCTTACATTGCTTCCATCTCCATATACTGGCAGTTTCTTGCCTTCCAGTATATTTTTTATAATAAGTGGTATCAGCTTTTCTGGAAACTGATATGGTCCATAGTTATTTGAACATCTTGTTATATTCATTGGAAATTTATATGTTTCTGCATATGCTCTTACTATCATATCGCTTGATGTTTTTGAGGCTGAATATGGTGATCTAGGATCCAATGGTGTTTCCTCTGTAAAGAATTTATCTCCATATGTTTTCAGATTCTTTCTTCCTTCTGCTACTTTCTTTACTCTATTATCAAGCACAAGCTCTTTTGCTTCTGTATAGTCCTTTGATAATGAACCATATACTTCATCTGTAGATATATGCAGAAATTTCTTTCCTTCTTTATATACAGGGTATCCATTTCCATCTTTTCCTATAATCCAGAATTTCTTAGATACTTCCAACAGATTTTGTGTTCCCAATATATTTGTTTCCAAGAATATCTGTGGATTTGATATACTTCTGTCTACATGAGATTCTGCTGCAAAATTTACTACATAGTCTATTTCATATCTGGAAAATATATCTTCCACCAATTCTCTGTTACAAATATCTCCTTTTACAAAGTCTATCTTTTTAGAGTCTATTTCCTCTTGTATATTTTCTATATTTCCTGCATAAGTAAGTTTATCCAGAACTACTATTCTTATTTCTTCTTCATATTTTTCAAGTATATATTTTACAAAGTTTGTTCCTATGAAGCCTGCTGCCCCTGTTACAAGATATGTCTTCATCTTATATCTCCTCACTTATTTCCATTAGATATTTTCCATATTCTGTTTTTAATAATGGTTCTGCAAGCTCTACTAATTCTTTCTTAGTTATCCATCCATTTTTGTATGCTATCTCTTCTATACAAGCTACATAATTCCCTTGTCTATCCTGAATAGTTTCTATAAAATTAGAAGCATGAAGTAAATTTTTGTGAGTTCCTGTATCAAGCCAAGCAAAACCTCTTCCTAAAAGATTAACTTTTAAATTTCCTTCCATTAAATACAATTTATTTAAATCTGTTATTTCTAATTCTCCTCTTTTACCTGGTTTTAATCCTTTAGCTTTTTCTATTACTGTATTATCATAAAAATAAAGCCCTGGTATTGCATATTTTGATTTTGGTTTTTCTGGCTTTTCTTCTAAAGATAGAACATTTCTATTATCATCAAATTCTACTACTCCATATTCTTTTGGATTTTTTACTAGATATCCAAAAATCTCTGCCCCAATTTTTAATTTTGCTGATTCTCTAATTACTGGTGAAAAAGCTTGTCCAAAAAATAGGTTATCTCCTAATATTAAAGCTACATTATCATTTCCTATAAATTTTTCTCCTATTATAAAAGCTTCTGCTAATCCATTTGGCTTATATTGAACAGCATATTCTATATTTATTCCAATTTTCTTTCCATCCCCTAATAGTTCTCTAAAACACTCTATATCTCTTGGAGTTGAAATTAAAAGTATTTCTTTTATTCCTGCCAGCATCAAAACTGATAGTGGATAATAGATCATAGGTTTATCATATACTGGAAGTATTTGTTTTGAAACACTTCTAGTTAATGGATGAAGTCTTGTTCCACTTCCTCCTGCTAATATTATTCCTTTCATTTTTTCTCCTCTTTTTCTAAAAATAATTGTACATAGACTTTTTCATTATCTGTTATAAAATATGCATTTTTATACTCTCCATGAGATAAAGCCCTTAATTTATCTATTGCTTCTCTCATAGTAATTTTCTCATCTAAATCAATCTCACACAATTTTTTAAAATCATTTAAAGTGTTTATATTTCCTTCTTCTACTTTAAATCCTTCAATATTTTTTGTCAAAATATCATAAAGATTTTTTTCAAGAAGTTCTATTTCCTTATTTTGAATTCTGTTATATAATGATAGAGAGGTATCCCAATCATACATATTTACTTTTTCTTGAAATAATATTTTTCCATGATCTAAATATTCATCCATATAATGTATAGTTACTCCACAATCTAGCTTATTTAATATTGAAAATACTTGAGGAAACCATCCCCTATTATAAGGGTTAAGTCCTGGATGAATATTTATACATTTTAAAGCATTTACAAGTTTAGCTGGAAATATCTGCTTGCAATGTAAAGAAAATACCATATCATAATTTTTTATTATATCTTCAACTTCTTCTTTCACATTTATAGCTTTGAATATTTCTGAATCTAAATATTTTTCCTTCATACTAGTATTTTTTGAAGAGTATCTAAATGAAAATTTAAAATTTTTGTATTTTTCATTTTTTATTATTAGTAAAAAATTTTGAAAAATATACTCATTATCTGTTATAACTAATATCTTCATCCTTTTTTTATCTCCTTCAATGTTTTACAAATATATTTAACCTCTTCTAAAGTTAAATCTCCATACATTGGAAGGGTCATTACTCTATCAGAGATATATTCAGCATTTGGTAAGTTTATATCTTTATATTTTTCCCTGTAACATTCAAAGTTGTTTATTAAAGGATAAAAATACTTTCTAGTAAAAATATTATAATCTTTTAACCTTTCAAATACTTCATCTCTCGTTTTTCCATAAACTTTCTCATCAATTATTATTGGAAAATAAGCATAATTATGTCTTATCCCTTTTATGTCCTCTAAATATCTTATTCCTTCTATATTCTTTAGAAGTTCTCTATATTTTTCTACTAATTTTTTTCTTTTTAAAATTTCACTATCAACATACTTTAAATTTACAAGTCCCATAGCCGCCTGAAATTCATTAAGTTTAGCATTCCCTCCATTTTGTATAACCTCTTCAGGACCTGTTATTCCAAAATTCTTCTCTAATCTAAAAAGACTTGAATAGTTATCATTATTATATGTTAATGCTCCTCCTTCAATTGTACTATATACCTTTGTTGCATGAAGACTGAACATTGAAACATCTCCATAATTCCCTATTCCTTTTCCATTTATTTCTACTCCAAATGTATGAGCAGCATCATATATCACTTTTAAATTATATTTTTTAGCTATTTTCTCTATTTCTTCAACATTACATGGATTTCCATAGACATGTACTGGAATTATTGCACTTGTTTTTTCTGTAATAAGCTCTTCTATTTTAGATGTATCTATTGTAAAGTTTTTCATTTCTATGTCGCAAAAAACTGGAGTTAACCCACATCTAGTTATAGCATGAGTAGTTGAAGCAAAAGTATATGGAGTTGTGATTACTTCTCCAGTAAGTTTCAGAGCTCTTATAGCCATCTCTAATGCTAAATGTCCATTACTACATAAAGTTATATTTTCAACATTTAAATATTGTTTCATATTTTCTTTTAATGTTTCATGTTTTATTCCCATATTTGTAAGCCAATAAGTATTCCATATTTCTTTTATTTCTTCACAATATTCTTCATATGGGGGTAAAAAAGATTTCGTTACCATTATTTTTTTATCTAGCTTATCCATTTCAATCTTTCCTCCTTAATTTATTAAAAACTTTATTTAGTATATACAAGATTATTTCTTCTTTTAAAAAAATTAAAATAAGAAAATATATAATTCCTCCACCTAAAATACTCAATACTAATGTTTGATTATTATTAAAATATTGCTTTATTATTTCTATAAAAAAAGCCATAATAATACCTGAAATTATATATTTATACAACGAATTAGTTAATAAATTTATCTTTATTTTTCTTTTCAATACAATTATTAGAATAATAGTTCCTACTGTTTCAGCAGCCACAGTAGCAACAGAAACTCCTATATCAAAAAATTTTGGAATTAAAACTATACTTAACAATACATTAATTATTGCCATTCCCATTTGAATTATAGTTCCTATTTTTTCCATACCAGCTGGAACAATTCCCTGTAAATAACCCCAAGTGTTTAAAGTCACTATTAAAATTAATGGACTTAATATAATTAAAGGCTTTTGAGCTGGTAAAAACTCTGTTCCACCTAAAAAAAGATTTAATTCTTTAGATAAAAATATAAATCCTATCATTAATGGAATAGATAAAATATAACCAAAATTTAATGATTTTTTTAATAAAATAAAATATTCATTTTTATCATTAGTATAATAATAAGAAATTCTTGGAATTAAAACTGTTGAAACAGATCCAGTTATTGTAACTCCAACTAGTTGCAGTTGTCTCGCTCTACTAAAAAAAGCTACTTTTTCTGGTGTACTAAAAATCCCTAATATTATTCCACCCAACAATGTATATACACTAATAACAAGAGAGGATAAAAAAAATACTTTCAAACCATTATAATGTCTTTTGAAACTTAAATTTTTAAATTTTAATTTAACAAATTTTCTTGAATAAAAAAAACTCCAGACATTTCCTAAACTTTGTCCCAAAGCTATAAGAAGTGCATATAAATAATAGTCTTCTGATTTCTTTATTAAAAAAATTATTAATATAAGAGTTATCATTTTAATTATAATGTTTCTCAGTGAAAGAACTTTATAATCTTCTATCCCACTAAAAAACCAATCTATGTTAAAAGAATTTATTAACAAAATAATTCCCATAATAAAAAATATACTTTTATTATATTTTAATTCCTGTATCCCTAAAAGAACCAAAAAATATAATATGAAAACGATTAAAGAAAAAAAAGCTTTTATTATTAATAATTCAGAAAAAATGTTATTAATTTCTTTTTCATTTTCTCTGTGTTGAGCTATTTCTCTTATCCCATATGTTGGAACTCCTATCATAGCAAATATTAATAAAAAATTAATTATTGATTGAGAGTAGTTAATCATTCCTATATTTTTGACTCCTAATATTTTTGAAATATAACTAGCAGTTATTAAAGGATAAGCTATATTAAATCCTACTAATAAAAAGTTGTAAAAAATATTTTTTGATATTGATTTCATTTATCTTCCTTTTAATTTAATTAAAAATTAGTTTCTTTTTATATTGTAATGATATTAACTATTTTGATTTTTAAAAAGATCTCTTTCCTATTCTTTACATAACTAAAATCTTTTCTATATATATAACAATAGTTAATTTTAAGTTTTTTATAACTTTTTTTTCAAAAATTTTAAAATAAACCTTAGCTTTTTCATTAAATTAGTTATATATAATTTATCTAAAATATGATGTAAATTAAATATTTTAAAATATACATATCCTCTCTCTAAAAATTTAAATTTATGATATTTCTTTCTTTCTTTATAGACATAATCATCAAAAGAAATATTTTTTATTAAGTTAGGATTAAAGTCTTCTAATATTTGTTCTTCATAAATTTTATTTTTTCCAGAATGTTCTCCACTACCATCTACACCTATATTTTTGCTTAGAGTTTTAATTGGAAAGACACAATATAATCCTTTTTGAAAAATATTCCAATCTATCCTAGAATCCATAGCTTTTATTAAACCATTTCTATCATCTATTAATATAGGTAATGCATGATTTGCTCCTTGAAAAAATTTTATAACTTGCCTTTTATTTTTAAAAAATTCCATATATTTTTCTAAATTTAAATCTAATTCTTTCCATTTTTTTTTCCAAGTTGCCATTCCCCATGGGCAATAATAATTCCAAAGATATACTTCTGTCTTTAATTTAGGAAGGGAAAAATCAGGTGGAACATATGAACAAATTGCAAATATTTTATTATTTTCTTCATATAAATTTAAACTATTATTCATAAATTCTAAAAAATATTTTGATACAATAATATCATCTTCTAAAAAAATAATTTTATCATGTTTTTCCAATATTTTTTCTATTGCTAATTTTGTAGATTCATAGGACCCTTTATTTTCATTAGATTTAAACAATATTATTTCTTTAAATCCATTTATATTATCTATAAATTCTCTGATTTCTTTCACTTTTTTTTCATCTTTTTTACTATATGCAGCATCAGAAGCTATGTATAAAACAGATTCTTTTGCTAATGGATTTTTCTTTAAAGCTTCTATGGATTTTTCTAAATGTGCCTTTCTATCATAAACTGTTATTAAAATTGGCGCTAACACTTTTTCTCCTTTCCAAAATCATTATGTATATTATTAATGGTAAAATTGAAAAAAAATCTATATGTTTAAACCCGAATATACTTTGAATCATTAAATACTCTAAATAAGAGCTTATGGCAATATGATTCAAATTTCTAATTTCTAATTTTTTATAAAATATTCTATAAAAAATACCAAGTAGTAAATTAATTACTACTATTCCAAAATATCCAAAATCTTTATATTGCCAATAAAATGCTGTAGCTAAAGCATTATAAAATTTAAAAAAACTGTTAGTATCTGACAACTGAACAAATTTCATTAATTCAGTCCCAACTTCTGATAAACTACTATTTGAAATTTTAAATCCTATATATCTAAGCAGGAACTTTATTGGACCTATAATTCCTGAGAAAAGTAATTCTCCATTATAAAATTTATCATTATTATGTTTTAACAAATAATCAAAATATGCAATTGCTCCACTATAATATGTTATTATGGTCATAAAAACTTTTTTTAAACTAGCTTGTCTAAAAAAAGTCATTACTAAAGTACATAAGATCAACAATAATATAAGCTTTATATTTTTTTTTATAATTTTAGCTTTAAATGAAAATATTCCAATAATTATTAGATAAGATATGAATTCTCTTCCTCCACTTATTAAACAATATAATATTACATTAAAAAAAGATAAGACTAATATTTTTTTATTTTTTTCTAATAAACTTATTCCAATTAAAAAATTTGTTAAACTTATAGTTCTAAATAGATTATATAAATGGGCATTTGCTGAGTTAGAAAATAACTTTAAATTTATTCCATCGAAACTTATTCCATAAAATATAAATCTAACCATCCAATAATTGTCTGAGCTTTTAATTATCAATATCATTTTTATTAAATAAAATAAATTAATAATAATAAAACAACATTCTATTAGCATCAATATTTTTATCTTTTTGATATTTAAATTTGGTTTTAATTTTCGGGGATTATTAATAAAAAAATATAATGGCAGATTGAACATTATTATGCCAGTATAAATATATATATATGTTTTTAATTCTATTTTATAAAATTGACCTATATTTAAATATGAAATTCCTAACCAAAATAGCCACCATATATTAAAAATAAAAATATAATTTTTTTCTAGTTTCTGTAAAAAAAAACTATTTATTGTAAAAATCACTAATATTAGCATTAGTAACATAAAAATAAGTTCATCCATTCTTAATCCTTTTCATTACATATTTCTATATATTTTTTTATCAAATATTTGCTAGTTAATTTTTCACTTGGTTCTACTCTAGAAGACTTAAATAAGAAATATTCTAATCCTTTTACTAAATCTTCACTACTTTTATAATCGGCTAAATATCCATTAACTAAATGATTGATAATACTTTCAACACCTGTATTTTTAAATCCTATAGCTGGGGTACCACAAAATATACTTTCATTAAATGTTTGCCCAAAACTTTCTTCTAAAGATGGTCCAATAAAAACATCTGAAGAGTTATATAGTAAGGATAATTCTAAGTCATTATTTATATTTCCATAATTTATAATTTTATATGGTATTTCTTTATCTAAAATAAATTTTGATCCAAAAATTATTAATTCTATATCCTTTCTATATCCTTTTTTATAAAAAGTCTTTAAGGCTTCTTTTAAATAATAATATCCCTTATATTCTGTTTTAGGATCAACTGCTCCAAATAAAATATATTTTTTATTATTTTCTAGATTTAATATTTCTCTAGCTAATTTTTTATCTATTTTTTTAAATATTGTTTCATCTAATACATTTTCTAATAATTCAATTTTTTTATTTTTAAAAACTAAACTTTTTTTAGCATTTTTTTCCATCCACTTACTAGGACAAATTATATTTAACTTATTCAAGTCCTTTAATATTTTTATTTTTGATCTTAATATTTTATAACTCAAGTCCTTGGTTTTTCTAGAGTTTAATATCCTACATTTTCCACAACCTGAAATATAATTTTCACATTCTAATTTTACATGACATCCACCTGTAAAAGGACCATTATCATGGCAGGTCCATATGATTTTTTTCTTTAATTTATATAATTTTTTTATAGAATTAATATTTAAAAATCCTCCATTTACCCAATGTAAATGTATAATATCTGCTTCTTGAATTATTTTATGTTTTGAAATATCAATTCCTATTTTCCAAGAAGAAAATGGAAGTTTTAAATCCTTTTTGGCAAAAATTTTTAAATATATTTTCTCTAAATATAATCGCATATTTGAATATATGTATTTTTCAATTTTTCCAGGTTTTATTTGATATACAGTTTCATCATTTACTAATTTTTTCTGAACAATCATTTTTGAATCTATATTATGTTTCAGTAACATTTTATGAAGCCTATATGGAGCATTTCCACTTGAGGTTACTACCATTTGTATATGAACTATTTTCATTTTATTTCCTCATTTCAATAAAATTGCAAGTTATTATTTCTAAATATTATCTCATTTTTTAACTTTCAATAAATTCTTTAATTTTTTTTCCTTGTTCCTTATAAGATTTACTCAAAATAAATTTTCTAGCATTTTCTCCAATTTTTCTTCTTTTTGAGGTTTTCCAACTTAAAACTTCTAATATTTTTTTAGCTATTGTTTCTGGTAAATTATTTTCTAAACAAATTAAATGCTCTATATATTCATCAGGAAATCCACTTAATATTGTTGTTATTACTGGAGTTCCTGAAGCCATATACTCCATCATTTTTGAAGGAAAAGAATATTTTACATACTCATCTTCTTTTGACCGAGCATTAATTAAAAATGTTGCTTCTTTTTGAATTTTTAATATTTTTTCATTTTCTACAAATCCAAAGTATTTTATTCTTTTATCTCTCTCACAAATATTTTCTATTTCTTTTTCATAATTTCCTCTTCCATAAATATGAAGTTCTATATTTTCAACAGTTATATATTTAAAACTATCTATTATATTTTTTATTCCATATTTTTCTTCCAAAGTTCCAGTATAAACTATATTCTTTATGTCAGAAATTACTTTTTTATCTTCCAAGTCTTTATTTTCATAAGAATTTAAATTAATAATTCCTTCAATTACCAAATATGGTTTTTGAGGGCAAAAGTCTTCTGCTAGTTCCTTTGTTAAGCTTATTACTTTATCAAATTTTCTCATAAAAAATTTTGATAATTTTAATTCAATTTTCCTTAATTTTGTTTTTATAGAACTATCTCTTTGATTTATAACAGAAGGAGGGTCTGTCCATATTGCTATAAGTTCTATCTTGTAAAATTTAGAAAAAATATATCCTAATATTAAATAGGGTATTGTTACTGAATAAACTATTACTGCTTTCTTATTTTTCTTTTTCTTAAATTCTTTAATTCCATAATAAAACCCAAAAAGTAACCTAGTTATTATTTTAAAAACTGAAATATTAATAAATGGAATTTCTAAAATTTTTATTTTTTTTCTATTTAAGTTTATGTAATATTCTTTTTTACTAATACACTTTTCTTTATAATAAGGATAATCAGATACTGGTCTAGAACTTATGTATACTATTTCATTTTTTTCATTCTCAATTCCTTTAATTAAATTCCAAATAAACTTATCAGTTTGAATTGCTGGAAATTTATCATTCTGAAAAATTTTAACCATTTCTACTTTGGGAATTGCAAAAGTAAAGAACAAATATGATTCTTTTTCCATACTATTTTCCCCATATAACTTTATCAATTATTTTGTAGTAGCTTAGTATTATTCTCACTACCTTATCTGCTACATTTATATCTTTGTAATCTACTGGTAATTCATACCTGTTATTTTCTTCAAAATATGTTCTTACCATGTCTATTGCCTGTATTATTTCTTCCCCTTCTATTCCACCTATTATCATATTCCCTTTATCTAATACTTCTGGTCTTTCTGTACTTGTTCTTATTAGTATTCCAGGAAAATTTAACATTGATGATTCTTCTGATAATGTTCCTGAATCTGATATCACTGCATATGCATTCTTTTGCAGTTTGTTATATTCGAAAAATCCAAATGGTTTTAAATTTTTTACTAGAGGATTGAATTTAAAATTTCTTTCCTCTATTTTTTTCATACTTCTTGGATGTGTTGAATAAATTACTGGGATATTGTAATGTTCTGCTATCATATTTATTCCATTCATAAGTTTAAAGAAATTTTTCTCTATATCTATATTCTCTTCTCTGTGAGCACTTACAAGAATATATTTTCCTTTTTCTAATCCTAATTTCTCTAAAGGTCTGCTTTGATCTATTTTCTCCATATTTTTTATTAAAACCTCATGCATAGGAGATCCCGTTACATATATATGTTCTTTTCTAAATCCTTCTGATAAAAGATATCTTCTGCTGTGCTCTGTATAAGGTAGATTTATATCACTTATGTGATCTACTATTTTTCTATTTATTTCTTCAGGAACATTTTGGTCAAAACATCTATTTCCTGCTTCCATGTGAAATACTGGTATTTTTAATCTCTTTGCTGCCACTGCTGCAAGACATGAGTTTGTATCACCAAGTATAAGAAGTGCATTTGGCATCTCTTTTTCTAAAACTTCATAAGATTTTGCTATTATATTTCCTATTGTTTCTCCTAAATGTTTTCCTACAGAATTCAAATAATAATCTGGTTCTCTTAAACCTAATTCTTCAAAGAACACTTGATTCAATGTATAATCCCAGTTCTGTCCTGTATGAACCAATATATGTTCAAAATATTTATCACATGCTTTTATAACTTCCGAAAGTCTTATTATCTCTGGTCTTGTTCCTACTATTGTCATTACTTTTATTTTTTTCATTCATTACACCTCTAAGTAGTATGTATCTGGATTTTCTTTATCAAATAATTCATTTGCCCATATCACAAGTATCATTTCTCCAGTACCTGTATTTGTTATATTATGTGTATATCCAACTGGTATATCCACCACTTCTAATTTTTTATCCGATACAGGATATTCAATCACTTTATCACTGTATATATTTCTAAATCTGATAACAGCTTCTCCCTTTATTACTAAAAATTTTTCATTTTTAGTATTATGATAGTGATTTCCTCTTGTTATTCCTGGTTTTGAAGTTGAAATTGAAAATTGTCCACTATCTATTGTTCTTAATACTTCAACAAAAGCTCCTCTATTATCTTTATGTTCTATAAGTTCATATGAAAAGTTATCTTCTGGAAGATATGATAAATAAGTTGAATATAGTGCTCTTTCAAATCCTTCTCCTACTTTTTCTATTACAAGAGTTTTTCTGTTATTTTTAAATGAATGGATAAGATCTGAAATCTCTCCAAGAGTTTTACTATATACTATTGGCATCTCATAATATTCTTTAATTTCTTTCTGCTTCTGTAAATGAGAAACAAAAGTATTTACAACATCATCTATATATACAAAATTTAATTTTATATTTCTATCTGATATAGCTATATCTATATTATTTGCTATATTGTGGCACCAAGTAGCAATTACAGAATTGTAATTTGGTCTGCACCACTTTCCAAAGACGTTTGGAAGTCTGTAAATATATATTTGCGCATGATTTTTTTTACTATATTCTCTTAGGAAAATTTCTCCTTCTAGCTTACTCTTTCCATAATCATTATCTTTCTCTGCCTGAATCGATGAAGTAACAAGAATTGGTATTTTTAATTCTTTTTTTTCTATTACATCTACCAGTTCTTTTATGGTATCTCTATTTCCTTTATAGAATTCTTCTGGATTCTCTGGTCTGTTTATTCCTGCAAGATGAAAGATAAAATCTATTTTTTCTATATATTCTTCAATTTCATCTATAGTATTTTCTTTATCAAATTGATGAATAACAATTCCTTCTATTCTAGATAATCTTTCCACAAGGTTTTTTCCTATAAAGCCTTTTGCTCCTGTTACAAGAACTTCCATAGTTATTTCACCCCAAACTCTTTTAATTCATTCTGTATTTCATATAGGTCTAAAATCATCTTTTTTAATTCTTCTTCATTTAGTCTATATGTATTATGAGAATTATATTCATCAGCTTGAGTGATAACTTCCTGCCCATCTTCAAAATATTTTGAATAATTAAGATCTCTTCCATCTGCTGGAACTCTAAAGTATTCTCCCATATCTATTGCTCTTACTTTTTCTTCTTTAGTCATCAAAACCTCATAAAGCTTTTCTCCATGTCTTGTTCCTATTATTTTTACTTCATGTTCTGGTTTTCCTAATATATCTTTCATTGCATGAGCAAGAACTTCAATTGTTGCTGCTGGTGATTTTTGAATAAATAGATCTCCATTCTTTCCATTTTTAAATGCAAACAATACTAAATCTACTGCCTGATCTAAACTCATCATAAATCTTGTCATACTTGGATCTGTTATTGTTATTGGTTTCCCATTTCTTACTTGATCTATAAATAAAGGAATAACTGAACCACGTGATGCCATTACATTTCCATATCTTGTAAGACATATTGTAGTTTCATCATCTTTTAAATTTCTTCCTTTCGCCACTATTACTTTCTCCATAAGAGCTTTTGACATTCCCATTGCATTTATTGGATAAGCTGCTTTATCTGTACTCAAACAAACAACTTTCTTAACTTTTGATGCTATCGCTGCATTTAAAACATTTTCTGTTCCTAATACATTAGTATAAACAGCTTGTACTGGATAAAATTCACATGATGGTACCTGTTTAAGTGCTGCTGCATGAAATACAAAATCTACTCCTCTCATTACATCCATTACTGAGTTGTAGTCTCTTACATCACCTATATAGAACTTTAACTTAGGGTTATTATATATTTTTCTCATATCATCCTGTTTCTTTTCATCTCTTGAAAAAATTCTTATTTCTCCAATGTCAGTTTTTAAAAATCTTCTAAGTACAGCATTTCCAAATGATCCTGTTCCTCCTGTTATCAGTAAAACTTTGTCTTTAAACATAAATCTATCTCCTTAATCTTTTTTTATTATATTCATTATTGTTTTATATGCCTTATCTACTCCCAAGTATTCTTCATAATATCCTCTTCCATTATTTCCCAGTTGTTTTCTTAAATTTTCATCATTATATAAAATTAAGAATTTTTCATATAAATCTTCAACATTTCCAGCCTCAGCAAAAATTCCTCCTCTTGCCTCTTCTTCAAGAAATTTTCCATAGTCTTCTGCTGAGCATTTATCTAAACTTGCTAAAATTGGAAGAGATAATTTAAAATAATCTGTTGTCTTTGATGGAAAATTTGGTACTGTAAATCTTTCATCAAGGCTTACAAGACCAATATTACAAGCACTTGTAAATTTTTCATAGTCTTCTCTTGGCAGCTGCTCTATAAACCTAATATTTTTTAATCTCTTATCTATAGCTATTTTCTTTAATCTTTCTCTTTCTGACCCATTACCTACAAATATGAATTTCACATCTGGTAATTCTAAGCATTTTTCAACTAAAGATAATATATTTTCTAACTTTTGTGGTTTTCCCATATTTCCACCAAATATAGCTATAAAATCTTCTTCTGAATATCCATATTTCTTTCTTATTTTTTCTTTATTTATCTCTAATTTAGGCTTTAGACATGCCCAATTTTTTAATAATTTTATCTTATCTTTATCTAAATATTCATATTTTTCTTGTAAATATTTGATATTTCCATTTGACATACACCAAATTTGATCATATGCTAAAAACATTTTCTTTTCTTTTTGTTTAAAAAAATTAAATATTATGTTATTTTTTATTATTTCAATATCTTTTGCATTTTGTGGAAAAATATCCCATAAAATTAAATGCGCTGGACATTTAAAATACTTTTTTAAAGGATTAATTAATGATGCATCTGATAAAAATGGTGTATGAGTTATTATTAAATCATATTTTTTATCTCCTAAATATTTTAAAATACCTCTTTTTAATTTAGGTATCATTGTTAATGTTGTTATTCCTTTTTCTATTTTATTGCCTACATTAAAATAGTTTCCAGTTTTAATTCTTAAAACTTTATATCCATTTTCAATTTTATATTCTGTCTCTCTTTTAAACTTTTTTTCTAAAATTGTTACTACAGTAATATCATTTCCATTTCTTGAAAATTCATCTGACAACTCCCTAGTTAAAGTTGAATCATTTTTACTTTCTGAATGTCTTAAATAAAGAAATAGTATATTCATCAGACCTCTCCAAGCATATTCTTTATTCCTTTTTCATAGCTAATCAAAGGAATATATTCTAATTTTTCTCTTGTTTCACTATTATCAAATTGAAGACTTCCATACAGCCTAACCATTATATTTGGCTTTACTTTAGTAAGTATCCAGAAAAATGGCTGTATCATTGGAACCTTTATTCTTTTTATTTTTAATCCTTCTTCTATTCCTTCTATCATCTCTTTTAAAGATAGTGGCTTTTCATCTATAGGCAGAAAAATTCCTTCTTTTTCTTTATCTATCACCAAAGATGTCAAATAGAGGAGATTATCTATATTTACAAAGCTTCTTCTATTCTTTGTATAATTAAAAGGCAAAACAGGAAGTTTTTTTACTAATTTTATTAGACTTTCCATATTTCCTTTTACTCCTTTTCCATATACCATTGGTGGTCTTATTACTGAAACTATAAAATTATCTGATTCTATTTCGCTTAATATTTTTTCTGCTTCCCATTTACTCTCTCCATATGGATCATTTATAGGGCTACATTTTGAATATTCATTAAGAACAAAATTATGATTGTATAAGTCGCCATCATATCCATAAACTTTCACTGTACTGTAAAAAACAAACTGTTTTACTTTGTTCTTTTTTGCTGCTTCTGCTATTTTTCTTGTCAGCTCTGTATTTATTTCAAAATATTTCTCTCTTGGCGCTCCATTCATCTGATGAACTAGAGCTGCTAAATGAAGTACTGTATCTACATCTTTAAATTCAATCTCTTCAGGTTTTACTTTTAATAAATCCACTGAAACTATATTATATTTATCTTTGTATCTTTCTATAAAATTTGTTCCTATAAATCCTGAGGCTCCTGTTATCATAAGAGTCTTTTTCTTATTTTCCATTAATACTCAACTCCTATTTTTTCTATTAATTCATTCTTTTTATTTAAAAGTATTTCATCTTTTACTATCCATTGAATTTTTGCTTTATCTATTATCTTTAAGAATGTAGCTATTATCAAATAAACATCATTCCAAAAGGTTCTATTTTCTACATAATACAGATTAAGCTCTATCTTATATGGCATTATCTGCTCTATATAGAATTTCTCTGGATCTGAAACCTGATTCATCAGATACTCCTCATCAGAAAACACTATGCTAGCTGGAGATGATATTCCACTTCTTACTTTAAAAATACCTTTATCTCTTTCAGAATAATATTTTAATCTTCTTGGAAGTTCTGGTCTTGGGCCTATAAAGCTCATATCTCCAATAAGGATATTAAATAATTGTGGAAGTTCATCTATCTTTGTTTTTCTAATGAATTTTCCTATTGGTGTTATTGCGCTGCTGCTTCCCTTCACCTGTATTCCTTTAGCCTCTTTATCAAAATCTGTTCTCATGCTCCTAAATTTATATATAGTAAATTCTCTTACTCCTAGTGTCAGTCTTTTCTGTTTAAATAATATTGGTCCAGAAGAAGTAAATTTTATAATTAATCCTGTTAATATCATCAAAGGCAAAAAGAATATTATCCCTAAAATTGATGCTGTTATATCAAACACTCTTTTAAAAAACATTTTCTACTTCCCCCAATTAACTATTCCTAATATATTAATTTTTAAATTATTAATAACTTGCTTCTTTATATGAAACAACTAACTTTTTCATTATATCTTTGATTTCATCTATATTTGCATGTTGTCCTACTTCCCAGAGTTTTTCAAAGAATTGTGTTATATCAACTTCTCCATCTTCAATTTTTGTTATAAAGATTTTTTTATTCTCTGTTTTTATTGCTGAATTTATATCATAGAGAAGTTCTTCAAATAACTTTTCTCCTGGTCTAAGTCCTACTATATCTATTCCTACATCTGAGTTAGAAAGCTTTATCATTGTCTGGGCAAGATCATAAATTTTCACTGGTTTTCCCATATCAAGAATAAATATTTCTCCTCCATTTCCTAATGAACCTGCTTCTATTACCAGTTGTGCTGCTTCAGGTATAGTCATAAAATATCTTGTTATATCTTTATGAGTAAGAGTAAGGTTTTTCCCTTCCTCTAATAGATTTCTGAATATTGGAATAACTGATCCATTACTCCCTAATACATTTCCAAATCTTACTGCCATATATTTTGTATGTTTAGCAACCTTATTCATATGCTGAATTACAAGCTCACAAGCTCTTTTACTGGCTCCCATTACATTTGTTGGATTTACTGCTTTATCTGTTGAAATAAGAACCATTCTTTCAACTCCATATTTATCTGCGCACTCAGCTACATTTTTAGTTCCAAATATATTATTTTTTATCGCTTCCTCTGGATTATGTTCCATCAGAGGTACATGCTTATGTGCTGCTGCATGGAATACTATATTTGGTCTATATTTTTCAAAAAGTATTTCCAGTTTTTTCTTTTCTCTTACATTGCATATTTCTGATACAAGTTCAAGATTTGGATATTTTCTTTTAATTTCTAACTCTAAAAAATATATTGAATTTTCATTGATATCAATATTTATCAACTGTTTAGGAGAATATCTAGCTATCTGTCTTGAAAGTTCAGAACCTATACTTCCTGCTCCGCCAGTTACAAAGATAACCTTTCCTTCAATTAATTTTCTAATATTTCCATCATTAATTACTATTTCATCTCTTCCCAACAAATCTTCTATTCTTACTTTTCTTAATTGAGATGCCAATTCTCTATTTTCTAGTATCTCTGCTATGGTTGGAACTGTTTTAATTTCCACATTTCCAACTGACTTAATTCTATCTACAATATTTCTCATATCTGAACTATGAAGAGAAGGCAGTGCTAAAAGAACTTCTGATACTTTTTCTCTCTTAATTATTTCCTCTAAATTTTCCTTATTTCCTAAAACTTTTATGTTATATATGTATGTGTCTTTTTTCTTTGGATCATCATCTAAAAATCCAACTATATGATATGGAAATATTGGATTTGTCATTGATTCTTGAGCCAATATTGCTCCAGCTTCTCCTGCACCATATACTAAAACTCTTTCTTCTGGGATCAACCCTCTATTTTTACTTTTATAGAATCTTTTTAATCTAAATAAATATCTACAAAATAATTGAAATGAAATAGATAAAATCAATGAAACCAAAATTGTAGATACTGGATAATTGATTATTCTTGTATATATAATTATTAAAAAGACAATAGTCGATATACCATTTAGAAAAATAAGATTTAAAACATCCAATATATTTGTATAACTCCAACTTCTATCATTCATTCTTGTATAAAAATACCCAATCAAGAATATTCCTAAATAAGTGAAGAGATATTCTACCTCTAACTTTTCCTCCCAATCTAATCCATACTTTGATATAAAAGCTCCCATCATTCCAAAAATTATTCCTAATGAATCTATTCCAAATTTTATAAAACTTCGCTCATTTATTAATCTAGGTGTTTCATTTTTATTTTTTTCTTTAAATTTTAATATCAATCTATAAATAAATAACTGAAAAAGTGAAAATACTATAAATACTGTAAAAATGGAAAGAACTTTATAAAATAAAAAGAAAATTCCAAATATTAAGCTATTAATAAAAATTGTATTACAACTCACTTTTTCTTCATTAAAATTTAAATTTCCTGTCATAAAATAGAAAAAAACTAAAATAATAAACAATCCATATACAGCAGTATTTATACTAAATCCTGTTATTCTAAGCATCATTTCATATACTACAAACAACAAAATTATATATATTATCCCTGTAATACTTATTTTCTTTTTTTCCATTTTAAAATCCTCCCAAGACTTTTTACAACATTTTTTAATTCATTATTATTTTCGTTATTTTAACTCTTTAAGCACAAAAATATAGTTTTCAAATTAAATTATACATCATTATTTATTTTTTTTCTATATTATTATACATTATTATTTTAAATGATAACTTTAAAAATTAAGATAATATTCTTTAAAATTATAAATTTTATTGTTTTTATGATCTTATTTTTTTATAAAATTTAAATCAAATTTTGTTAATTGAAAAATAATATCTGTATTCTAATTAATATTTATTGTTTGACAACATATTTTACGTTTTTTATATAATACAAATATGTTAATTATGTGTTTTAAAGAAACAAAAAAGAGACCACTTATAAAATATGATCTCTTTCTTATTTAAATATAATTTTTATTGTTTTTCTTCTTTAATTCTATAACATATTTACAACATACTTTTATTTAAAAAAATTTTTTTCACTTTTTAATATTATTTTAATATTTTTTTATAAAATTTAAAGACTTTTTTATTTTCTTTTCAATTATTCTTCTAAATATTTTTCTAGTGAGAACTTTATTCTTCCAATAAAATTTATTAAACAGAGATATTCTATAATACATAATAGTTTTTAATACTTCATTTACATCCATTCTAATTATTTCCAGCTCTTCTTTTGAATATTTTTCTTCAAAAATAGCTTTTAATTTCATTTCAAAATTTTTTGTCTCTAAAGAGAAATATCCATATTTTGAATTTTATAACTCAACGTTTTATAATAAGTCATTAATAAATATATTCTAGTTTTTTTAAAATCATTATTTTCTATTCTACTCATAAATCTTTCTAAATACATTACAATTTTTTTATACGCCTCTATTTCTTTTTCTTTATTTGGACTAGTTGTAGTACTTCCATCTCTATTTTGTCTATAATAATAATGAAATTTTTTTATATATTTTACATTATTTGATATAATAAATGCTGTAAAATTAAATGAAGTATCTTCATATATGATTTTTTCTATAAATAATATATGATTTTCTTCCAAAAAGGTCTTTTTATATAATTTAGATGTAACCCCTCTAAATTTAAGTAATTGATTACTCCAAATCATACTTCCATTTCTTGTTTTTTTTTCATATATCTTTTCTGTTTTTTCATTCTTATTTAGATTGTCATATAAAATAAAATCAGAAAATACTATATCTGCATCTTCTGCATCTTTATATAAATCCTCTATCATTGTTAATTCAATAAAATCATCTGGATCAATAAAAGAAATATACTCTCCTTTTGCTATTTTCATACCTGTATTTCTTGCTGATGAAACTCCCCCATTTTCTTTATTTATTACAATCATTCTCTTATCAGATAAAAATCTCTCTATTTTTTTCATAGAATTATCTTGTGTTCCATCATTTACTATTATTATTTCTATTTCTTTCAATGTTTGATTCACCACTGAATCTAAACATTCTTCAATATATTCTTCTACATTATATACAGGGATAATTACACTTACTTTTATTTTATTCATTGGTATTTTCTCCTCTTACTTTACACAAAGCTAATGCAAACATAAAGAATGCTAATTGATTAACTTTGCTAAAATAAATATTGCAATCTGTTAATCCAGTTAAATTCAAAAAAGCTAGTATACTAATAGAGAGATAAATCAATATTTTCTGGCTCTCTATTTGCGATGCCTTTAGTTTTTTTATAAATTCTAAAAGTAAAAAAATATTAAAAAAAATATAAAATATTATTGCTCCTATACCTTGAGTCACAATTATTTCTAAAAAGTTATTATGAAGATGTGGATTTTTTTCCCAAGAAATTGCTCCCAATTCATGATTGTTATAATAATAAAACCCCAATGCTTTAGATTTATTTTCTTTAAAATCATTAATTCCCTTTAGCCAAATTTTTATTCTTGTTTCTTTTTCTATGTTTTCCATTGATGTTAATCGCTTTACTCTATGTAGATATTTATTTATATGTGGTTCTTTAATAAAACAAATCCCTAAAATGAAAAAAATTATCAAATATTTAAACTTTATTTTAAATTTTATTAAAAGTGTTGTTGCTATTATTAAAGGAATTACTAAAAGTGTTATTCGGCTATTTGTACTGATTAATACTAAAAAGATAATATAAAAATAACACTAGAAATAACTTTAGTAATAATTTTTTTTGAATATAGTAAAAAAAACTCATCAAAACATATATTCCAATTTCAATTGTTAATATTGTTGGCTCTGTTCTCATTTTTACTCTATAATATGGTGAAAAATTATTCAAATGCCATTCTTCCAGTCCTTTTATTGTAACTATTAATGAGCACAATATAAAAAGAATAAAAACCATTATAGTATTTTTCACTTAATTCTAATTGGGTTAAACATAAAAATAATATGTAATTATGAATTACTATTTTAAAAATAATTCAATATTTAAACTTATAAAATCATTTTAAAAAACTTAGAGTTATAAAAATATATACCCAGCTATACTAATAACTAACCCCATAGATATTTTATTATATTTTTTTTTATATAAACAAAAAAATATAGTTATCCCCATTAAAGCATAATCAACAACATATCTATCATTTCCTTTTCTAATTATAAAAAAAAGAAATATCATTGTTAGTATACTTAATATTTCAGTATTCTTGTTTAATAAAAATTTTCTCACTATTTATCCCCTCTACCATTTTATAGATTTAAAAGTTCTATGAAAGATTTTTCAAATTCATCTACACTTATATTATTTATTTCTAAATTTGAATAATTTTCATCTCTTATATCATTTAGATTTTCTTTTTTCCCCTCTAATATTTTGACAAATTTTTCATTGTGAGCATATGGAACTTTCTTACTTCTAAATAGAGCTATTTGTTTTTTTCTTAAAGTATATCTAAAATTATATAAGCCTGAATCAAATCCAATAAAAATTTTTGCCTTTGCTACTATTTCTAAAACACTTTGTAAATTAGTTTTATTCACTAAATTTACTATATTCTCATTTGAACATAACTCAATTATTTTTTTTGAATATACTTCCTGAGATTTTCCTCCACCCACTAAATAAATTTTCTCTTCTGGGCAAATATCCACTATCTTTTTTATATATTCACTCATTTTATAGGGATTACAAATTCTATTTTTATCTGTTGCTCCAACTCCAATTACAATACCTTCATTATAGAGAGAAGTACAAAACTTATCCTTTAAATTTGGTATTAATTCTTCTTTTTCTATTGGTTTATCAAATAAAAATTCTGCTATCTCTTTTAAAAAGTCAATCACATTTTTCTCTTCTTCATTAAAAATTTTTTTTGTTCTTAATTTTAAACTAGTTGTATAACAATTATTATTTTTTTTATCTTCTTCTTCTAAAGCTTCTATTCCCAATTTTTCTTTCGAATAAATATTCCTTATAAGATCATCATTGCTCCATTCAAGATTGATAAAGTTCTTTATTCCAATTTTATTAATCTGATACATTTTTTTTATTCTTCTAATTAAATTATATCTTTCTTTTCTTGAAATAGTAATAATTGGGAATTCTAAAACTTCTCCAAGAAAACCGTATTCTTCTCTTACTAAAAAAAATACATTATTATATTCATACTCTTCAATAATTTTTTCTATTAATTTACTTCTTATTACAATATCTCCCAATCCATCAGTCATTTTAACTATTATTTTTTGAGGGTCTTTAAAATTTCTTTTTAAAAAACAAAGAAAAAAATTTGTAAAAAATACATTTATTTCATCTCTTATATATGATTTTTTCAAAAAAAACTTCTTTTTCATATTTTCCATCCTTTTTTTCTCAATTTTTTTTCTTCGATTTTAGTTGCTCTATAAATTTTAGCTTTTTTATTTTTCTTATAAGTAAAATTACATAGTATGAAAAATCCTTTTTTTTTTATAATATCTTTCCTCTACTTTATATTTTTTCTATTACCAATAAATCATTCTTCATTATAAAAGATCATTCCATCTCTTAAAATAAAAATACTTTTTCTTTTTCCCTTGAGTATCTATTATTTTTATTCCATTTTTAGTTTTATAAAATTTGAAGTATTTAAATCTCCATGATATATTTTTCTTTATGTAATTTATTAATTATTTTCATTATCTTATCTATATCTGCAATAGTTTTTATTGGCTCTCCATCTACACATTCCATTAATATGTAACTTTCTTTTATAAAAATCTTTTTCTTTACAATAACTAAAAATGGAACTGCATATTCTGTAATTCCTTCTTTTATTCTTTCTCTCACATTTATCAAAGTATTCAATGCCTCTCCATTTTTTTTATTAAAGTTTGTATTTTTCTTTGAGGTATTATAGTTTCTGATTTAGGTGATTTTAATATATACTTCTTTCCTTCTACTTCTATTTTTTTACTACATAATTTCTTTCTGTATTTTTGTAAACTTCTAATTTTTCATACTGCTTATCAACTATTTTCTTTCCTAACTCTTTATAAAATATTTCTTTTTCTGGATAATATATATTATATTCTTTATACTTTTCATTTTTTTATCATCTTAATTATCCTCTGTTCTAAATTTCTTCTATTAATTTTTCATATTCTTTCATCACATTTTTACTGTCAAATTCTTTTACTCTCTCTTTTATTAAATTTTCATATTTTTTTAATTCTTGATTTTTTAAAATTTTTCTATACTATCAGCAAGTTCTTCTTCGTTTCCAACCTCAAATAAAATTCCACATTTTCCTTCTTTTAAAATATCTCTTGGACCTACTGGGCATCTTGAAGAAATTACTACTTTTCCTGAATACCCTGCTTCAACTAATACTAATCCAAATCCCTCAAATTTTGAACTATGTATAAAAAATTAGAATTTTTTTCAGCCATACATATGGTTTTTCATTCTTCCTAATAAAAATACTAAATTTTCTAACTGATATTCTTTTATCCATTCTTCTATTATTTTTTAGAAGGTCCATCCCCTATAATATACAGCTTTTGTTCTATACCTTTATCTTTTAGTATTTTAAAACTCTTTAGAAGAGTATCATAATCTTTTGAATAACATCTAACCTTGATATGGCAATACAATAATCTTCTTCTAACATTTTTATCTGTTCTTTTGTCAGTTCACTTTTATCTTCCATCAGCTTCTCTATTCTTTCAAAATTAAACGGATTATATATTCTGTTGACTTTTCCTTTCAAAGTTGGATATATATTTTCTATTTCTTCTTTCATTTCATCGCATATAGCTACTACTCTGTCATATTTTTCTAATCTTTTCCCAAATCTTTTATCTTGCCTTTTTTTTCTTTAAATTAGGTATAGAATTATGAATCCACACTATTTTCTTTTTGATGTCTAATTTTTCTATATACTTTGAAGCTCCTCCATCAAAATCTATTACGATATCTATTTCTCCAAGTTTTTAATATCTGCTGCATATTCTTATACATAATTCTATTTTTTTTTCCATCATCAAATTATACATCAACTTATACGCAATATTTTTCTTTCTTACTTTTATTTTTCTGTTTCTCTTATGAGTTTTTCTGGTTTTAGGAAAAATATTGTATATCTTTTGGTATATCTCTTTCAAATATATTTTTTTTTCCACAATCATCATCTATCACAAGATAAATATCAAATTTTTCTTTATCAATAGTTTGAAGAACTTCTATTAAGACTCTTTCAAGTCCTCCCATTCTTAAACTTCCACTTCTGAATATGACTTTCTTTTTCATTTATACCTTCCATTTTAATTTATCTATTATTTCTTTAATATCTCTTTTCATTTCTTCTTTATCAAAATCTTTTATCCATCTTCTGTCTTTACACTTTATTACATAACTCAATTCTGATTTTGGTGAAAAATATTCTATACTGTTTTCATTATCTGGAAATATTGAAATTACTGGTATATTATATGCTGAAGCTATATGTACCACTCCAGTATCTACACTTACCAATATATTTGTGTATTTTATCATTGCTGCTGCTTCTAATATATCTTCTGTTTTTCACAAATTTTTATTCTCTCTTCATTCCACTTTTTATCTCTTTTTTTCTAATTCTTCATATTTATCTGGCAGCGCCATCACATATACAAATTTTTTTTCATTTATTTCTATAAGTTTTTACAACTTTCTTTTTCACTTCTTCTATTGATAAATTTTTCTTTATATTTCCACCTGTATAATTAAAAATTATATTTATATTTTTTTAGGAAAATAATCCTTATATTTTTCTTCTGTTTCTCCTAAAAATAATTCATATTTTCTATTCTCTACTTTCTTCCCTAATGCTTCTATTCCTGCTAAACTAATATCTCTCATATGATTACTTTTTTTTTGTTTCTATATATCTATCAAAAAAAATAGTTAATTCATCTTTTTTATTCCATGTTTTTTTCTTCTCTAAATACTCCCACACTATATCTTGGTTTCATTATTTTCAAAGCAAATATGCTATAAAATCTTAATCCACTAGTAAAATCAAAATATAGATCATACTTTTTCCTTTTTAACAGTGCATCATACCAAGAAGATAAAATTCTTAATATTTTCACTCTATGTACAAATCTGCTTCCCCTTTTTGTTTCTATAACATTTAAGTAGGGACAATTTTTAAACAATGGTGTTACTATCTTATCTAGATAAACATCTATTTCTGCCTCTGGAAAAAAATCATGCAATTCTCTGATCAATGGTGTTTCACATACCATATCTCCTATTCTTCCACCAGGAATTAATATTCTTCTTATACTTTTTAACTCTATATCTTTTTCTTTTTTCTTCATTCCTGCTAATCTTATAAAAAAACCTCTGCTCTTACTCATTCTCTTCTCCCATAATTTTAGAATATTTTTTTTATTATTTTCAATTTAGATATATCAAAGTTTTTCCCTCATTTTTATTCTATTTGTTATATAATTTTATTTATCAAATGATGGCATTCTCTCTCAGATTCAGGTGGTATTTTTAAATAATCTCCATATACTTCTTTTAAATATGCATCATAATTATTTGGAACACTATATAATTTCCCCTCAAACTCTAATTTTTTTAATGGATAAAAATCATCAAATGGCAAAAGTACTAAATTAAAATGTGCCTCTAATCCTCTTCCAACATATAAAGGGTTCTTATTCGAAATAATAAAATTTAAAAAGAATTTTTTTCTAAATACTTTTCTTAAAATCTGTGAACGCCAAAATTTAGAGATATTTTTTAAATTGAATTTCTTTTTTCCTTTTTCATTTCTTTCGCTTGTTAAATTAATAAAGTATTTATCTATAAATTTCATTAATTTTATATTAGAATAATAATCAAAAGGAAAAATATCTATAGCTATCTTCTTTTTTTCTAATTTATCATTAATAATATAATTTTTTTTACTAAATATATTTAAACTTCTATTTTTAAAAAATTTTATTGAAATCTCAGGGTGGTCTTCATAATTTTTATAAATAGAGAGTAATTTATTATAATTTTTTCTATCCATCCCTATATCAATATCATCATCCCATGGAATAAAGCCTTTATGTCTTACTGCCCCTAATAAAGTTCCAAAATCTAACCAGTATTCTATTTCATTTTCATCGCAGATCTCTGCAAATTGATCTAACATTTTCTTTTCTATCAGTTGCAGCTTTCTAAGTTCAGTCATTTTTCCTCCAAAAATATTTATATATATTTTTATACTTTTTAAATATTCTCTATCTCTCTTTCAATCTCTCTTATATCAAATCTATTGATATTTGCTTCTTCCCCATTTTTAACTTCAAAGTCTTTAGAAAATATTTGTACTGCTCCTCTATAATTAGGTGCCCATAAATATCTATTTACTTCATTTTCTACTCTATTATCTAACCTATAAATTCCTATCAATTTTCTTTTAAAAGCTGCTGCTATATGCACTATTGATGTATCTGGTGTTATCACTAAGTCTGCTTTACTTATCAAATATGATGTCTCTATTATATTTTCTAATTCTGGAAAAATTACATCCTTTCCCAATTCTTTTATTATATTTTCAAGTTCTTTCTTTCTTTTTCCTTCTCCTATAAAAATCAAAATATTATTTTTATTTTTAAGAACTATCTTTCCTATTTTTAATATATTTTCTAGACTTATGTCCCTATGTTTACTCGCTGCAAATGGATTAAATACAATTATTTTTTTATGATTTATACTTTTTAATAAATCATTAACTTTATTCTTTTGCTTCTCAGTAAAAAATAGTTCATAATTAATATTGATATCTGTTATTCCTATTTTTTCTAATATACCTCTATATATTTCAGTTATATGAATATATCCTTCTGGTTTTGAATATGATATATCAAACAAATTCCAATTTTCTTTATTTAATCCCATATTGAATCTTGCTTCAGATAAATTTATTAACATCATTTGATTTACTCTTAACATCTCTGAAAAATCTATTAACAAGTCATATTTTTCTTCTGATATTTTAGAAGCTAATTTTTTTATATTTTTTCTATCTTTTTTATATTCATATATTTTATCCACATTTGGATTAGTTTCTATTATTGCTTTTGCTCCTTCTTTTGTTACTACTCCTATTTCTACATATGGATATCTTTTCTTTATCTCTCTAAACATCAGAGTATTTATTACCATATCTCCTATTTTTCCATCATATCTTAAAAAAAGAACTTTTCTTATATTATTATTTTCAATAAAATTTCCTGATTTTATTTCTTCTTTGTTTAGTTTTCTATCCCAAATATATTTCCCTATTTTTAATCTTTTCTCTCTCATATAATCTTGAAATACTCTATTTATTTTTCTTAACATAAGCTCCCCTAAAAAAAATTATATATTATTTTTATTTTTCTAATTTTATTCACTTTTAAAGATTATAAAATATTTTTCAAATAAAATTATACATTATATAGTTATTTTTTTCTACTTTTAAAATTAATAAACTTTTTAAATTTGTTAATTATTATTCTTTAAAACAAAAATTTCATTTATAAAAATATTTCATTTTTATAAAAATAATAAACCATAAAAATCAATCATATTTCAATAATAACCTTTAAGATTAATTTTAAACTTTTTTGCAATATAATTATGTTAAAATTGTGTTTCAAAGAAATTCATATTCTTTTTTAAACTTATTCATTCTTTATTCATTTTAATTTTTGATTATTTTTATTTTTACTGAGTATATACCCTCTTTTTAGTTCTCTTTTATTTAAAAGGCGAACTTTTATTTTTTAGAACAATTTGTTTTAAAATTCAACTTTTAGAAAACGAATAAAATTAAGGAATAAAGGAAGTAGTGATGTAATATTTTACTATTTTTATTTATAAATGTCAATTTTAATAAAATTAAATAGAGAATTCAATTCTATAAAAATAAGAATTTTAGACATAAATTGAACAGGACGTTATTAAATAAAAGAGAACTTTTTTTTATTTTTATGTTTATTCTAAAAACAAAAATAAACTGGCTTTTCAGCCAATCTAATATAATTATTTCTGGATAGATATCAAAAAAAAAATATATAATATTGTAAGATTTTTATTTCTAGAACTAATCATAAATATTCTAAAAATTTAAATTAGCGATAGTTAAATAATATCTTTAAAATAGTGATGGTTATCTAACTACAGTTAAATATTTGAAAATTAAAATTGAGTTTAATTTACTTGAAGAAAAGATTGAGTATTTAAGAATGGAGAATGAATTTTTTTAAAACTGAATAAAATATTGAAATAATAAAAATTACATAGACTTTTACAGCAATGAAAAAATTCTCAAAAATTAAATGGCTTGAATCTGGTAGAATACCGTTTTCAAACCATTTAGTTAATCTATTTTTTATATAATTTTCTCAACTCCATGTGGAGAAATTCTCTCTTCTTTTGGTGGAAGCTCCATATAATTTCCATATATTTTTTCTAAATACATGTGATAGTTTTTAGGAACCTTATAAAATGAACCTTCAAACTCTAATTCTTCTAATGGATAAAATTCATCTGTAGGTAAAAGCATAAGCTTAAAATGTGAGTCAATACCACGGCCTACATATGAAGATTTCTGCTTTGAAGTTATCCAGTTTATAAAAAAATTTTTTCTAAAAATATTTCTCATAATTTGTGATCGAATAAATTTAAAAAAGTTTTGAAAATTATTTTTATAATTTCCATTTTTATTTTTTTTTTCACGAATTAATTCAATAAAATAATCATCAATAAATTTCACTAAAGAATAATTGGAATAATAATCAAAAGGTAAAATATCGATAGCTATTTTTTTTGTTTTTCCTTTTTTATTTATTATAAAATTACATTTATTTTCTAACTTTAAAAATTTTTTTCTATGAATTACTAAAGAAAAGTCTGGGTGGTTTTGATATTTTTTATAAATATTCAACAATTTATTATAATTTTTTCTATCCAGAGCTATATCTATATCATCATCCCAAGGAATAAAACCTTTATGTCTAACAGCACCTAGCAATGTTCCAAAATCTAACCAATATTCTATATTATTTTCTGTACAAATTTTTACAAAATATTCTAACATTTCTTTCTCGATTGATTGTAATTTTTCTAGTTCTTTCATTCTTTCCCCTCACTAATTGTTTTTCTTAAATTATGTAGACTTACTTCTTTTACTATCTTTAAATTATAGATATCTTAATAAAAAATACCTTTCATTCTAAATAATTTTCTTTTCTCAAATACCACCTTATTGTTTTTTATATTCCTTTATCAAATGATGTTTCTAAATACTCCTATATTTTATCTGAATCTATTGCATATCTCGCATCATGTCCTAATATATCCTGTACAAGAATTTATCAAATCATATGATTATTTCGCTCTATTTAAAAAAATAATTAATAAAAGACTAATTTAAATATTAATAATTATCTTTAAATTTAATTCTAAACTTTTTCAGCAATATATTTATGTTGAAATTATGTTTCCTAATACAAAAAAGAGAATGGCTTTTAAAGCAATCTCTTTACTTGTTTTTTATTTAATTTTATTATTTACTTAAAACTTTTTCTACCCATCCTTGATTATCTAGATACCATCTTATTGTCTTTTCTATTCCTTCATCAAAAGATGTCTCTGGATACCACCCTAATTCTGTTACTATCTTTTCTGGGTCTATTGCATATCTTGCATCATGACCCAGTCTATCCTGTACATAGCTTATCAAATCATATGATATATTTTCTACATCAGTTTTTAATACCTTTCTGTACTCTGGTTCCTCTTTCATTATCTTAGCTATAGTATCTATTGTTAGTTTTACTATATTTATATTTTTTTCTTCATTAAAACCGCCAATATTATATACTTCCCCTAATCTTCCATTATTTATTACCATATCTACTGCTTTATTATGATCTTTTACATACAGCCAGTCTCTTACATTGCTTCCATCTCCATATACTGGCAGTTTCTTGCCTTCCAGTATATTTTTTATAATAAGTGGTATCAGCTTTTCTGGAAACTGATATGGTCCATAGTTATTTGAACATCTTGTTATATTCATTGGAAATTTATATGTTTCTGCATATGCTCTTACTATCATATCGCTTGATGTTTTTGAGGCTGAATATGGTGATCTAGGATCCAATGGTGTTTCCTCTGTAAAGAATTTATCTCCATATGTTTTCAGATTCTTTCTTCCTTCTGCTACTTTCTTTACTCTATTATCAAGCACAAGCTCTTTTGCTTCTGTATAGTCTTTTGAAAGTGAACCGTATACTTCATCTGTAGATATATGTAAAAATTTTTTTCCTTCTTTATACACAGGATATCCATTTTCATCTCTTCCTATACTCCAGAATTTCTTAGATGCTTCCAACAGGTTTTGTGTTCCCAATATATTTGTTTCCAAAAATATCTGAGGATTTGATATACTTCTGTCTACATGAGATTCTGCTGCAAAGTTTACTACATAGTCTATTTCATATCTGGAAAATATATCTTCCACCAATTCTCTATTGCAGATATCTCCTTTTACAAATTCTACTTTTTTAGAATCTATTTCCTCTTGTATATTTTCAATATTTCCTGCATAAGTCAATTTATCTAAAACTATTATTTTTATTTTCTCTTTGTACTTTTCAAGCATATATTTTACAAAATTTGTTCCTATGAAGCCTGCTGCCCCTGTTACAAGATATGTCTTCATCTATATCTCTCCCTTTTCTTTCATTTCTTCTAAAAATCTATCTATCCCACTTTTCCAATGTGGTATCTTTTTATTAATTATTTTTTCTATCTTACTACTATCTAACTTTGAGTATTCTGCCCTTTTTGCTGGTAATGGAAACTCTTCTGTCTTTGCTCTTTCAATTATTCCTTTCCAGCCTATTTTCTTTAATATATATTGGGCTTGTTCAAATTTAGAAGCTTCCCCATCATTTGATAGATGATACAATCCATACTTATCTGTCTGAATAAGCTCCCATGAGTATTCTGCTAGATCTTTTGAATATGTTGGAGAGGATATTTGATCATCTACTATTCTTAATTTATCTTTTCCTTTGCTCCAATTTATTACCTGTTTACAGAAATTATTATTCCCCATTCCAAATACCCATGATGTCCTTATTACAAAACTTTTTTTATACTCAAGAGAATATTTTTCTCCTTCTAGCTTTGCTTTTGAATATGTTGATAATGGATTTGGAATATCTTCTTCTATATATGGTATTTCCTTCTCTCCATCAAATACAAAGTCTGTTGAATATGTTACAAACACTATATTTTTTTCTTTACATATCTCTGCTAGATACTTAGGTACATGAGAATTTAAAGCATAGCATTTCTCTGGTTCTTCTTCTGCTTTGTCTACATTGTTATATGCAGCGCAGTTTATTATTATTGTAAAATCATTGTTATCTACAAACTCTTTTACTTTCTCTTTGTTAGTTACATCTAATTCTCTATAATCAGTAGCTGTATATTTTATTCCTATTTTATCAAAAAACTTTTGAAAATCCTGACCTAGCTGTCCATCTGCTCCTATAAGCAATACATTTTCTCCAATATATTTTTCTGTGTACTCCTTAAAAGATTGATGCTTTTTATCTTTTTCTGATAAAACTATATCCTTTTCTTTTAATCCATATTTTTCAAAATTCCAATTGATATTTATATCTTTATCATTCCACATTATTCCTGAATCATATTGAGATGCATAAAATTCATCACATTTATATTCTATTTCTGTATCATCTTCCAATGCTAAAAAACCATGAGCAAAACCTTTTGCTATATACAACATCTTTTTATTTTCTGCACTTAACTCAGTTCCACACCATTTTCCATATGTACTGCTACCTTTTCTTATATCAACTACAATATCAAATATTCTCCCTTTTATTACTCTTATAAGTTTTGCTTGAGAATGCTTATTTTGAAAATGAAGTCCTCTAAGAGTACCTTTTTTAGATTTAGAATGATTATCTTGTATAAAATTTGTTGTTACTCCTATTTTTTCAAATTCAGTTTTATTATATGACTCAAGAAAAAAGCCTCTATTATCTCCAAATACTAAAGGTTCGATTATATATATTCCTTGTAAGTTTGTTTCTAGTTTTTTTAATTTATTCATTAAAATATCTCCATATTTTCTTATTTTTATTCAATTATATCATATTAAAAAAATATTTATTCAATTTTAAAAATATTTTTGAATTTCCTTTTTATAATTTGACTTAGAAATTCAATACCATTATCATGAAATTGAAAAAGATTAAAAAACCACAGCAATACTATATAATATGGTATTCCTTCATTGTGTCTTGTCCATAAACTCCAAGACATTCCAGAAGCTAAAAAAGAAATTGAAGATACTAAAATTTGTAAAATTTCATTACTTTTAGTAATAAAATATTGTCTGCATATATCTATTGGTATCATTATTCCTAGAAAAAAAACAATAAATACTCCCAATATTCCATATTCTGCTAAAAAATCTATAAAAATATTATGTGTATCTGGAAATGTTTTAAGATAAATTTCTTTCGTTATTTTGATCTCATTATCGTTTTTTAAATATTTATTAGGATTAAAATCTGTATTTGAATATTCAATAAAATATTTTTGAGTATTTCCTCTACCACTACCAAATATAAAGTTATTTTTAAAAGTATATATTCCTGCATCTATTAGGTAATAACGACTTCTTGTAGAAAAATCATTTATTTTCAAAAAGCATTCTCCTATTTTTGGTGAAAATTGTAATCCTGAAATAATAATAAATAACAAAATTCCAGATACTATAATTCCTTTCCAACCCCTATTTAATATTATTCCTATTGCTATTCCTATTATTATTCCTCCAAGTGCTCCTCGTGCTCCAGCTTTTAATATGATCCAAATTCCTACAATAAAAGACATTAAGTTTATAAATTTTAAATATTTATTTTTCTCTAAAAATATTGAAAAAAAGGTATATGGAACTACTACTGAAAGAACTGATATTAAGTTACCTTTCATTTCATATACTCTCATTGTATTTATAACCTTAAAAAAAAGTCCAAATATAGTTAAAGGAAATATTTTCTTACATATAAATAATAAAATTTCATCTTTTATAAAAAGTATATTTAAAGAAAATGGAATTAATAAATAAATACTCTCTTTATAAAAAATTTTTAAACTTTCTATATTTCCTGGAGATAAATAACTCCATAATAATCCAATAAAAAACCATGTTGCTAGAATTATAGATAATTTACATAGTTTAAAATCAATTTTTTTATAATTACGAAATAAATTAATAATAGCTAAAAATAATAGAAACCTTATACTTTCATTTCTCATATTCCCATATTCATATATTAAGCTTACAAAAAATTTATAAAAAGCTCCTTGTTCAAACAAATTTATAATTTCTATTCCAGTTATATCTTTTTTCCTATAAATAAAATAACTTAAAGGAATTATTCCCAGTAATAATAATCCCTTGGTTCCAAATACTAGAATCAATAAAAATATAATCATTGAATATTTTAAAAATTTATCTTTATTTTTTAAATTGATTTCAAATAATCTCATTATTAAATCCAACCTTTTTTAATTTCAAATATCTTATTTTAGTTTTTAATCTTATTTCTTTGTTAAAAACTATTTTTTTTATTTTTAAAAAATTCTCTATATTTTTCCTTAATTCTTCTATTTCTATATTTTTTAATTTTTTATTATATTCTCTTATTAAGTAAACATAGTTTTCTAAAATATATTTTATAAAATAAATATCCTGTTTCTTATTTCTTTTTATTAGTTCTTCATAAACTTTTAAAGTATTCAAATAATAATATTCTTTTTTTTCATTAGAAAGACTGTTTTCTCTTTGATTATAATTATATAGTGAAATAGATATTTTTTTTACTTTTTGGCACCTTAATAAATATTCATAAATAAAAAGATAATCTTCTGCCCCTTTTAGTTCTGGAAATTTTAAATTATTCTTTATAATTATTTCTCTTTTAAAAACTTTATTCCATACAGCCGTATTAATATTATTTCTAAATATTTCATTTTCTATATTTTTATCAAATATTTCATCTTTTTGAAATCTTAAATCTACTGTCAATTTTTCTGCAAAAATCCAATTAAATCCAAAAATCAACATATCAAACCCTTTTATATTACTGAAAATTGTTTCAATAGTATTTTTTTCTATCCAGTCATCTCCATCAATAAAAAATATATATTTTCCTTTAGCTTTATTCGCTGCTAAATTTCTGACACTACTCAATCCTTCATTTTTTTTTGTTACTATTTCTGCTTTTAATCCTTTCTTTAAGAATTCTTCACATATTTTTAAAGACTCATCTGTTGAGCCATCATTAATCAATAAAATTTCATAATCATTTTTTACACTCTGATTTAATAAACTTTCTAAGCATTTAGGAAGATATTTTTCTATATTATATATTGCTACTGCTATAGTTAAATTAATTTCTTTCATTTTTTACTCCATTTTTTATAAGTTTTCTTCCCTCTTCTATAAATTTAAAAAGATTATGATTTTCCTTTATCTTATTCACAGATTCTAGAATTTCAAGTTTATTATAATTATCAAAACAATATTTTAACCCATTTTGAAACTCTTCTAATTTATCAAATCCATCTCCTAAAACTGTTCCTGTAAAATATCCATTATTCTTAGTTATATCATCTGGATTTTGACAACTTAATATTTTTAATCCATATGATATTGCTTCTAAAAAAGAAACTGGTATTGCTTCATGTATTGATGTATTTACAAGTACTTTAGCTTCTTTTAGTAATTTTTCTTTTTGTTCTCCTGAAACATGCCCCATAAATTTCAAATTTTCTATTCCTTTATATTTTTCTAATATTTCATTTATTTCATTACCTTGTCCACAAACATAGAATGTTTTTTCTGGAAAAAATTTTGCTAATTCAAAATATATCCATGGTCTCTTTACTGAAGTTAATCTTCCTAAAAATACAACTGAATCTTTTTTTAAATTAAAATCAATGTTATTTTGTATTTCTACTGGATTTGAAAAATATTTTATTTTAACATTTTTAGGCAACTTGTAGAGATCTATTGCTTTTTTCTTTAAATATTTTCCTTGAGATATTAATATAAGTCTATTTTCCATATTTAGTTTATTTAATAATTTTTGTATTTTTTCTTCCCATTTAGAATAATAATTTAAATAACTATTATATTCATTTGATAATGTAACACTTTTTATCTCTTCCCAATCATACCTAGGTCTAGGATCCTGAATCCAAAGTATTAATTTTTTGCTTTCTTCTCTTTTCAAAACTTCATAAGCTATTTTGCTCATTTCTATGCTCATATATATATCAAATTTTTGTTCTTTAAAAAATTTTTTTACTTTTGATAAATATATGAAATCAATATCAAATTTACTAGACCAATTTTTAGGTAAATAGTGTATTTTTATTCCATCTCTTATTATTGTTTTTGATTCTTTTTTTGAATTGCTGCCTATTATAACTTCTATTTCTATATCTTCTGAAGGTAAATATTTAGTAATATATTCCTTAGCTAGAATCCCATATCCTCCAAACCCACCTAAATCTTTATCATAAAATTCTTCAACTAAAAGTCCAACTTTTATTTTTTTCATTTTTTCCCTCTATTTATATTTTTTATTATTATATTTTTCTATTTTCCTTATCATTCTTTATCATTTAAATGATTTCATTAATATTCTTTAATTTCTTCCAAAGCTTTTTTAAAACTTTTTATAGATATATTATTTATTTCTTTATTTGGATAATTTTTATCTTCAAAATCATCCATTCTTTCTTTTTCTGGTCCTAAAATTTTTACCCAATCTGCTTCATGTTTAAATGGATTATTTAAATCTTTAAATAATGCTATTGTTTTTTTTCTTGATGAATAACTATAGTTATACAAACCTGAATCAAATCCTATAAATAATCTAGAATCTGCAATTATTTCAAATACTTCTTTTAAATTTGTTTTATTCACCAAATTTATTATTTTAATTCCTTTTAAACTTTCCATTAAATATTCTGCATATTCTAACTGTAATTTACCGTTTCCTACTAAATATATTTCTTCTTCTGGAAATTCCTTTTTTATTTCTTTTATATATTCTAACATCCTATATGGACTACATACTTTTTCTCTTGAAGTTGATCCTACTGCTATAACTATTCCTTCATTTTTTAAATTTGTATTTATTTTTAAATCTGGAATTAATTCGTCTTCCCTCAATTTTTTTTCAAGTATACCTTCTCCTATAGTCCTTATTTGACTTAATATTTTTTCAGTTCTATTTAACTCAATTACTTTTGTATAAAATTTATTATAAATTCTCACTGCTGGGTCTGTATCTAAAATTCCTATTCTTTCCTTAGATATTATATTCCCTACTACACTATCATTTGCATATTCAAGATTAACAAATATTTTTATTCCTAATCTATTTATTTCTAAAAACTTTCTTATTCTTTTTAATAAATTATATTTTTCCACTTTTGAAATTCCTATTACCTTATAATCTAATATTTCTCCTAATTGTTTATAGTTTTCTTGCATTAAAAAATAGACTTTATCTTTTCCAAATTTTTCTATTAATTTTTCTGATAATCTACTTCTTATTACTATGTCTCCTATTCCATCGGAAATTTTTATCAAAATTTTTTCTGGATTCTTTTTCTTTATAAAAAATAAAATTAAAAAAAATCTTGTTATATACATATTCAACAGATTTTTTATATATGACTTCTTCAAATAGTATTTTTTCTTCACCTATATCTTCCATTCCTTTAATCTTTTATTGCTTCTTTCAGAGAAATTAGTCATTTTATATCCTCCATCCTTTTTTTCTCAATTCTTTCTTTTTAGATTTTATCCATTCTATAAATTTTAGTTTTTTTATTTTTCTTATAAGTAAAATTACATAGTATGAAAAATCCTTGTTTTTTTTATAATATCTTTCTTCTACTTTATATTCTTTTTCTATTACCAATAAATCATTCTTCATTATAAAAAGATCATTCCATCTCTTAAAATAAAAATACTTTTCCTTTTTCCCTTGAGTATCTATTATTTTTATTCCATTTTTAGTTTTTATAAAATTTGAAGTATTTAAATCTCCATGATATATTTTTTCTTTATGTAATTTATTAATTATTTTCATTATCTTATCTATATCTGCAATAGTTTTTATTGGCTCTCCATCTACACATTCCATTAATATGTAACTTTCTTTTATAAAAATCTTTTTCTTTACAATAACTAAAAATGGAACTGCATATTCTGTAATTCCTTCTTTTATTCTTTCTCTCACATTTATCAAAGTATTCAATGCCTCTCCATTTTTTATTAAAGTTTGTATTTTTCTTTGAGGTATTATAGTTTCTGATTTAGGTGATTTTAATATATACTTCTTTCCTTCTACTTCTATTTTTACTACATAATTTCTTTCTGTATTTTTGTAAACTTCTAATTTTTCATACTGCTTATCAACTATTTTCTTTCCTAACTCTTTATAAAATATTTCTTTTTCTGGATAATATATATTATATTCTTTATACTTTTCATTTTTTATCATCTTAATTATCCTCTGTTCTAAATTTCTTCTATTAATTTTTCATATTCTTTCATCACATTTTTACTGTCAAATTCTTTTACTCTCTCTTTTATTAAATTTTCATATTCTTTTTTTAATTCTTGATTTTTTAAAATTTTCTCTATACTATCAGCAAGTTCTTCTTCATTTCCAACCTCAAATAAAATTCCACATTTTCCTTCTTTTAAAATATCTCTTGGACCTACTGGGCATCTTGAAGAAATTACTACTTTTCCTGAATACCCTGCTTCAACTAATACTAATCCAAATCCCTCAAATTTTGAACTATGTATAAAAAAATTAGAATTTTTCAGCCATACATATGGGTTTTTCATTCTTCCTAATAAAAATACTAAATTTTCTAACTGATATTCTTTTATCCATTCTTCTATTATTTTTTTAGAAGGTCCATCCCCTATAATATACAGCTTTTGTTCTATACCTTTATCTTTTAGTATTTTAAAACTCTTTAGAAGAGTATCATAATCTTTTTGAATAACATCTAACCTTGATATGGCAATACAATAATCTTCTTCTAACATTTTTATCTGTTCTTTTGTCAGTTCACTTTTATCTTCCATCAGCTTCTCTATTCTTTCAAAATTAAACGGATTATATATTCTGTTGACTTTTCCTTTCAAAGTTGGATATATATTTTCTATTTCTTCTTTCATTTCATCGCATATAGCTACTACTCTGTCATATTTTTCTAATCTTTTCCCAAATCTTTTTATCTTGCCTTCTTTTTTCTTTAAATTAGGTATAGAATTATGAATCCACACTATTTTCTTTTTGATGTCTAATTTTTCTATATACTTTGAAGCTCCTCCATCAAAATCTATTACGATATCTATTTCTCCAAGTTTTTTTAATATCTGCTGCATATTCTTATACATAATTCTATTTTCTTTTTCCATCATCAAATTATACATCAACTTATACGCAATATTTTTCTTTCTTACTTTATATTTTTCTGTTTCTCTTATGAGTTTTTCTGGTTTTAGGAAAAAATATTGTATATCTTTTGGTATATCTCTTTCAAATATATTTTCTTTTCCACAATCATCATCTATCACAAGATAAATATCAAATTTTTCTTTATCAATAGTTTGAAGAACTTCTATTAAGACTCTTTCAAGTCCTCCCATTCTTAAACTTCCACTTCTGAATATGACTTTCTTTTTCATTTATACCTTCCATTTTAATTTATCTATTATTTCTTTAATATCTCTTTTCATTTCTTCTTTATCAAAATCTTTTATCCATCTTCTGTCTTTACACTTTATTACATAACTCAATTCTGATTTTGGTGAAAAATATTCTATACTGTTTTCATTATCTGGAAATATTGAAATTACTGGTATATTATATGCTGAAGCTATATGTACCACTCCAGTATCTACACTTACCAATATATTTGTGTATTTTATCATTGCTGCTGCTTCTAATATATCTTCTGTTTTTTCACAAATTTTTATTCTCTCTTCATTCCACTTTTTTATCTCTTTTTCTAATTCTTCATATTTATCTGGCAGCGCCATCACATATACAATTATTTTTTCATTTATTTCTATAAGTTTTTTACAACTTTCTTTCACTTCTTCTATTGATAAATTTTTCTTTATATTTCCACCTGTATAATTAAAAATTATATTTATATTTTCTTTAGGAAAATAATCCTTATACTTTTCTTCTGTTTCTCCTAAAAATAATTCATATTTTCTATTCTCTACTTTCTTCCCTAATGCTTCTATTCCTGCTAAACTAATATCTCTCATATGATTACTTTTTTTTGTTTCTATATATCTATCAAAAATAGTTAATTCATCTTTTTTTATTCCATGTTTTTCTTCTCTAAATACTCCCACACTATATCTTGGTTTCATTATTTTCAAAGCAAATATGCTATAAAATCTTAATCCACTAGTAAAATCAAAATATAGATCATACTTTTTCCTTTTTAACAGTGCATCATACCAAGAAGATAAAATTCTTAATATTTTCACTCTATGTACAAATCTGCTTCCCCTTTTTGTTTCTATAACATTTAAGTAGGGACAATTTTTAAACAATGGTGTTACTATCTTATCTAGATAAACATCTATTTCTGCCTCTGGAAAAAAATCATGCAATTCTCTGATCAATGGTGTTTCACATACCATATCTCCTATTCTTCCACCAGGAATTAATATTCTTCTTATACTTTTTAACTCTATATCTTTTTCTTTTTTCTTCATTCCTGCTAATCTTATAAAAAAACCTCTGCTTTTACTCATATTTTCTCCTGCTTCCTAAGATATTTTCTTACCTCATTTTCAAGTTCTTGCATATCAAATTTATTTATATCTGCTTCTTCTCCATTTTTTACTTCCAAATCTTTAGAAAATATTTGTACAGATCCTTCATAATTAGGTGCCCATAAATATCTATTTATTTCATTTTCTTTTTTATTATCCAATCTATAAATTGCTATCAATTTTCTTTTAAAAGCTGCTGCTATATGTACTATTGATGTATCTGGTGTTATTACTAAATCAGCTTTGCTTATTAAATATGATGTCTCCATTATATTTTCTAATTCTGGAAAAACTGCTTCTTTTCCTAATTCTTTTATTACATTTTCAAGTTCTTTCTTTCTTATTTTTTCTCCTATAAAAATCAAAATATTATTTTCATCTTCAAGAACTATTTTTCCTATTTTTAATATGTTTTCTAAATTTAGGTCTCTATGTTTACTTGCTGCAAATGGATTAAATACAATTATTTTTTTATGATTTATACTTTTTAATAAATCATTAACTTTACCCTTTTGCTCCTCAGTAAAAAATAACTCATAATTAATATTGATATCTGTTATTCCTATTTTTTCTAATATACCTCTATATATTTCAGTTATATGAACATATCCTTCTGGTTTTGAATATGATATATCAAATAGACTCCACTCTTCTTTATTTAATCCCATATTAAATCTTGCTCTACACAAATTTATTAACATCATTTGATTTACTCTCAATACTTCTGAAAAATCTATTACTAAATCATATTTTTCTTCTGTTATTTTAGAAGCTAATTTTTTTATACTTTTTCTATCTTTTTGATATTCATATATTTTATCTACATTTGGATTATTTTCTATTATTGCTCTTGCTCCACCTTTCGTTACTACTCCTATTTTTATATGTGGATACTTTTTCTTTATTTCTCTAAACATCAAGGTATTTATTACCATATCTCCTATTTTTCCATCATATCTCATAAATAATATTTTTTTTATATTATTATTTTCAATAAAATTTCCTGATTTTATCTCTTCTTTATCCTTTTTTTTATCATATAAATATCTTCCTATCTTCAATCTTTTCTCTCTCATGCAATCTTGAAATACTCTATTTATTTTCTTCAACATAAATTTCTCTCCCAATTTTCATTTAACCCAAAAATATTTTTCAACATTCTTACACACAATTATATCATATATTGATCACTTTAATAATATATTTTTATCTAAAAACCAGAAAAATTTTCATTTTTTATTATATTTAGCTTTGACATAAAAAAATAACTATCCCTCAATTTTGAAGTATAGTTATTTTTGTAGTTCCTATTTATTTTTAATTTTTTCTTTTATTTGCTGATATATTTTCTCACCATTAAAATATTCATTCATTCTATTTAAAATTTCTTCTCTTCCTTTTAATTCTCTTTTTAATCTCTTCATCATTGGTTTTCTTCTAAATCTAGTAAGAAAATCTTTTCTATAGTCTTCTAAATCTATTGCATATATTTCTCCATTAGAAACTATAAAATTACCAAAGTTAAAGTCTCCAAAATATACTCCTAATTCTATAATTTTAGTTACCGTTTCTATATATTTCTCTATTAATGTCTTTACATATCTCT
Organism: Fusobacterium ulcerans ATCC 49185; assembly: GCF_900683735.1. Taxonomy (NCBI): domain Bacteria; kingdom Fusobacteriati; phylum Fusobacteriota; class Fusobacteriia; order Fusobacteriales; family Fusobacteriaceae; genus Fusobacterium; species Fusobacterium ulcerans. The sequence goes on from NZ_LR215979.1 coordinate 2,355,587, forward strand.
TATCATTATTATTTATAATCTCATCCATTAAACTTTTACCTTCTATTTCTTTGGTTACTACTATATATTTTGAATATTTTAATACTTCAAAAGTTTTTATTCCATTTTTATTAAATATATCAGTAATATATTTAATATTTTCTCCTGGATATCTCCTTAATTTAAAAAAATACTTTAATTGTTTTTTTAATCTAGGTTTTATTATTTTAGTATATGTCTTCTTTTTTGCACTATAAATAACTACATCCTTTTCTCTCATTTTTTCTTTCCCTCATTATTTTTTATAGATTTTATTTAAAATTTAATATTTCTTTCTATATTTAAATTAAGATTATATTACAAATATTGAAATTAAATATTTATTAATTAAAATTACTATATTTATATTTAATTACTTTCTTAAACCCAAATATATAACCAGATAATTTTATAATTTAAATCTAAAAAAGTCAATTACCTTTTTTAGTCTAAAAACCTGAAAATTTTTATTTTTTTACAGGTTTACTTTAGAAATAAAAAAAATAACTATTCCTCAACTTTGAAGTATAGTTATTTCTGTAGTTCCTATTTATTTTTCAATTTTTATTATATCTTTAATATGTTTATGATGTAAAGGTTTAGGATTTTCAGGTGGAGTCATATAGTCACCATATAATAATGTAAGAAAATTATCATAATCTTTTGGTGCTTTATATTTTCTGTCTTCAAATTCAATTTCTGTTAAAGGAAAGAACTTTTCTACAGGATTCAATTTAATTTTAAATCCAGTTTCCACTCCTCTTCCTATATATGGTCCTTTAGTTTTTGAAATAAATCTTTTTTTAAAAAAGCCATTTGATAATATTTTTAAATGTATCTCTCTTTTAAAATGAGTTTTCCATTTTCTCCATAGAGAGCTTCTATCTTTACTTAATTCTAAATATCCATTCAGAAAATTTACTTTTTCTACATCATCATAATAATCTAAAGGAAAGATATCAATATCAATTTCTGATTTACTTCCATCTTCATTTAATATATAGTGATTATTATCTTTCAATTTATAGAAAGCTCCTCTTTTATATGTTTCTAAAGAAAATCTTCCATTATTTGTATATTTATCATATATCTTTAAAAATTTTTTATAATCCTCTCTAGGCATTCCCAAGTCAACATCATCATCCCATGGAATAAATCCTTTATGTCTTGCCGCACCTAATAAAGTTCCAAAGTCTAATATATATTCAAGATTATTTTCTTCACATATTTTCACAAAAAAATCTAAACAATCTTTTTCTACTAACTGTAATTTTCTTAATTTATCCATAATTTCCTCCAAGTTTATTATAACTATCAAGAAAATTATATCATATTTAAAATATATTTACTTATTTTTTTCTACTCTTTCTCTTATCTTTTCATAAGTTTCTTTTCCGTTTAAATATTCATTCATTTTCTCAAGAATTTCTCCACTTTCTAAAAGTTGTCTTTTCAATCTCTTCATAGTAGATTTTTTTCTAAACTTAGTAAGAAAATCTTTTCTGTAATCTTCTAAGTCTATTGCATATATCTCTCCATTGGAAACTATGAAATTATTAAAATTAAAATCCCCATAATACACATCCAAATTTATAATCTTAGAAACTATGTCAATAAATTTATTTATTAAGATTTGAACTTTTTCTTTATTTTTAATTGTCAATATTTCATCCATTAAACTTCTGCCTTCTATTTCGCTAGTTATTACTGAATATTTTGAATATTCAAGCACATTAAAGGTTCTAATCCCATTTTTTTGAAATAGTTCAGCAATATATTTTATATTTTCTCCAGGATATTTTCTTAAACCTAAAATACATTTTATTTTCTTTTTCCATTTTAATTTTATTGTCTTAGTATATGTTTTTGCTTCAGTATCATATACAACCTTTCTTAAAACTCCATCAATTATAATTTTCTGCATCTTTCCCCCATGTATTTTTTATTAAAATCTTTATATTTTCAAACTTTTATAGCTAGAATTTTTCTGCTATATCTGTTAAACTAAAATTATATAATAAACATTAAAAGTTAAAAAAGGAGTTCTACTATGAAAAAAGTTAAATTTATTTACAACCCCTTTTCAGGTGAAAATGAAATTTTAAAACATCTTGATACTATTATTCACCTTTACCAACAACAATCTCTAGAAATAGTCCCATTTAGAATAAGTATGAACACTCCATTGGAAAATGCCTTCACAACCTTAGATGAAAGTTATGATCATATTTTAGCTGCTGGTGGAGATGGTACTATCAATCAAGTTGTAAATATTATAAAGAACAAAAATATTGATCTGCCACTTGCTATCCTTCCTGTTGGAACAGCAAATGACTTTGCTAAACATATCGGAATGTCTTCTAATATTGAAGATTCATGTAAAAAAATATTAAAAGGAACTCCAAAAAATGTAGATTTAGGTTTTGCCAATGGTAAATATTTTATTAATGTATTCAGTTATGGACTTTTTACTGATATTTCTCAAAAAACTCCTACCCATTTAAAAAATACTATTGGAAAATTAGCATATTATTTTAATGGTATTATGGAACTTCCTACATTTAAAAAAATGAATATTTCTGTAGAATCATCTGAATTCAACTATGATGGAAGTGCCCTTATATTTTTTGCTTTTAATGGAAGAACAGCAGGAAATATCAATATTGCTTACAAAAGTGAAATAGATGATGGACTTTTAGATATAATAATTGTAAAAGGGGATACTCTTACAAAAACTCTTACTTCCCTATTTCAATTTTTTAAGAGTGAACATCTTGAGATACCTGGAAGTTTTATTCATTTTAGAACTTCATATCTTAAAGTATCTTGTAAAGATAAGTCTATTGTTACAGATATTGATGGTGAGCCTGGACCAAGTTTTCCATTAAATATTTCTTGTATAAAAAGTGGTATAAAAATAATTTACTAGATTTGAAATTACTTAAAATCTCTAAAGTTTTCAAACATTTTTTCATCACATTTCAATCACTTAAATAGTTTTCTTTTTTTAAATAATTACATAAATTAAAACAGTGTATAAAAAAATTTATTTAAACACAAAATAAAGCAAACAACTTTTATTGTATATTCATTTTTAAAAAATGTCAATTCCATTTTTTATTTGTAATATTTTCATAAAAAATATTTTTAATTCCTTTTAAAGAAAATTTGTATTATATATTGGACAAAAATATTGAATATTTTAAGGAAACAGAGAAAAATGAAAAAATTTTTCTGTTTTTTTAATTTATGAATTTTTTTACTTTTTCTGAATATTTATCATATATTTTATGAATCATAATTATTCTTTTCATTCTCTTTTCTAATAAAATTATTTCTATTTCAGTATAAGTGTTTTATTTTATATGTAAAATGTTTTTTTTTAGAAAAGTATATATTTAAAAAAAACTATATTTTTTATTTTTTAACTATTCTAAAAAAAATAATCAGCTACATATTATTTTTTTTATATATTTTCATCATTATTTTAGTATATTGTAATAGCTATTGACTATTTTAAAATATAAGGTACTATTAATAATATAGGGTATCATGACAAAAATATTTTTAGGAGGTTCAAAAATGTTTGAGTACAAATTTAACATGGCTGAAACGTTAGCCATAGCTGCAGTCTTACTTTTCTTGGGAAGATGGATAAAGAATAAAAGTGAATTTTTACAAAAATTCTTTATACCTGCACCAGTTGTTAGTGGATTGATTTTTTCTATTTTCGTTTTTATAGGACGTCAAACTAATGCTTTCCATTTTGATTTTGATTTAACACTTCAAAATTTCTTAATGATAGCGTTCTTTACTACAGTTGGATTTATGGCTAGTTTCAAACTATTAGCTCAAGGGGGAGTTGGAGTTGCTATCTTCCTAGTTGTTGCTACAGGATTGGTAATCTGTCAAGACGCAATTGGAGTTGCTTTATCTAAAGTTCTAGGAATGAATCCGTTATTTGGTCTTATAGTAGGATCTGTACCTCTTACAGGAGGACATGGTACTGCTGGAGCTTTTGGAACTACAATAGAAGAATTAGGAGTAGTTGGAGCTAGAACAGCAGGGTTCGCAGCTGCTACTTATGGATTGGTTATGGGATGTTTAATTGGTGGACCAGTTGCTAGAAGACTTATGATTAAACATAACTTAAAAGGTGAAGATAATAAAGCTCAAGATCCTGATTTAAAAGCTGAAAAAGTTGAAGTAACAGAAGAAAAAATATTGAATGCTGTTATTATTATAGCTGTTGCAATGGGAATTGGAGCTTCTATTCCTCCATTTGTTAAAGCACATACTGGTTGGTTAATTAAAGGTGGACTAGCTCTTCCAGCATATATCGGACCTATGCTAGTTGCTGCACTGATAAGAAATATAGCTGACTCAATTAAAAAACCTCTTCCTATGAAAGAGATTGATATTGTTGGAAGTATATCTCTATCTGTATTCTTGTCAATGGCATTAATGACAATGAAATTATGGGAGCTAGTAGAACTAGCTGTACCTATGATTATTATATTAGCTGTACAAACAGTATTTGTAATCTTATATACTTACTTTGTAACTTACAATGTTATGAGACTTCCATTTATAGCTACTAAATATGATGCTGCCGTAATGGTTACAGGACACTGTGGATTTGGTATGGGAGCTACACCAACAGCTATTGCCAACATGGAATCTTTTACATCTGTAAATGGTTTCTCTACAAAAGCTTTCTTTATTGTACCTCTTGTAGGAGCACTATTTATAGACTTTACAAATGCTGCTGTAATAACTTTCTTTATAAACATGTTTCAATAAATAAATATTAATATTTGATTTTTATTTCAGGGGGGCTTGAATCATGAAAAAAAACTATAACATTGGAGTCTTTGACTCTGGAGTTGGTGGAACAACTGTATTAAAAAGAATTATTGAATTATTACCTAATGAAAATATTATCTATTATGGTGATAATGGTAATGCACCTTATGGTGAAAAGACAATCAAGGAGATTCAAGGATATTGTCTGAATATTATGGATTTTTTCATGATGAATAACTGCAAAGCTGTTGTTATTGCCTGCAATACTGCAACTGCTGCTTCGCTGGAGTTAATAAAGGGAAAATATTCAGTTCCTGTTATTGGTGTTATCTCACCTGGAGCTAAATCAGCTGTAGAAACAAGTACAAATAAGTGCATAGGAGTTTTATCTACTCCATTTACAGCTGCATCAAATGCTTATGCTGATGAAATAGCTAAATATTCAAAATCAGCTAAAGTATATCAAGAAGGATGTCCAGAATTATGTCCTATGATAGAAACAGGTTGGGAAACTTTTGAAGACAGAGAAACTATTATCAAGAATCATATTTCTAAATTCCCTAGAAATGTAGATACAGTTGTTTTAGGATGTACACACTATCCTATAGCAAGAGAAGATATTGCTAGAAACTTCTGTGGAAATATAGTTGACCCAGCAAGAGAAACATCAGCTGCTCTATATGAGATTCTAAAAAATTCTAACCTTTTATCTGATTCTACTACTAAAGGAAAAATTGATTTCTTTGTTAGTGGAGATAAAGAAAAGTTTAAAAAAGTGGCAGAACAATTTTTAGGATTTGAAATAAAAACACTTTATAGAATTGAAAAATAAAAATTGAATAAAAATTACGAGCTAGAGTGGTCTGTTGACCACTCTTTTTTATTCATATAACTTTTCAAAAGGATTTAAAATATCTTTTACTAATACTAATATTAGAGCTATTTTAAATTTATTTTATCTGAATATTTACCTAATTTTAATCTTAACTTGTTATTATTATAAATGATATTTACAATTTTATGAGGTGTTTCTATGAAAATATTAATAATTCGATTTAAACAAATAGGAGATGCTGTTTTGTCTTCTGTTATCTGTAATACATTAAAAAAAACTTTTCCTGACTCTGAGATAGATTATGTTCTATATGAACATATTTGTCCACTTTTTCAAAGCCATAAATATATAGATAACATTATTCCTATCACTGGAGAAGAGCAGAAAAATCCATTAAAATATATTTCAAAAGTTTGGAAGGTCACAAGAAAAAAATATGATATTATTATTGATATTATGTCTACTCCTAAAAGTGAAATTTTTTCTCTTTTTTCCATGAATAGTAAATATAGAATAGGAAGAGTAAAAAAATACAGAGGTTTTTTCTATACACATAAAGTAAAAGAACCCAAGGATGCAAAAGATAAAGTGGAAAAATTTCTAAAATTATTAGATCCATTAAAAAAGAAATACAGCTTGATATATGACAATCAATATACTATTTCTATAACAGCCAAAGAAAAAGAAATGATGAGAAAAAGAATGATAGAAGCTGGAATAGATTTTACACAACCTGTATTTGCATGTGCTGTAAATTCTAGAAGACCTGAAAAAGTTTATGATACTGAAAAAATGAAAATTATTATTGAAAATCTAATAAAAGATTTAAATGTACAAATTATATTCTATTACTCTCCTAGTGAAGAAAAATTTGTAAAAACTTTTCATAAAAACTTAGGAGATTATGCCAATGTCTTTTCAAATATAAAGACAAAATCTATTAGGGATCTTGCAATGCTTTTATCTAATTGTGACTTATTTTTTGGAAATGAAGGAGGTCCTAGACATATAGCTCAAAGCTTAGATATTCCAAGTTTTGCTATCTTCAGTCCAAATGCTTCAAAAAAAGAATGGCTTTCTAATGCTTGTGAAAGACACCAAGGAGTAGAATCTGAAGATATGCCTTTATATATTTCTTCTCTTTCCAGAGATGAAAAATATGCTCTCATAACTCCAGAATATGTTACTGCTAAAATAAAAGAATTATACAATAAATTTGTAAAAAAACCTGAGTAACATTTTACACTCAGGTTTTTCATTTATTATTTATCTTCTTTTTTTATTTTCTCAATTGTAAATCCTGTAAATCCATATATTACAGATAAAACAGGAGAGATAAGATTAAAGAAACAGTATGGTACATATACCCATGGCCCCACTCCTAATGCTCCCATCATGAAGGCCCCACATGTGTTCCAAGGGACAAGGGGAGATGTCATCGTTCCAGAGTCCTCTAAAGCTCTGGAAAGGTTTTTTGCAGCCAATCCTCTCTCCTCATAGCTTTCTTTGAACATTCTTCCAGGTATAACTATTGAAAGATATTGATCTCCTGCTACTAGATTAACAAATATAGGTGTCAGTATAGTTGAAAGAACTAATTTTCCATTTGTATTGGCAAACTTAAGTATCTCCTGTGCAATTCTTCCAAGCATTCCAGATTTTTCCATTATCCCACCAAATGTCATGGCACAAAGTATAAGAGATACTGTCCACATCATTGAATCTAGTCCTCCCCTTGTGAGAAGTTCATCTACCATTGGCATTCCAGTATGACCTACATATCCATAATGGAGTGAATAAAGTGCTTCTTTCAAGCTAGAACCCTGTACAAATATTGCTGTAGCAGCTCCTATTAAAGACCCTACAAAGAGTCCAGGAATAGCTGGAACTTTCATTATAACCATTCCTATAACGAAAACTGGTATTAACAAAAGAAAGGGATTTATTTTAAACGATCCTGTAAGGGCATTTAAAATTTCATTTATCTGAGCTGTATCTACTTCTCCACCAGATGTCTTCCTTAATCCAATTACTACAAACCCAATCAGAGTTAAGACATATGATGGTACTGTTGTATAGAGCATATGCTTTATATGTTCAAATAAATTAGATCCTGCCATTGCTGGTGCTAATGTTGTTGTATCAGACATAGGTGAAAGTTTATCTCCGAAATATGCTCCTGAAATAATAGCCCCTGCTATTATAGGTCTAGGAAGTCCTAATCCCTCACCTATACCTACTAATGCTATTCCTACTGTTGAAGCTGTACTCCAAGAACTTCCTGTAGATATAGATACTACAGAACATATTATTACAGTCACTGGTAAAAATACTGAAGGTTCTATTATTTTCAATCCATAATATATCATCGTTGGAACTACTCCTGATAGTATCCAGCTTCCTATTACCATTCCTATTATTATTAAAATCAGTATAGCTCTCATAGACATCTTTATGGTGTCTACTACACCATCTTCCAATTCATTCCAAGTTGCACATCCAGATATTTTTGCTATCAATGCTGCAAAAATTGCTGAAATAAAAATTGGAATATGCACATCAAGTTTAGCCACTTGAACAGCGTAATAAAGTGTTACTACCAGAAATATAACTGGCAGCAGTGCATAATAAAGTGATACCTGTTTCTTTTTCATTTCTCTCCTATCATCTCCCTCTTAATATTGATTTATTTGCAAGTTTAATATACTTTATGTTGAGCTAAAAGTCAATATAATTATCAAATTATTTCTTTTGCCTCTTCTGCTGTATTTTTCTTGATTTTTTCAATTGCTTTTCCATCATGGTTATCTTCTATATAAGTATCCTTCAAATTTTCCATAAGTTCATCATATTTTTCATCTGTCAGCTTTAAATCTTTAACAATATATTCTAAAGACTGCTTTTTAGAATAATTAAATTCTGTTGCATAAAAATCTGCACTGATATCAGTTTCTGTATTGGTTATTACAATTTGAAAATCTGACTCTTCTTTATTTTTACAACTGAATAGATATTTTAATGACCCAAATCTATACCTTTCTATTTCACACTTGATCCATTCTATATCTCCAGCATACCTGTAATAAATTCTTATCTCATCTTTATTGTCTTCTCTTTCTCTTTTTCCAGAAAATTTAAAAACTGTCAGCAGCCCTATAACAATAACAGCCCCTATCGCTCCAAATGTTAAGTTATCCATATTAATTCTCCTTTGTTGTTATTTATACAATGAGTTATTATAGCATTCTCACATGATTTTTCAAGTAAAAATATTATTTTCCTTTTATTAATTATCTTTATTTCGTCTTAAAAATTTTGAATAAAAAATAGACCTGAACAAAAAATTTCATTCAAGTCTATCTGTATTCACAATTTATTTATGTTCATGAGCATGGTCACTGCATTTTCCTCCACAGCCCTTGCATCCACCACCACATCCACAGCTACTCTCTTCACCTTTGAGCATTCTATATACACTTCTTAATGAATAAAAAGCTATTACTGCTACTATTATTATTAATATCACTGTTTTCATTTATTTTCATCTCCTTTTTTCAGAAAATAAATCTTTCCCAAAAGAATTAAATTAGAAGAACAAACTTCCTATTTGGAATATTAATACTGAAACAACATATGGTACTACAAGCATTATTGACACTACAAAACCTAAATATTTCCATCCAAACTCTTGTTTAATTGCTGCCAGAGTTGCTACACATGGCACCACAAGAAGTATAAATGCCATAAATGAATATGCTCTCAATGGAGCTAAATTATCATTTGGCCATAAGTTTGCTGTAGCCTGCACAATTCCTCTTCCTTCTTCTTCTATTTCTTCTTCATCAGGAGTTACAAAAAGTCCTTCTAAATCAAAACTAAGCATACCTACTACTGAATCTTTCACTGCTATCCCTAAACCTTTTACTTGTTCAATAGTGTCTTCTGCAAATGTTGTTGTTTCTTCTTCCTCATCACCTTCACCAGCATCCTCTAATGGAAGTACTTGTGCCATAAATCCTACTACTATTTCTTTAGCTGCAATACTAGGTGGGATAGCTGCTACAGTTTCCCATCTATCTCCAAATCCTGTAGGTCTCATTATTGGAGCAAATGCATGTCCAAATTTAGCTATATATGATACACTTGCATCTCCTTTCCCTGGAAAATAAGTAAGTGTCCATAAAATTATTAAAATACCCATAATTATAGTTGTTGCTCTTTTTAAATATTCAGATACTCTCATCCAAGTTGAGCTTAAAATAACTTTTAAACTTGGAACTCTGTATGGAGGAAGTTCTATTAATAAAGCTTTATTATCAGTTTTAAATCCTTTTACGTTCTTAAGAGCAAGTCCTACTAGAATAGCTATAACTATCCCTAAAACATATAAAGACATCACTATTATTCCTGCTTTAGCTCCAAAGAAAGCTGCTGTAAACAATCCATATACTGGAAGTCTTGCTCCACATGACATAAACGGAGCCATTGCTGCTGTCATTTTTCTTGAACTTTCATCCTCCAATGTTCTTGTTGCGTATATAGCTGGTACAGAACATCCAAATCCTACTACCATTGGAACAAATGCTTTTCCATTCAATCCAAGTTTTCTCATTATTTTATCCATTAGGAAAGCTACCCTTGACATATATCCACTCTCTTCCAATATTGCAAGGAAGAAATAAAGAAAAACCATAACAGGAACAAATACTAAAACTCCTCCTACTCCTCCTATTATTCCATCTACTATCAGTGAATTTAACCAGTCTGGTGTTCCTTCTACAAGGATTCTTACATATTTTCCTATATATCCATTAATAAATCCATCTACCCAGTCTATAAATGGAGCACTACCATTAAATACAAATCCCATTACTCCTGCCATTATTAATAAAAATAATGGAAGTCCAAAAACTTTATTTAACAATATTTTATCTACCTTATCAGTAAAATCAAGTCTTGATTTTATAGAAGTAGTGAAAGTACGAGCCAAAATACCATTTACTGCTCCATATCTTCCTTCTGCTAAAATAGTTTCACTGTCATTATCATATTTTTCTTCCATTTTAGTTATTTCTTCTTCAAAAGCACCTTTTAAATCAACACCATATTTATTTTTAAGCTTTTCTATCAAGTGGCTGTCTCTTTCCATAAGTTTTATAGTAAGATATTCACTTGGATATTCTTTAAGGATATTTTTAAATTTTTCATCTGAATTAATTTTCTTTTCTATATCTCTTATTATTCTTGTTATTGTATCATCAAATGGAAGCGAATATTTTTTAATTTTTTCTTTTTTAGCTGCCAATTCTATTATTGAATCCAATAACTCTTCAATACCAGTTCCTTTCAGAGCTGAAACTGAAATAGCTTTCAATTCTATCAATTGCTGAAACTCTTTCATATTCAATTTATAGTTTAGCTTAGTAAACTCATCAAAAAAGTTTAGAGCCATAATAGTTGGTTTTTCTAATTCTTTTAAAAGATAAGTTAAATAAAGATTTCTTTCAAGGTTAGTAGAATCAATTACATTAATAACTACATCAGGATCTTCATCAAGAATAAAATCTCTTGTTATTTTTTCTTCCAAAGTATATGGACTTAAACTATAAACTCCTGGAAGGTCAACAAGTTTTATCTCTTCTCCCTTATAGTTAAATATTGCTTCTTTCTTTTCTACTGTTACTCCAGGCCAGTTTCCTACTTTAAGTTTTGACCCTGCTATTGCATTGATAAGTGCTGATTTTCCTACATTCGGATTTCCTGTAAAAGCTAGCTTTATCATCTTCTATCTACCCCTCTATCTTTTCAACTTCTATATTTTTAGCATCTTCTTTTCTTATGGCAATACCTGTAGACTTTATTATATATTCTTGTGGATCACCTAATGGAGCATTTCTTTCTAATTTTATTATTTCACCTGCTGTTATCCCCATATCAACTAATCTCTTTTTTAATTCTCCAATCTTTCCAATTTTTACAATCTTTGCTTTCTCCCCATTTTTTAAATCACATAATTTCATAATCTGCCTCCATATATAATAATTAAAAATAGAAATCTTTTGTATATCAAAGTATTTTTTCTAAAGAATAGCAGCCTATATAGGCTGCATGCTTATATTTCTATTTAGTTTCTACCAATATTTTATTAGCTAGTCCAAAGTTAAGAGCATATTTACAATTATTAATTTTTACAATAATAGAATCACTGCCATCTCTTAAAACACAGATCTTATTTCCTATACAGAAACCTTTTTCAAGCAGTCTTCCTTTACAGCATCCTGCTCCTTTTATATCTTTTATGATTAATTCTTTATTAGGTTCAGCAAAAGCTAATGGTAACATAACTACCCCTCCCAATGAAACAAAATCCTTTTATCCACATTTTATATAATATATTATACCAAAAAAGAAAAATTTGTCAATAGAAAAGGTTTGATTGTTAAAATATGTATTTTTTAAACTATTCTAAATAAAAAAGATCAGATTAAGAACGAATCTTATAGTTCTCAAGCTGATCCATACAGACAAATTAATATTTTTTCAATATTTTGTAATTATATAAAAAACTTTTTTTATTTGTATAATTCTAAAACTTCCAAATATTCATTTTTTATTTCTTCTCTCAAGCTTTTTGGCTCCAGTATTTCAGCCTCTTTTGAGAATTGTCTGAAATATAGTTTGGCATTTTCATTTGCCACTTCAAAGAAATATATATCCCCCTCTTTTTTTATAAGTTTAGGACGATAGTTTGTAAAACTTTTTAATAGGCTATCTCCCTCTTCTGTCAATCTCACTTTTACTATATTTCCATTACCTAAAAATGGATCAAAATTTTTACGGACATTCTCTATATATTTTTTGTCCTTACCTTTTATTTTTTCATCTAATATGGAAATTATTTCTAACTCTTTTAATTTGAAGTTAGCATAATTCTTTTTCTCCTCATCATAACAGAAAAGGAAATTCTCATCTCCTCTTTCCTCTCTTTTTATAAAATAAGGTTCTACATTAAATACTCTTTTTAGATATTTTATCTTTATTTTCTTTTTTTCTTTTATACCTTCCAATATCATTTTAACTCTGTCTTCAAATATAAATATTTCTCTTTGATATTTGAATTTAGAAGTATATAATTCAAAAAGATCTCTAAAATACTCAGCTTCTATATCTACTTCATTAGCTTTTAATACATCATAATATATTTCTCTATTAGAAACATTCAAGTCAAATTGAATTATTTTCTTTAATGGCCTTCCTTGTGTTTCCAAAAGTTTTTCAACATCCATTTTTCTATTATATTTAAATCTTTCAAGGATATAGTTGCAAAGTTTATTATTATTTATTCCAAATTCTTCAATATCATTTTTCATAAGACGCCAGATATCTTCTGGTACTGTCACCCTGATTTTCTTCATCTTCCTTTGCTCCCCTTTTTAGAATATCTTTAAATATTATACCACAAAGGCAGAAATATGAAAACCAGATAAAATTAATTTTCCACAACTCAAAATAGGAGAAAGACCTATAGACAGAAATACAATCTTAGAATTTTACTCATTTTCAAATTTCTAAAACTTATTCTAAACCTTTTGGTCATTCTCCTTTTATATGGAATTCTTTAATTTATGCTGAAAAAAGCTCACTATCTTTTAATCCAGCTTCTTTTTTATTAAATATTCTCAATAGTTTTTCAGAAGTAAGATTTTTCTTCTCATCTCCTCTTACATCTATCAATATCTCTCCTTCATGAAGCATAATAAGCCTATTTCCATAATTTATTGCATCCTGAAGATTATGAGTTATCATAAGTGTAGATATATTATTTTTTTCTACTATCTCTCTTGTCTTTTCCATTATTATTTTAGAAGTTTTTGGATCAAGAGCTGCTGTATGTTCATCCAATAAAAGAACCTGAGGTTTATTTAAAGTAGCCATTATCAGTGCAAGACATTGTCTTTGCCCTCCAGATAAAGATCCAACCTCTGTATCCATTTGATCTTCTATCCCTAAATCAAGTTCTTTTAACAGTGATCTATAGTACTCTTTTCTCTTTTTATTTAACCCCAATGTAAACCCAAATCTTTTTCCCTTGTTATCTGCCATTGAAAGATTTTCAAATACTGTCATTGAAGGAGCTGTTCCCATTGCTGGATTTTGATATACTTTTGATATAAAGCTTCCTCTTTTGTATCTTGGAAGACTTGTTATATCTCTTCCATCTATATCAATAGTTCCGCTATCAGGAACAATATTTCCAGTTATAGTATCTAAAAGAGTAGATTTTCCTGCTCCATTACTCCCTATTATAGAGATAAAATCTCCTTTTTCTACATGGAGGTCCAGACCTTTAAATACTCTTTTTATACTTCCTAGTTCAGTCTGGAAACTTTTTTTCACATTATTTATATTAAGCATTTACAACCCCTCCTTTTAACAAATGTTTTTTTTCTTTCAAGAAAATTATTATCACTACAAGTGCTGAAGTTATAAGTTTCAAATCACTTGCATTCATTCCTACTTTTAAAGACAGCGCTATTATAGTTCTATATATTATAGTTCCAAGTATTACCATCATTGATATTTTTATTACTTTCTTTTTTCCAAAGAGTGCATCCCCAATTATTATAGATGCCAGACCTGTGATGATTGTTCCTGTTCCCATTCCTACATCAGCAAATCCTTGATACTGTGCAAGTATTGCTCCTGAAAGAGCTACAAGACTATTTGCAAGCATAAGTCCATATATTTTCAATGTTTTTTCATTTAATCCCAATGAAATTATAAGGCTTTCATTATCCCCAAGAGCTTTAAGTGCAAAACCAAATTTTGTTTTAAGAAGAAAATCTATTCCTAATTTTACTATAAGAAGGATAACAGCTACTACAATGATAGCTGAAACATTTCCATTAAACAGATGTTTTACTGAAAATAGAGGTATATTAGATTTTCCCATTATTCTTAAATTTATGCTGTAAAGACCTGTCATAACAATAATACCAGCCAGAAGATTTGTAACTTTTAGCTTTACATGGATCATTCCTGTAATAAATCCTGCTGCTGCTCCTGCTGCCATAGCCAGAATAAGTGCCAGTACAGGATTAACTCCTTTTACTATAGAAGCTGCTGCCACTGCTGCTCCTAAGGGAAAACTCCCATCCACTGTCATATCTGGAAAGTCCAGTATCTTATATGATATATAAACTCCTAATACCATTACTGCAAAAATAAAACTTTGTTCTAATGTTCCTAATAACATCTCTATCTCCTTTTCTATCCTTCATCATTGAAGTATTAATATTGCTTAGCTCCTTCTAAAGCTTTTGATGAAAGATCTACATTATATTTTTCTGCTGCTTTTTTATTTATTATTAATTGAGTATCTTTTAAAGTTTCTATAGGAATAGTATTTGGTGCAGTTCCTTTTAAAACTCTTACAGCAACTTCTCCTGTTTGGTATCCCAATTTTTCATAATCTATTGTTTCAGTAACTAAAGCTCCCTGTATAACTTGATCTTCAATACTTCCTATAACTGGTTTACCTGCTTTATTAGCTTTTTCTAACAGAAGCGGAGTTGATGCAACTACTAAGTTATCTGTTGGTGTATAAAGTACATCTACTTTTGGAAGAAGAGAATCTAATCCAATAGCCATATCATTTATTGTTGTAATTCCTGTTTCTACAATTTCTAAACCTAATTTTGCTGCTTCTACTTTTGCCTGTGCTACTTGCACTTGTGAATTTTGTTCACTTGTATTATAGATAATTCCTACTTTTTTAGCCTTTGGTAAAAGTTTTGTTATTATTTCAAGCTGTTTATATATTGGAGCTGCATCACTTGTTCCTGTGATATTCTCTCCAACTAATCCTGCACTTTCAGTATCTGTTACTGCTGTTATAAGAATAGGAATTTTTTTAGTTGCATTATATGCAGCCTGAGCACTTGGTGTAGATATTGCCAGAATGATATCTTTTTTATCCTGAACAAATGAATTTGCTATCATTTGAGCTGTTCCAAAATCTCCCTGTGCATTTTGATAATCTATTTTTGCATCACCATAACCACCATCTTTAAGTGCTTTGATAAATCCTTCTCTAGCTGAGTCCAAAGCCTGATGTTCTATTATTTGAGTTATTCCTACTTTTATTTTCGCTGGTTCCTTTCCAAAAGCTACCATTGAAAGTCCCATTAACAACATAATTATTTTTTTCATCTTTACATTCCCCCTGTGAACTAACTTTTATTTCATAGGGTTATAATACCACTAAAACCATTATTCTTATAGATAACAATTAAAATACTTATTTGTTCCACATTATATTTCTAAAACCCCTGTTTTACTAGGGTTTAAAAATATTATTTTTCAAAATGTGTTCGTACTATTCTCCCTTTATGCCAAATTTTTCTGCAACATCTTTATTTATGTGTATTTCTGACTTCTCTACAACTTCATATGGAATGTTTTCTATCTTTTCTCCATTTAAATATTTAGCTACCATTTCTCCTGTTTGATACCCTACCTGATAATCAGATATCCCATCTATTGCAAGTGCTCCTTGATCTGCAAAACTTTTTGTTGCTCCTATTATTGGCTTATTTGCTTTATTGCTTTTCTCTACAATAAGAGGATAAGTAGAAGCAACTGTATTATCTATTGAAGTATAAAGAACATCTATTGTTGGAAGAAGTGTATCTAATGCAGATGCCATTTCACTGATATTACTTATTCCTTTTACCTTTACTGTATAACCTTTTTCTTCTGCAACTTTAGTAAATTCCTCTGTCAGATAAAAAGAGTTCTGCTCACTTGTATTATATACAATTCCTATATTTTTAGCCTCTGGTAAAAGTTTTTCTATAAGTTCAACCTGTTTTTTAACTGGTGACTTATCACTTACTCCTGTTACATTTTTTCTAAGTATTCCAGCATTTTCTGGATTAACTACAGCAGAGAAAAATACAGGTTTATTTTTTACATTGTTTACAGCTGCCTGAGCACTTGGTGTAGATACAGCAATTATCACATCACTGATATTATTAAATTCCTGAGCTATCACTTGTGCTGTTCCAAAATCTCCCTGTGCATTTTTATAATTAATATTTATTTTATTCTCATCATATCCTTTTTCTTTAAGAGCATCTATCACCCCTTTTCTTACATCATCTAATGAAGGATGTTCAACTATTTGAGTAATTCCTATTTCTATTTTTTTCTGCTTTTCTGTTCCACATGCTGTGCATAAAATAACTAAAAGTAAAATAAATAATTTTTTCATTTTTTTCCTCCCTGAAATATATTAAAAATAAAAAGCCCTGTCAAAATCAGACAAGGCTTACTAAACAAATATTTTTATATATAAAATAAAAAACCTGTTCACTTGGAACAGGCTTAAATACATACTAAAAATAAATAAAAGTATCTATAATTTAAAATGAACATCTATGACAAAACCTGATCCACCTGTCTAGTATTAAATTTGTGAAGTCTGTTTTGCCACCACCAAGTAAATCTATTCATCATTTTTGTTCACCTCCATTTTTTATTTTCTTATAAAAGAGAATACACTATTTCTTTTAGAATGTCAAATTTATTTTTATTGATTAATAGTTATTCTTGTACCATCAGATAATTCTATTATTTGAGTTCTTCCATCTGAATAAACTACTTTTCCACTTCTTTGCGAAGTTTGCTGATTATTGTATCCATTGTTATAATTTCCATTATAATTATTGTTATATCCACCACTATAATTGTTAGCTGTAACTGTATTTAATCTAGCAGGAACTCCAGAATTTCCATATTTATAACGAGCATTCTGAGCCACTGCTTGTCTTTCATAATCTCTTCTTATATTTGTATCTAGCTGATCCAAATCCCTCTGGTGTTTTATCTCGCTATTTTGATAACTATTATTTAATATAAGTGCTGAACCTCCAATGATAGCTGCTCTTGTTCCACCACTCATACTTCCCCACCAGCTTGCATTAGCTATAGCTGATACTGCCATTAATCCTATTATTATTAATTTTTTCATATATATCCCTCCAGTATTTCCAAATATGTATAAAATAAAAAATTATATGCAAACACACAATTGACCTATCAGTCAATTTATTTTACCATATTTTTTTAAGAATGAAAAGACATTATTTTAGAGCAATAAAAATTTCTACTCTCCCATCTGGATAATATTTTTCATAGTCTACTGTATAAGCTCTGTTTAAAAGACCTTTTTCCTCCAATTCCCATATTTTCTCCCATGTCTTCACAATTCCATCAGTAGACAAAATATCTACAGAAAAAACCTGATAATTCTCTTCCTCAATTATTATTTCTTTATGAGAATCTATATTATCAGCTCCTATAAAAAGTGTGTAATCTCCTTTATAATCACTTTCATATTCAGAATAGACAGCATATTTATTAATTTCATCTTTTTCAGGGAACTTCATACTTGTTTCATACCATAGTTTTTGTATTTTATTAGTAATGTCTGGATCTTTAAAATTATTCAACCTTTTTTCTGATAATACACACACTTTTTCCATAAAATAACTCTCCTTTTTATGTAATTTCAATAGATGAAGTACTTTTCCTCTTATACATTCTAATATATTTTTTAAAAAAAGGCAAAAAAAGAAAGCAGCTGAATAACTGCTTTCTTAATTTTTTAAGATTTTAATTATTATAATTTCCTTCTAATTCAGCACTTTCAAGAACATGACCTTTCATTTCTCTGTACACTTTATTTAGATAGAAAGTTCCATCAATTTTTATCTCTTTATCTAAAGCATATAATCTGAAAATGTATGTGTGCTCTTTATCTGGTGGTGCAGGCCCTCCATAGAATGAAGCTTTTTCTCTATCTAATCCCCCCATTGATGATACCCAGCTGTTTATTCCTTGCAATATTTTCTTATCATCTCTGCTGGCATTTTCTTTTAATTCTGTATAATCTCCTGGAATTAAAGCTACCCAGTGTATCCATGAAAATCCTGAAACAGGTACTGCATCATAATCTTCCATTACAAGCACAAAAGATTTTGTTCCTTTTGGCACATCTTTCCATTTTAAAGGAATTGAAAGAGCTGGCATTCCATCTATAAACTTTTCTCCATACTTACCATATTCTACAGAAATACTACCATCTTTTATCCCTTTACTTTCCAATGTCATTCCCATGGAATTCACCCCCAATAAAATCATTAAAATTAATATAAATTTCTTCATTTATAACCTCCTCATTAATCTTCCTGATTAGATTATAAATGTATATCTATTTAATGTAAATAACTCACTTTTTTGTAAGTATTATTTTTTATCTGAATTTTCATCTAACAAATATTTAGCTCCAAAGCTCTGCATTTTTTCCAATATTGGAAGAAGTTCCCACCCCATCTCAGTCAATAGATATTCACTATGCTTAGGATATACATCCTCATGTTCAATCTTTGTTATCAGTCCTGTTTTCAAAAGTTCATTTAGATGATCTATGAGCATTTTTTCATTACATCCCTTTATATCTTTTTTAAAATCTCTTATCCTCATTGAACCTAATCTCAATCTCCACAATATCATTGAAGTCCATTTTTTCTTTAGTATCTCCTGTGTAAGTTCAAGTGGACATGTTATTATTTTTTTAGCCACCTTTTACCTCTTAAGTTCAAATATTTCAACTACTCTATCTAATATACCAGTAAGTTCTGCTATAATAAGTCCAAAGTTGGTTATCTCAGAACATCTTTCTATTCTGCTCATAGTTTCAGCTCTATTAAGCATACATGAACCACAGTGTATAACTAGAGAATACTTTTCTAAATCTTTTGGAAAATCCTTTCCTAAACAGTTTTCTATAATTATTCCTGGTATTTTTTTCTTGAGAAGCATAGGTATTTTCTCTCTTGCTATATCACCTTTCAGTTGGTGATGTGTACAAGCTTCAGCAATGAGTACTCTATCTCCTGACTTTAAATTATTTATCTTTTTAGCTCCTGCATAAAGAGTTTTCAAATCTCCTTTTGATCTTGCCATTATTATGGAGAAAGATGTCAAAGGAACACTTCTATCTAATTTTTCATTAACTATTTTAAATATCTGTGAATCTGTTATCACCAGATCTGGCTTTCCATTAAATATTTTTAATGCTTCATCTAATTGATCAAGAGTAGTCATTACAGGAATTCCACCAAAATCTAATATATCTCTCAATATCTGTACCTGTGGAAGTATAAGCCTTCCCTTAGGAGCTTGTATATCCTGTGGAGCTACCAGAAGAATTTTATCCCCTGCTTTTATCTTATCTCCTATAAGAATTTCACCTTCAATAAATTTAGGAGTTTTTTTCACAATCTCCTTTTTCAATATATCAACATTCAAACCACTCTCAGTACTAATTTGAATAAATTTTATTCCTAATTTTTTTTCTGCTTCTGCTGTCTTTTTTTTAAAATCTTCTCTGTCTTCAACAATATCTACTTTATTCAATACAACTATAAAAGGCTTTCTTTTATCTTTTATTTTTTTTATCCATTCTTTTTCAAAATAAAGAGTTTCATCTTCTAATATAGTTTCTGCTGAAACTACAAAAATAGCTGTGTCCATCTTATCCAATACTTCCATAGTCTTTTCAATCCTAAGGCTTCCAATAGCACTTATATCATCTATTCCTGCTGTATCTATAAAGACTACAGGTCCTATTGGTAAAAGCTCCATAGCTTTATATACAGGATCTGTAGTAGTTCCTTTTACATCAGATACAAGTGATGTCTTCTGATTTGTTATACAATTTATCAGACTTGATTTTCCTGCATTAGTTCTTCCAAATATTGCTATATGGACTCTATTTCCTCTAGGTGTTTCTATCATTTTTCCTCCTCTATACTTCATGCCTTCCATCTAAAGCTTTAGAAATAGTAGCAGTATCTGCAAATTCAATATTCCCTCCTATTGGAATACCACTTGCTATTTTAGTTATTTTTACACCAAAAGGTTTTAAAAGTTTTGTCAGATAAAGTGAAGTAGTTTCTCCTTCTAAATCAGGATTAAGTGCAAGTATAACCTCACTTATATCTGTTGCTGCCACTCTCTCTAAAAGAGATTTTATATTAAGTCTATCCGGTGTCATTCCATTCAATGGAGCTA
This sequence comes from Fusobacterium ulcerans ATCC 49185, assembly GCF_900683735.1. Classification (NCBI taxonomy): domain Bacteria; kingdom Fusobacteriati; phylum Fusobacteriota; class Fusobacteriia; order Fusobacteriales; family Fusobacteriaceae; genus Fusobacterium; species Fusobacterium ulcerans. The sequence continues at coordinate 2,376,387 of NZ_LR215979.1, forward strand.
TTTTTCCATTCAGAACATGATAAGTTCCATTAAACTTTCCAGTTTTTTCAAAAGATATTATATCTCTGCTGTCTTCTACTACACATACTATATCTTTATCTCTTGTTTCATCTGCACATATATTACATAGATCATTTTCACAAAAATCTCCACAGACAGGACATTTTTTAATAGTTTTTTTAACCTCTTTCATAGCTTCTGAAAATTTTTCTACTTGTTCATCACTCATTTCTAGAATATGGAAAGCTAATCTTGTTGCACTTTTTCTTCCTATTCCAGGAAGTTTATTAAATTCATCAATTAATCTCTCCAAACTTTTAGTTGCCATAAATCCCTCTCCTTACAAAAAAAGCTGGAGTAATCCAGCTTTCCCTTAAATTAATTATTTGTTACAGCCTCTTTAAAAGATTTTTTTAAATCTTTTATAGTTTTATTGATATCTCTTCTTTCTTTTCCTAGTTCTGCATTTTTTATGATATAATCATCTACTCTATCTTCATAGTCAGACTGCATATTTTCTACAATATCCATTATCTCCTCATAACTCATATCAGGTTTAAGATATTCTTTAAGATTTAAAAGAAGCTCTACTCTTTTTCTGTTATCTCTTATTTTTCTGTCGTTATCTTCAATTTCTCTTTTAATTTTATTTTTTCTTCTAGTTTTTCTTACAAGTTCTAATACACTGTCCATAGTTCCCTCCCTAGTAATTAGAGTTTTTCTCCTATCTCTATATTGTATAATAATATGAAAAAAATTTCAATACCATGTGATTATTTTGCTAAAGTTAAAGCCAATTCATAGTCATCACTTATAGAATAATTTCTTTCTCCATCCCATGCGTAAGAAATTGGATGAGTAACAAGTCTGTTGTTTTCAAGTCCTACCATTACTCCACCTTCATCATTTTCAAGAATTTCAATAGCCTTTGCTCCCATTCTTGTAGCAAGCATTCTGTCAAATCCAGAAGGTGTTCCACCTCTTTGAACATGTCCAAGTACTACACTTCTTACTTCTGTAGTTATTCTCTCTTTTAGAGCTTCTTCTATCTCTTGTACTTTTCCTACACCTTCAGCAACTAAAACTATATCATGAAGTTTTCCATGTTTTCTTCTTTCTTTTATCTGCAATGCCAGAAGCTCAATAGGATTATCCATTTCAGGAATAAGCACTCCATCTCCCCCTCCAGCTATACAAGCTTGAAGAGCCAAATCTCCTGCATGTCTTCCCATTACTTCTACAAGGATAGTTCTTTCATGAGATGTAGCTGTATCTCTGATTTTTGATATTGCATCAAGAATTGTATTAAGACATGTATCAAACCCAAGAGTAAAATCTGTTCCTTTGATGTCATTATCTATTGTACCAGGTATCCCTACTACTTTTATTCCATGTTCTTTAGAAAGTGCATCAGCTCCACGGTATGACCCATCTCCTCCAATGACTACAATTCCTTCTATTTCTCTCTTTTTAAGATTGTGTGCTGCAATGGCTCTGAATTTAGGATCTTTAAATTCAAGACATCTTGCTGTTAACAGACGAGTTCCTCCTCTGTCTATTATTCCAGATACAAAACGATCATCCATAGGAAAAATTTCATCATTTAGCATTCCAAGATACCCTCTTTGAATACCATATACTTTTATTCCCTTGCTCATTGCTATTTTAGCTGCAGATCTGATAGCAGCGTTCATCCCTGGAGAATCTCCACCACTTGTCAATATTGCTATTTTTTTCATTATATATCAATCTCCTTTAAATCTCAGTCCCAATAAAAGAACCCATCTTCCTAAACTTATTATATCTATTTTCTACTAGTTCTTCCACTGATATTTTTTCTAATTCAGAAAATGATGATAAAATGATATTTTTTAGGTTAAGAGCTATACATTTATGATCTCTGTGAGCTCCTCCTAAAGGTTCTTCTATAATACCATCAATAACTCCAAGTCTGAATAAACTTTGAGCAGATATTTTTAAACTTTCTGCTGCTTCTTCAGCTCTTGAAGCATCTTTATATAATATTGCTGCACATCCTTCAGGTGAAATAACTGAATATACCGAATTTTCCAGCATGAATATTTTGTCAGAAACTCCAAGTCCAAGAGCTCCTCCACTTCCACCTTCTCCAATAACTACAGAAATAACTGGAACTTTAAGCCCGCTCATTTCCATAAGATTTCTGGCAATAGCCTCTCCCTGTCCATGTTCCTCAGCTTCTAATCCAGGATATGCTCCAGGAGTGTCTATAAATGTAAGAATAGGAATAGAAAATCTTTCAGCCATTTTAAAAAGTCTTAAAGCCTTTCTATATCCTTCTGGATTAGCCATTCCAAAGTTTCTATAAATCTTTTCATCAGTTGTTCTTCCTTTTTGATGTCCAACTATCAGAACTTTTTTACCATCAATTTTACAAAATCCTCCAACTATAGCAGAATCATCTTTAAATAGTCTGTCTCCATGAAGCTCTATAAAATCAGTAGTCATATTTTCAATATAGTCTAATGTATAAGGTCTTCCTGGATGTCTTGCTACAAAGACTTTGTCCCATGAACTTAGATTTTTATATACTGTTTTTAATTTTTCATTTCTAGTTGCTTTAAATTTTTCTATCTCACCAGATAAATCTATACCTTTTTCTTCGGAGAATTTTTGTAATTCCTCTATTTTTTTTTCAATTTCAATTATCTCTTTTTCAAATTCAAATTCCATTTTTCCCCCCTACCTAAGTTTATATTAAATTACTTAGAATAGTATGTAATGTATTTTTCATATCTTCCCTTTTAGTTATTACATCAACCATTCCGCTTTTTTGTAAAAATTCACTTGTTTGAAATTCATCAGGAAGTTTTTGCTTAATAGTCTGTTCTATAACTCTCTTTCCTGCAAACCCAATCATAGCCTTAGGCTCACTCACTATTATATCTCCAAGCATAGCAAAAGAAGCTGTTACTCCCCCAGTAGTAGGGTTTACAGGAACAGCTATAAAGGGTACTCCTGCCATTCTTAATTTTTCTGCTGCTGCAGATGTTTTTGCCATCTGCATTAAAGATAATATTCCTTCATGCATTCTTGCTCCACCAGATGTAGCAACAACAATTACAGGAATTCTCTCTTGAAGTCCTCTTTCCATAGCTCTTGTAATTTTTTCTCCAACTACAGAACCCATACTTCCACCCATGAATTTAAAATCCATGGCTGCAATGCTCACTTTTATTCCATTGATATCTCCTGTTCCAGAGATAACTCCTTCTCTCATATCACATTCATTTCTAGCTTTTCTATTTTTTTCTTCATAGCCTGGAAAATTAAGAGGATTAACTGATTCAAGTTCTGAATCTTCCTCTTTAAAAGTTCCTTCATCTATTAATAGAGCTATTCTTTCTCTTGCTGTCATCTCAAAATAATAATCACAGTGACTGCATTTTTTTAAATTTCCTTCTATGTCAACTTTATATAATATTTCTTGGCATTGAGGGCATTTTACCCATAGTCCTGTTGACTTATTATCTATATGCTTTGTGTCCTTCTGTTCTACTTGATCTTCTGTGCTTTCTACTGTTAAAGTCACATATTTTTTTCTGCTTTTATTTAATGAAAAATTCTTTTTATTCAAAGAAAAAAAACCCATTTCTTCCTCCTCGTTTACTTTTCTCTAATAACTAATTTTATAAGATTTTTTGAATTATTTCAATAAATATTTGATTTTACTTTCTATATATTATAAAATATATAGTAATATATAATCTTCTAACGACTTAAAAATGAATGATAGAGGGAAATTTTAGAATTAAAAATTACAAAAATAATTTTTTGAAAAAATTAAAATTATTTTTTCTCTAGGAGGTTTTTCATGAAAAAAATCAATTTTACACTGTTTTTATTTCTTATTATTTTAGCAACTGGATGTAGTGGTCTGGATAATGCATTATCTAATGTTCTTCCTAACAAATCAAATGCTGTTCCTTTAGAATTACAGGAGCAAATGGCAACTAGAGTAACTCCTGAACAGGAATTATTTGCCCTTGGATCAGCAGAAGTAGAAACAAGTGGCGCTATTATTGCTCAAGCAAAAGCTAATAAAAATGCTAAAGATCTGCTGAAAGGAAAAATAAAAAAAGAAGTAGCTGTTCATTTTAATTCTTTCATGCTTAATATGGATTCATATTCAAAAGGGTTAGCTTCTCCAGTGTTGCCTGATCTTACTGAATATGCTTCTGAACTTATACTTAAAAATGCTTCTCAAAAAGGGGCATGGGAAAACAATAAAAAGGTTTATTCTCTTTTTGTTGTAGAAAGAGATGATGTTGCTGTTCAATCAAAAAATGTATTCTCAACATTCTTAGAAGATATCTCAGGAAGACTTCTGAATACAAAGGATAAATTATCTGAAGGAGAATAATTTAAAAATTATGTCAGGAGATAAATAGTTATGAATATAGAAAAAGTCAATTTAAGCAATTCTTTTGAAAAAAAAGAAGTTATGGATTTTTTAGCTGGTTTTGATCTTAAATATGATGAAAATATTGATTATACGGTTGTTATCAGAGAGAACGACAAGATTATAGCCACTGCTTCAAAAGGAAAAAATATTATAAAATGTTTTGCTATTGATAAAAATCATCAAGGTGAAGGAATTTCTGGTTCTATTCTTACAAATGTAACTAATAAAATGTTTGACCAAGGTTATCTTCATAGTATGGTATTTACAAAAACAAGCAATCTGGATATATTCTTTGGAATAGGTTACAAAGAAGTAGCTCATACTGATAAAGTTATTCTTATGGAAATGGGTATCAACAGTATTGACAAAACTATAAATAAAATAAAGAAAGACTTCAATATAAAAGCTGAAACTCAAAAAGCTATGCTTGTGATGAATTGCAATCCATTTACTTATGGCCATCAATTCCTTATAGAAAAGGCTGCTTCAGAAAATGAAGAAGTCCTTATATTTGTAGTTCAGGAAGATAAATCTGTTTTTCCTTTTAAAACAAGATATGACCTCGTAAAAAAAGGAACTGCTCATCTTTCAAATGTAAAGGTAATTCCTGGAACTGAATATATAATTTCTTCTGCTACTTTCCCTAATTATTTTCTTCGTAAAGAAGATGATTCTCTTATGGAATATACAAAATTAGATGCTACTATAGCTGGAAAGCAGTTTGGAGAAAAATTGAATATAAATAAAAGGTATATAGGCGAGGAACCTTATTGTCCTGTAACTAAAAAATATAATGATGCTTTAATGGAAATACTTCCTGAATATGGAATGAAAGTTATTCTAGTTCCTAGAAAGGAACTTCACCATACAGCCATCAGTGCTTCTATTGTCAGAGAAAAGCTGAAAGAAGGCAAAATAGAGGAATTAAAAGAATTCGTTCCTCCTACAACTTTCGAATTTTTAATCAGTCCAGAAGGAAAGGAGATAGAAGAGAAACTGAAAAACAGTAACTCTCCTCACTAATATTGATGTTTGATTTAAATAAGTTTTTAGAATTCAGGGAACAGAGAGTAGAACTTCAAAATTCCCTTATTAGTAAATATTCCCTTCCTCTCATTGCTGTAAGGACTAATTATCCAGGTGAAAATAAACTTGAAGCTTTAGCTGTAAGAATAGCTGATATAGCTGCAAAAGAAGTGGAAGAATGTTTTGCAGAAAAAATAATATATAGTGAAGTTTTAGAAAATCTTGAAGGAAAAATATACCTTTTTGTCATAGATGAAAGAGCTGAAAATATAAAAGAAACTACTATCTATTTTGAAGAAAATCATATTTTAGGAAGATGTGTGGATATAGATGTCTATGATACAGAAGGAAACGGACTTTCCAGAAGCCAGTTTGGATATGAAAAGAGAAAATGTCTTATCTGTAATGACATGGCTTTCATATGCGGGAGAGTTATGAAACATTCTCATCAAGAGATAAAAAATATTCTTATGGAGAAATATATTCAATACAATAACTATGTTATAAAAAGAGAAGAAATAGTGAAAAAGCTTGGAGATATTGCTGTTGAAGCTATGATATTTGAAGCTGCTACCTCTCCATCTTTTGGACTTGTTTCTCCTCTTACACAAGGTTCTCATGATGATATGGATTTCTTTACTTTCTTAAAAAGTTCTTTTGCTATTAAAGAAGGCTTTGAAAAAATGGCAAGAGTTGCATATTCTTATCTCACACTTGAAAAAGCTTTTTTAAGAACAAGAAAAATAGGAATTGAAACTGAAAAATCCATGTTTGAAGTTACTGAAAATATTAATACTCACAAAGGAATGATATTTCTTCTTGGAATAGCTGTAGTTACAGCTTCAAGAGTATTATATGAAGGAGCTTCTTTTAATGATATTCAGCCTATGATAAAATATATGTGTAAAGATATTTTAAAAGATTTTGAAAATCTAAAAAATAAAACTGAACTTACTCATGGAGAAAAATTATATAAAAATTATGGTTTTACAGGAGTAAGAGGTGAAGTAAGAGAGGGCCTTGATATAATTTTTAATGGCTCTCTTAATATTCTGGAAGATTCTATTAAAAAAAATAATGATATGAATCTTGCATCTCTTCAAACTCTTATTTTTCTTATGGGAAAAGTAATGGATAGTACTATTGTCCACAGACATGATATTCATATGCTTCGCAGAGTAAAAAGAGAAGCAGAGGAATTTTTTGCTGCTGGGGGAGTTTATAGTGAATTAGGAAGACAAACTGCTGAAAATATGGAAAAAATATATATTAAAGAAAGAATAAGTCCAGGTGGAAGTGCTGATCTTTTAGCAGTTACAATATTTTTATATAAAATAAAAAATCTTTTCTTTTAAATGTTTTTTATTTATAAATATTTAAATATAAGTATAAATTTTATAATCTATTATTAAAAAATATGATTGTTTAAAGAATTGTTTATCTTTTAAATAGAAATTGAATATATATAATGCTATGATATAATATATGTAAGAAATTATTAGTATTTGGAGGTTCAGGTTTGGAAAATCATAAAAACTTGTACTATGATGAAATCATTGACAAATGGATCAGCATGGATGAAAGTGAAGAAATAGTAAATAAAAGATTTAAATCTCTAAATAAAAAATCAGAGATATTATATAATTTTGTTATTGCTTATACAAATTATATGAATGAAAAAAGAGATTATGGAACTGGTGAAGAACTGTCTATGACAGAAGCTCATATACTTACAGATATAGTTGATTATGAAGGTATCACTGTTACTGAACTTTCAAAAAAATGGAGAAAAACAAGAAGTGCTATATCACAGACTATAAAAAGTTTATTAAAAAAAGAATATATTTATAGAGTAAATTCTAAAGATGATGCTAAATTCTTCTATCTTTATCCCTATGATAAAGCAAAATCTTTTGTTCTTGCTCATAAGAGATATGATAATATAGATATAGTTAAAACTAATAAGTCACTTTTAGAAAAATTTTCTGTTGATGATCTTGTTACTTTTGATAATATTCTTGAAGAATATACTTCTATTTTATTAAGAGAAGAAGAAAAAAGAGAAAAGAAAAAATAGTTTTATATAAAACAGACCTGAAAATTTCAGGTCTGTTTTTTTGAGGTATTGTGACATAAGAAATTATTCTTTAATTTGTAGTTATATATTTATATACTATATCCAATACTTCTTTTGCTCTAGGGATATCAGCTCCATCTTTTGCATAATGTGAATATATCACCTTGTTATTTCCATCTACAATAAACATTGCAGGAAGCTGAAGTTCATTTCCTTCATACTCTCCATGAGAAAGCCCCATACTTTTAGCTTCAGTTACCTTTTCAACTATATTTCCTGCTTTAAGTTTATCTAAAGATTCTGCTGCTTTTATTTCAAATTTCTTGTATAATTCCTGTTCAGGATCACATATTATCTCAAATTTCAGCTTTGCCTCTTTATCTGCTGCTTTTATCACTTCTGGTACAGACTGCAGTACTATCTTAACATCTGCACCCATCTCTTCAAATTTCTCATATAATTTGTTAAATTCCATGATATCCAGCTGACATATTGTACAGCCATAATATCTTAAAAAAGCTAATATTCCTATTTTATTTCCCTTGTTTTTAAAATAATCTTTTCTCATTTCATAGGCTGTATCATATACAAAATTTTCCAGAAATTCGTTTTCTCTTACTATCATGGCATCACTCCCTATTAAATTGTCTTATATTTTTATTCTGTTTATTCTTTCTCTTTTTCTGTATCTTCAGTTTCATAACTTACATGACATTTTATTTTTCCACTATTATATCTTATATGAGCATAAGTAAAAGCAAAAACTATAACGCATAAATTTCCTATTAGTAATGGCAGTGATAAGCTTGTTCCAAGGAGTATAGCCTGCAGTATAAAAATCATTACAGCAGCTGTTACTAAAGCTTTTACTGCTCCTTCTTTTATATGCAGTGGTGAATTCTCCCATTGTCTAGGAAGTTTTTTTGCTACACTTAATAGACATAGAGCTATCATAGAATTTGTAACACTTTGTACAGTTGTTACTATTTTTGATATTATGCTTATATTTAAATTGAAAACTACTGGTAATAATCCTACAAAAAAGAATATTGTCAACAGATACATTGGTGTTTTATAATTTCTATGTAGTGTTGCAAGTTTTGCTGGAAGCCATCCATCATTTGCTGCCTGCATCAATGGTTTTGTTGCAGAAGCAAGCTGTGAATTCAGCGTTGAAATAAGAGCTGCCCATGCCCCACCTACAATAAAGAATACATATAATTGTTTTGGAAGTATCTCTTTTGCCACATGAGTAAGAGGTTCATTAGCTACACGTGCTACTGGAAATACTCCTGCTGCAACTGTTGCCATAAATCCATAGAGTACTGCAACTGCCAAAGTAGATGTTATCATAACCTTAGGAATGTCCCTAGTTGGATTTTTAGCCTCTCCTGACAGATTAGCTATAACCTGTGCACCACCTGTTGCAAAAGTCAATTGTGCAGTAGCTCTAAGCAGCCCTAGCCATCCTCCTGTCATAAAACTTGCAGGATCCATATAATTAGGATCTATTTTTCCAAATCCATAAACTGTAAATGCTGTGAGTGCTACTACTAAAGAAACAACTATTAGATTTTGAAACTTTGCAAACTTATCTATTCCTAAAAAATTTAATCCATATAATATTATCAAAATCCCAATAGCTAAAAGCTTTCTTGGTACAAATGGCAGAAATGGCAATGCATAATCTGCAAATGAAAGACAATACATTGATAATGATATATTTGTTAAAATAAATATTATTGTATAAGCTCCAGTATATTTTTCCCCAAGAAGTGAACCAATTATCGAATATTGTCCCCCTCTAAATCTTGCAGTAGTATTGATAAGAGTTAAAGGATACCATGAAATAAGTACCATAACTGCTGATAATACAAATGCTAAAGGTGCTGATCTTCCAGTCATCCCTATTGCTACTCCAGTCAAAGACATTATTCCAGCTCCTATTATCTGTCCCACAGATGCTCCCATCAAATCCCAAAAACCAAGCGTTCTTTTTAGTTCTTTTGTTGAAGTCAAATTGCTCATTTTTATACCTCCAAATAATTTATTGAAAAATTATTAATAAGCTGCCTTTTTCCTTCTATTATTTCATATCTTTCTAACCCTTAAAAAATATGAACTTTTTTATCCCTAAATATTTTTATATTTCAGCATATAATATCTATGAAATAATTTCCCACATATTTATTTATAGATTTTTTCTAATGCTTTTCCAAGTCTTTCAAGTTCAGCTTCTATTACCCAAGTAGGAGCTGCTAGATTTATTCTCTCATATCCGCTTCCCTCTTCTCCAAAAATATATCCTTCATCAGTAAAGAATTGAGCATCCATATGCATAAATCTTTCTAATTCTTCATCACTTATTTCTAATGCTTTGAAATCCAACCATTGAAGATATGTTCCCTCTATTAATCTGGCCTTGATTTTAGGGAACTTTTTCTCAAAGAATTCTTTTACTAGCTTCTGGTTAGTATCCAATACTGTAATTAATTCTTCAAGCCATTTTTCTCCTTGGTTATATGCAATTTCACATGCTTTAAATCCCAATATATTTACAGATGAGCTTCTCATTCTCTGAAGTGTTTCTGAATATTTTTCTCTTATTTCCTTATTTTTTATAATAATACTAGATGTTGCTAAACCTGCAAGATTAAATGTTTTAGACGGAGCTGTACATGTAATAAGCCTTTCTTCTATCTCTCCTCCCAGTCTTCCCAGCATATAATGTTCATATCCTGGCATAATAAGATCTGCCCATATTTCATCTGATACAACTACTAAATCATTTTTTACTGATATCTCAGCTACTTTCTTTAGTTCTTCTTTTGTCCATACTCTTCCTACTGGATTATGTGGACTACAAAAGATGAGAAGCTTATTTTTAGGATCTTTTGAAATTTCATCAAATTTTTCAAAGTCTATTGTATAGTATCCATCTTTTTCTATTAGTGGACAATTTGCAATATTTCTTTCATTTTTTTCTATTGCCATAGAAAATGGATAGTATACAGGTCTAAATATTATTACCCCTTCTCCTGGTTCTGTGAAGGCATTAACTGCTGCATAGAAAGCATTAACTACTCCAGGAGTATTTAATATCCATTCTTTTTCCACCTTATAATTATGCCTTCTGTCCATCCATGATATAACAGAATCAAGAAAATCTGGATAAGCTTTTGTATATCCTAATATAGCAGTATCTAAATGTTTTTTTAATCCTTCAACAATCTCAGGAGCTGGTTTAAATTCCATGTCTGCCACTGATAAAGGTACCACATCATCTGCTACATTTGGATTCCAACTGTACATTTGTTCCCACTTTGATGCCCCAGTATTTTTTCTAGATACAAGTGTTGTAAAGTCATAACTCATTTTTATTCCTCCTTTTTTCTAAATATAACATATTTGTTTTCCACCAAAACTTTTTATAAAATATTTATGTAAACATGAATAACAGATAGCTGTACACTGCTGTTATTGCTGTAAATATAATAAATATAGGAAAGGTTTTCTTAACTAATTCTATAAAAGATACATCAAATGCTTCTGTTACTATTGCAAGGCATATATGAGTTGGAGATACCTGCATTGCTATATAAGTCATACACATAAGAAGTATCATCAATGCAAGTCCTCCATTAGGTATAGTTGCAAAAGCAAGTGGCAAAGCCAGAGCTATTATTGCCTGTGATCCTGCTACTAAAGTTCCTATTACAAATATCAAAGAAAATATTATTGTTGGATGTATTGGAAGCTTTTCAAAATATTCAGGTAATCTTCCTATCACTCCTGTGAAAGTAAGAAGTTCTTTAAATATCATTATCATTACTGTACTTACTATCAATTTTGTTTCAAATGCTGTTTTTATCATAGGAATAAGTTCATCAATTGAAAATTTATTTAAAATTGCTGATACTATTATCACTGGTATAACTGCCATATATACTGGTATTTTTAGTGTCAGTATTATAGTTATAGTTACTGCTATTGGCCATAAACTTATTATAAGATTTATTATGTCGTCTTTTTTATCTCTTGATTGGCTGATGCCAGTAGATTTAGGTATTTTTCTTACATAAAACACATATCCTAGAATAAATAAAATTGCTACCATAGGGAGCATCCCAACAACAAATTTTGTCATATCCACTCCTGATAAATCAAGAGCCAAAAGTATTGAAGAATATGTTGGAAGAAAAGCTTCTGATATATGTCGATAGTAACTTGTTACAAAAGTCTGTTCTTCTCTTGTCAGATAATCTCCACTTGCATTTTGAACTATTGGTGCTGCTATAAGTACTGCTCCAGCAGATGGAAGCAATCCTATAACAAATGGTGCTATCATTGCATTTATTCTCCTGCTGTTAAATATATTGTCTAAAGACTTTTCTGCTAATAAAAGATGTCCCCTTTTCTCCATCATTCTCTGTACATACGTTATTGTATAAAAAGCAAGTACCAAAGATATTGTATCTCTACTAGCACAAGATTTAAAAGCAAGTTGAAAGGAAGTTATTACAGGAATTCTGTAAAGAATAATACTTATTACAGCTCCAACTAATATGGATATATACAAAGGTTTTTTTAATTTGATAAAAAATACTATTCCTGTAAATATGACTATCAATTTTACAATATCCAATTTTATCACCCCAAATATATTTTTTGATTAATAATTAAATATCTTAACTATTAAATCAATAATACAACTTATCAAAAATAAATTCAAGTTATTTTTTAATTCTTTTTGTTCTATTTTTATATTTTAAGTATTTATAATATAAATATAAAAATATAAAAAGTAATTTCACCTGTTTTAAACACTTGTATAATTTATACGTAAATAGATAATATCATATAAATAAAAAATGAGCCTAACTTATTAAGTAAGATTAATTCTTAATAATTTTCCTAATTGAAAACTTTTAAAGATTACTCTACTTTTAGGTTAGCCTCATTTGATATTTTGAGTATAACTTATTTTAGATCATAAGATTGACTAAACAAAGTGCCCCTATGAACATTAATGTAACATTTATTTTTTTAAAATCACCAGTTACTAAATGAAGAATTATGTAAGTAAGAAATCCTAAACTTAAACCTATACTGATACTATATGTTAAAGGCATCATTACAATAATGATAAATGCTGAAAATAAAGATTTCATATCTGTAAAATCTAAATCTTTAACATTTTTAAACATATATCCTCCAACTATGATAAGAGCTGGTGCAGTTGCATATGCAGGTACTACTCCTACTATTGGTGAAAAGAATAATGCTCCTATAAACATTAGAGCTGTAACTACAGAAGCTAGTCCAGTTCTTGCACCAACAGCTATTCCTGCTGCTGATTCAACGAAAGTAGTTACTGTACTTGTTCCAAGCATAGATCCAAATATTGTAGCACTTACATCTGTATAAAGCATTCTTCCAAGACCTTTAATATGTCCCTTTTCATCTACCATTCCTATTTGCTTAGAACAAGAAATAAGAGTTCCTAGTGTATCAAACAAGTCAACAAACATAAATGAAAATATTGGTCCTATCAAAGAAAGTTTTAAAGCTGATAAGATATCTAATTTCATAGCTATTGGAGCAATACTTGGAGGTAAAGATACTATTTGCCTAGGTATATCTACATTTCCAGTTATAAAAGCCAAAATAGTTGAAACCATTATTCCAATAAGAATTCCACCTTTTACCTGTTCTATTTCCAATACCATAGCTACAACAAGCCCTACTATTCCTATTATTACAGGAATTGTTATAGGCCCTAATGCTACTAAAGTTGCTGGACTTGCCACTACTAATCCAAGATTTTTAAGTCCTATCAAAGTAATGAACATTCCTATTCCTCCACCTACTGCTATTTTCAGTGGAAGAGGTATAGCATTTGCAATTCTCTCTCTTATTCCACCTATTGAAAGTATAAGGAAAAAGAATCCAGAAATAAATACAATACCAAGTGCTGTTTCCCAAGGCACTCCTTTACCTAATACAAGAGTATAAGTAAAAAATGCATTTAATCCCATTCCAGGAGCCAATGCAAATGGTGCATTTGCCCAAACTCCAGATAATAAAGTTGCTATTGCTGAAGCCAGACAAGTTACTGTTATTAAAGCTCCAACATCCATCCCTGCATCTCCAAGTATTGATGGATTTACAAAGATAATATAAGACATTGCCAGAAATGTAGTTACTCCTCCAATAACTTCTTGTCTTATTGTGCTTCCTCTTTCAGATATTTTAAACATTCCTTCTAAAATACCATTGTTTTGTGACATTTTCTTTCCTCCTATGTTAAAATTTAATTACTACCAAGTCTTTTAATATATTCATCTGGAATAGGTAGATTTATCTCTATTCCATACTTATTTATTTTTAAGTAGTGAGAAAATAAATACATCATTTTCTCTTTTCCTCTTCCATATTTAGTGTCACCTATTATTGCATTTCCCATATTAGCTAATTGAACTCTCAATTGGTGTGTTCTTCCACTTCCAAGAGTTCCTTCAAGAAGAGTACAGTCTTTTCCATATTTCTTTACTTTAAAAGAACTTAGACTTTCCTTTGCTCCTTCTTCAAATTCTTCTACTTCTATTACTTTATCTTCTATTTTTTTCAGATAACTTTTTATAGTAAATTCTTTCTCTTTTACTTTTCCCTCTACAAGTATATAGTATTTCTTGTCTATATTTCTATTTCTTATCTCTTCTGCTAATTCTCTAGCTGTTACCAAAGATTTAGCTCCTATAATTAATCCAGAAGTTGCTTTATCGATTCTATTTACAAAATTAAAATTAGGATTTTTTAAATATCCTTTCAATAATTCTGATATTCCAAAATCATACCCACTTCCTTTATGCATAACCATATTATTTTTTTTATTAAAAATAAGGATGTTCTCATCTTCATAAACAATAGATTTTTTTATTTTTTCAATCCCTTTATCTTCAACATCTAATAGCTTTTCTTCTTTTGTTTCTCCACCTTTGAAGAAAACCTTTATCTCATCATTAAGTTGAAGTCTATAATTTTCTTTGCTTTTCTTACCATTAACTTTTATCTTTCCAGTTCTTATTCCTTTAAATATTTCAGTCAAAGGTATATCCTCATATTTTTTTCTAAGAAATTTGTCCAGTCTTACATCTTCATACTCTTTATCCACTATGTATTCCATATTACTCCTAATCTCTATACATTTTCACACTTTGAACTATTCCAAGCATCATAAAACTTATTAAAAGAGATGTTCCTCCATAGCTCATCAAAAGAAGAGGTTTCCCTGTTACTGGCATTATTCCCATTATCATTCCTACATTTATTATCAAATGAAATAAAAATACAGATGCTATTCCATAACAAACCAGTCTTCCATATTTGTCCTCTGTAGTATCTGCTATATAGACTATCTGTAAAATCAGAATAAGATATAGTCCTAATAAAACAACTCCTCCAACAAATCCTCTCTCTTCCAAAAATACTGATCCTATAAAGTCTGTATGTGCTTCTGGAAGAAATCTCAGTTTACTTTGAGTACTGTTCAGAAATCCCTTTCCATAAAGACCTCCTGAACCTATAGCTATCATAGACTGTGTTACATTCCATCCACTTCCTAAAAGGTCTGCTTCAGGATTTAAAAATGTAAGTACTCTCTGTTTTTGATAGTCTTTTAAAAAGAAGAAAAAGGCTGTAGGAACAGAGATTATTCCTGTAATAACCATTATTATTATTGATTTCCAGTCTATTCCATGTATAAATATGAGAACAAAATATGTCATCATAAGTATAAGAGCTGTTCCCAAATCAGGCTGTCTTAATATCAATAAAAATACTGGAAGAATATGAAGAAAAGATATCATAACACTTTTTAATCCTATAAATCTATCTCTGTATTTTGAAACAAGAAATTCTGAAAAAGTTAAAATAACCAGTATCTTTCCTATTTCAGAAGGCTGTACACTTATAGGCCCAAGATCTATCCACCTTTGAGCTCCAAGTCTTTTTACTCCCACTACATATACTGAAAGGAGAACTAAAATATTAAAAATATAGATTAATTTATAATATTTAGCATATTTTCTATAATCTACAAAAGAGAAAAATAGATATACAAAGATACCTATTACTCCCCAAAAAGCTTCTCTTTTATAAAAAAGAGCAGTCTTATGTATAGTAGCACTGTAAATTGTCAGTACACTTATCACAACGATAATTACTGCATTAAGCAGAAGAAGGTTGTTCATTTTTTTTATTTTTTTTAAAATCAAAGCTGTATCTCTGCTTTTTCCCATATACTGCTACTCCTTATTTCCCTGTATGACCAAATCCCCCTGCTCCTCTTTCAGTTTCATCTAAAGAATCCACTTCTACAAATTCCATCTGTGCAACTTTATTTAAAACAAGCTGCCCTATTCTCTCTTGAGGATTTATTACATACTCATCTTTACTAAGATTTACCATTATAACTTTTAATTCTCCTCTATAATCACTATCTATAGTTCCAGGTGTATTCAAAAGAGTTATTCCATGTTTGATTGCCAGTCCACTTCTAGGTCTTACCTGAACTTCATATCCATCAGGTATAGCTATTTTAAGTCCTGTTGAAACTAATGCTCTCTCCAGTGATCTTAGTACTATTGGTTCTTCTATGTTTGCTCTCACATCCATTCCTGCTGAACCAGATGTTTCATATTTAGGAAGTGAAACATTTTCTTCTTTTACTACTTTTACTACAACTTTTTCCATTTATGATCTCCTTTATATATCTCCAAGTATTGTGCAAGAATAGAATTCCTCTTGGAATAAATATTCTGCTGTCTTTTTTATATCTTCTAATGTTATATTTTCTATTTTTGATATTATCTCATCAATCTCAGTCACTCTTCCATAGAGCATATAAGTACTTGCCATTCTTGTCATTTTCCCTTTACTATTTTCAAGACTGAAAGTAAGCATACTTAAAAACTGATTTTTAGATTTTTGAAGTTCATATGGAGTTATTCCATTTTTCTTTATATCTTCAAATTCATCTTTGATTATATCTATAACTTCCTGATAGCTTTCTTTAGTAGTACCTGCATATATAGTAAAAAGTCCTCCCTCTATAAATGCTGTACCATAACTGTAAACTGAATAGGCTAATCCTCTTTCTTCTCTTATCTTTTGAAATAATCTTGAACTCATATTTCCTGCAAGTACACTTGAAATTATAGCTCCTGGATACTTCATATCTTCTATCTGACTGTTTCCTCTTGTATTAAAACAAAGATGTACTTGATTAGTTTCCCTCTTTATTCTGTTTTCTCCATTATTTATTGTAAAAGAGGCATCCATATCTCTTTTAAAATTACTATCTCTAAATTTTCCCAACCCTTTATTTAATTCTTCTACTACATGGTCATAATCTATTTTTCCAGCAACAGATACTACAAGATTTGATGCTACATACTGTTCATCAAAATATTTTAAAAATTTCTCTCTAGTTATATTATTAAGACTTTCTATAGTTCCCAATACTATATTTGATTGAACTCCAGTTATTGCATATTTTACATTTTCATCATGCACTATCTCTTCTGGAATATCATCATACATTCTTATCTCTTCTATTATTACATTTCTCTCTTTATCTAAATTTTCCTGTGTAAAAGTAGAATTTAAAAACATGTCTGATAATACATCTATACCTGTATCAATTTTACTTGAAAGCATCTGTATATAGTAAGCGGTCATATCTCTGCTTGTATAAGCATTTATTAATCCACCTTCATTGTCTATTAATTCAGATATTTCTTTTGCACTTCTAGTTTTTGTTCCTTTAAACATCATATGTTCTATAAAATGAGAAACTCCACTCTCATCTGGATATTCATTTCTTGATCCTGTATTAACAAATATCCCTAGACTTACAGTACTTACACTGTCTATATTTTCCATTAAAACAGGTATGCCATTGTCTAATCTTCTTATTTCTATGTTCATTCACTCACTCCACTCTTAATATTCTGCTCTATACATAAAATATATTCCAATTCCTAAAAAAATTATATTAGGAATCCATCCACTGACAAATGGATTTAAAAATCCATTTATACTCAAAGCTTCAAAAGAAGCCTGTACTATATAATATCCATAACCTAAAGCTACAGATAATGCCATACTTATTGCTGAAGCTCCTCTTACATATCTGCTTCCAAGTGAAAGACCTAAGAAGGAGATTATGAAACTTGAGAAAGGAAAAGAATATCTATTTCCTATTTCAACAAGTAATTCTCTTGTATCTCCACCTATACTTTTTATCTCTCTTATAGATTTTTTCAATTCTTTTATTGTAAGAGTTTTGGGTTCTACACTTTTTGTTATGAACTTATCTGGTTCATCATCATATTTATCCTCTGTAAAAATCTTTACTTCTTTTGCTTTTTCCAGTTTTTCTCCATTATAAATATTAGCATCTTTCAATACCCATACTTTTTTACTAAAATTATATCTTCCTTCTTTTGCAGTAACTATTCTTTCAACTTTATCAAAACTTTCATTCAAATCAACTATTTCAATATTCTCACTAAAACCAGTTTCTCTATTTATTTTCCCCATAAGATAAACATAGTTTGAATTTTCCCCTCTTAGAAAAGCATTTCTCTTTTCTGCTGGCATTTCTCTTCTGGATCTGTCCCCATCTTTTATCTCTCTGTTTTTTCTTACAGAATAAGGATAGAGACTATCATTTATAAAAAATACAATTACAGCTATTACTGCTGAAATAAGGATAGGAAAAAGTACTATTCTTTTAAAACTTATTCCAGCTGTTTTTAAAGATATGATTTCAAGATTGGAAGCCATGGAACTTATTGTCATCAATGAACCTAATAATACTGCTAAAGGTGCTACATCTATTAATATTTTTGGTATCATTGTAAGAATATAAAATATTGATTCATTAGCTGAAAATCTTCCATCACTTACATATCTTATAACTTTAAACAATTGACTTACTAAAAATATCCCTACAAAAGCTATCAGACTGAGGAAAAATGATTTTATAAAATTTTTACTTATGTATCCATCTATTATTTTTATTTTCATTTATATCCCCCTAGATTTTTTCTTATAGAAATAGAAAGTCACTAAAAATAAAATTATATTTGGTGTCCATACTCCTATGAATGGAGGAATTTTACCTCTATTAGCCATAACCATTCCTATATTCAGAAATGTTATATATGAAAATATTACTGCAAGGCTTAAAGCAAAATTAGCTCCTTTTCCACTTCTATGATGCCCTATGGAAATAAATACCCCAAGCAAAGAAAGCATTATTGTAGATAGTGGCAGAGCCAGCTTTCTATTTATCTCTACCTTATATGGTACTTTTTCATTTTTAGGAAGCTCTTTCATTTCTTTAATGAGCATACTTATACTCATAGCTTCTATATCCTTTACTTTAATATCTATTCCATCAAAATAAGCAGTAAGAGGTACTCTTTTATCATCAAATTCTCCTCTTAGTTTTTCTTTTCCATCTTTATCAAAATCATAAAATTTAGAATCTGTTATTATCATTGAAGAATCTTTCCAATATGCCTCTTTTCCAACTAATACAGTAGGAAAAGCTACATCTTCATCTTTCTGAAATATAAGTACTCCTTGAGCTATTCTGTCCTTTCCTTCTATTCTGTCTATATAGAGATTATATTCATCAACTTCATCTATAAAAGTTTTCTCTTTTAACTGAAATACAGGATTTTCATAAGCTATCTTAGTTGTTATATATTGAAGCTTGCTGAATGATCTTGGAATTATACTTTCTTGAAGGAAAAATATAAAAAGCGTAGTAATAGAAGCTAGAATAAATATAGGTTTTATAATCTCTCTAAGATCCATCCCTATAGAACTCATAGCTGTTGCCTCACTAGTTCTTGTAAATTTTGAAAATGTCAGCATTACCCCTAAAAATATTCCCATAGGAATAGTTTGAGACAGAATAGGTGGAAGATAAAATGATAATATCCTCATTATGTCAATTATTGATATCCCTTTTACTATTATATTTTCCATCATAGCCACTATGATATCTATCAGGAAAATAAATGTAAATAAAGAGATCCCAAATAATATTGGCATTTTCACCTCTTCTAAAATATATTTTTCTATTATTTTCATAAATTTCTCCTAAAAAAGTTTATTAACATATCTATTAATTAATTCCAGATTTTTTAATTCTTTTATTTTATCTTGGAAAACTTCAGGTACATATTTTTCTATATTTGGAACCACTTCCAAAAAAACTTCATTTGTGTAACTTCCCTTAGAATATTTCTTTAGACTTTTATACATATCTGTTGAATAGTTGTAGATTAAAAGAATCAGAACAGAAAGAAGTATTCCCTTAGCTATTCCAATTACTCCTCCTAAAATTCTTGTCACTATTCCCTTGCTTTGATTTTTAAGTATATTTCTTACTAAATGTATTACAATTCCAAGTAAAATATATACTGCCCAAAAAGTTATTATATATGTTATAAAATAACGATCTTTATCTTTTGATAATCCTAAGAATTCTATTACAGCTGGAGTATATTTTTTAGCAATAATAAAATTTACTACCAGTCCAAAGATAGCTAAAAATTCAACAAACAATCCATTTCTCAATCCATAAAGGAGAGATAAAACTATTATGACTCCTACTAATATATCTAAATACATCCCTACCACCTTTCTTAGTTATCTACTATTTTTACCCATAAAGCTTTTAAATACAAAGTTTCTGGCACATGAAGTATCCATGGATGATCCTCTGGCTGATAATTTATTCCTATCACTTGAAGAAGTTTTCCATTTTTAGATGCTGCCATTCTTGTCACTTCTATCAAATCCTGAAGAGTTATATGATAGGCACATGTTATTACTCCAAGTATTCCCCCTTCATTTAAAAGTTTAAAACTGTCATCACAAAGATCAAAGAAAAAATCTCTCCCTCTATGTATATCAGCTTTCCTTTTTATTAAAGATGGAGGATCTAATGTAATCACATCAAATTTTTCTCCTCTTCCTATTAGAGTTTTAAGAAGAAGAAAAGCATCTCCTTCCATAGTTACAAAATCTCCTGTAAATTCATTTAAAGTATAATTTTCTCTGCATAATTCCAATGCATGAGGTTCTTTATCTATAGCTGTTACTTTTTTACAGTTTTCTTTCAAAGCAGCCATTGAAAATCCTCCACTGCTTGAAAATACATCTAAGAATTTTGTATCCTTTGTAAGATATTTTCTTATAAACTTTCTTGAATCTCTCTGATCTAAGAAAAATCCAGTTTTTTGTCCATCTATTATATCTATACTATATTTAAGACCATTGTCTTCCATTATAACTCTTTCAGGTATTTCTCCAAAAACTATTCCTGTTTTCTGTTCCACCCCTTCAAGAGTTCTATTTTCAACATCACTTCTCTCATATATACCTTTTGGTTTCATTACTTTTTTAATGCTATTTATTATATCCTGTCTAAAAGTTTCCACTCCAGAATTTCTAAACTGCACAGATACATACTTGTCAAATTTATCTATAATTAACCCAGGTATTCCATCTCCTTCTGAAAAAAAAGCTCTTATACAATTAGTTTCATTAAAAAGATGTTCTCTTTTTTTATAAGCTTTTCTAATTTTTTCAAGAATAAAATTTTTATCTATTTTCTCATCTTTTGTAGTAAGTATTCTCACAAAAGCTGATGTAGAATCTGTTACATATCCTCTTCCTACAAAAGCCATATCAGATGAACATACATCTACTATATCTCCAGTTTTTACATTTCCTATTATAGTTTTTATCTCATCCTTGAAAACATTGGGATAGAAATTTATTATCTTCTTCTCTTTACCACTTATTAATATAATTTTTGTCATTAGCTCTCCTTTTTATCTTGTTATTAAATATGGAGTACCATTCTTTTTGTAGACTCTATATACTCTTCTTCCTATCCCTGTCAATATATCCCAAGTTGATTTATGGATAGAATTTATTTCTTCTATTATATCATCTCTTATAACAATTGCTTCAGTACCTATATTTATTTTTTTCAAAATTGATTCTGGTATTTTTACCATACACATATCCATACATATCTCTCCAACTATTGGACATTTTTCTCCTTCGATTAAAGCATATGTTTTATTGGAAAATTCCTTTTTCATACCATCAGCATATCCTATAGCAAGAGTGGCAAAAGTTTCTCCCTCTTTCAATTTTACAGTTCTTCCATAAGATATATATGAATCCTCTTCAAGAGTTCTTATAAAGAGTATTCTGGTTTTCATTGTAAAAACCCTTTTGAACCCTGGTATTCTTTCATTTCCCAACATACCATACATACATATACCAGCTCTTACTAGATTTCCTTTAAATCCATCATTGAATCTAAGTATTCCACCACTATTTAAAATATGTATATATTTTATATTTTTATACTCTTCAAATATTTTAAATTTATTTATCTGTTCTTTAGTATAATTATATGCTTCATCACTCATTCCATCTGCATCAGAAAGATGTGAATAAATACCAATTACTTTTATACCTTTTTCTGCACAGTAATCTACTGCTTCTTTTCCTTTTTCAGGAGTAAATCCTAATCTTCCCATACCAGTATCTATTTTGATATGTATTTCTGCATCTATTTTATTGGATTCTAAAAATTCTACCTGTCTCATACTGCTTATAGTTATTTGAAAATGTTTCTCTGCAGCTATTTCTATCTCATCATTAAAAAGTGAACCTAATATAAGTATCTCTTCTTCTATTCCGCCTTCTCTTAGTTCCATTGCTTCTTCTAAAGAGGCTACTCCAAAGATTTCAACTCCATGTTTTGAAAGCTCTTTAGCAGTTTCGATAGCTCCGAATCCATAACTATTAGCTTTTATAACTCCTAATACATTCGTGCCATGGACTAATTCTTTAATTTTATCTAGATTATATTTTAAATTGTCCATATCGATTTCTAACCAAGCTCTCATTTTTCCTATGCTCCCTTTTCTATTATGATTTAAATTTATAGAGGGCGACTTTAAAATTTCTCATTTTCAGCTGCCCTCTTATATTATATATTATATTTTATTATTAAACTAATATTTTTTCTTCATTCTTTGATTCTTTCTTTTTTTCCTCTCCCAAACTTTTAAGTCCTTTATTTGGCCCTTTTTTATTTTTATCAAGGAAATATACCAATGGTGTTGCAATAAATACTGAACTATAAGTTCCTGCAAGAATACCAATCAAAAGAGTAACAATAAATGTTTTTAAACTGTCTCCACCAAAAACAAGTATAGCAATAATAGCAAATAATGTAGTTACAGATGTATTAATAGATCTTATCATTACTTGATTTACACTTTTATTTAAACAATCCTCAAATGAAGTTTTATTTTTACGTTTTAGATTTTCTCTTATTCTATCAAATACAACTATTGTATCATTGATAGAATATCCAAGTATAGTAAGTATTGCTGCTATAAATGGTGTATCCACTTCATAACCTAAAAGTGAAATTACTCCAACAGCTATAATAAGATCATGGAACAATGCTGCTACTGCTGCCACTGCAAATGTAAATTCAAATCTGAAAGTTATATAAAGAATTATAAGAAAAGCTCCTATCCCTAGAGCATATATTGCTGAAGTTTTCAATTCTTCCCCAACACTTGCTCCTACTTTCTCCTCTTTATTTACATCAAAAGTTCCAATTTTTTTTAAGCTGTCAAGAACTTCTGCCTTTTCTGTTTCAGTAAGCTCAGGTGTTCTTATAATAACAGTATTATCTTCAGAAATTTGCACTTTTCTACTGTTAGGATTTACCTGATTTATCTCTTTAGAAATTTCATCTAAATTATTGTTAATATCATTCAATGTTACTGGTTTCTCAAATCTCAGTTGGAATAAGTTTCCTCCAGAAAAATCAATACCATAGTTAAGCCCTTTTATGAAAAAAGCTCCAAGAGAAAGAACAACAATAACTAATGATAGTCCTACAAATTTTTTACTATTTTTTATAATTTCTATTTGCATGCTGTTTTCCCCCTAACTCCAAATAATTCTGGTCTGCTTAATTTAAATACTGTGATGAAAGTAAGTAAAAGTATCTTAGTAATTGTGATAGCTGTAAACATAGATGCCAATGTACCTATTGTTAATGTTACAGCAAATCCTTTTACAGGACCAGTTCCAAAAGTGAAAAGAATAACAGTTATTATCAATGTTGTAAGGTTTGAGTCAAAGATAGCTACAAATCCCTTGCTAAATCCTGCATCTATTGCATTACGTATAGTATTTCCCAATCTAAGTTCTTCTTTTATTCTTTCAAATATGATAACATTTGCATCAACTGCCATACCTGCTGACAGAATAAGTCCTGCTATACCAGGAAGAGTTAATGTTGCATCTATAAAGTTAAGACATCCAAAAGTTATAAGTCCAAATATTATAAGAGCTATATTTGCAACTATTCCTGGAAGTCTATAGAACACTATCATAAAAACTCCTATAAGTATCATTGCAAATACTGCTGCTTGTTTACTTTGAGCTATTGACTCATCTCCAAGAGATGCTCCAACAGTTCTTGTTTCAACTATTTCAGCTTTTACTGGAAGAGCTCCTGCGTTTAAAAGTGTAGCTGTTGCTTTTGCTTCTTCTACAGTATAATTTCCTGTAATTACCCCATTTCCACTTGGTATTTCTGAATTGATCATAGGAGCTGTCTGTACTTTTCCATCTAGTGTGATAGCAAGTTTTCTTCCTATGTTATTTCTTGTGATCTCAGCAAATCTTACTGCTCCCTCTTGATTCATTTCAAATTGAATTTGAGGTCTTCCTAAGTTGTCATAAGATACATCTGCCTTCTTTAATGCTCCTCCAGTTAAAAGAGTTTCTCCAAGAGTCCCATCTGGATTTTCAAGTTTAAACTCCAACAAAGCTGTTTTTCCTATCATGTTTATTGCATCTTCTGTATTGCTTATTCCTGGAAGTTCGATTATTACTCTGTTGCTTCCAGCTTTTTGAACAAGTGATTCTGCTACTCCCAATCCATTTATTCTTCTGTCCAGAACTTCAATAAGTCTGTTCATTGCTGCATCATCAAGAGTTACCCCTTCATCTGGTACAGCTTCCAGTACTACATACACTCCACCTTTTAAGTCCAGCCCAAGTTTAGTTGGTTTAAAAAAGCTAAGCCATATAGCTCCTATTACCACAACTATAACAAGAGACAATCTCATTAATAATTTTGATCCCATTTCTCCTCCAAAATATTAGTTTATCTTTTTGTATCTAAGAAAGTTTGAAGTATTATAGCAGCAGCTATTTTATCAACTACCTTTCTCTTTTCCAAAGCGCCCTTTTTGTTTGATTCATTCAACATTCTATCTGCTGATACAGTAGTAAGTCTTTCATCAACTTCTATTATTTCCAAACCTTCAATCTCTTTGTTCAATTTTGCTATGAACTCTCTGACTTTCTCTGCCTGTCTTTTTTCAGTCCCATCCAGACTTTTAGGGATACCTACTACTAATGCTTTTGTATTTTCTTGAATACAAAGTTCTTTGATTCTTTTTACTGCTTTTGTTTTTTTTCTGTCTATTACTTCAAGGGGAGTAGCTACTATCCCCATTATATCAGATCTTGCTACTCCTATCCTCACATCTCCTACATCTAAGGAAATATATTTTTTATACATTAATTACCTCTTATAAAGAATTTTTTAAAGTTTCTTTTACAGCATTCATAGCTTCTTGTATTTTAGTTACATCTTTTCCACCAGCTTGAGCAAAATCAGGTCTTCCTCCACCATTTCCCCCAGTGATTACAGCAGCTTCTTTTACAAGATTTCCAGCTTTTATTTTAGAAGTAAGTTCTTTAGTTACTCCAGCAGCAAATATAGCTTTATCTGCTCCTGATGCTAAAACTACAACTGTATTAGTCATTTTATCTTTTACATAGTCTATCATTTTTCTAAGATCATCAGCTGTCGTAGTTTTAAAAGTTTTCATGATAACTGTTACTCCATTGATAACCTCAGAATTTTCTGCTAAAGCCTGAGCTTCTATTTGAGTAAATCTACTTTTTAATTCTTCAAGTTCTTTGCTCGTTTCTTTGATTGTTTCTACCATTTTTTCAACTCTGTCCAGAAGATTAGCTTCATCAGACTTTATAGCTTTTTCTACATTTTTTAGAAGCATTTCAATGTTTTTAACTGCTTTATATGCTCCTTTTCCAGTTACAGCTTCAATTCTTCTGATTCCAGCAGCTATTCCTGCTTCACTTTCTATTTTGAATAGTCCTATTTTTCCTATATTGTCTATATGAGTTCCTCCACAAAGTTCCACAGAAAAACCTTCTACAGTCACTACTCTTACTACATCTCCATATTTATCTCCAAATAATGCTGTAGCTCCAGCTTTTTTAGCTTCATCCATACTCATATTAGCAATTGAAACATCTATAGCTTCAGCTATTTTTTCATTTACCAATTCTTCTACTTTTTCTATTTCTTCATTAGTCATAGCTTCGTAATGGTTAAAGTCAAATCTTAATCTTTCTCCATTTACAAATGATCCTGCTTGTTGTACATGAGAACCTAGTACTTCTCTTAATGCTTCATGAAGCAAATGAGTAGCTGTATGATTTTTAGCTGTTGCTAGTCTATTCGCCTCATCAACTTCTAGGAAATATTCCTCTCCTTCTATTGGAGCTCCTTTTAATATTTCTACAGTATGTGTAAATATTCCTTTTTGTTTTTGAACATCTATAACTTTACCTTCAAATCCATTTCCAGTAATGATACCAATATCTGCTGCCTGTCCTCCAGACTCTCCATAAAATGGAGTTGTATCAAATATCATAAGTTTCTTGCCATCTTTTCCATCTCTTGCACTTAAAAGTTTTCCTGTATCTTTAAGAGTTGTGTATCCAGTAAATTCAGTAGCTCCATATTTATCATAAAACTCCTCAATAAAACTGTCCTGTCCTTTTTCCATTACAACTTCTCTTGCAGCTCTTGCTTTTTCTTTTTGTTCAGTCATTTTTGCTTCAAATTCTTCTTTAGATATTTCTATCTCTTTTTCCTGACATATTTCTTCAGTTAATTCATATGGAAAACCATATGTGTCATAAAGTTTAAATGTAACTTCTCCATCAAGTTTAGTAATTCCTGCTGATTTTAACTTTTCAATTTCCTGATTTACAAGCTGCATACCTTGATCAAGAGTACGAGAGAATTTTTCCTCTTCTATTTTTACAACTTTTTTAATGTGATCAATATTACTTCTAAGATCTGGATAAGCATTTTCCATCATGCTTACTACTTTATCAACCATCTTATATAAGAATAATTCTGATTGTCCTAAAAGTCTTCCATGTCTTACTGCTCTTCTCAATATTCTTCTCAGAACATATCCTCTTCCTTCGTTTGATGGTATAACTCCATCATTGATCAAGAAAGTAACTGCTCTTGAATGGTCTGTTATTACTTTTAATGAGAAGTTTTCTTCCTCATCTCTTCCATATTGTGAGTTAGTAAGTTTTACTGCTTCCTCTAACAATGGGAATAAAAGATCTGTTTCAAAGTTATTTGATTTTCCTTGTACCATAGCAGCTATTCTTTCAAGTCCAGCTCCAGTATCTATGTTTTTCTTAGGAAGAGGTTCAAGACTTCCATCTTCCATTCTGTTCCATTCAGTAAATACAAGATTCCAGATTTCAATAAAACGATTGTCTGTTCCTTCATCGCCAAGTTTAGAGTTTTCATCTCCACCATAAGCTGGTCCTAAATCCACATGAATTTCTGAACATGGTCCGCATGATCCAGTAGGCCCTGCTGCCCACCAGTTCTCATCCTCTCCTAATCTTACAAGTCTTTCTTTTGGAAAATTACATTTCTCTATCCAGATTTGTTCTGCCTCATCATCTGTTGTAAATACTGATACCCAAAGTTTCTCTTTATCTATTTTTAATACCTCAGTAACAAATTCCCAAGACCATTCTATCGCTTCTTTTTTGAAGTAGTCTCCAAAAGAGAAATTTCCAAGCATTTCAAAGAATGTATGATGTCTTGCTGTTCTTCCAACATTTTCAAGGTCATTCGTTCTGATACATTTTTGATATGTTGTCACTCTTGGATATGGAGCTTCTTTCTGACCTAAAAAATATGGTTTAAATGGAACCATTCCTGCTACTGTTAATAATAAAGTTGCATCATCAGGGATAAGAGATGCACTCTCGAAGTGTTTATGATGTTTTGCTTCAAAAAACTCAATAAACTCTTTTCTAATTTGATTTCCTGTTAACATGTTCTCCTCCAACTATTTAAAATTTAATCTAATTTAAATTTTTCACCTAAATAAATTTTTCTTGCTGTTTCATCATTAGATATCTCTTCTGGTGTTCCACTGATTAAAACTTTTCCATTTGCCATTATATATGCTTTTTCTGTAATACGCAATGTTTCTCTTACACTGTGGTCCGTTATCAGTATTCCCAATCCTCTGTTTCTCAAATATCTTATTATCTGCTGTATATCTTCAACTGCTATTGGGTCAACTCCAGCAAAAGGTTCATCCAATAGTATAAAACTTGGGTTATTTGCTATTGTTCTGGCTATTTCTATTCTTCTTCTTTCACCACCAGATAATGAATATCCTAAAGATTTTCTTACATGAGTAAGTTTAAATTCTTCCATGAGCTTTTCTATTATCTCTTGTTGCTCTTTAGAAACTACTCCTTTCATTTCAAGAACTGCTGCAATATTTTCTTCTACTGTAAGATTTCTGAAAACAGATGGCTCCTGAGCTAGATACCCTATTCCTAAATTAGCTCTTTTAAACATAGGATAAGTTGTCACATCAGCATTATCACAATAAACTTTACCACTTTCAGGTTTTATTATTCCTGTTATCATATAGAAAGTAGTAGTTTTTCCTGCTCCATTAGGACCTAAAAGACCTACTATTTCTCCTTTATTTACCTCAAGGCTGACATTATCCACTACTGTTCTCTTTTTATAGCTTTTACAAAGATTCTGAGCTACCAAACTTCTCATTAGCTCCTCCTTAATTATTTTTATGGTTTATAAATACATGCCCTCTTGCTTTTATTTTCTTTGTGTTCATATTATAAGTTCCTTCATCTGCTTCTATTATAGATTCTTTATTTTCTATTTTTACATTTCCCACAAGATCTAGTATACCAGTTTTTTGTCTGATTATTCCTTTTTCAGAAGTTATAATAGTTACTCCCTGTTCAGGATTCTTATTTTCAATGTAAACATTTCCTACTAAAGTAGCTATATCTTTATTAATGTCTATTT
The DNA here is from genome assembly GCF_900683735.1 of Fusobacterium ulcerans ATCC 49185. Taxonomy (NCBI): domain Bacteria; kingdom Fusobacteriati; phylum Fusobacteriota; class Fusobacteriia; order Fusobacteriales; family Fusobacteriaceae; genus Fusobacterium; species Fusobacterium ulcerans. The sequence continues at coordinate 2,405,289 of NZ_LR215979.1, forward strand.
CAGCAGTATCAGAAGTTATGATAGTATTTCCATTTTTAGCATCAGTTACTGTAAGTTTTGTATTATCTCTTGAGAAAATAAGGCTTCTTTCTATATCTGCTTCAATATAATCAGATTGAAGTTTTTTATCTTCTTGAATAAATACAGCATTCTTTTTAATTTCACTTCTTATTGCTTTGTAACCATCATCATTTTTAAAGTAAACTCTTGCAAAATCTCCTGTAAAGTCTGTACGTTTTCCTTGATGCATCATATTTCCTTTTGCATTCCCTATGAAATCTATTCTCATCTCTCTCAGATTTCCATCTGCTATATCTGACTTAAATCTATCTCCAGCTTTAGAAGTTATATCTGCATTTGTACTTTTTAATAATCCTTGCTTATTATCAAAAGTTCCTTCACTTCCAACTATAGTAAAATCTCCATACTCTATTGTATATTTTTCAGGAGAAACGACTATTTCAGTTTTAAGGTTATAGTCAAGTCTATTTCCTTTCAACCTGCTTTCTGGAGTTACTATAACAGTATTTTTTCCAAATTCTACCTTATCTTCATTTGTAAAATATTTCATTTTGTCACTTTTTATATCGTTTTCTACATTTTTACCTTTAAAATTATCTCCAGTAAATACCGAAGATTTTACATCAAATACTCCATTTGACATAGTGCCTGATGTAGTTTTATCATGACTTTCAAAATTTATAGTTTCAGGTATATATACTTTTTCATCTTTTAAATTATACTTTCCTCTTGTTGATTTTGCTACTATTTTTTCACTATTTATTACAAGATTTCCAATTAGCTCCATATAATTATCTTTTTGGAATAAGAGTTTATCCCCAGTTACAGTAGTTCCATTTTCTGTATTTTTAAATGAAATCTTACTTTGAAGTTCTCCAGTTCCATTTTTATTATTATAAGTAAGATTTTCTCCACTAGCAACAAAATTTCTTCCAGCAGCGTTTATTGTTCCATTACTTACAAGTTCTCCAGTATTTTCATCATATATAGCTCCAACTCCTGTAAAAGATGTGCCGTCTTTTAACATCGTTACTTTATATTTATCTGGAGTTTCTACTTTTCCTGTAGCTCCATTATACGTTATATCATTGCTTTCTAATCTGTAGTCTTGATTTTCAAATACCGAATTTTCTTTTACTTTATATATTTTTGTTTCTGTATTAAAATCCATTCTTTTACCTTTAGCTGTTTGCTTCTTAATTTTGTCATACATAGTTCCATTTACTATATATCCATCTTTTGTTATATCATTGAAGTAGAATTTATCTCCAACACTATCATACTTCTGACTTTTATAATCATACTTTTTATCTGCAAACATTTCTTTTGTTTCATTATTATATCTAAATTCTTTACTTTTCAATTCTCCATTATCTGAAATATATACTGCATCTCTTTTTTCTCCATATGCAGTTATAAATTTAGTATTATTATTGTATACTATTTTATCTGCTGTCAGTTCCTCTCCTTTTGTTGATGTCATCTTCACATCTCCATAAAAAGTCAGTTCTTCTGTAGTTATATCGTATACTGCTTCTTTTCCAGAAAAAGAATATACTCCATTGCTTCCAGTTATTTTTCCAAAAAACTTAACTATATTACTGTTTGCTTCTCTTTGTATTTTATCAACATATATCTTATATCCATTAGTTTCTATCATTACATTTTTAGTAATTAAGAATGCTTCTGTATTATCTTGATACCATAGATTTCCTGCTGATAATTTAGCTCCATTATAAGTTACATCATAAGGTTCCCATGCTTCAAGAATTTTATCATCTATAGAATATTTCAAATTAAGAAAATTTCCAGATATTTTTCCATTCTGTTGATCTGTTCCATCAATAGCTATATTTCCTGAAAGTGTAACAATCTTATTAATATCACTATATTTTCCAATATTCCCTTTCAGTTTTATTTTATCATTTTCTAGAATTACATTATCTTTCAATTCTATATAGCTCATTTTACTGTCAGTTATGAAATTTTTCCCAGAAATTTTTATTTTCTTCTCAACATTTTCTGCTGATACCCCTACATCTGATGTTATTTCATCTTTTAGTTTATCATAGTGAGCTGCTTCTGTATTAAACTTCCATCCATTTGGACTTATTCCAAGAATATTATTTTTCAATGCTAAATTTCTCACTTTGTCTATAAATACATTATCTCCACTTATTACCATATCCTTTACTAGTGCTTTTGCCTTTTCAAAATTTGTTTCATTATCATCTACATAATCTACTTGTTTATCTGCTTCAACATGATAATCTTCACTATCATAAGTAACATTTGTTGTTTCGATAGCTTTTTTTATATCAGAAAGATCATTTTCATCTTTAAAATAGTTTAAGTAACCTAATATTATTATAACTACAAAAATAATTATATAGATTTTCTTTTTATTCATATTTAACTCCTATTTAATATTTTTTTCAGCTCATTAAGCTTTAATAAGGCTTCCAAAGGCGTCATTCCATTAGGATCTAACTCTTCCAATACTCTCATAACTATTTTTTGTTCTTTTGTCAGTTCTTTCCCTTTTAAATTATTTTTCTCTTCTTCAACTGGTTCTTCTTTCTGAGGAGTTCCAAAAAGTATAAGCTGTTCTCCTTTTAATTTTTTTTCAATTATTTGTTTTCTATCTTCTAAATTTCTTAATACAGATTTTGATCTATCCAATATCTCTTTGGGTAATCCTGCAAGTCTTGCTACTTCTATTCCATAAGATTTATCTGCTCCGCCTTTTACTATTTCTCTTAAAAAAACTATTTCTTTATCATTTTCTTTTACTTCTATTCTATAATTTTCAGCTCTGTCCAGTTTATCTTCTAATTGAGTAAGCTCATGATAATGTGTAGCAAATATTGTTTTTGCTCCTATTCTTTCATGAATATATTCAGTGATGGCTGTTGCTATGGAAATACCATCAAAAGTTGAAGTTCCTCTTCCTATTTCATCAAGTATTATAAATGACCTGTTTGTTGCACTGTTTACAATATTAGCAACTTCACTCATTTCAAGCATAAATGTAGACTGCCCTGTAAGGAGATCATCACTTGCACCTATTCTTGTAAAAATTTTATCTACCAACCCTATTTTAGCATAGTTAGCTGGTACATATGATCCCATATGAGCCATAATTATAATTAAAGCTACCTGCTTCATATAAGTAGATTTCCCTGACATATTTGGCCCTGTAAGTATTATCATTTCTTTATTATCATCAAATACTATATTATTCTTTACATATTCTCCTGCTGGAATAAGCTTTTCTACTATGGGATGTCTCCCAGCAATTATTTCTATATCTTTTCCTGCATGTATTTCAGGCTGGATATATGAATTTTTTATTGCTATATGAGCCAGATTGCTTGCCACATCAAGGTAGGCTATCTTATATGCCAAATCTTGAAGTATTCCTTTATGGCTTTTTACTTCATAAGCAACTTCTTTAAATAACTGATATTCAAGATTTTCTATCTTATCTTTAGCATTTAATACCTTTTCTTCATACTCTTTCAAATCAGGTACTATATATCTTTCAGCATTAGCAAGAGTCTGCTTTCTGATATAGTCTGCTGGTACTAAATGAGAATTTGCTCTTGTTACTTCAATAAAATATCCAAATACTTTGTTGTATTTTATTTTAAGCCCTTTTATCCCTGTTCTTTCTCTTTCTCTGTTTTCTATTTCAAGGATATAGTCCTTTCCATCTTTTGATAAACCATGAAGCTCATCAAGCATCTCATTATATCCCTGCCTTATAATTCCTCCTTCTCTCACTGAGAAAGGAGGCTCATCTACAATAGTTGTTTCTATCAAATTGTAAATATCAATAAGAGTTTTTACTTCAATGGAAAATATAGAATTCCCCTGTAAAAGTTTTAATATTTCCAATGAATTTTTTATAGAAATTTTTAATGAAATCAGATCTCTTCCATTTTCAGTTTCAAGAATAAGCTTTCCTATTATTCGTTCTATATCATATATACTTTTCAATTTTTCTCTAATTTCTTCTCTAAGGAGTACATTTTCAATAAAAAAAGATATATCCTTTTGTCTCTCATTTATTTTTTCTATGTCAAGAAGAGGATTTTTTATAAATTTTTTCAAAAGTCTGCTTCCCATAGAAGTCATACATTCATCCATCACCCATAAAAGTGTTCCCGCTCCATTTTTTTCTCTATAATTATCCACTATATCCAGATTTTTTTGAGTAGTTATATTAAGCTCCATTATATTTTCACTGCTGGTATATAATATGCTATTTACAGGAAGTTCTTTTCCCTTTTGCAGTTCTGCTACATAGTTTAAAACAGTTGCTGATATTGTAACAGCCATTTTTTTATCTTTTAATCCAAAACTTTCTAATGATATTACTTTGAAATAATCTTTCAGATAGTCTTCGCATTTTCTCTTTTCAGTTATTTTACTTATGTTAACATCTGATAAAGTATTATGTTTTTTTAATTCCTCATAATATTTATCATAAGTTCTTTCTTCCAACAATATTTCTTTAGGAGCAGTTTTATTTATTTCTCCTAAAAGTTTAAATATTATATCTTCTCCTTCCAGTTCACTAGCTTTAAATTCCCCAGTTGTAATATCCACATAAGCTATTGCTCCTTTATTTCCATCTATTTTTATTCCCATAAGATAGTTATTACTCTTTTCATCAAGATAATCTGTATCAATAACAGTTCCAGGTGTTATAACTCTTACAACTTCTCTTTTTACTATTCCTTTAGCACTCTTTGGATCTTCTACCTGCTCACAGATAGCTACCTTATATCCTTTGTTGACTAGTTTAGCTATATATGAAGATACTGAATGATATGGAACTCCAGCAAGGGGAACATCTTGATCTTTTTCTCTATTTCTGCTTGTCAATGTGAGCCCCAGCTCTTTAGAAGCTATTACTGCATCATCAAAAAACATTTCATAAAAATCTCCTAGTCTGAAAAATAGAAGATTATCCTTATTCTGTTCTTTTATTTCTTTGTATTGACTCATTAAAGGTGTATCTCCAGCCACTTTCTCAACTCCTTACATAGTTACTCTTTCTGGTTCTGAAAGAAGGTTATCTTTCACTCTATTTAAAAGTTCTACTATTTCATTATAATTATCTGTATGATTTATTTTATCTTTTATTTCAGCAGTATTTCTTATTCCTTTCAAATACCAACACAAATGTTTTCTAAGTTCAAAAATAAATGGTCTTTCTGGATGCTCTATCTCAGTTCTTCTTGTATGTTCAATCGCCATATCTATTTTTTCAATGTCAGTTACTGGATGAAGAATTTTTCCATGTTCAAAGTATTCTCTAATATCTCTTATAAGCCATGGATTTCCAAATATACCTCTAGCAAGCATGATTCCATCTACTCCTGAATAATCTACTCTCTCTTTAGCATCTTCAGCAGTAAATATATCTCCATTTCCTATTACTGGAATATCTACGCTTTCCTTTACTTGTTTTATAAGACTCCAGTCAGCTTTTCCAGTATACATCTGCTCTCTTGTTCTTCCATGAACTGTTATATGTTTGCATCCAGTTTCCTGAGCTATTTTAGCTATTTCAACAGGATTTTTACTCTCCTTATAACCGACTCTTATTTTTATAGAAAGATCTGTCTTATCATCTAAGGCACTTCTCATTTCAGAAAGCATAGCTCTCACAAGTTCAGGCTGCTCCATGAGAGCTGCTCCATATCCATTATTAACTATTTTTTTCATTGGACAACCTGAGTTTATATCTATATGTTTCACTCCAAGACTCTCCACAAATTTTGCACTCTCTACCATTTTTTTTATATCTTTACCAAAAAGCTGTACAGAATCTCCTTCTCTCAATCTTAAAATAACTTTAAGAGTTTTTTCACAAGCAACTTCTAAAGCGTTTATACTTACCATTTCTGTAAATAAAAGATCTGGTTTAAATTCTTTTAAAATTCCTCTATATGTATAATCTGTAACCCCTGCAATAGGAGCAGTATATATTTTTATCATAAATTTTTCTTCCTCCAACATCAAATAAAAAAATGTATCTCAATCTAAAAATTTTACCATATTTATGATATTTTTTCAATATAACTAGACATATTAGAATAAAAAAAAATTTATTTAAAAAATAAAAGCCCTGAACAAGTCAAGGCTTTTATAATTAACTATTTATCAAATCTTATTTTAGCTTCATCTACAATAATATCTAAGAATTCGTCCAGCTTCATAGATTCTTGTTGTTGAGAACCAAATTTTCTTATATTTACTTCTTTATTTTCAACTTCATTTTTACCTAAAATCAGCTGTACAGGAACTTTATATTTTCCATTAGCTTCTCTGATTTTATATCCAATAGATTCTGCTCTATCATCAATCTCTGCTCTGATTCCTCTCTCTTGAAGAGCTTTAAATATCTCTTTAGCATAAGGAACTACTTCATCGTTGATAGTTAATATTTTTACTTGAGTAGGTGCTAACCATAATGGGAAAGCTCCTGCAAAGTGTTCAATAAGAATTCCTATAAATCTTTCTATTGAACCATAAACAACTCTGTGAATCATTACAGGTCTATGTTTTTCCCCATCTTCTCCTATATAACTGATATCAAATCTTTCAGGAAGATTGAAGTCTAATTGAATAGTTCCACATTGCCAAGTTCTTCCAATAGCGTCTTTGATTTTGAAGTCTAATTTAGGTCCATAAAAAGCTCCATCTCCTGGATTTAATTTATATGGTTTTCCAATTTTATCAAGAGCTCCAGCAAGTGCTGCTTCTGCTTTTTCCCATATTTCATCTGATCCAATTGCTTTTTCTGGTTTAGTTGATAATTCAATGTGATATTCAAATCCGAATAGTTTGCTATAGAATTTATCTATCAATTCAACTACTCCAATAATTTCTTCTTCTATTTGGTCTGGAGTCATAAATATATGAGCATCATCTTGAGTGAATGATCTTACTCTCATAAGCCCATGTAAAGCTCCTGAAAACTCATGTCTATGAACTGTTCCTAATTCTCCACATCTAATTGGAAAATCTTTGTATGAATGCAGTTGATATTTATATGCCAAGATACCACCTGGACAGTTCATTGGTTTTATAGCGAATTCAGTTTCATCTATTGTTGAAGTATACATATTTTCTCTATAGTTAAACCAGTGTCCAGAAATTTCCCACAGTTCTTTATTCAACATTATTGGAGTAGTAATTTCTTGATATCCTGCAAGAGTATGCTCTCTTCTCCAAAGATCTATAAGAGTATTTCTTATAACCATTCCTTTTGGAAGAAATATTGGAAATCCTGGTCCATATTCGCTTACAAAGAATAAATCCAATTCTTTTCCCAGTTTTCTATGATCTCTTCTTTCAGCTTCTTCTAAAAGAGTTAGATAAGCTTTTAATTTAGCTTCATCAGAAAAAGCAAATCCATATATTCTTTGAAGCATTTTATTGTTAGAATCTCCTCTCCAATAAGCTCCAGCAACTGATTTTAATTTGAAAGCTTTCAAGTATGATGTAGAAGGTACATGAGGTCCTCTGCACAGATCCATAAATTCTCCCTGTTTGTAGAAAGAAAGTATTTCTCCTTGAGCTATTTCTTTTATGATTTCTACTTTATAGATTTCACCTAATTTTTCAAAGTGTTCTATAGCTTCCTCTCTAGTCATCATAACTCTTTCAATTTTTTCATTTTCTTTTACTATTTTTTTCATTTCATCTTCAATTTTTACTAAATCTTCTTCTGTAAACTGCTCCTTTGGATCAAAGTCATAATAGAATCCATTTTCTATAGCTGGTCCTATCGCTACTTTTGTTCCTGGGAATAATCTGATAACAGCTTGAGCCATTAGATGAGCTGTTGAATGTCTTATTATCTCTTCTCCTTCTTCACTGTCAGCAGATATAAATTCTACTTTTGCATCTTTGTCTAAAATTGTTGCCATATCCATTGGTGTTCCATCTATTTTAACAGCTACTGCTTTTTTTGCTAAAGAGTTACTGATACTCTTTGCTATTTCAAACATATTCGCTTGTCCTTCAAATTCTTTTATATCTCCGCTTGGTAATTCTACTTTCATAATTTCCTCCTATTTATATACATTCAAATTTTTAATCTACTATATCTTGTGGTTTCAATCCATCAAATAAGTAAGTTTGAGGGCTTGTTTTTTGCTTAGCATCTGTATCTGCTCCAAGACCAAATATAGGTTTGTCTGGGAATGCAAGCAATGTAAATTGAAGAGCTACTCTCCATTCATAGTCTCTTGTTCCTAGATCATATTCTCTCTCATAAGCTACTGCCCATTCATAATATCCAAACTCTTTACCTATTTCTACTCCTAAACCATCAAGTGAACTTTTTCTTCTATTCTTACTAGAAGTATCCTTAAAGTTTTCATAAAATTTAGCATAAGTTTTTACATTCCATCCTTCACTTGGTTTCCCAATTTTTGCCATCAAGCTTACTTTATGCTCTCTGTTTAGTCTATCCCAGCTTCCACTGTTGTTCCATCCTGAATTTTCTTCTATTTCATATCCAAATCCAACTCTATTTTGAGAATAGAATATTCTTGCTTTTACTTCTTCTAATGAATCCCATAAATCTCCTGTTTTATCATATCTTGCATCATTTCTCTGCATCATAAAATGTATTTTGAAATTACGTTTATAATCTCCAAGACTATTAAATCTATCATACATTATACTGTTAAGATTGAAATTTACACTATTTCTTTCTCTGTCTCTTAAGATATCTCTTACTCTATAAAGTTCTGCCTGTGTCAGCTGATTAGAATCTTTGTTGAATTCAAGTTCAGCATATTTCTTTAATTCCTCATCTGTAAATCTTTTATCTCTGTATTCATAAGTAAATGATAATACATCAGAGTTATTAATATTCTTAACTCTTCCATCTGCTAAAGGTTTTTTTGCTCCATATTCTTTATGCTTATAATCTTCATAAGTAACTCTATAATAATTTTCCACATCTCCACCATCTAAAAATGAAATTCCATAGATTTTATTATCTACATCTATTTCTTTAAAATATTTAGGATTACTATTTAAAATAGAATAATTCTTTCTTACATCTGTACCTTGACTAAAATCAAATCCTAATCTATTATCTCCAAAAGAATATTGATATGCATATGTATTTGCTCTGATTTTTTCTTTAGCATTATCTACATTTTTTATATCCCATATTTTAGAATCTATTCCTTGATTTTGATAAGATAATCTATGTCCTTCATAGTTATATACTACTCCATAGTTTCTGAAGGTTAAATCATTATAGTTTCTGTCTCTTTCATTTTCGCTTGTATACTGTCTATCCTGTCCATAATTTAGTGACAAAGACTGTCTGTCATCAATTTTAAAGTTTACATCATTTTTAAATGTCTGTCCATTAAGTTCACTTGTATCAGCAGGATTTTCTCTTCTCTTATACTCAATATTATATGCGGTTTCTGTATTTCCTATCATTGCATTAATAGTATCTTTAATTTCATAGATATTATCTTTGTTTTTTAATCTGATATCCTCAGAACTCATAGTTTTCTTTCTGATATCGTTGTAGGCAGTACCAAATTTAATATCACCAGAATCATAATCATATCTTTGATAGAAAAGGCTCAAATCATTGCTTAAAGCAAAATCCACTCTTCTATCTTTATTATCTGTATTATCAAAAAGCTGTATTGTATGATTAAGTTTTAACTGCGTTCTAAGAGTTGAATCTTCACCGCTTGCATAATGTTTTGCATATGGATTATATCCTTTATCATACTTATCATATCTTATTCCACCAAATAGAGCTAATTGTCCAAAAGCTCCAAGAGGTATTTCATTTTTTTCAGCTCCAAATTCGTAGAATTTAGATTCATTTACATATTGTCTGTATGAATTAAGTGAAAAAGCTGGTTCATAGTATATTCCTTCTCTATCCCAGAATTTTTCCTTTGTCTGTCCAGTTGCAAAAGTAAACTTAGCGGTATCATTATAGAAATCTACATATGCTCTCTCTTCTCTAAAATCGCTGTATATTATATTTTCAAATCTATTATATTCTCTGTCTCTTACATTAGCTAAATTTCCTACACCTGTAATTTGACTTACAACATTTTTTCTTAGAGGATCGTCCATTAAATCAAGCTTTCTTTCATGTTCGTTAATATTGTATCCAGCTTTTACTCTGTAATCTCCCCAGAAATCATAATCACCAAAAGATACTCTCAAATCTCTGCTGTCATATTGAGAATATTCTCTTATTGTACTTGGATTATATTTATAATAAAAATTCCCTCCTAAAAGGCTATTATATTGAATCATAGAATCAAGATTTGGATCTCTTTCCCATAATCCTAATCTTCTAAATTTATCTCCATTTTTTTCATCATAACTGAATCCTATATTATTTTTCTTTTCAAAAAATTCAAAACCAAAGTCTTCAGCTCTTGATTGGGTATCGTTTAATGTTGAACCTGGATCCATATCATATAAATAATTATAATAACCACCAATTCTGTATCTGCTATTATCTTTGTATAATTCAATCTGTGAATAAAGATCATTATCTATGTTGCTTCCATAGTCAATATCATCTATATCATCATATACCATAAGAGCATAAGCTTCTTTATCATCAGTTAATTTTAATCTGGTTTTTAAGGTTATATCTTTATCTGGTCCTAATTCCTTCAAATCTGAATTCATTGAGAAGAAACTTATTGTAGAATCAAGTTTTGGTCTGGTATTATTTAAAAATCTTCCATTTCCTTCATAATCTGTTATTATATCTTCCAGCTTAGGAATCATATTATATGTTCCATTGATAGCATTAAACTGTAAAATACCTTTTTCTCCATTGTATTCATGAGTATAATTTAATCTGTATCTTTTATTTTTTTCTTCATAATCAACAGGATCACTGTATTTCTCTTTTTTGTCAGCTTTTGACCAAACCAGAGCATCATCTATATTTAATTTCGCTGTTCCAAATTTATCTGTTTTATACCAGTTTTCCCATCTACCTATTAATAGTCCCATTTGGTCAGCAAACTTAGGAGCAAATCCTCCTTTGAATTTACTGTCCCTATCACCATAAAGAACTCCCCATGAAGTCTGCCATCCATAGTAATCTTTTGTTCCCCATTCTGGGAATAAAGGAACTTCTGAGTCTTGTCTTATATTTACTCTATACCATGGTATACTGAAAGGAAAAATATCATTATCCCCTAAGTATAGGTCGCTCCCTTTTAAAGTAAGCTGTTTATCTGGCTCAACTATTATTTCCTTAGAAAGAAGATGATATCCTGCTTGATTTGGATCAGCTGTTTCAACTATATTGTAGTCAGTTGTAAGCCATCCATTATTTATATAAAGATTTCCATTTGCATATTCAAATACTTTTCCACCAAAATATATTTTATCATTTGGTGCTTCTCCTCCAGTTACCTTTCCTATTTCAAGATATCCAAAGTTATTATAAAAAACTCCCTGGTTTCCATCTAAAGATACATCTCCATTAGTTGATTCTAATTTAAGCATCCCAGTAGGTTGATCTACCTGAGTTATTATATTTTCTTTAAGATAAGCTCTATTTTTTTCCTTATCTCTTTGCATATTGAAAACTTTTAATTTTAAATCTCCATATTTTACATTGACACCACTTTGAGAAGTCACTGTATCACTAAGAAGGTCAACTTCTATCTCATCAGCTCCACCTAATATTCTGTCACTGGTGTTCTCTATGTTTCCCGTGGGAACACTACTCATTCCCAGAATATTTAAAGAAATTATAATATATGCTGCTGCAAGATAAATTTTTCTCCTCATAATCTCAATCCTTCTCCTTAATTAATGTTTGAAATAATTATAACACAAATATGAATAAATTAGAATAACAGAGCAATATTTTATTTAAAGAAAAAGAGACTGTTTCTCTTTTAGAAAACAACAGTCTCTTTAAAATATCTAATTAGTATGCAGCTAATTTTTCTTTTATCTCTTCTTTAGGTCTTAATCCAACTACTTGATCCACTCTTATTCCATTTTCAAAAACTACCATAGTTGGAATACTTTTTATTCCAAACTGTCCTGCTAAGCTTGGATTTTCATCAACATTAACTTTGTATATCTTTACTTTCCCCTCTTCAGAAATTTCTTCTAAAATTGGAGCAAGTACTTTGCAAGGTCCACACCATTCAGCCCAAAAATCTACAATTACAATACCTTTATTATTTATAACTTCTTCTTCAAAAGTAATCTCATTCAGATTGATTAAACTGCTCACTACTTATCCTCCCTGCTTTAAGAAAATTCTTATCTGCAAATTCATACTATTATATCATACATACTTAACATATTGTACAAATTTATTGGGAAAAAATCAAGTTTTTTTAAGAGTATATTTTTTCTAAAACGACGTTCTTTTCAGCATTTTCTCTGACACTCTTTATTATTGTGATACCTTTTGAAACATCTCCTATCAATATAGCACCTTTTAGCTTATTTTCCTCAAAATATAATTTTTTATAAATATTTTTTTTAGTGTCTATATCTTCAACAAATTCTTCACACTCTTTTCCATTTCCAATCAAACCGATAGAAATAAGTTTGATATTCATTCCATCAAAATTAAGTGGTTGAATTTGTTCCTTATAGACGGCACTATCTCCACTTGCATTTATCCCTGCCGTTTTTCCTTGTTCCATAGCTATCTGCCAAAGTCCTATTACTTTCCCTTCATATTCTGCTGCATCTCCACAAGCATAAATATCTTTTTCTGAAGTTTCCATTTTTTCATTTACAATTATTCCTCTTCCAGTTTGAAGTCCCATATCCACAGCAAGTTTTTTATTAGGAAGTATTCCTGCACTTATAACTACTAAATCAGCCATAATATGCTCTCCTTTTTCAAGAACAACAGATGATACCTTTCCTTCTCCCTCTAAGTGATCAACAACCACACCTTTATACACCCTTACACCAGAACGCACTATTGCCTGCTCTAATATTTTTGATCCTTTTTCATCTAACTGTCTAGGTAATATTCTTTGCATCATTTCTATTACTGATACATCCATTCCTAATTCTTTCAGCCCCCATGCTGCTTCCAGACCTAGAACACCTCCACCAATAACAACTGCTCTTTTACATTTCTTTACATACTCTTTCACATTTTCTGTATCTTTCATACTTCTAATAGTAAAAACTCCATCTAAAGCAGCATTTTTTATAGGAGGAATAAAACACTCTGATCCAGTAGCCAATATCAATTTATCATAGTTATATTCTTTTCCACTTTCTAAAGTTACTTTTTTTTCTTTAGATGATACAGCCTTTACAGCATCTCCAATGGTTATTTTTATATTTTTTTCTTCATACCATTTATCTTTTTTTATTTTCAATTTTTCTTCTGGCATATCTGCATAAAGATGTTCTGTTAACATCGTTCTGTAATATGGCATTATACTTTCTTTCCCTATGATCTCTATATCTGCCAGTTTATTTTTGCTTCTCACAGCATCTGCTGCTGATACTGCAGCTACTCCTCCACCAATTATAACTACTTTTTCCTCTTTATTTAAATTATCTTCTTTTTTATTTTCTATTTTTATAAAAGCTTCCTTCCCAGCTCCGCATACAGGACATATTATTGGACATTCCTCTCCATCTATTACTTCATTGCATACTGTACATTTCCAGCTTGTTTCTGAAGCAGGTTTTATCTCTATCTCTTCAAAAAGTTCTTTCCCTACACCACACACAGGACAGGTATCAGGTACCTCACCATCAGGAAATATTTCATCACATACTGTACATTTCCAAGCTTTTCCTGAAATTACTTTTTTCCTTTCATTTGATTTATCCGTTGAACTGACTATTTTTTCTTCATCTTTTACTTCTTCAAAAAATTCACTTCCAACATTACATACTGGACATACATCTGGAGGATTATCTCCTTCAAATACTTCTCCACATATAGTGCATCTCCATTTTTTCATCCCTATATTCTCCTCCCTTTCCTTATATATCCTTTTTTCAATTTTAACACATTAAATCCTTTTTTTCAATTGTAATTATTACAAAAGTAATATTTTTACAGCATAAAAAAAGGATAGCTTCTTGACTATCCTTAATATTATTATCTAATTATTCTTTTTTTCTCTCTCTTCTTTTTCTCTTTCTGCTTGTGATTTATTTAAATAGAAAGGTTCCAGTGTGTATATATTATCATCTTCATGTTGTAAAGCCATTTGAGCTGCCATAGCTGCTCTTGGTATTGAATTTACTTTAGAAAATATAATATTTTCTTCTCCCATAATTTCCTTTATAAGTTCTTGATTAACTAATGCTCCATCTCCTATAAAAACAACTTTTTCACCTTTTAAATTTGTAAGTATATCTCTTAACTCTCCATCTTTATATTCTGCTTTTCTAACTAATTTTCTATTTTCATATTTATATTGGGAATAATATACTCTTTCTTTCCTTGCATCAATAAGAGGAACAATTAAACCTTCTCTCTCTTCCCCTGTTTCAGCTAAAACATCTAATTCATTTATTCCAATGATAGGTTTCTTTAGAGAATAAGCAAGTCCCTTAGCTATTGCTACTCCTATTCTGATTCCTGTAAAAGATCCAGGCCCTGTTGTTACAGCTATCTTATCTACATCTTTTATAGTATATCCAGATAAATCAAATAGAGAATCTATAGATTTCATTATGACATTTGAATGATTTATTTTTACATATAAATTTATTTCTCCTACTATCCCAACCTCATCATCATATAAAGCTACACTTCCTATTTTTGTAGCAGTATCAATCGCTAAAATCAACATACTTTAACATCTCCTTCTCTTTTGCAGGATTTCCTACATAACTCAGTTCTACTTCACGAGTTTCATCTCCATGATAGAATAATTTTATCTCAATATATTCTTTTGGAAGTTCACTTTTTATTATATCAGCCCATTCTATTAAAACTATCCCCCCACTGTTAAGATAATCTTCATAGCCAACTTCATATATCTCTTCTGCTTCAGATAAACGATATACATCAAAATGATATAAAGGAAGCCTTCCACTGAAATATTCAAGCACATAGTTAAAAGTAGGACTTTTTATACTTTCTTCTACTCCTAATTTTTTAGCAAAAGTTTTAGTAAATGTTGTTTTTCCTGTACCTAAATCTCCTATGAGAGCTATGGTAGTGTTTTCTTCAGCATAATCAGAAAGCTTTTCTGCTAAAGTATCAAGCTCCTTAAAGCTCATTATTTTATTCATTTTCTCCTCCATCTTTAAATTGTATCTTATTTACAATATTTGTAGTTGATTTTCCTTCTATAAAAGAAAGAATTCTAACTTCTCCACCATTTTTTTCTACTGTTGAAGTTTCTGGAAGAGTATTTTTATCATAATCTCCACCTTTTACATGAATAGATGGCTTTAATTTATCTAGTGTTTCTATTGGTGTCAGCTCATCAAATATAACTGTAAAATCTACAGCTTTTAATCCAGAAAGCATTTCGGCTCTATCTATTTCATTATTGATAGGTCTTGTAGGTCCTTTTAACTGTTTTACAGAAGCATCTGAATTAACTCCTACTATTAATATATCTCCCTGCCTTTTTGCTTCATTCAAGTATCTTAAGTGCCCTACATGAAGAATATCAAAACATCCATTTGTAAATACGACTTTCTTCCCTTGTAATTTTAATTCCTCTATAAGTTTTGCTGCAGTTTCCTTGCTTAAAATCATTTTACTACCTCCATATCTTTTTTCAACATTTTTATAAAATCCAGTATGATTTCTGCTGTCATTCCCCAGACTATGTCTCCATGAAAATTATAAAAATATACCTCTCTTGGATTTCCCTGCCAATCTCCATGATACCTCTTTGGCAGTCCAAGCTCCTCAGTTGAAAATTGAGGAACATTTTTTATTCCAATTTTTTCTATTCTAGGTTCATTTTTCAAAAAAAATTCTATTGGTGCAAAGATTACTCTTTCCACTTCATCTCTATTATACTTGATATCTTCTCTATTTTCCAGTCTGACAAATCCTACATATACCTCTAATATCATTCCAGAAGGATTTACCAATATCCCTAATTTTCCAGTTACCTCTATTTTTTCTCTAGGTATTCCTAATTCCTCTATTGTTTCTCTAATTGCCGTTTCTTCAGAATTTTTATCTTTTTTATCACACTTTCCACCTGGAAGAGATATCTCCCCTCCCTGTCTTATTTCAACAGCTCTTTTCTCCAAAACTATATATTCTTTTCCTTCAAATTCAGCTATGGCAATGAGGACTGCAGAATTTACATATCTATCTTGTCCAATTATTCTTTCTTTGGTATTTTTCAATAATTCTACGATTCTTTCTCTCATATCCTTTTACACCTCAATAAAAATTATACCATTTTCTAAAAAAAGAGCAACTGAATTAGCAATTTTTTTTGCTTTCAGCTGCTCTTAATAAAATTTAATTTTTCATAGCTTATTTAGTTCCAAATATTCTATCTCCACAATCTCCAAGTCCAGGGTAAATATATCCTTCTTTTGTTAATCCTTGATCTATTTTAGCTGTATATATAGCTACATCTGGATGTTTATTAAGAAGTTTTGCTATTCCTTCTGGAGCAGCTACCAGACACATAAATATGATATCTTTAACTCCTTCAGATTTTAAATAATCTATTGCATAAACTGCTGATCCACCTGTTGCCAGCATTGGATCTACAACAATTACTTTTCTAGAAGTTATATCTACAGGAAGTTTACAATAATAATAAACAGGTTCTAATGTTTCCTCATTTCTATATACTCCAATATGCCCAACTTTTGCAGTTGGAATAAGATCCTGTATTCCATCTACCATTCCTAATCCAGCTCTTAAAATAGGTACAATAGCAAGTCTGTCTTGAAGAGTATGTCCTATAGTAGACATCAAAGGAGTTGTTACTTCTGCCTCTTCTAATTTTAGATTTTTTGTTGCTTCATAAGTCATAAGTTTTGCTATTTCATTTAGATTTTCTCTAAAAGCTTTTGTGTCAGTTCCTATATTTCTAAGTATTGTCAATTTGTGTTGAATTAAGGGATGATTAATTTCTATTACTGCCATTTTTTCCTCCTGCTTTACTAAATTTTTTTCTCATATATTATACCAAAAAATTGAGAGTTTTTCAAAATTAAATTATGCCATAAAAAAACAGGACTATAAAGTCCTGTTCTGATACGACTATTTATTAATATTGTATCTTTTGTTGAATTTGTCAACTCTACCAGCAGCATCAATAAACTTAGCTTTTCCTGTATAGAATGGGTGGCATTTTGAACAAACAGCTATTTTAAGTTCGCTCCCTTTAGCATAAGTTGATCTTGTTTCAAATTTTTCTCCACATGTACACTCAATAGTTATAACGTTGTATTGTGGATGAATATTTTTTTTCATTGATTTTTCACCTTCCTAACAAAAATTTTCTTAATATCACAAGAGATTTTATCATAAATATCTAAGTTTTGCAACTTTTTTTTAAGTGTATTTATTAAAAATTTTCTCCCATTAATTTATTTATGAAATAAATTTCAATAAATATATTTGTAAATTTTCCTTTTATAAGTTAATATATTCTATATGATTATTTTTTCAGGAGGAATTGTGGGTAAAAAATTTTATGCTTACTTCTTAGAAGATGAAAATATTAAGGGGATGGTTGACAACTGGGACAAATGCAAAAGCCTTGTTCATGGAAAAAAGGCTAGATATAAATCTTTTCCAACAGAAAAAGAAGGAAAACAGTGGCTTGAATCAGGAGCTCATTATGAGAAAAAAACAGGTGATCAAGCTCCTAAAATAAAAAAAGAAAAATTAAAAGAGTCTCTTGTTAATGGAATATACTTTGACTCTGGTACAGGACGTGGAATTGGTGTAGAGGTAAGAGTCACTGATTTAAGTGGAACTTCTCTTTTAGCTAAAAATTCTTTTGGGCTTCCTGTTAATTCCTATGGAAATATTCATCTTGGTACTGACAAAACAAACAACTATGGAGAACTTCTTGGATTATATCTGGCTATGGATATAGCTTCACAGACTGGAGAAAAGAAAATATTTGGAGACAGCAATCTTGTTATTTTCTTTTGGTCTAAAGGGTTATTTCGAAAAGATTCACTAAATGATGATACAATATCTTTAATACTTAAAGTTACAGAAAAAAGAAAAAATTTTGAAAAAACAGGTGGAAGAATTGAATATGTCTCAGGAGATATAAATCCTGCTGATTTAGGATTCCACAAATAGGAGGAATAATGGATACTTTTACACTTTTTAGTACTGAACATTTTTGGTTTATAGGAGGAGGATTTTTAGCAGTATTTGCTTTTATAATTATTGCTGCATTTCTCCCAAGATATAGATTTGCTCAGGTTTCTGCTCTCATAATTCTAATCATAAAAGTCAGTGAATTAAGTTACAGACATTTTTATTTTGGAGAGCCTATTAAAGGTCTGCTTCCTCTTCATCTGTGCAACCTTACATTAATATTTGCTCTGCTTATGATGTTTACTAAATCACCATCATTATTTCAGGTAACTTATTATTGGAGTTTAGGTGCTCTTTTTGCAATCCTTACTCCTGACGTAAAATACTCATTTCCTCATCCATTGACATTAAGTTTTTACATCACACATTTTTATTTGATATTTGCAGCTATTTATGGAGTAATCTTCTTTGAATTTAAACCTACCTTTAGAGGCTGGGTAGATTCATTTGTATTCTTAAATGTTCTTGCAGTAATTATATTCTTTATAAATTCAAATCTTGGAACAAATTATCTTTATGTCAATAGAATTCCAGATTTTACCTCTCCATTGGATCATTTTGGAAAGTGGCCATACTACATTGCAGTTGTAGAAGGGATATATCTAATACTGACATATGCTATTTATTTTCCGTTCAGAAGAAAGACTTTTAAATACAGTACAAAATATTTTTAAAGTAAAAAGAGGGTTGCAACCCTCTTTTTATAATTCTATTACAAGCAGTCCTTTTACTTCTTTCAGAGCTTCAAAAGTTTTGGTATCTGTCCTTATCTTATATGTCACTCTCTCATTAAATCCTTTATCTAAGTATTCACCATTAAGACTGTCTATTATAGTTTCTACATCGCTTATTTTCTCATATGGAAAATCTATCATATATGTTTTTTTCTCTATATATTCTGTGATACCAGCTTCCTGTATTGCTAATTTTGCTGTTTTAGCATAATTTCTGACAAGTCCTCCAGCTCCCAGTTTTATTCCTCCAAAATATCTTGTAGCAATTACTACCAGATTAGTAACATCCATATATGTTATTATATCTCCCATTGGCTTTCCAGCTGTTCCACTAGGTTCTCCATCATCATCAGTTTTAAAATACTCCTGCCCATTGTCTATAACTTTATATGCAGTACAGTTATGAGTTGCATCTTTATGCTTTTCTCTTATTTCAGCTATAAATTCTTCAGCTTCCTGCTTGCTTCCTATAGGTTTTACATACCCAATAAATTTTGATTTTCTCTCTTCAAATTCTATTGAACATTCTCTTTCTACACTTTTCATTCTTTCCCTGCCTATATCAATTTTTCCAGAATATAAAGTATTCCTGAATATACTGGAGCAATTATTCTTCCTAATATTCCTGTCATATTTAAAAGAAGTATTATTATTATCCCATATCTGTCCATATAGAAAATTGTATTTCTTAAATCATCATTTCCTAAAGAAGCTAAAACTCTTGAACCATCCAGTGGAGGAACAGGAATGAGATTGAATACCCCAAGAAGAATATTTAATCTGATCATATAAATTATAGCTGCATAAACATATCTATTTCCTAAATGAGGTGCTGCATATTTAAAAAGGAATAATCCTATAGCTGCAAGAATAAAATTTGAAGTTACTCCAGCCACTGCTACTAAAAATTCTCCTAATCTTCCATATTTTAATCTCCAGTAATTAATTGGAACTGGTTTTGCCCATCCAAAAACAAAAGATGAGCCAGTAAGTATCAGTAAAATAGGAAATATTGTTCCTAGAGGATCCAAATGTTTTAAAGGATTCAAACTCAATCTCCCATAATTTTTTGCTGTAGGATCTCCACATATATAAGCCATTACCCCATGAGCCACCTCATGTACCAAAAGAGATAAAATAAGTATGGCTATATTTAAAAATATCATTGGATTTGTAAGGATATTTCCCCCTGTTCCAAAAATCAAATATAAAACAATAACTGCTAAAATAGCTTTTGTCACATTAGACATTCCACTATTTAAATATTTTAGTTCTTCCAGAAATCTTCTCATTTTTTTTACCTTCCATTTTAAATTTATTATAAAATACTATCCCAAATATTATAACATAAAAAATTAAAAATAGAGCATTATCCTTACTTCCATTATATCTTAAAGTTAAGTATGGAACTTTAGAAAAAATTTCTACTAATTTCATAAATGTTTCAAAAATAATATTCACTATTGGAAAAACTATGAACCCGAGTCCTAAATTTTCCAAAAAAAGCCCAATAAATGATGTTAAGATATATAAAGTTCCAACTGGTAAAATAATTAAATTACTAAAAAATGAAAGAAACTGAACAGTTCCAAACTCTTTTATCAATATAGGTATCAGAAAAAATTGAAGAGTTGTCAGAAGTATCAATTTTTCTACGAATTTAGATTTTCCTCTATATATAATTTTTCTTATTATTGGATATATACATATTATAGCAAACACAGCTAAATATGATAATATAAATGAAACTTCATCAATAGCAACAGGACTTATAAATATTCCTCCTATAAAAGCTGCTGCTAAAGATTTAGAAGCATCTATATCTTCATAGAATATCTTTCCTCCTATGAATATTACTGCCATTATATAAGCTCTGATTAATGATGAAGAATGCTTCACTCCTAAAAAATAAATAGTTAAGGATACTAGCATAAAAATATATCTATTCTTTCTAGAAACAGGTAATTTTTTAGAAATAAAACCACATATTCCTAAAATTATCCCTATATGTAACCCTGAGAGTGCCATAAGATGAGATATTCCCACATAATTAAATTCTCTTCTCATATTTCTGGTCAGCTGCTTTCCTTTGCCAAGTATGACAGCACTATATACTCTTTTAAATTCAGGGCTTCCATCAGCAATAAATTTCTTTACATTATTTTCAAAATAGTTTTTCAGCCAGCTTTTCTCTATTTTTTCATCTGTTATTTTATTAATATAAAAATACTGCATATCATCTCTATTTTCTATCTTAGCTATTTCAGCTAAAATCATATATTTCCCATCTGGTATTTCTGGAATAAATGTATAACTTCTTATTTTAGGATACCTGTTGTCTATTTTTATTATATTTCCCATTCCATTTTTTATTTCTACTTTCATTTTAACTATTTCCAATCTTTCAAGATCATTAAAATGTATACATAAAAGTATCCTTATTACTAATAAAACTGGAATTACATAAATAAATTTATCTTTTTTCTTAAAAAATATGTACATTCCAGTGACTACTAATACAGTTAAAAATATGGAAATCCATAAAGAAAATATATTGAAAATAGTCACAATTATAAAAACTTCTAAAGCTAGAATATAAATTAGTTCCAAATTTTGCCTCCGATTTTTGAATATCTCTATTCTTCATACTTGTAATAAAATATGAATGATATAATAAATGAGATCGTAGACACAATAGAAGTAAGGTATATACCACTCTTTTCCACTCCTTTTGGAGTTCCTGTTATTGCAGATAAAATGTCTCCATTTCCTGAAACTAAAATTATAGGCAAAATAAGTATAGATACTAAAAATGCCATTTTCAAGAAAAATCCTTGTATTCCAAAACATACCCCTTCTATTCTATGACCTGTTTCATCACTTATTTTACTTCCTATCTCACTAAGCATAGCTGGAGGAAAAATAAACCCAGCTCCTGCTATTGGTATTCCGATCAAAGCAAATAATATAAATCCAAATTTTACAGGAATTGCTTTTCCTAAAAAAAATAAAGCTGTTGTAAATATTATCAGCATAATCAAACAGCTAAGCATAACTTTTCTATATCCATATTTTCTTGAAAGAAGATTTGTAGGATAGAAGCATATTGCTGACATTCCAAAAAGAAGAGCAGAAGCTAAAGTTATAGCTCCCTTTCCATATCCCATTATGTCCTCTACAAAATAATTCATAACAGCTCTCAGATTATTAAATCCTATAAAAAAGAAAAGAAGTCCTAAAAGATATAATACAAAAGATTTATTTTTAAATAATATCTTCATAGTATCTTTGAATCCTGCATCTGAACTTTGTCCTAATGAATATTTTCTCTCTGGAACTAAGAATACTGTTATAAATCCTCCTATTACTGCAATGGCACATAGAGAGATAACCATTCCTCTGACTCCAAAAAGAACATCTCCTTTTCCAATCATTTTTATAAGTACACCAGGAATAATCATTGCGATAGCAGTATATAAAAGCCTGAATATAGATTGCCATGTAGACAGGTTAAGTCTTTCCTCCTGTATATGTCCTATCTCTGGTATAAGAGCATTATAAGGAGCTCCCACCACTGTATAAAATGAAAAGAACAAAGAACCAACTATTGCCAGATAAATAAATGCTGCTTTTTCATTTCCCATTGGAGGATAAAAAAATGCTACTGTACATAATGCTAATGGAATAGTTCCAACGGCTATAAATGGTATTCTTCTTCCCCATCTTGTATTAACTCTGTCTGATAAGAAGCCCACTACTGGATCTGTTATCATATCTACAAGCCTTGATATTACAAGTGCTAATGAAATAAATAATGGCGCCATCACTGGTTTTAATCCTGAGCTTTCAGGGGGAAGATAGAAATATAGTATCCATTGTGCAAAAATTTGATCTACAATGGCATAACTAACTCCCAATCCATAAAATATCTGTATATTTAAAGGTATTCTTTTGCTCATCACTTTCTCCTTTTTATTTAGTCTTTATTGTTATCAGTATTTTGAAGCTTTATATTATGATATCAAATTAATATCAATATTTTTATTTATTTTTTCTATATGATTTCTTAATTATTATTTTATCAAATAAATATTGATATTTTCTTTACTTTCCTTTTATCATTAGTGGTATCTTTGAATCTTCATAAAATTTTACCATTTTGTATATAAGAGAAGCTTTTTCATTAAATTCTATAAACTCTCTTGCCTCATCAGAAAATTTATCTTTAATATTTTTCATAGATGTCATTATTTTATTATTTTCTTCTTTTTTTAAATAATTAAGATATTCTCTTCCCTTGTCAGTGAACCCCAGTATTTTTACATAGGGTATCTCTTTTTTTACTTTTTGAGTAAGTTCCTGTGTTATTCCAGTCAAAATATGAATCAACACCCTCTGTGTTCTTCCTTGAGTAAATCTTCTGCTAGTTATTCCATTATAAAATTCTTCAAATTTATAATTTTTTACAGCCATTTCATAAAGTCTGTTTTCATATCCTTTTTCCATATCCTGAATATCAGATAATATATTTTTATTTCTTATTATTTCATACCTTAACAGAGGATAGAAGTTTTCTAAATATACAAGTCTGTTCTTTTTATTTTCTTCATTTAATATTTTTAAACTTTCTTCTGGTACTAAATCAGCTATCTCTTTTTTCTCTTTTAAAAACTTTCTGACAGCAGTAGCACTTGCAAAACCTTCATCAGCATTCTCTTCATAATATCCAGTTTTCTCTCTTTTTATAAGCATAGGAACAATATTACTATTCCAATATTTTATAGCCTTTATATATTCCAATCCTAAGATATCATTTGAAGCAAGAATAATATTATTTCCTTTAATTTCTTTTAAAGCTTTAGAATATGCTGTTGGATATGATTCTCCATTGGAAAGATGCTTTTTTATTTTATTTTTAAATTCTATATCTTCTTCTATCTCTGCAATCTTCTTCAAACTATTTATATTTGAAGTTTCTGAACCAAATATTATATTACTGCATTTCAATTCATTGAGAATTCCCACTGCTCCCTTAGCAAAAATTTCTGCACTCTGGCAAGAATAAAATACTGGAAGCTCTGCTACTATATCTATTCCATTTTTCAAAGCCATCTCTGCTCTTTTCCATCTGTTAATGACAGCTGGTTCTCCTCTTTGAACAAAATCACCACTCATAACAGCTATCTTTACATTTTCTTTATCTATTTCATATGCCTTTTCTAAATGATACTTGTGTCCATTATGAAAAGGATTATATTCTACAATTAATCCAGATGCTTTCATCCACTGCTCCTTTCTTTTTCTTATTATCATCATATCAGTTGTTTATTAACAAATCAATCAATATTTATTACTTGACTATTGCTTTTTCAAAATTTTAGTTTATAATTAAGTATACATAGGATATAAGGAGGAAACCATATGCTTTTAGCAATTGATATTGGAAATACCCACATAGTTACAGGATTGTTAGATGATACAGGAAATGTCTTGTTGACTTTTAGAATTGCTTCTAATGATAAATTAACTGAAGATGAATATTTTTCATATTTAAGAAATATTTCCAAATTTAATAAAGTAGATATTGAAAAGATAGATGGAATGATAGTTGCTTCTGTAGTTCCCAATCTCATTACCATATTTCATTTCTTAGGAAAAAAATATTTTAATATAGAACCTATGATAGTTAATTCTGAACTTAAAAAACCTTTCACTTTTGCACCAAATCTTAATCCAACTGGTTTTGGAGCAGATAGAATAATAGATATAGTCCAGTCTTTAAGCGAATATCCAGATAAAAATCTTGTTATTTTTGATTTTGGAAGTGCAACTACATATGAAGTACTTGAAAAAAATATCTATATAGGGGGCGGTATTCTTCCAGGAATAGAAATGTCTATCAATGCCTTATTTACAAATACAGCAAAACTGCCAAAAGTAAAATTCAGTACCCCTGATTCTGTTCTTGGAAAAAATACTATTGAGCAGATTCAAGCTGGTATTTTCTATGGTTATGCTGGACAGATAAAGCATATAATCAAAAAAATTAAAGAGGTAGTTGAGAATCCATTCATTATTGCAACAGGTGGACTTGGTAAAATTCTTTCTGCTGAAATTGAAGAAATTGATGTATATTCTCCTGATTTGAGTATAAAAGGACTTCATACTCTTTATAAATATAATCAAGCTTATAATTAAATCAAAAAGCCTGACTTGTAGTTTTATACTTTGTCAGGCTTGATTTTTTAGTTCAAAACTTTTTTATTTTTCTTTACAAAATCTATTATCTTAAAGTAGTCTTCCATTGCAGCATTGATATATGCTTTTTGTCCTACATAGTTATCTGGATAAAGTTTTGCAGCTGATTCTTTAAATATCTCTACAACTTCAGCTGGAACTTTAGAAGAAGCTATCTCTTTAGCTAACTGTTCTTTAGCAGCGTTATTTTTCTCTTCAGTCACTACTGCACTTTTTAACGTTTCTACTTTTACTCTTTCTACAAGTTCATTATAATTTGCTATTTCACTTGGTAATACCTGATATTGTTTTACAAAGTTTGAGCCATACATCTGTCTTAATCTTTGCTTTATTCTGTCAAATTCCACTGCTGGTATTCCAGATTCTGCCCCCATTTTTTCCATTTTTAAATATGAGTCTGTCTGCCATCTTCTAAAAGATATTCTGTCACTTCCTTCAAAAGATTGAGATTCTCTAATTATAGCTTTTTCTATGTCTGCTGGCACTTCCTGTTTAATAGCAGCAAAAGCTGAAATATTCAAAGCTATCAATCCTAATATTATTGCTTTTTTCATTCTTTCCTCCTCTGATTTATAGACATATTCCATGTCATATTTTATATTTTTTTACTATTTATATATTTCTCTTTGTATTTTACAGGACTCATTCCATCAAGCTTCAACTGTATTCTTTCATTATTATAGAAATGTATATACTCTTTTATTTTTTGAGCTAGATTTTCATATGTCATTCCTCTATCTAATAAGTATATCAGTTCTGCTTTAAAATGTCCAAAGAATATCTCAATAGGTACATTATCCCAGCAGTTGCCACGTCTTGACATAGATTGAATAACTCCTTTCTCTCTTAGCATATCACAATATTTTTCTCCTGTATACTGAAAACCTTGATCAGTATGTAAAATACATTTTTCTTCCAATGGAAATTCAAAGATTTTATCCAAAGTTTTTACAACAAGTTCAAAGCCATCAGTGAGTCCTAAGTCATAAGCAATTATTTCCTCATTAAAAATATCTTTCACAGCATTCATATACACAGTAAAATTATACATTTTTATTTCTGTAATATCCATACATAATTTTTCTAAAGGTTTACCAGAATTAAAATCTCTGTTTAATATATTCTCAACAACTTTTCCAGCCCAACTTTTGCCTTTATAACTCTGATTTCTTATTATTGATTTTACTCCCAGCTCTCTCATTATTCTATATATTCTTTTATGATTTACTTTAAATTCCGTATTATTGTTTATGTATGAGCATAATCTTTTTACTCCATATGTTCCATTGTATTTTTCATTTATTTCTATAATCAGCTCTTCTATTTTTCTATTTTCCTGTTTTCTTAAACTTGTATCATCTTTCCGCTTCTTCCATTTATAATAAGCACTTCTTGACACTCCTGCAGCCCAGCATAGAGATGTGACAGGATATTCATCCTCCAACATTTCTATAGCTCTATATTTGGTTCTTCCAGCTGCAGAATATACAACTTTTTTAAGTATTCATTCTCCATTCTCAAATATTTATTTTCCTTTTTTATTGATATGTTTTTCTCATTAGAAGCTGTTTTTATCTTTTTTAAAATCATTTTCTTACTGCTTCTTCTTTTATCAAAAGCTCTTTCTCCCAATTCTTTATATTTTTTTACCCAATCTAATATTTGTGTATCAGATTTAACTCCATATTCTTTTGCCAGCATTTCAGCACTTACATTAGATTTTAAATATGTTTTTACAACTGATAATTTTAATTTTTTATCATACCTACTATACTCTTTACACATAATAAAACCTCCTGAATAAATTATTTATTTGAAAGGCAATAAAAAGATTTTTCAAAAAATTTTTAAGGATGACCTTTCAAGTCATCCCATATTTTTATTTTATCTTTTTATATATCTTTAAAATACTATACCAAAACTGATACATTATTTTTTATATTATACCTTGATTTTTCTCAAAAAAAAAGTGCCTACCTAAGGTAAGCACTAAAAATTTTTTATTTAATTTTTTAAACCAAACTAGAATGAAGTTCTGAATCCTGCAAATACAGTTGGCTGCCATCTCCAGTTAGATGCTTCACTCTCAGCCGTAATATTCCAGTTTCTGTATTCAGCCCCAGCTGCTGCATATACTTTTACAGATGGAGTTGCTTGATAGTTAACTTGAATTGTTGGTAATGCATATAATTGATATGCTGCATGTTTTTGACTAGTTATAGACTTATTTAAAAATGCCTTTTCTTTAGCCCAAGAATAAGTATCATATCCACCTTCGAAATTGAAGTCAACTGATACTTTTCCATTTGTATATAGGTTAGTTGTATTATAGATATAAGCTTCCACATCTACAGTAAAGTTTTTATCTTTTTCATCCCATGTAGCTTCTCCATTTCTTATTTTTCCATTAACTATTTGGTCAGCTCCATAAAAATGTTGAGTTGTATATAAATTAAACTCAAATGAGAATCCCCATGGTAATTCATGCATTGTATATAAATCTACACCTAATTGATTATCATATTCATCAGAAAAATCATCTTCATCAGCGAACACATGTCTATATTTTGGAGCTACTACAAAGTTAGTAGTTTTTACAAAATCATTGTTGAACATATATTCTGCAAAATTAAATCTTGCTTGATATTCTAAATGTCTAGCATTATTATTGTCTCTTGCTTCAACTCTTGAAGTAAAATCAACTTTAGAATCTCCAAGTAATCCATGATTATATGTATATCTTAATCTTGTGTCATCTCCAGTTTTTCCTCCAACTTTAGAATTTTCAGAAGTAAATTTATTAAAATCTCTTACTCTGTATTCTAAAGCTTGTTTTTCAGTCATATTAATTTTTCCTTGTAACTGAAGTCTTCCATACTTATTATTTCCATTCCAATCAGTTCCATCTTGAGTTTCAGTTTCACCATAGTATCTGTATTGAAGATCAACATAACCGTTAGGTCTGAATCCTTCTTCTTTGTCTCTGTAAACGATAACTTCTTTTTCGATTACTTGAACTGGTGCTTCTTCAACTACAACTGGAGCTGGTACAACTTCTTTTGCAGATGCTGATGCTACAACAAGTAAAGAACCTAGTAAAAGTGCTAATTTTCTCATAATTATCTCCCCTTTAAAAAGATTTTTTTATACCTCCCCCCTAACTTCCAAGGGGAGATATTTCCCATTACCAATGGAGGGGAGGGTTGACAAATCTTCTTGTTAGAACCCCAAAAAAAGAGGATAGAAAAAGGATAGACATACCCCCTTTTAGTAGACAAAAAAAATCAAGAAAAATTAAAAAAAGTCTGCCAAAAAGACAAACTTTTTTAAATATATTTAATTATATTTTCCAACCATTTAGGAATATTTTCATCCCAGATAATATTTCCATTTTCTACCAAAAGACATTCTCTTATATATTCACTATTATCATATACAGTTATTTTATCACACATCTTAAAAACTTTTTTAAAATTTTCAAATGATTCAACATACCTTTTTTCTATATCTTTATCTGGTATTCCATGACCACCATTTCTTACTCTTATTCTTACTCTTTCTTTAGCAATTTCTACATTTTTTACTCCAATATAGTGTAAATATATTTTAAAGCCTTTTTCTTTAGCTTTTAAAATCCCTTTTAAAACAGTATTCCCTGTCAAAGTAGTTTCTTGATTAAAAGAAATTCCTTTTTCTATATATTCATTTCTCCAACTAATTCCAATTCTGGCAGCCTTTATCTGATCAGATGAATTTTTCCATTCTCCAATCTCTTTTACTATTTCATCAGTATTAATTCTTTTCCCTAAATCATTATTCTTTATTATTTCAATATTATATAAAGTTGATTTACCAGCTCCATTTACTCCTGCAAAAATAGTATATACCTTCATATTAATATATTCCTTCTTCTATAATCTTCTTCTGCTCTTCTTGAAGTAAAAAGTTCCTTGCATTAAAATAAAATTCCTTTTCTTCTTTTGTTTTAGCTGATTTTATTAATTCAAAGTACTCATCTATTTTTAAAGTTTTAAAATATTCATATATATTTATATCTCTTATTTCCATATTCTGACCTCCATTATTATAGTCTTTTTATATATGTTAACCTTTTTTTTAAATAAAATCAATGAATATTTATGTATACACAAAAAAAGTGCCCACAAATGTGAGCACTAAAAAATTTTTATTTAATTTTTTAGACCAAACTAGAATGTAGTTTTAAATCCTGCAAATACAGTTGGCTGCCATCTCCAGTTCTTAGCTGAATTTTGATTATCAATAGCCCAATCTCTATATTCAGCACCAGCTGCTGCATATACTACAACATTTGGAGTTGCTTGATAGTTAACTTGGATTGTTGGTAATGCATATAGTGAATAAGCTGCATCATCAGTTCCTGCTTCACCATATTTACCAGTTAATTTTGTTCCAAATTTCTTTTCTTGTGACCAGTTGTAAGCATCATATCCACCTTCAAAGTTAAAGTCTACTGTTACATTTCCATTTGTATATAGGTTAGTAGTATTGTATAAATATGCTTCCATATCTACTGTAAAGTTCTTATCTTCTGATTTTCTTCCACCGTCAAATGCTTGATCTTGCCCATAGAAATGTTGATCAACATAGAAATTTAACTCAAATGAGAATCCATATGGTAATTCATGGAATGATGCAATATCAAACCCTAGTCTATTATCATAAGCATCATCATTTGTTGAATCCCATACATATTTGTATTTAGGTGCTACTACAAAATTAGTAGTTTTAATAAAATCATTGTTGAACATATATTCAGCAAAGTTAAATCTTGCTTGATATTCTAATTCTTGTGCACCAGATGCTAAATCTCCTCTATCTCTATAATGTACTCTTGAAGTCAAATTAACTTTAGAATCTCCAAGATTTCCATGGTTATAGAAATATCTTAGTCTTGTATCAGAACCAGATTTTCCAGTTTTTTCTTCAGAAGAAACACTGTTATATTTTCTGATTCTATATTCTAAAGCTTGTTTTTCAGTCATATTAATTTTTCCCATTAACTGAGTTCTTGAATAGTTAGTTTCTCCTGCCCAACCTTCACCTTTTTTTTGTCCTTCAGTTTCACCATACCATCTGTATTGTAGATCTACATAACCGTTAGGTCTGAACCCTTCTTCTTTGTCTCTGTAAACGATAACTTCTTTTTCGATTACTTGTACTGGTGCTTCTTCAACTACAACTGGAGCTGGTACAACTTCTTTTGCAGATGCTGATGCTACAACAAGTAAAGAACCTAGTAAAAGTGCTAATTTTCTCATAATTATCTCCCCTTTAAAAAGATTTTTTTATACCTCCCCCCTAACTTCCAAGGGGAGATATTTCCCATTACCAATGTTATACATTATTTTTACAGTTTTGTAAATACTTTTTTTAAAATTTCTTCACAAAATTTTCATATTACAGTCACAAATCTCCTAAATATAATACTTTAAATACCCCAAAAAAAGAGGATAGAAAAAGGATAGACATACCCCCTTTTAGTAGACAATTTTTTTTGTGATTATTTTGTGAAGATGTAAAAGTAAAATAAAAAGAGGCTGATCTTTTCAGAACAGCCTCAACCTCGGGGAGAGATTTTTTATATAAAATTTTATTATTAGCGTTTCCCTCTTATTGAGAGGGTTTATAAGATTTTCTGGGAAAAATCTTTTTTCTATTTAATGGGGGTATTAACAACTTTACTAGATTCTTTATTGTTTTTTTATCTATGTTATTTAGACTCTTCTTTTTCTTAAAAAGTTTAAATATTTTTTATTTTTTTGTTTTCTCCCCTCTTTTTTATCAGAGGGGAGAACATTTTTTCTGGGGGAGAAAAAATCTTTATTATTTGTTGTTTTATTTCTATGATATTTAGACTCTTGATTGTTTAAAAAAGTTTAAAAGTTTTTTAATTATTTTATTTTTGTATATTAATTTCATATTTTAATATTTCTCTTGCTAGTTCTAATGTATCCTTTAGGTGAGTTTCAATAATTTTTTGTAATATATTTAAATTTATAGCTTGATAATCATGAACTGCAATATTTCTAAATCCTACCATTCCCTGTAGTTTTTTGCTTAGTTCTTTAGAAATAATATTATTCTTTTCTAATATTTGAAAAGTTTCTTTACTACTCTGAAAAATTCCATATTTATTTATTCTAATCACATGGGCAGCAAGATCTATTCCTGCTTCACATAAGCGTTGAATATTTAAAATCATAGAATCCTGTTTTGTACAATTTTCTAAATTTGATGGATTGTTTTCATATTCTTCTTCTACTCTTTTTATACATTTTTTTATTGTTTCAATTTTATTAATTATAATATCATCTTTCATCTCTCACCTCCTAAATAATAATTATTATATCACAATTAAAAAAAGTGCCCACAAATGTGAGCACTAAAAATTTTCATTTAATTTTTTAAATCAAACTAGAATGTAGTTTTAAATCCTGCTATAACAGTTGGTTGCCATCTCCAATTAGTAGCTTCACTTTCAACTTCTACAGCCCAGTTTCTGTACTCAGCACCAGCTGATAAATATACTACAACATTTGGAGTTGCCTGATAATTAGCCTGAATAGCTGGCCATGCATATAAAGAATATTTTGCATCCTCTTGTTTTTCTCTTGAATTAGTGAAAGCTTTTTCTTGAGACCAGTTATATTGATCATATCCACCTTCAAATACAAAATCTATTCCTAAATTACCATTTGTATATAGATTAGTTGTATTACGTAAATATGCTTCCATATCTATTGTAAAGTTTTTATCTTTATTAGCTATTTTGTCATTAAAATCTTGATCTTGTCCATAGAAGTGTTGAGTTGTATATACATTAAATTCAAACGCAAAACCATATGGTAAATCTGTCCATGTATATAAATCTACACCTAATTGATTATCATAGTTATCAGTATTTTTATTCCATACATAAGCATATCTAGGTGCTACTGTAAAGTCAGTAGTTTTTACATAATCATTGTTGAACATATAATCAGCAAAGTTAAATCTTGCCATATACTCTACATCTTGAGCCCCAGCATTTTTGTCTCTATATTGAACTCTTGAAGTAAAGTTAACTTTAGAATCTCCAAGATTTCCATGGTTATAGAAATATCTTAATCTTGTTTCTGTTTTAGTTTGATTTTCTTTCGCATTTAAACTGTTCCAATCTCTAATTCTAAATTGTAACTGTTGTTTTTCAGTCATATTAATTTTTCCACTTAATTGAATTCTTGAATAGTTATTATCACTATTCCAAGTCCCTTTATTTTGCCCCTCAGTATCTCCATAATATCTGTATTGAAGGTCAACATTTCCATTAGGTCTGAACCCTTCTTCTTTGTCTCTGTAAACGATAACTTCTTTTTCGATTACCTGTACTGGAGCTTCTTCAACTACAACTGGAGCTGGAACAACTTCTTTTGCAGATGCTGATGCTACAACAAGTAAAGAACCTAGTAAAAGTGCTAATTTTCTCATAATTATCTCCCCTTTAAAAAGATTTTTTTATACCTCCCCCCTAGCTTCCAAGGGGAGATATTTCCCATTACCAATGAGGGGGAGGATTGACAAATCTTCTTGTTAGAACCCCAAAAAAAGAGGATAGAAAAAGGATAGACATACCCCCTTTTAGTAGACAAAAAAATTTCATCCTCACAATCAGATGAAATTAGTATCTTAGTTTTTATATTTTTATTATTTCTCTTGCTAATTCTAAAATATCTTCTAAATTATTTTCAACAATTTTTTGTAATATTCCTAAATCTATAGTTTGATAATTATGAATTGCAACATTTCTAAATCCTATCATTTCCTGAAGTTTTTTGCTTAACTCTTTAGAAATAACATTATTTTTTCCCAATATTTGAAATATTTCCTGACTGCTTTGAGGAATACCATATTTATTTATTCTTATTACATGAATCCCTAATCCTATTCCTGTTTCGCATAATCTTAGAATATTTAAAATTATTGAATCCTGTTTTGTGCAATTTTTCAGGTTTGATGAATCATTATCATATTCTTCACTTATTCTTTTTATACACTTTTTTATTACTTCAATTTTATTAATTATAATATCATCTTTCATATTTTACCTCTCATAAAATATTTTATGATTTATTATATCACATATATAAAAAAGTGCCCACAATTGTGAGCACTAAAAATCTTTATTTAGTTTTTTAAATCAAACTAGAATGTAGTTTTAAATCCAACTGTAATATATGGTTGCCATCTCCAGTTAGTTGCTGATTTTCTTCCTTCTTCAGCCCAGTTTCTATATTCTGCACCAAGATTTGTGTAAGCAACTACATTTTCAGTAGCTTGATAATTAAATTGGAACTCAGGATTCCAGTAAGCTGAATAAGAAGTATCTTGATCTCCTTTTGTTCCATAAATATCTTTTTCACTCCAGTTGAAGTTATTATATCCCCCTTCGTTATATAGAGCAATACTTAATTTTCCTTCAGAATATAATGAAGTAGTTTGTGCAAAATAAACTTTTAATCCTACAGTTGCATTTTCATCATAAGTTTTTCCATTTGCAGCTATTTTTTTATCTTGACCATAGAATTTATACATGAAAGTACTATCTGTTTCAATTCCTGTTTCAAATCCCCATGGATGTTGGTTAACCATTAAAAAATATAACCCTAATCCATTATAATAATCTGAATCATTTGTTGCCCATCCATATTCATAAGTAGGAGCTAATATAAAAGCTGTTGTTTTAATAAAATCATTATTGAACATATAATCAGCAAAATTAAATCTTGTTTGATATTGTACTGATTGTGAAGAGTTAGAACCATCTTGATATTGAATTCTTGAAGTGAAGTTAACTTTTGAATCTCCAAGATTTCCATGATTATAGAAATATCTTAATCTTGTTTGAGTTCCATCACCTGTTACATGTTTTTTCTCATTTTCATTTAAATCATTCCATTCTCTTATTCTAAAGTATAAAGACTGTTTTTCAGTCATATTTACTTTTCCTTCTAATTGAGTTCTTGAGTAATTATTTCCATCTTCTTCTGAGTATCCATGCCAAGTTCCCTCATTTTGTCCTTCAGTATCTCCATAATATCTGTATTGTAGATCTACGAAACCGTTAGGTCTGAACCCTTCTTCTTTGTCTCTGTAAACGATAACTTCTTTTTCGATTACTTGTACTGGTGCTTCTTCAACTACAACTGGAGCTGGTACAACTTCTTTTGCAGATGCTGATGCTACAACAAGTAAAGAACCTAGTAAAAGTGCTAATTTTCTCATAATTATCTCCCCTTTAAAAAGATTTTTTTATACCTCCCCCCTAGCTTCCAAGGGGAGATATTTCCCATTACCAATGAGGGGGAGGATTGACAAATCTTCTTGTTAGAACCCCAAAAAAAGAGGATAGAAAAAGGATAGACATACCCCCTTTTAGTAGACAAAAAAATATTCATCTAAAATTAAGATGAATATCATAAGCTACTTCTTATAAAAAATTATTAATTAATTTTTTATACTTCATAATTATCTATTATTTCTTTTCTTTCTTCATTCAGTTTTAAATATTTTTTTAAAACAAGATTTTCAAATTTCTCTCTTTGAATTTTATTTTTCTCATATATCAAAATACCATTTTCTACAACTTCTTTTTGAAACACTGTTGTAGAAAAATTTATTTGAATCAAGTCTACCTCTTTTCCTAATTGCAGAGAAATTTCTTGAGCTAGAAGAAAAATATCATAAGAATCATGCTTAATCAACGAATAAAAGGCTATATCTACATCACTATCATTATTTTGTTCTCCTTTAGCATATGAACCAAATATATAAATAAAATCACATTCTATATTTTCTAATTTTTTTATTATTTTATCAGCATATTTTTCAATCTCCATAATTAAACAGCTCCATTAATATTTTATGTCTTCATTATATCATAGATATAAAAAAGTGCCCACAATTGTGAGCACTAAAAATTTTTATTTAATTTTTTAGACCAAACTAGAATACAGTTTTAAATCCTGCAAATACAGTTGGCTGCCATCTCCAGTTAGTTGCTGAACTTCCACTGTTTACTGCCCAATCTCTATATTCTGCACCAGCTGCTGCGTATACTTTTACTGATGGAGTTGCTTGATAGTTAAATTGAATTGTTGGTAATGCGTATAGTGAGTATTTAGAATTATCTGTTCCTACACCTTTTCCATTTTTAGTTTCTATACCATTTTTATCTTTATTAACTACAACTGTATCATTTATTTTATCATATTTATCTACATACTTTCCACCTTCTCTACGAGGTGCACCAAATTTTTTCTCTTGTGACCAGTTGTAAGCATCATATCCACCTTCAAAATTGAAGTCTACTGATACTTTTCCATTTGTATATAGGTTAGTTGTATTATAGATATACGCCTCTACATCCACTGTAAAGTTTTTATCTTCCATTTTGTCAGTTCCATCATAGAATTGATCTTTTCCATAGAAATGTTGAGTTGCATATACATTTAATTCAAATGAAAATCCTAATGGAAATTCATGCATTGTATATAAGTCTACACCTAATTGGTTATCATAAGAATTATCATTTGATGAATCCCATGCATATTTGTATTTTGGAGCTACTACAAAGTTAGTTGTCTTTACAAAATCATTACTGAACATATAGTCAGCAAAATTAAATCTTGCTTGATATTCTAATTCTTGTGAATCATCATCATGTCCATTATCTCTGTAATGTACTCTTGAAGTTAAGTTAACTTTAGAATCTCCTAATAATCCATGATTATAGAAGTATCTTAATCTTGTATCTGTTCCATCTTTTCCATTTCCTTCATGAGTAGTTACTGCGTTGTAATCTCTGATTCTATACTCTAAAGTTTGTTTTTCAGTCATGTTGATTTTTCCACTGAATTGAATTCTTGAATAATTATTTCCTGTATTCCAGTTTCCATTTCCATCAGTAGTTTCACTTACTGTTTCAAATTTGTCTTCTTGTCCTTCAGTTTTTCCATACCATCTGTATTGTAGATCTACATAACCGTTAGGTCTGAACCCTTCTTCTTTGTCTCTGTAAACGATAACTTCTTTTTCGATTACTTGTACTGGTGCTTCTTCAACTACAACTGGAGCTGGTACAACTTCTTTTGCAGATGCTGATGCTACAACAAGTAAAGAACCTAGTAAAAGTGCTAATTTTCTCATAATTATCTCCCCTTTAAAAAGATTTTTTTATACCTCCCCCCTAGCTTCCAAGGGGAGATATTTCCCATTACCAATGGAGGGGAGGGTTGACAAATCTTCTTGTTAGAACCCCAAAAAAAGAGGATAGAAAAAGGATAGACATACCCCCTTTTAGTAGACAATTTTTTTACAAAAAAAATTCTATAGTAAAAGAAATTTAAATTACCATTTTATATTTTTTAGTTTTGGAAACATTTGAATCTTATGATATAATTAGCACATACTAAAATTGATATAATTATATTTTTTAAATAGGAGTATGGAATGAAAATTACAATTGTTGGTGGAGGAAAAATAGGGGAACTCCTCTGTAAAGACCTTGCTATTGAAGGAAATGATATAACACTTATTGAAGAAGATCCAAAAATACTTGATAGAATTCTTTCTTCTTCTGATATTATGGGATTGGTTGGAAATGGAGCCAATTGTGAAGTATTAAGAGAAGCTTCTGTTGAAACAGCTGATATCTTTATAGCTGTTACACATTCAGATGAAATCAATATTATTTCATCAGTAATAGCAAAAAAAATGGGTGCTAAATATACAATAGCCAGAGTAAGAAATCCTGAATACTCTTCACAAATGAAATTTATGAGTGATTCTTTAGGTATAGATATTATGCTGAATCCAGAGGCAGAAGCTGCTTATTTTATAGCTAGAAATCTTGAATTTCCCAATGCTTTAAATGTTGAAACTTTTGCTAATAACAAAGTTAATCTTGTGGAGGTTCTTGTAGAAAAAGATACCTATTTAGATGGAATAAAATTAGCAGAATTTAAAAATAAATACTTTGCAAGTATCTTAGTGTGTATTGTAAAAAGAGGACAGGAAGTTTATATCCCAACTGGTAACTTTATTTTACAAGCTGGAGACAGAATATATGTAACTGGTATTCAAAGTGAACTCTCTAAGTTTTACAAATCCCTTGGTCATAAAGAAGAACGTATAAAGTCGGTTGTTATAATTGGTGGAGGACGTATCACTTATTATCTGACAGATATTCTTTTAGAAAGAATGATGGATGTAAAAATAATTGAAATTGATGAAGAGAAAGCTCAAGAGTTAAGTGGTATATATGAAAATGCTGTTGTGGTACATGGTGATGGTACTGACAGTGAACTTCTTGATGAAGAAAGATTTGGAGAATACGATGCCTTTGTATCTCTCACTGGTATAGATGAAGAAAATATTATTCTTTC
This sequence comes from Fusobacterium ulcerans ATCC 49185, assembly GCF_900683735.1. Lineage (NCBI taxonomy): Bacteria > Fusobacteriati > Fusobacteriota > Fusobacteriia > Fusobacteriales > Fusobacteriaceae > Fusobacterium > Fusobacterium ulcerans. Next base: position 2,443,100 of record NZ_LR215979.1, read on the forward strand.
TATGTATGCTAATAAATTAGGAATCAAAAAAACTATTACCAAAATAAATGGAATATCTTTATTCAATGTTTTAGAACTTGTAGGACTTCAGTCTATTGTTACTCCTAAAAAAATAATTGCTGACTATATAGTAAGAATAGTGAGATCATTAGTAAGTTCACAGGGAGAAAATATTGAAACTCTTTACAGGCTTGTTGACAACAATGTTGAAGCTATTGAATTTAAAGTTCCTGAAAATAGTGATGTTATTAATATTCCATTAAAAGATTTAAACACAAAAAATAACCTTCTTATTGCTTACATTTTAAGAAAAGGTCAACTGATATTTCCAGGAGGACTTGATGTATTAAAGCCTAAAGATAGAGTCATCATTGTCACTACTGAAAAATTCTTAGATGATATTAATAAAATATTAAAATAATGGGGAATGAATATGAATAATAAAATGGTAAGATATGTAATTGGACATATCTTAAAAATAGAAACTGCTTTTATGCTGATACCATTAGCATTAAGTTTTTTTTATCATGAAAGTATTACAGTTAAAAAAGCTTATGTCTTTACCATGGTGCTACTTTTGTTTTCCAGTCTTCTTATTTCTAAAAAGATTCCTGAAAATCAAAAGATATATGCTAAAGAAGGACTTGTTATAGTGTCAATTTCATGGATAGCATTATCACTTTTTGGGGCTCTTCCTTTTGTATTCAGCAAAAGAATACCCTCATTTATTGATGCTTTTTTTGAAACAGTAAGTGGTTTTACCACAACTGGAGCCAGTGTATTAACCAATGTTGAAGCTTTAGAAAATTCGCTATTATTCTGGAGAAGCTTTACTCATCTAGTAGGTGGAATGGGTGTACTGGTTCTGGCATTAGCTATACTGCCCAAAAATAATAATCAGTCTCTTCATATAATGAAAGCTGAAGTTCCTGGACCTACATTTGGTAAATTAGTTGCAAAAATGTCTTATAACTCAAGAATTCTTTATATGATATATATTTTCATCACTATTGTTATTACTGTACTATTAAAACTTGGAGGAATGTCTCTTTTTGATTCTATAGTTCATGCCTTTGGTACAGTGGGAACAGGAGGATTTGGTATAAAGAATAGTAGTATTGCCTATTATCATAGTTCATACATTGATTATGTCCTTGGAATAGGGATGCTTCTATGTGGTATGAACTTCAATCTTTTCTATGCCTTGCTTTTAAAAAACTATAAACAGGTGTTCAAAAATGAAGAATTAAAATATTACTGTGGAATAGTTGCAATAGCTATAATTGCTATTGCAGTAAATATATCATCTTCATATACAAGTATCAGACTTTTATTCAGAGATGTATTTTTTACCGTTTCATCTGTAATTACTACAACAGGATATTCTACTGTAGATTTTGATACATGGCCTGTATTCTCCAAAACAATTCTTCTTTTGCTTATGTTTGTAGGAGGATGTGCTGGTTCTACAGCAGGAGGATTAAAAGTTTCAAGAATAGCAATACTTTTTAAAACAGTTGTTGGAGAATTTAAAAAAATAGGTACTCCAAATAGAGTCATAAATATAAAAATGGATAAAAAAGTTATTACTAAAGAATTATCTAGTGGAATAAGTACTTATCTGATGTTATACATTACTATATTTCTGATAGCTATTTTATTTGTAGCATGGGATTCCCCTGATTTCCTATCAGCATTCAGTGCTGTTGCAGCTACATTTAATAACATTGGTCCAGGAATGGGAATAGTTGGTCCAACATCTAACTATGCATCTTTTTCCAACATTAATAAAGTGATGCTGTCTTTGATAATGCTTTTAGGAAGACTGGAAATTTTTCCTATATTAATACTTTTTTCACCTAGTTTATATAAAAAATCCAATTAAATTAAAATATAGAAACTATTGTCAATTTGGAATAGCTTAAAGCTGACTTGAATTTTTCTTTCTTGTCAGCTTTTTCTTTTAAAATGAAAAAGAGGCTGTATAAATTAGTTCATAAACCTCTAATTTGCAACAGCCTCACTTATTTTTTTTATTTAACTTTCTTTATTTTTGTCAAAACGTGATGCCCATTTGGTCTAAATATAAAATTAGTTATATTTTTTCTCATTCCTACTAACTCATTTTTTCTAAGAATAGGTATCAATGGAAGATCCTCTTCTAATATAGCTTGAGCTTGTCTGTATATTTCAGCTCTTTTTTCCATATCAGTTTCTAATCTGCCTTGTTCAGCCAGCTTATCATATTCTGGGTTGCTGTAAAAACTTCTATTTCCTGCTGCTCCTCTTGCATCTGTATGATAAAGTGGATACAATACAATATCAGAGTCATTAGTTCCTGGAAACCATCCACCTAAAATCAATTCATGTTGTCCAATTGCACTCTTTTCAAGATAAGTTCCCCATTCAACTGGTTCTATTATCAAATCTATTCCTAATTCTTTTAAGTTAGCCTGTATAATCTGAGCAGTCTGAATATTAGCTGGAGTAGAATCTGTCATTATTTTCATCTCTTTAGGAATATCTCCAACTTCACTTAAAAGTTCTTTTGCTTTATCTAAATTCAAGCTGATATCTCCTGTTGGTTTTCCTCCTATCATATTAGGACTTACCATAGATGTAGCAGGTTCTCCTGCATTATCATAAACAGCACTTAATATTCCTTCTCTATCTAAAACATTATTTACAGCTTGTCTGAATTCTTTTTTATTAAATGGATATTTTTCAGTATTGAATCCTACATATTCTGTTCTCATAGATGGTCTGTTGACTAAAGTAAGATCTTTATTTTCCTCTACAAATTTTATATCTGATGGACTTAAATTATATGCTATATCCACTTCTCCAGTTTCAAGAGCTATAAGTCTGTTGTTGCCTTCTGGTATAACTTTAAATACAAGTTCATCTATTTCTGGTTTTCCCATAAAACTCTCTTCAAAAGGTTCAAACTTCAATACATCTCCACTATTCCAATAAATAAGTCTGAAAGGGCCTGTTCCATTTGGATTTATAGCTATTTCACTTTCTCCTCTTTTCAGTGTATCTTCTTTATTTATTATTCCACAAAGAGAAAGAGTCATATTATACAGTAATGGCGAAAATTCACTTGATAAAAGTACTCTTACATGGGCATCATCCACTATTTCAACACCACTTATTTTTTCTAGAAGTATACGTGTTCCAGCTTTTTCTCTCATTCTTTCTACAGAAAAAGCTATATCTTCCACTGTAAGTTCAGCACCATTGTGAAATTTTATTCCTTTTTTTATAGTAAAAAGAATTGACTTTGGATTTTCAAATTCCCATTTCTCAGCTATTTCTGGAATAAGATTCCCTTCATCATCTACAGCTAAAAGAGTATTGAATACTTGTCTTGCTACAGTCATAGAAGCTACCTGATTTGCAAGAGGTGGATCCAAAGTTTTAGGTTTTGCTGCCTGTGCTACAGTTACAGTTACTTTTTCACTTTTTACCACTTTCTTTTCTTCTGTTTTCCCTCCACAACCTAATAAAAACAGTGACAATGTTAATACTGCTATTTTTTTTATCATATGTTCCTCCCAAGATTATTTTGATATACATCTCTCTATTTTCTATCATGTTTCTTTCTCTCTGTCCAGATTTTATTTTACATTTAATAGTTCTAATATATCTTTTTTTGTCATAGAGAATGTTTTGTCTATATTTTCATCTAATATTTCTTTTATTAATTTTTCTTTTTTATCTTTTATTATATTTATTTTTTCCTCTATAGTTCCCTTAGCTATCATTTTAAAAACATTGACATTTTTTTTCTGTCCTATTCTATATGCTCTGTCAGTAGCTTGATTTTCAACTGAAGAATTCCACCAAGGGTCAACATGTATCACTGTATCTGCACCAGTAAGATTAATTCCATTTCCTCCTGCTTTCAATGATATAATAAATATATCTCCTTCTCCTCTATTAAATCTTTCTATAAGTTCCATTCTTTTTCCTGATTTTGTTTTTCCATCTAGATACATATAATTTACATCTTTAGGAAGACTTTCTTTAATTATATCCAGCATTTCTGTAAATTGGGAAAACAGAAGTACTCTATGATTTCCACTTCTGCACTCTTCCAAAAGTTCCAGTATAGCTTCTAACTTTGAACTCTCACCTTTATAGTCTTTTAAAAAAAGTTTTGGATGATTGCAAAGCTGTCTTAACTTTGTAAGATATGCAAATATTTCCACTGAATTATCTTTGCTATGAATCTCTTCTTTATATTTTTCTAAGTAAGCTAAATAAAGTTTTTTCTCATCTTCACTTAATTCAACCATGATATCTGTTTCAATTTTATCAGGAAGCTCAGGAAGCACATCATTTTTTAATCTTCTTAAAATAAATGGAGCTATCATTGTTCTAAGTTCTTCTAAATTATTATTTTCTCTATATTTTTTCAAAAATTTTGTATGCTTTCCTAAGTATCCAGGAAAAATAAAATCAAAAATACTCCATAATTCCAAAGTAGTGTTTTCTATTGGAGTCCCTGTTAAAGCTATTCTTATATCTGCTTTTATTTTTTTCACAAAATAAGCAGTTCTTGATAAATAGTTCTTGATATTCTGAGCTTCATCCAGTACTAAAGTATCAATTTTTACATCATTATAAAATTCTCCATCTTTCATTAAAAAACCATATGTACTTATGAGAATATCTCCAGCTTTTGAATTCTCTATTATCTCTTTTCTTATTACTGCTTTTCCTTCAACTATATTTACACGAAGGTTAGGAGCAAATTTTTTAAATTCCTTTCTCCAGTTATACATAAGGCTTTTTGGTACAATTATAAGTCTTATTCCATCATTTTCTTCTAACATAGAAAAATATGATATCATTTGTAAAGTTTTCCCCAATCCCATATCATCAGCTAGTACTCCGCCCATCTTTATTTTTCTTAAAGCTAAAAGCCACTGTACTCCTACTTTTTGATATTCTCTTAACATTGGAAACTTTTCATCTATATTTGAATCATTATTCTTTTTCTTAGATTTTACAATTTCTTTACATACATTTTCCATATCACTGCTCATTTTTACATTGTTTAATCGATCTAAAAAGTTTAATATAAAATATCCATAAGCTTTTTCTCTTTTTATTTTTCCAGAAATTATTTCACTTTTTTTAGCTTCCGCTTCTTCTAAAAGCTTTGAAAGTTCTTCCATACTTTTATTTTCTCCTAAAAGGAGCATTTCTCTATTTTTGAGAATATAGTATTTTTTCTTTTCTTTAATAGCTTTCAGTACTTCATATACTTCTTCTTTTGTAATTCCATCTACTTCAAAGCTTATTTCAAAGAGATCAGTCATTTTAGCAGACATATGATAACTTACTGTTTCATATTTTTTTATTTTAAAGTTCTCTGAATAAAATACTCTATATTTTTCACTTAAAATTGGAACAGCATTTTTTATGAAATTATATATTTCATCTGAATCTTTTAAAATATATTTTTCATCTTTTTTTACAAATTTATATGTTCCTAATATTTCAGAAATAATTTTTTCATCTATATGTTTATCTTCAATAATAATAACTTTATTTATATCTTTTTCTCTTTTTTCATCAAATATTTTTTCTATTATTATATTTATTCCTTCTTTTTCACACAAATCCATAAATATTCCTATTTCTACTACTTTAGGCTCATATACTTTTTCTTTCATTTTTTTATCTAAATTGATTTTTGAAAATGTTGAAATTTTTAGCATTACATCTTTTACATATTCTTCTTTTAAACTCAAATTCCAATCCTTTAATTTCATTATATTTTCAAACTCTCTAAATTTTTCAAGCTTCTCTTGAGATACTTTATATATCTTTGTATCAATAATATCTCTATAAGCAATATAACTATATCCTATACTTAAATATTTTACAAAATCAGGAATACTTATATTTATACTCTCGTTATAATAATTTAAATTTACTTTTATAATTTTTTCTAAATTTTCTTTTTCAATCTTTACATTTTTATTTTTTTCTAATATATTAATTATTCTTTCAGCAGACCTTTTTCTTTCCAGTACCTTTTCAATAGAAAAATTTTCCTTTGAATTATTAGAACTAAAAAATTCATATAACTCTTTCAAGTAATCTATAAGTTCTTTTTCCCAGCCAACAAAATAATCTTTTTTAGGGTCATAAGTATACTGTACTCCAAATTTCATTTGCTTTTCTTCATAGCTTTCTAAAAATTCTGAAAGTTTATGATTCAATTTATATTTTTTTCCTTTTGCTGTAATTGACATATTTATATCAAGAACATATTTGCTCATATCATTGTTATTAACTAACCATAAATCAGTTTCCAAAACTATTCTATTTTTTTCTTTTTCTTTTTTTTGGAAATATTCTATTATTTCCTTTTCTTCTTTTTCTTCCAATTCCTCAAGAAAAGCATTTCCTCCAAATGCCAAAGCCACTATATGTTTGCATATATTTCCATTTGCTTCAAAATACCTACAGTCACATTTATAATTTATAAGTTCATCTTTTGTAAATTTAATATTAGAGGTATATACATCTCCAGCTCCACCAATTCTTCCTTTCATTTCAAATATAGTTTCATCTTCATTTTTAATCTTTTCTATTTGATAATCAAGAAGCTGCCTGTTGTCATAGCAATCTTTTCCTTTATCAAATACTTTTTCATTTTTAGTTTTTCTGAATGCATTCAGTAAGAATCTTGCCACTTTATATTTAGAATCTTCTATAAAAAATAGATTCTATCCTCCTTTATTTAAATTTCTATCTATAACCAGAAAGAACAGAATTAAAATAATTCTGTTCTTTAAATTAATTTTTTTATTTAATAAAATTATATTTTTCCAAAAAAATAAGAGCTAATTTCATCATTATTCTATGAAAGTATACAAAAATAAATATAGTTCCCATACCAAACAAAATTCCTGTAATAATTCTCTTGATATTATTGCTCTCTTTTTTTCTTAATGACTGCATAGTTCCATCAACTATCAAAGGAAAAAGAATCAATATAGTAATATACCCTTTAGGAACTTCTAATAAAAGACAATATATTATTCCAAATATCCATCCCAGCAGTATTCCTGTACATCTCGCACATATAGGAAATTGTTTTTCTTTAAAGTAAAGACTTCTTTCAGGTTTTGAATGGCACATAAATAATATTTTTAAAAATTTTCCTACTCTATACATTAGCTTGTTGCAACAATAACTAATACAATAAATATAAAATAAAGAATAACAAATATTACTCCTAAAATTGCACTGACCAAAGCTCCTATTCCCAATGCCTTTGCTGTTTTAGGTTTTTCATCTCTCCATACCAGCCATAATATCAACCCAACCATTGGAATACAAAAACCTAGACATCCCCAGCCAAAACCGCCTCTATCTAGATTTTTTACTTGTACCCTTTCTTCTGCTGCCGTATCAAATTCATCTTTTTGTTCGCTCATTATGTATCCCCCTTGATGTTTTAATATATTTACATTTTATCATAGCTGTTCAAGTATTTCCAGATTATTTCCTCTATTACTTTAAATTTGAAATTTCAATTCAATTACATTTTTTGAAAAATAATCTTCATAGCTTTTTATTTTTATAAATAAAATCATCCTATTATCAAAAAGAAAAATAGAGAATTTTTTAAAAAATCATATCCTTTGCATTTTGAATATAAAATTCCAATTTACAAAATATGTCAGCAGCTGTTTTTATATCATACTCAAAACTATTTCTTCTCTTATTAAGTTCGTTTTTTAAATTTCCTATAAGTTCTCCTGCTTTACTCATTCCAGTTTTCCTGCACAAATTTTCTATTTGTTCAAGCTTTTCAAGAGTTGCAGGTTGTACTGTATGAAAACCACTTAGAAAAATATCATTCATAATATTTTCTGTATCATTTATTATTGTTTCTACAACATTATTATTTTTCATTTTTCACCTGCTTAAAAAAATATATTTCTTACCTGTCCATCTTGTATTCCACTTAAAAATCTTCCATTCATTATACCATTCTTTTCATTAATACTTCCAAGTATATACTCAAAATAAAGTCCTGTTTTATTCTTTTCAAAATACTTTATAGCATTTTCTGATACAGAATTATATTTTATATCAAAAGTTATAATATTTCCGTTTGAATCTAAAGAATCAAATTTAAGTTTTTGTTCTATCTTATCATACTCTATATTTTTTATCTCTTCTACTTTTATTAAAAAAATACTTTTAGTAGCTGAATATGGTTCGAAATACTTAAATTTATGCTGTCTTAACTCTTCTACTATAGAAGAGTAATCAGAAACTGCTATTTCCTGTACATCTTCTCTAGAAGTTTTTCCTTTTATACTACAAATTGTAGATTTTGCAGAAGATATTTTTCCAGTAGATAATTTTACATCTCTCAAAGACATTTTTGACATGGATACTTCTTTAAAAGAAAGCTCATTAGACCATACCTGCCCCATATTATACAAAGTGCCTAATTGTGAACTATTTTCATAAGGTCTGAGGGTACTCATAGATAAAATAGTCTTTATATCCTTACAATAAAAATAAGCTGTTATTAAAAGATCATTTCTTTTAGTGATTCCTCCAGAAGCTCCCAAACCTATCAACTCAATATTATCAAGATTAAATTTTTCTTCCTGTCTCTGTCCTGCAAGCATCATTTTTTTTCTGTTATCTTCTGTTGCAAGAAGAGCTGATGTTCTATTATAGACAGAACATAATATATGCATCAATCTTTTATTAGAAAAAGATATATTTTTAGAAAAATAAAATCCTAGCTCACTTGAAAGATTTTTCAATTCATCTGCTGCTGCAAAAAGTTTTATTCCATAAGTCTGTATATAGAATTTTTCTGCCTGACTTATTTCATTTCCAGTTAGTCCAGATATTCCCTTATCAAATATAGAACTTATAAAAATATGAAGATTCTTTATAATTTCTTTTTCCTTTTCTCCTATCTCTATTTTATCATATTCTGTATCCTCTTCTGTTATTTTCCCCTCTTTTATCAAGTAAGATATCAGGGCATATGCTTTATGTGAACAGATTCCTTTTTCTTTACAAGAACACATAGCATTCTCTATAGAATTTTCTTTTGGAAAATACACTTTTACATTTAGACTGGCAATAGATACAGTAAGCATATCTCCATATTCAAACACTGCTTCATCTCTGATAAAAATTGAATTGATAAGAGAATTATAATTTTTCTTTCCAACTAATTCTAATATCTTTTCTCCAGTAATTTTTTTCAGTTCTTCATAAAATGCTGTTTCATCAATTTCCTCTTTTGCCTCTTCTTTTACTCCTTCAGCTCCATCTTGATTATTATCATAGAATTCCTTTAAATAAAGAAGAGCCATTACAATATGTTTACAGATACTGGAAGAGGGACATGTACATTTACTATTTTGAACATTTACATTCAGCTCTACCACTGCATCTTCTATTTTTACTTCTATGATTCCTGTATTTTTTACTGATAATAAAATATTTTCTCTAGCCTTTTCCAAATCTTTTATAGAACGTTTATATATTCCTTTATTTGAAATACTTACTATAAATTCTTCATTGATAAAGGGAAGAAAAGATTTTATTTCATTTATAATACTATTTTTGCTATCCATTGTGCCAACTCCTTTGGTGTGATAGCTGCCACATCAGCACCTAGATTTGCCATTTTCTGAGCAGCATTTTTATCATAGCTTCCCTGAGCACTGTAATCCAAAGCAGGAAGTACAAACATTCTCGCCCCAGTTTCTATGATATCAAATACTCTTTTGTACATCTGTCTGTAATCATATCCATCATAGAGGTCGCTTACTAATACAACAATAGTTTTTTGAGGCTGTGTTATTTTAGAAGCAGCATAATCAAGTGCCCTTGAAATATCTGTTCCCCCTCCCAGCTGTACACTAAGGAGAGTTTCTACTGGGTCACTTACATAATCAGTAAGATCTACCACATTTGTATCAAAGACTATTAGCTTTGTATCTATCATGGATAATTTAGAAAATATACCAGCCATAACAGCACTATATATTACAGAAGAGACCATACTTCCACTTTGGTCTACTACTATTATTATATGATATTCATTCTGCTTTTTTATACGAGAAGAAAAATACAATCTTGATGGAATAAGAACTTTTCTTTCTACATCATAGTTTTTTAGATTTCTTCTTACAGTTTTCTTAAAATCAAAATTTCTCATTGTACGAAGTACTCCACTTTTATATGGATTTTTCTTTCCATGAAAAGCTTCAATTATCTCTTTTCTTAATTTCTCTTCTATCTCTTTAACTACTTCTCCTATTATATTTCTAGCAGTCTGAAGCACCTGAGGGTTCATCATTCTTTTAAAAGCCAGTATATTTTTTAATAGTTCCATATCTGGCTGCATCTGCTTAAGTATTTTTTCATCAGTAAGAAGTTCTGTTAATTTGTATTTAGAAATTGCCTGTTTCTGCATTATTTCTACTGTCTCTTCTGGAAAAAGTTCTCTTACTTTTCCTATCCATTCTGGAACAGTAAGACTTGAGCCTCCTCTTCCTCCCTCTTTACGTATTCCCTGTTCTTCTGAATACTCTCTTGAATAAAGAAAATCAAGGACAGAATCCATATTAGCATATTGAGGGTCAAGACTCATACTATCCTGAGCAAATTCTCCCAGAACAAGTCTCCACTTATTCAATGTCTTTTTATCTTCCATCTTCTCCCCCTTTTTCCAGAAGCCATTCATCAAGTTTTCCAGCACAATATCTATCTATATCCAATGCTTTTTCCATTTCTTTTTGATCAAAAACATCTCCATAGAGCAAAGATTCTCCTGATATATCATAAAATGAAGATACCTGCTTAGCTATTTTATCTGTTTCAAAAGGAAGAAAATATGTAAATGCAAATCTTAAATCTGGAAGTATTTCTAAAAATAGATCTCCCTCAGTTTCTTTCAATATGCTGTCTAAAGAGCGAAGCATTCTGTCATCTACAAATACTATATCTTTAGCTATCTTGAAAAATCCTTTAAGAAAAGAAGCTGACATTTTTTTAGAAATATCTGAACCATTTAGATATGAATTAAATTTATTCATAGCTTCTTCCAAAGATATTTTTCTTTTCTTGAAAAGAACAGCACTACTAGAACCAGACAAAGCTGTATTTGCTGAATTATCTTCGTATATTGAAAACATACTTTGGATAAAAGATTCCTCTTCCTCTTTATTTATGCTATCTATAAAATAAGTATAAAGGAATTTTATTCCATCACAGATACTGTCTTCATCTTCTTTTTTAGAATTAATAACAGTGTATATCAGTGTCAGCATACGAGTCAGACTTAACTCTATCACTTTATCCAGTATTGGAATATCTATCCTGGCAAAACTTGTATTATATGTTTTCACTTCACAAAGATTTTTAAAACAGTCAGATACACTTAGAAAATCCATATCATTACCTATGATATCCATGAGTTTTTCAAAAATAATTCCATATATAGAATTCAATCCCATACGATTTGCTTTTAAAAGCTTCTCTGAAAGTTCTCTGGCATTACTATGTTCTGATGATATTCCTTTTATTATCAGAGAAAGACATGCTTCTTCTACAGTTCCACCATATGCAGAGTTTGTAATAAGAGCCACCTGTACTCCGGGAAAAAATCTATACTCCCAAGTTTCCCTGAGAAGTATCCTTCCTTTTCCAGTGTTAGAATCCTGTCCTCTTAGATAGTGGCAGAAATATGTTTCCAAAAAATTCATTTGATGAAAAAATCTGCTTTTTTCTCTATGGCTTTCATTGGTATATACATCTAGCTTTGTTTCTTTTTTCATACTTACTGCTGTAGATATTTTAAATTTTTTACATTTAGCAAAAAAATCATTTACTAAAGGAGGAACTCCACAATCTGGATCTATTGTCCCCATTTCCATTCCTGTAAGAAGTCTGTATAAATTCTTTAATGCTGGCTGATGATATGAATTTATCTCTCCCTTTACAAAAGATGACTTCACTCCATCTATCAGCTCAAATACTCCACACTCTTTCTTTTCTCTTAGCTCTCCCAAACCTCTTGCCATATAGTATGACTGCATTTCATCAGCTATTGAAAGAGGCTGCTTTTTTCTCACTGCCCCTGCTGTATTGATAATAAAACGCAGTACTGTCTCTTCAAAAGGCTTCTTTCTCTTTTTACTTATGTTTTCCCAGACTTTCTGATAAAAAAATGGAAAGACCATTCCTGATTCATATCCAGAATTTCTGTCAGATTCTTCAAAAGAATATGGCATAAGATAACTTGGTGAATCCTCTTCCTTTATTTTTTCTATTTTAAATGAAGGAAGTTTCTCTGCTGTAATAAGATTTACAAGTTCTATTGTATGAATTCCTCCTGTTACAACTAAAACTTTCTTATATTTTTTCATAGCTTCACGAATATTTTCAGCCATGTAATACTCTCTGATTATATCTCCATGATAAATCAATTCATCTTGAGAAGTATTCTCTCTGCTGTAATAACAATAATAAAAGAGGCTTTTTACAAAATTTTCAGTTTCCATATGAAAACCTTCTATTTCAAAAAGCATTTCCCAAAGTTCATTGAAATTTTTACATCCCATTTTTTCTACAAGCATTTTGTAATAGCTGCTCTGTAGAAATACTCTGTCATCTTCATAATTTTCTGCTGTTTTCTGTTCTGGGTCAGGAGTATTCAAAAGTTTTTCTCCATAACCAAGATCTATAAACTCACAAGGTATTCCTCTCTTTGCTCCCTCTTTTAATGCAGTGAGTTCAGGTGAAAAATCAAGGAAGGGATAAAATGCTCTGTATTTTCCCTTCTCCTCATTTATTTTTCCCTGCTTGTCATCATAGCTTAAATATATACAAAAAGGAGTCTTTGTTTTATCAGATACAGCATATTCTATAAGGTGGGCTGCATTTTTTGGTCCCTCTATCAATATAGCCTCTGGCTGATATTCCTCTATTACTTTTTCCAAATGAAAAGAACAGACAGGGCTGTGATGTCTTATAGGAAACAATATAAAGTCAGAAGATAAATCATAACTTCTTTTAAAAAGTTTATCTATTTTTTTTATTTCTTCATCTATTTCAAATTGTTTCTCGCCTCGTAATAATCTATCCATAATGACCCCTCTTTTTCTGCTCTTTTTTTCACTACAGTTCCAAAATAATTTCTAAGTTTTGATAAATCATCTCTATTTTCTTTAATTACTGCTCCTTTAATATTCTGTACAAGTTTATCAGCAGTTATTTTCCCATCACTGTAATAATATGAATCAATAGCAGTCTGGAAATATACTGATACTGCTTCTGCTGTACTCATTACTGAAGATGGAACATCTACTTTTATATTTTCATAAGTTATTCCTTCTCTCAATTCTCTGAAAGTCAGAGCCAGTATCTCAATAACATTATGATCTATCTTCATTTCTATATTAGCCTCATTGAACATTTTTTCACATTCCTGTTCTATTATTTTAGCTTCTATAGTTACACTGCTAACTGGAAGAACAGTTTCAAAGTTAAATCTTCTCTTCAATGCACTGCTCATCTCATTGATACCCTTATCTCTAGTATTAGCAGTAGCTATCACATTAAATCCAGGTCTTGCATATAGCACTGGTTCTTCAGCAAACTCAGGTATATTAAGCATTTTATCACTCATAACACTTATCATACTATCCTGCATCTCCAATGGACATCTAGTTATCTCTTCAAAACGAGTTATCATTCCCTCTTTCATTCCAATGTATAAAGGTGCTGGAACAAGTGCTTCTCTTACAGGTCCTTTTGCCAAAAGCATTGCATAATTCCACGAATATTTTATCATATCTTCTGTAGTTCCTGCTGTTCCCTGAATAGTATTTGTACTTGTTCCACAGATAGCAGCAGATAAAAGTTCACTCAGCATAGTTTTTGCTGTTCCAGGATCTCCTACCAGCATAAGTCCTCTGTTTCCTGCCAGAGTTATTATACTTCTTTCTACAAGAGAATCATCCCCATAGAATTTTTTAGTTATTTTAATTTTTTTTCCATTATATTCTATTGCTTTATCGCTTCCAAGGATGAATGTTCTCACTGCCTTTGGAGACATAAGCCAGTTCTCTGGCTTCTTCCCTGTATCTGTACTTTTCAATGCTTCCAGCTCTTCAGCATACTTCATCTCCATAGTAGGTTTTAAAATTTTTACTTCCACAACTATTCCTCCCTATTTTCAATAGCTTTTTCTGTTATCATTTTTCCTGCAAGATATGCAAGACTTATAAGTTTTTTTGGTACTTTTCTAAGAACTACTTCACTGTTGCTTTCTCTTGAGATAAAACTTATTTTAAGTATACTTATAATAGTACTGTAATCTCCTGGATAGAAATTATTAGTAGATATGAACATTTTCAGATTACTTGATTCATCTAGGAAAGTACATCCACAGCATTCTCCATATTCAGCAAATTCCATATTAAATCCCAGCTTATTTGCTGCACTTTTGAAAGTTGAAGCATATATCTTTTTAGTTTTAAATTCTGTTATTTCTCTTTCTTCAAGTTCTTCATCTTTAAGAATATACACAGGAATATTCAACTGATCCACTGGTTGTACTATTTCATAATCTTCAAGCTGTTCTGTCCAAGCTGCCAGTTCCTCTTCATCTATATCAGCTGGATGCAGCGGAAGTATGTATGTTCCATTTGTCAATTCATACTCTTCCTCATCTACTGTGTTGAATGTTCCATCTTCCATATATCTGAAAGTTTTTATAATATTTCCTTTATCATCTGTTTCTTCCCATACTAGTTTTGTTGCAAAGCTGTTCATTATAGGATTTTCTATAAATAATTCTTTCCATTTTTCTATACTCCATTTTCTTCCTACAATAACTGCTTTAGCTATTCTCAATTTTTGAGATTCTACAACAATTTTTATCTGTTTCTTTATATTTTTCAGTTCCTCTTTACATTCTGCTGCTTTGTCTTCATTGTCATTATTTTTAGAAGATGCCTTTGGAAGAGATTTTATCTGTTTTCCAGTATTATCAAAAAGTGTTATTTCCATTTTATCATCTAATACTGCTTTAAATTCCCTTTCTCCATAACTGAATATTCTAGTTCTGTCTTTTCCAAACCCTAAATCAGGAACTATTATATCATCCAGTTCATCTCTAGACATTCCCATAGCCTCTGCTGCTATATCCATAGCTTCAAGTGCAGCTCTTTTTACTCTTTTATTTTTATGTTTTCTTGACATACTGTCCACTATAAGCAGTGCCATTTTACTTCCATTCATACACAAAGATTGAATAGCAAAGGTTGCAAGTCCAGGTTTGCTGTTATCTGCCCAGAAGTCTATTTGTTTTTTAATCATAGGTATTTGAGCTTCACCAGCTGTAAGAGCCAGAGGTAAAAGTAAATTTCTATATTTTGTAGTTGAACCTTCAGCAATCCACATATCAAAGATATTTTTCATTAAAAGTCTTAAATCGTAAATATTTACAATTTCCTGTATTTTTTTACATCCTTTAATTATATACAGATCTTTTAAAACTATATATTCAGATACAAAATATTTCATTACTTTTTCTGAAATTTTTTCTTCTGAATCTTTTATTCTCACACTTGCATAATCTATTTCTTTAGCATAAGGAGTATTTTTATCATTAGTTTTAGTATATAGATTTTCTATATATTCTACCATTTTACTAATATCCTGCATTGCTTTCAAATCCTTTTCTATTTTATCATTATCCCATATTCTTATAAGACGCATAGCAGTATCAGCAGTTATTTTACTTTTAGCTCCAGCTAATTCTTCTATTTTAGGACGTACTTCATTTTCTTTAGATTTAAGCATATCTTCTACCATGCTTGTTACACTTTTTATTTTCTTTTCAAATACATTAGTTAGTTCTACATAATCAAATCCATTATTTTCTTTATAAAGAACATTGATGAATTTTTTTAAATCTTCTATTTCAAAAGAATTATTTTTTAATAACTCATAGATTTCTTTTTCATATTTATGAGCAAATTCCAGAAATTCTTTTTTCTCAGTTTCTTCTTCTGAAAATCTATAGTCCAAATATCCCTGACATACATCTTCAAATGAAATTCTCATTTTATCATAAAGTCTTATATAAGCATTTTCAGTATTTACAGGACATACACACTTATAATTTATAATAAAATGGAAAAGATAACTCATATATCCTGTTATTTTTAATGTTACTTCTACTGCATTTCTTGCTACTGTAGAATATTCAATCAATGAAAGTGCTGAAACACTTATTTTATTAGCTTCTACTCTATGTTTATATGCATTTCCGCTTTCAGCTATTTTTATTCCGTTTAATACTGCATTTTCCTCTCTTAGGAATTCAAAATCTCCCATCCCCATTTCAGGAAACTCACAAGTAAATACATCTTTATTCATGTACATTTCACTATATGATTTTATCAATAGATTTTCAGCTTTTCTTAAATATGCTGCTTTTTCTTCATCAGTAAGATAATTATTTTTTAGAAGAAGGCTTAAAAGTACACTTCCCATTACATCTTCTTCATCTATCTCTCTTTTCATTATAGATTTCACATAATCTGGTGATAATTTCATACTTTCTTCTATTGCTTTATAAAAATATTTTTCATTATACTTATAGTAGCCATTTGAAATACGTTCTAAACAGAAATCTAATTTATACTTATCAGAAAGCTTTAATTCTTCTATATTTTTCATTGTCTGTTCATCATTATTATGTATATAAAGGAATGTTACAGGTTCTGCCATTGCTGCTACTCTTACACCTTGAAAAATAATATTTGAAGCCATTTTTACTTCTTTTATTATTTTAGTAATTAAAATAGATTCATGCATTTCAGATGTAAAAACTAATTTTATCTGAGCAAATTCATTATAATATTTATCTATTTGAGGATCTTTTATATCATTTTCTAAAATTCTTTTTACAGTTTTATCTTTAAGTCTTTTCTTTAAAATACTATAAAAAAATCTTTCCAGTTTTTCTACTATTTTTTCTTTTTTTCCAAAGAAAATATTACCTATTTTTTCTATTGAACTGCTTTCATTCTCATTTGCTAATTTTGTTATAAGAATTATTCCTGCTGCAAAAGCTGCATTTCCATTTACTTTATCATATTCATCTATATATTCATTAGCAATGTCTTTATAATTTTCAATAAATTTATTTACTGATTCTTTTTCTGTCTGCCACCAATATCTTGTAGTGTATAAAAGAGTTTTTTGAAAATCTTCTTTTATAAATGCCTTGCTGAATCCCAAATTTTTATAAAGACTATATTTCCCACTAAAAAGCTGAAACTGAGCACTTAATTTATCTGGAGCTTCTTTATACATCAATTCTGTATATCTTTTTAATACCTCTCCATCTTCATTATCTATAAAATTTTTATTTTCATCAAAACAACTCATATTTTCAAAACCATAAGCTTGATACATTGACATTTTCTGCCTGATATCATTTCCTGATGGAGCTATATTTGTTTCCCCTAATATATAACTCTCCAGCTGCTCTCTTACTTGTGGATCCTTATAAGAATATACATTTCTCATAATAATTTCTGCTACTTCTTTTTTTGCCATTTTTACCCCCTATATTTTATAATAGCTTTATTTTTTTGTTTATCTGAATAGATAAGTGTTGATTGTCCTGTTTCTATTATACTTCAAAATTTCAAATAATGAAACAGCCTCCTATATATATTTACAGATAATTTTCTCGCAACTATAAGTAAACATTTATTAACCTTGTTTTCTCCATCATTTTTGTTAAATCAGCACCTCCAGACTTTACAAAATAAAAAGAAGCATTTATAAAGAAAGATTATATTTTAAAAGTTTTTATAGAAATATCTGTTGTTTAATTTCTATTTTCAAATATTTTTCCGTCTTAATTAACAAGCTTCTTCAAATTAAAATATTTAATTTATAAATATAATGTCATCAATAAAATAACAGGAGAGTTAAAAATTAAACTATCAACACGATCAAGCATTCCTCCATGACCTGCAAGTATAGTTCCTGAATCTTTTTTATTTACTTTTCTTTTAAAATATGAAATTGAGATATCTCCTAAAAATCCAAGTATAGCTATTATTGGTCCCATCCAAATATTAATTTTATACTCATAAGCTATATTTAAAAAGAATATAGTTGTTGTTGTTGTTATTATTCCACCAACTACACCTTCTAAAGTTTTATTTGGACTGATTTTGGGAGCTATCTTTCTTTTGCCAAAAATACTCCCAGTTATATATTGGTAAACATCATTTAATTCTATGAGAATAATATATCCTATAATCAATGAAATTCCAGATTTTATATTCACTAAATATGAAATAAAGCTTATAAGATAGACACTGACAAAAAAACTTACAGCTATCTTCTTTTTCTTTTTAATAAACATACTTGCTACTGCTGTTATATATGGAACAAAAAAATAGAAAACATAAAGCATATTTCTATAAATAATAAAATAATTGCTTCCTATTATTAATATACTTATCATTTTCATCTCAGCAGTTATTTTGACATCAAATAATTTTAAAAATTCTATTAATGACAAATAGGATATTAAACTAAATAAAACAATCATTGATAATTTATTTATACTTCCCAGATAAAAAAAACTGATTATTATCAGCCATGTTTTTATTCTCTGACATAAATTTTTATATCTTTCTTTGCTGAATTTATTTTTTAATAAATATACAAATATATATGCTCCTATTGCTATAAAAAAGAAAAAAATAAGTATAGGAATTTTTTGAAATATCTCCATATAATATTTTCCTCCTTTATGAAATATTTTTTAAAGAACTTTTTATTCTATTATATATAGTAAGGAAAAGTAAAATTATTCCCAACACTATAAAATATTCTATATATTTATTATCTAATCTAAAAAATATAAAAATTGATAGCAGGCTTATAAAAAAGGCTCTGTCACTTTTCCCCATTGGTCCTTCATAATGTCTTTTTCCATCAATTTGTATAGCAGTCACTCCAGTATATTCTGATAATATTCCTAAAAATATAAATAACATAGTTAATATAGTATTAATATTTATGGCAGAAAAAAAGCAGAAGAAAAAAACTGTATCTGCAATTACATCTCCAATCTCATTTAGAAAAACACCTAAATTCGTTTTTTTATCAAATCTGTTGGCAATCATCCCATCTAATGCATTAAGAGCCATTCTTATTAAGAAAAACAATGGAACTGTCAAAAACAACCATCTATATTTTGAAAACACATAAAAAATCATGGAAAATACAATACTTAAAATCATAGTTCCAATAGTTATCTGGTTAGGAGTTATCCCAATAAAGTTCAATTTTCTGCATAATGGCATCAATAAATCTTGAAATTTTCTCTTTAAATTATATATTGAAATATCCATTATTCTCCTCTCTTTTCACCTAAAGAAACTGTAAAAATACCAAAATTATCTATCAGCATTTTTCTTTTTTCTAATCCATTATATCTAAAAATATTATCCAGTTCTTTTTGACTTCTTCTTCTCATTATCCAACTTCCTTCTCTATGATTATTCAAAACAAAAGCTATTTTATGAAGTTGAGGATGCCATGGCTGACCTGTATATATAATACATCCATTTTTTTCAAGTATTTCACTAGCTCCCTTTACTGCCCGATTTATAAGTTCATTTTCATTGAACAATTCAAATATTCCTGAAATTATAATTATATCTGGTGTAAACTCAAGTTTTTTATAAGTTTCAAAATCAAAACAATCTAAATTAGTAAACCTAATATTTTCCCATTTATTTTCTTCAATAACCTTTTCTCCAGCTGCTATATTCTCTTTTTTAAATTCATTTATTATGATTTCAACGTCTGGGAAATCTCTTTTAATATCAAAAAGATAATTTCCAACTCCCCCAGCAATATCTAATATTTTCACATTATTCTTAGCTGATGATGTTATCCTTTCTCTTACTAATTCAAGAAGATTTTTCTTTCTTTCTCTTATTCCTCTCCATCCTATTTCATTTAAATAACATCTGTCCATGAATTTTCCAACACCAAATTTTCCAGCAGCTTGATTTTTATAAATATAATCAAGAGAAGGTCCTGAATCAAATCCATGTTCCAATCCTACACTCATTCCTTTACTTAACCACCCTAATTTATTTAGAAGAAATTTTTGTATTCCAAAAGATATTTTTTCTTTAACTGGAATCATCTTCAATAAAATAGTTTCATATTCCTTTTGAGAAAATTTTTCTGGAAGAATATTTATACCTTCCTTTTTTAAACTATAACTTTTTATAATAAAATCATCTATTTTTTTATAGACTTCTTCTCTTTTTTCTTCAAACATTATCCCATGATAAAAATCCTTTAAATATATAAATTCTTTTAATTCAGTTCCTAGTTCTAAATAGAATTTTTTCTGAGAATTATTTTTTACTACATAATCTTTTCCAGCAGAAAAAATGATTGTAGGAATTTCAATGGCAGCAGAATCATCAGCTAATCTTTTTCCTGCATCTAAAAGATCAACAAGAAGTCTGGCATTAATATCCTTAGTTATCAATCTATCTGAATCATATTTTTTCTGTTCATTTTCATCATGAGTCAGTACTCTAGATTTAACATAACTTGGAATTTTAGCGTTTTTATTAAGTTTTGTTAAAAATATAATAGATTCCTTTGCTAAAGGAACATATAATTTTATTTCAAAAGCAGGAGCAAGAAGTGCCATTCCTGCAATTTCAGGAGCATAATCATGTACCCATGCTGTTAGAATAACTCCTCCTATACTATTTGCTACTACAAAAATATCTTTTTCTGATATTTTATATTCTTTTTTTATAAAACTTACAAAAGAATTTAAATCCCTCACATAATCCATAAATACTGGAGAACTCTTTTCCTTTGTACATCCATGTCCCCTCAAATCATAAGAAAAAATATTATATTTTTTAAATTTCTCATTAGATGCAAAATCATTTAATCTTTCTGAATGCTCATGTCCTCTGTGAATCACAACTAAAGTTTTTTTACTTTTGTCAAAATTCCAGCTTCTATAAAATATATCAGCATTATCAAAGCTCTTAAAATAATTCATTTCCATAGAATTCTCCTTATTTGAATGCTCTAGCATTCTTTGATATTATCCAGCATATAATCTGGAATTACAGCATTTTTAACCAGTTTCTTTATTATAAAGACAGCTTCTTCACTTTCAAGCTGATAATTCTTTTTTAAAAAAGCACTTCCTAAGGCTGCACTTCTTGAATATCCCATTAAACAATGTATATATATCTTTTCATTTTCTTTTAAATTTTTATATTTCTCTACAACTAACTCTAAAACTGATAAAAATATATCTTCATTAAAATTACAAATATCCAAAAGTGGAAAGGAATAATATTCTCTGCTTGCTTTTTTTAATATATCATTCTCTTCTGATTCTGCTGATAGATCTATTACAATGACTTTTTTATCAGAAAGAAAAAATTCAACCTCTTTATTATTTAATTTTGAACCAATGAAAATATCAGGAGCAATCTCCTTCCAAGGTTCATTCTCATATTTTCTAAAATATTTCCATATAATATTATAACAAAACAAGTAAGGTAAATGTATTATTTTATTGTGATAGTTTATTTTTCCAGCTTTCTTTAAATATTTTGAATTGTTCTCTACATAAGATTTTCCTACAAGAAAAAAAGATAGAGAACTCCAGAATAATATTCTAGTCCAATTAAAGAATATCAATCCTAATGTAAATAATATAAAGCTGAATAAAAAATATACAAATCCTACTTTTCTATTTCTTTTATTATCTTTTTCAGGAAAAATAAAAATAGTAAACAGAGTAAGTCCCAGAGAAAATATTACATCTATTACATGATGTTGATAAATAAAAATTGTAGATAATCCCATCAGAAAAAACCAAACACAGAATAGATATTTTACTTTACTTTTTATCTCCCTATAAAATACTATGGAATATCTTCTTCCCATACAAAATAAAATGACGATACTGACTCTAAAGCAGAGCTATGTTTTCCAGCTATTTCATAGAGAAATAAAAAAATTATATAGCTTAAAGACATCCATAAAAAGCTCTGTAATGTTAAATTTACATTTTTATTTCTCATTCTTTTTCCTCAGAAGTATCATACTTAATATTTTCTTAGGAAACATCGAAAGAATAGATACTGCTATTTTCATTTTTATAGGAAATACTATTTTATCTCTATTTTCTTCAATACTTTTAACTATAATGTCAGCTGTATATTTCTCTGTCATTATAAAAGGTTTTTTAGATACATCATTATTATTCAACTCTCTCAATTTTAAAGTATCAATATATCCTGGGATAATAGCTGTCACCCCTATTCCAAAATCTGCTAAAGCCTCTCTGTACGCTCCGCATAAATTAATAACTACTCTTTTTGTTTTGCTGTATACTGATGCTCCTGGATATTCTAATAATGCTGCTACTGAAGATATTGCAGCAATATGCCCTTTTTTATTTTTCAACATAATTTCTCTTGCTATTTCAAAAGCATTTATAGTTCCTGATATATTTACTTTCAGCATATTTACAACTTCTTCCTGAGTTAATATTCTAGTACGGCTATTTGAATAATTTCCAGCTGAAGCTATCATTATATCCAGTTCCCCTTTTGAAAAATCTTTTACTGCTGTTTCAAATGACAGTTTATCATATGTATCAAGTCTATATATTTTAAGGTTCTCATGTTTTTCTACTTTATCTATTTTTTCCTGACTTCTCCCACAAATTCCTACTTCATGCCCTTGCTCTAAATATTTTTCAGCAATTGCCAATCCTATTCCAGATGTTCCTCCTGCAATAAATATTTTCATTATATTCCTCCAGTATTAATTTTTCTAAAATTTTCAGAGGTATTATGCATATTTTTATTTCTCATATTTTTTTTATTACCTTTTCCATTTATTATTGCTTCCTTGCCACGTTCATACCCATAATCCCATTGAATCTCTACATCCTCTCTAAATTTTTCATATTCATCTGGAATTGATAATTCAACTTGTAATTTGAGTAAATTCAATCTAGCTGTCACATAATGTCCCCTTAATTTAAAAGGTATATCAGATGTATCTATCCAATAGTCTCCATAGGAATCGTGTACTTCTTGCAATCTTTCATTTCCACTATAACCAAAAACTGATTTTACAGAAGAATCCTCTATTTTATCATATTCTTGTTTTAATTCCAGTATCACTTCATCTGCTAATAATTTAGCCAGTTCTATTGGAACAAGATTTATTGCTCCTCCAGCAAAATAGTTGTCATTGCATAATACTGGTTTAGTATAAAACATGTCTGAAATTGATATTCTTGCTGCTTTTAATAAGGAAAAATCTGTTATTATCTCTTCTTTTTCTGCAATTGCACTTTTCAATAAAACTTTTGATTTTATATTCAATTCCTCTTTTTCTAATAACTTCTCTATTTTTTTATCTGTAAAAATAACCTCTTGATACAGTTTTCTATCTCCACATAGTTTACCTGTTTCAAATTTATTAAACAGTATTTTAGAACCAATTATAACAATTCCAATAGAATTATTTTTTTCTTTATTTAATGTTGGAAGATAAGTTTCTAAATTTTCTGGTATATCTACTAAATATTTATCAAAAATATTTTCAATATATAATTTTTTTCTTAATTCTCTCAACTTACAGTCAATCCCTATTCTATAAAGCATTTTTTCTCTAGTTAATTTTAAAGATTTTATAAAGTTATATAGTTCTAATGACTTCATATATTCTTTTATCTCAATGTCAGTTTCAAATGAATTTATGATAGCAGCAGCTATTGCTCCACCACAGCTTCCTATGATGAGATCAGGTGTACATCCCATATTTTTCAGTGCAGAAAATATACCTCCATAAACAGCAATTCTGGATCCACCTCCAGAAAAAATAACAGCCCTCTTATATTTCTGTAATTTTTCCATATCTTTATTCCCTTCAAAAAATTTATATCTATACAAAGCTAATTCTTAACTAAATTCTACCACATTAATACTTACTCTACCATTTAAATTTTAATATAAAAAAGAGATGCTTAATGCATCTCAGACACTCAATTAATTGTTCATATTTTTAGAAACTCTAAATTTTACTGTTTTTTTAGGATATATATTCATACGTTCTCTTGTTATAGGGTTAGATATTGTTCTTGAATTTCTTTCCTTTATTTCAAATATTCCTCTATTAATGAATACTACTGTACCATCTATTTGTAAAGCTTCCTGTAATGTTTCAAGAAAAATATTAATTTTTTTTGCTGCTTTTCTTGCAGATATTTCCCCATTGCTTACTTCTTTATATATTTTCGCTAATTCTTTTTTATTCATGACTATCACTACCTTTAATCATTAAGTCTTTCATTCCTTTTCCTGCTTTGAATCTTATTACTTCTTTAGGTTCTGTATATATTGCTTTTTCTATTTTTGGTGTTATTACTTTTCTTGATTTAACCACTTTTTTTTCAAAAGTCCCCCAATTTTTAAATGTTACTGGTCCATTTTCATTTAATGCCTTTAAAAGTGTATCCCAAAATCTATCTATTTCTTTTTTTACTTCTTCATGATTTTTATTTTTATTTCTTTTTTTATAAAATTTTATGAATTCCCCTTCTGTCATTTTTCCTCCAATGTTTTATATAATTTTCATAGATCAATATCTTTGCCTACAAACGATTCTCAAAACCATATTTTTTTTAGTATTTGAAAATGTGTTCTCTTTTATATAATAAGGCGAACTTTTTCGAATAATTTTCTTTTCTATTATACTCTTTAAAATTGATAAAATCAAGATAAAAAACATTTTGGTTTTTAGGGACCTAAAAAATGCCTTCAGTAAAAATAAGGAGTTTAGCCTTCTAAGTATTCGCCTTATTATATAAAAGAGAACTTTTAGCTTTTTTACAGTTATTTTCAACTAATAACAAAGGGGCTGTTTTAAATTTGCAACAGCCCCTTTGTTATCTTTTATTAATTAATACTTATTATTTTTATTTATCTAAAAATACTTTATTGCTAAAACTTATACCCTAATCCTGCTCCTACTATCCATTCACCTTTAGTCTTGTTTTTTCCTGATTGATTATGTGAGTCTCTTTCTACTGCATAAGTTCCTTTTACATCAAATAGTACTCCATTTTCAAGTTCAAGAGCATATTTTGCATTTAATCCTATGTTCTGTTCATTTTTGTGAGCAACCAATATATCAAAGTCGTTTCCACCTTTAAATCTTCCTGTGATAAACTCCTCATCTGCACCATCTAATATTTTTGTATAGCTTACCCCTGCTGAAAGTGTACTCTTTCCTTTTTCATGAGGTATAACTTTCTTCAAGTCCACTCCTATTTTTCCTACTGTATAGTCAAATGATTTTGAATCTGTTTCTATAGCTAAGACTTTGCTTCCTTCATCTGCACTATCTTGATCTATATATGTATATGATAAAGTTCCATAAGGCTCTAAGAATAGATTATCTCCAATATTATGCAAATATCTTCCATTTAGGTAGATGTCATATGCCATATCTGAATATTTTTCATTGTAGCTGTGCCCACCAAGAGTTCTTCTGTCAGCGTCATATTCAGAATATTGTATTCCTCCTCCTGCTTTCAATGTTAGATTTCCTCTGTAATTTTCAACAAAAGCGCCAATATATCCACTGCTTCCTTCTACTTTTGACATTGACAGTTCAGCTTCACTTTTGTTTCCTCCAACTGTTACTCCTAGTGATACATTTTCAGAGTATCCATATTTACCCAACGCATATGCTCCAGTAAGCTTCATATCCACATCTGTATCTGCTGTTCCTCCATCAAATCCATGATAATTCTGTCCATAGTATGTATCTTTAGTTCCACCATCTGCATGAGTAAGTCCACCCATTATCATCCATTTATTCAGGTCTGGTCTGAAGTGATTCTCTGTCACTATATCTCTGAACATTCCTGTTGACTTTCTTGATAATTCACTTGAGAATGAATATGGAGTTTCTGTATATACACTACCTAAATACCCTAAAAGATTTGCAAGTTGTTCTTCAGATGTTCTATTGTTGTAATCATAATTTTTTCCAAGGTAAGTTGGAAGATTTAATATATCTCTCAATGTATCAAGATTATTATCTGCATCTGCACTACTATAAATACTTCTGTATATTTTATTTAATTGATTATATCTTTTTACTTCTTTTGGATTTACTATCCCATTTAGATCTGAACCTGCTCCAAGATGGATATACTCATCATAGATTTTTGCGCTGTCTATAATTGAACTTGTCTTAATTTCCATATTTTCCAGTGTTATATTTCTAACTATTATTTCTTTTCCTATTCCATTTGTTACAAAGTTTAAAGTTCCTGCTTCACTTGGTGAATCTCCTTTTATCAGCACTCCTCCATTCTTTGAGAAAGCATGAATAGCTTCTGGTATTGTTGTTTGTTTATTATCATCTTTTTGCAGTCTAAGGGTTAATATCCCTGTTTCTTCCACTGTCACTGTATCTGTTCCTGTTACTTTTATATTTTCAAAGAATGTTACATTATTATCTATATTCATATTTTTAAATCCAGATATATCATAAAGCATATTCATTCCATTTTCTGATGTTCCATTAAGAACAAGTATACTATCATTTCCAGTAGATTCTATTTTTCCATTAACTATTACATTGCCAGACAAAACAACAGCATTGTTATTTCCAGTCACTTCTATAGCAGTAGTTCCATCCTTAGTATTTATTACAGAATCTCCCTTAACAGTAAAATTATTTCCATTTCCTGTTATTTTTACAGTATTACCTTCTGAAATTCCTCCATTTACTACTGTATTATTCAAAGTAAGGATTGATTCACTTTCATTCATAATCACTGCTGTTTCATAGGCATTTATTATACTGTTATTTAAGTTATTATGTTGTCCAGTGACTTTAAGAGTATTTGTTATTCCATTTAAAACATATTTTCTATCTGAAGAAATATTTATTTCCTCAGACTTTCCATCTGTTAAAATTCCATTATCTAAACTTAAACTTTTAGTTCCAGTTATATTTTCTTTTGCTCCTTCAGCTTTAGCATTTATTATTGTATATTCATCTGCTGTAGCAGTTGTTCCAAATTTACCATAATCACTAGCTTCAGCAGTATATTTTCCTCTACTAACTTTTTTAAATATCAATCCCTCATTAGCTAGTGTTGCATCTTTTACTGTAACATTTTCTTCACTTATAAGGAGTCCATAGTTATTAAAATTAGTTATTGTTCCTCTATTCCTATTCAGTACAGCATTAGTTTTTCCATAAATAACTCCTGTATTTGTTAATGCAGATATTGCCCCATAATCATTATGAATTCCCCAACTCACTGAACCCCCTTCAGGAGTTATTCCTGTTATTAAACCATTGTTCGTTAGAGCTTCTATATCCTCAAGATTATAAATTCCACAACTTTGTACATTAATTTCTGGAGCTGTTCCTGTTATTGAACCATTATTTATCAGACTTCCTATAGCACTTCCTACTACATTATAAACTCCTATACCATTATATGAAGCTCTTCCTATTATTGAACCATTATTTATTAGACTTTCTATAGTTCCTGATTCATTATAAATTCCATAACTGCTTTCAGGCTTTCTTGTATTTATTCCTGTTACTGAACCATTGTTTATTAAACTTCCTATAGTACTTCCTGATTCATTATAAATTCCTGAACCATATCCATTATCTCCTGTAGATGTTCCCGTTATTGAACCATCGTTTGCTAGTGTTGTTATAGTTCCTGCATTAGAAATTCCATAACCTCCTCCATTACTTCCTGTCCCTGTTCCTGTTATTGAACCATTATTTATAAGTTCAAATCCCACTAAATTTCCTTCTAATTTTAATCCATAACCTTTTGTCCCAGAACTGTTATCTGTTCCTGATAATGTTATATTATTTATATAAATGCTTCCATCCCAATTGTTTTCACTGTATGGATTATCCAGACTTGTTGGTGAGTTGTTATCTGTACTGAATTTTATTGTTCCACTATCATTCTTTATCCACAAATAATTATCTCCCCCCATCGCTGTTGTACATGATAATAGCATTCCTACTACTGCTCCTATTGTAATATTTCTTCCCCTTTTTTTACTCCCACTTTTTACTGCTTTCATAATTTTTTCTATCATCTTTCCCCTCCATGAAATTTAATTCAATTTAAAAGTAAAAACTCATTATAATATTCTCAAATTGGTATAAAAAAAATCTAATTCTCTTCAATAAATGTTCGCATTTATACATAAACGAGTATTGATGAATATTTTTCAATTTTTAAGAACATTATTTGCAGATTAACTATTGACTTTTAATCAAATTTAGGGTATTATCTATCATATATGCTAAGTATTCAAAATATGGTTTAAAGGTTTTTTAGAAACAAGTAAGTAGTTAGTGTTCTCTTTTATGTATAAAAGAGAACTTTTTTTATTTCTTTTTCTTTTGCTGAAATCTCAAAATTTTCCACTTTAAAGGAATTTTTTATATTTTTTCTTTTAGAAGCTATCTGAAAAAAATTCTTTGTAATATAAAAAATCACCCACAAGGTAAATTTCCTCATGGATGATTATTTTTTTTATTAAAATATTTTTATTATTAAATTATTTTTTTTCTTTCATTGATTCAAGTATACTATTAACAAAAATATCCATTTCTTCAATTGTATTTTCATTCATAGAAGAAGTTAAAGTAACTCTTTCATTTAATACTGTCATTTCTCTCATATCTTCTAGGAATTCCTGCATTAACTTACCTGATTCACAAGCCCAAGAACCATTTTCTAATATACCAAATGTTCTTTTCTGTAAATTTAATGCTTTCATATCCATTAGATAATTATGCATCAATGGATAAATTCCTAAATTATATGTCACAGAAGCTAATACCACATGGCTGTATTTAAATGTTTCAGATATTAATTGAGATACATGAGTTTTAGAAACATCATACATTACCACATTAGTCATTCCTTTTTCCACTAATTTAGATGCCAATACAGATACAGCATTTTCTGTATTTCCATACATTGAAGCATATACAATCATTACCCCTTTTTCTTCAGGCTCATATCTGCTCCACTTATCATATTTATCTAAGAAATAACCTAAGTCATTACGCCAAACTGGACCATGTAAAGGACATATAATTTTTATGTCTATTCCTCCAGCCTTCTTCAAAAGTGATTGTACATGAGGACCATATTTTCCAACTATATTTGTATAATAACGTCTTGCATCATCAAGCCATTCTCTATCAAATTTCACTTCATCATTAAATAATTTTCCATCTAGAGATCCAAAAGATCCAAAAGCATCTGCACTGAATAAAACTCCATTAGTAAGATCAAAGCTTACCATAGCTTCTGGCCAGTGAACCATTGGTGCTGCAACAAACAGAATTTCATGTTTTCCAAAAGATATCTTATCTCCCTCTTTTACTTCCTGAGTTTTTGAGCTATCTATATGGAATCCAAATTGATTCATAAGATAAAAAGCTTTTTCATTACTGATAACTTTAACCTTAGGATAACGAAGCATTACTTCTTCAATCATAGCAGCATGGTCAGGTTCCATATGATTGATAACCATATAGTCTAAAGGTCTTCCATCTAAAACTGCTTGTATATTTTCTATAAATTGACGCCCTATTGACCAGTCTACAGTATCAAATAAAACAGTTTTTTTATCTAATAAAAGGTATGAATTATATGAAACTCCTCTAGGAATGGGATGTATATTTTCAAATAAATGAAGATGATGATCATCTCCTCCTACCCAATATAAATCTTCAGTTACTTTTCTAACATTATGCATGAATTACTCCTCCTTTATGCTTAAAACAGCTTAAATTTTTTACTCATATCTTAAACTTCAATAAACATATCCTTACTTTCTCCACATATTGGACAGATCCACTCTTCAGGAAGAGCTTCAAAAAGTGTTCCTGGTTTAATATCATTCTCTTCATCTCCTACAGCTGGATCATACTCATATCCACATCCATTACAAACGTGACGTTTCCAAGTAGGAATTTCTTTTTTAGGAACTGCTCTCTTCATTTTTTTCATTGGAGGAGCTTCTTTTTTAGGTTCTCCATTATCTAATGCAGCAGTAAGTAAAGGAAGTATCTCTTCTACGTTTCCTATTATTCCATAGTCAGCATTTTTAAATATTGGTGCATTTGGATTATTATTAATTGCAACTATTGTTGTAGCATCTTTTATTCCTTTCAGATGCTGTCCTGCTCCTGAAATTCCACAAGCTATATACAAGTTCCCATTAAATTTTTGTCCTGACATTCCTACATAACGATTCAATGGAAGATATCTTAGAGTTTCAGCCACTGGTCTAGATGATCCTATAGCAGCTCCAGCTTGTATAGCTAAATTTTTAATAAGCTCCATATTTTCTTTTGGTCCTATTCCTTTTCCTGCACTTACTACACGATCAGCTTTTGAAATAGGAGTATCTAAATCTATTCCTACTGTAAAATCATATCCATCAGCCTTTAATGCTTCTACCAAAGCTTCTACTCTTTCTTTTGCACTTCCTTCTTTTAATATCATATTTTTACGAATACCTGTTGGATGACCTTTTGAAGATGGCTTTTTAGATCCACCATCACTTTTAGGCATTTTCCCTATTAGATGAGAAGCAATAACTACTCTCTGAATTTCATTTGTTCCTTCATATATAGTACAGATTTTGGCATCACGATAAGCACGTTCTACTTCCATACCTTTAAGATATCCAGTTCCTCCAAATATTTGAAGAGCTTCATTTACTATTTCTAAACATACATCTGAAGCATACTGTTTTGCCATAGCAGATTCCATAGCATAATCTTCATGATTTTCTTTTAATTCAGCAGCACTATATACTAAGAATCTTGCTGCTCTTAATTTTGTTGCCATATCAGCTAATTTAAAAGAAATCACCTGTTGGAAAGCGATAGGTTTTCCAAACTGTTCTCTTTCTTTTGCATAAGCAAGAGCATTTTCAAAAGCGCCCTGAGCAATTCCCAAAGCCTGAGAAGCTATTCCTATTCTTCCTCCATCTAGAGTAGACATGGCAATTTTAAATCCTTCTCCCTCTTTCCCTAAAAGGTTTTCTTTTGGTACTTTTACATTATTAAATATCAATTCAGCAGTTGAAGATGAACGGATACCCATTTTGTCATAGTGATCTCCAAATGTAAATCCTTCCCATCCTTTTTCAACTATGAAAGCACTTATTCCTCTTGTTCCTATATCAGGAGTTGTAACTGCAAAAACTATATATGTTTCAGCTTTATCAGCATTTGTTATGAATATTTTCCCACCATTAAGAATGTAGTAATCTCCCTCTAATACTGCTGTTGTTTCAGTTCCACCAGCATCACTTCCAGCATTTGGTTCTGTAAGTCCAAAAGCTCCTAATTTTTCTCCTTTTGCCAATGGTACTAAATATTTTTGTTTTTGTTCTTCAGTTCCATAAGCAAAAATAGGATACGAACCTAAAGAAACATGAGCTGATAAAATTACTCCTGTTCCTCCATCTACTCTTGATAATTCCTCAACAGCAATTGCATAGCTAAGCATATCTAAACCTGCTCCACCATATTCTTTTGGAAATGGTGTTCCCAATACTCCCATTTCTCCTAATTTTTTTACAGCTTCTGTTGGAAATTCATTCTCCTTATCTAACATAAAAGCTATGGGTTTTACCTCTGTTTCAGCGAATTCTCTTATTTTCATACGCAAATTTTCATGATCTTCTGTTGTTTTAAAAAACATATACTGCCTCCTTCTGTTTTAATATTCCAAGTGACTCTTAAAACTTTTTATAATGGATACAAAATTAAATTTAATGTTTTTTTGCTATATATACATAATATCATTGTGGACTTTTAATGTCAACTATAATTTTTGTTTTTTATTGGAGAATTTTTATTTTAAATAGAACATTTTATAATGAAATTTTATTATTTTATTATCAAAAACCTCAAATTGACTTTTTTAAAAAGATTTTTGAATAGAAATGTATATAATATTTTTGCTTTATATATAACTTTACAACATTATTCGGTCAGTTCCCTTCATTTCATTTTTTTATTTATAATTTTTTTAAATAAAAAAAACAGCCTTGAAAAACTCAAAGCTGTTTAAATACATTTACTCTTCTCTATTTACTAAAAAGATTAAATACAATACTCCCCTTTTTAATCTTTCTTTTTTCTCCATTTTCATTTTCTAATTTACTTGTTCCTATCTCTGTTACATTAAAAAATAGATTTACAACTAATAAAGCTATTGGAAAAAATAGGTAAGGTACTACTTTTATCATATCCACACCTAAAGTTCCTGCTATAAATATTCCTGGCACACTCCATGGAACGAGAGTTATTCCTACAGTTCCAGTTGCTTCAACTATTCTTGTTATATTTTTATTTTTTAAATTAAATTTTTCAAAAAGTGGAAGAAATATAGATATTGGGAGAATAATTGCCAGTAGTTGTGCTCCTGTTACAAAACCTACTCCAAGAGAAACTAAAAATACAGCTACTGTAAGTTGTCTGGAACTTTTTATTCCTGATTGTATTTTATTCAAAAGGTTATCAAAAGAATGACATTCATTTATGATTCCAATAAGACACCCTATAAATATTATAATTATTACAGTTCCACTTACTTCATTCATCCCACCCCTAGCAAATAATTTTGTTACTGAAGGATCATTGAATTTCTGATTTACTCCCAATATTGTGCTTCTCATTATATCTACAGTTTTAAAATTTTGAAATATAAAGCTACTCAACACTCCCATTATTACTGATGAAAAAAGAACTATATTTGATGGTATTTTTTTTATTCCCAGAATTATAACTACAAGAGGAACTAGGAGAAGTATTGGAGTTACATTAAAAACTGTTTCCATCTCTGTTAAAAATCCATTTATATTATCCAAATTTATGTTTTCTACTGTTATGTTATTTCCAACTATTGTAAATCCTATTATAGCTATAATAAAAGCTGGTATTGTATCCATAAGCATATACTGTATATGTTCAAAAAGATCAGTTTTTCCAAGAGCAGCAGATATATTTGTTGTATCAGATAAAGGAGACATTTTATCTCCAAGAAAAGCTCCTGATACTATTGCCCCTGCTGTTATTTCAAGAGGGATTCCTACCTGTTTGGCTATTATGATAAATGATACACCAATAGTTCCAACAGAAGTAAAAGACGTTCCTGTTATAATTGCCACAACACCAGTCATTGCCATAACAATAGGAACAAAAAATCTAAAATCTATCACTTTAAATCCCCAATAAACCATAGATGGAATTATTCCTCCAATTATCCAGCTACTGACAATAAGTCCTACCAGAATAACTGTAAGGAGTGCTGGAAATACTCTTTTTACTCCGCTTCCCATTGCATCTTCAATATTTCTAAGAGTTTCTCCTCTCATAAATGCTATTGCTCCAGATACTACTACTCCTGCAAGTATGGGAGGAACTACCCCTGTTCTCCATTGAAGTATTGATATTTCTCCAAATACAATAATAAAAATTATTGGAAGAATATCCAAAATTAAACTGTTCTTAAATTTTTCTCTCATTTTTATCTCTCCTCTTTTTTGCATAAAAAAAGCCTTCTTACATAAAATTGTAAAAAGGCAAAATAACACAAAAAGACATTTCCTGAAAAGGAGATACTTTGATATATCATTAAATTAATTATTTTCCTATCCTACAATCCTACTATTCTACATAATCTTACTTTTTCGCTGCTTCTACTATTCTACTATATTACTTGTATATGATTATAAATAATTTAATCCGTTTTGTCAAGTCCTATCCTATACCACCATATATAAGTCCCAAAACTATTATTATTATTGTTCCTGGAATAAATATATATCTTCCAAACCATAATATTATGCTTCCAGTTTTAAAATTACTTCCTTTATTAATTTCAGCAATTACTTTATTTTTATCTATATAATAAAAATATATTCCTAAAGATATAACTGCTCCTAATGGAATAAGAATAACTGATACAAAATCAGCAAATTTACCAAAGTAATTCATATTTAAATCTAAAACTAATCCTATAATAAGAGCTATTATTCCTACTATCACAGCAGATTTTTTTCTTGAAAATCCAAATCTATCCATAACTGATTCTACAGGTACTTCCAACTGATTGATAGCAGATGAAAGAGCTGCAAATATAACACTTAGGAAAAATATTCCTCCAAGGAATGTTCCTCCAGGAATATGTGAAAATATTGCTGGTATAGTTATAAATAAAAGTGAAGGTCCTGCTCCAGCATCTAATCCAAAAGCAAAAGCTGCTGGTATTATTATGAATCCAGCCATAAGAGCTGCCATTGTATCAAGAAAACAAGTCTGTACTACACTTTCAAATATGTTTACATCATCACCAAGATAACTTCCATACACCAGAAGTGCTGATCCGCTAAGCCCCACTGTGAAAAATGCCTGCCCCAGTGCCATTATCCATGTCATTGGATCTTTAAGCATACTCCAATCAGGTTGAAGAAGAAAATGAACTCCAGTTATTGCATTTGGCAGAGTAAGTGATCTTACCATAAGCCCTAAAAATATTATAAACATCAAAGGCATTATTATTTTATTTATCTTTTCTATTCCTTTTACAACTCCTAATGATATAACTGCCACACTGAAAACTATCCCTATTATATGCCATGGTATAGATGCTGCCTGTCCTGCAAGCTGTTCAAAATATTCTCCATATTCAACATGATTTATAGCTCCAGTAAGATATGAAAAGAAATATCTTATTACCCATCCAAAAACTATAACATAGAATATAAATACTCCTGTTACTGATATTATAGGAATTATTGGCAGATATTTCTTAAAAGGTATCTTTGTATTTTTTATTATCTCAGGTAACCCAAATATTCCTTTTTTCATCATTCTTCCAAATGAAATCTCTCCTACAAGCCCAACTACTGCAAACAGTGCAATAAATATAAAATATGGTATAAGGAAAGCTGCTCCTCCATATTTTCCTAGTTTCCAAGAAAATAACCATATATTTCCAAGTCCAATAGCTGCTCCAACACATGAAAGCATAAATCCTATTTTACCTGTAAAACTCTCTCTTTTCTCACTCATAGTGTTCCCCCATTTAAACTAAATAGAAAAGAGGCAGGTCGAAAAATCCATCTGCCTCTTCAACTTCACCTCAACTAATATTTTTTCATCAGTTCTCTTACTGTTGAAACTACATCATCTTTAGATATTTCAAGAGTTTCTCCAGTTTTTCTGATTTTAAATTCTACAATTCCTTCTTCAGCTCTTTTTCCAGAAACAACTTTGAATGGGAATCCAATAAGATCAGCATCTTTGAATTTAAATCCAGGTCTTTCATCTCTGTCATCTATCATAGAATCTATTCCATCATTTAAAAGAGCTTCATATATCTCTTCAGCTACTTTTACCTGTGCTTCATTTTTCATGTTAGCTGGAATTACATCAACAATATAAGGAGCTAAAGCTGTAGGCCAGATAATTCCAAATTCATCATTATTTTGTTCTATTGCTGAAGCAAGAGTTCTTGATACTCCTATTCCATAACATCCCATCAACATTACTTTACTTTCTCCCTTATCATCAAGGAAAGTAGCATTCAGAGCTTTAGAATATTTATCTCCAAGTTTGAAGATATGTCCTACTTCTATTCCTCTTGCACTGTGAAGTTTTCCTCCACATCTTTCACAAGTTTCTCCCACCTTTACAGTTTTAATATCTGCTACTATGTCAGCTTTGTAATCTCTTCCATAATTTACATTTATGTAATGAGTGTCCATCTTGTTTCCACCAGCTGTATGGTTGTTTATTTCAGTTACAGCAGTATCTGCTATTACTTTTATATCTCCTAATTCTATTCCATATGGTCCAATAAATCCTTTTATCAATCCATGTTTTTCAAGTTCTTCATCTGTAAGAAGAGCAACTTCCACAGCATTTACTATATTTTTAAGTTTTGTTTCGTTTACTTCATAATCTCCTCTCATTAAAACCATATATACCTGATCATTTCCCATATCTCTATACATCATAGCTTTTACAGTTTTGCTGTAAGGAATATTAAGGAATTGTACAATATCATCTATTTTAGAAACATTTGGAGTATCTATTAATTCTGCATTTTTAAGTTCTTCCACTGGAGATGCTTCCACTCTGCTCACAGCAGTTTCCACATTTGCAGCATATGAGCAAGAATCACAATAGATGATTTCATCTTCTCCAGAGTCAGCTAATACATGAAATTCTTGAGATCCGCTTCCTCCAATTGCTCCTGAGTCTGCTTCTACTGGTCTAAATTTAAGTCCGCATCTTGAGAATATTCTTGAATAAGTATCTCTCATATTTAAGAATTCTTCATCTAAAGATTCAGCAGTTGCATGGAAAGAATAAGCATCTTTCATAACAAACTCTCTTCCTCTCATAAGTCCAAATCTTGGTCTTATCTCATCTCTGAATTTAGTTTGAATTTGATAAAGGCTCAATGGAAGAGCTTTATATGAAGAGATGTCATTTCTTATTAAGTCAGTAACAACTTCCTCATGAGTTGGTCCTAATACAAAATCTCTTTTATTTCTATCTTGAAGCTTCATCATTAGAGGCCCCATTACGTCCCATCTTCCACTTTCTTTCCATAATTCAGCTGGCTGAAGAACTGGCATCAATATTTCCTGGGAACCTGCTCTGTCCATTTCTTCTCTTACTATATTTTCTACTTTTTTCAAAGCTTTATACCCTAGTGGTAAGTATGTATAAACTCCACTTGTAAGTTTTTTTATCATGCTTGCTCTCAATAGAAGTTT
The DNA here is from genome assembly GCF_900683735.1 of Fusobacterium ulcerans ATCC 49185. Lineage (NCBI taxonomy): Bacteria > Fusobacteriati > Fusobacteriota > Fusobacteriia > Fusobacteriales > Fusobacteriaceae > Fusobacterium > Fusobacterium ulcerans. The sequence continues at coordinate 2,480,131 of NZ_LR215979.1, forward strand.
ATGACTTGCTGTTTCTGCTTCTTTTGGAGTTTCTTTAAGTGTTTTTATATAACTCTTGCTAAATCTCATTTTACCCTCCGAATTTTCTATAATTTACTCTATATTTTATCACATTTCAAATATTTTTTCCATACCCTAATTATTCAAGTGTTTTATTCTCTACTTTTTCTCGATATTAAAAAGTCGTATATAAATAAAATAAGGACAGCTCAAAAGCCATCCCTATCAATCTACCAAATATTTTTTAGATATAAATTATTTAGCTTTACAGCATTCTCCATGAGAATGATCTGTATAATGATGAACATATTCCTCTTTACCTCTACATATAAGTGTTCCTTGAATATATGCTTTTATTGTATCTTCAATATTTCCCTCAGCTCCAAGTATTATTTCTACTCCATTATTTTTTATAGCTTCAAATACTGTTGAAGCCATATGCCCAGTAATTACAACATTTACATCTTTATCTTTTAATAGTTTTGCTGCTGCCCCATGAGCCTTTTCCAATTTTTCTGTAATACCTTGTGCTTCCACTACACCATTTTCTATTACACAAATAAAAAATTTGTCACTGTGACCAAAATGTTTTTCAATATTTACTCCATCCTTTGTTGGAAATCCTACTACTTTTTTCATTTTTTCCTCCTTTGTACTCCTTTAGTTTATGATAATCATTATTTTTTATAAAACTTTCTTAATATTTTATCTTGTCTTTCTATTTTATCTTCCAGTTCTGCTTTGGTTTTTGCAATCATTTCATATACAAGATATTCAATAGGTAAAGATTCTATTATATCTATTACTCCTTTATTTTCAAAAGGATCATGATAATCTATAGAGTTAATGTGGATGTATATGTTATTCATAACATCTTCTATATTCAATTCTTTATCCTTATGTTCTTTTACTGCCTGCTTCACATACTCTCCTGATAAAGAATAATTGAGATGTATTCCAAAAATATAACTTTTGTACTCTCCAAGATTTTCTATATTCTGCTTTACATAAGCTACAGCTTCATCTGAATTTTTAATATCTCTATTATTGTTTATCATATGCCCAGTATCCAACATAAACCCTATATTTTTATATTTTACATTCTTTAAGATATATTCTACTTCTTTCTTATTGATAAGTTTTAATCCTGGCCACCATAAGTTTTCCAATAAAAGTTTAAAAGTATATTCTTCATTAGCAAATAAATCATTTATCAATGACACAACGCTTTTTAAAACTTCTTCATCTGAATATTTGAAATCATAGGTCATACTTTCTGTGACTTTTGAATTACAAGCATGAAGTACTACATACTCCACTTCTAATTTTTTTGCTGTTTTTAATTCTTTTTTATAATATTCAATTAATTCTTCCTTGCCGTTTTCTCCACCACATAAAGATTTAAAATATTTTTTATCCCTTAACTCTTCATATAGTGCATTTAAATCTTCATTGTATAGCTCCAGCCAAGATGGAAAGAAACGCATATGATAACCTTTAATATAATCTTTTAAATAAGTATTATCTACCTCTGTAAATTTTATTAATTCAAACCCATCAAACCCATATTTTGAAATATAATACAACATATCTTTTTCTATTTCATCACTGTTAAAAAAGTCTGTTCTGTTCAATAGCTTATACATTCTTATTCCTTTCCAATACACTCTTTCATATATTATCTTTTATAAGCTTTAGCATATCTTCACTTTTCAGATTTTCAAGTTTATAATAATCTGCTTTCATGGCTTCACTCAATGTCTTTGCCATTTCAAGTTTTATAAACCCTTCTTCTGTATCTATTACTATGGCTCTTATTCCATCATTTTTTATTTTTTCAGCCATTTCAATACTCTCTTTCACTGGATCTTTTCCTGAAACAGAAAAATTTCCTTTTCCATCAGTTAAGAATACTATTAAAGGAACAATTTCTTTATCTTTTCTTATTTCGTTTTTCATTATTGTATATGCTTTTGCAATACCTTCTGCTAATGGAGTTTTTCCTCCTGTTGTTAACTTTTCCAGCTTTTTCTGTGCTAGATCTATACTTCTGGTAATAGGCAACAATTCCTCTGCTCTATCTCTTCTGAAAGATACCATTCCTACTTTATCTCTTTTTTCATAGGCATCTTTTAACAAAGACATAATTGCTCCCTTTACTGCTTCCATTCTTTTTTTAACTCCCATAGAACCACTTGAATCTACCACAAAAAGAATATTTGCCCCTGTTCTTTTTTCTCTTATCTTGACTCTTATATGCTCTTTTTTTATACTTATCATCAGATTATTTTCTTTATTCTTTGTCTGATATGGAGCTGCTGCTCTTATTGTTGCATCAAAAGCAAAATCTCTAATTTTTCCCTTTGGCAAAGTACTCTTTATATATCTTCCTTGTAAAGAACCACTTTTAGTTTTACATCTCTTTCCTGTTCCAGCTCTTTTTTTAGTATCATGTACAGTATCTATGAGTATATCCTTTACTTTAAAGATTTCTCCTATTTCAAACTCTTCTTCAGATTCTGTGTTTTCATTATTTTTCTTTTCCTCTTCATTCTTATCTGAATTTTCAGAGATTTCAGAATCATTTTTCTCTTCATTTTCTTTTCCACTCTCTTCTGGGGTTTCTTTTTCCTGTTTTTCATCTGGAAGATTATTTTCTTCTGAGTCCTTATCTTCTTGTTCATCTTCATGATTATTATCTTTCAGTTCATTTCCCTTATTTTGAGGTGTACTTTCCTGTTTTTGATTTGTTCTGTGAGGAAGAACAAATATAGCTGCTTCCTTTAAATCATCTATATTTAAATAACTTCTTCCATCTAATGCTGCCAAGGATTTAGCTGTTTCTACAAGAATTATTTCAGCTCTATTACCTATTGTATTAGCTTCTTCTACAATCTTTACAGCTATATTCATTATCTGTTCACTAACTTTTATCTTTTCTACTCTTTCTTTGGCACGATTTACTTTTTCTTTTAATATTTCTTCCTCTTCAACATATTTTTTACAAAATTCTATGGGGTTATTTTCATATTCCAACCTTTTCTTTACTATTCTTACTCTTTCCAAAACATTGCGAGTTCCAACAGCATTTACATAAAGTCCAAATTTATCTAATAATTGAGGTCTTAAATCTCCCTCTTCTGGATTCATTGTCCCTATTAAAACAAATCTGCATTCATGAGAAAAACTTACTCCATCTCTTTCTACATAATTCATCTCTCGTGAAGCTACTTCTAATATACTGCTTACTATACTGTCTCCTAATAGATTTATTTCATCTACATATAAAATATTTCCATGACATTTTTTTAAAAGTCCTTCCTGAAATATTTTTTTTCCAGATTTCATAGTTTTTTCTATATCTATACTTCCTACCAGATTATCTTCTGTTATATTTAAAGGAAGATTTATCACTTTCATTTCAGAAAATAATTCTCCTAATCCTCTGACCAATGTAGATTTTGCTGTTCCCTTTTCTCCATTTATCAGCACTCCTCCTATTTTTTTATTTACTATATTTAGAAGAAGAGCTTTTTTTATTCTTTCCTGTCCTTCAACTGCTACAAAAGGAAATATCATATTTCCCTCCTTATAAGTTTTCTATGAGCTTTTCTAATTTGCTTTCTTCCAACACACCATCTTCAAAAGGAGTTTTTCTCATTCTATGAGGTAATGTCAATACTGCTGCTCTCAACATATCCTCCTTAGCTACATCTTCTCTTCCTTCATATGCAGCTATTGTTATAGCTGTTTTTATAACACTTATATCTGCTCTGTGCCCATCAACATTCAAAGCTATTGATATTTTAGCTGCAATTTCATACATTTCATCACTGCATTTAATATTTTTTAATATTTTTTTACTTTTTTCTATTTTTTCTTTTAATTCATTTTCGTCTTTTTCATATTTTTTTATAAATTTTTCGGAGTCTGCTTCAAATTCAAGCCTTCTTTTAACTACTTCTACTCTTTTACTTGTTTCTTTTTCTCCAGCTACATCTACCACCAGTCCAAACCTGTCTAATAATTGAGGCCTCAAATCTCCTTCTTCTGGATTCATTGTCCCTACCAATATAAATTTAGCTGGGTGGCTGAATGATATCCCTTCTCTTTCTATACTGTTTACTCCCATAGCTGCTGAATCCAATAAAACATCAACTATATGATCATCCAATAAATTTATTTCATCTACATAGAGAATATTTCTATTACTTTGAGCAAGTATTCCCTTTTCAAATTTCTTTTCTCCATTTTTTATTGCATGTTCAATATCCAATGTTCCTACCACTCTGTCTTCTGTAGCACTTATTGGAAGATTTATTACTTTCATTTTACCTTGAATTATCTGAATCTCTTCTCCTGCTTTATATTTTTTTAGGCACTCATCACAAAACTCATCAGGTTTCTCAGGGTCGCAATGAAATTCACAATGATTTTCATCCCTCTCTGCAAGAAGACTGGCAAGACCCCTAACTAATGTAGATTTTGCCGTTCCCTTCTCTCCTCTTATAAGTACCCCTCCTAAAGCTGGGTTTATTATATTCAATATTAATGCTTCTTTCATTTTTTCTTGCCCTACTATCCCTGTAAAAGGATAGAGAAAATTTCTATTACTCATTTATTTTCCTTTCTTCATCCAGTATTTTAAACACTGCCTTTCGCAGAATACAATCTTTATCTTCTGTTTCATATTTTTGATTATACAGCATTCTCGAAGGACAGCACCCTTTACAAATTTTCCTATATTCACATATATTACATCTTTCATATTTCCCTGAAGATAATTTTTTCATCTCAATTTCTTCATCTATATTTCCCATATAATATTCTATATTTCCTACAAGAGAACTGCATGGATAAGTATCTCCAGCTGGAGTTACTACTATGGCCTGCCCCAATGACGAATAACAATAATTATCACTGCTGCACTCCATACATTCTCTCATTTTCGTTTCTTCTATTTCTCTTATTCCTACTTTTTTTCCTGTGAGTTCTATAAGAAGCTGAATCTTTTCATATGCCTTTTTTATATTAATATAAATATCTCCATCATTTGGAGGTTTTATCTCTTTATTACTATTACAGTTTCCAGCAGTTCGTAAAAGATCAAGCCCTATTCCTCTTACATTTCCTAAGTAATATGCCATTTCTATTAATTTTTCAAGTTTTTCAATATTTTTATTAGTTACCACACAATTTATATTTATATCTTTTTTATACTCTCTAAGAAAATTTATCCCTTGAAGAACTTTTTTAGTTCCTCCCCTCAACTCCTCATTAACAGCTACAGTTCCATCAAAACTAATTCCTATATTTATATCCATTTTTGCAAGTTTTTTGGCTATTTCTTCTGTTATCAATGTCCCATTGCTTTGGAGTCCTATCTTGCATTTATATCCATTTTCTTTCAAGTATTGATAAAGCTTTTCTATTACCTTGAAATTAAGCAGTGGTTCTCCCCCTGCCAATATCAGAATAAAGTTTTTATTTTCACAAAGATTTATTGCTTTTTTAGCAGTTTCAAAAGACATTAATTTATGAGTAAATGCAGGGTGGGCATAGCAATATTTGCAATTTAAATTACAATCATCAGCCAGCCACAACACAAGATATTTAATATTTTTTTTACTCTTCATATGCCTCTACATCACCTTCAATGCTTAAATATATTTTTCTTAAACTTTCTAGTTTTTCTGGAGATGCACTCCACATATTTCTTTGATTAGCTTCTAAAAGCTTTTCAGCTATATTCATCACTGCATGTGGATTATTTTCTTTTATCCACTCTCTGTTTTCTTCATTTTCAATATATTTTTCAGTTATTTTATCATACATCCAGTCTTCAGCTATCTCAGATGTTGCATCCCACCCAAAGAATATATCTACCATAAAACTTACTTCCTGAGCTCCTTTATATCCATGTCTCTTTAACCCCTCAAACCACTTTGGATTCAGTATTCTTGACCTCATTATTTTGGCAGTTTCTTCTTTTAAACTTTTTATTTTTGTTGACTCTGGATCACTTGCATTTGCACTATATGAACGAGGATCTTTTCCACTGGCACATTTTACTGCTGCTACCAATCCACCATGATATGTATAGTAATCATCACTTTCCAGCATATCTATTTCAACTGAACTTTCATTTTTTACTGTTATTTCTGACTTAGCCATTCTCTTAGTGAATATCTTTTCTACTTTGGTTCCATGATAGCTGCTTCCATAAGCATGACTGCTCCAATTTATATATGCTTTTCCTAAATCTTCTCTTGTTTCCCATTCCTTTGAATTGATAAGCACTCCCACCCCAGCGCCATAGGTACCTGGCGGACATCCAAAGACTCTCATTTTTGAAATATGTTCAGCTTCACTCAATTGGTATCCCTCTTTTAAAAGCTCTTCTATCTCTTCATTCATATTTTTTCTAATGTAGTTTATTTCCTCAGGTTCATCTAATTGTGATACCAGATTTACTGCTTCTTCTAATAATCTTATAAGAATTGGAAAAGTATCTCTGAATAATCCTGTTATCCTTAATGTTACATCTATTCTAGGTCTTTTCAATTCTTCATAGGGAATAACTTCTAATCCTATTACTCTATCTCCATTATTCAGCCATATTGGTCTTACTCCCATAAGGTATAATGCTTCTGCAATATCATCTCCATTGGTTTTCATTGTTTCTCCACCATAGATCAACATAGCTATATTTTGAGGTATTTTCCCCTCATCCTCAATATATCTTTCTATAAGTTTATCTCCTAACTGCATTCCTACTTTCCATGATGCTCTTGATGGAATTTTGTTAGGATCTATTGCATAAAAATTAGTTCCTGTAGGTAAAATATTTATATTTCCTCTTGTGGGACATCCTGATTGTCCTGGAATAATAAATTTTCCCTCAGCACCTTTTATTGTACTTTCTTTTTCTCTTACTACTCCTCTTATTTTAGGTAAAACAGTTCCTAATATATTATTTCTAAGAGTTAAAATATATTTTCTATTTTTTACTTCATATCCTGAATATTCACCTTTTAATTCTGTTTTATTATCTGATAATATTTCTTTTATGATATCTAAAGTTATATTTCTTATATCATCTAAAATCATAAGATTACTTTTTCCATTTTCAGAAAAATCATATGGCTCATTCTTCAATTGTTCCAAATCATATCCCAAAGCTTTTCCAACAGATTTATCTGCTGCCAACATTCCACAGTTATCTATTCTCATAAGAGCTTGAATTAAAGTAGCACATCTATCTCCTTCTGCTGGTTCTCCTAATATATGAAGACCATCTTTGATTGTTGAACTTTTTAATTCCTCTATATATGAATGAAGCTTATTTATAAAGATCTTATAATCTTCTAAAACTTTTTCTTTGTCTAAATTCATATCCAAATTATAGTTATACTTAAACACTCTGTCTAATATATCCTTTTTAATTCCTTCCACTTTTGAATCTTTTGCATTTTCAGCTTGATAATACTGCTTTATCAATTCATCTATTTCTTCTATGTCCTCATACTCTCCTGCTAAAGTAAGAGCTGGAATCATATATGATATGAGAGCTGCATAACTTCTTCTTTTAGCCTGTAATCCCTCACCTGTTACATTAATAGAATAATCATACAAATGTGGAATATCATCTATATTAAAATCTGGACAACAACTGCTGCTTAATCCTATCTCTTTTCCTGGCAGCCATTCTAAAGTTCCATGAGTTCCCACATGATAAATCACATCTGCTTTAAATACTTCCTTTATCCACTTATAAAAAGAATAATATTGATGGGGAATCATAAAATTTGTATTATGATACATTTCTTCTGCTCTGCATATCATCCCTCTTGCAGGCTGTAGTCCTATAAAAATATTTCCATTGAGTATCCCAGGAACTGGCAATACATCTTCATACACCATAAATTCTCCTGGACCTTTTCCCCATTGCTCCTCCATTTTCTTTTGAACTTTTTCATCAAGCTGATCAAACCACTTCAAATATTTTTTCTTGTCTATTATATCTATACTTTTTTTTAATACCTTTTCAGAAGTTAACCATTTCTGATCATTTGATACTCCTTTTATAATCTTCTGAATTATCTCATTTCCATCTTTAAATTTATATTCAGTTTTAATACCCATTTCATCAAAAGCTTCTACCATATTATATACAGAATTAGGTGTATCCAATCCAAAGGCACACCCTATCATGTCATTTCTTGGAGGCATATTGTGAAATATTACTGCTATTTTTTTATCTTCATTCTTTTTTTGAGATAACCTCGCCCATCCCATAGCCATTCTTGCTATTTTATTTACTCTTTCATTAATTGGAATAAAAACAGACTTTTCTCCAAATTCATCTTTAATAATTTCATGAGTACAACAAGTAACTGAAATAATCTGTCCATCAAACTCTGGATAATAAACCCCTGTTGTAAGAGACATAGTATCCAATCCACGAACATCTTCTTCCCATGTTTCTCTATTTTGATATGTAGTCATAGCTTGGATGACAGGAACTCCCATATCTTCAAATATACTTTTTTCTACTACAGATGTTCCATCTCCAGGTTCATTAAATATACTTTGAGAATACCCAATAAGATTTATTATGACACTAGGTATAACTTTTTCATTTTTTTTGAAATAATTTTCTATTACCCATTTTGTTCCCCTTGATTTTATAGATTGATCTGGAATAGAATTAGTAAAGACAACTAAAGGAATTCCACCTTCTCTTTTTATTTCTTCTATGAATTTATCTATAACTTCCATTCTTCTACTCTGCCATTCTCGTCCATGAAAAAGTATTCCCACTATATTTTTTTCTTTTGCTATACTTTCAATAAATTTATCTGTATCTTTTACTATTTCTCCATTGGCATAAATTCCTTCCCATTGTGGATATTGACACTCTTCTATTTCATATTTATCTTTTCCTAGAGTATTGGCTGCATATAGAATCATATTTCTATAATTCTTTTCTCCACCTAAAAGATAGTATTTGGTTAATTTGTCCTGTACTAAAGATGAAAGTCCTGAATTTGCAGTAAATTCTCTTGTTTCATCTTCTATTGTAGAATGTATAAAAAATGGTTTTTTCCCCTGAAATTTCTTTTTAAACATTAAAAACTTTTTAAATGTTGATATTCCTCCATGTATCATCATACATATTAAATCACTTTTTTTAGTATGAGTTTCTAATTGATTGTATACTGCATCAGAAGAATCTATTTCAAAAGCTGTAAAAAATTTAAACTCAAACTTTCCTTGATATTCTTTAGTTATAGAGCTGCATACTTTATTTAAACTATACATATTATCAAACATTGAAGTTATAAATATTATTTTAAACATCGTTCCCCCATTTTTCTGTAATATATTTTACAAAGGTCATGATATATTTTCCTAGCAAATAGTTTAATGTCTTTTCTTCCTTTTCTTCTAATTCATAGTTAATTTGTAATTTATCACAAATAAGTTTCCTTATTTGCTCACACTGCTCTTTCACTGTTTCTTCTGAAAGCAGATTCCACTCTAGCTGATCCAGTAAATGAATATACAATGAAGTAAGAGCAACTGTCTCCTCATTCTTTTCTATCTTCTCAATAAACTCTATGTATTCTAATTTTTCCTCAGTTTTTTTTGGATATTTTTCAATATATCTATTCCATATTTCTTCAGCTGTTATGCCATATCTTCTTCCTCTTCTAAATATAGACTTTTGTTTTTCAGGAGTTAAGCCTGATTGTCTTGCTAAAGCTTCTTTTACTCCTTTTTTTACAGCTTTTCCTATTAATTCTCCTAATTTCGAATGTTTTCCAGAATCATTATATATAGCTTCACTTTCAAGATTACTGTAAACTATAACTCCATCTGTTCCAGATCCAGTTGCTATTCCATTTGAATATTTACTTCCTTCCAACAATTCCTGTATTGCTGCTGTTTTCGCTTCAGTTATAGTAATCATTGCCCTAGTCAAAGTTCTTGGAGGCAAATTTCCATTGATAGCTACAATTATATTTATAGTTCCATGCTTTATTTTCTCTGTTTTTCCATTATTTTCAACATAAGAAGCTGGATCCCCAACACGTCCTCCATTTGTTTCTATTCCTCCTGTTATCAAGGCAGTAACACTTAAATCTCCATATTTTTCTACAATTATACTCATATTTTTCATGTCTGCTGCTGTTCCCATTCCAGTTGTATATTGAGGGTCAAGTCCTAATTCTTCTGCTATGATTTCCATATGCTCCTTATATGTTGGAGCTTTTAACTGACATCCCATTCCTGGTGCAGTTTTTGCATCATTATTAAAAACAGAAGTCAGGTGTTCACTATATCCTCCATTTATAACTCCTGTGCTTAGTACAGCTCTCTTTCCAGAAAATTTTACTATAACACTTTTATTATATTTATATATTTTATCTCCTGTTTCTAATACTTTTAGCATTTGTTCCTCCTAAGTTCTATAATATACAAAAATCTAATAACCCAGATATAGAATTATGGTAAACTCTCGCATTTATTCCATATACCTTATTTAAATTTTCTTCTGTCATAACTTCTTCTGGCTTTCCATCTTTAACTATTTCTCCATTGGAAAGCAGTATAAGTCTTGTACAATATTTTACTGCTATTCTCAAATTATGAATTACTGATATCACTGTTTTAGATTCCTCTTTTATACTTTCTAGATGCTTAAATAGCTCATCTTCATACATCATATCTAAACTGGCTGATGGTTCATCTAAAAGCATTATGTCACTTTCCTGTGTAAGTACTTTGGCAAAAAGCACTCTCTGTCTTTCTCCTCCAGAAAGTTCTAATATAGATTTATCCTTAAAGCCTAAAGTATTTGTCATTTTCATATATTTTTCTGCTATTTCTATATCTTTTTTAGTATATTCCTGAAAGCTTTCTAGATAGGGATATCTTCCTAAAACTACTACATCTATACATGAAAAATCAAAACCAAGATTTGTATTTTGATTCATAAATGAAATTTTCCTTGCTAATTCTTTTTCCTTATATTCATCTATACTTTTATCATTAAGAAGTATTACCCCTCTATCTATTTTATTTATTCCATTTATTGTTTTCAAAAGAGTAGTTTTTCCAGAACCATTAGGACCTATTATCCCTATAATTTCTCCTTGACTGCATTTAAAACATATATTTTTTAGTATTTCTCTTTCACCTATTTTGTAACACACATTTTTAAGCTTCAAAGTAAAGTTATTCATAGCCCTTTTCCCTCTTTTCTAATTTTAATTATTAGATAAATAAAATATGGTGCTCCTATTAATGAAGTAATTATTCCTACACTTATTTCACTTGGAGCTAAAATTACTCTCGATATTAAATCGCTTAAAGTAAGAAAAAAAGCTCCTGCCAAAAATGATCCCTTTAATAGTTTTCTATTGTCTGCTCCAATTATTTTTCTCAGCATATGTGGGACAACAAGTCCAACAAATCCTATATTTCCACTTATACATACAGAAACAGCTGTTAATACAGCAACTATCACAAGTATTTTCTTTCTCATTTTTCTTATATTTATTCCCAAAGACTTTGCTTCCTCATCTCCCAACAAAAGTATATTCAGCTCTTTTCCATAACAAAACAAAATAAAAGCTAAAACTATAACAGGACCTACCCCAAATAGAAAATGCTCCCATCTTCTCCCACTGAGGCTTCCTATAGACCAGAAAATATATTCCTTTATTTGAGATTCCATAAGATTTGTAAGTATTATAGATGATATAGCCCCTACAAAACTGCTTATGGCAATTCCAGAAAGTATCAATAGTAAGTTATCACTTTTACCTCTTAAAGTTGAAAGTCTATACACAATAGCTGACACCACCAAAGAAAAGAATATAGAAAATAATGGCATTGCAAAAATATATTTTGAACTTAATCCTAAGGCTATGGATATAACTGCTCCAAGACTTGCTCCACTAGAAATACCAATTATTCCTGAATCAGCTATGGGATTTTTTAAAAGACTCTGCATTGTACACCCACATACAGCTAAAGCTCCTCCCACAATTGCTGCTGTCATTATCCTAGGAAATCTTACATAATATACAATTGGAATAAAACTTTTTTTCATTATGTCAAAATTAGTTATTCCAGTTTTATTTAACAATATTTTTATAACTTCTGATATTGGTACTTTTACTGCTCCATAGAAAAGAGAAAAAATAATTACTATAATCAAAAAGAAAGTTATCATAACATTAAAATTTAATTTAGTCTTTCCCATTGATTATTCCTCCTTTAAATTATAGATAGCTTTTCCAAGATTTTCTATTCCTTCAATCATATATTGGGAAGTTGGAGAAATATCTTTATATTTCAATAAATATATTCTTTTGTTTTTTACTGCTTTGACATCTTCATAACTCGGATCATTCATAACAAATTCTGAAAACTCCTCTGAATTTATATGCCCTTTCCATATAGGTATTATTATCACATCTGGATTTAATTCTATCACTTTTTCTTTTGATATCTTCTGTGATCCTATAATTTCAGCCTCACTAGCTGCATTTATTCCTCCAATAAGACTTACCATATTATCAAAAGTAGTTCCTTTTCCACTGGTATTTTCATAAGAGGTATACAATAATATTCTTAATTTTTCCCCTTTATATCCATCATGTATTTGTTTTTGAAGAATAGAAAGTCTAGTTTCCATATTTTTCACTATTTCTTCTCCTTTTTCTTCTTCACCTACTAAAACTGCTAATTCTTTTATAAGTTCTTTTTGTTCTTTAAAATTTTTAGGAGTTTTATAGGTATATACATTTGCTCCAGTTTCTTGTATTTGCAGAAGTATTTCTTTTTTCATCCAATCTGCTGTTATTACTAAATCTGGTTCTAATTCTATCATTGTTTCAATATTGCTTTCTATTTTAGGAAACTTCTTTGCTTCTTCTTCCACATGAGACATATCTGGTTCTTCATTAATTTGCCCACATAATCCCGCTATTCTTCCATGATCTACAAGGCTCAATATCATCTCATCCCCACTTAATGTCAGAGAGGCTATTCGATTAAATTTTTTTCCCTCTGCTCCCAGAATAGATATTGAAATGGTAAGTATAAAAATTATATAAATTAGAGAGATTATTTTTTTCAATACCCTCACATCCCTTTTTAAATTCTTCTTCAATAGTAATAAAGCAGGGGGAAATCTATCTCCCTGCTCTATACTTAATTTAATAATTAGAAGTTATATTTAAATCCTGCATAGAAACTTCTTCCATCTGCTGGGTAATAAACTTTTCTTGGCCCAGGACTATAAGAAGATCTTGTTGATGTTATTGTATTGCAGTATTCTTTATCAAAAAGATTTCTCACTCCTCCATAAAGTTCTAATCCACTACTCAGTGTATAAGATATATTTGCATCTACTGTTATATAATCATTATCTTTTCCAAAATAATTGTCAAAATCATCTTCAGCATATGATTTTCCTACATAATATGCATCTCCATTTACTAAAAGATTACTTGTTATATTATATGTAGCACCTATATTCCCTTGCCATTTTGCTACTCCTGCAAATTCATTTCCATCATATACTCCACTTGTTATTTTTGGTTCAATATATGAAATATTTTCTCTCAAAGTTAATTTATCAAAGTAATGAACAAATGATAACTGGGCTCCAATTCTTCTGACAGTTCCATCAAAATTTCTATTAGTTGAAGTATTGGCATCAGTTTTATCATAATAAATTTCATTATCTGAATCTATATAAAAAACAGATGTTGAAATGGCTGTATTCCTAATCATATCTCTTATTCCTAGTTCATAAACATCATTCTTTTGAGTTTTTACATCTCCTGACCAAGCTCCAGCATCTCCTATAGTTGGTGTTCTTACTGCCCTTGTATAATTAAAATAGACATTTCCACTATCAGAATACAAATAGTTTGCTCCTATCTCAAAACTATCATTATTTGAGTAATCTGAAGAGTGAGGAGTTATTTCTTGTAAAACCCAACCAGGACCATAAGTTTTTGTACTGTACTTATATTTAACCCTCTCCCTTCGATATCCTTGAGTAAATTGTAGTTTTCCAAATGTAGTCTTATTCATTATATATCCAGCATATGATTCTCTTTCATCATCTGGTGCTTTTTGAACTTTGCCATTTACAGATACAGGAGTTTTAAACTCTCTATTTCCATCTCTATAATCTCCACCTATAATAATGTAACTATTTTCTTCATAAGAATACTTTAATTGTGGATTTATATAATATTCTTTTGTAAGTTGATTTTGATTCTTACTTTCATCTTCATAATAACCTCCATAAACTAATAAATCTAATTTATCAGTTAGCTTTTTATTATAAGATAAATTCCAAATATCAGTTATATTATGCATAACTCCACCATAACTTCCAGGTTTAGTAGGATCTTTATCATACTGACCTTTTTCTAAATAACCAGTATAATAATCTTTAGTTTCATTATGATTATATCTTAATTCAATGTTTCCATCTTTTAAAAGATACTTACCTCTTAACCAAACCGATTCTCTTTTATCTTCATCATTTTTATATTCAGTATTTCTATCTCTATAATCCATACTTGAGTATCCTGAATACGAAGCATTTAATAATAACTTATCTCCAATCTTAGTTCCATAACTTAGATTCGCTCTTGTAGTTTCCCAAGAACCAGCTTCTAATCCAACACTTCCATAATTTATCTTATTTTCTGGTGTTTTAGTTATAATATTTACAACTCCTCCAATAGCACCATCACCATACATAACAGCTCCTCCACCTTGAACAACTTCAATTCTTTCTACTTCTGTAATTGGAATTTGGTTTATATTGAATCCTGCTACACCATTCAAAGGAATTCCATCTAAAAGAACTATTGTATTATATTTTGCTGTTGCTCCTGACCCTCTTAAGTCTATTACTGGTGAAGCTCCATCCATTTTTCTGATTGTAACACCTGGAACTCCTTTCAATGCATCATCGATAGTTGCTGCTCCTCTTTCTTTAATTTCCTCACTCGTTATCACAGTTACATTTTTAGCTGTTTCATGAGTTAAAGTTCCAAAGCTTTCTCCTGTTGTTATTACTGTTTCATTAAGTCTTTGACTTGCAATATTTTCCTCTCCCATTGCTGCCATTGATGCTCCAACTGTCAATATAGCAGCTAACATTAAAGTCCTTTTCATTATTTCCTCCCAGATATTTATTTTGTAATAAACAAAAAACTCTGATCAGGCAAAAACTTTACCTAACCAGAGCACCAATTCCGAAATAATGAAATTCAAAAAATAACAGAAATTTACATTTTCAAATATATTAATTGGTAAGTCTTCTGACTTAGCTTCATCCTACTCTCACGCCTTCCCAGTTTCCCAGTGACATAATGTGATTTCGTCCGCCATACAGCAGCTTGCGCTGTGGGGGATTCTCACCCCTCTTCCTCTATTAAGCATATGCACCTAATCATCTTTTTGTTTTATTCTAATTTTAATAGTACATTATCCAAACAAAATTGTCAAGTGTATTATCTCTCACAATTATTCTTTTCATAAATCAAATATACATATCTTAATAATTAAATTTATAGTTTAATTTTTTTACTCTTCATATTCCTCAATATCACCTTCTATGCTCATATATATCTTCCTTAATTCATCAAGTTTTTCTTTTGAAGTATTCCACATTCCTCTTTGTTCAGCCTCTAA
This sequence comes from Fusobacterium ulcerans ATCC 49185, assembly GCF_900683735.1. Taxonomy (NCBI): domain Bacteria; kingdom Fusobacteriati; phylum Fusobacteriota; class Fusobacteriia; order Fusobacteriales; family Fusobacteriaceae; genus Fusobacterium; species Fusobacterium ulcerans. Next base: position 2,495,872 of record NZ_LR215979.1, read on the forward strand.
TAACCTTTCAGTTATATTCATTAAAGCATGAGGATTGTTTTCTTTTATCCATTCTCTATTTTCTATATTTTGCACATATTTCTCTGTTATTCTGTCATACATCCAGTCTTCTGCAACTTCAGCAGTGGCATCCCAGCCAAACACAATATCTACCATTGCACTTACTTCCATGGCTCCTTTATATCCATGCCTTTTCAAACCTTCAAGCCATTTTGGATTTAGTATCCTTGATCTCATTATTCTTGCTGTTTCCTCTTTTAAACTTTTTATTTTCACATTATTTGGATCACTTGTATTTCCACTATAGGATCTTGCTTCTTTCCCACTGGCATATTTTACTGCTGCCGTTAATCCACCATGATATGCATAGTAATCATCGCTTTCCAACATATCTAACTCTACTGATGCTTCATTTTTTACTGTAACATCTATGTTTTTCAATCTTTTTACAAACATATTTTCTAATTTCGTTCCATGATAATTACTACTGTAGGCATGACTGCTCCAATTTATATATGCCTGACCTAAATCATCTCTTGTTTCCCATTGTTGTGATTCTATTAATACTCTTACTCCTGTTCCATATGTTCCTGGTGGACATCCAAATATTCTGACTTTAGATAAGTTTTCAGCATCACTAAAACTGTATCCATCTTCCAAAAGTTTTTCTATATCATCTTTTAAGTTCTTTTTTATATAATTTACTTCATCACTCTCATCTAATTGAGAAACTGTATTTACAGCATCTTCTAAAAGCTTAATCAGAGTAGGAAAAGTATCTCTAAACAATCCAGATATTCTTAATGTTACATCTATTCTAGGTCTTCTCAGCTCTTCATAAGGAATAGCTTCTAGCCCTATTACTCTATCTCCATTGTTCAGCCATACTGGTTTTACTCCCATAAGATACAATGCTTCAGCTATATCATCTCCATTAGTTTTTATTGTATCACCACTATATAGAATCATAGCAATATTCTTTGGCAGTTTTCCTTCATCTTCAATGTATCTGTTCATAAGTTCTTCTGCTAGTTTTATTCCTACTTTCCATGAAGCTCTTGATGGAATTTTATATGGATCAATAGAATAAAAATTTGTTCCTGTTGGAAGAATATTTATATTCCCTCTTGTTGGATATCCTGACTGTCCTGGAACAATAAACTTTCCATTAGCTCCATCTACTACACTTTTACTTTCTCTTTTTGTTTCCAATATTTTAGGCAATACTATCTCTAAAATATTTTTTTCTAAAAGTAAAATATAGCTTTCATCTATTATTTTATATTCTTTTGTTTTTTCAACTACAGTTTGATATTTCTTTTCTCCTAATATTTCCCTTACTATCTCTACTGTTATATTTCTTATATCATCCAGTATCATTAAATTAGTTTTTCCTATTTTATTATGTCCATGAGGATTTTCTTTTAAAACTTCTATATCATACCCTAAACTCTTTCCTACTGCTTCTTCTGCCCCCATCATTCCACAGTTTTCAATTCTCAATAGAGCATGAATCAATGATGCTAATCTATCTCCTACAGGAGCCTCTCCCAATATGTGAAGTCCATCTTTTATTACTGAACTTTTGAGTTCTTCTATGTATGAGTGAAGTTTATTTATAAAAAGAGAATAATTTTTTCTTATTTCTTCCTCAGTAATATTCATATCTAAATTATATTTATATTCTAATACTCTTTTTATAATATTCTCTTTCAAGTCTACTATTTTTGAATCTTTTCCTATTTCAGCCAGATAATACTGTTTAATCAAATCATCTATTTCTTCTATATCTTCATATTCTCCAGAAAGTGTAAGAGCAGGGATCATGTAGGAAATCAGCACTGCATTGCTTCTTCTTTTAGCCTGTAGTCCTTCTCCAGAAATATTTATTGAGTAAGGATATAGATGTGGAATATCATCTATATTAAAATCTGGACAGCATCTGTTACTTAATCCAACCTCTTTCCCTGGCAGCCATTCTAAAGTTCCATGAGTTCCCACATGATAAATTACATCTGCTTTAAATCCCTCTTTTATCCACTTATAGAAAGAATAATATTGATGTGGAATAATAAAATCTGTACTGTGATATACCTCTTCTGCTTTTTCTTCCATACCTCTTGAAGGCTGTAATCCTATAAATATATTTCCATTAAGAATTCCAGGTACTGGAAATACATCTTCATAAATCATAAATTCCCCTGGAGCTTTTCCCCATTGAGCTTCTATTTTTTCCTGTACCTCTCTATCTAATTTGGAAAACCACTCCAGATACTTTTCTTTGTTTATTTTATCAATACTTTTTTCCAAAACTTTTTCACTAGTCAGCCATTTTTTATCATTAGATACACCTTTAATAATAGTATTTATTATTTCATTTCCATCTTTAAATTCATGATCTATTTTTATCCCCATTTTTGAAAATAGTTTCATCATATTATTTACTGAATTAGGAGTATCAAGTCCAAAAGCTCTCCCTATCATATCATTTCTTGGAGGCATGTTATGAAGAATAACTGCTATTTTTTTATCTTCATTCTTTTTCATTCCTAATTTTATCCAATTTACAGCTAATCTGGATATTTTATTTACTCTCTCATCTATTGGTATAAATATTTTTTTCTCTCCATACTCATCTTTTATAGTTTCATAAGTACAACATGTTACAGAAATAATTTGTCCATCAAACTCTGGATAATAGACTCCTGTAGTTAAAGCTTCAGAATCAAGCCCCCTTATATCTCTTTCCCATGTTTCTCTATTTTGATAAGTACTCATAGCCTGTATTACAGGAATTTTTAAATCTTCAAAAATACTTTTTTCTACTATTGTGGTTCCATCTCCAGGTTCACTAAAAATAGTTTGTGAGTATGCCATTAAGTTAATAATTGCTTTAGGTATTACTTTCCCTTTATGTTTTAAGTAATTTTCTATTACCCACTTTATTCCTTTTGATTTGATTTCTTGTTTCAAAATTGAATTTGTAAAAATAGGATAAGGAGTTACTCCTAATTTTTTTAACTCTTCTATAAATTTATCCACTACCTTTATTCGTTTACTATTCCATTCTTTTCCATGAAATAAAATAGCAACTACTATGGGCTCTTCTGCTATTTTCTTAATAAAATTCTCCTCATCTTCAACTATGTCTCCATCCTTATATATTCCTTCCCATCTCATATAAGTGTATTTTTCATATGGATATTTTTTATTCCCCAGCTCTGAAGCTGTATAGAGAATCATATTCTTATAATTCTCTTCTCCCCCTAAAGTATAATATTTTGTCATATTATATGCTGTTGCTGCTGGCATTCCTCCCTGTTCAACAAACTCTCTATTTTCATCATCAATTGTAGTATTAATAAAAAATGGGATACTTCCCCAAAATGTTTTTTTTAGATTTATAAATTTTTTAAAGCTTGAAACTCCTCCATGTAGAAGAATATAAACTATATTGCTTGTTCTTATTTCATTTTCAAGTTTTCTATATTCCTCATCAGACTTATCCACTGTATTAGATTTAAAAAAACTAAATTCAAAATCACCACAATGTTCTTCTGTTAGCTTTTTACATATCTTGTTAAATGTATAACTATTATCATAGTTTGATGTAACCAAAGTAATTTTAAACATATTTTCTCCTTTTGAAAAATACTATTCTTTATCATCTTTTAATTGATAAATACTGTTAGCTAACTCTTCTATTCCATCTATAATATATTGAGAATATATGTACACATATTTTCCTGGAATAGGATATATTCTGCCATTTTTTACAGCTTTCAAGTCTTTATAGCTTTTATCCTTACTCAAAAATTCTAAAAATCTACTTCCATCCTTTGCAGCAGTAGAATCCCATATAGGTACTATAATTACATCTGGATTAATCTCTATAACTTTTTCCTTTGATATTTTTGCAAAACGTCCTATCCCTGCTTCTCTAGCAGTATTTATAACATATATTTTTTGAAGCATGTCATCAAAAATACTTCCCTTTCCATTGGTTCCTTCATAATGTGAATATTCCAATACTCTGGGTGAATTTTTTCCGCTTTTTTTTATTTTTTCTTGAACTACTGCTAATCTTTCATCCATATTTCTTATTATTTCATTTCCTTTTTCCTCTTCTTCCACTAATTTGGCAAGCTCCAGTATAAGTTTTTTCTGCTCTTCATATGTAGAAGAAGTATTATAAATATAAACATTAATTTCTGCATCCTCTAGTTGAGATAATATATCTTTTTTCAACCAGTTAGCTGCAATTATTAAATCTGGCTCCATATCAATTATTTTTTCTACATTGTCTACTTTTTTAAAATTATCTAATTTATTGTATAAAACAGAAGCCATTTCATTTTTATTAGAATATCCACTAAATGCAAGTATTCTGTCTTTTTCTACCAAATCAAAAAGCATTTCATCTCCTGCCATAGACAAAGAAATTATTCTATTATATTTTTTTATAGACGTTTTCTGCCCATATAAAAAAGTTGTAGTTAATATCCCTATAAAAAATATACAAATAATTCTTTTCATTTTCCCTCCTTAATCCTAATTAAAGAAAAGCAATATAAAATAATATTCTATTCTATATTGCCTCTCTTATCTAATTGTTTCTAAATTTTAAAAGCTATATTTAAACCCAACATAGTAGTTTCTTCTTGTTCCATAATAATATTTTAATTTAGTCCCAGAAACTTTAGAATTAAAGTATTCTTCATCTAACAAATTATTTACTCCACCATATATTGTTAATCCATTAGCCATTTGATAATTTAATGACATATTAAGTTCTGTATGTCCATCTTGTTTTCCAAAACTGTTATCAAAGTCGCTTGATGCATATGCACTACCATAATAATAGAATGATGTATTAAATGTTAAGTTATCTAAAATACTATAATCTAGTCCCAAGTTATATATATAATTTGGAACCCCTGGAATATCCTTTCCCTTGAAAACTCCACTATCTATCTCATGATGAATATAACTAAAGCTTTCTCTCAGAGTTAATTTATCAAAATATTGCTCCATTGTTAATTCAATTCCTCTTCTTATATTTTTTCCAGGTAAATTATAATTTCCAGAAGCTGGACTTGTAAGTTCATCTTCATATCTAGTATAAAAAATTTCATTTTCTGTTCTTGTTTGAAAAATAGCTCCTGAAAAATAAAAATTATTCCATAAACTTTTTGCTCCTAATTCAAAAGTATCTGAAGTTTGAACTTCTATATCACGAACATTTTTATTCCAATATCCAACTTCATCAACTGTAGGAGCTCTGAATGCTCTGTTATATGTTAAATAAATAGAACTGCTTTCATTAATTAAATAATTTCCAGTTAGTTCGAAAGCATCTTCATTGTATGTTTTATTAAAGTTATATTTTGTTGTTTTATTATCTACTACATCATATTTCATTCTCTGATGTCTATATCCTTGAGTAAAAATAAAGTTATTTATTTTTAAATTATTTATTGCAAAAGCACCAAAAGATTTTCTGTCTGTATTAGTACTTGTATCTATAGCCCCTATATTTTTCGAATTATAATATCTATATTTAGATTCTCCATCAGAATAGTCTCCTCCAACAATTAAATGAGAGTTCTCTAAATATTTATATTTAATTTGTGAACTTAAGTATAATGATTGAGTATCTCTTAAACTACTTGGTCCTCTTCTAGGAGGTATTGCTCCAGTTTTAAAACCAGTCGATTCATATAATTTATCTCTATAATTTCCTGTAAACATAAATTCTAAATTATCTGACAATTTTGTCTCATAATTTAATTTATATGTTTTTACCGTTTCTTTTCCTTCAGTTAAAGAAGTATAAGGTTTTTTTACATCATCTTTACTTACAATTTCTCCTGGAAAATAAGATTCTACTTCAGAATGGCTATATCCGAATGATAAAGCTCCATTATCTAATTTATATTTTGTATTAATATCCACATATTCAATATCTCTACTGTCATGTTTTCTATAATTATCTACATTTTTATTTACATAATTAATATTTGCTGATAATCTATCAGTTATTTGAGTTCCAGCATTTACTGTATAATTTCTTAAACTATATGAACCAGTTTCAAATCCAACAGTTCCATAATATTTTTTATCTTTACCTTCTTTAGTGATAATATTTATTACTCCAGCTACTGCTCCTTCTCCATACAGTACATTTCCTCCATTAGGAACTACTTCTATTCTTTCAACAGTTCCTATTGGAATAAGATTAAAATTAAACCCTGCTGTATCCACAAGACTATTGTAAGGAACTCCATTTAACAAGACAAGTATATTTTGATTTTCTTTTCCTGGAGCCATACCTCTAAATGATACCTTAGGATCATCCCCACCAATATTACTAAAAGTTGTCATTCCAGGAACACCTTTTATAGCATCTTCAATAGTTTGAGCACCCCTTCTCTCAATATCTTCTGAAGTTATTACTGTTACATTTTTAGGTGTTTCCAATACACTTGTTCCAAAACTTTCAGCAGAAACTATTGTTTCATCTAGTTTAACTGCAAACTTCTCATCAGCTGCTGAGATTGATGAACTAACAACTAAAATAGCTGCTAACATTAAATATTTTTTCATTATTTCCCCCTTATTTATAAAAAATTACAAATAAAAACTCTGATTAGGTAAAATAACTTACCTAATCAGAGCACCAATTCTGAAATAATGAAATTCAAAAAATAATAGAAATTTGCATTTTCAAATATATTAATTGGTAAGTCTTCTGACTCAGTTTCATCCTACTTTCACGCCTTCCCAGTTTCCCAGTGACATCTTTGTGATTTCGTCAACCATACAGCAGCTTGCGCTGTGGGGGATTCTCACCCCTCTTCCTCTATTAAGCTTGTTTGCACCTAATCGTTTTTATTTAATTTATCACCAATATAATACGATATACAAACATAATTGTCAATATAAAATTTTCACTTTCTATTTTAATACAATTTAATTTTTAAAATAATATCAGTATACAAAATTACTCTAATCTTAATGAATAAAATTGATATTTTCATAATTTTTAATTTTATTTTTTCTATAATATTAAGGAGATTATTTTTCATCTTTTATAAACTAAGTTTTAAGTAATTTAAAATAAAGTATAACTACTTTTTTATCATTGACTTTCAAAGAAAATTAATATATTATTTGATCAAGAACACTACAATAAAATATTTATTTTTTGGTTCTAGTTATTACTAGATTAAAAGGGAAACAGGTTTAAATCCTGTACGGTCCCGCCACTGTAATGAGGATGAAAGCAAATTGCCACTGAAATATAACTATATATTTTGGGAAGGTATGCAAGTAAAGTGATTCTAAGTCAGGAGACCTGCCATAAAATAATATTATATGCTGCTCACGAGGATGAGAAGTATAAAAGAATAAAATCTTTTATGCTTCTCTTATTTTTTAAGAGAAGTTTTTTATTTTAACAGATTTTATCTATCAAGGAGGATATTATGATTTTAAAAGAATTAAAAGAAATATTTGAAGAAATGCTCACAAAAGGAGAATGGAAAAATAATGTGCTACTTAATATGGAATTATCCCAATATTCAAAACATCATATTCCTATTGATATTATTTTAAAAGGAAAAGACAATAAAGGAAATAATTTATATGTAATAGGAAATAAAAATGAGCTTGAATTTCCTAATTTTTTTCCTGAAGAAATTATCAAAACTTATAATCATATCCCCAGTCTTTTAGAATTATATTATGATATTTTTATTAATAAAAGTTTATCTTTAAATCCAGAAACAAAATTATTTTTGTCCATTGATTATGAAAAATATTTTAATTTAGGAAATGTGGCTTCTATTGAAAGTATTAAAAAAGTATTTTCTTTTGATGATACTGTTTTGATTTCTAATTAATAATATTCACTAAAAAGGCTCTTCCACATTGGAAGAGCCTTTTTTATATCAAATTTTTATTTTCAAATATGTTTTAATTTAAAATAGCCCAATTAAGGGCTACTTTAAGTTTAAATTACACAGAATTAAATATTATATATTAATCGCATATAACCAGAAGAAAATGTGATTAAAAACCTATTATTTGGGGTTCCACCAATAACTTCTTATCTGGTCAAAGTAAAAAATTATTGGTGGGAAAATTAATTGACGTATAAACACATTACCTGGGGGGTAATGCAGCCATGAATTTCTTCTTGGTAATATCATTATATAATATAAATATTTTTTATACAAGCATATACAACATAAATAAATATATAAGTTTTAGACTTTATGAATTGACTTAATAAATAGAATTTTATAAATTTGCTCTTAAGAAATAGATTTTAAATAAAAAAATTAAATATAATATATTCACCAAAGTAAATAATTTATTACCAAAAATAGAAAAATAAATTGAAAAAAAGAATCTTATAATTATAAAATATATATAAAAATAAACAAAATATATTATTGTATTTATTTTATTTATGTTATATACTTATAGTGAAAGAATAAAATTGTAATGTTAACTAAAATTTTTAATAAAGTAAAAAGTTATTGCTTTGTTTCTTAAAGCCCTAAATGGTATACTTACCTTAAAATATTATTTTTACAAAATAATAAAGGACAACAATGAAGTTGCTTTTTATTATAAACACAAAAAAGAACAGCAATGAAGCTGTTCTTTTTTTATATACTATACTTAAAGTAAAATATTATATATTAAACTTATTTTTTAGTTCAAATGACAAGCTATTTTATGTTCATTATTAATTTCTTTTAAAGTTGGTTTTTCTTTTCTGCATATCTCTATTGCACACCTACAGCGATTTACAAAAGGACATCCTTCTGGAAGATTCAAAGGACTTGGTACTTCTCCCTCTAGTAATTCTAAATTGTCTTTAGAACTCATATCCAGAGTAAATACGGCATTTACTAAAGCTTTTGTGTATGGGTGCATTGCTTCTTTTTTCACTCTTTGTCCTGGCAAAATTTCCATTATATTCCCAAGATACATTACAACAACCTCATGAGAAAAAGATTGAACCAAAGCTAAATCATGACATACAAAAACTATACTCAAATCTTTTTCCTGCTGTAATTTTTTCAATAACTTTATAATACTGTCTTGTATAGAAACATCTAAAGCTGAAGTAGCTTCATCACATATCAATATTTTAGGATTCAGTGAAAGTGCTCTTGCTATTCCTACTCTTTGAAGCTGTCCTCCACTTACATTATGAGGATATGAATATAGATATTCTCTAGAAAGTTCTACCATTTCCAGTAATTCTTCAGCCTTTTGCTTTTTATCTTTGCTGGATAACAGTCCATAGTTCATCAAAGGTTCTGTAATAATATCTATAATTTTCATTTTTGGATTAAATGCTGCCATTGAATCCTGAAATATCATCTGCATATTTTTTCTATGCTCCCATATTTCTTTTTTAGAAAAATGAGCTATATCTCTATTTTCATAAATTATACTCCCAGAGCTTACTTCTTCAAGCTGCATGAGCATTCTCACAAATGTAGATTTTCCACAGCCGCTTTCTCCCACTATTCCTAAAGTTTTCCCTTTATAAACATTTAAATTTATATTATCACATGCTAATAACGGTTGATTCTTTGCTGTCATAAATATTTTGGAAATACCATTTGTTTTTAATATTATATCTGAATCTTTACACAACATGTCTTTCCTCCAATCCTGGAACAGAATCTAACAGTATTTTTGTATAATTACTCCTTGGAGAACTCAATATTTGTTCAGGTTTTCCTTTTTCTATTATATTTCCATCTTTCATTACTACTATATTATCTGACATATATGAAGCTACTCCTAAATTATGAGTTACAATTATTATGCTTGTCTTATATGTATTTCTCAAATTTATTAACTCCTGCACAATCTGTGCCTGTGTTGTTACATCTAAAGCACTTGTAGGCTCATCAGCTAACAATATTTTGGGATTAAATGTCATTGCCATGGCAATCCCTATTCTTTGGCACATTCCTCCACTCAACTGATGAGGATAACTCGCCATTACATTTTCAGGATCAGGAAGCTTCATTTTTGTTAACATCAACTCAGCTTTTTTTCTCGCTTCTTCCTTTGAGCAATTTGAATGATATTGAATATATTCAATATATTGACTCCCTATTTTCCTAATTGGATTTAGAGTATTCCGACAGTCTTGAAATATCATAGCTATATTTTTTCCTCTGTTTTTTTTCAATATCTCTCCATTCTTATCTAACAATTCCTCATTATCTAAAACAATGCTTCCAGATATTATTTTACTATTATATGAAAGAGCTCCTACTATACTTTTTATTATTGTAGTTTTCCCACTCCCGCTTTCTCCTACTATACCTAGAATTTCGCCTTTTTTTACTGATAGACTAAAATCTTTTACTACTGGTTCTTTATCTCCATATTGTATAGTTAAATTTTTTATCTTTAACATAATATTCTCCTATTTTAAATCTGTTTTATTTGTTATCCAGTAGTAGTCTGTTGGATACAATACTGTATTTATAATATCTTTTGAAGTTATTAAATATGTTGTTTCATACCCGAAGAAAATTGTAGGAATATCATTCATTATTAACTGCTGAATTTCAATAGTAAGTTTTTTTCTTTCTTCAGAGTTAAATTCTGCTGACAGTTTATCCAATAATTCATCTACTTTTGCATTATTATACCCTGTCTGGTTAGATGGTGATTTACTATACCAGTTTTCACGTAAATATTTCTCGGGATCTCCAGTATTTGCTACTAGCATATTCCAAATTAACATATCAAATCTTCCAGCATCTCTTAAATCTAACAAAGTTTCATAGCTCACTGTATTTATTTTAACATTAATTCCAACTTCTTTAAGACTTATTTGAGCTGCCTGAGCATATATTTTCAATTCTTCTCTGCTTGTATAAATTACAAAATCAAGTTGAATTTTTTTACCATCAGGAGTTTCTATAAAACCATCTCCATCAATATCTTTATAACCTGCATCTTTCAATAATTGTTTTGCACTTTCTGGATTATAACTATTCTCATCTATTAACTCATCAAAACCAAAATCTAATGTTGGAGGAATTGGAGCTTTTCCTGAAGTTGCTCCTCCTTCCAACAAGACTTTACAATAGATATCTCTGTTTAAAGCTCTTGATACTGCCTGACGTAAGACTTTATCTCCAAGAACACCTTTTTCATTCATAAAGGCAAAAGTTGTTCTTAAAGATTCCAAACTTTGAATATGATATTTCTTTTCATCTGCAAAATCTTGTAAATTTTCTGTTTTAAGATTATATGCAATCTGAATTTCCCCTGACTGTAATGCCATTGAACGTGTAGCTTGATCATTTATACATCTAAAAGTTACTTTATCTAAAGGAACTTCTCCATTCCAATAGTATTTATTTTTAACCACAACACATACCTCAGTTGGGTTAAAAGATTCCACTACATATGGTCCAGTACAAACTGGTCCTTTCATTGCAAAAGTTGAAGTATCTGCATCTGTATTAACAATTATAAATAAAGGGTCCGCTAAACATTCTGGAAGAACAGTCACTGGAGTATCCGTACTTATTAACAAATACTCCCCATCTATCTCTATTGACTTAGGAGCAAAGAATGTTGAAGCTCTGTTATTTAATTTAAATGTACGTTCAAGAGATTTTTTTACTCTTTCAGGTGTCATTTCTGTTCCATCAGAAAATTTAACTCCCTCTCTTATTTTAAATTTCCATACTTTTCCACCTTCGCTATTCTCCCAACTTTCTGCTAATAAAGGAGCTTTTTCTCCATGTTCATCAAATTTTACTAAAGTTTCTCCCACTCCATATCTTGATACTACCCAGCTAAAATACTGCTCTGTAGTTTCAAGAGTATCAGCAAAACTTGTTACTCCCACTACTATTTCTTTTTGAGCTGCTATTATTGATGTTGATATACCAATCATAGCTAAAACCATCATCCCTATTAAAATAATTCTACTGACATACTTTCTACTTTTCACTATCATCTCCTGTTGCCTCCTTATATTTTTTAGTTATCCTTAGGATCTAAAATATCACGAATACTGTCTCCCAGCATATTAAATATTATTACTACTGTTATTATGGCCATTCCTGGATACATTATCAGCCATGAAGCTCTTGTTATATATGTTCTTCCTTCGTTCAACATCAGTCCCCATTCTGGAGTGGGAGCCTGTGCCCCAAATCCCAAGAAAGACAGTGATGTAAGTTCCAACATCATTGAGCCGATGTCTGTTGTAGCTGTCACAATCATTGTTGGTATCATATTAGGAATAAGATATCTTCCAATTATTTTTCCTGTTCTCGCTCCACCTACAACAGCAGCTTCAATATACATATTATTTTTAATTTTTAAAACCAGACTTCTTGCCAGCCTTGCATATTTTGGCCAGCTTACTAAAGCTATAGCCAGTATAGCATTAATCATATTTGGCCCTAATAATCCAGCTACTGCTATCGCTAAGACCAACCCTGGAAATGAAATCATCATATCTGCAAATCTCATTATGACTGTATCTACAATTCCTCCAAAATATCCTGCTAATATTCCAAATCCTGTTCCCATTATAAATACAACTGTAACTAAAGTAAATGTCATTATTAATGAGGGTCTTGTTCCATAAATTATTCTTGAAAACATATCTCTTCCTAATCTATCTGTTCCCCACATATATTTTTCCCCTGGTGGAACTAATGAATCAGTCATTATTGCATCATAAGGATTTTTTGCTGCAATCCATGGAGCAAAAACAGCAATTAATACAACTATCAATGCCAATATAGAAAAAATTACAAACTGCTTATTTTTCATCAATCTTTTTATTAAATCCATTTTAATGCTTCTCCCCCAATCTAGGATCTAAATATTTATAAGAACTGTCTACTGCCAAATTTATTAGCATATAAAATAATGCTATAAATAAAACATACCCCTGTACTAGCGGATAGTCATGAGTTGAAATTGCTTTTACAGCCATACTTCCCATTCCAGGCCAGTTGTATACTATTTCTACAACTGCTGTTCCACTTAATAAACTTCCTAAAGATAACCCTAAAAGCGTTACTAAAGGAAGTAGCACATTAGGAAGAATATGTTTAATCATTATTATTTTTTCACTCATTCCCCTTATTCTTGCTCCAGTTACATAGTCCTGTCTTAATTCATCTAATACTATTGTTCTCACTTGCCTTGTATATTTTGCTGACATTGACAAAGCTAAGGTTATTGCTGGAAGAATTAAAGCTTTCAAGTTTGCTGTCCCTCCTGCTATTGGTACCAATTTCAATTTTACTCCAAATATACTTAAAAATATTAATCCCAACCAAAAACTTGGAACTGATATTCCTATAAAAGTAAATCCCCTTACAAAATAATCTATTTTTTTATTTCTATTTATTGCAGCAAACACTCCTAATGGTATTGATATTACCACCATTAAAACTAATGATGCTACAGCTAATTTTAATGTTATAAAAAAGTTGGAAATAAGCTTTCTCCAAACTGGAACCTTTAAAGAATAAGAGTACCCCATATCTCCTCTGCATATTTTGAGCAGCCAATCTCCATATTGAGTTAAAAATGGCTTATCTAACCCCAATTCTATTCTTGTCTGAGCCAAAAGCTCTGGTGTTGGAATATTTCCACAGGCTGTCAGCATAATTTCTGCTGGATCTCCTGGAGATAAATATATTAATGCAAATGTTAAAAAACTTATTCCAAATAAAACAATTCCTATTTGAAATAACTTCTTTAAAAAATTCTTTCCATTCATTATTTTCTGCTCCCCTTGATTTTATCTTTATACCTCTTCTATCCAGATTTAAAATAAAAAAATCAATCCTTACAGCTAAAATTTCAAAATAGAGATTTCCCCTTAATTTTAAAATTTTAGTCTTAAAGAATTGATTATTTTCAATAACTATAAATATTATTTTTTAATAAATATATCATTATTATATAATAATCTATCACTCTTATCTCCCCAATAAAAGTTAAAACTAAAACTAGATAAGTCTCCTGGCTTGATTTCATCTTACTCCTATCCCTTCCCAGAATTTTCCAGTGGTTTTGATAGTTTCATCAATCTTACAGTAGCGGGGGCTGCGTAGGAATTTCACCTACTTCCTCTTTTAAGCTATAAGCACCTAATTTTTATTTATTTCTTAATAAGAATTAAAACATATATAAAAATTTTTGTCAATTTTTTTCTTCAAATAAATGTGTTTATTTAGAGAATAATAAACGATCTATGTTAATATTTACTTTTTAACTGGCTTTATCTAAATTTAATATATATTTAAATTTTTATTTAATAAATAATTTTTCTCTAAAAAATACTGCCTTCATAATAGATAAATTTTTATTATTTTATCTATCTATGTAAAGGCAGCATATCATTTTTAAATTTTCTAATAAATTCTCAATAATGTTTTTATTTATTTTTAATTTTCTTTAAATTTTTCTTCAATATCATATTTTAGATATCTATTTTTTATTATCCCTTTATTCTCTTTCAGATAATCTGTACAAATATCCTTTACAAGTTTGATAGTTTTCACATCATGAACTATATCTGTAAATTTAAGATCACTGAACCCACTCTGTTTTGTTCCAAATATTTCTCCTGATTTTCTAAGTTTTAAATCTTCCTCTGCTATTTTAAATCCATCCTGTGTTTCTTCCATTACCTGAAGTCTTGATTTAGAAACAGCATTATCTGTTCTTGACACTAGAAAGCAGTAAGACTGATATTCTCCTCTTCCTACTCTTCCTCTTAGCTGATGTAGGGCAGAAAGTCCGAATCTTTCAGCATTATTTATTACCATAACTGTGGCATTAGGTACATCTACTCCTACTTCGATAACAGTGGTTGAAACCATTATGTCCAGTTCCTTATTCTTAAATCTACTCATTATTTCATCTTTTTCAGCATTCTTCATCCTTCCATGAAGCACCCCAATTCTATAATCAGGAAGATATTTGCTCACTTCCTCAAGAAGTTCTTCTGTAGATTTAGCTGCCAACTTTTCACTTTCCTCTATAAGAGGGGCAACAAAATATGCCTGTCTTCCTTGAAAAAGCTTTTTTCCAATAAATTCATACATAGTTTTTGTTTCTTCTATTGTAGCTATCCATTTAGTTTTGATAGGTTTTCTCCCTGGAGGAAGTTCATCTATTACTGATACATCTAAATCTCCATAAATACTCAATGCCAATGATCTTGGAATAGGTGTTGCACTCATTACCACAAGATTAGCCAAAACTCCCTTATCTCTCAATAATTTCCTCTGTACTACTCCAAACCTGTGCTGTTCATCTATTATTATAAGTCCAAGTCTTTCAAATTCTACATTTTCTTCTATAAGGGCATGAGTTCCTATAACTATATCCACTTCTCCCTCTTTTATTGAATCCAGAAGCTTCTGTTTAGCTTTCCCTTTAAAACTTCCAGTGAGAAGTTCTACCTTTACTCCAAGTTTTTCAAATTTATCCTTTACTGAAAGATAATGCTGCACTGCAAGTATCTCTGTTGGTGCCATCAACACTCCCTGATATGAGTTTTCTACCATATAAAGAAGAAGCACCATAGACACTATTGTTTTTCCACTTCCAACATCTCCCTGTATAAGCCTATTTATTATTCTTCCATTTGAAAGATCTCTATATATTTCTGTTATAACTTTTTTTTGTGCTTTAGTAAGAGAAAAAGTCAAATTTTCAAGATATTGTTTTACCAAAGTTTTTTTATCTTCAAGCTCATATTTGCTTGTATTCTGACTGTCCATTTCGAACCTTTTTTGAAGTATTCCCATTTCCAGTACCAGTAATTCTTCTATTGCAAATCTTCTCTTTGCTTCCTCAAGATTTTTACTGTTCTTTGGAAAATGTATCTCTCTCATAGCATGTTCTCTATCCATTACTTTATACTTTTTCAATATCTCCTCTGGAATATTCTCCTGAAAAATATAAAGTTTGCTTTTCATAGCTTCTTTCATCAGCTTACGAAGAGTATTCTGAGGCATCTCTTTACTTGTACTATATATAGGAAGTATTTCTCCTGTTTCAAGTTTCTGCTGGTTACTACTTAGTTTGAATTCTGGATTTACCAGTTGATAGACATAACCTCTTTTTATCTGACCAATGAATATATATTCCTCTCCTATCTTTAGAGTTTTTCTAAGGTAAGGCATTTGAAACCACACCAGTTCTATTATCCCTGTATTGTCGGTAGCAGTTGCCTTGACCATCTTCAACCCTGATCTGGTAGGAGGTGCAGTCACTGTAAGAAGTGTTCCTTTGAGAACTACATATTCATCTCCACGAAGATCTCCCATCTTCATGATATTAGTTCTGTCATCATATGCTCTTGGGAAATAATAGAATAAATCATACAAAGATTTTATTCCCAGTCTTTTCAGCTTATTTGTATTTTTTTCATCGAAATACTTTATTTCAGCATCTTCTATAGGCTGATACATATCTCTGTATTCTTCTTTTTTCATGGAAATTTCCCTCCTTCTATATAAAAATTATGAGGCAGCTCAAAACTAAAATAATTTTGAGCCCCCTCACTATACTTTTTTCTAATCTAATTGATCTAGTAATTCCTCTGCGATATCAAAGTTAGCATAAACATCTTGAACATCATCAAGATCATCTAATGCATCATAAAGAACCATTACTTTTTTAGCAGTTTCAAGATCAGTGATCTCAACTTTATTTTCTGGGTTCATTGAAATTTCAGCTTCTTCATAAGCATATCCTGCTGTTTTTAGATTTTCAAGAACAGTTTGGAATTCAGTATAGTCAGTGATAACTTCAAATACTCCATCCTCTTCAGATACATCCTCTGCTCCTGCTTCTAAAGCTGCCATCATAAATTCATCTGGATCTATTCCTTCTGATTTTACAGTAATAACTCCCTGTTTTTTAAACATCCATGCAACAGCACCATCAGTTCCAAGATTTCCACCTTTTCTAGTGAAAGTCATTCTAACTTCTGAAGCTGATCTATTTTTATTGTCTGTAACTACATCAACTATAAAAGCTGTTCCTGCTGGACCATATCCTTCATATCTGATTTCAGAGAATTCTACACCTTCAAGCTCTCCAGTTCCTTTTTTAATAGCTCTTTCTAATATATCTTTAGGCATATTTCCAGCTTTTGCTTTCTCTATTGCGAGTCTAAGTCTAGGGTTAAAGTTTGGATCCCCCCCACCCTCTTTAGCTGCTATTGTTAGTTCTCTTCCAAATTTAGTGAATAATTTTGCTCTTTTTCTATCTTGAGCACCTTTTCTATGTTGGATATTATTCCATTTACTATGTCCTGACACAAGAAACCTCCTAATTTTTTCTTAATAATATAAAATTTTATCATATTAGCTCAGATTTTTCAATATTTCTTAGCCTCAATCAAATTATTTTTTAAAAAAATGATATCTACTTTTTTATCATGTTTTTCAGCTTCTATTTTTTCTACAATTTGAAATTCATATGCAAGAGATGCTTTTATTGAGTCTGGATAATCTTCTAAAAACCTATCATAATATCCTTTTCCAAATCCAATTCTATTTCCCTCTTTATCAAAAGCTACCCCTGGAACTATTATCAAATCTATTTTTCCAGTATATTTATCTCCAATGGGCTCTTCTATACCCATAGTTCCTTTTTGAAAACCTTTTCCATATTCTACAGCCTCCATATTTTCATTTCCCACTGTTCTTGGAAGTATAAGCTTTTTCCCTGCTCTCAATATGGCCTTATTTATTTCGTGAGTATCTACTTCATTTTTAAAACTCATATAGCTCATTACTGTTTCAGCTTTCTGAAAATAACTGCTTTCCAATAATGCTTCTGTTATTTTTTCACTTGTTTCTTCAACTTCAAAAAATGAAAGTAATTCTCTTTTTCCTCTTATATAATTTCTAATATTCTTCTTCTCCATACCCTTTTGACATCTCCTCTTTCAAAAGTTTAAGGTCACTCCAGAATTCTATGGCTACTTTTGATTTTTTACCACTGTCATTTCTAGACTTTTTTACAAAATTTACATCATAAGTAAGTAAAAGTTTTATTCCTCCAATCCATTGTATAAACTTTCCTCTTTCCTCCCCTATCTTTACATCCCTTTTAAGAAGAGCTCTAGCTGCTTCCGGACCTAAAGCTACAACTATTTTTGGATTTATAAGAGCTATCTGCATATCCAGCATTTCCAATAATTCATTTTGATCATCTTCCATATATTCTCTAAATTTACAGTCTTTTTTAGCAAGTGTAGTTATGTAATATTCATCTGGAAGTATTCCTTCTATATCACATAATTTTATAAGAAATTCTCCACTAGAACCAGAAGCAACTTTCAAATCTTCATTTTGATAAAGATCTGGGTCATCTCCTATAAAAAGGACTGAGGCATCTTTATTTCCACTTCCTATGAGAAGTTTCCTGTCAGCTCCCTCTCCATAATTATTTCCAAGACCTTCAACTTCAAACTTTATTGTTTCCCAAAGTTCTCCTACTTCTTCATTTATCATTATCTACACCTCCTTACAACTCAAAGACATCAGTTACTTTGTCCTGCATAGCTATTTCAAAATCAAGCTTTATGTTATTTGTTAGCAATTCATCTCTTATAGTATTTTTTACTATATCATAATTATTACTGTCTTTACTGATATGAGCAAGATACACCTTTCTCAATCTTTCAGTATACATATCTTTTATGAACTTAGCTGCATCATTATTTGAAAGATGTCCATTTCTTCCTTTTACTCTTGCTTTTAAATCCCATGGATAACTGCATTTCATAAGCATATTATAGTCATAATTGCATTCAATAACCATTATATCCACTTCTTTAAAATATTCTCTTACTGTATTGCTCACATATCCTATATCTGTTGATATAGCCATTCTTTTACCACATTCAGTTTCCAATCTATATCCTATAGTTCTTTCTGCATCATGCATCACATCAAAAGGGCGTACTTTTATTCCATCTTTTAGAAAAAAGTCCTTTGTTATAAGTTTCAGATTTTTATCAGAAATTTTTCCCAGTTTAACTTCTCCTGCAGCATAGCTTTCAGGAGTTATATATATTGGAATATCATATTTTCTTGATATTATCCCTGCTCCCTGTATGTGATCTGTATGTTCATGTGTTATCAATAGAGCATCTATTTCATTTATATTTCTGTCTATACATTTTAATTTTTCCTCTATTTTTTTGCAACTGAACCCTGCATCAACTAAAAGCTTGATCCCATCATTCTCTACAAAAATAGAGTTTCCACTACTTCCGCTTCCTAAAATTGAAACTTTCATTTGTTATTTCCCTTCTAAAATAAAAAATTATTAACACATAAATTATATCGTAAATTACTTTTTTATACAACTGTTATTCTCATTCTAAAAACTTCTGATTAAATATTTTTGTTTTTGAAATTTTATTTTTTTCTTTGTAACATTTCTGACACAATTCATTGGTATATTAAATATATAAAATCTTTCCCCAAGATGTTTTATATATAGATGAAAATAGCAGAGCAAACTTCCCCGTTTGTTCTGCTATTTTTATTTTTCTATTATTTACTTACATGTATCAAACGATGCTCACTTTCAGCATCAAGTATAAATCCTTTTATTGTTTTTTGTAAACCTACATTGTCATATGGATATACAAGAACTAACATTGGAACTTCTTCCTGAACTATATCCTGAGCTTCTTTATAATACTTAATTCTATCTTCTGGAACTGTACTTTCTCTTCCAAGATCAAGAAGTTGATCCATTCTTGAATTAGTAAAATATGTTCTATTTCCTGAACTTCCATGATTTTTAGAGTGGAATAAAGCATACAAAGCTGAATCAGAATCTGGACTTGAAGTCCATCCTAATAAGAACATGTCATGTTCTCCTCTTGCCAATCTATCAAGATATGAACCCCATTCTAATATTTCTATTTGAAGATCTATCCCAATTTGTTTTAATTGATCTTGAAGAATAACAGCTATATCTCTTCTTACAGTATTATCATTTAACCATATTTTTGTTTTAAATCCATTTGGATATCCTGCTTGTGCTAAAAGTTCCTTAGCTTTAGCTACATCAAAAGAATATTTTTTAGCATCTTTACTATATCCAAATACACTAGGTGATACTGGAGAATTAGCTTCATTAGCTGCTCCTAAATATACTGCATCTATAATACTCTGTCTATCTACAGCATAAGCTATTGCCTGTCTTACAAGTTTATTATCAAAAGGAGCTTTTTTAGTATTAAATCCAAGATAATTTATATTCATTGCTGGCTCTTGAATAAGATTCAGATCTGGATGTTCTTTAACCATTCTTAAATCAACAGGATCTATATCATAAGCAATATCTGCTTCTTTTGTTTCTAAAGATATTGTTCTGTTTACTCCTTCTGGAATAACTCTAAAAACTAATGTATCTATTGCTGGTTTTCCTTTAAAATAATTAGGGTTTGCTTTTAGAGTAACTCTATCTCCTGATCTCCAAGAATCAAAAATAAACGGTCCTGTTCCTACTGGTTGTTGTCCATAATCATTTCCTGCCGCTTTTACTGCTTTTTCATTTAAAATAGCAGCACCTTTATGAGCTAGATAATTTGTCAATGGACCAAAAGGTTTTTTTGTTGTTATTTTAACTGTATTATCATCTACAGCTTCTATTTTATCCACATCATAAAAGAAACTCATTAAACTTGGAGCTTCCTTAGCTCTAGTTAAACTAAATACAACATCTGAAGCTTTTAATGGATCACCATTATGAAATTTAACATCTTTTCTCAAATGTAATACTAAAGTTAATGGATCTACCTGTTCCCAGCTTTCTGCTAATGCTGGAACAAGTTTCATATTAGTATCTCTTTCTATCAAAGTATCATAAATATTAAGATATACTCTATGCGATGGAACGTCATTTGAAGCAGTTGGATCCATACTTTTTGCATCTGCATTTTGTGCTACAACTACAGTAGTTTCAGCATAAACTGCATTAAAACTAAATAAAGCAATCATCATAAACATCAAAATTGTAAATATTTTCTTTCTCATAAATAATCTCCTCCTGATATTTCCAATCTGTAACAATATAAGTATACCCCATTAACGCCTAAAATCAAGATGAATTTTGAAATTTTATTTTTTTCTTTGTAACATTTTTGCCACAATTAATTGGTATATTAAATATATAAAATCTTTCCCCAAGATGTTTTAATATATAGATATATAAAAATAGCAGGTAGCTTATCAGCCATCCTGCTATTTTTATATTTTTTTATTTACTTACTGGATAAATATTATGTTGATTTTCAGGATCAAGTTCAAATCCTTTTATAGTTTTCTGCATTCCAACATTATTATCTGGATAAACTAATGGAATTAATGGAACTTCATCCATAATTATATTTTGAGCTTCTTTATAACTTTCTATTCTGTCTGCTTCTACAGTAGTTTCTCTTCCTTTGTCAAGAAGTTCATCTACTCTCGCATTTGTATAATAAGTTCTATTTCCAGCGCTTCCATGATTTTTAGAATGGAAAACTGCATATAAAGCTGAATCAGCATCTGGACTTGGTGTCCATCCCAATAAAAACATATCATGTTCTTTTCTTATTAGTCTATCTAAATAAGAACCCCATTCCAAAATTTCTATTGAGGCATCTATTCCTATTTGTTTTAATTGATCTTGTAAAATAACTGCAGTATCTTTTCTAATCCCATTATCATTAGTCCATATTTTTGCTTTAAATCCATTTGGATATCCTGCTTGTGCCAAAAGTTCTTTAGCTTTAGCCACATTATATTCATAGCCTTTAGTATCTTTATTATATCCAAATACATCTGGAGATACTGGTGAATTTGCTTTAGAAGCTGCTCCTAGATATACTGCTCCAATCATACTGTCCATATCTATTGCATAGGCTATTGCTTGTCTTACTTCTTTTTTATTAAAAGGAGCTTTCTCTGTATTAAATCCTAAATAATTCATTGTTAAAGCTGATTTTTGAAGAAGAGTAAGATTAGAATGATTTCTTACCATATCATGATCAATAGGATCTATATCATAGGCAATATCTGCTTCTTTTGTTTCTAGAGCTATTGTTCTGTTTACTCCTTCTGGAATTACTCTAAATATTAATGTATCTATTGCTGGTTTTCCTTTATAATAATTAGGATTTGCTTTTAAAACTATTCTGTCAGCTGATATCCAAGAATCAAACATAAATGGTCCTGTTCCAACTGGATGTTGTCCATAGTTATCCCCAGCAGCTTTCACTACTTTTTCACTCATTATCCCTGCTCCTTTATGAGCTAGATAATTAACAAGTGGTCCAAAAGGCTTCTTAGTTGTTATTCTTACTGTTTCATCATCAACAGCTTCTATTTTATCTATATCAGAATAGAAACTCATCATACTTGGAGCCTCTTTAGCTTTTTGAAGACTAAATACAACATCTCCAACAGTTAATGGATCTCCATTATGAAATTTTATATTTTTTCTGATTTTTACATCTAGTGTTAAAGGGTCAACTTGTGTCCAACTTTCTGCCAATCCAGGAACAAGTTTTCCATGATCTCTATCTACTAGATTATCATATATCTGAAGAGTTACTCTGTGAGAAGGAACATCATTAGATGCTGTTGGATCTAATGTTTTTGCATCTGCATTCTGAGCAACTGTCACACTTGTTTCAGCATAAATATTTACTGATAACAAAACCATTGCTAATAAAAGAAATATCATTGATAACTTTTTTTTCATATTTTTTAACCCCCTATTTAATTATAAACATATTATACTACAAAAATTTCCAAAATTAAAGATTATTTACGAAAATAATACATTTTCATTTCGTTTATATTTTAAAAATATTTTTTCAAAAAATTAAAAAATAAAAAACAGCCCAAATTATTTAAAAATTTAAAGGCTGTCTTTCTTAATTAGTTTACTGCACTGAAAGTATTTGTTTTTGATAACATATAAAATTATTGCACTGTTGGATTTTCTAAAAAGGTTATTATTTTTTCTTCACAATTTAACTCTGCTATAATTCCATATGGAATTATTCCTATTGGTTTAGCATGCCCAAAGTTTATATTATAAAAAATTGGAAGTTTCACTAATTTTTCTTCATTAACTACAACATCTTTAATTGCTGTTTTATATTCTTCATAAAATACTTCACCTTGTGGTTTTCCTACAATAATACCACTTAATTCTTTTAATATTCCTTGGGCAGCAAGGTTTCTCAAAGTCCATTTTATAAATTCTGGTGATGGTTTATCCTCACTTGTTTCAATGAATAATATTGAGTTTTTCCACTCTTTTAAAGATGGCCAGATTTCTGTGCAATTAGCCATCATAAATACATCAATACATCCCCCTAAAAGATGTCCTTTTACAATTCCAAAACCATTTATAACTTCATAGCCATGTATATCTTTTTTCATTACATGTGATGTATTTATATTACTTTCTTCCCACAAAATATAATCATCTGTCCACTCGGGACTTGGGAGAAGAGGATATTTATTCCACTCTCCAAACAATACATCATTAACCGCACTTTGAGTATAATCAAACATTTTTATATATTCACCAAACTCACACATTATGGAAGGCCCATAAAATGATATAAGTCCTGCTTTATACATCATAAAATGATTTATTGTACTATCAGAATATCCCATAAATATTTTAGGATTATTTTTTATGATTTCTAAATCAATATATGGGAGTATACGTATTGTATCTTCTCCTCCGATAGCACAAAAGATGGCTGAAATTGTCTTATCCAAAAAGGCATCCATTAAATCTTTAGCTCTCAGTTCTGGATGTTGAGCTATAAATTTGCTGCCTTTTAGTGCATTGGGCATACAAATAACTTCTAATCCAAAATCTTTTTCCAATCTCTCTTTTGCAATATAAAATTTATGAATAAAGTTTTCATCTCCTAGCCCGCCCCATGAAAGACTAACAATAGCAATCTTATCACCTTTTTTTAACCTTTTTGGCTTTATCATTTAAATACCTTTCTTGTATAAAATGAAAAATTTTCATTTTATTCCTTAACAAAAATCTTTTAAAAATTCAAATAATTTAGAATGAAATTATCCATTATTTTATTTATATTTTTTGCATAATTCTTCAAAGTCTTTTAAAAATTCATCTACATGCTCTTTCTTAGTTGCCCAAGATGTTACAAAACGTATAGCAGAATTTTTATCATCTACCTTTTCCCAGAATTCATATCTATATTTTTTACCTATTTCTTCTATCATTTCTATTGGAAATATTGGAAATTGCTGATTTGTATATGAATCTGTTTTCAATTCAAATCCTTTATCTAAAAATGCTTTTTTCAATGTCATGGCCATTTCATTAGAATGTTTTCCTACTTGATAATAATTGTCACCTTTAAATAATTCAGCAAATTGTACACCTAAAAGTCTTCCTTTTGCTAGAGTAGCTCCTTTTTGCTTTGTAATACGTATAAATTGACTTTTTCTCAGTTCTTTATTAATTATAACTAAAGCCTCTCCAAATAGAAGTCCACATTTTGTTCCTCCAATATAGAAAACATCTGAATACTTTGGATAATCTTCAAGCTGCAGATCATTTTTCTCAGAAGCCAGAGCTGATGCAAGCCTTGCTCCATCAATATATAAATAAAGATCTTTAGATTTGCAATATTCAAAAAGATCAATAAGTTCTTGCTTGCTGTAAAGAGTTCCTATTTCTGTAGGATTTGATATATACACCATTTTAGGCTGTACCATGTGAGTATCTTCATGAAGTTCTACAGACTTTCTTACTAATTCTACATTTAACTTTCCATCTCCTGAAGTCTTTAATTCAATTACCTTATGTCCTGTAGCTTCTATAGCTCCACCTTCATGCACACTTATATGTCCTGTATCTGCTGCTATTACTGCTTCATGTGGACGAAGAGAATGAGCTATTGTAAGCAGATTTGTTTGAGTTCCTCCTACCAAAAGACGTACATAGCAATCCTCACATTTTATACTCTTTTTTATTGCTTCTACAGCCTGAGCTGTATACTCATCTTCCCCATATCCAACTGTCTGTTCCATATTTGTTTTTAATAAAGCTTCCATTACATATGGCAATGCCCCTTCACTGTAATCATTTTTAAAACTTATCATCTTTTCCTCCTTATACAGCCTTTTATTTTCATAAAAAATCATACCCTATATAAGAAAATTATAATAAGTTTATTTATATTTGTAAAGATTTCTTTTATATATATTTATTTGTATATTTTGGAATTTTTACAATTATATCATGTTTTAATAAATTTTTTCTAATTATTTTTAGACATATTTTTCGAAATAATTTATTTTAAGTTACCTCTATTTTATGCTTAAATTCCATATTAAAAAAGTTGAATTTTATATTATCACTTTGACCAATGCTAATTATTCAAACAAAATTCTTGAATTTTTAGTCAAAATATGGTATTTTTCTTTATAATAAATAAGTTTTCTTTTTTTCGTTTTTTTCTTGAAAACGTCAAAAATAATTAGGAAATTTATCAAAATCTTTTTACTAAAGATTATAAGGGGGAATTTGTATGGTAATGAACAGTTTACAGGCTTTTATTGTATTGGCTATAGTATACTATGCTGGTGAATTTATTGGAACAAGAACTAAGGCATGGATACCTTCAGTTTTTGTCACTGCTTGTCTATTCTTATTTGGATATTGGACATTCTTTCCAAAGAATATAGTTGATATTGCTGGATTGGGAGCTCCACTTGGAGGACTGCTGGCTATTATGCTTTGTATTACTCACATGGGTACTATCATCAGTATAGAACAGTTAAAATCTCAATGGAAGATTATTTGTGTAACACTTGCAGGATTATTTGGAATGGTAGTTTTCTGCTGGTTCATTTGTATCCCTTTAATAGGTCGTGATTATGTTATAGCTGGACTTCCATCTCTTACTGGAGGAATAGTTGCAGCAACAATGATGAATCAGGCTGCTGCTGCTAAAGGGCTTCAAGTAGCTGCTGTTCTTGCTATTGCTATGTATGCTATTCAAGGATTTGTTGGATATCCATTGACTGCTATTGTATTGAAAAAAGAAGGAAAAATACTTCTTGAAAGATATCATAAAGGAGAAAGAGGAGTTCTTGGAAATGATGGTGTTGATGCTGATACTGGAAATATGACCATCAAAGAAGAAACTAAAAAAACACTTATTCCTCCTATGCCTGAAAAATATTCTACTACTGCATTTATATTATTAAAACTTATGCTTGTATCTTACTTATCTACAGTTATATCTGGTTGGACAGGTGGAAAACTTAATGCAGCAGTTATTACTCTTATTTTAGGTATAGTTTTTACCGAACTTGGATTCTTAGATAAAAACTCTCTTCAAAAATCTGGTTCTTATGGATTTTTGATGTATGTTCTTATGATATTCGTTTTCTCTGGTCTTAAAGACGCTACTCCTGAAATGCTTTTAGAGTGTATAGGACCAATGTTTGTAATAATAGTTGTTGGAGTCATCGGAATGGGAATACTTTCTGTTCTAGTTGGGAAATTTCTTAAAGTAAGCTGGAGAATGGCACTTGCTACTTCCCTTACAGCTCTTTATGGATTCCCACCTAACTATATTCTTACTGAGGAAGCTGCAAAAGCTTTGGCACAAACACCAGAAGAAAAGCAATTCCTTATGGATAACACTCTCCCTCAAATGATTGTTGGAGGATTTGTAACTGTAACTATCACTTCTGTTATCATAGCTGGAATATTTGTAAACCTAATTTAAATAATTTATATCAATTTTATAAAAAGGAGATTTTTTCATGGATATAAAAAAACTTGCTGAAAAATATGATGATTATATCATTGAGCAAAGAAGGTATTTTCATCAGAACCCAGAATTATCTTTTGAAGAAAAAGAAACTACTCAAGCCTTGAAAAAACAGCTTGAAAATATGGGAATAGAAGTTACTACTTTTGATGACTACTACGGTCTTGTAGGTATAATCCGTGGTGGAAAAAAATCAGGAAAAACTGTAATGCTTAGAGCTGATATCGATGCTCTTCCTATAGAAGAACATGCTGATGTTTCTTTTGCTTCTACAAATGGAAAAATGCATGCTTGTGGACATGACTGTCATATGGCTATGTTATTAGGGGCTGTTAAAATATTAAATGAAATAAAAGATGAACTTGATGGAGATGTTAAAATATTATTCCAATCAGCAGAAGAATCTTGTTATGGAGCTAAATACTATGTAGAAAAAGGAATTCTTGATGATGTTGATGCTGTATTTGGTATGCATATCTGGGGAACCCTAGATGCTCCATATTTCAATCTGGAAGCTGGTGGAAGAATGGCTTCTTGTGACAATTTTAAAATAACTGTAAAAGGTACAAGTGCTCATGGTTCTGCTCCTCATTTAGGACATGATGCTATTGTTGCTGCTGCTTCAATGATAATGAACCTTCAAACTTTTGTAAGTAGAATGAATGATCCTCTAAATACTCTGGTACTTTCTATTGGTACTTTTAAAGGGGGACAAAGATTCAACATAATTCCTAATCATGTGGAAATGGAAGGAACTATACGTACTTACTCAAGAGAATTGAGAAAAAAAATGGAAGCAAATATAAAAGCAATCATTGAAAATGTAGCTAATATTTTTGGTTGTGATGTGGAGTTAGAATACGACGCTTTCCCTAACCCTGTTATCAATGAACATAAGGATTTAAACAGGCTTGCTCATGATGCTGCTGTAAAACTATATGGTGAAGAATCTCTTACTACTATGCCTAAGCTTACTGGATCAGAGGACTTCGCATATTTTATGGATAAAGTTCCTGGATTTTTTGGATTCTTAGGATGTGCAAATGAAGAAATAGGAGCTTGTTATTCTAATCATAATGACAAGTTTAAAGTGGATGAAACTGTACTGCACAGAGGTTCTGCCCTATATGCTCAATTTGCAGTTGACTTCCTTGCTGAAAAATCTAAAAATGAGGGAGGGAATAAATAATGCTGATCAAAGAACTTTCTGAAAAATATAATGACTATATAATAGATCGTAGAAGATATTATCATCAATATCCTGAACTTACTCTTCAAGAAGTTGAAACTACAAAATCTATAATTAAAGATTTAAAAGACATAGGAATAGAAGATATAAAAACATTTAAAGATTTCTATGGATGTGTAGGAATACTGAAAGGTGGAAAACCAGGTAAAACTGTTCTTCTCCGTGCTGATATTGATGCTCTTCCTGTATTAGAAAAAACTGGGCTTCCTTTTGCTTCAAAAATTGAAGGGAAGATGCATGCTTGTGGACATGATAATCATATAGCTATGTTGTTGGGAGCTGCTAAAATACTATTTGATATGAAGGATGAAGTAGCTGGAACTGTAAAATTTTTATTCCAGCCAGCAGAAGAATTAGCTGTAGGAGCAAAAGCTGTAGTTGAGCAAGGTGTTATGGATGATGTTGATGCCTGCTATGGTATTCATATTTGGTCTATGGTAGATTCTCCAAAAATCAATATGGAAATTGGAGAAAGAATGGCCTCTTGTGATAACTTTAAAG
Organism: Fusobacterium ulcerans ATCC 49185; assembly: GCF_900683735.1. Classification (NCBI taxonomy): domain Bacteria; kingdom Fusobacteriati; phylum Fusobacteriota; class Fusobacteriia; order Fusobacteriales; family Fusobacteriaceae; genus Fusobacterium; species Fusobacterium ulcerans. The sequence goes on from NZ_LR215979.1 coordinate 2,524,536, forward strand.
TTACTATTAAAGGATTTGGATCTCATGGTTCTGCTCCTCATCTTGGACATGATGCTATTGTGGCAGCAAGTGCTGTTATAATGGGACTTCAAACTATTGTCAGCCGTATCAATAATCCATTGAATGCTGCTGTTGTCACTATTGGAGTAGTCGATGCTGGACAAAGATTTAATATAATTGCTGACAAAGCTGTATTAGAAGGAACTGTACGTACTTTCAATAAGAAATTCAGAATGGAAATTGAAGGACTCATCAGACAGATATCAGAAGATATAGCTGCTGGATATCAATGTACTGCTGAAACTGAGTACTCATATCTGACTGGTGCTGTTATTAATGAAGATCAGCATTTAGTTGATTTAGCTCAAAATGCAGTTAAAAAACTATATGGAGAAGAGGGATTAACTGAACTTGAAAAGATGACAGGTTCTGAAGATTTTGCTTATCTTATGGAAAAAGCTCCAGCTGTGTATGGCTTCATTGGTGCAAGAAGTGCTGGAATTCCTGGTTCTGAAAAAAGTAACCATCATGAATGTTTCACAGTTGATGAAGCAGCCTTACAAAGAGGAGCAGCTGTTGCTGCACAATTTGCTTTTGACTTTTTAACTGAAAAATAATAGATTATAATATAATTTAATAAGGCAGCTGAATACAGCTGCCTTTTCTTATTTTTGTATTTGCATTATCATACGTTTCCCAGCTTCAAAAGCATTTTGACAATCTATAGGAAATTGTGTACGTTTGTGTTCTGCTTTTATTTTTTCAGAAAATATTTCTATTTTATATTTATTATAATCACTAAATTGATAAGTATTAAACGCATAAATAATCTCTGGTTTTCTAAATATACTAGCTATTATTGATTCTATATTCGAAAGACGCACATCATAGCCAAATTTTTTCATTAAATCTTCAGTAACATTCATAGTATAAATCATGGCTGTGGGCATTTTCTTTGGAGCTATTTTTTTATAGCCTTCCTCATAAGTAGAAAAAGGAAAAAGCAGTCTTTCAAAAAAGCTACGTAATTGACCTGTTATATCTCCAAAATATATTGGAGAACCAAAGACAACTCCATCAGCAGTTGAAACCTTTTCTAATACTGACTGCAATTCATCTTTTACAATACATTTCCCATAAGTATTTCCCTCTTTTCTCTTACATCCAAAACAGCTTATACAACCTTTATAATTCAAATCAAATAGATTAATTATTTCTGTTTCAACATCTGAAGAGACAGATTTTGCACCTTCCAAAAATTTATTACACATAGTTGCAGTATTTGCTTTTTTTCTTGGACTTCCATTAATTGCAATTATTTTCATAGTTCATTCTCCTTAAATAATTATTTTTTAGTGGTTGACTTTATATTTATATAAGTATATAATAGCAAAAACAATTATACAAGTACGCATAATTTTATTTCTTAGTATCTATTATATACCTAGGAGGATATATAAACTATGGACAAGCTCAAATATATTAATGAATCTGAAAAGAGTCATGATGTAATATATAACAATAAATGCCCAATACTTTATGCATTAAAAATAATTGGGCAAAAATGGAAACTTCCTATTCTATGGCATTTATCTAAATTTGAAATGTTGCATTACAATGAATTAAAAAGATGTGTTACAGGAATCACAAATACTATTCTTACAAAATGTTTAAGGGAGTTAGAGTCAGATGGACTTGTTTCAAGATTTCAGCATAATACTATTCCACCTTCTGTAGAATATCGACTTACTGAACGTGGAAAGTCATTACTTCCTGCTTTAAATGAATTATATTATTGGGGGAAAGAACAGATTGAATTAAAAGATAGGAAATAATGTACAAGTACATTATTTCCTATCTTTTTTTAGCTGAAACTAAAAGCATCATAGGACGACGAAGCTCATCTTTCATTTCTGGAATTATTTTCAGCATTTCTTCTGATGGCTGTGCTTCTACAATTCCTGTTATTTCAAATCCTATTTTCAAAAGAGTATTGAGATAAGTAGTCAGTGTCTTATGATATTTAACTACCTTTTCCCCTAAAAAAACTGATTCTCTTTTTCCTTCTAAATAATAACTGTCTACAGGCCAATGAAGTATATTTTCATTTTCATCATAATACCAGTCTTCTTTTCCTTGAGCAGTAAAAACTGGATGTTCAACAGAAAAAACAAAATCTCCACCTTCCACCAAACACTCATTTACTTTCTCACAAATATTCTCAAAAGATTCTATGTAGTGAAAAGCTAAAGAACTTATTACCGTATCAAAAGAATTTTTTTCAAAATCAATATCTTCAATTGGCATTTGGATATACTCAACATTAGAAAATTTAGTTTTCTTTTTTGCTTCTTCCAGCATTTTTGAAGATATATCTATTCCAACAGCCGAAACCGCTCCCTGTTCCATAGCATATATACAATGCCAGCCAAATCCACATCCAAGATCAAGTATCTTTTTCCCTTTAAAATCAGGAAGCATTTTTTTCAATTCATGCCATTCTCCTGCCCCAGCCAATCCTTTTTTAGATCTATCCATTTGACTATATTTATCAAAGAATATTTTATCATCATATTTATTTTCTTTCATTTTTTTCCTCCATGTGTATACTTTTTTATATTATACTTTACATAATTATAGGTTACAAGATAAAAGACTTTTCTATCATATTTTTTATACAAATAATATAAAAAGAGGATGACTTATTATCATCCTCAAAGTTTAACCTACTAAAGTTAAAAATTATTTACCAAAATATCTATTTAATAATCCTACAAATGCTTTTCCATGTCTAGCTTCATCTTTAGCCATTTCATGAACTGTATCGTGAATAGCATCAAATCCTAACATTTTAGCTCTTTTAGCAAGATCGAATTTTCCTGATGTAGCTCCATATTCAGCTTCAACTCTCTTAGTTAAGTTTTCTTCTGAAGATGCACTTACACATTCCCCTAATAATTCAGCGAATTTAGCAGCATGTTCAGCTTCTTCAAAAGCAATTCTTTTATAAGCTTCAGCAATTTCTGGATATCCTTCTCTGTCAGCAGCTCTAGACATAGCTAGATACATTCCAACTTCTGTGCATTCTCCTTCAAAGTTAGCTCTTAGACCCATTATGATTTCTTCATCTCCACAAGCTAATCCTTCTCCAATTACATGCTCAGTAGCCCAAACTTTTTCAGTTCCTTCTACTACTAGTTCCCATTTATCTTTTCCTGCTTTACATACTGGACATTTGTCAATACTCTCATCAGTTATAATTTCTCCACATACCTTACATCTGTATTTTGCCATTTTCCTTTTCCTCCCTTGATATTACATTTTTATTTCTACATTTCATTTCTCTTTTGTAACCATTACATTTTTATTACACTATTAATATACTATACTTTACATTTTATGTCAATAACTTTTTTATTTTTTTTATTAATTAAATGTCTTTGTGGTTGAAGAGTTACATCAGTTACAACAGTTCCATCTCTTTGAGATAAGACCATCTCTACTACTCCTGCTACACATTCAGGAGTAATATAACTATTTTCATCATCTCCCTGGCAAAAATCTAAATGATCATAGAATGGTGTTTTTGTAATATCTGGGTGAATAGTTATAACTTTTACTCCAGTTTTTCTTACTTCATCAAAAAGTCCTTTTGAAAAATGAGTTAATCCTGCTTTCGTTGCTGAATAGACACAGCCATAAGTACTTGATTCTTTAGCTGTAATAGATGATATATTTATAATGGTTCCTCTAATTTTTTTTAAATCTCTCAAAAAAAGTTGTATAAGAACAAGAGGAGCTTCAAGATTAAGAGTCACCATATTATGTATTTTATTTACATTTATCTCTTCATGAGGACCAAAATATCCAACTCCTGCACAATTTATAAGGAGTTCTATTTCAGCTTCTTTCTTTATCTCTTTTACAGTTCTTTCTATTTCAAAAACTTTTGTAAGATCACATACTATTTTTTTAAATTTATCACTTGATACTATCTTATCAAAATTTCTTCCTATTCCATAGACAGTGTACCCCATCTCTATTAATTTTTTTGTTACTGCTAACCCTATTCCTGATGTAGCTCCTGTTACAACAGCATTCTTCATATTCATTCTCCTATCAGATAAATATTTTTTCATCTTCTATATATTTTCTTGTTTCTTCTTTCATAAAATCTATCATTTTCTTTATATGCTGAGGATAATAACTATATACACCTTTTTCACAGAAAAATGGATAAGATAATATTTCAGAATTTTCTCTATATTTTCTCATTCTTTTAAGATATTCTTTAGATATTCTGAATGTTCCTATACTTACATCTAAAATATTTTTAGAAAACAGTTCATTAAAAGTTCTTTTTACTAGCTCTCCATATTCTTTTTCAAAATTTTCTATATATATCACTGGGTCAAAACATATCCTTACTTTCCAGCCTTTTTCCAACATTTCATCTGCAGCTTCCAATCTCTCTTCTAAAGAGGCTGCTCCCTTTTCATGTTCTGCAGCAAAACTTTCTGGAGAAAGAGTCCAGGCAAGTATAAAATTATCCAGAGGTTTCAAATATTTCACTGCCTTTATATTACTGCTTTTTGTTCTAAGCTCTATTTTCAAATTTCTATTTTTACTTACAAAATTATACCACTGTTCTACTAATCCTGTCATTCCTTCTAATGCCAATAAATCTGTATCATATGAAATACATATATACATAGACTTTTCCTTAAGAATCTTTTCTATTTCATGAAAACAATCCTCTATATTTACAAAGATTACTATATTTGCTGAGGTATAGACTCCCTGTAAATAACAGTATTCACAATCATAGATACAATTTATTACAGAAGATGTGTAATAGAAATTATCATTCCCAAAACTCTCACAAACCTTTGCTCCTTCATAAAGATAATTTTCTTTTTTTACTGCAAGTATGAGTTTTTGGGATTTTTTCTGCATAATAAAATTTTGATTTCCCTTAGAAAAAATTTCTTTATATGTATCTAATTCTATAGTTTTACAATTAGGAAATTTTCTTAATATCTTATCAGTGAGAGGATATTTAAAAGCTTCTTTTTCTACATATATGTGTGAAAAACTAGAGTTCAATAATTTCTTTTCTAATTTTTTCAAAGTTTATCTTCCCCTCTCTTTTATCTTTTATTTCAATTTTAGAGTATTTTGAAATTACATCTTTAATATTTTTATTTTTAAGTTTATGATATTTCATAAGTTCCATAAATTCATAGTGCATACTTTCAGTGAGCCTTAAATTTTTCTCCACCATATTCATAATATCTTTTTCATTTAAAGTAAAAATTTCTTTATCACTAACATTAAATTTTTTTCTTTCATTCAGCCATTCATCTATACTTAGAATCCCACTTTCTACGATATGAGTAACTTTTTCCACTGTTATTCCTGTGGTATCAAGATAATCTGATACAATTTTTATTATATTTATCTGATGCTGTGAAAAGAAAAGAGAAGCAGCTTCATATATCCCTGCTCCTTCCATATCCACCAGTTCTCCTTTTATCTCTGACTCCATACTTTTATCTACTACATGAAAGAAACTTTCCAAAGTTCCCTCTTTAAATTTATGTCTGAACAACATATCTGGGTAAAAACTTTTCCCATTTCCATTATTAGTAATCTTATTACATAGAACTATATCTCCCACTTGAAATATCTCTTTCACAGCTCCACATATACCTAAATTAACAAAAATATCTTCTTCTCTTATATTCAGACTGCTTAAAAGATAGGTTGTCCCTATAGCTCCCTGCATCATCCCTGAACCAGTTATTATTAATATTATTTCTTCATTTTTAAATACCTGATATTTTTTAATTTCATTATCTCTTTTTAATTTAAAATATGTTATCAATGGCTTTGCTTCTGCTGTTAAAGCTGCCGCTACATATATCATATTCTTTACCTCATTCCTAATTTACTACTGTAAATATTTTAGCACATATTTTAAAGTTTTTTATCATAACAATAAAATTCTTTTTCTTTTCCCAGAAAATTCATATTTCCTCTATGAATATATCCTAATTTCAATAAAAGAGTATTCATTTTTTTATTTACTGAATAAGTATCAGTTTTTATATAGTTTACTCCATTTTCCTTGGCAATCTTCTCTGCAAATTCAATAAGTTTTGTAGCTGTTCCCTGATTTCTATATTTAGGATTTATTGACATTCTATGAAGTATCAGACATTTCTCATCTAATGCCCATTTTATATCTTTATATTCATCAGGTTCTACAAAGTTAGCACATATAAATCCATAAAGTTCTTCATTCTCCTCATTTACATAAAGAGAGTTACTTTCTACATCCCCTAAAAAATCTTGTTTCTGAGGATAATTTTCATCCCATTGAGTATTTCCATATGTCTTCATTTCAGCAATTGTAGCTTTTATTATTTCCATTATTTTATCCAAATCTTTTGCTTCTGCTTTTCTTATCATTCCTTTCCTCCCTTTACCCTCAGCCAATCTTTAGCTGCATTTTCACTCATCTTCTCCAATAAATTCTCCACTATTTCTCTTTCCTTTTTTGTTAAACCTTCCATACATATATTTATATTTCTATTCTCTTCAGTGATTATTAAATCATATACTTCTAAAGCTTTTTTAGTTGGATAAAGTTTATATTCTCTTTTATCATTTTCATCTTGTTCCTTGTTTATATATCCAGCTTCTATTAATTTTTTTACTGCTTTGGTTGTAGTGCTCTTATCCACAGTAAGAATTTTAGATAACTCTACAAAATTTATTCCTTGATTTTCACATATTCTTGTAAGAAATATAAACTGCCCCTTTTGTAAAGACAACTCTCTATACTTCATATCACTAGTTGAATGTATGGCTCTTGAAAGAGTTCCTATTTTTCTCAATATTTGATTATTTAATTTTTCTATATCTTTCACCTCCTTATATTAGTTGAACTTTCAATTATATTCTACCTCAATATAGTTGAACTGTCAACTATATTTTTGAAAAATTTTACTTTTTATTCTTATATAAACCTTCTGTCCTGTCATAATGAAAACATTCAAAACTCACTCATTAATAAGTTAATAAAAGTTATATTCATATAAAAAAGAGTGAAGTATAAAAGAAATTTATTCTATCTTTTAATCACTCTTTTTTATTTTTACTTAATTATTATTTAAAAATAATTTCTATTTTTATATATTTTAGGTGAGAAGAGTATTAATATTGGAAATATTTCTAATCTCCCTAGCAGCATACTGATTGATAATATTATTTTACTTATATTTGAAAGGGAAGAGTAATCAAATGTATCTCCAAGTGTCCCTACTCCTGTTCCAATATTATTGAATGTTGCTGAAACAACACTAAATGCTGATGTGAAATCAGAAAATTCTATTGATATGAACAACATAATTCCTAAAAATATAAATATATACATGACGAGATATGTTGATACCTTAGAAAACATTTCCTCTGGTATTTTTTTCCCATCCATTTTAACTGCAATAGTTCTATTAGGAGTTCCTATTTTCTTAAATTCTCCTATTACTTTTTTAAATACAATAACAATTCTTGAAACTTTTATTCCTCCAGTTGTAGAACCAGCACATCCCCCAACAAAAGTTAATATCATAAGAACAGTCTTTGAAAATGTAGGCCAAGCATTAAAATTTACTGTAGAATATCCTGTTGTGGTAATAATTGAGGAAACAGTAAAAAACACATCTCTTACCATATAGATATTACTTTTATAAAATGGATAAATATTTATACAGATAATTATAATTGATACACAAATAATTAATAAGTATGCCCTCAATTCTTCATTTTTATAAACTTGTTTATAATTTTTTAAAATTAAAGCATAAAAAAGATTAAAATTTATAGCACAGAGCAGCATTCCCATTCCTAGAATAAAATCTATATAAGTATTATTATAGAAACCTACACTATTATTTTTTATATTTGCTCCTCCTGTACTCACTGTCCCAAAGGCATGGATAATAGAATCAAAAAAGGGCATTCCTCCTGCTTTTAATAAGATAATTATTATAATAGTTATGCAGATATACATTATATACAATATCTTAGAATTATGAGAAATTTTAGCTACCATCTTTCCTACAGATGGACCAGGAACCTCAGCTTTCATTATATGAAGAGATTGATTACTGCTTTTTGGCAGTATAGCAAGAGCCAATACAAGTATTCCCATCCCACCTATAAAGTGAGAAAACCCAATCCAAAACAGCAGTGATTTTTCTATCATTTCTATATTTGCTATAACACTAGCTCCTGTTGTTGTAAACCCTGCTACTGTTTCAAAAAAAGCATCTATAAAAGAAGGAATCCTCTCACTAAAAACAAAAGGAAGAGAGCCAAAAAAAGATAGGGCTATCCATGAAACTGAAACTATTACCATTCCTTCTTGAGTATATATTCTCTGGTCTTCTGGCATTTTTTTTGATAAAAGAAAACTTGAAATGATAAGAAGCATAATTGTCAATAAATATGCTCCATTCAATTTAAATCCCTCTTGATAAAAGAAACTAAGAGCAAGTGGAATAAGCATAAACCCTGCTTCTAATTTAAGAATATAACTTATTACATATTTTATCATTTTATTATTCATTCTATCCCTCGATGTTCATTATAAGTTACAATTTACTAAATATATCATAGTATAAATCGAAAATAAGTCAACTATATAATATTTCTGTGTTAGGCTTTATACTATTTTTTTCAAAACTATTCTAAATTTTTTTTATAACTATTTAATTTTTAAGAGAAGTATTATATTCTAAAAATTCACTAAAATATTTTATTAATTTTTATATTTTCAATAAAAAAAGCGACATATAAGTAATGATCTATCTCAACTTCTATGTCACCTATTTTTATTTTATTTCCATGAAATTTCTGCTTGTTTTCTTGGAACAGTTCTTCTAAATTTTATATCTGGATATCCCATGAGCATACATGAAATAATTTCTTTTTTATTTATTCCAAGCATTTCCTTAGCTTTTACACTATTTTTTAAAGCTCTTTCTATAAATCCAGTAAATAAAACTCCTAATCCCTCAGCATTTGCCATAAGTTCTATATTAGATGGTGCTAAAACTTCATTCAATGGAGAAATAGCTGTCACTACCAAAAGAACTGGTGCTTTAAAAAATAGCTTATCATTCAATGGATCTTTTTTATAATCCTCATACATCTTTATCCATCTAGGTGCATATGCCCCAATAACACCTTTTTCATTTAAATTTTCCAATGCAAATTCATATAAGCTTTCCCAGATTACTGGTTTTATTTCATTTAAAGTTTCTTGCACAACTATATAAGATACATCCTGCATATTTGACCCAGTAGCTGTATAACGTCCAGCTTCAAGAACTCTTTCTAGTTTCTCTTTTTCTACTGGTTTATTTTTATAATGACGTACACTCCTTCTAAATTTTATAAAATTTAGAAGATTGTCAGAAGAAATATCAAATCTTTCTTTGTCATATTCTTCTATCCCTTCTTGTGGATAATTGGTAATAGAAACTGCATTTACTGGACATACTGCTATACAATGTCCACACTGCATACATCTCCCCTTGATTTCTGCTTTTCCACTATCTAAAAAAAGATTCTCTGGAAAACAGTCTTCAACACAAGCCCCACAACCAATACACTTTTCCTTGTCAATACTTACCATACTATTCTCCTTGTGATGATTTAATTTCTACTATTTCAATTATATACTTTTATAAAAAAAAATTCTATTTTTTATAAAAAAAACTCTTTTTTAACTACTTATTGTGGTTTTTTATAAATTCATATCCATTTCTAATATGTTTTGCCATAAGTTCAGATACTTTTTTCTCATCTTTTTTCTTTAAATATTTGAGTATATCCAAATGTTCTGCTACTATTTCCTTTCTTCTCACTGAATATCTCCCTGAAATATCTCTATCATAAAGAATAACTACCATAAGCTCATTAAGAAGTTTACTCAACCTCTCATTCTTTGCTATTCTCAATAGTTCATTATGAAACTCTGTATTTAATTCTATTAGAATTTCTGGTGTTTTAGCATCATTGCATCTTTCTAATATTCCTTCCAGTATATCTATATCCTCTTTAGTGATATTTCTAACTGCCAATTTCCCTACCATACCTTCTAAAGCTTCTCTGCATTCATATATTTCCAATAAATCTTTTTGTTCTATTCCCTTTACAATCACACCTTTCCATGAGGCTACTTCTATGAGCCCATCTGAAGCGAGTTTTCTGAAAGCTTCTCTTACAGGAGTAGGACTTACATCAAACATTTTAGCTATAGATGTTTCTGTTATTTTCGTCCCTCTTTCCAATTCTCCATCCATTATAAGTTCTTTTAATCTATCATATACTTTTTCACCTAAGGTTCTTTTATCATCTAATTTGATAACCTTCATAATTCCTCCTAATAAAACTTTATCTTACAAGAATATTTTACTATATAAAATTAATAAATACAATTTTAAAATAGAATATATTCTACAGAACAAAATTATTTTACTGCAATAAAAAAGACATCCTGCTGTAAGAACATCCATTTCTTATAATTTTTTTAATTAAACAAAAAATAGACTCAAAAGATAGATTGATTTTTAGCTAAAAATACTAAATATCATTTCTACTTTTGAGTCTATTTTAGTTTGAGATTCTTATATAGGATATCTATTAAATCATTAGTTCTCCATCTTTTAATATAACTACACCATCAGCAATAAGAGTTGGTTTTGTCATTATAAGGTCATAGTGACAAGCTGCTTTTATTACTCCTCCAAGAGTTATACTTGTTCCTACACCTATATGAAGTGATCCAAATACTCCTTCATCTTCCAACATACTTCCTGTAAATTTACATTCTGGATTTAATCCTACTCCAACTTCTGCTATATTATATACTTGCGGATCTTTTTTATCTATCCAGTCAGATGCAAGTTTTTTAGCTTCTTCTCCTCCTGAAATACTTTCAGGAATAATATATCCATCTTTTACTTCTACTTTTACTGGAGTTTTTAATAATCCTATTCCAATATATGGTATACTTGCATCTGCAACTATTACTCCATTTGCAGTCCCTTCTACTGGTGATACATTAGCTTCTACAGTAGGAATAGGTCCAAATTTACCAGGCTCTACCAATCCAGTCATAGCATTTCCTCTTCTTCCTTTTCCAGAAAGTTTAAGGTTAGTTCCCATAGGAGTTGTTATAGTTATAACTTCTGCTCCTGCCATTGCAGCTGCTACTTTTTTACAATTTTCTGCTGCTTCATAGAAATTTGCATTTACTCCCCCTGTTATCATTTGATCTTCATTAAACTGTGTAAGCATTACTCCTCTTGAACCTGCTGCACATGCATCTTTTACTGCATGAGTATGAGTTATTGATGTAAATACTGCTCCTATAAATGCATCAGATTCTTTCATTGCAGCTGCTATTACTTTAGGTGGTTCCTGTCCATCTCTTTCTCTAGGTGTCATTATATGTATAGTTGGTTCTGCTCCTGTTGCTATTACTGCTGCTGCTAAGGCTTCTGCTATTCTCATTTGTTTAGGCTCTGTAACTATAACTACACTTTCTCCAGCTTTTACCCCTAAATTTATTTCTACTATTGATCTTGCACCTTTAGCCATTAATATTTTTTTCATATTTACCTCCTAATATTTTATATACTTTTATGTTATTTTTTATTATTTATATATGTTTATAAAAGCTACTATTATTGCTGAGTTGAAAAAGTTTATAAATAAACTTCCTACTAATGGAAGTATAAAGAATGCTGTAGGTGCTGGTCCATATTTTTCTTCAACAGACTGCATATTTGCCATAGCTGTCGGTACTGCTCCAAGTCCAAATCCACAATGTCCTACTGCCATCATTGCAGCTTCATAATTTTTTCCCATCACTTTATATGTTAAAAATACTGCACATAGCCCCATCAATATAGTTTGAGCTATCAATAGTATTATCATTGGAATTGCAAGATCTGTAAGCTGCCATAATTTTAAACTCATCATAGAGAATGCTAAGAATAGTATCAACGAAATATCTCCTATTATTCTTATTTCAGTTTCTTTTATTTTCAGCCAAGTTGAGTAGTCTGCAATATTTCTTACTATTGCTGCTGCAATCATTGCTCCAACTGATGCTGGAAATGTAAGCCCTGTTTTCTTCAAAAGCATTGATATTATACTTCCAAGAGCCATAGATACCAATAATTGATAAACAGCTGAATATATTCTTTTTTCATCAAGTTTTTCATTTCCCTTTTCAACTTTTTCTATTCCTTCTACTTTTTCTGTTTCCTTACCTGTTATAAGTTTATACTTTTCAATCAAAAACTTACCTGTAGGTCCACCTATTAAACTTCCTGCTACCAGTCCAAATGTAGCTGCTGCAAGAGTTATAGTCAGAGCATTTTGAAGTCCTGCCTCTTCCAATACTGGAGCAAATGCTGCTGATGTTCCATGTCCTCCTGTCATTGGTATAGATGCTGTTGCCAGCCCTACTAAAGGACTTAATCCCAATAGTTTTGCTAGGTATACTCCTAAGAAGTTCTGTAGAATAACTACTATTATAGAAACTATAAGGAATTTTATAACTTTAGGTCCACCTTTTTTCAATAATTTATAGCTTGCAGTAAATCCTATACTTGAATAAAACGCAAGCATAAATACATCACTGAGGGCAAAATTAAGCTTGAATGTAAATAATTGTGTACTGTAACCAATTGATACCAAAATTGTAAAAATAAGTCCTCCAATTACTGGTATAGGTATGCAGAATTTTCTAAGTATTTCTACTCTTTTTTTAACATAATCTCCCACTAATAAAACGATAACAGCCAATGCAGTTGTAAGAAACAAGTTTAAATCAATTACCATAATTTTCCTCCTTTATTCTCAGTGATTTATCTATAGAACTGCTTTGGGCTTTTTATAATGTCATAGTCATTTCCATTTTCTTTTAAACATTATACATTCTATAGAATATATTATATTTAAAATATAAACTCTTTTATCTAAAAAGTCAATAAAAAATCTTGTTTTCTTACATAAAAATAAATGAGCCTAAAAACTGAATAGTTTTTAAGCCCATTTTGATTAAAAAATTTTTTTAAATACATTTTCCTGCTTTTTCTCCAGTAAATCTTCCATTATTCACTGCTATTTTTCCATTAACTATAACATATTCTATTCCTTCAGACTTTATAAAAGGATTTTCAAATCCAGCTTTATCCTGAACTTTTTCATAATCAAATATTGTTATATCTGCAAAATATCCTTTTTCTATTCTTCCTCTTTCTTTTATAGAAAAAATATCAGCAGTCTTAGAAGTTATTTTATTTACCATTTCCTCAATGCTGAACATTTTTCTTTCTCTATTTATTCTTATAAATTTAGGAAAAGTTGCAAAGTTTCTTGGATGTGGAATGCCAAATTTTTGAATTTTTTCAACTGGTACTGAACTTCCATCACTTCCTATTACCCCTATTCCAGTATTCATAAAGTTGTACATATCCTCTTCTCCAATAGAAAAATAAATTGCTTTTGCTCTTCCCGCACTTTCTCTTATGAGATAAAGAATTGTTTCTATATCCTCCATTTTAGTTTCTTCTTTTATTTCCAAAATTGTTTTTCCAGAAAATTTATTCTCTGGGAGAAAACTATTAGATATCAATATATTAGATATTCCTCCCCTTTTATATACAATATCCATAATATCTTTTTTTTCATCCTCAGTAAGAATATTTATTCTCTCAATAAATTTCTTTACATCACCATCAAATATTTTTTCTGGAATAAGAACCATGAGAGTGGTAGAAGTTGCAGTATAAGGATATTGATCATATGTTATATCCAATCCTTTTTCTCTTGCTTCTATTATTAATTTTAAAATATCATCTGATTTCCCCCAAAGTCTTCTATCCATTATTTTCAAATGTGATATATTTACTCTGCACTTACTTTTTTCAGCACATTCCAGCACCTCTTTTATAGATTCTATAACATTTTCTCCTTCATTTCTTATATGAAAAGAAGCTGTTTTATTATATTTAGCTGTAATTTTTAATATTTCTGTTATTTCATCTTTATCCATAAAATTTCCTGGCTGATATACAAGTCCAAAAGATACTCCATATGCCCCCTCCTGAAGTTCTTTTTCTAAGACTCCAAGCATATTTTTCAGCTCATCTTTATTTAATTTTTTAGTACTGAATCCTATACTATCTACTCTTATACAGCCAGTTCCTACAAGGTAAGCCTGATTTGTAATAAACCCCTTTCTATTTATTGCCTCTTTTAAATCTTTCATACTTTTTATATCTTCCAATTCAGTGTTATCATCTGGCAATACAAAATGATCTTTTACATATTGCTTAAACTCATTATTGTATTCTTCACCTGCTGGAGATATTCCTATTCCACAATTGCCACTTACTTCTGTTGTCACTCCCTGAAGTATTTTACTTGTCATTTCTTCAGAAAAAAATGCTGCTAAATCAGAATGACAATGGGGATCTATAAAACCTGGAGAAACAATTTTTCCAGAAGCATCTATTACTTTTTTTCCTTCTAATTTTTCTGACGATATTTCAGTTATTCTATCTCCAGTTATTCCTATATTAATATTTTCAGCTGCTTTTTCCCCTCCAAAAACAACTTTTCCATTTTCTATAACTAAATCAAATACCATTGCTCCTCCCACTCATTATTTACAATAGTTATCAAAAATTATTTTCCCAATTAAACTATTTATCTTGATTCCATCCTCATTTTTCTCTAAGTCCTTTGTAAGAATTATAATATCTACCCATCCTCCATCATAGAATAATCTTCCTGCATCATGTTCTATATACATAAGCTCTCCTGTCTTATGTGCAAAATCCACTTCTCTTGCAAAATAAAGAGGTATTTTGTTATTAGAAGCCTGATTTCTTAACATATCTAAATCATCTGGATTTTTACATAATATTTCCAGCACTCCCAATACATCTTTTGGAGTAGTAAAATTATCTTTTCCAGCTTTTCTAGCTTCTGCATCCATCATTTTTCTTCCTAAAACAGTTCCTATAAATCCTTTTTCTTTGATACAACTATTTATTTTATCCATTCCAATATAGTCTATAAGGATATTTGTTGCTGTATTATCACTAAGACATATCATAAGATAAGCTATATCCCTCACTGTAAGAAGAAGTCCATCTCCCATTACTTTTAGTATCCCACATCCTCCAACTTTATCTTCTTTTTTTAATTCTATCTTTTTATTGTAATCCTCTTTATTTAATGCCATAAGAATAAAAAGTTTTATTAGACTTGCTGATGGAAAAACTACTTCTTCATTTATTGTTATTATTTTCCCAACTGAATCTCTTAGCAATACTCCAGTTACTCCACTGTTTTCACTTATTATTTCTCTTATTCTTTTTTCCATTATTCAACCCCTCCATATTTTATTTTAAATTGAATAAATAACTGCTCTTACTATTACATATATTATCATTACTATGGTTATTGACATTCCATTTCTTATCATACTTTTTAAATCTTTTGAACGTGCCAATCCCATCTGTCCTATCATATCCCCAGTTGGATAAGCAAAAGACGTTATTTGTGAACCAATCAGAAGTACAGTTCCCCATATTGTCATAGGTAAATTTATATCTACAACTATATTTTTGAATAAGTCATTCAATACAACTGATTGTGCTACCGCTGCCCCTGATACTCCAAATATTCCTACCAGAGTACTTATTATTATAAATCCTATATCTCCACTTATATCTATCAATGGCTTCAGCATATCTCCCAATGTAGTAAATGCTCCTGTCATTGTAACAAATTTCAAGAATGGATCATATAATACAAACATGAAGAACAGCCAGAACATTCTTGTTGCACCTTTTGTAAGGCTTCCTATAATATCCATCATACTTCTTCCTGCTGCCAGTCCTGTTGTAAAAGCTACTGCAAGCATAACTACGATTGCATAGGCTGCTCCTGCTTTTGCATATATACCATATGCAAGCATTCCTATCATTACTATGGCAAATACCATTGTTGCTTTATTTATCTCAGGTGTAGATACAAATTCTTCATCTTTATCCATATCCTCTGTTGAATACATTTCAATTCCTTCATACTGCTTCTGTACTTTTCTTCCTGTGTAATAAGTAGTTATAAGTACAAGAACAGCTACTGGTATACCTACATTAGCCAGATATGCTCCATATGTAAGACCTGTAAGTCCCATCAATGTAATTACTGGAGGAACAAATGGCCCTAGGAACAATCCACATGCTCCTGCTCCATGAAGGATAACTGCTAATGCATTAGGTGTCAATCCAAAACTTGCAACTATTGGTATCAATATTGGTGCTATCATAGCATTTGCTCCTGCTAGAGTTCCCAATAGAGAAACCAGCAGAGTTGAAGTTCCCATTGTTACTATTATAGCTTGATTCTGACTTTTTATTCCTACTTTTTTTATTAGTATTTCTACTAGATTTCTGGCAACTTTTGTTTCAGTCAGCACTTCTCCCAATCCTGCTCCCATCATAATAATGAATCCAATAAGTCCCAAAAATGATTTCAGTCCATTTGCTATTTCATTTGATAAACTCACTGGTGTCTGCCCTGTCAAAACTGCTCCTACTAAAACGCAGATGATAACTGTTGAAAGCAGATTTTTCCCCTTAAATGCAAGGTACAAATAAATAACTAGTGGTAAAAAACCTATTAATGCTGGTAATCCAAATATCATAAAATCCCTCCTCTGTGTTTTATAAATAAAAAAGGTCTAAAATTCACGCATTCAAAAAGAAATGGTAGAATTTTAGACCTTACTTACTTAAATGTTTAACTGTAAACAAGTGTTTTAATTCTTAGACTTTATATATTTTTTTATCGCATCTTTATATGCAACTATTATCGATTTTTGTGAACTTCCTAAATAAGTTCTTTCAACTTCTGCTATTATTTTATCCTGATCTTTTATAAAATTTTTTCCTATAAATATCTCTCTCACAAAAGAATTAGTTATTTTCAGGATAGATGATACTTCTGTTTCTAATATAATATCGTCTTTATCTGATACTATAAATGCCAGAAAAAATTTATTATAATTTTTAGTTATAGGATTATCTAAATTAGTTTTCGCATTTCCTACAATATATTTTTTATCCATTTTAATGTACTCCAATAACTATATTTTTTAATAAAAAAACCATTTTGTAATTTATTCTAACATACTAAATTTTAAAAATCAAACTTTTATCTCTATTCCATTATATATATTTTAAATATATCTATTATACGATTCAGATAAAATGTATATATAAATACTTTACTTATATCATTCAAATAAACTTAAAAAACTCTTTATATCTTTTAATATATCTTACATAATTCCTCTATCCATTCTCTTCTTGCAATAACTTTTTTCCATTCCTCTGGTATATTTTCATATCCATAAAATAACCCTGCTAACCCTCCAACTACTGCTCCAGTAGTATCTGTATCCTCACCAAGATTAACTCCTTTCAATACTGCTTCTTTATATGATGAGGTATTTAAAATACACCATATAGATGCTTCAAGAGTATCAACTACATAGCCTGAACTTTTTATTTCATTTTCAGTAAGATTTTTAAAATTATTATCAAATATTCTAGAATAATATTTTAATTCTTCTACATATTCCATTTTTTCTTCATAAAATTTTTTAGCTTTACTAATCCCCTTATTAACAGCATCTATTAATAATCTTTCTCCTAAAAATATTTCATGAGCAATAGAAATATAAATTCCACATGCTATCATACTTCTCTTGTGTTTATGAGTAAGTGAAGAAATATTATGTATAATATCCATAGCTTCCTCACTAAAAGTTATCTCTTTATATTTGTCACATAAATAAAATAATATTGGCAATATTCTCATTAATGATCCATTTCCATTATCAAATTCACTATCTCCACCACATTCTAGAGGATCTATTCCATCCCAATATCTGTAAATAGCTTTTCTTGTTCCAATCCCTATATCAAAGCATTCTCCATATGGTGCATATTTTCCTTTTTCAAACCACTCTGCAAATTTTTCCATAATGTCTCTATAATTTAAACCATTTTTTAAACTATCCAATAACGCTAATGCCATACTTGAATCATCTGACCAACTTCCTGCTGGAAGATTGTAAGTTCCATCACTTCTCATATCTATCACAGGATTTCTTTTTAACTCTTCTCTTTTCATAAATTCTACTGGAACTCCCAATGCATCTCCAACACATAAGCCCATGATTCCATCTAAAACTTTATTTTTCATAAATCTATTCCCCTTTTTTCTTTTTATTCTATAAATAGTTATTTTATTTAAAAATTTGTATAATTTTAAATATATAAATTTTTAAATTCCTTAATATAAAACTGAGAAACCTTGTCTTAGTTTCTCAGTTTTTAACTTTATTTTATAGTTATAAATTATTTGTATCCCATATTTTTTCAGCTAACTTACAATATAATTCAGTTCTTTCTTTCACTTCTCTTTTATTAAAATCTTCTACTGAATGAAAATTAAAATTATTATCTTTTACAAAATTTGTAAAATTAGGATTTGAAATATATGTTTCTTCACACAAAGATTGAAGTAACAAATTTTCACCTTTGTATCTTATTTTTTTCTCTCTAAAATGTTTATCCCCTAAACTTTGATTTGTTCCATTTTGTAGTAATACTAAATTTCCTATTGAACTTCTTGTTACTTGAAAATCTTCCTCTGAATCAAAAGAACTTGAATAATCTTTAAAATTACTAGCTATTATATGTTCAAGTTCATAATCTTTCCCTTTTGCTTTATTCAAATATGAATCAATTCTTGAAGAATGCCCGCTTGCTTCTTCCACATAAGATGTTATTCTCGCTAGAAAATAATGTATTCTTCTTCTATTTTGCTTATTTAAATGATATTCCATTAGTCCTTCAAATTTATCTGATAAATTGTCTAAAAGATCTTTCAAACATTCTCTTAAAGTATTTAAATCTTTTGAATTTTCACGAATTTTTTTGACATAATTAAAAATTCTATATACTACTCCTGAATACCCTAAAAGCTTGTAGTTCACAATACTTCTTACAATAAAGATATCTATGAAAGTAGAAACCATCTTTATTTTTTTATCAACAATCTCATTAGAATCTGACAATTCAATTGCTGATAAAATAAGCATAGATTGAAGTGTAAAATCCTGATTTGCATTACAATAAACTTCTTTAAAGTCTAAATCCAATTTTGTTTCTAATTCTTTTATTCTTAAATATACATCACTATATTTTTTTAAGTTCATCTCTATAAAGTTTTCAAAATCTTCTTTGTCCCTTAGTCCCACTTTATTTCTATTTTCTTTAATCCATTTATGGTAGGCATTTCCAACTCTTTCAAAATCTTCAGAAGTATACCCTCCATTTGCTTTTTTTGTTCTAGAACTATTTGCATATTTTGCTCTTATCCAGTTTTTAAAAAATATACTGTCTTCTTCTTTTCCTATACTTTTTAGTTTTATAATGATATCTTTCCAAATCTCATTTAGCCTACTTCTATTATTTTCAGAAACATTAGCAATAAGATATCCTTTTAGCATTTCTGTACTATCAAGGCTAAGTCCTCTATCATTCATAGTTTCAAATATAGTATAAGCCTCATCATCAGATGAAGTAGTTATACTGACTAAAAATACATTATCCTTTAACCAATAAGAAAAATGTAATATATTCTCTGGTGACAATCCAATATCCTGAAAAAATTCTTCTATATCTCCATATCTTTCCAAAAGATTAAAGCTAGAAGTATTTTCAGAAGCATTTGTAAATTCTTTATATTGATTATTAAATAATGCTTCCATACATTTTTCTCTATCAGGAACTTGAATATTAAAAGTTTTTTTACCATAACTCAAAGAATAAATCAATTGTCCAAAATCATCTATTTCTTCCAGCAATCCCCATTCTTTTAAGTGAATATATAGATATATTATAATCAATGATAAAGATGTGAGCCTTTGCTGTCCATCAACTAAATAAGAATTATTATCTTTTTCGCTGATTAAAATAGAACCTAAAAAATATGAATTATAAGTTTTTACTATTTCAACTCTGTCTCCAACCATAAAACTGTCATTAAATTTACTCCATAAATCATTTAATAAATCATCTATATTCCTTTTTCCCCATCTATACTCTCTTTGATAATCATCTACAAAATATTTCTTCTTATTTAAAATATCATTAATACTATATTCTTTAGCTAAAATTTTATTCATATATTTTTCCCCTATTATCTTTATATTTTTTATTTTAAATTATAATATTTTTTTCAAAAGTTCTATTGCAGGTTCATCCTCTTTATTTTGAGTTCCTAATTCACCTCTAAAAGCTTTATCTAAAATAGATTTTTCAAGTAATTCAATTGCTTCTTCTAATTCTATAAGCTCTTTTATTTTACTTTCTTTCTCTAGTATTTCATCTAATATTCTTACAATTTCTTCTTGTTCTTTTAATGGAGGAAGAGGAATAGGCTGTTTTTTTATATCACTAATATGATAATTTTTTATTACTCCTCCTTTTATATCACTAGCAATATTTATTTTATTCATATAATCATTTGTATTATATAATAAATACTTGCTTAAAATAATATTCTTGTAATTTTTTATTAATGCAACACTAACAAAAAGGCTAAATTCAAATTCTTCTTTTACTTCTGCAGTTCTACCAATTGTACCAGATTTAGTTATTAAAATATCTCCCTTCTCTGGATTACATCTTTTATATAATTCTTTATGCTCTTCTTGTGAAATATATTTTATATCATCAAAATATATTTTATTATTTTTTATATTTTTCACTGAAATAAAGGGAACTCCATCATCTATATAAGTAGGCGTTTTATGAGTCCCATCTGTTATTTTGGAAGTTACATTTTCTAATCTCACCCATTTCCAATTCTTAGGTATCTCATATGGTTCTTCTTCTTTAGAAATTATAATATTTTCTATCTCTTCAATTTTAGGTTTGCTTGGCTTTTTCTTTCCACTTTTTTCAGCTTCAATACATGCTTGTTCCCAATTTTTTATTTTCTCTTCATTAATACTTTTTAAAAGTTCTATTGCATCTTCAGTTTGATTATTTTTTCTCCATTCAGCAGTTAATTCTCCCCTAAATGCCTTATTTAAAATAGATTCTTTCCTATTTTCAATATTTTCTTTTACCTCTTGTATCAGCTCTTTTGCTTTATTTATTTTTTCAAACATAGAATCTAATTTTTCTACTATTCTTTTTTGTTCTTCTAAAGGAGGTAAGGGAAATATATATCTTTTTAAAAATTCTACTGGAACTCTCCTAAATCCAACACTTCCAGTCATATTATATTTTGCCTCTTGCCGAAACCTTTCTTGTCTCAAAAAATTATATAGAAATTTATTATTTAAAGCATAAGTTGTTCTTAAAACATGAAATTCTGTAGTTCCATATCCTATTCCATTTTTTAAATTCTTAGCTATAGCACATTTTCCATTTTCCATGCAAGGGGTTATTTTAGCAAAAAGAATATCATTCTCTAAAAATTGTGTATATCCTTTTTTTAATTTAGAATAACTTTCATACTCAATATTTAATATTCTTCCCGTTACATCTGAAATTGATTTCATTGGTAAAAATGATATTTTTTCATTTTCATCAATATTTAATACTTTTTTCTTAGGATTTATTTCACTAACATTTCCTAACTTTACCCACTCCCAGCTCTCAGGTATCTCATATGGCAGTTCCTCTTTGGGAATGAGAGCTTCTCTGAGCTTTTCTTCAAGAGTTAATTCTTTGTTTTTAGCCATTGTTTTCCACCTCACAAAGATTTAACTCCTTTATCACACTCTTAAGCAAATCTATTGCTTCTTCTAATTTATCTATAGATTCTTGAGCACTTTCAATAGGATCAGGCAGATCATCAGAATCAATCATTGAGTCATCTCTTATTAGACCTAAATCCAATGAATAATCTTTTTTTACAATATCTTCAAGAGTTATTAAATTCCATCTCTCTAATTTTTCTTTCTCTTCTACTGAATCAAATGTTTTTTCAAACTCTTCAAAATGACTTCTTGTAAGAGGAGTATTCTTTCCAAAATTTGGCATATTAGTTCTTAAATCATAGTACCAGATTTCTTTTGTATTATTTACATCAGTTCTTCCTCTTTCAAAAAATAATACATTTGTTTTTACTCCCTGAGCATAAAATATTCCAGTTGGTAATCTTAATACAGTATGAAGATTACACTTATTTAATAAATCTATTCTTATATCTTTTCCAACTCCACCTTCAAACAATACATTATCAGGAATAATTACAGCTGCTCTAGCTTTTCCTGTTGTTTTCAGAGATCTATAAATAATCTGTAAAAAGTTTAACTGTTTATTTGAAGTTTCATGAACCAAGTCATCTCTTGTTACTCTTTCTCCACCTTTTTTAGTTCCAAATGGTGGATTTGAAAGGATAAGATCAAAGTTTCTAAGCTGTTTACCTGTTTCAGACAAAGAATCTCCTTGGATAAAGTTTCCATTTATTCCATGAAGCAATGCATTCATTATTCCTAATCTATGTGTATCTGGCACAAGTTCACAGGCAGAAAAAGCTTCCCTTGCTTGAAATTCTCTCTCTTCATCTGTTACTGGTCTTTCTTTAGTACCAAAATAGTCATCATATTTTCCTCTCAAATATTTATCTGCTTCTATTATAAACCCAAATGTTCCTGCTGCTGGGTCGCATATTCTTTCCCCTAATTCTGGTTTTATAATTCTAACAATTGAATCAATAAGAACTCTAGGAGTAAAATATTGCCCTGCTCCTGATTTTTTTTCAGAAGCATTTTTCTCTAAAAGTCCTTCATATAGATCTCCTAAATCTTCTTTATCTACAGAATACCAATCAATTTTATTAATTTCATTAAAAATCTTTTTTAAATTTGCTGGTTCCTCAATTTTCGTTTGAGCATTTCTGTAGATAATTCCAAGCTTCCCATCAATTTGTCCCAAATCTAATAAACATTTTTGATAATTATTTTTTAATTCTATTCCCTCTAACTTTGCCAATTCTTTCCATCTATACTTTAATGGAATCCCTATTTTTTCTTCATTTTCTAGTTCTGAAGACATCTTCAAAAACAATATATATGTTAATTCAGTTACATATTCATGATATGTAATTCCATCATCCCTTAAAACATTACATAAGTTCCATAATTTTTGTACTACTTCGTTACTTGTCATTTTTATCTCCCTGCTAGTTTAATATTATTTCCTTGCTAATTACATTTAAAATTTCATCTAACATGCCTTCTAAATTCTTATCAACTTTTGAATATCCTCCATATGTTTCTTTTAATATTCCAGCTTCAAAGTCTTCCTTAGTTAAATATCCATCACTTCTTAACAGACTTTCTATTCTTTCAAGAATAATTTTTTGTTTTGGAGACCAATTTTTTAGTCTTTTTATTTTAATCATAACATCATTTATTTTTTTTTCTCTATCTACTATAGGAGATCCATATATTGCATTTTTAATAAAAGTCAGCATATCTGCTAAAATATCCTCATTTCTAACTTGTTTATATGCAGCATTTAAACTTGCTTTATTATATCCTTCTATATCCAGAACTTTTATAATTTCTTCTAAATCTGTTTTTTTAAAATCTTGAGGTGATTTTTTCAATATCTTAATTGCTTCTATTTTGTCAGAAGAATTTAAAACATATTCTCTAAAACCTTCCAAATAGTCTTCTGGTCTCTCAGCTTTTCCAAAATCTTGTCTAATATATTTTATTTCATCTGCATGTTCAGAAATTACTTTTTCTTTTTCTGCTATTTTTAGTTCATCTAAATGTAAAAGAAATTTTTGTTCTTTCATCAATGTTTCATAGATTTTTTCTTTTGGAGTATTTTTCAGATAATCTACATATTCATCAATATCAGAAACTTCTTCTCCTCTTATATAGTTAGAAAAAACTTTTAAATGATCTGAACCAGCTTTTTTTATTCTATTCTTCTTTCTTTGAATTCTTCCAACTACTTCATCTAAAAGATACTCCATATTTTTATCATTTCCATCAATTTTATCCAAATCTCCAAGGAGTTTTTTCAAATTTATTTTAGGATTTGCTACAACTGGTTTCATATCTGTATAGTCTTTTAAATCTGGATAGATATCAACTGCGTCATAAATTTTAAAATATTCTTTATTTATCTCTTCGCATAATCTTGTAGCTCTTCCTATCATTTGTTCATAAAGAATTCTACTTTTTACCTTTCTTAAAAATACAAGATTACAAATTTTAGGAACATCTATTCCTGTAGTTAAAAGATCTACTGTAATTGCTATTGTTGGATAATTTTCATTTTTAAATTTTTTTATAAGCTTATCTACATCTTTTACTGACCCTGTAATTTTTTCTATCATATCATTATTCATAGAATACATCTCAAGTTTATCGAATTCTTCCCTCAATATTCTAACTAACATATCTGCATGTTCATCAGTAGCTGCGAAAATAAGAGTTTTTTCAGGGCCTTCTGGATTTATATAATTTGCCAATGCAGAACAAACAGCTCTATTAAATCCTTCTGTTATAACTTTAGTATTAAATTTGTCTACATCAAAATCCAATTCATCTTCTAAATCTTTTATAACTTTTATCTCTTGTGTTTCTGAGTCAAAAACTTTTACTTCAGCTCCTTTTTCAAAATGTATTCCATCACTAGATAACTTTGTTATAATTCTGTAA
This sequence comes from Fusobacterium ulcerans ATCC 49185, assembly GCF_900683735.1. Classification (NCBI taxonomy): domain Bacteria; kingdom Fusobacteriati; phylum Fusobacteriota; class Fusobacteriia; order Fusobacteriales; family Fusobacteriaceae; genus Fusobacterium; species Fusobacterium ulcerans. Next base: position 2,549,413 of record NZ_LR215979.1, read on the forward strand.
GGTGGTTCAAAATCAACAAGATGTCCATCTAAAACAGCCTGTCTATATGAATATTGATATACAGGTTCACCAAATATTTCATAAGTATGAACTGCTGGAGTAGCTGTTAGAGCTATTTTATCAGCCTCAAAATAATCTACCACACTACGATATTTACTCTGATATTCTTTTTCATCATTAAAAACCGCTTCTTCTTCAGTCGGAATTCTATCTAAAATATATCCTCTATGAGCTTCATCTATTACAATACAATCATATTGTCCTACTGTAACTGTATCATCATTTGAGTATAGTACTCTTTTCATAAGTCCTTGAACAGTAGCTACATGTATTTTTGTAGTATCTTCTGGCTTTTTATCTTTTAATCCTTTAATATCATAAATTTCAGAAATTTTTAATTGTTGATCTACTTTGACATTATCAAAAGTATCTTTTGCTTGTTCACCTAAACTTGCTCTATCTACTACAAATAATATTCTATTGTATTTTTTACTTTTCAGTAACCTATACAAGATAGCCAGAGCAGTTCTTGTTTTTCCAGTTCCAGTAGCCATAGTCAAAAGAACTTTATTCTGTCCTCTTATCAAAGCTTCTTCCACAGCTTTTACTGCTTCAATCTGATAATTTCTAAGACCTAATCCACTTTTAGATTTTAGATATTCCATAGGTTCTTCCTGCAAAATTTTATTTGCTAACATCTCATCTTTAGCTAATAATTCTTTAAGATCTCTTGGAGAATAAAATCCTTTTAAAGCTTTAGGAGAATTTTTCTGTCTTCTTCCATCTAAAAACCATATTCCTGATTTATCAATTAATTCCTTATTATAAGCTCGTCCATTACTTGAAAACATAAATGGAGCTTTATATTCATCTAAAAAAGGAGCTCCTTCGCAAAGTTTAATTCCATCTAATATCATCACTCCTTTGGAATACATTCTACTTTCTCTTCTTAAAGCATTGCCTATATCAACTTTTTTTCTTTTAGCTTCTAAAGTTCCATATAGAGTATTTCCATAAAAAAGAGCATAATCTACATATCCATTTTTCCCATCTTCTTTTATACATGGCCATTCTGCAATTGCCATAAATCTACCTTTTTCAGGCATAGTTTTATTTGATTTATAATTAAACTTTATTGTATCTGCTTCCCATCCAGCATCTCTTAATTGCTGGTCAATTAGAGCTCTTGTTTCAGCTTCAGTTAATTCAACACTTTTTTTATTTTTTATCAATTGAATTCTTTCTTCAGGTGTTCTAAAAGAAAGTTTTTCAGGTACTAATTTTTCAAATTTATTCTTTTCCTCTTCTTCTTGTACTTTTGATAAAAGCTTTTCATAAGCTTCTTTATAATCAACTCTCTCTGGCTTTTTGTATTGAACTAATTCTGAATTGAAAGAGTAATCACTTCCATAAATTTCATTAAACCAACTACAAAGTTTTACTACTAATGACAAAAGAGTCTCTGCTTCACTTTCATTTCCAGACATATCATGCACAGCTGTATTCCCTTTTTTCCTAATAAGCTGTAATATATTTTCTATATCCTCTGGAATTAGATCATAAGTTTTTAAAATTTTTATTCTATCTAATTGACTCCCACTTTCTGGTTCAGCTAATCTTTCAACTTTCAGCATAGACTTTGCTATATATTCTCCCAATTGTCTTATTTTTATAATTGCAGTATTAGGGTCTTTATGAAGAGTGTACTCTGCCATTTCTCCAATTTTAGCTAAAATATCCCAATCTTTTTTTAAAAATTGAAAATTTGTATACATTCTTTTCCCCTCCATATTTTAGAACTTATATTTAAATATTTTTGATATTAATTTTTTTCCTTATTTTTAATTGTATCATTTTTTAAAGGAGATTAATAGTTCTTCCTTCTACTGATTTCATAAATTAGCACATTTTTATATACCACTATAGATTTTTTCTAATATTTTCTAAATAATAATTTTTTATGATAAAATATTTGTTTATAAGTGGTTGATAAAGTTTTTTTCTGATAAATAAAAAAAGCTACAGACAAATCAAATTATCTATAGCCTTTCAAATTTTTTTATTTTTTAATTATATGAAATATAGTCATCTTTATTTTTACTTGAAGCTGTTTCACACTCTACTTTATTTACTTTATATCCTTTTTTTATTTCAAGTGCTCCTTTTAAAATAGGGTCATCAGTTTTCACCTGTTTTTCAAGCAATACTTTTCTTAACTTTTCTAAAACTTCTTTATATTTAGAGTCTTCTACAAGATTATTTCTTTCTGTTGGATCATAATAGAGGTCAAAAAGCCCTTCTCTATATTTAACTTTTTCTTTTAGTCCATTATTCATAAGAAAATCTTTTGGTACAGACTCATCCATATTTGAAAGATTAACTTTATTCCAAGTTTCATCATAGTATTTTATATATTTGTAATGTTTTGTTCTTACACATCTTACAGGTTCATATGATGTATGAAAATTGACTTCAGCAAATATGTATTCATCAAGAACAGCTTTATTATCAACAAAAGCTTCTGCAAAAGACTTTCCTTCCAGATAATCAGGTTTATTTAAATTAAGAAGTTCACACAATGTAGGAAATACATCTATTTGTGAAACCAGACTATCCACAACTTTTCCATTAGAATCTGCATTAGGAACTTTTATTATCAATGAAACTCCTATTCCAGTATCTGTAAGATTGCATTTATTAAATGGAAGTGCCAATCCATGATCTGTAGTAAAAATTATAATAGAATTTTCATAAAGATTATTTCTCTTTAAAGCATCTACTATCATTTTTATATTTTCATCTGCATAATGAGCTGTTGTCATATACTGAGCATGATCATGTCTGTTTTCTTCATTATTAGTAATTGGATAAGGAGGAACTACATATCTTTCATCTATAAACTCAGCTACTTCTACTGGGTAAGGTCTGTGTGTGCTGTGCATCCCAAAAGATAATAAAAATGGTTTTTCTTCATTATAGTTATCAAGCCATTTAACTACTTCTACAGCATTATTTCTATCCCATAAATGAAGCTCTTCTTTTTTAAATGATTTAGAATCCGTTGTAAGAATTTCATTATATCCCAAATTATGCAGCCCATTTTTTTCTAAATCTAGATACCATCCATATTCATGCTGTATTCCACATAAACAAGTATTATATCCATTATTCTTTAAAAAATTAGCTAAATGTTTTTCAGGATTGTAAAGAGAAAATCCTCTTTGAGCTAACCCAAGCATCCCATTCTGATGTGGAAAAGTTCCTGTTAAAAGAGCAGCTCTGCTTGGAGAACAAGTCGGCCCTGCACAAAAAGCATTTGTAAAGACCACAGAGTCTTCTGCCAGTTTTTTTAGATTTTCAGTTGGAATATCATATCCATAAGGGCTCAACATTCTTCCACTGTCATGTGTATTTATATATATAACATTCATCTTTGACTGATAGCCTCCTTTATTTTACAAATATAGGTGAACTCCATGCAGCTCCACCATCTTTCTGCCATATTCTTACTCTAACATTTGAAACATTAGTAGTATCTATAGTTCTTTCTATTCTTCTTGTATATCCTGAAACAGGAACAGCTTTAGAAATTTTTATCTTATATGCATTGTGCCACCAAGGATCAGTTCTATAGTACTCAGTAAAGTTAAAGTTTTCTTTTAAAAGTTCTTCTGCTTCTTCCAATAATGGTATCAATCTGGAAGATTCAAACAATTCTTTTACCTCAAACTTATATTCTTTTCCATCAACTGTAAGAACAATAAAACTATCAATAGGAGCTGATATTTCAAATATAAATCCTTCTGTAGTTACAGCACTAGGCCCCATCCATTTTCCTGTAGCTGTTGTTTTATATGAAGTTAAATCAAACTTACAGCTGCTGTCTGTAACATCATATAGACGTTGCCCAAAATTGCTCCAGCATTTCTCAATAGATAAAATTTTTCCTTCTGTTGAAAGTGATCCACTCCAGTTTCTTGATTTTATATCAGGAAATATTCTTCTGTCTGGTCCCCATCCAAATTCTGCTTTAAATTTAAATTGAACATTTTTTCCAAGAGATTCCTTTTCCCATGTTGAAGTATGGGGAATCATTTCAGTCGTTATGTTGTCTTCTATAATTTCTATTCTATCTATTGCATTTGAAGCTTCTACATTCAGTACAAGTTTAGAATCTTTTTTCGGAGATACACTCCCCCCCATAACAGTATCATCTATTAAAAAATCTACTTTTATTCTATCTTTGCTTACTCCATAGACTCTTTTATTTATAAAGGCATCCCAGATACTTTCTTTTGTATTATCCTCAGCCAATACAGCAATATACCCAAATCCATAAACTCCAGGAACAGAATGATTATCTCCTGAAGCTATAACTCCAAATTGATGTCCTTTCTCCCATCCCTTTTCTACAGCTGTCACTCCTGTTCTAGGTCCCATATGAATATGTCTGTCCATTGTAAATTGACTTTCGTCATTTTCACTAGAACCATGTGATGAATAAATTTCTGCAAATGGTGAAAATTTATCATTATGTGTTTCCCAGTTTTTTCCTCTATGACCAAGTTCATAAGCCAAATGATGAGGAATAGCTATACAATCAGCCTCTCTAAAGTTTTTTTCAAGCTCTGAATATCTAAGAGGAAAATATGGATTTTGATCATTTTTTAAAAAGAAAACATTATGATCTCCATCTTTTCCTGCTCCCTGCCATTCATACCCCATGAACATAGGAAATCCTTCTTTATTAACTTTCTCAGTAAATTCTCTTACATATTCCCAGTCAGCCTGTACTTTATCTATAGGGTAGATATCCTCTACTCCCAGTCCACACTCATCTTTTCTCATATAATATGGATAATATGCAAACGGCCAAAAATCAAAAATATCTTTTACCTGTTCAAACCATGAAGGCAGTTCATCTATGCTTTCATGATGTAGATTACTATGCATATCACTCCATAATATTTTATATTTGTTCATAACTTTTCACCAGCCTATCTAATATTTTAATGGAATTTTTCTTTTATACTTATTCATAACACTTGTAAATCTCAATGTTGTCAGATGAGGTCTTGTGATTGCACTTCCAATTACAACAGCATGAGCTCCAAGATAAAGACTCTGAACAGCCTCTTCAGGAGAAGCTATTTTTCCTTCCATAATTACAAGTCCCAATCCTTCACAAGCTTCTACAATTCTTGCTAACTCTTCAAAATCAGGAGAATCTGTAAATTTTGGATTATCATTAAATCTATATAGTGTGGGAGCAACCATATGTGCTCCCATTTTTAAAGCTTCTTTTGCCTCTTGAGCATTTCTAATATCAGCAAGTATTAATAAATCTGGATATTTTTCTTTTATTTCTGAAATAAGTTCATAAGCTTTTCTGCCATAACTATTTATTCTGTTTGTAGCATCAACTGCTACAATATCAGCTCCAGCTTTTACTATTTCATCTACCTCTTTCATGCTTGGAGTGATAAAAACATCTTCTGTATCAATATTTATCTTCCATAAACCTATTATAGGTTTATTAGTAACTTTTCTTATTCTAGCTATGTTTTCAGGGGTATCTATTCTATATCCACAGGCATCTCCCCATTCACCACATGCCACTAGTTTTTCTATTATCTCAGGAAGATAAAGAGGATCTGTTTTTTTTACTTGGCATGATAGTATCAAACCATTTTTTATATCTTCTATTATTTTCTTGTTCTTATCATTCATAAAATCACTATCCTTATATTTATTATATTCTATAGTGTAGCAACATATTCATCAATTTCTGTTTTGATAAGATTTACTGTTGGCCCATAAATTATTTGAAGATTTTTTCCTCTAGTAACAACATTATGTGCTCCTGTTTGTTTTAATAAATCAATATTTACAACATCTAATTTTTTTACTGTAACTCTTAATCTTGTTGCACAGTTATCAATGTCAGAAATATTTCCCATTCCTCCCAAAGCTTCTATTATTGTTTTAGCTTCTCCAGAAGTATATTTTCCTTTCAGCCCTTTTTCTTGTTCCTCATCATCTTCTCTTCCAGGTGTTTTAGCATTCAATTTTTCTATTAAGAATTTAAATAACAGATAATTTACTATAAAGATTGGAATTCCAAGAATAAGTATCCAGATATAATTAGTTTTAGAATTTCCTTGGAATACTCCAAATAGTAGAAATTCGACTAATCCAGCTGAGAAAGTAGATCCTATTGTAATTTTAGCTATTGCTGCAATAACAAAAGATATTGCAAAAGAAACTGCTTCTGCCACAAAAAGTAAAGGTGAAGCAAATAGTAAAGCAAATGATATTGGCTCAGTAACTCCAGTTAAGAAGCTTGTAAGTCCTATTGAAAGTAAAAATCCAAATGTTGCTTTTCTTTTCGGCCCTTTTGGAATAGCTGTATACATAGCTAAACATATAGCAGGCATTGTAAATATCATATGGAAATATCTTCCACTGTTGTAAAGAGCTATATTTGAAAAATAATGTACTGTATTGTGATCAGCTAATTGTGCAAGGAATATATTTTGCCATCCTTCAATAACTTTTCCCCCAACTTCTAAAGTTCCTCCAGCAGCTGTAGTCCAGAATGGAAGATAGAATACATGGTGAAGACCTAAAACATAGAATCCTCTAAGAACAAGCCCATACATAAATGCTCCAAATATTCCTAACCCTTGAGTTAAAACTCCAAAATAAGCAATCATAGCTGCTATTGCTGGCCAAACAAAAACCATGATTAAAGATACAAACATAAATACAACAGTATTAACTATTGGAACAAATCTTGCTCCCCCAAAGAAAGCTAATACATCTGGAAGTTTAGTTTTATAGTATTTATTATGAACAACACCAGTTACAATACCAGCTAAAACTCCTCCAAAGACATTCATATTAAGAGTTTTTATCCCAAACTGCACAGCCTGTCCATAAAGACGAATATCTGCACCTGCAGGAGCTTCTTTTCCAAAAATACTTATAAATGCCCCTGTTCCTGTTAAAAGAACAAAATACCCAACAACTGCTGAAAGACCAGCAGATCCTTTTTCATTTTTTGCTAATCCAGCAGCTATACCAACAGCAAAAATTAATGGCAGTGCAGCAAAAACCCCATTTCCTACAGCATTCATTAATTTAAGCAATCCTTGTAAAACAGCATTATCTAAGATAGAATAAGCTTTTATTACTGCTCCTGATGATAATGCAGCAGAAATACCAAGTAAAAGCCCTGCTACTGGCAAAATAGAAATAGGCATCATAATAGCTTTACCTAACTGTTGTCCTAAGCTAAAAAGATTGTCTTTTAAACTAACTTTCCCTTCCATAATCAACCTCCACATTTTATTTATGTACTTTATTTTATTAAGATACTTTAATTAAATTGATTATAATTCATAAAAAATAACTTGTCAATACAAATTATATGTTGTATTATACATTATATAAAACTTGTATTATTTTTTTTAAAGTTGTAAATATAAATAAGGAGAGTATATTATGGAAGATAAAAAAGTTTCAAAATATCAATTGATAGAAAGTTACATAGTTGAAGGAATACAAAGTAATCATTATAAAGTTAATGATATTCTTCCAACAGAAGCAGAACTATCTGAAAAATTTAACTGCTCCAGAGTTACTGTTCGTCAAGCACTAAGTAATCTGGCATATAAAGGTATCATATACAGAATACAGGGAAAGGGATCTTTTGTATCAAAAGAAAATACTTTAAAGCGTTCTCCTCTCCTTAAAAGTTTTACTGAAGATATTCTTGATATGGGAAAAAAACCATGGTCAATAGTAGAAACTTTTTATATAACAAAAGTTGGAGAACATATTGGAAGGATAATGGGACTAAAACCTAATGAAAAGATTTATTATATTGAAAGAATTAGATTTGCTGACAATGATCCTATTCTTTTTGAAAAAACATATATGGAAATATCTAAACATCCTGAGATATCTGTAAAAATATTGGAAGGTTCTAAGTATGAATATGCTAAAAAGCAAGGAATGGAAATTTCTATTTCTTATCAAAATATAACTCCTGTGTTTCCTCCTGAAAATATAGCTGAAAAATTAAAAATTTCTTCTAAGACACCTATTTTAAAATTATCAAATGTTACATACTTATCAAATGGAGAACTTTTTGACTATAATGAGCTATATATGAATACAGAATTATACCAATTAAACATAGTAAAGAAAGTTGAAAAATAATTCTATTATATTAAAATATATTATCAAAGAACCCATAGATTTTTAAATAATCATTTTTTAAATCTATGGGTTCTTATTTTATTTTTGATAATATACATATAAAATTTTGATACTATTTGCTTTTTAAATATTTAATTTTTTTATATTTCCATCTCTAATCTTTCTAAAAATTTTTTAGCTGCCTTAGAAAATATTTGAGATTTTTTCCATACAATATTTAGACCAACTTCTAATTTTGGTTCTAATGGTTTAAAACATAAAGCACTATTTCCTGTAGTATTTACTAATTTATCAAGACTCAATGCATATCCAATACCTTCTTCTACCATAAGAGAAGCATTGTAAACTAAATTATATGTAGTTACAATATTCAGTTTATCATAATCTAAACCTATCCACTCTGAAATTTCTTTTCCAACCATTGATTGTCTGGAACATAAAAGTGGAATATTCCATAAGTCTTCTGGCTTTATTGTATCACACAATGCTAATGGACTATCTTTTCTCATTAATAATCCCCATATATCCGTTGCGGGAAGTTTTATATATTCATATTTTCCTATATCAGCTGGTTCGATTAATATTCCAAAATCCAATAATCCCTTATCCAACCGTTCTGTAACATCATCTGCATTTCCACTAAATATATGATATCTTATATTAGGATATTCCTTTTGTAATTTTTTTGCTGTTTGAGCAATTATTCTCATAGCATCTGTTTCTCCTCCACCTATATAAATATCTCCATTTATAATCTCATCAGAGGTTATAATTTCTGTTTCTGTTTTTTCTACTAGTTCAATTATTTCCTCTGCTCTTTTTCTTAGAAGGACTCCTTCATCTGTTAAAGTAAGTTTTCTGCTTCCTCTAATAAATAATTTTTTTCCTAATTCTTCTTCTAATTCCATAAGTTGTCTAGAAAGAGTAGGTTGTGTTACATGTAAAGATTCTGCTGCACCTGTAATGCTTTCTTCCCTAGCTACAGCAACAAAATAACGTAAAACCCTTAGTTCCATATTCAATCCCTCCAAATAATTTTATTTTTAAAATTATACCTTTTTTTAATATGCTTATCAAGCATAGTTTTATATTTAATATAGGTATTTGATATTAAAATATCTATACTCTATAATATAAATAAAGGATTTAAAATGAATATGTATAATAATCTTACTAAATTTTACAGCTTTATAAAATAAAAATTCTAAATTTAATTATAGTACACAATATTTAATTTTTTTAAAGGAGGACTAGATGAAAAAATTCTCTATTTATTTTTATACATTCTTTATAATTTTATTTTTTAAAAATTATGAAAGTTATAGTAATTTAAATGATGATAATTTAAAAAAAGAAGTTATAAAAACTATAAATATGCAAATAGGTAATAAAAATTTTACGATAAAATTATTTGATAATAATGCTGCTCAAAATTTAATTACCCAGCTTCCTTTGACATTAGATATGAAAGAATTAAATGGAAATGAAAAGTATTCCTATCTCCCTAAAAAATTACCTGCTGATTCTCAAAATATTAGCGAAATTAAAGCAGGAGATTTGATGTTATTTGGTTCTGATTGTTTAGTACTGTTTTATAAAAACTTTCATACCTCCTACAGCTATACAAAGATTGGATATATTGAAAATATAGACGAACTCACAGCTGCTTTAGGAAATAGAAATATAAAAGTAAAATTAAATATTTTGTATTGACATTATTCTTAAAAATAAAAGTATATATTTTATTAATTTGAAATAGAGTAATTGAAAAGTAGTTAAATTTAAAAAAATTTCTACTGAGTAGATTACCCTATTTTTTTATAAAAATATTTTCTTAAACTGTTAAAATCTCTTTTTAATAATAACTTCAAAACTCTTCTCTAGACATCTAAAGTACTTCTTTTTTAATTTTTCAAATATTTAATTTTTTATATAATATTTTTAAAATCAAATACATCTTTGAATATATTTCAT